>NZ_FNSZ01000001.1:2400000-3600000 GCF_900105245.1 Streptomyces sp. 1222.5 | reverse complement strand
GGTGGCCGGCGCCGCCATCGTCTGCCTGGGCCTGATGCTCGACCGGGTGACCCAGCCGACCGAGCGCCGCACGAAGAAGGGAGCCTGACATGCGATTCCGTACGACCGGCCCGATCGCCGTCGCCGTCGCGGTCCTGGGGCTGACCACCGGCTGCGGCGCCGCCGACATGACCAAGCAGGCCAGCCCGTTCGCCAACGCCCAGGGCGCGAAGAGCGTCACGCTGTCCGTGCAGTCCTGGGTGGGCGCGCAGGCCAACGTGGCCGTCGCCCAGTACATCCTCGAACACAAGCTGGGCTACCGCGTCGACACCGTCCAGGTCGACGAGGTGCCCGCCTGGGACGCCCTCAGCCAGGGCCGGGTCGACGCGCTCCTGGAGGACTGGGGGCACCCGGACCAGGAGAAGCGGTACGTCGAGGACAAGAAGACGATCCGGCACGCCGGCGACCTCGGGGTGACCGGTCACATCGGCTGGTACGTCCCGACCTACCTGGTCAAGCAGCACCCCGACATCACCGACTGGCGGAACCTGAACAAGTACGCCTCGCTGTTCCGCACCGCGGAGAGCGGCGGCAAGGGCCAGCTGATGGACGGCTCCCCGTCCTACGTCACCAACGACAAGGCGCTGGTGAAGAACCTGAAGCTGAACTACCAGGTCGTCTTCGCCGGTTCCGAGGCGGCGCAGATCACCCAGATCAAGCAGTTCGCCAAGGACAAGAAGCCCTTCCTGACCTACTGGTACTCGCCCCAGTGGCTGTTCAAGAAGGTCCCCATGACGGAGGTGAAGCTGCCGCCGTACAAGGACGGCTGCGACGCGGACGCGGCCAGGATCACCTGCGCCTACCCGCACACCCCGCTCCAGAAGTACCTCAACGCGGACTTCGCGAAGTCCGGCGGCAAGGCGGCGGCCTTCCTGAAGAAGTTCCGGTGGACCACCCAGGACCAGGACGAGGTCGCGCTGATGATCGCCCAGGAGAAGCTCAGCCCGCAGGACGCGGCGAAGAAGTGGGTGGACAGCCACCCCGACGTGTGGAGGAAGTGGCTGTCCTGAGCCGGTTCAGCCCAGCCCCGCGGCGATCTCCCGCAGGGCGGCCGCGGCCCGCAGCTGGAGCCCCGGCCCGAACGTGATCCGGGTGGCCCCGAGTTCGCCGAGCGCGGCGGGCGAGGGGCCGCTCCCGCCCAGCCGGGCCAGCGCGTTCAGCGGGCCCTGGATCCCGGCCCGCAGCAGCGGCAGCACGGCCTGCGGGGCGAGGATCGGATACACGCAGTCCGCGCCCGCCGCCACGTACGCCGCCGCCCGCGCGAGGGCACGCCCGGGATCGCCGTCGCCGTGCACGAAGGTGTCCACGCGGGCGTTGACGAAGAGCAGGCCGGCGGCGGCCGAGCGGACCTCGGCCAGATAGTCGGCGTGCTCGTGCGGGTCCTTCAGGACGCCCCCCTCGGAGTCCTCCAGGTTGCAGCCGACGGCCCCCGCCTCCAGCAGCCGCTCCACCAGCTCCTTCGGACGGAGCCCGTAGCCGCCCTCGACGTCCGCCGACACCGGCACGTCCACGGCCCGGGTGATCCGCGCGACCGCCGCGAACATCTCGTCGGCGGGGGTGGCCCCGTCGGCGTACCCCAGCGAGGCGGCCACCCCGGCACTGGGCGTGGCCAGCGCGGGGAACCCCGCCTCCGCGAACACCCGGGCGCTGGCCGCGTCCCACGGCCCGGGCAGGACCAGCGGGTCGCCCGGTACACGCCCCCGGTGCAGCGCGCGGAACGCGTCCGCCCCGCCCTGCGCGGCCGGCCTCCCGGGTCCCGCGGCGGGGGCGGCCGTCACGCGTGCTGTCCCGGCCGGTAGTGGCCCGGCACCATCCGGGTGGTCACGCCGAACCGGTTCCAGGCGTTGATCACCGTGATCGCGGCGATCAGCTGCGCCAGCTCGGCCTCCTCGAAGTGCTTGGCGGCCTTCTCGTACACCTCGTCCGGTACGAAGCCCTCCGTCAGGACGGTGACCGCCTCGGTCAGCTCGATCGCCGCGAGCTCCTTCTCCGTGTAGAAGTGCCGCGACTCCTCCCACGCGCCGAGCTGCACGACCCGCTCGACGCTCTCGCCGGCCGCGAGCGCGTCCTTGGTGTGCATGTCGAGGCAGAACGCGCAGTGGTTGATCTGCGAGGCGCGGATCTTCACCAGCTCGTACAGCTTCGGGTCCAGCCCCTTCTTGGCGGCGGTGTCCAGGCGGACCATCGCCTTGTAGACCTCGGGTGCGTGCTCGGCCCAGCTCAGGCGCGGGGTGTGCTCGGTGGCGTACTCGACGGTTTCCTGTGCAGTGCTCATGCCCTCGACCCTAGGAGCCGGGCAGCCCAGGAGTATGGTCCATTTCCATGGCGAGAACGTGGGCCACTTCGGGCGTCGACCTGCACCTCGAACCGGCCGGTCCGGGCGGCCTGCGCCGGCGCCTGACCGACGCGCTGCGGGACGCGGTCCGCACCGGTCGCCTGGCCCCCGGCACCCGGCTGCCCTCCTCCCGGTCCCTCGCCGCCGACCTCGGCATCGCCCGCAACACCGTCGCCGAGGCCTACGCCGACCTGGTCGCGGAGGGCTGGCTCACCGCCCGGCAGGGCTCCGGCACCCGGGTGGCCGCGGGAGCGTCCGCCGTACCGCGCCGGACGACCCCGCCTCCGCCCGCCGCCGGACCGACGGCATCCCGGCGCCGGGACCCCGGCCGCCCCACCCACGACCTCGTCCCCGGCACCCCCGACCTCGCCGCCTTCCCACGCGCCGAGTGGCTCAAGGCCGCCCGCCGCGCCCTGAACACCGCCCCCTACCACGCGCTCGGCTACGGCGACCCGCGCGGACGGCCCGAACTGCGCACCGCCCTCGCCGGTTACCTCGCCCGCGCCCGCGGTGTCCGCGCCGACCCGGAGACCGTGCTGATCACCGCGGGCTTCTCGCACGCCCTGACCGTCCTCGGCCGGGTGCTGCGGGCCCGCGGCGTGCGGACGGTGGCGGTCGAGTCGTACGGCCTCGCCCCGCACCGGCGGCTGCTGCGGGACGCCGGGCTCGCGACCCCCGCGCTGCCGTACGACGCACTCGGCACGGACCCGGAGCCGTCGGGCGACGCCGGGGCGGTGCTGCTGACGCCCGCCCACCAGTTCCCGATGGGCACCGCCCTGCACCCCGACCGGCGGGCCGCCGTCGTGGACCGGGCACGGCGCACCGGCGGACTGGTCCTGGAGGACGACTACGACGGCGAGTTCCGCTACGACCGCCAGCCGGTCGGCGCCCTCCAGGGACTCGATCCCGAGCGGGTCGTCTACCTCGGCACCGCCAGCAAGTCCCTTGCGCCCGGACTGCGGCTGGGCTGGATGGTGCTTCCGCCGTCCCTGGCCGAGGAGGCGGCCGCGGCGAAGGGCGGCACCGACACGGTGGGCGTGCTGGAACAGCTCACTCTCGCCGAGTTCCTCACCTCCGGCGCGTACGACCGCCACGTCCGGTCCTCGCGGCTGCGGTACCGGCGCCGCCGCGACGCCCTCGCCGCGGCGGTGGCCGAGCATGCGCCCGACGTGCGGGTGACCGGGATCGCGGCCGGGCTGCACGCCGTGCTGCGGTTGCCCCCGGGCACGGAACAGTCGGTGGTCCAGGCCGCCCTCTGGCAGGGACTGGCACTGCACGGCCTGGCCCACCACCGCCATCCGCAGGCCGTCACCGAGCACCTGGACGCGCTGGTCGTGGGCTACGGCACCCCGCCGGACAGCGCGTGGGGGGCCGCTCTGGAGGCCCTGTGCCGGGTGCTGCCGTAGTCGTCGGCGGGCCGCGCTCAGGCCTCGTCCGGCCGCGGGGCGCCCTCCGCCGATGGTGCCTCGCCGAACCGCGCCAGCAGCAGGGCGCCCGCCACCGCCACCGTGAAGCCCAGGACCGCCAGCCAGGCCAGACCCTCCCGGGTGCGGTCGCCGAGCCACACCACGCCGACCGCCGCCGGGCCGACCGTCTCGCCGATCACCATGCCGGCCGTGGCCGTCGTCACCGAGCCCCGCTGCAGGGCGGAGGTGAGCAGCAGGAACGCGGCACCGCCGCCGATGAGCAGGGCGTACGCCGCCGGGTCGGTGAACAGGTCCGCCGGACGCAGCGAGTCGATCAGCCGTACCGACACCTCCACCACTCCGAACCCGAACCCGGCGCCCAGTCCGAGGAGCAGCGCCCGGGTCCGGCCGGTCAGCCGCCCGCCGATCGCGCCGAGCAGCAGCACGCCGACCGCGGCCGCCACCATCGCGTACGGCAGCCAGTGCGGGCCCTGCTCGTCGCCCTCGGTGCCCGAGGCCAGCCCGAGCATCGCCAGACCCGCGCACACCACCCCCACGGCGGCCCACTCCAGCCCGCTCAGCCGCACCCGCAGCAGTCGCGCCGCCACCACGGCCGTCACCGCGAGGCTCGCCGCCAGCGCCGCGCCCACCGCGTAGATCGGCACGGACCGCAGCGCCGCGATCTGGAGCAGGAAGCCCAGACCGTCCAGCGCCAGCCCGGCGATGTACCGCCACTGCCGCAGCGCCCGCAGCAGCAGCGCCGCGTCACCGCCGCCGTCCCCCTCGGCGGCCGCCTCCCGGGCGGCCACCGCCTGCAACACCGTCGCGGTTCCGAAGCAGACCGCCGCGCCGAGGGCGCACACCATTCCAAACAGCACGAAGCGACTCTAGGGGAGCGGGAATTCCCTGGCCCCCCCTGCCCGGCCGGTGCCACCGGTGCCTAGGCTGGCCCGCAGCGAACCGGCACCGGCCGGCCGACACACGGGGGAGACGCAGACATGAGCACAGCACAGCCACGCACGCGCCGGCGGCTCCGGTCCGGCACGGTCGTCCTCGGCGGCATGGGCCTGCTGGCGACCGCTCTGACCGCCTGCTCGTCGTCCGACCCGGACAAGCGCTGCGTGGACCGCGACAGTTACACCTACGGCAAGGGCTACAAGGTCGTCTCCGACAAGAACTGCAAGTCCACCAAGTCCTCTTCGCACGGCACCTGGTACTACGGCGGCACGAAGAAGGGCTCGTTCGTGGGCGACGGCTCCTTCACCAAGCCCGGCAAGGGCTCGGGCGGCGGCTCGGGCGGCGGTGTCCACCGCGGGGGCTTCGGCGGCGGCAAGGGCGGCTCCGGCGGCTGAGCCGGGCACACGAGATGGAACGCCGCACGATCGAACCCCGCCCCGGCTGGCAGCGGACCGTCGAGGAGCAGGGACTCGTCTATCCGCTCACCCGTCACCCCGACGGCTCGCTGCGCCCCTACTGGGACGAGAGCGCCTACTACGTCTTCACCCTCGACGAGGTCGAGGCGCTGGAGGAGACCGTCGAGGAGCTGCACGGCATGTGCCTGGCGGCCGCCGGGCACATCGTGGCGAAGGACCGCCTCGCCGACCTCGGCATCACCGACCCGCGCGTGGCCGCCGCGGTCACCGAGGCCTGGCACCGCCGCGCCGAACTCCCCTCCCTGTACGGCAGGTTCGACCTCCGCTACGACGGCACGGGACCGGCGAAGCTGCTGGAGTACAACGCCGACACCCCGACCTCCCTGGTGGAGGCCGCCTCGCCGCAGTGGTTCTGGATGGAGGACCGGTTCCCCGGCGCCGACCAGTGGAACTCCCTGCACGAACGCCTCGTCGACGCCTGGCGCGCGCAGGCCGCGCTGCTGCCGCCCGGCAGCCCCCTGCACTTCGCGCACTCCTCCGCCGACGAACTCGGCGAGGACCTGATGACGGTCGCCTACCTCAAGGAGACCGCCGAGCAGGCCGGCCTCGACACCGACTGGATCTCCATGGAGGAGATCGGCTGGGACACCCTCTCCGGCCGCTTCGTCGACAACCGGCTCCGCTTCATCCGGGGCATCTTCAAGCTCTACCCCTGGGAGTGGCTCACCACGGACTCCTTCGGCGGGCACGTCCTGGACACCCTCGACAACGGCGGCGGCACCGGCAGCACCCTGTGGATCGAACCGGCCTGGAAGATGCTCCTGAGCAACAAGGCCCTCCTGGCGGTCCTCTGGGAGCTGTACCCCGGCCACCCCAACCTCCTCCCCGCCTACCTCGACGGCCCGCGCGAGCTGGCCGGGCCGGCCGGCTACGTCTCCAAGCCCCTCCTCGGCCGCGAGGGCGAGGGCGTCACCGTGCACCCGCCCGGCGGGCCCGCGGTGCTCCGCGAAGAACCCTGCTGCTACCAGCAGTTGGCCCCGCTGCCCGCCTTCGACGGCAACCACGTGGTCCTCGGCGCCTGGGTCGTCCGCGACGAGTCGGCAGGCCTCGGCATCCGCGAGTCCTCGGGCCTGATCACCGACGAGTACGCCCGCTTCCTGCCCCACGTGATCCTCTAACGGACGGGGACCGACGCCGGGCGACGGCCCCCGGCGGGGTGTCTCAGCGGTTTCCGCCGCTCCCGAGCAGCGTCTCGACGGCCGTGCGGGCGTGCGCCGCGGGCGCCGGATCGCCGCTGAGCCCGGCCGTGACGACGGCACCCTCGGCGAGCAGGAACACCGGCTCGGCCACCGGTACCCCGGTGGCCCGCACCCAGGCCGCGAGCTGGTCGTGGAAGGCCTGCTTGTGGGACCGCACCTCGGCGAGCACCGGCTCGGACGACGAGCCGAGCTCGCCGAAGGCGTTGATCCAGGCGCAGCCGCGGAAGCCGGGTTCGGCGAACCATCCGGCGAGCCAGTCGAAGACCGCGAGCACCCGCTCCCGCGGGTCCCGGACGCCCTCCACGTGGGCGGTCAGGCTCTCGCGCCAGCGCCGGTCGCGCCGCCGGAGCACGGCGACCACCAGGTCCTCCTTGGTCGCGAACAGCCGGTAGATCCGCTTCAGAGGCAGTCCGGACGCCTCGCGGACCCGGTCCATCCCGACGGCCTGGATGCCGTGCGCGTAGAACAGCGCCTCCGCCGTGTCCAGGAGCGCCGCCCGGTCCAGGCGGGTCTGTTCCTCGGTGATCGGGGCGGGCATCGGCGTGCTCCTTGACTCTGAGAACGATCGTTCTCTATGTTAGCCGCATCGATGGAGAACGCTCGTTCTCGACATGAGGAGGCCGCCGTGCCCGAAGACCGTCCGCCCTTCCCGCCGTTCACCCTGGAGACCGCCCGCCAGAAGGTGCAGGCGGCCGAGGACGCCTGGAACACCCGCGACCCCCACCGGGTGGCCCTGGCGTACACACCGGACTCGGTCTGGCGGAACCGGGACCGGTTCCTCACCGGCCGGGAGGAGATCGTCGCCTTCCTGACCGAGAAGTGGGAGCGCGAACTCGACTACGCGCTGCGCAAGAGCCTGTGGAGCTTCCACGAGGACCGGATCGCCGTCCGCTTCCAGTACGAGTGCCACGACGCCGACGGGCAGTGGTGGCGCTCCTACGGCAACGAACTGTGGGAGTTCGACGAGCACGGGCTGATGCGCCGCCGCGAGGCCAGCATCAACGACGTCGCGATCCGCGAGTCCGACCGGCGCATCCTCGGCCCCCGCCCCGCCGCCGAGCACGGCACCGACATCCCGCTGCACTGACCTCACGGCCTCCCGCGGACGCGCCGGTCGCCTCCTTCCCGCGCTCGCTCGCATGGTGGACGCGGGATCTCACGGCTCCGGCCCGCCGGGTAGGCTGATCAGCGGGCCGTGACTGGCGCGCTGGGATGGGACCGACCATCGGGGAGCGGCCCGAGCACGAATGAGTGCCGTGCGCCTGGGCCGAACCGAACACGCCGAACGCCACGTCCGGAGGTCCCCATGCCAGAGCAGCATCTCTCCACCGAGTCCACCGCCTTCCGCGCCGCTCTCGACGTCGTCCGCGCCGTCGAGCCGCGGGTCGCCGACGCCATCGGCCAGGAGGTCGCCGACCAGCGCGCGATGCTCAAGCTCATCGCCTCCGAGAACTACGCCTCCCCGGCGACCCTCCTCGCGATGGGCAACTGGTTCAGCGACAAGTACGCCGAGGGCACCGTCGGCCGCCGCTTCTACGCCGGCTGCCGCAACGTCGACACCGTGGAGGCCCTGGCCGCCGAGCACGCCCGCGAGCTCTTCGGCGCCCGGCACGCCTACGTCCAGCCGCACTCCGGCATCGACGCCAACCTCGTCGCCTTCTGGGCCGTCCTCGCCGACCGGGTCGAGGTGCCCTTCCTGGCGAAGGCCGGCGTCCGCCAGGTCAACGACCTGAGCGAGGCCGACTGGGCCGAACTGCGCCGGGCCTTCGGCAACCAGCGCATGCTCGGCATGTCCCTGGACGCCGGCGGCCACCTCACCCACGGCTTCCGCCCGAACATCTCCGGCAAGATGTTCGACCAGCGCTCCTACGGCACGGACCCGGCCACCGGCCTCATCGACTACGAGGCCCTGCGCGCCCAGGCCCGCGAGTTCAAGCCGCTGATCATCGTCGCCGGCTACTCCGCCTACCCGAGGCTCGTGAACTTCCGGATCATGCGCGAGATCGCCGACGAGGTCGGGGCGACCCTGATGGTCGACATGGCCCACTTCGCGGGTCTCGTCGCCGGCAAGGTCCTCATCGGCGACTTCGACCCGGTCCCGCACGCCCAGATCGTCACCACCACCACCCACAAGTCGTTGCGCGGCCCGCGCGGCGGCATGGTCCTGTGCGACGACTCCCTCAAGGACCAGGTCGACCGCGGCTGCCCGATGGTGCTCGGCGGTCCGCTCCCGCACGTCATGGCCGCCAAGGCGGTCGCGCTCGCCGAGGCCCGGCAGCCCGCCTTCCAGGACTACGCCCAGCGCATCGTCGACAACTCCCGCGCCCTGGCGCAGGGCCTCATGCGGCGCGGCGCCACCCTGGTGACCGGCGGCACGGACAACCACCTCAACCTCATCGACGTCACCACCTCCTACGGCCTCACCGGCCGTCAGGCCGAGGCCGCCCTCCTGGACTCGGGCATCGTCACCAACCGCAACGCCATCCCCGCCGACCCCAACGGCGCCTGGTACACCTCCGGCATCCGCATCGGCACCCCCGCCCTGACCACCCGTGGTCTCGGCACCGCGGAGATGGACGAGGTCGCCGGTCTCATCGACCGCGTCCTCACCACCACCGAGCCGGGCACCACCAGCAAGGGCGCCCCCTCCAAGGCCCAGCACGTCCTCGACCCCAAGGTCTCGGACGAGATCTCCCGCCGGGCGACCGACCTCGTGGCCGGCTTCCCGCTCTACCCGGAGATCGACCTCGCCTGACGAGGCTCCTCCAGCTCCTCCCGCGGCGGCCCGGCACTGCGCCGGGCCGCCGCGCGGCGCGTCGGCACCGGGACCGAGGGCGAGCGCCGGCGCGGGACGCGCCCTGACGAAGGCCCGCTGTTCCCGACCAGTTCCGAACCGGGCCCCGATACCTGAGAGAATGGTGGACATGGCCACTGACCGACCCCGCGTGCTCTCCGGAATCCAGCCCACCGCAGGCTCGTTCCACCTCGGCAACTACCTCGGCGCCGTCCGCCAGTGGGTGGCCCTGCAGGAGACCCACGACGCGTTCTACATGGTCGTAGACCTGCACGCGATCACGGTTCCCCAGGACCCGGCCCAGCTGCGCGCCAACACCCGGCTCGCCGCCGCCCAGCTGCTGGCCGCCGGCCTCGACCCGGACCGCTGCACCCTCTTCGTGCAGAGCCATGTCCCCGAGCACGCCCAGCTCGCCTGGGTCATGAACTGCCTCACCGGCTTCGGCGAGGCCTCCCGCATGACCCAGTTCAAGGACAAGTCCGCCAAGCAGGGCGCCGACCGGGCCTCCGTCGGCCTGTTCACGTACCCGATCCTCCAGGTCGCGGACATCCTGCTGTACCAGGCCAACGAGGTGCCGGTCGGCGAGGACCAGCGCCAGCACATCGAGCTGACCCGCGACCTCGCCGAGCGGTTCAACGGCCGCTTCGGCCAGAGCTTCACCGTCCCGAAGCCGTACATCCTCAAGGAGACGGCGAAGATCTACGACCTTCAGGACCCGTCGATCAAGATGAGCAAGTCGGCGTCCACGCCGAAGGGCCTCATCAACCTCCTCGACGAGCCGAAGGCGACGGCGAAGAAGGTCAAGAGCGCGGTCACGGACACGGACACCGTGATCCGCTACGACGCCGAGCACAAGCCGGGCGTGTCGAACCTCCTCACCATCTACTCCACGCTCACCGGCCGGACGATCGCCGAGCTGGAACAGGACTACGAGGGCAAGATGTACGGCGCGCTCAAGACGGACCTCGCCGAGGTCATGGTCGAGTTCGTGACGCCGTTCCGCGAGCGCACCCAGCAGTACCTGGACGACGCCGAGACCCTCGACTCGATCCTCGCCAAGGGCGCGGAGAAGGCCCGCGCGGTCGCCGCGGAGACCCTGGCGCAGGCGTACGAGCGGGTGGGCTTCCTTCCGGCGAAGCACTGAACGCCGGCGAGGCGTACGACCGCACACACGTCCGCACGGGCGGAGCGCTGCACATCACTTCCGCTGCGCCTGCCCACGGGACGGTCATGGCCGTACAGTCGATAGCCGGACGACTGAGAACACAACAGACGCGACGACAGGAGACGACGTGGGGACCGTAACGATCGGAGTGTCGATCGCGGTCCCGGAGCCTCACGGCAGCCTGCTCCAGGAGCGGCGCGCGGGCTTCGGCGACGCCGCTGCTCACGGCATCCCCACGCACGTCACGCTGCTGCCGCCGACCGAGGTCGACGCGACCGGTCTGCCGGCCGTCGACGCCCACCTCGCGGCGGTCGCCGCGGCCGGCCGGCCGTTCCCGATGCGGCTGTCCGGCACGGGCACGTTCCGGCCCCTCTCCCCGGTCGTCTACGTCCGGATCGTCCAGGGCGCCGAGGACTGCACCTGGCTTCAGCAGCGGGTGCGCGACGCCTCCGGGCCCGTCGCGCGCGAGCTGCAGTTCCCGTACCACCCGCACGTCACGGTCGCGCACGGCATCGACGACGCGGCGATGGACCGCGCCTTCGAGGAACTGGCGGGCTTCGAGGCCGAGTGGCCCTGCACCGGGTTCGCGCTCTACGAGCAGGGCGCCGACGGGGTGTGGCGCAAGCTGCGGGAGTACGTCTTCGGCAGTTCCGTGGTGCCCCCGCAGGCGGGCCACGCGGACGTCGGACGCGGGACGATCGCCAGCCGCTAGGCCGCGCGCGGGCCGGGCCGCCGGCGGCCCGGACCTCTCCCGGGTGACTACAGCGGCAGCCGGCGGAACAGCGAACGCGGGGCGTGCCGCAGGGCCGACATCACCGGGCGCAGGACCCCCGGCACCCACACCGTCTCCGAGCGGCGGCGCAGCCCCAGCTCGATCGCGGCGGCGACCGCCTCCGGCGTGGTCGACAGCGGGCTCCCGGACCGCCCGGCCACCGTTCCCGTCCGGACCTCTCCGGGGCGTACGACCATGACGTGCGCGCCGGTGCCGTGCAGGGCGTCGCCGAGGCCCTGGGCGAAGGCGTCGAGGCCGGCCTTGCTGGAGCCGTAGATGAAGTCGGCGCGGCGGGCCCGCTCGCCTGCGACGGAGGACAGGACCACCAGGGAGCCGTGCCCCTGCGCCTGGAGGGCACGGGCGGCGACCAGGCCCGCCGACACCGCCCCGGTGTAGTTGGTCTGGGCGACCCGGACCGCGCGCAGCGGATCGCGCTCGTCCTCGGCCTGGTCGCCGGAGACGCCGAAGGCGAACAGCACCAGGTCGACGTCGCCCTCGGCGAAGACCTTGCCGAGGACGGTCTCGTGGGACCCGGGATCGAGGGCGTCGAAGGCGACCGTGCGGGCGTCCGCGCCGAGCGCGCGCAGACTCCCGGCGGCCTGCTCCAGGGCGGGCGAGGGACGGCCGGCCAGCCACACCGTGCGGGTGCGCCGGGCGATCAGCCGGCGTGCCGTGGCCAGCCCGATCTCGGACGTGCCGCCGAGGACGAGCAGGGACTGGGGAAGACCGAAGGCGTCCTTCACGTCAGCTCCTAGGGGTCTGGAGGTCGAGTCGGCGGGCGAGGTCCGAGACGAAGACCCCGCGGGGGTCGAGCTCCGCGCGCAGGGCCCGGAAGTCGCCCACGCGCGGGTACATGGCGGCCAGCAGCTCGGGGCGCAGCCGGGAGTCCTTGGCGAGGCAGACCCGCCCGCCTGCCGCGGCGATCTCCTCGTCGAGGCCGTCGAGCAGCGGGGCGAGTCCGGGCAGCGCGGCCGGCACGTCCAGGGCGAGGCTCCAGCCGGGCACCGGGAAGGAGAGCCAGCCGGGGTCGCCGTCCCCGAAGCGCTGGAGGACGGCGAGGAGGGACGGGCAGCGGTGGGCGGCGATGCGCCGCACGACGCGGTGCAGCACCTCCTCCCGGCCGTGGCCGACGACGAACTGGTACTGCACGAACCCCCCGCGGCCGTAGAGGCGGTTGCGGTGGGGCACGCCGTCCAGGGGGTGGAAGAACGCGGACATGTGCTGGATCCGGCCGGTGCGCGCGCGGGGCGCCGCGCGGTAGCGGAGCTCGTTGAGGAGCCCCGCCGTGGTGCGGCCGAGCAGGCCGTCCGGGACGAGGGAGGAGGGGGCCGGGAGACGGCGCGGGCGGGAGGACAGCGGCTGCCGCCACGCGCGCGTGTGCCTGCCGAGGGCGTCGAGCGGGGTGTGGTCGGCGCGGCCGAGGACCGCGCGTCCGGTGGCCGTGCCCCGGGCCAGCAGGTCGATCCAGGCGGCCGAGTAGCGGTGGCGGTGGTCGCCGGTGGTCATCCGGGCCAGCAGGTCGTCGAGGCCGGCGGCGCGTTCGGTGCGGACCGTCAGGTACGCCGTCTCGACCGGGAGCAGCCGGAAGGTGGCCGTCAGGACGACTCCGGTCAGGCCGAGGCCGCCGGTGGTCGCCTCGAACAGCGGGGTGCCGGGGCGTACCGTGCGGACCTCGCCGTCGGCGGTCAGCAGCTCCAGGGACAGCACATGGCGGCAGAAGGAGCCGGAGACGTGCTGGTTGCGGCCGTGGATGTCGGCGCCGATCGCGCCGCCCACGGTCACGTACCGGGTGCCCGGGGTGACCGGCGGGAGCCAGCCGAGCGGGAGCAGCACCTCGGTCAGCCGCCGCAGGGAGATCCCGGCGTCGCACAGCACGATGCCCTCGGCGGCGTCGACCACGTGGATGCGGTCCAGGCCGGTCATGTCGAGGACGGCGCCGCCTGCGTTCTGCGCCGCGTCCCCGTGGGCCCGTCCGAGACCCCGTGCGACGGCGCCCCGCGTCCCGCAGTTCCGAACGGCCGCCGCGGCCTCCTCGTAGGTGCGCGGGCGGATCACACGGGCGACGGTGGGGGCGGTGCGGCCCCAGCCGGTGACGGGAACGGTGTCTCCAGACATGCTGGCGACCGTATCGCCCCCATGAGGGCGGTGAGTTAAAAAACATCTCCTTCCTCCTGGAAACGGGTGATTAATGGGATGTCCCCTGATAGTGACGTCATTTGAGCGGTGTGGAGGAGCGCGGCGAGGGCAGGGACGGATCATGGACTGGCTGAAGAGACTGCCCGGCATCGGGCCGCTCGTCACACGGCTGATGACGACGCACGCGTGGCGGAGCTACGAGCGGCTCGACCGGGTGAAATGGACCCGGCTGGCCGCCGCCATGACGTTCGTCAGCTTCGTCGCCCTGTTCCCGCTGCTGACCGTGGCCGCCGCGATCACCGCCGCCACGCTCAGCCCGTCCGGTCAGAAGACCGTCGAGAACCGGATCGCCGACCAGTTCCCCGGCCTCTCCCAGCAGCTGGACATCGGCGCGCTGGTGGACAACGCCGGCACGGTCGGCGTCATCGCGGGCGCCGTGCTGCTGTTCACCGGCATCGGCTGGGTCGGGCAGACGCGGGACTGCCTGCGCGCGGTGTGGGAGCTGCCCGACCGCGAGGAGAACCCGCTCGTCACCAAGGCCAAGGACGCCGGCATCCTCCTCGGCCTCGGCGGCGCCCTGCTGGTCACACTCGCCACGTCCGCCCTCGCCTCGGCGGCGGTCGGCCTCGTGTCCCGGCAGCTCGGCCTCCAGGAGCACGGCTGGGGCAGCCTGCTGCTCCAGGTCACCGCGTTCGCAGTCGCCGCGCTCGCGGACTTCCTCGTCCTGCTCTACGTCCTCACCCTGCTGCCCGGGGTCGAGCCGCGGCGCCGTCGCCTGCTGGTGGCCGCGATGCTCGGCGCGATCGGCTTCGAACTGCTGAAGCTGCTGATCAGCGGGTACATCCAGGGGGTCGCCGCGAAGAGCATGTACGGCGCGTTCGGCGTCCCGGTGGCGCTGCTGCTGTGGATCAACTTCACCGCGAAACTCGTCCTGTTCTGCGCCTCCTGGACGGCGACGCCGAGCAAGGAGACCGGTCTCAGGGACGGGTCCGACGGCGCATCAGGTCCGGCAGCGGCCATCGGCGGTTGACCAGGAACGCCCCGCCTCCGAGGAGTACCAGCAGCCCGCCCGCGACGGCCAGCGCCGTGCCGACCCCCGAACCGGTCCCGGCGGTGGCGCTCGCCACCGGCTTCGAGCCCGACCCGCCGGTCCCCGCGGCCGCCTCCCCGGTGGAGGGCCCCCCGCTCGGCGGCGCGGTGGACTGCGCGGCGCTCTTCGGCGGCACCAGCACGCCCACCGGAGTGACCTTGCCTGCCGCCTGGAAGCCCCAGTCGAACAGCTTCGCGGTCTCCTTGTAGACCTCGTTGTGCTCGTGCTTCTCCGGGTTCATCACCGTGACGAGCAGCACCTTGCCGCCCCGTTCGGCGACGCCGGTGAAGGTGGCGCCCGCATGGGTGGTGTTGCCGTTCTTCACGCCCGCGATGCCCTGGTAGACGGGCACGTCGGTGTCGCCGCTCAGCAGCCGGTTGGTGTTCTGGATCTCGGACGACCCGAACGGCGCCCGCACCGTCGAGCAGTAGTCGCGGAAGTCCTTCTTCTGCAGCCCGGAACGGGCGAACAGCGTCAGGTCGTACGCCGACGACACCTGCTCCGGGGCGTCGTAGCCGTCGGGGGAGACCACGTGCGTGTCCAGGGCCTGCAACTGCTCGGCGTGGTCCTGCATGTCCTCGACGGTCTGCCGGACCCCGCCGTTCATCGCCGACAGCACGTGCACGGCGTCGTTGCCCGAGCGCAGGAAGACCCCGAGCCACAGATCGTGGACGGTGTAGCTCCTGCCCTCCTTTATCCCGACCACGCTGGAGCCGATGCCCATGCCCGCGAGGTCCGACGGCACCACCTTGTGCCGGGTGCCCTTGGGGAACCGGGGCAGCACGGTGTCCGCGAACAGCATCTTCAGCGTGCTCGCCGGGGGCAGCCGCCAGTGCGCGTTGTGCGCGGCGAGCACCTCGCCCGACTCCGCGTCGGAGACGATCCACGAACGGGCGGTCAGGTCCTTGGGCAGCACGGGCACGCCCGGCGCGAGGTCGACCTGGGTGCCGGCCATGCCGAGCCGGGCACCGCCGACGGTGGACATCCCGGCCGGGGGCTTGGCCGACGGACTCGTCGACGGGGTCGGGGCCGCGAGCGCCGCGGGTGCGGTGACGGACAGGGTCAGCACAGTGGCGGAGGTGACCAGCAGCGATCGCCGGCCGGTCTTCTGGGGAGCGAACACGGTCGAGAACGTACCTGGAGCACTCCGTGAAGTCCCGCGTCCCGCCCCACCCCCGACACGGAACCGGAATCGCGACCGCGATACTGGAGACATGAAGCTCAGCCGCCCGGTCTCCTGGTTCCTGCTCGCCTTCGGGGTGTGGAGCTGGGTCATCTGGGTCACTTTCGTCAAGAACCTGGTCAAGGACGGCAGCGGACTCGCCTTCGACGACGGTCACCCGACCGCGTACTTCTGGGTGCACCTGCTGCTGGCGGTCGTCTCCTTCGTATTGGGGACGGTCGTCGGGGTCATCGGGTTGCGCGGACTGCGCGCACTGCGCCGGACGTCATAGCGGGGGACCGGTCGGGATGGTCGTCGTCTTCGCGCTCGTCGCCCTGGCCGTCCTGGCCGTCGTGGCGGTCCTGCACTGGTACGTGTGGCGGCGTCTGGTCCGCGACACCACGCGCGGCCCGGGCCCGGCCCGCCGCGCCGGCACGGCGGTGTTCGTCGCCGGCCCGGTTCTGATGGTCGCCGCCCTGGTCGCGGAGCGCTCCGGCGCGCCGTTCGGGTTCCAACGCGCCCTGGCCTGGCCCGGATTCCTGTGGCTGGCCCTCGCCCTGTACCTGCTGCTGGCGGTGGTGGCGGGCGAGGCCGTGCGACCCCTGCTGCGCCGGTTCCCGGCCCGGCGGCCCCGCGCCGCCGCCCCCGTACCGGAACCCGAGACCGTACCGGCGGGGGAGCCGGCGGACGGTCCGGGACCCGGCGCGCCGGCCCCTGCGAACGGACCCGGCCCCGACGCGCCGGAGCAGGCCGGGGCGCCCGGTGCCACCCGCCGCCTCTTCGTCTCCCGGGTCGTCGCCGGCGCCGCCGTCACCACCGCCGTCGCGACCGTCGGCCTCGGCACCCACGGGGTGCTGCGCGGCCCCCGGGTGAAGCGGGTCACCGTGCCGCTGGCCAGACTCCCGCGGGCCGCGCACGGCTTCCGGATCGCGGTCGCCAGCGATATCCACCTCGGCCCCGTCCTGGGCCGGAGCTTCGCGCAGCGGGTCGTCGACACGGTGAACGCGACCCAGCCGGACCTGATCGCGGTCGTCGGCGACCTGGTGGACGGCAGCGTCAAGGACCTCGGCCCGGCCGCCGCCCCCCTCGCCGGGCTCACCGCACGGCACGGCGCGTACTTCGTCACCGGCAACCACGAGTACTTCTCCGGTGCCGAGCAGTGGGTCGAGGAGGTCCGCACCCTCGGCCTGCACCCGCTGGAGAACGCCCGCGCCGAGCTGCCCCACTTCGACCTGGCCGGCGTGAACGACGTGCAGGGCGAGAGCGAGGGGCAGGGGCCGGACTTCGACAGGGCTCTCGACGGCCGGGACCCGGCACGCGCGTGCGTGCTGCTCGCCCACCAGCCGGTGCAGATCCACGAGGCGGTCCGGCACGGCGTCGACCTCCAGCTCTCCGGCCACACCCACGGCGGCCAGCTCTGGCCCGGCAGCCTGATCGCGGCCGCCGCCAACCCGACCGTCGCCGGACTCGACCGCTACGGCGACACCCAGCTGTACGTCAGCCGGGGCGCGGGCGCCTGGGGACCGCCCACCCGGGTGGGGGCGCCGTCGGACGTCACGGTGATCGAACTGGCCGCCGCACGCTCCTGACCGGGAGCGCCTCCCAGCCTGTGAAGGCGCTGTGAAACCCGGCGCAAACAACACCTCGGTAAGTTCTTGCCCATCCGGTCGGAAAGCCCTTCCCCAGGGCGAAACAGGTGTGATTAGGTGAGCCGCGCCGCTTAGGGGAGTGGCGCGATTTCGTGCTGACCAGGGGTAGGGCCTCGAGGGGCCTGGGGAGGGCACCACCATGCGATCTGTTCGCATGCGGATTCTCATGACGCTGCTCGTGCTCGCGGTCGTGGGAGTGGGTGGCTGGCAACTGCTGCCGTCGCAGGAGAACAAGAACAAGACCATCACCGTCGGGACGACGGACGCCGTCACGGCGCTCGACCCGGCCGGTGCCTACGACGCCGGTTCCTGGGCGTTGTTCAGCAATGTCTTCCAGACGCTGCTGACCTTCGAGCCCGGCGGGGTCGAGCCGGTACCGGACGCGGCGCAGAGCTGCGCGTTCCGGGGCAGCGGGCTGAAGACGTACCGGTGCACCCTGCGCGAGGGGATCAGCTTCCCGAGCGGGCGCGCGATGACGGCCGAGGACGTGAAGTTCTCCTTCGACCGGGTGAAGAAGATCAACTCGGACGTCGGACCGGCGTCCCTGTTCTCCACGCTCGGTTCGGTGACCGCCGACGGCGCGCGGACCGTCACCTTCCACCTGTCGTCCCCGGACGCCACGTTCCCGCTGAAGGTCGCCACCGGTGCCGGCTCGATCGTGGACAAGGAGAAGTACCCGGCGCGCGCCCTGCGCACCGGCGACTCGGTCGACGGCACGGGCCCGTACACGCTGACCGGATACGCCAAGGACCAGCGGGCCGACCTCGCGCCGAACACGCGCTACCAGGGCTACCTCGACGGCACAGGCCGCCCGATCGCGCTGCGCTACTACGCCGACTCCAAGAAGCTGGACGGCGCCTGGAAGGCCCGGCAGGTCGACGTCGCCACCCGGACGCTGTCACCGGACGTGCTCGCGGACCTGAACCCGAGCGACCCCAGAATGCGGGTCACCGAGTCGGACAGCGCCGAGACCCGCAACCTGTACCTCAACACCCGCGCAGGCTCCCCGCTGCACGACGCGCGGGTGCGCCGCGCGATGGCCTGGCTGGTCAACCGCGAGGAACTGGCGGCGACGGTCTACGAGGGCACCGTCGACCCGCTGTACTCGCTGATCCCGACCGGCATCACCGGCCACACCACGGCGTTCTTCGACGGCTACCCGAAGCAGAGCACCAAGAAGGCGCGCGCGCTGCTCACCCAGGCCGGGGTCACCCTGCCGGTGCGGTTCACCTTCGGCTACGGCATCGGGCGCGGCGCCGGCAAGGAGGAGGCCGCCTCGCTGAAGAAGCAGCTGGAGACGGGCGGCCTGTTCAAGGTGGACGTCAAGGGTTACGAGTGGACCGACTTCCAGAAGAGCTGGGCCGCGGGGAAGATGGACGCGTGGGCGGTCGGCTGGGTGGCCGACTATCCCGACCCGGACACCTTCGGCGCCGCGCTCGTCGGCACCGGCTCCACGATGGCCACCGGGTACAGCAACAAGGTGGTCGACCATCTCATCCTGGACAGCCAGCAGTTCGCCGACCGCAGCCGGGCCGCGAACGACTTCCGTGACATCCAGACCGACGTGGCCGAGGACGTGCCGCTGATCCCGCTCTGGCAGCGCAAGGAGTACGTGGTCAGCACCGAGGACGTCGGCGGTGGGCAGTACCTGGACGACGGCACGGGCGTGTTCCGGCTCTGGCGTCTGTCGTGGATCTGATCGGCCGGTCCCCGGCCGGGGCGGTCACTCGCCCCGGTCGCGGCCCGGGTCCGGCAGCACCTTCGTCATGCCCGGCAGGAAGTCCGTGAACAGCTCGTGCACCTCCAGGACGAGCGGGCGCAGGACGCGGAACCGGGCCAGGGCGACACCGCGCGCGGTCAGCCGGGCTCCGCGCCGGGCCAGCCGGTAGCTGCGCTCCCGCTCCTGCGTGCGGTCGAAGACCCAGTACAGGACGAGTCCCATCTGGGAGAGCCACATCAACTCGGGCAGGACGTCCCGCAGTTCGGGGGCGACCTTGGACCTGGAGCCGGCGAGCACCTCCCGGTGCACGCTGATGGCCTGCTCGCGGGCGTGCTCGCTCTCCGGGGAGAAGGGGCTGAGCGGGCTGTCGGGGTCGGCGGCGTTCTTGAAGAACTGCACGGCGAACTCGTGGTACGGCTTGGCGATGTCCAGCCACGCGGTCAGCACGCCGGCGAGCCGTGCCTCCAGGTCGGTCTCGCGGTCCAGGACCTCGCGTACCGCCTCCCGGTGCTCGGCGGCGATCCGGTCGTAGAACCCCTGGATCAGGTGTTCCTTGCCCTCGAAGTAGTAGTAGGCGTTGCCCACGGAGACCCCAGCCTCCGTGGCGATGGCCCGCATGGTCGTCTTGTCGTACCCGCGTTCCTGGAACAACCGCATCGCGGTCTCCAGGATCAGCGCACGGGTCTGCTCGGACTTGCTCTGGGGGCCGGCCTCGGGGCCGTCGTTCTTCGCGGGCACGAGAGAAGAGCCTAACGAGTCGTGCAGCCGCCGTCGGCGCAGGACGGCGGCTCGTAGGTCCAGCCGGTGTCCGGGCGGTAGACCCATCCGTCGCCGCGCCGGTACACCTGGTCTCCCCACTGTCCGCCGCGCGCCTGTCCCTGCCACTGGGCGCCGCGCCATTTCGCCGCCGCCAGCACCGCCCCGCGGGCCAGTACGGCGCCGGCCGGGGTGGACAGCCGGTGGGCGAGCGGCCGGTGTTCGCGCAGGGCCCACAGGACGACGATCCAGGCGCGGGAGCCCCGGTAGACCTGTCCGGAGTCGCCGACGACGGTGACCTCGTCGAGGGTGGCGGCGTGGTCGAGTCCGGGGAAGCGGGCGCGGGCCCCGGCCGAGCCCGCCGGCAGCAACTCCAGCGGGACCAGCTGCGGCTGACGCTCCAGCCAGCCGCGCAGATGGGTGCAGAGTGCGCACTCCGCGTCGTAGAGGACGGTGAGCCCGCGGACCGGGGTGCGCGCGGCACCCCGGCCCGGTGCGGCGGTCGTGGCGGTCATGCCGGTCACGCGCCGGCCGTCGGGGCGATCCACTCCTGCGGGGCGACCGGGGGCAGCTGCTCCCGGTCCATCACCCCGCGCCGGCGGATCCTGTTGAGCACGTACACGTTGCCCAGGTGCATCACGCCGAGCACCAGCAGGACCACGCCCAGCTTGGTCGACAGGGCCTCGAAGATGCCGCGGGTGTCCTCGATCGTCTCGTCGTCCCCGAGGTACAGCGCCACGAAGCCGAGGTTGACCAGGTAGAAGCCCACCACCAGGAGGTGGTTGACGGCGTCCGCGAGCTTCTCGTTGCCGCGCAGGACGTCGGCGAGGAAGACCCGGCCGTTGCGGCTGAGCGTGCGGGCCACCCAGACGGTCAGCGCGACGCTGACGACCAGGTAGATGACGTAGGCGATGACGGTGCGGTCCATGCCCCACCCCTTCTTGAACGCGTTCAAAACGCTGACAGGGATGACTCTAGCCCTGCTTTTGAACATGTTCAACTCAACCGGACGGTCGGCCGGGGCGGGCTCGGCGGGGGTGTGCGCTCAGGCCCTGCGGCCCAGCTCCGGGCGCTTGGTGTAGTCCGTGAGGCCGAGGATGTTGCCCCAGGGATCGGCGATCTCCACGGTCCAGCCGGTGGCTCCCTGGAACGCCTGGTCCAGGGGTTCGATGCCCGCGGCGGCCAGGTGCCGTGCCGCCGCGCGGGCGTCCGGCACCTCCAGCCACAGGCGCGGGGAGGCCCAGGGCGGCGTGCGGCAACTCAGCGCCTCCTCGGCGCGCAGCAGGATGCCGGGCGTCTCCCCGCCGACCCGCAGCAGGGCGATCCCGGCCTCGTCGAACCGGAACGCCACGGTGAATCCGGCCCGCTCGTAGAACCCGACGGCCTCGGCGAGGTCGCCGACGGGAAGCAGTACGTTGTCGAAACCGAGCAGTTCGTACGACTCTTCGTCTGACATGTCGTCAGATTAGAAGGCGTGCCGCACGGATGCGAGGAGCCCCACCGCGGATGTCCGGTGGGGCTCGGCAGGGGGCCCGGGTGGCTCTCTCGCGTCAGCCGCGGGGGCACGGTCTCCCCCGGGGCTCAGGGACGGTGGTGTTCGTACGTGTCTCACGCCGGGTCGGTGAGGACGTGTACGCGCCGGCGCTCGCGGTCGACGATCACATAGCGGCACCTCGGCCTGGCTGGGGCATGTGCCGGAGGGCCCCGCCTCCAGGAGGAGACGGGGCCCTCGAAGCGAGTCGATCCCGGGGATCAGTAGCGGCGCGTGATCAGCGCGCGCTTGACCTCCTGGATCGCCTTAGTGACCTCGATACCGCGCGGGCAGGCGTCCGTGCAGTTGAACGTCGTGCGGCAGCGCCACACGCCGTCGCGGTCGTTGAGGATCTCCAGGCGCTGCTCGCCCGCCTCGTCACGGCTGTCGAAGATGAAGCGGTGGGCGTTCACGATCGCGGCCGGACCGAAGTACTGGCCGTCGTTCCAGAACACCGGGCAGGAGGAGGTGCAGGCCGCGCAGAGGATGCACTTCGTCGTGTCGTCGAAGCGCTCGCGGTCCTCGGCGGACTGCAGACGCTCACGCGTCGGCTCGTTCGTCTCCTTGGTGATCAGGAACGGCATGACGTCCCGGTACGCCTGGAAGAACGGCTCCATGTCCACGACCAGGTCCTTCAGGACCGTGAGGCCCTTTATGGGCTCGACCGTGATCGGCTTCTCGGGGTTGATGTCCTTGATCAGCGTCTTGCAGGCCAGACGGTTCTTGCCGTTGATCCGCATCGCGTCCGAGCCGCAGATGCCGTGCGCGCACGAGCGGCGGAAGGTGAGGGTGCCGTCGACGTCCCACTTGATCTTGTGGAGGCCGTCGAGGACGCGCTCCTTCGGGTCGATCTCCAGCTGGAAGTCTTCCCAGACGGCCTCCGCCGAGACCTCCGGGTTGAACCGGCGGATCCGGAAGGTGACCGTGATGTAGGGGGAGTCGGCGAATCCGGGCTCGGGGCGGCCGGCCGCCTCTTCCTTGTCCAGAACGGGGGTTGCCATCAGTACTTACGCTCCATCGGCTGGTAGCGGGTCTGGACGACCGGCTTGTAGTCGAGACGGACGGTTTCCGAACCGTCGGCGCCGACCTCGCGGTACGCCATGGTGTGCCGCATGAAGTTGACGTCGTCGCGGTTCGGGTAGTCCTCGCGGTAGTGACCGCCGCGGGACTCCTTGCGGGCCAGGGCCGAGACGGCCATGACCTCGGCCAGGTCGAGCAGGTTGCCCAGCTCGATCGCCTCGAGGAGGTCCGTGTTGAACCGCTTGCCCTTGTCCTGGATCGCCACGTTCTTGTAGCGCTCACGCAGCTCGGCGATCTTCTCGACCGCCGTCTTGATCGTCTGCTCGGTGCGGAACACCATGACGTTGGCGTCCATGGTCTCCTGCAGCTCGCGGCGCAGGGTCGCCACCCGCTCGTTGCCGGTGGAGGTGCGCAGCCGCTCGATCTGCTCGACGACCAGGGACTCCGGGTTCTCCGGCAGCTCCACGAAGTCCGCCGTGTGGGCGTACTCGGCGGCGGCGATGCCGGCGCGGCGGCCGAAGACGTTGATGTCCAGCAGCGAGTTGGTGCCGAGGCGGTTGGCGCCGTGCACCGACACGCAGGCGACCTCGCCGGCCGCGTACAGACCCGGGACGACGGTGGTGTTGTCCGCCAGGACCTCACCCTCGACGTTCGTCGGGATGCCGCCCATCGCGTAGTGCGCGGTCGGCTGGATCGGGATCGGGTCCGTGTAGGGCTCGATGCCGAGGTACGTACGCGCGAACTCGGTGATGTCCGGGAGCTTGGCGTCCAGCTGCTCCGGCGGCAGGTGGGTCAGGTCCAGGTAGACGTGGTCGCCCTCGGGACCGCAGCCGCGGCCCTCGCGGATCTCCGTGTAGATGGAGCGGGAGACGACGTCGCGGGAGGCGAGGTCCTTCATGACGGGCGCGTACTTCTCCATGAAGCGCTCGCCGTCCTTGTTGCGGAGGATGCCGCCCTCACCGCGCGCACCCTCGGTGAGGAGGATGCCCATGCGCCAGATGCCGGTCGGGTGGAACTGGAAGAACTCCATGTCCTCCAGCGGCAGGCCCCGGCGGTAGACGGCGGCCTGGCCGTCACCGGTGAGGGTGTGCGCGTTGGAGGTCACCTTGAAGAACTTGCCGGTGCCGCCGGAGGCGTAGATCACGGACTTCGCCTGGAAGACGTGGATCTCACCGGTGGCCAGCTCGTACGCCACGACACCGGCCGACTTCTTGACGCCGTCGACCTCGGTCATCAGCTGGTCGAGGACGTAGAACTCGTTGAAGAACTCCACGCCCTCCTTGACGCAGTTCTGGTACAGCGTCTGGAGGATCATGTGGCCGGTGCGGTCCGCGGCGTAGCAGGACCGGCGGACCGGGGCCTCGCCGTGGTTGCGGGAGTGACCGCCGAAGCGGCGCTGGTCGATGGTGCCGTTCGGGGTCCGGTTGAACGGCAGGCCCATCTTCTCCAGGTCGAGGACGGCGTCGATGGCCTCCTTCGCCAGGATCTCCGCGGCGTCCTGGTCGACCAGGTAGTCACCGCCCTTGACCGTGTCGAAGGTGTGCCACTCCCAGTTGTCCTCCTCCACGTTGGCCAGCGCGGCGGCCATGCCGCCCTGCGCGGCGCCCGTGTGGGAGCGGGTGGGGTAGAGCTTGGTCAGGACCGCGGTGCGGCTGCGCTTCGTCGACTCGATGGCCGCGCGCATGCCGGCGCCGCCGGCGCCGACGATGACGGTGTCGTACTTGTGGATCTTCATGATTCTCGCAGCCCCGTGCCTAGCGGATGTTCGGGTCGAAGGTGAAGATCACCAGCGTGCCCAGCAGGATGGTGAACACCGTGGCGGTGTAGAGCAGGCCCTTGAGCCACAGCCGGCTGTTCGGCCGCTCGGCGTAGTCGTTGATGACCGTCCGCAGGCCGTTGGCGCCGTGCAGCATGGCCAGCCACAGCATCAGCAGGTCCCAGACCTGCCAGAACGGGGACGCCCAGCGGCCGGCCACGAAGGCGAAGCCGATCTTGGAGACCCCGCCGTCCAGCACGAGCTGGATCAGCAGGTGGCCGATGACGAGGACGACCAGCACGACGCCGGACAGGCGCATGAAGAGCCACGCGGCCAGCTCGAAGTTGCCCCGGGTCGACTTGGGGGACTTCTTGGTGCGCTTGCGCGGCGCCTCGATCAGCGGGGCCGGGTTGTCGACGGTGTAGACGGGGGCGCCCTCGACGGGGCCGACTCCGGACGCGGGGGTTTCAGTCGTGGACATCGGCGTCAGCTCCCAAAGAGAACACGGGCGGCGTGGCCGAGGACGGGGTAGATCGCCCCGGCCATCAGCACGATCCAGACACCCATCACGGTCCAGAACATCTGCTTCTGGTAGCGCGGGCCCTTCGACCAGAAGTCGACGGCGATGACGCGCAGGCCGTTGAGCGCGTGGAAGAGGATTGCGGCGACGAGGCCGTACTCCAGCAGCGCGACGATCGGCGTCTTGTACGTGGCTACGACCTTGTCGTAGTCCTCTGGGGAGACACGCACGAGAGCGGTGTCCAGCACGTGAACGAACAGGAAGAAGAAGATGAGGACGCCGGTGACTCGGTGAGCCACCCAGGACCACATTCCTTCCCGGCCGCGGTACAGCGTTCCAGCCGGCACGGAAGAACCCTCCGGGAGCGGGGACTAGGGCCGCGCCGGCTTCACTGTCGGTCGGGCCCGGCCGGGTACGGTCCACCGGCCCCCAGCATCGTAGCGATGCGTCGCGCCGTGCCTGACGGGGGGCCTACCGGTGTGATCAAAGTGGCACGCGGTTGGGCTAGCGGGGGCCACCGCCGGGGTGGGTTCTTGCGCTATTTGCCGGGTGAGGGGGCATTTGAGCTGGTCGCGCAGTTGCGCGCGGCCCTGAGCAGGAGCAGCAGCCGTTCCCGTGCGAGGCGCCGGAGCTCCTCGGCCGCTATGACCCGCTCCTCCTCCGGATCGTTCGCCAATCGTGACCGGATGCCCTGGAGGATGTGGTCGAGGGCCTCCTCCGGCGGCACATCACCCAGGGAGATGACGAACGCGTGTCCGAATCTGGCCTCGTAGGCCGCGTGGGCCGCGCTCAGGGCCATGTGGGCCGCCGAGTAGGTGTCCTCGGGGAGCTCCGGGAGCGACTCGCCGGCCAGGGCCTCCGCCAGGTCGGCCGGGGAGAGGTCGTACGCCGCCTCGTCCGCCGCGGCCAGCAGGGCCTCCACGTCGGGATAGGGGCGGTGGTCCGCGATCCGGTGGGACCAGCGCAGGCTGTCCAGGCAGTGCAGCAGAAGCGCGCGCGCCTCGGCGCCCGACGCCGTGTTGAAGGCGTCGAGGGGTTTGGGGAGATACGGAAGGTGGTGGGCGGGCAGCGTAGGTCCTCGCGTCACATGTGGTGTGGCAGGGGATGCTGTGAAATGTGTGTCGTCAGGTTATCGAGAGTGGTCACTGTGTGTCCGTGTGATACCTGAATTTCACCCGGACGGGAGAGTTTCGGAGCGCCCGGGTGACGAACGGGGCGGCGATCGGCCGTACGTTGGCAGGGTGACCCAGCACAGGCGCCGGGGGCCGGCGAGGCAAGTGATACGGAAGCGGGCGGTGGTCGCCGCCGCGGTGGTCGGTACGGTCGCGCTCGGCACGGGCGTGGGCGTGTGGGCGGCGACCGACGGCGAGCCGGCCGGGCGGGACGCCGCCGCGTCCGGCGCGGCGGCCACCCCGTCGGCGAGTCCGAAGCCCAGCCGCTCCTATCCGATGTCCGAGGCGCCGCGCACCATCCCCGCCGTGCGCTCCCACACGCCGGCGCGGGGCCCGGGCTGGAAACCCCGGCACGGCGAGCGGGTGGTCGTCGGCGACGCCGCGCTGGCCGACGAGGGGCGCCTGATAGCCGGCGAGCTGGGGCTCGCCTACGCGGGGGAAAAGGACGACGTACGGGCCGGTGACGTGCGGCTCGCGCTCGGCGGCGGGGGCGGGAACCAGGAGTCGTACGCGATGACCGTCCGCGGCGGGCGGGTCGAGATCAGCGGGCCGGGCGAGGCGGGGGTCTTCTACGGCACCCGCACCCTGAAGCAGGAGGTCCACGGCGGCGGCACGGCACCGGAGGGCGTCGTCCGCGACGAGCCCGCCAAGCCGCGGCGCGGGTTCATGGTGGACATCGCGCGCAAGCCGTACAGCGCCGCGTGGATCGAGGACCGGATACGCGAGCTCGGCGACCTGAAGTACAACGAGCTGGGGCTGCACTTCTCCGACGACCAGGCCTTCCGGATCGAGTCCGCCAGCCACCCCGAGATCGTCTCCCAGGACCACCTGACCAAGGCGCAGGTCAAGAAGATCGTGGACCTGGCGAACAGCCGGCACATCACCGTCGTCCCCGAGATCGACTCACCGGGGCACCTGGGCGCCGTCCTCAAGGCCCACCCCGAACTGCAGCTGCGCAACGCGAGCGGGGTGCCGACCAGAGGCGCGATCGACATCTCCGAGCCGGGCTCCGCGAAGCTCGTCGACGATCTGCTGAACGAGTACGCGGGGCTCTTCCCCGGCGGCCAGTGGCACCTCGGCGGCGACGAGTACCAGGCGCTGACCGTGAAGGACCCGCAGGCCTCGTATCCGCAGCTGGCCGCCGCCGCCCGGAAGGCCTACGGCTCCGGCGGCACCGTCGCCGACCTCGCCACCGGCTGGCTCAACGACCGCGCCGACACCGTCCGGGCCCACGACCGGACCATGCGGGCGTGGAACGACGGCTTCTACCGCGGCACCTCCGTGCAGCCGGCCAAGGACCTCCAGGTCGCCTACTGGACCGGCAAGGAGATCGGGGCACGGCAGCCGGTGGAGTACCTGAGCGCGGGACGCAAGGTGCTCAACTACAACGACGAGTACCTCTACTACGTGCTCGGGCAGCCGCAGACCTTCGTGTACCCGACGGGACAGCGCATCTACGAGCAGTGGAACCCGCGGGTGCTGCGCGGCACGACCGCCGTGCCGGCGCGCTACGACGGCCAGATCCTCGGCGGTTCGCTGGCGGTGTGGAGCGACTTCCCCGGTGCGCAGAGCGAGGGACAGGTCGCCGCCGGCATCCGGATGCCCCTGCGGGCCACGATCCAGAAGCTGTGGGACCCGGGCAGGCCGGCCCTGTCCTGGGCCGGGTTCAAGAAGCTGGCGGACGGGCTGGGCTGAGGCGCCTCGTCCTGTTCTTGGCCGAAAACCTCCTCCTGTGACACTCCCGCGCCGTCGCACGCAGTAAGGGGAAGTGCGGGCTCCGTACCGGATGGGCCCTGGCGAGGGAGGCTTTCATGAGCCTGGTGGAACTGATCGCACAGGCCGACGAACGCGGCCTGGCGGCCAGCGGTCTGGCCAGTTTGGATCGGTGTCTGCCGCTGCTCGGCGGCGACGACGAGCTGCTGCGCCCGCTGTGGGCGAGCCTCGCCGACGGGTCCGACTGGGGGAGCGGCCTGGAGAAGGCCCGCGACGCGCTCGGTTCCGCACGGCCCGACGGGGACGGCGAGACCGGCGAGGCCGGGCGGCTCGCCCGCCGGATGCTGGACGCGGCCCCCGCCGAACGCACCGCCGACGCGGTCCGCGCCTGGGCCGACGCCTGCTCGGTCGCCTCCCTGCGCATCCACCGGCTCCTCGACCCCGCCGCGGAGGACGCCTGCGGCGACGACGGCCTGGACGCCGGGCGCGCGGGGGAGACGGACGATCTGCCACCGCTCGTCGCCGCGGAGCTGCGCCGCCAGGTCACCGTCCTGGAACTCCTCGCCGGCCACGGCCCGCAGGGGCTGCGCCGCGCGCTGGACATCTCGGTCGAGGGACGCCGGGTCCTGCGCGCGGTGGTCTCCCGCCGGGCCAGGGGTACCGTCCTGCCGGGCGCGTGAGTCCGCCGACGAAAACGGATCCCGTCACTCCGGCCGTCGGCGTCTCCGGCGTCCCGGACCTGCTGGACCGGCCGATCGTGTGTCAGCCGTGCGGCGGACGTGGGGCGGTCCTGCGACGGTCGGTGAAGCATCGCCGGTCGCGGTGACGGATGCCACCCCCGGCTCGCTCTTCCTTATGTGACAGCCCAGTACCTGACAGCACAGCAGGAGACCAGGCCGCACGCCGCGGCGAAGCCCGTGCGGTGGGCGGCGGACACGGTCGCGACCATGCGCGAGGGTGCGCGGGTGCGGCTCGACTACTCGGCGCAGAGCCTGTGGCGGGTGGACCGGATGATCGAGGAGATACGCCGTGAGGGACCGCCGTACGCCGCGGTGGAGAACGTGCTGCGTGGCTTCGGTGCCTACGCGGGCGAGGTGATCGTCCGGCAGACCGGTGCCGAGTGGTGGGCGACCGGTGGCGAGCACTGGGTGCGCACCCCGGACGGCCGGCTGTGGGACCCGGTGGACGAGGCCCGGCGCTGCTTCGACGGGCACGGCTCGCTGCGTCTGCTGTGCCGGGACGCGACCGCCCTCGGCTGAGCCGTCCGGCCGGGGCCCCTCGCCCGAGGGGCCCCGGCCGGACGGCGTCCCCGTGACTACGGCGCCAGGTTCGCCCCGAGGGCCGCGCCCGTCGCGGTACCTAGCGCCGACCTGCTGAACACGGTCGTCTGCGTGTACCCGAGACCGGTGCTGCCGCTCGGCAGGTGCATCAGGATGCCGTCGGCGCCGTCCTCACCGGCCGCGCCGAACGCGAGGTCGGCCCGCCCGTAGCCGGACAGGTCGGTCAGCGACACCGAGGAGCCGAGACGGTCGCCGCTCTCGGTGGAACCGGGGACACCCGCGGTGTCCTGGGAGACCGCGACCGCGCCGGAGCCGGTGAGTCCGGTGGCGCCGCCCTTGAGGAGCAGCACCGAGCCGGCGTCGGAGCGGTTCACCCCGCCGCGCGTGATGCCCTCACCGGGCAGACCGGTCAGCACGTCGGGGTAGCCGTCGCCGTCGAAGTCGCCGGCGGAGACCGAGGCGCCCATGGCGTCGCCGGACTCGGCGGCCCCGGGCACCCCGCCGCTGTCCTGGTGGAGGGTCTTGGCACCGGTGGTGGTGAAGCCGGTGGAGGTGCCCCGGAGCATGGTCACCTGCCCACCCTTGTAGGCGCCGGACTCGGCGGTGTACGGCTGGCCGATCACCAGGTCGTCGTAGCCGTCGGTGTCGAAGTCGGCCGAGGTGACGGAGCGGCCGCCCTTGACGCTGAGCACACCGGCCATGGTCAGCCCCTTCGCCGAGCCGGCGAACCGGACCACGCGCGAGATACCGCCGCCGTCCCGGTAGTTGAGGACGACGTCGGCGTATCCGTCCCGGTTGAAGTCACCCGTCGCCGCGTCCAGGTAGGCGAGGGAACCGGTGGCGGTGGTCAGCGTGCCGGAGGTGGTGGCGCCGGCCGCCGGCCGGGCGTTCCAGTTGCCGCCCTTGCCGGTGCCGGCCGAGAACACGTCGGCCCTGCCGTCGGCGTCGAAGTCACCGACCGCGACCGTGGAGCCGAGCCTGGCGCCGGCCGCGGTGACGCTGCCCGAGGTGGTGTACGAGAACCCCTTGGTGAACGCCGGGCCGTACATGACCGTTACCTGGCCCCGGTCGGCGTGGCCGGTGGTGTCGTCCTCGCCGGGGGAGCCGATCGTGACGTCGGCGTAGCCGTCGCCGTTGACGTCGCCCCAGGCCGTCGCGGTGCCGAAGGCGTCCCCGGACTCGGAGGAGCCGGGCACGCCCGGGCTGCTCTGGGTGAGCGTCACCTTCCGGGAGGTCACGGGGCCGTCCACGCCCCCCGGCAGGATCGTCACCGAGTTGCCCTTCGGGGTGCCCGCGACCAGGTCGGGCAGCCCGTCGCGGTCGAAGTCCGCGGTGGGCAGGGCGTGCGAGACGCCCGGCGTCCTCGCGAGCGTCGCGATGAGGGGCAGCTTCTTGTAGAGGTTGTCGCCGGGGCACGCGGTGGAGTTGGTGTCCCGGTGGCCGAAGACGCGGGGCAGCGTGATCTGCTGGTCCTTGTCGACGAGGTTGCCGTCCTGGCCCTTGGCGCTGCCGGAGGTCAGGGTGACCTTGCCTGCCGGGTCGATCCCGTACATGCCGAACTTCCAGGCCACGATCCGGGCGATCGAGTCGAGGGCGGCCCGCGAGGGGTGCGCGGTCATGTAGTTGCCGATGGAGGAGATGCCGACCGTGTTCGTGTTGAACCCGATGTCGTGCGCGCCCACCACCGGCAGGTCCATGCCGCCGCTGCGGCCCTCGAAGATCTGACCGCAGCGGTCGACGACGAAGTTGTAGCCGATGTCGAAGTAGCCGCGGGCGAAGTGCTCCTGCTGGATGGTGCGCATCCGGGCCCGCGAGTCGGCGCACGACAGCTTGTTGTCGCCGTCCACGCCGGTGTGGTGGACGACGGCCGCCTTGATCTCGGTGCCGTAGCCGGGCGTGCCGTCGTAGTCCGTCGAGGCGCCCCACTCGGCCTGGCTGACGATCGGCGGCTTGGCGACCGTGGAGGGCAGCGGCGTCGGGACCGTGCTGGACGGGCTGGGGGTGTCCGACGGCGAGCCGGGCGCGGAGGAACTGTCGGACACCGAGGGGGAGGCGGAGGCCGACTCGGGCGCGGAGGCCGACTCCGATGCCGACTCCGATGCCGATTCGGAGGCCGACGCCGGGTCGGACGGTGACGCGGTGTCGGACGGTGACGCGGTGTCGGTCGCGGCCGGTGCCGTCGTCCCCTCGGCGTAGGCGGCCGGTTCCGGGCCGCCCGCGGGATCGGTGCCGGGGTCCAGCAGCCTGACGTCCATGCCGGCAGGCTGGCCCGCCGCCTCGGTGCCGTCGGACTTCACCAGGCGCACCTGGACGCCGTCGGAGTCACCGGTCCACAGCGAGGCCGTGCCGCCCCGCACGTCCCCGGCGCGTTCGGCCTCCGCACCGTCGGCCTGGTACGGGTCGTCCGGCAGCTTCCGCCACCCGGACCACGTGCCGTTCTCCCGGTCCCGGGTTCGCACCTCCGGCGTGCCCTTGGCGTCGGTGTCGGCGTCGTTCCAGGTCAGCAGCAGCGCGCTGAACCGGTCGGTGCCCTTGCGGCCCAGCCCGATGCGGCCCGCGCCCCGGTTCTCCAGCTTCAGCGTGTGGATGGACGGCCGACGGCTCTGCCCCTTGCCGTCGGACTGCGCCGGCGGGTCGGCCATCGCGTAGCTGACGATGCCCGCACCGCTCAGCACGACCGCCCCGGCCGTCAGCCACGCCCGTCTCCTCAGACCGAGCGGTTTGTACGCACGGGTCCTGCGAGGACTCACTAACCCACCCCTAGACGATGTTTCACGACAGCACCACCTGTCACAGGTGCCACCTACATAGCGCTCGGCCCCGATCGAACGTCACCTGCCCGCACACCCGTGACGCCTCGCACCCGGCATCCGCTTGGTCAACGAGGGGGTCGGCGATCCGTGTTCACCCCCGGAGGCGACCGGAGGAGAATCCGACCGTGACCGAGGCGGGTGAACGGGCGCCGTGCGCGCGGGAGACGGGGCACTTCGAGGCGGGCCGGCGCGGGGCTTCCCGCACGGCGCACCGGCTGTGAGGCCGCGCGTGTTCGTGGACGCCGTGGTGGCCGTGTCCGCCGTGCTCGCGCTGCTGCGCGCCAGGCGGCTGCCGGCCGCCCCCAGTTCTCCGGTGGAGCCGTACCCGGGCAGTCGCGTGCCGCCGCTCGCCGCGCTCGCGGTGGTGACCGCGCTGATCTACCTCAACCAGGTCCTGTTCACCGTGTACGTGCTGCGCGTGCACGGCGGCGATCCGTCCTTCGTCGCGCGGTACCTGCCGTCGGGCTGGTTCGACCTCGCGTCGGGAAACCCCGTGCTGCACCGGTTCGCCGACGTCTTCCCCGCGCCCGGACTCCTCGCCCCGTCGGTCCTGCGTGTCCAGGCCTTCCTCGAACTCCCCTTCGTCCTCCTGGCGTTCGCGGTCGTGGTGCGGTGGCTCGACGCGGGGCTGTACCGGGCGATCGCCCGCTCCGTGCTGCTGCCGCTGGCCGCCGTGTCGTACACGGTCGTGTTCTGCCTGGTGGAGTGGGACCTGCGCAACCCGTACACGGCCGACGACATCGCCGTGCGGGCCGTCTCGGCCGTTCTTACGCCCTGCCTCCTGCGGTGGCTCGCGGCCCGGGACCGCGAGACCTCCCGCACTCCCGCCTCGGTGCCGGGACTGCTGGTCCTCATCGGTTCGCTCGGCGCCCTGGGCGCCCTGGTCCTCGTCGTCTACGACACCGCCCTGCTCTACAACCTGGGCAGGGCCGGCGAGCGGCTGCCGATCGCCGCGGTGGCCGTGCTCGCGCTCGCCGGCCTGCGCCGTGCCGCCTCCCGGCTGCGCGAGCCGGCCGCGCCGGGCCCCGTCCTCGCCTTCGTGCGCCAGGCCCTGCGGCACTGGTTCGCCCTGTTCCTCGTGCCCGCCCTCGCCATCCGGTACGGCGTGATGTTCGGGACGCCCGCGGTGGCGGGTGCGGCGGCCCTGGTGCTCGCCGGAGCCGCCGTCGCTCTGGCGCGGCGCGACACGACGGTCGGCGCCGGACGGCTCGGCCTCGCCGTGCTCGACGCGGCCGGTGCCGCCTGCGCCGCGGCCTGGGCGACTCCGGCGGCGTACTACGAGGTCGGTCTGCTGTCCGCGACGGCCGCCTTCCTCGTCACCGGTGTGGTGGTCGGCGGGCTCCTCGACGCGCGGCCGGCCCCCTAGTCCGCCGTGCACCCCCAGTAACCGATGGCCGTCGGCTCACCGTCCGTGTAGAGCACCGTGCATCTGCCCTGCGCCCGGTCGGGGAAGTCCAGCCGCTCGTCGTCCAGGGCCGCGTCCCACTCGGCGAAGGTGGGACGGCCGCCGGGGGCGAAGGCGCGGATCTCGGCCTCCGTCAGCGGGCGCAGGAAGGGGCCGTCGTCCGGGTCCGTCGCGTCGATCATGAGGGGGAAGTCCAGGACCGAGCCGGTGCCGCCGGTGAGGATGTACTCCTGCCAGTCCGGGTCGCGCCACAGCTCCTCCGCCGTCCGGCCGGCGCCGAAGCCGTGGTCGTCCGCGGCCAGTTCCTCCGCCTGTGCCCGGCGGAAGGCCGCCGCCAGATCCTCCTGGTAGGGGCCCGTGTCCGTCCAGCAGTTGCCGCCCATGCCGATGCCTTCCCTCGTGCTTCCTCGTCGGTGCGCGAGCAGCGTAGGGAAGGGCACTGACAACCGCGGATGCCGTCCGGTCGGCGGTCCCGCGCGCGGAGCCACGGCCGTTGCCGTGGCGGCGGGCGTGCGGCCGGCGGGGCGGCCGGGGACTGTGACATTTCTGTGGGGCCCGACGCTGATGATCCTGGAAGGCGGAGACACGGTCGGAGCGTGTCGCACCGTGAGGGACGCGCCACGCGGTGGCCATGAACTCGGCACGAACGAGGACGGTCTTGGGCCACGGAGGGGAACGCCGCCGCCTGCAGCCGCAGGACGGGGAACTGGGAGCCGCCGTCGCACGGGCCCAGGACGGCGACGAGACCGCGTTCGCCGTGGCCTACCGGATCGTGCAGCCGAGCCTGCTGGGCTATCTGCGGGGCATCGTCGGCGACGACGCGGAGGACGTGGCCTCCGACGCCTGGCTGGAGATAGCCCGCGACCTCGGCCGGTTCAAGGGCGACGGCGCCGGATTCCGCGGCTGGACCGCGACCATCGCCCGGCACCGCGCCCTGGACCACCTGCGCCGCCAGCGGGTACGGCCCCGGGCGGCCGCGCTCGACCAGAGCGTGATGGACCTTCCCGGCGGGCACAGCACGCACGACCAGGCGCTGGAGTCCCTGTCCACCGAGCGGGCGCTGGAGATGGTGCGGGCGCTGCCGCGGGACCAGGCCGAGGCCGTGCTGCTGCGGGTGGTCGTGGGTCTCGACGGCCCCGCCGCCGCCAGGGTCCTCGGCAAGCGCCCCGGCGCGGTCCGCACGGCCGCCTACCGCGGGCTGAAACGGCTCGCCCGGCACCTGGGCGTGCCGGACGCGGCGGACGCGGGTGTGACGGATGCGAACCCCCGGACGCTGGGGGAGTCGACATGAACGGCGCAGGCCGTGAGATGAACGGCGACGGCCACGGGCCGTATGGATACGGGAGAAGCATCGGTTCCGGCCCCCGCGACGGGGTCGGAGGACCGCCCGTGTCCGGTGGGCCGGGCGGACCGCAGAGGGACGGGAACGGACATGGGTGAACGGCACAGCGGCGGCGGGCTGCCCGGCCGCCGGCGGGCACACCCTGGCGGCACCGTCTCCCCATCGGCCCACGCCGGGACCCCCGGACCCGCCGATCCGGCCGGCCGTCCGGACGGCGCCTCCGGGCGCCGGGACGCACCCGAGCGCCGCCACCGCGCGCACCGGAGCCTCCCCGGACTCACCCGGTCCCCCGAACTTCCGGACTCCGCCGAGTTCGCCCGGTTCGAGGCGGGCTTCGGCGCCGCCCTCCGTGCGGACGGTGCCGTGTCCGGTGCCGAACCCGAGGGCGAGCACCGGGCGCTGGCCGCCTTCCGGGCCGCCCGCGAGTCCGGGGTGCACGGCGCGCGGACGCGGACCCGGGACGACTGGCGTCCCAAGGCGGCCCGGCGGGCCCGGTTCTCGCTGAAGGGCACGCTCTCGGTGGCGCTCGCGAGCCTCGCCCTGGGCGGGGTCGCCGTCGCCGCGATCGGCTCGGCCGGGTCCGGTACGGCGGACGGCCGGGACACCTCGCGGTCGGCGCACCCGTCGGTGCGCGCGAACCAGCAGGCCCCTGGCACCGCGCCCGGTTCCGCCGGCGCGTCCCCGTCCGCTCCCGGCGCCCGGCCGGGGCACCCGGACACCGCGAAGGACACCCTGGCCCACTGCCGTACCTACGTGCGGGCCGGCGCCCGGGGCAACGCCCTGGAGGCGACGGCCCGGCAGCGGCTGGCGGCGGCGGCGGGCGGACCCGACCGGGTCGCCTCCTACTGCGCCGACCTGATCGCGCGGGCCGTCCGGCCATCGGGCTCGCCGGGGCGGAACGCCGAGGCCTCGCCCGGCGCGAACGCCAACAAGGGGAACAACTCCGGCGAGAGTGACCGGAGCGGCAATGCCGACAACCATGAGAACAACGGCAAGAACGGCGATTCCCCCACCGCGAACAGCAGGTCCGACGCCAAGAAGTGAGTCCGGCCGTCCGGCCCTGCCCCGCAAAGGCAACGGCCGGGGCCGCCACCCCCCACAGGAGAGGCCCCGGCCGTCGCGCGGACGGGCCGCGCGGGCCCGTACTTCCTACAGCGCCATGAGTGCGTTTTCTGTCACACCCCGCCACGGCCGGTCCTCACCCTGCGCACATCCGTACCCGGTCACGAGTTAGTTGCATCTTCTACAGACATGGACGAGGAGCGGTTTCACGCCGTAACGTGCCTTTCGCGCCGACCGAAGACAGGCGTAGAGGGAGTGCGGTGCTGGGGGACGACGCGGAGCTGACCGCCGCAGTACGTGCAGCACAGAACGGTGATGAGACCGCGTTCCGTACGGTGTACCGCGCGGTGCATCCCCGGCTGCTCGGATACGTGCGCACGCTGGTCGGCGATCCGGATGCCGAGGACGTCGCGTCCGAGGCCTGGTTGCAGATCGCCCGGGACCTCGACCGGTTCAGCGGCGACGCCGACCGGTTCCGCGGCTGGGCCGCCCGCATCGCCCGCAACCGCGCCCTGGACCACATACGCATGCGCGGCCGCCGCCCCGCCATAGGCGGCGACGAGACCGAACTGACCGGCCGGGCCGCCGAGTCCGACACGGCGGGCGAGGCCATCGAGGCCCTGGCGACCGGCAGCGCCCTCTCCCTCATCGCGCGCCTCCCGCAGGACCAGGCCGAAGCGGTCGTCCTGCGGGTGGTGGTCGGCCTGGACGCCAAGACCGCGGCCGAGACGCTCGGCAAACGCGCGGGCGCCGTACGGACCGCCGCGCACCGGGGCCTGAAGCGGCTGGCGGAGCTGCTCGGCGACGATCCGGAATCGGCGGGCGTGCTCGACGCGCTGCCACCCCAGCGAGAACCGCGTGGACACGCGGTGACGTCCGCCACTGTGACGCATCCGCGTGCGCGGACGCAGAAGGACATGTGATGGCCGACGAGCAGGACAAGTGGCTGGACCGTGAGACGGCGGAACGCCTGCTGCGCGGTGAGCCGCTGGAAGCCGTCGACCCCTGCGCACGTGACCAGGCCGAACGCCTCTCCCGGGCACTCGGCGCACTGGCCGCGGAAGCCGCCCCCGCCGCGGGTGAACTCCCCGGTGAAGAGGCCGCCCTGGCCGCGTTCCGCAAGGCCCGTGAGGCCGCGGACGCCGAGCGCACCGCCGCGGATCTCGCCGCCCGTGCCCCCGGCCGGCGCTCCGGCACACCCGCGAACGGCGCCGACGCGGGCCTGATCCGCATCGGCGGCGCGGGCCGTACCGGAACCACCGCGCGGCGCCCCCGCTGGGCCCGCCCGGCACGTTTCGCGCTCGCCGCCTCGCTGGCCGTCGGCACGCTCGGCGGGGTCGCGGTCGCGGCCGGGAGCGGGGTGCTGCCCACGCCGTTCGACGACGAACCCCCCGGCCCCGCCGTCACCGTCAGCGCCGGGACCTCCGGGGAACCGCTCGCCTCGCCCTCCCCGCGCACCCCGTCCGGCATCGCGCCTAGCACGCCGGGTGGCAGCGCCGAGGGCACCCCCGGCGGCGCCTCCGACGAGGCCGCCGCCCCGGACGAGGACCCGGGGGCGAGCGACGCTCCCGGCCCCGGCGCCCCGCCCTCCGCGAGCGCCGGCACCGGGTGGGACGTCGTCGCCGCGGCCTGCCGCGACATCCGGGACGGCAGGGAACCGGCCGCCGACCGCAAGCGTGCGCTGGAGCACCTGGCGGGCGGCTCCGGGCGGGTGAGCGGGTACTGCAAGGTCGTCCTGGCGGCCGGTCACACCGGCGGCAAGGACGACACGAACGCCGGTGGCCAGGACGAGGGCGACCAGGGCAAGGGCGGCGGCAAGGGCCGCGACAAGGGCAAGGGCAAGGGCGGCGAGGACCGGGACGGCCAGGGCGGGGACGACGACAGCCACCCCGGCAGGCGCGGCGGCGAGCACGGTGACGGCGGCAGGGGCAGGCACCGCCGCGGTGCCGTACCCGCTCCCTCCGCCTTCGCCCCGACGGCCCCCGGCCGACCGGGCAGGACCTCGCCGACCCCGGAACCGAGCCCGACCTACACCGCTCTCTGAGCTCGGCTCACCCCTGTGACCTGCGGTTTTAGACACCGCGAAAATTTCTCCGCGAGAGGTGTGACGTTTTTGGACCTCGCGACGCAGTAATGAGTGAGCCGACTGGTCATCGGCCGTCGCACTGAGCCGGGGTTCCCCCCGTACCTACGGCTCGTGCACCTGGCGCGGGCGGGACACGTTCCCCCGGTCCCGCCCGCGCCCCGAATCCCTCTCTCACCAGTACACGACGACCTTGTCGCCGCCCCGCACCTGTGCGAAGAGCGCGGCGACCGCCGTCTCGTCCCGGACGTTCACGCAGCCGTGCGAGCCGCCCGCGTACCCGCGCGCCGCGAAGTCGTAGGAGTAGTGCACCGCCTGGCCGCCGCTGAAGAACATCGCGTAGGGCATCGACGAGTGGTAGAGGGTCGACACATGGTGCCGTGACTTCCAGTAGACGCGGAAGACACCCTCGCGGGTCGGGGTGTACTGGGAGCCGAAGCGCACGGACATCGTCGACACGGTCCGCCCGTCCACCATCCAGCGCAGCGTGCGGCTGGTCTTGCTGATGCACAGCACCCGTCCCGTCATGCAGCGCGGATCGGGCGCGGCGGCCGGCTGACCGCCCATCAGGTACAGCTCCCACTTCCCCGGCGGACGCGTCATCGCCAGCAGCCGCCGCCAGGTCACGGAGTCCGCCGCGCCGGTCCGGGGCAGTCCGCGCTTGCCCTGGAAGCCGCTGACGGCCCGTTCGGTCAGGTCGTCGTACGTGCCCGTCGGCCCGTCGAACAGCCAGTCCACCTGGCGCAGCCGCGCCTGCAGCTCCCGTACGCCCGGCCCGCTGTCGCCGCGCGACCACAGCACCCGCGACGGCGACGCGGGGGGCGTGCCGGCGGCCGAACGGGTGGGATCGGGAGCCCGGCTCGACGGCAGTTCGACGTGCACCGGCAAGGAGCGTTTGCCGTCCGGGCCCACGGGCTGCACGGTGCAGCCGCAGAGGGCCGCGAGGGCGGCGGCCGAGGCGAGTACGGCGGCGGATCTGACCGTGTTCCTCATGCGGGGGATGCTTCCCCGCGTGACCGCCGCCGAACTACGGGGCATGGTGAGGGGGGAGCACGACGTACCGCGGAGGCATCCATGACGCACGAGTCGGAGTCGGGACTGCCGGTCGAGCCGGTGTACGGGCCGGCCGGTCTGGCCGACTGGGACCCGGCCGCGAAGCTGGGCGAGCCGGGCGCGTACCCGTTCACCCGCGGGGTCTACCCGACCATGTACACCGGCCGCCCCTGGACCATGCGGCAGTACGCCGGCTTCGGCACGGCCGCCGAGTCCAACGCCCGCTACCGGCAGCTGATCGCCCACGGCACCACCGGTCTCTCGGTCGCCTTCGACCTGCCCACCCAGATGGGCCACGACTCGGACGCGCCCCTCGCCCACGGCGAGGTGGGCAAGGTCGGCGTGGCGATCGACTCGATCGAGGACATGCGGGTGCTGTTCGACGGCATCCCGCTGGGCGAGGTGTCCACGTCGATGACGATCAACGCGCCGGCGGCGCTGCTGCTCCTGCTGTACCAGCTGGTCGCGGAGGAGCAGGGCGTCCCGGCGGCCCGGCTGACCGGCACGATCCAGAACGACGTGCTCAAGGAGTACATCGCGCGGGGCACGTACATCTTCCCGCCGGGCCCCTCCCTGCGGCTGACCGCGGACATCTTCCGGTACTGCAGCGCGGAGATCCCGAAGTGGAACACGATCTCGATCTCCGGCTACCACATGGCCGAGGCGGGTGCCTCGCCCGTGCAGGAGATCGCGTTCACGCTGGCCGACGGCATCGAGTACGTCCGTACGGCGGTGGCGGCGGGCATGGACGTCGACGACTTCGCCCCGCGGCTGTCCTTCTTCTTCGTGGCCCGTACGACGCTGCTGGAGGAGGTCGCGAAGTTCCGCGCGGCGCGCAGGATCTGGGCGCGGGTGATGCGGGAGGAGTTCGGCGCGAAGAACCCCAAGTCGCTGATGCTGCGCTTCCACACCCAGACGGCGGGCGTGCAGCTGACGGCCCAGCAGCCGGAGGTGAACCTGGTCCGGGTCGCCGTGCAGGCCCTGGGCGCGGTGCTCGGCGGCACCCAGTCCCTGCACACCAACTCCTTCGACGAGGCGATCGCGCTGCCGACCGACAAGAGCGCCCGTCTGGCGCTGCGGACGCAGCAGGTGCTGGCGTACGAGACGGACGTGCCGGCGACCGTCGACCCGTTCGCGGGCTCCTACGCGGTGGAGCGCATGACGGACGACGTGGAGGAGGCCGCCGTCGGCCTGATGCGCAGGGTCGAGGACCTGGGCGGCGCCGTGGCGGCGATCGAGCAGGGCTTCCAGAAGGGCGAGATCGAGCGCAACGCCTACCGCATCGCGCAGGAGACCGACGCGGGCGAACGGGTGGTGGTCGGCGTCAACCGCTTCCAGCTCGACGAGGAGGAGCCGTACGAGCCCCTGCGGGTGGACCCCGCCATCGAGGCCCGGCAGACGGCACGGCTGGCCGAGCTGCGGGCCGCCCGGGACTCGGCGGCGGTGGACTCGGCCCTGGACGCGCTGAAGAAGGCGGCCGAGGGTGAGGACAACGTGCTGTATCCGATGAAGGAGGCGCTGCGGGCCCGGGCCACCGTGGGGGAGGTGTGCGGGGCGCTGCGCGGGGTGTGGGGGAGCCACGTGCCGAGCGACGCGTTCTGAGACCGGCGCCGCAGACGCCGTCGTACCGCCGTGCGACACTCCTTCTCATGTTCGGCGTCATCGATCTCCCCACCTATCTGGCCGGTCTTGTGCTGATCGTCCTGCTGCCCGGTCCCAACTCCCTCTACGTCCTGTCCGTGGCCGCCCGTCGCGGTGTGCGGGCCGGCTACACGGCCGCTGCCGGTGTGTGGTGCGGGGACACCGTGCTGATGACGTTGTCCGCCGCCGGGGTCGCCTCGCTCCTCCAGGCCAACGCCGTGCTGTTCGGGATCGTGAAGTACGCCGGCGCCGGCTACTTGACCTGGCTCGCGATCGGCATGATGCGGACCGCGTGGAGCATGTGGCGGACCCGGCGGGAGAAGACCGTGGAGGACGCCGTCTCCGCCGCCGGCACCGTGGAGCGGCCCTTCCGCCGTGCTTTCGTCGTCAGCCTGTTCAACCCCAAGGCGATCCTGTTCTTCGTCGCCTTCTTCGTACAGTTCGTCGACCCCGGCTACGCCTATCCGGCGCTGTCCTTCGTGGTGCTCGGCGCCTTCGCCCAGGTGGCCAGCTTCCTGTACCTCAGCGCGCTGATCTTCGGCGGCACGCGCCTGGCCGCCGCCTTCCGCCGCCGCAGGCGGCTGTCGGCGACGGCGACCTCGGCGGCCGGCGCGCTGTTCCTCGGGTTCGCGGTGAAGCTGTCGCTCGCGAGCTCGTGACGCCTCACGGCGCGACGAGGGCTCCGGTGCGCGCCGCGTACGCGCGCAGGCCCTCCGTGCCGGTGCCCGCCCAGCCGACGTAGCCGTCCGGGCGGACCAGGAAGACACCCGGGCCGTAGGAGTCCGGGGCGGCCGGCAGCGTCCGCACGCCGGGGAGGGCGCCGGCGGCCCCGAGCAGGGTCCAGTGCGGCCCGCGGAAGGCGTCGAAGAGACGTACGCCGTCCACCGTGCCGTCGGGTGCCCGGTCGCCCGCGCGCACTTTGGTGGTCTCCCCGCCGGCGCCCCGGGTGTCGACGCTCAGCGAGGACTCCGGGTACCCGAGCCCGAGCTGGACCGTCGCCCTCCCGCGCCGCACCTCGCCGCGGTGGACCCCCGTCGACAGGTCGAGCACCGCGGCGGCGTTCGCGCGCCGCTCCTCCTCGTAGGTGTCCAGCAGGGCCTCGGGCGTCCCGCCCCGCAGTACGGCGCCCAGCTTCCAGCCCAGGTTGTAGGCGTCCTGCACGCTGGTGTTCAGGCCCTGCCCGCCGGCCGGCGAGTGGACGTGGGCCGCGTCGCCCGCCAGGAGGACGCGGCCGACGCGGAACCGGTCCGCGAGGGCGGCGCGCGGCCGGAAGCCGGAGGCCCAGCGCAGCTCCGTCACGTCCTCGGCGGCCAGGTGCGTGGCCGCGCCGACCAGTTCCCGGACGCCGTCCAGGACCGGTTCGGGCGCGGAGCCCTCCGCGCAGCGCGCGCTCAGCTGGAAGACGTCCGTCCCGGCGAGCGGGCAGAGGGTGACGGCGGTGCCGTCGCCCGTCGGGAACACGTGCCAGTGGTTCCGGTCCAGGCCCCGGACCGTCACGTCCGCCACCAGGAACGGCGCCGGGTCGACCGTCTCCCCGGTCATGCCGACGCCCAGCGCCCGGCGCACGGAGGACCGGCCGCCGTCGGCCGCGACGACGTACCGCGCGCCGAGTGCCGTGCCGTCGGCGAACTCCACGGTGACGCCCTCCGCGTCCTGGGTCAGGCCGGTCACCTCGTGCCCGAAGGCGACCCGGCCGCCCAGTTCCGTCAGCCGCGCGTACAGGACCTCCTGCGTCCGCCACTGCGCGACCATCAGCGGCTCGGTGTACGGGTTCTCCCCGTTCGCCGGCACGGCGTCGAACATCCGCTGCTCGCCCTGCCGTTCGCCGTCCTTCCAGATCATCATCGCCGGGTACGGGCCGCCCGCCGCGCGGATCGCGCCGAGGACACCGAGGTCGTCGAAGACCTCCTGGGTGCGCGGCTGGATCCCCTTGCCGCGCGAGCCCGGGAACAGTCCCTCGGCCCGTTCCACCACCAGCGCGTCCACCCCGCGCCGGACGAGGTCGATGGCGAGGGTGAGGCCCGTCGGCCCCGCGCCCACGATCAGGACATCCATCAACTGTCTCCTTAACAACGTTAAGTGCCGTCGCCGACGAGCGTGCCCTTAACGCTGTTAAGCTGTCAAGTGTGAGTACGGAACGACGCACGCCCCTGGACCGCGAACGGGTCGCCCGGACCGCGCTGCGCCTGCTGAACGACGTCGGCCTGGACGGGCTGACGCTGCGCGCCATCGCCAAGGAGCTGGACGTCAAGGCGCCCGCCCTCTACTGGCACTTCAAGGACAAGCAGGCGCTGCTCGACGAGATGGCGACGGAGATGTACCGGCGGATGGTCGCCGGCACGGTGTTCGACCCGGCCGACACCTGGCGGGATCGGCTGCTCAAGGCCAACCGCGGACTGCGGGCCGCGCTGCTCGGCTACCGGGACGGTGCCAAGGTCTTCAGCGGCTCACGCTTCACGGGCACCGAGCACGCGCGCGAGGTGGAGGAGCACCTGAGGGTGCTGACCGCCGCCGGGCTCAGCCTCGCGCAGGCGGTGAGCGCGGCCCGGACCGCGAGCATGTTCACCATCGGCTTCGTCACCGAGGAGCAGGGCGTCGTACCCCTGCCCGGCGAGCGCCGGGAGGGGTACGACGTGGCGGAGCGGGCCCGGCGCATGGCCGCCCACCCGCTGGCGGCCGAGGCCGGGCAGCTGCTCTTCGACGACTACGACGAGCAGTTCGAGGAGGGGCTGGCCCTGGTGATCGCGGGTGTCGGGGCTCGGTACGGGATCGGCTGAGGGGGCGGTCAGCCCCTGGCCCGGCGGGAGTTGCGGATGGCCCGGGTGACGACCGGCGGCAGCAGGTCGACGGCGACCCGGCGGACCCGCCGGCCGTACCGGGGCGCGGGCCGGGCGGCCGGCGCCGGTGCGGGCGCCGCCGTCGGCAGGGGCACCCCGGGTGCCGGTTCCGTGGCTTCCTCCGCGTGCCGGGAGAGCGGGAACGCCGGCGCCGGCATGCCCTTGGACTTCAGCCGGACGATCCGGTGCCCGGCGGCCTCCTGGACGCTCACATGGCAGTCCGACCGCTCGCCGACCATGGCCAGCAGCTCCTCCTGGACCGGCGCCGGATCGCCCCAGGTGCCGTAGAGCTTCTGCGTGCTCAGGCAGACGGGACGCAGGCCGCGGTTGAGCACGGCCTCCCACGTGGCCATGGACACCCCGGGCGTGTGCTCGGAGCGGAAGTCGTCGAGCACGACGAGGCCCTCGGGCCCCAGCAGATCGTGCGCCGCCCCTATGTCGTCGCGCACGTGCTCGTACAGGTGTGAGCCGTCGACGTGCACGAACCGGCAGGACCGCGGCTCGACCTCGGCGGGCACCAGCGAGCTGGGCCCCTGCAGGACCCGGGGCAGCTCGTCGTGGAAGGCCCGGTAGTTGTCCTCGAAGCGCCTGCGGGTCAGTGCGCTGTAGGACTTGGCGGACTCCGCCCGGTTGGCGTCGTCCGGGGCCTCGCCCTCGAAGAGGTCGCAGACGGTGTACTTCTCGCCCGGCTGGAGGTGCCGGCCGGTGAAGATCGCGCTCTTGCCCATGTAGACCCCTATCTCCAGCAGGTCGCCGCGGTTTCCGGCGGCCTCCTGCCGGTTCAGGAGCCAGTCGAAGAGCAGCTGGTCGAGGACCGGGAACCACCCCGGGACGTCGTCGAGACGATGGGGCGGTCGGGTCGCTTCCTGGATGGTGGCCATGCGGCGGAGGCACTCCCTCGGTACGGCAGTTTGTGAGTTCCCTGCGGAAAGCCTGTGGGGGGTGGGCGGCGAGGGCACTACGGTGCCTGCCCCGAAGGCGAGTTCGAAACCCAAGGCGAGGTGAACGACTGCCCAATTCCCGGCTCTCACACGGAACCGGCTGATTCCTTTCCGTCTTTCGCCGAGGTGAACTGCGAGGAGATCTCCGGTGTACGGACCCTTTTCAACGCCCTTTTCAGCCGCGGGCCGAAAGGATTCTCCACAAAGCGGTGGATGAGCCATGCCAGCGAAAGCATGCCCATGACGGTCAGCAGGAGCGTCGGCCACGGCGGCAGGCCCAGACCCCGGTGCAGCACCCGGATGACGAACCAGCCCAGGTGCTCGTGGACCAGGTAGAACGGGTAGGTCAGCGCGCCGGCCGTGACCAGCCAGGACCAGCCCGCCCACCGCGTCCAACCCAGGGCCACCGCGGCGACCGCGGCGAAGGCCAGGGTGACGATCGCCAGGATGACCCACGGGTCGCGGTGGAAGTCGCCCTGGGCACCGGCGTGCCACAGCCCACGGGTGGCGTCGGCCTGCCCGAGCAGCCAGGACACGGCGACGATGCCCCACAGCAGCAGGTCGCCGCCGAACCGGTGGATCAGGTAGAGGGCGAGTCCGCCGACGAAGAAGGGCGCGTAGTCGGGCATGACGATCTGGTCCGTGAGCGCGTTGCCCGAGGTGCGGCACACCACCGCAGCCAGGGTCCACCCGCAGGCGAACAGCACCACCCGGCGGTAGGTGACGCCGCGCACCACCACGAGCAGGGCGAACAGCGCGTAGAAGCGCACCTCGACCCAGAGCGTCCAGCACACGCCGAGGATCCGGTCGGCGCCCATGGGCTGCTGCATCATCGTCAGGTTGACCAGGAACTCGTCCGGGCGGACCGGGTGCACGACGGCCGGGAGGACCACTGCGGCCGCGGTGACCAGCACCAGGGCGACCCAGTAGGCGGGGTAGAGCCGGGCGACCCGGGAGCGGAAGAAGTCGCCGAGGGTGCGGCCCCAACTGCTCATGCAGATGACGAAACCGCTGATGACGAAGAAGAACTGCACGCCGAGACAGCCGTAGGTGGCCGCCCGGGACAGGGTCGGGAAGACGTGGGCCGGGGTCTGGTGCCAGGACTCCGACACCGTGCCGCCGCGTCCGGCGTAGTGGTAGAGGCAGACCATCAGGGCGGCCACCAGACGGAGGCCGTCCAGGGCGAGCAGACGGTTGCGGCGGCCGCCGGAGGCGGAGGGGGTGAAGGGGGCGGAGGCCGTCCCCGGAGCGGGGGATGCGGGAACGGCGGCGAGGGTGGGGGATGAGGCAGGCATGGTGCTCGGCGCCTACCCGGCCAACCATTGATCATCTCGGTTTCTTTTGTGAAGGTCCCCGGCACGGGGGAGCCGTACCTGCGGCACCTGGGCGCATCACAGAAACGAGTTGGTTGACAGCCCAACCATTCGTCCGGGCGCCCCGGTCAGTTCACCTGAACGTCGTTTTGGCTTCCTAGTTTCTCCATCCACCCCCACGTTTTGGCAAACGCATGGCATTCAGCCGTAAAGGCTGTATTTGCTTGGCAAAAATCAGGAGAGCTATGACAAGGGTCCAGAACCGGCGGACGCCTGTGCGTGCAGGGGAGCTGGACGACTGCCTGCGCGCGTGCGCCGTGCACAGCGGCAAAGTCGTCGGCAGTCTCGACCGCCGCCGCGCGGAGCTGGCGGAGCAGCTGCGCAAGTTGCTCGTGGTGTTCAGCACCGACGCGGCCGGCTCCGCCGCACCGGCCCCGGCCTCGGGCGCGACCGCCCTGCTCAAGCGGGCCGTGAAGGGCGCCGCAGTGCCCGCCGGCGGCATCACGAACGACCTCCTGGACGCCCTGCTGGCCGTCGCCAACAAGGCCCTGGAATGCGGGTACTCCGACGAGCTGGACCTCGCCCTCCGGATCAGCGAGACCGTCCTCGCCGAGCGCCGGAACTCCCGCGCCGGCTGGCGGCTGCGCGCCCGCGTCCTGGAGTCCGTCGGTGAGGAACTCGAAGCCGTCCGGGCCTACGAGCGCTACCTGGAGCTGACCACGGAGGACGGGTTCGGCGTCGCCGCCCGGATCGCCGGACTGCGCCGGGCCGCCGAACGCGAGCGCGAACTGCTGGACCTGCTGCGCAAGCAGTGCCCCGGAGCAGCCGAGTTCGCCGCCGGACCCGCCACCGACGTCTGGGCCGACGGCCTCGCCCTGCACGCCGCCGGCGACTGGACGGCGGCCGAGCCCCGGCTGGTCGGCGCCCTGCTCGCGCTCGCCGCCGACGAGGCCCCCGTCGCCGACCGGCAGGAACTGCTCAGCCAGTACCTGGACCTGCGCACCGGCGTCCACGCGCCGGACCCCGCCGCCCTCACCGAGGCCGTCGCGCTCTACGCCGAGCAGCGCCGGCTCCGGATGCGCGGCCCGGTCGCCGACCCGACCGTCGGCGGGGTGCGCTGGATCGGCCTCGGCGAGTTCCGCAACCTGGTCGCCGGCAAGTCGATCTGCCTGATCGCCAACTCCGGGCGCGTGGGCGAGAGCGGGATGGGCACCGAGATCGACGGCTACGACCTGGTCGTGCGCTTCAACTCGTACAAGATCGACCCCAGGCACACCGGCAGCCGTACCGACATCCACGCCACCATCCACAAGCACGGCTTCAACTGGGACAAGCCGGTGACCGCCCGGCTCGTCTTCGGCGGCGTGACCGGCGACTGGAAGCACTCGCTGCGCAACCGCCTGGTGCCCGGCGCCCAGCAGTACCTCGGCGACGAGTCGCTGCGCTGGCCCGTGCGCAACATCGGCCGGCTCGGCAACGACGTCTGGTCCGGCATCCCGACCACCGGCTTCAACATGCTCTGGCTGCTGGACTTCCTGGACGTCAGCCCGAAGCTCGACCTGATCGGCTTCGACTTCTACGAGAGCGGCGCCTACCGCGTGCCCGAGGCCATGAAGCTCGCCATCACCTCCGTGCACGAATACACCAGCGAGAAGGCATGGGTCATGGAGCGGGCCCAGAGCGTGACCGACATGAGGATATCCCTGCGATGACCACCACACTCAGCCCCGCCGTCCCGGACACCTCGGCGCAGGCCCTGACCGGCAAGCGGCGCATCGCCTTCGCGAGCTTCGTCGACGAGAACTACCTGCCCGGCTTCCTCGTCCTGCTGCGCAGCCTCGCCCTGTCCAACCCCGGCGTCTGCGAGGACTTCATCGTCCTGCACGACGACCTGAAGCCCTCCTCGATCGCCCGCATCCGCGCCCTCCACCCGAGGATCGTGCTGCGCCGCGTCGACGCCGGCCACTACGACTCCTACGTCAAGGGCGACCAGGACAACTACCTGGTCCGCAAGGCGTACTTCATCCTCGACGTCTTCAGGACCCGCGACTACGACACGGTCATCACCCTGGACACCGACATGGTCGTCCTCGGCGACCTGAGCGAGCTGCTGGAGCTGCGCGAGGGACTCGCGGCCGTCCCGCAGTTCTTCTACGGCCAGCACAAGCTGAACTCCGGGCTGCTGGTCATCCAGCGCGAGTACCTGTCGGACGAGTTCTGCGCGCAGATCGACCAGGCCGGGCGCACCGGTGCCTACGAGCTGGACAAGCACGACCAGGGCATCCTCAACGCCGTCCTCGACGGGGACTTCGTCCGCCTCGACACCCGCTACAACTTCGTCAAGCGGCGGCTCTCCGGCGACCTGCCGGTCCCCGACGACACCGCGATCCTGCACTTCACCGGCCGGCACAAGCCCTGGCAGGGCGGCGAGGCCGGGTACGCGCAGGCCGAGGAGCGCTGGCGCGAATTCGTGCTGGGCGACGCCGAGTTCCACGCGGCCTACCTGGCCAAGGGCGGCCTCCACCACGACCTGCTGGTGCACTTCGGCACCCCGCACGTCAGACGCACCGGAGACGTCGAGGCCGCGCGCAAGCTGGCCGCCGCGCACATCGCGGCCGGCGAGTACCAGGACGCCGTCGACATCCTGAGCGGTGTCCGCATCCCGCTGGACGAGGCCTGGCCGCACGAGATCCTCGGCCACGCCCTGCTGAGCGTCTCCCGCTACGAGGAGGCCAGGACCCAGCTGCTGATGGCCACCGCCGCCCCCAACCGGGCCGCCACCGCCTACTCCCGCCTCGCCCAGCTGGCATGGGTGCACGGCGACAACACCGAGGCCCTGAAGTACGCCACGGCCGGTCTCACCGTCGACCCCACCCACCGCTCCAGCCGCCTGTGGGCCCAGCGGTCCGCCGCCGTGCCCGCCCAGAAGCAGGGCGCCGCCGAGGACCAGCTCGCGCACGTCGCCTTCTACATGGACCGGCAGGGCAACGCCGGCGACAAGCTGCTGCCCGAGACCGTCCGGCTGGCCTTCGGCGCCGACACCACCTCCCGGCGCTGGCACTCCGTCCACGCCCACCGTCTCTTCGACAAGGCGGCCCTGGAACGCGTCAACGCCCGGCGGGGCCTGGTGATCGGCGGCGGCGGACTGTTCATCCCGGACACCATGCCCAACGGCAACAGCGCCTGGCAGTGGAACGTCCCGGACGAGCACCTGAACGCTATCGACGTGCCGATCATGGTGTTCGCGGTCGGCTTCAACGCCTTCGACGGACAGTCGTACCGGGCCCGGCGGTTCAACGAGAGCCTGCGCCTGCTGGTGGAGAAGTCCTCCTTCTTCGGGCTGCGCAACCACGGCTCGATCGCCAAGGTCCGCTCGCTGCTGCCGCCGGAGCTGCACGACAAGGTCGTCTTCCAGCCCTGCCCGACCACGGTCATGCGCCGGCTGCTGCCCGGCTGGACCGACCCGGCGCACCGCGAGGACACCGTCCTGCTGAACGCCGCCTACGACCGCGCCGGGCTGCGGTTCGGCCACGACTACGCGCACTTCCTCGGCGAGATCGCCAAGGCGGTCCGGGCGATCGGGACACACACCGAGGTCCGTTGCGTCGCCCACTCCCTGGACGACGAGCGGATCGCGTTCGACCTGCGCCGCGAGCACGGGATCTCGCTGCCCGTGATCCCGATGTACGACTTCGACAACGACGCGATCCGCGAGACGTACGCCAGGACCCGTCTGGTCATCGGCATGCGCGGGCACGCCGGAATGATCCCCTTCGGCGTCGGCACGCCCGTCATCAGCCTGATCTCGCACCCGAAGATGGCGTACTTCCTCCGGGACATCGAGCGTCCCGAGTGGGGTGTCTCCGTCCACGAGCGGAACCTCGGCGCCGTGCTCACCGAGCGGGCGCTGGACATCCTCGACCACCACGACCGGACCGTCGCCGACGTGCACGACCGGCAGGAACAGCTGTGGAAGGTCACGCAGGACAACGCGGCCCGGATCCGGACGATCCTCGGCCGCTGAGCAGGCCGGACGAACGGAAAGGGCGGGCCCGGAGTCCCGGGCCCGCCCTCGCGAAGGGGTGGACTCAGCGGCGCACGACCCGGCGCAGACTGCGCGCCTTGCGGGCCACCCGGCGCACCGTCGCGTTGCGCGGGATGAACGACAGCTGGGCCGGCACCCCGCCGGGCAGCGCCAGCGAGGTCAGGCGCTTGCGCTTGAAGTAGCGGACGGTCCGTTCGTCCAGGTTCTTCGTCAGGTAGGCCTCGGTCTCCGCGCGCAGCCGCGGCAGGATCTTCGGCTGCATCGCGAAGCCCACCGCGCGCACCAGGGCGCCCAGCGACTCCACGTCCATGCCCATGCGCTGCTCGGTGACGGCGGCGCCGTCACCCAGTTCGGGCAGCAGGGCGTCCACGACGGTGACCGGGATCCGGTTGCTGTTCTCGAACGGCGTCAGCCGCTCCAGCAGCAGGTCGGTGCCGACCCGGGCGACCGGGAGGCCGTACAGCGCGGAGGCGGTGAGCAGGGCCGTGGAGAAGCAGCCGACGACCAGCGCGGGACGCATCCGCTGGTACAGCACCTCGGCGAGCACCGGCGTGTCCAGCACGGTCAGCTCCACACCGAGCTTCTCCGCCGTCTCCTCCAGGGAGCGGGCCCACCGGGCCGGGGCGGACGGGTGCGGCTTGAACACCACCTTGGTGTGGCCGAGTCCGGCCGCGCCCCTGAGCATCCGCACATGCAGGTCCTCCTCCTGCTCGGCGGAGAGGATGTCCAGCGCGGACAGGTACTGGCCGAGCAGCAGCGCGGGCTCCTCGATCGCGGGCAGGTCGTCGCCGGCCGGGGCGAGCGCGGCGAGCACCTTGGTGAAGGCGGCCGTCGGCACGACCTCGCCCGGCACGCCGAACTCGGTGAGCAGCAGCGGCTCCAGGCCCGGCACGAGGTCCAGGTGGAGGACCCGGTCCACGCGGGTGCCGACCAGCGGGTCGATCTTGTTGCGGGTGGGGCCGTAGCTCATCAGGCCGTCGGCGTAGACGGTGACCGGGGCGCCGGTGAAGATCTGCGCGAGGCTCAGCGACGGGTTGACCTGGATGGACTCCACGGCCAGCTCGACGTCGTCGTCGGCGAGCCGCCACTCGTGGCGCAGATAGCGTTCCCACAGCGGCAGGTCCTCGGCGCGCGGCGCCCAGCCGCCCGGGTGGAACGGGAAGATCGCCTCGTTGTACGACACCACGTCGTCGAACCGGTCGCGCAGCCGCTCGAAGCCGGGCATCGCGTCCGGCCCGGGCGTCGTCTCGGGGGTGGCCGCGTTGTTGCAGACCAGCAGGATCCGCCGGTCGGCCGGGCGGAAGCAGCCGGAGTCGAGGGCGGCGGCCAGCGTGGCCGTGCCGTACAGCGTCGACGCCTGGAAGATCTGGGTGGTCACGCGGCGACCCCCGTGGCGGCGGGACGGCGGCGCAGCCGGCGCAGCTTGGTGGCGCGCTGGAGGTCCATGGAGTCCAGCGCCTCGTCCAGCACGTCCTGCGGCATGCGCCGCAGGGCCGCGGCGCTCAGGGATTTCAGTTTCTTCGCCACCGCCGGTTCGAACCTTTCGATGGATCCCAGGTGATGGGAAATGATGGCGCAATAGGTGCGGACGGCCTTCGGCAGCAACGCGTCGGCCTCCCGGTCCGCGGCGGTCTCCGCGATGACCTGATCGAACGCGCGAATGAAATCGAGCTGCCGTACGTCACCGATCTGGGTGAGTGACGAAGCGACCCCGCGCCGGTAGAAGACACCGAGCAGACTCACCGCGGCGAAGGATTCCGCCTCCCGGTGCAGCTTCCAGATCCACGGCCGGTCCTCGGCCGTGCGCAGACCGTCGGTGAAGTGCAGCAGACCCTTGTCCACCAGCCGGCGGTGGTAGATCCCCGCCCAGGCGTAGGCGTAGTCCACGGAGGTGGACCGGTCGGCGGGCAGGATCGCCGCACGCGGGTCCAGCACCGTGTTCCGCCGGCCCACGGGCACCCGGTGGACGCTGCGGGCCCGCGCAGTGCACTGCACGTGGTCGGTGCGCAGGAAGTCGCACCCCAGGCCCTCGATGGCCGCGACCAGCCGCTGGTAGTAGCCGGGGGCGAGCCAGTCGTCGCCGTCCAGGAAGGTCACGTACTCGCCGCGCGCCCGGTCGATCCCGGTGTTGCGCGCGGTCGCCAGCCCTCCGTTCTGTTCGTGCCGGACCAGGACCGCGCCCGGCAGCTCGCGCTCCGCGCGCGCGAGAATGTCTGGTGTCCCGTCGCGGGAACAGTCGTCGACGAGAATGAATTCGAAGTCCTCACGCGCGTTCGCCTTCAGGCTTCTGAGCGTGTCGGGCGCGTATTGCTGCACGTTGAAGAACGGCACGATGACGGAGAGCTTGACCACGTCAGGGACGTTAGGGCGAAGGCCGTCATTCGTCTTGACGGCTTGCTTGATGCCGGGTGAACGACACGTGGCGAAGCTGTGAACCAGGCTTTTTCCAGCCCCGATCGCGGCCCGATTCGCCATTCGGCGATGTGCTGTTAACCGTTTGTTGCATTCGGGTTGGGCGGATCCTCGGAATGGCTTCCTAGCGTCTTCGACGTGCCAGCAAGTGCAACGAAGTCTCTGCGGGTCGCCGTCCTCGCGGACTCCGACACCCGATGGAAGTGGGGCGCGCTCACCGCGCAGCGTCTCACTCCCTCGGCTGCCGGTGTCCGGCTCGACGGCTACCTCCTGCGGGGCCGCGCCACTCCGACGCCCCGTCAGCTCGAGGAGGTCGGCGTCCGGGCGGACTCGCTCCGCGAGGTCACCGGAGCCGAGTTCCTGCGTGCGATGACCGAGGAGTCCTACGACGTCCTCGTCCTCGCCCTGGTCGGCGGCGGTGTGCAGGCCATGCTGCACGGGCTGCGCAACGCCTGGGGATCCGGCCGGCGCCCCGCGGTCGTCACCGGCTACGTCGGTGTCGTCTACGAGAAGCTCACCGACGGGCTGCTGCTGCGGCACGGCGCGGACCTGGTCCTCGCCAACTCCCGCCACGACGCGGACCGGTTCCGGGCCGTGTACGAGGGGGTGGGCGCCGACGCCTCCTCGGTCACCGAGGTCGCGCTGCCCTTCCTCGGCGGGGAGCCGTACACCGGCGAACACGACCCCTTCACGGTGGTGTTCGCGGCCCAGCCGTCGGTCCCGGACAACCGCGGGGACCGTACGTACCTGCTCGACCGGCTGATCCGGCACGCCCGCCGGCACCCCGAGCGCGAGGTGCTGCTGAAGCTGCGGTCCAAGCCCGGCGAGCACACCACGCACATCGAGGAACTGCCGTACCAGAAGCTGGTCCAGGGCAAGGACCTGCCGGCCAACTTCCGCCTGGTGTACGGCCATATGGGCGAGGTGCTCGACCGCACCGACCTGCTGGTCACGGTCAGCTCCACGGCCGCCCTGGAAGCCCTGCACCGGCGCGTCCCGACGGTCGTCCTGACCGACCTCGGGGTGCGCGAGACGCTCGGCAACCACCACTTCACCGGCTCCGGGTGCCTCGCCTCCTGGGACCAGCTCGACGCCGGGCACCGCCCGGTGCCGGACGAGGAGTGGGTGGCCCGCCAGGGTGTCGCCGCCGACGGCGGCTACGCCACCGCGTTCGACACCGCCCGCGAGCGCATCGCCAAGCTGCTGGACCGCCCCGGCGGCCTGCCGCCCCTGACCCCCTACTACACACCCGAGACCGCGCCCGGCTACCTGCCCGGCATCCTCGCCCGCCACCACCTCGGACCCGACGGCGCCCCGCTGCCCGGTGCGCCCGCCGCCGACAAGGCACCCGGCCCCGTACGCCAGATCGTGCGCCGCGCCGCGCGCGGCGCCTACCGGCACGGCGTGCAGCGGGTGGCCCCCGTGATCCGGCGGATGGGGGAGCTGTGAGCGAGCGGATCCCGCGCCAGGTGTGCGAAGAGCCCGAAGCGCCGCAAGGAGTAGAGCCCATGTCCAACCCCGAAGCGGGACCCGCCGCCACCGTGTGCCGCGTGCTCGCGGTGATCCCGGCGCGCGGCGGCTCCAAGGGTGTGCCCGCCAAGAACCTCGCCCCCGTCGGCGGAGTGCCGCTGGTGGCCCGCGCCGTGCGCGAGTGCCGCGCCGCCCGCCTGGTGACCGACGTCGTCGTCTCCACCGACGACCAGGCCATCGCCGCCGCCGCGCGGCAGGCCGGCGCCGAGGTCGTGCTGCGGCCCGCCGCGATCGCCGGCGACACCGCCACCTCCGAGGCCGCCGTCCTGCACGCCATGGACGCCCACGAGGCCTTGCACGGCTCGGCCGTCGACGCCGTCCTGCTCGTGCAGTGCACCAGCCCCTTCCTGGCCCGCGAGGACGTCGACGGGGTCGCGGCGGCCGTCGTCGAGAACGGCGCCGACACCGCGGTGACCGTCGCCCCCTTCCACGGGTTCATCTGGCGCGACGCGGCCGACGAGGCCGTCGCCGTCGAGCCCGCCCGCACCGGGAGCGCAGCGGGCGGCGTCGCCGAGGCCACCGCCACGGTCGGCGGCTACGGGGTCAACCACGACAAGTCCTTCCGCCCGCGCCGCCAGGACCGCCCGCAGGACCTGCTGGAGACCGGCGCCGCCTACGCGATGGACGCGGCCGGCTTCCGCGAGCACCGGCACCGCTTCTTCGGCCACACCGAGCTGGTCCGCACCGACCCGGCCCGGGTGCTGGAGATCGACGACCCGCACGACCTGGCCCGCGCCCGGGCCCTCGCGCCCCTCTTCGACGCGGACCGCCCCGGTTCGCTCCCCACCTACGACGACATCGACGCCGTAGTCCTCGACTTCGACGGCACCCAGACCGACGACCGGGTGCTGATCGACTCCGACGGACGGGAGTTCGTCTCCGTGCACCGCGGGGACGGACTGGGCATCGCGGCCCTCCGCAGGAGCGGCCTGAAGATGCTGATCCTGTCCACGGAACAGAACCCGGTGGTCGCCGCCCGCGCCCGGAAGCTCAAGCTCCCGGTGCTGCACGGCATCGACCGCAAGGACCTCGCCCTCAAGCAGTGGTGCGAGGAGCAGGGCATCGCGCCGGAGCGCGTGCTCTACGTCGGCAACGACGTCAACGACCTGCCGTGCTTCGCCCTCGTGGGCTGGCCCGTGGCGGTCGGAAGCGCCCACGACGTCGTACGCGGCGCCGCGCGCGCGGTCACCACCGTCCCCGGCGGCGACGGCGCGATCCGAGAGATCGCCAGCTGGATCCTCGGCCCCTCTCTCGATTCCCTCCCCAAGTAAGGACATCCCCTGATGAGCACCAACTCCCGTCTGCGTACGTTCGGTTCGCGCGAGGTCGGCCCCGGCCGTCCCGTCTACATCTGCGGCGAGATCGGCATCAACCACAACGGTGAGCTGGAGAACGCGTTCAAGCTGATCGACGTGGCCGCCGAGGCCGGCTGCGACGCCGTGAAGTTCCAGAAGCGCACCCCGGAGATCTGCACCCCGCGCGACCAGTGGGACATCGAGCGCGACACCCCCTGGGGCCGGATGACCTACATCGACTACCGCCACCGGGTGGAGTTCGGCGAGGACGAGTACCGCCAGATCGACGAGTACTGCAAGGAGAAGGGGATCGACTGGTTCGCCTCCCCGTGGGACACCGAGGCAGTCGCCTTCCTGGAGAAGTTCGACGTCCCCGCCCACAAGGTGGCCTCCGCCTCCCTGACCGACGACGAGCTGCTGCGCGCCCTGCGCGCCACCGGCCGCTCGGTCATCCTCTCCACCGGCATGTCCACGCCGAAGCAGATCCGCCACGCGGTCGAGGTCCTGGGCAGCGACAACATCCTCATGTGCCACGCCACCTCCACCTACCCGGCCAAGGCCGAGGAGCTGAACCTCCGCGTGATCAACACGCTGGAGAAGGAGTACCCGAACGTTCCGATCGGCTACTCCGGCCACGAGACCGGTCTGCAGACCACCCTCGCCGCGGTCGCCCTCGGCGCCGCCTTCGTCGAGCGCCACATCACCCTCGACCGCGCCATGTGGGGCTCCGACCAGGCCGCCTCCGTGGAGCCGCAGGGCCTCGTCCGCCTCGTCCGCGACATCCGCACCATCGAGGCCTCCCTCGGTGACGGCGTCAAGAAGGTCTACGAGTCCGAGCAGGGCCCGATGAAGAAGCTGCGCCGCGTCGCCGGCGTCGTCGCCGAGGCCGAGATCGCCGCGGCCGCGGGCGAGCCGGTCGCGGTCTGAGCGCCCCGGTCGCCTGACGGATTGCCCTACGACGGGACGGTCGTACGCCGATGAGCCCCCGCGCCGGTCACGCCGGCCACCCTCCCCGCACGCTCGCCTTCGTGGAGAGCCCGGTCCAGCTGCTGAACGTACTGGAGTGGGCGCATCTGCACGGCCTGCACGGCGCGGAACAGGACGCCCTGCCGTCCCTGCCCGCGCAGATACGGCGGACGGTGGCCGGCGGGCCGCCGCCGACCGAGCCGGAACTCATGGTGGTCGTCCTGTCCCCGACGGACCCCATGACCCGGGGCCAGCTGCGCCGCATGGCCGACCTGGCCCGGGACGAGGGGTACCGGGTGCGCTGGGAGGAGGCGCGGGGCGGTACGACCGCGCCCTTCCACACGATCGGCGGTCTGGCCGGCCCGTTGCGGCGGGCGGACCGGATCGTCATGGGGGACCCGTTCTCCCGCTACGTACAGCTGCTGCTGACCATCACCCGCGCCCGTGACCTGGTGGTGGTCGACGACGGCACGGCGACGATGGAGTTCGTCGCCCAACTGGCCCGCGGTGAGCGGCTGGTCCGCTGGCACCGCAAGGGCGGCCGGCCCGGCGCCCGCGACCTGCTCTTCGCGCCGGTGTCCTCCTCCGCCCGCCGCCGGCTGACCCCCAGCGCGCGCCGCCGGGTGGAGGTCTTCTCCTCCATGCCGGTCACGGAGACCCCGGAGGGCGTCACCGTCACGGCCAACGACTTCTCCTGGACCCGGTCCCGCTTCGGGCCGCCGCGGATCACCAAGGGGTCGGACATGGTCGGCACCTCCCTGGTGGAGACCGGGGTGGTCGACGGCGACCGCTACCTGGTCGCCGTCCGCAACCTGGCCAGGGCGCACGGCGCGACCCGCTACTTCGCCCACCGGCGCGAGAGCGCGGACAAACTCCACCGGCTGGCCGCCGAGACCGGGCTGGAGATCGTCCGCCCGGACCTGCCCCTGGAGCTGATCGCCCGCCGCGGCCCCATCGGCCGTACGATCCTCAGCTTCCCGTCGACGGTCGTCCACACCCTGCCGCTGGCGCTGGCCGGCACGGGCGTGCGGGTGGCGGTCTGCGACATCGACCCGAGCTGGCTGACCGAGAACGCCTCGCCCCGCGCCCAGGGCTTCCTGTCCGGCGTCACGGGCACCGCCAAGGACGTCCACCGCCTGACGGCGGTGGCGGCCCTGGCCTGAGGCACGACCCCGGCGGCGGGCGGGCAGCACCGGCACCGGCCTGCCCCGGCCGGGGGATCGGCCACCTGCACTACCGCTCGTACCGCCAACGGGGGAATCCCGTCGGAGCCGGGCGGCTGCGCCGGGGGAGTGAACCCCCGGCGGGCCGGTGTCAGGGCTTGCGGGCCAGCAGGAAGGCCCGTGGACGCTTCTCCTCGTCGGCCGGCTCACGGCGCACCGTCGCCACCGGCTCCAGGCCCGCCGCCGTCAGCAGCGCCGTGACCTGCTCGGGCGTACGCCAGTAGTAGTCGAGGGCGATCTCGTGGCCGAAGCGTTCCGTCAGATGGAGCCGGCCGGCTTCCGTACCGCTCTGGAAGGCGAGGAGGACCGGCGCGCCCGGGACCAGGGTGCGGTGGAACTCCGCGAAGGCCGTCGGCAGGCGGTCGTCGGGCACGTGGATCGTGGAGTACAGGGCGAGGATGCCCCCGAGCGTGGCGTCGGGCAGGTCCAGCGAGGTCATCGAGCCCACGTGGAAGCGCAGTTGGGGATGGGCCTCGCGGGCCAGTGACACCATGGCGGGGGAGACGTCCACGCCGAAGGCGGGGACCCCCCTCTCCTGGAGCAGCGCGGTGACGAAGCCGGGTCCGCTGCCGAGGTCGGCCACCGGAGCGGTGCCGTTCGCCGTGACCAGCTCGGCGAAGACGGTGATCAGACCGCGGTCCAGCGGGTGGGGAAGGCCCTGCGGGAACTGGCTCGCGTACTCCTTCGCGATCGCGTCGTAGGACGTGCGGGTGGTCTGCAGGAAATCGGCGGTCGAGTCGCTCACGGCCGCGGACCCTACCCGGAGGAGGGCCGTCAGGGGGTCCGGTTCTTGGACATGACGCGCGTGACCCCCGCGAGGCGTGGTATCCGTGGAAGGAGGAAACAGAGGTTTTACCCACCAGAGTCCGCCATCATGCGTCCGCCGGTCAGATTTTCTTCCCCTAACGGGCTGAACTTTTGTTGATCGAGGGGTAGTTGACCATCCGGGCGTCCTACCCTTCAGAGGGTGAAGCAATTGATGTCCCTAGAGTCCGAGGCCGGCCTCGCGGGGGATGTGCTCCCCGGCGTGCTGAGCGAGTCCCTGCACGACGAACTCGTCGCCTTCCGACGCGACTTGCACATGCACCCCGAGCTGGGCAATCAGGAGTTCCGTACGACCGCCGCGATCAAGGAGCGGCTCGAGTCGGCCGGGCTCCGGCCACGTGTCCTCGCCACCGGAACCGGACTCGTCTGTGACATCGGGCTCGCGGAGGGTGAGCGGCCGGTCGTACCGTTGCTGGCCCTGCGGGCGGACATCGACGCCCTGCCCATCCCGGACACCAAGACGGACTGCCCGTACCGGTCCACGGTCCCGGACCGCGCCCACGCCTGCGGCCACGACGTGCACACCACCGTCGTGCTCGGTGCCGGGCTGGTCCTCGCCGACCTGCACGCCAAGGGGCTGCTGTCCCGTCCGGTGCGGCTGGTCTTCCAGCCCGCCGAGGAGGTGCTGCCCGGGGGCGCGCTCGGGGCCATCGGGGACGGGGTGCTCGACGACGTCGGCCGGATCCTCGCCGTGCACTGCGACCCCCGGGTGGACGCGGGCCGGGTCGGCCTGCGCCACGGGCCGATCACCAGCGCCTGCGACCGGCTGGAGATCGCCCTGGACGGCCCCGGCGGGCACACCGCCCGGCCCCACCTGACCACCGACCTGGTCACCGCCGCCGCCCGTATCGCCATCGACGTGCCCGCGATCGTCGCCCGGCGCGTCGACACCCGTGCCGGTCTCGCCGTGACCTGGGGCCGGATCGAGTCCGGCCACGCGCCGAACGTCGTCCCGCAGCACGCCGAGCTGTCCGGCACCGTCCGCTGCCTGGACCTGAACGCCTGGCGGGACGCACCGGACATCGTGCACGCGGCGATCGACGAGGTCGCGACCCTGCACCGGGCCAAGTCGGAGATCAACTACATGCGCGGGGTGCCGCCCGTCGTCAACGACCGGGAGTCCACCGACCTGCTGCGCAGGGCCATGGTCGCCCGGCGCGGGATGGGCTCCGTGGAGAGCACGGAGCAGAGCCTCGGCGGGGAGGACTTCTCCTGGTACCTGGAGGAGGTGCCCGGCGCGATGGCCCGCCTCGGCGTGCGCCGCCCGGGCGAGCGCACGGTGCGCGACCTGCACCAGGGCGACTTCGATGCGGACGAGCACGCGATCACGGTCGGAGTGGAGATGTTCACGGCGGCAGCCTTCCTGGAAGCGGACACGACGAACTCCTGACGACGCAGAGGCGGCGGGCCGGGTGGGGGTGCTGGCCTGGCCTGGTCGGACGGGTGCGGGTGCCGTGCCGACGCCGCCCGCCAGGCAGGGTGCCGGCCCGGTCTGACCGGACGGCTGGGGTGCTGGGTGCGTCCCGGTTCGACCCGACGGGCGGGGGTGCGGTTCGGCCTTGCGCGGCGGGTGGTGTGTCGTCCCGACCCGAAGGATGCTGTGCCGTCCGGATCTGCCCGCGCGGGGATGGCGTCCGACCTGGCCTGAGGGCTGGGGCATCGGCCCGACCTCACCCGACCGCGGAGTCCCGGCTCGAACCCGGGACTGCCCGGCCCGCGTCCGGACCGCCCGAACCGTAGTCGTGCGGCCCGGCGGCCACGCGGTCCTGTGGCCCGTTGCGGCCGCGGTCCGGCCCCGGCCGGTGAGCCCCGGCCCGAGAGGCCGCACGGGGCGGCCTGGCCGGTCCAGCGCCCATCCGGGCGACGGTCAGGTGTCCAGTCACCCGGCTCGGGCCTCCCCGGCCGGGAGCGGTCCGGCCGGGCAGCGGAGCTGGCGGTTCCCCTGAACGGTGGTCTCCATGCGGGGGCGACGGCGGTGCCGCGGTCCCGGCGACCGGTTGGTGCGGTGATTTCCCGGCCCCGGCCCCGGCAGCGGTCGGGCGGTGATCGCCAGCCTTGGCGGCCTCCCCTCCCGTCCCCCCTCCGGGCGCTGCCCTCTCGTGCGCCCGTCCTGCGGCCGCTCCGCGCCGAGGGCGCTCCGCCCCACGGTCATCGCGTCGCGGGCCCCGCCGGCAGCCACCCCCTCCCGCGGCCCCGACGGCCGACCCTCCTCGAGGGCACTGCCCCCGGCACCCCGGGGCCGCCCCGTCCAGCCCCGTGTTTTCGGCCATCGGCAGGGATTCGGCTGGAGTGCTGCCGAAAGGGCGTGGCCCGGATTCTCCCGTGGCGCAACACGTTCGCAAGCCATTCGTTCACGCTGCGCAACACTGCCCGGACAGCATCAGGATTCCGAGTTCAGATGCTGTTTGCCTCGAATCGATAACGGCTTCGCGAGAGGGTTTTTTGCGACATCTACGCGCGTTACGATGCCGCGAAGCCGACGCCGAAGGGGCGTCTCGGCCGGGGCATCGTCATGATGCTTCCATCAAGCGCCTACATGGCGCTCAGGTCAGGTGAAGGAGCCTTCCCGTGCGCCGGGTAGCCAAGCTTTCTGCTGCGTGTATCGCCACCGCAGCTCTCGCCGTGACTGCCACAGCCTGTGGCAGCACCTCCTCCGACAACGACACCAACTCGTCCTCCTCGGGCGACGGCAAGGGCGTCAAGATCGGTCTCGCCTTCGACGTCGGCGGCCGTGGTGACCGTTCCTTCAACGACTCCGCCGCGCGCGGTGCCGACAAGGCCAAGACCGAGTTCGGCGGTGACATCAAGGAGCTGACCGCGAAGACCTCGGACACCGAGGCCGACCGCGAGCAGCGTCTGTCCGACCTCGCCCAGGCCGGCTACAACCCCGTCATCGGTGTCGGCTACGCGTACGCCGCCTCCATGACCAAGGTCGCCGCGAAGTTCCCGAAGACCAGCTTCGGCATCGTCGACTCCGTCGTGGACGCCAAGAACGTCGACAGCATCACCTTCACCGAGGAGCAGGGCTCCTACCTGGCCGGTGTCGCCGCCGCGCTGAAGTCCAAGTCGAAGCACGTCGGCTTCATCGGCGGTGTCGACGTCCCGCTGATCAAGAAGTTCGAGGCGGGCTACGTCCAGGGCGTCAAGGACACGAACCCGAAGGTCAAGGTCGACACCCAGTACCTGTCGCACGGTTCGGACACCTCCGGCTTCGCCAGCCCCGACAAGGGCAAGGAGGCCGCGCAGGGCATGCTCGACAACGGCGCGGACGTCGTCTACTCGGCGGCCGGCTCCTCCGGTAACGGCGCGATCGAGGCCGTCGCCGGCAAGAAGGGCGCCTGGGCGATCGGCGTGGACTCGGACCAGTACAACGTCCCGGGTCTGTCGAAGTACAAGAACTCCATCCTGACCTCGATGGTCAAGAACGTCGACGTCGGTGTCTACGACTTCGTCAAGTCCGTCCACGGCGGCAAGCCGCTGACCGGCACCAACACCTACTCGCTCGAGAAGAACGGTGTCTCGCTGGCCACCAGCGGCGGCTTCATCGACGACATCAAGGCCAAGCTGGACGCGGCGAAGAAGAAGATCGTCGACGGCTCGGTCAAGGTCAAGACCACCCCGTGATCTGACGGTTCCCGTCGGACCTGAGGCTCGGCGCGGGGGCGCCTTCCGGAGCTCCCCGCCGAGCCATAACAATGTGTCAACTCTACGCGTGTAGCATGGAGTTGCCGCGCTAGCGTCGCCGACGCCTGCCCTCCCCTACGCAGCCCCTTTTCCCCGAGGAGAGTGCGCCATCAACGCGTCCAGCCCTCCCGCTGCCGTCGAACTGCGCGGCATCACCAAGCGTTTCCCCGGCGTCGTCGCCAACCGCGACATCGACATCACGGTCCGCACGGGCACCGTCCACGCCCTGTGCGGCGAGAACGGCGCCGGCAAGTCCACCCTGATGAAGATCCTCTACGGCATGCAGCAGCCGGACGAGGGCACCATCACGGTCGGCGGCCAGCAGGTCACCTTCAACAACCCGGGTGACGCCATCGCCCGCGGCATCGGCATGGTGCACCAGCACTTCATGCTCGCCGACAATCTCACCGTCCTCGAGAACGTCGTCCTCGGCGCGGAGAAGCTGCACGGCATCGGGGGCAAGGCCCGCGCCAGGATCAAGGAGATCTCGGACGCGTACCACCTGAACGTCCGCCCCGACGTCCTCGTCGAGGAGCTGGGCGTCGCCGACCGCCAGCGCGTGGAGATCCTCAAGGTCCTCTACCGGGGCGCCAAGACCCTCATCCTGGACGAGCCCACCGCCGTCCTGGTGCCGCAGGAGGTCGACGCGCTCTTCGACAACCTGCGCGAGCTCAAGGCCGAGGGCCTCACCGTCATCTTCATCTCGCACAAGCTGGGCGAGGTGCTCTCCGTCGCCGACGAGATCACCGTCATCCGGCGCGGCACCACCGTCGGCACCGTCGAGCCGCGGGGCACCACCCCCAAGCAGCTCGCCGAGCTGATGGTCGGCAGCGAGCTGCCCACCCCGGAGACGGAGGAATCCACCGTCACGGACGTCCCGATGCTCAAGCTGGACGGTGTGCACCTGTCGCAGACCGACCTCGACGGCGTCGAGCGGATCATCCTGGACGAGATCTCCTTCACCATCCACAAGGGCGAGGTCCTCGGCATCGCCGGTGTGGAGGGCAACGGCCAGTCCGAGCTGGTCGAGGCGATCATGGGCATGCGCCACCCGGACGCCGGCGTCGTCACGCTCGACGGCACCGACATCTCGCACGCCGCCACCCGCGACCGCCGCCAGGCCGGCATCGGCTACATCCCCGAGGACCGCCACCGCCACGGCCTGCTCCTGGAAGCACCGCTGTGGGAGAACCGCATCCTCGGCCATGTCACCGAGCGCCCCAACTCGCGCGGCGGACTGCTCGACATCAAGGCGGCCCGCGCCGACACCGAGCGGATCGTCCAGGCCTACGACGTCCGCACGCCCGGCATCGACGTCACCGCCGCCTCGCTGTCCGGCGGCAACCAGCAGAAGCTGATCGTCGGCCGCGAGATGAGCCACAACCCCAAGCTGCTCATCGCCGCCCACCCCACCCGCGGTGTGGACGTCGGCGCCCAGGCAGCCATCTGGGACTACATCCGCGAGGCCCGCCGCGAGGGCCTGGCCGTGCTGCTGATCTCCGCCGACCTCGACGAGCTGATCGGCCTCTCCGACACCCTGCGGGTGATGTACCGCGGCCGCCTGGTCGCCGACGCCGACCCCGCCACCATCACCCCCGAAGAGCTGGGCTCCGCCATGACGGGTGCGGCCACCGGCCACCTGGAGCACACAGAGGACGACGAGCGATGAAGAAGCTGACCTCACGGATCGACAAGGAGCGGCTGCTCCTCGGCATCGCCGCGCCGCTGCTCGCGGTCGTCGCCGCGCTCGTCGTCACCGCCCTGGTGATCCTCGCGACCGGCAAGAACCCCGGCGACGCCTTCAGCGACATGGTGACCTACGGCTTCGCCAGCGACAGCCAGGTGTACGTCCTGAACAAGGCGACGACGTACTACCTCGCGGGTATCGCGGTGGCCATCGGCTTCCGGATGAACCTGTTCAACATCGGTGTCGACGGCCAGTACCGGCTCGCCGCGTTCATCGCCGCCGTCCTCGGCGGCGCGCTGACCGTGCCGGGCTGGATCGCCATCCCGCTGATCATCGTCTCCGCCATGGCCACCGGTGCCCTGTGGGCGGCCATCGCCGGTGTCCTGAAGGTGACCCGCGGCGTCAGCGAGGTCATCTCGACGATCATGCTGAACTCGATCGCCACCGCGGTCATCGCCTACCTGCTCCAGCCCGGGCGCCTGGGCGAGCTCCAGCAGGGCGGCACCCTGGTCTCCACCAAGCCGCTGCCGTCGGCCTCGCACTTCTTCAACATCGACATGGGCCCGGCCGGCGTCCTGGACGGCTTCGTCGTCGTCGCCGTCCTCGTCGGTCTCGCGTACTGGTTCGTGCTCGGCCGCACCCGGTTCGGCTTCGACCTGCGCACGGTCGGCCAGTCCGAGAGCGCCGCCTCCGCGAGCGGTGTGTCGGTGAAGAAGATGATCGCCACCAGCATGATCATCTCCGGTGCCGTGGCCGGTCTGATCGGCATGCCCACGCTGCTCAACGAGAGCCACCAGTACGACAACAGCTTCCCCACCGGGATCGGCTTCACCGGCATCGCGATCGCGCTGCTCGGCCGCAACAACCCGGTCGGTATCGCGCTCGGCGCCCTGCTGTGGGGCTTCCTGGAGCGCACCACCAACCACCTGGAATTCCAGGGCTACGACAAGGAAATCCTCGGCGTCATCCAGGGCGTCATCGTCCTGTGCGTCGTCATTGCCTACGAGGTCGTGGGCCGCTACGGGCTGAAGCGCCAGCAGCAGAAGGTCGGCGCCGAACTCGCCGCACAGGCCGCCGCCGCGACGAAGAAGCAGGAGGTGGCGTGATGACTGCCACGATGACCGACGCGCCGCCGCCCGCGGCGCCCAAGGCCGGCAACGCGCCCCGGCGCCCGGGCCGCTCCCTCGGCCAGACCCTCGTGATCGTCGCCGGCGCCCTGCTGCTCGTGGCCGCCGTCCGCATGATCACCGGCTCCAACTCGCTCGACTCCTCCGGACAGGTCGCCGCCGCGCTCGGCCTCGCCGTGCCGATCGGCCTCGCCGGTCTCGCCGGCCTGTGGTCGGAGCGGGCCGGTGTGGTCAACATCGGCCTCGAAGGCATGATGATCCTCGGCACCTTCGGCGCCGGCTGGATCGGCTGGCAGACCAGCCCCTGGCTCGGGCTGCTGTGCGGCATCGGCTTCGGTGTCCTCGGCGGTCTCGTGCACGCCGTCGCCACCATCACCTTCGGCGTCGACCACATCGTCTCCGGTGTCGCCGTCAACCTTCTCGCGCTCGGTGCCACCCAGTACCTCGCCAAGCTGTTCTTCGCCGACGGCAAGGCCTCGGAGGCGGGCGGCAACCCCAAGCAGTCCCCGCCCGCCGACTCGCTGCCGAACGTCACGGTCCCCGGCCTCTCGGACGGCCTGTCGTCGATCGAGAAGCACCACTGGTTCCTGGTCTCCGACCTCGCCGGCATCCTCGGCGGCCTCGTCACCAACCTGTCCGTCGTGACGATCCTGGCCGTGGTGCTGTTCGTCGGCAGCTGGTGGCTGCTGTGGCGCACCCCGTTCGGTCTGCGGCTGCGCTCCTGCGGTGAGAACCCGATCGCCGCCGAGTCGCTGGGCGTCAACGTCTACACGTACAAGTACGCGGCCGTGGCCGTCTCCGGCGGCCTCGCCGGCCTCGGTGGCGCCTTCCTCGCGCTGGTCACCTCGCACACCTACCTGGAGGGCCAGACCGGAGGCCGCGGCTACATCGGTCTCGCCGCCATGATCTTCGGCAACTGGCGTCCCGGCGGTCTGGCGATGGGCGCGGGCCTGTTCGGCTACTCCGACGCGCTCCAGCTGCGCAACGGCGGTACGACCGTGCACGCGCTGCTGCTCCTGCTGGTCGTCCTGCTCGTGGTCCTCGCCGGCTGGAAGCTGTACCGCACCTCGGTGTGGCAGGGCGCGATCAGCCTCATCGTGGGCGGCCTCGTGCTGGCCTGGTACCTGCTCACCGACGAGGTCCCGAGCGACTTCGTTGGCGCCACCCCGTACGTCGTCACGCTGCTGGTGCTGTCGCTGTCCGCGCAGCGCCTGCGGATGCCCAAGGCGGACGGCATGCGCTACCGGAAGGGCCAGGGCAAGTGACGGCCGCTCCGGACGCCGGGTTCGACTGGGAGGCGCTGCGCGTCCAGGCGCGGGAGGCCATGACCCACGCCTACGCCCCGTACTCGGGGTACCCGGTCGGCGCCGCGGCCCTGGTCGACGACGGCCGCACGGTCACCGGCTGCAACGTCGAGAACGCCAGCTACGGCCTCGGCCTGTGTGCCGAGTGCGGTCTCGTCTCGCAGCTCCAGCGCACGGGCGGCGGCCGGCTGACGCACTTCACCTGCGTCGACGGTGCGGGCACCCTGCTCGTGCCGTGCGGCCGGTGCCGCCAGCTGCTGTACGAGTTCGGTGGGCCGAACCTGGTCATGGACACCCCCGCGGGCGTCCTGCCGCTCTCCGAGATGCTGCCCCAGGCCTTCGGCCCGGACCATCTCACCAAGTAACTCCCGTACGGCCCCCCTGACCCGCTCAGGGGGGCCGTGCACTTCGCACCTCCCGGAAGGAAGCCAGCAGCCATGGCCATGGACGCCATCTCCGTCATCCGCACCAAGCGGGACCGCGCGGAGCTGACCGACGAGCAGATCGACTGGGTCATCGACGCGTACACCCGCGGCGAGGTCGCCGACTACCAGATGGCCGCGCTCAACATGGCGATCCTGCTCAATGGCATGAACCGCCGCGAGATCGCCCGCTGGACGGCGGCCATGATCGCCTCCGGCGAGCGCATGGAGTTCTCGGCGCTGTCCCGCCCGACGGCCGACAAGCACTCCACCGGCGGCGTCGGCGACAAGATCACGCTGCCCCTGGCCCCGCTCGTGGCGGCCTGCGGCGCGGCCGTCCCGCAGCTGTCCGGCCGCGGCCTCGGCCACACCGGCGGCACCCTGGACAAGCTGGAGTCGATCCCCGGCTGGCGCGCCCTGCTCTCCAACGAGGAGATGCTGAACGTCCTCGACACCACCGGCGCGGTGATCTGCGCGGCGGGCGACGGTCTGGCCCCGGCCGACAAGAAGCTGTACGCCCTGCGCGACGTCACCGGCACCGTCGAGGCGATCCCGCTGATCGCCTCCTCGATCATGTCGAAGAAGATCGCCGAGGGCACCGGCTCGCTGGTCCTGGACGTGAAGGTCGGCACGGGCGCCTTCATGAAGACCATCGAGGACGCCCGCGAGCTGGCCTCCACGATGGTCGGCCTCGGCACCGACCACGGCGTGAAGACGGTCGCGCTCCTGACGGACATGTCGACCCCGCTCGGCCTGACCGCGGGCAACGCCCTGGAGGTCCGCGAGTCGGTGGAGGTCCTGGCGGGCGGCGGTCCGGCGGACGTCGTCGAGCTGACGGTCGCCCTGGCCCGGGAGATGCTCGACGCGGCCGGCATCAAGGACGCCGACCCGGCGAAGGCGCTGGCCGACGGCTCGGCGATGGACGTCTGGCGCCGGATGATCGCGGCCCAGGGCGGAGACCCGGACGCGGAGCTGCCCACGTCGAAGGAGCAGCACGTCGTCAAGGCGCCGTCCTCCGGTGTGCTGAGCCGCCTCGACGCCTACGACATCGGCGTGGCCGCCTGGCGCCTCGGCGCGGGCCGTGCCCGCAAGGAGGACCCGGTGCAGGCGGGCGCGGGCGTGGAGATGCACGCCAAGCCCGGCGACACGGTGACGGAGGGCCAGCCCCTGCTGACCCTGCACACGGACACCCCCGAGCGCTTCGCGTACGCGCTGGAGGCGGTGGCGGGCTCGTACGACATCGCGGCGGCGGGTACGGACTTCAAGGCGAACCCGGTGGTGCTGGAGCGCATCGCCTGACCTGCGTAATCGTTCGGGTGAACGGGACCGGTGGACCTCCACCGGTCCCGTTCGTCATGCTGGGATCGGTGACGCACCGTGAGGAGACCGGCGTGAGCGCACTCACCGTCAGCCAGGACCCCGACCACCCCGCCGCCCTCGCCGAGCTGGTCGTCGAGGTCACCTCCGAGTCCGACGCCGGGCACGACCGCGTCAGCAAGCCCGCCGCCTGTGCCTCGGCGGGAATTCCGCTCCACCTCTCCACCTGCCCGAGCCGTTCGGGAGCACGATCGACACCGGCGAGTTCCCCGTCGACTGACCCCGCGTCACCCCAGGGCCGTGGCGACCCCCACCAGCACCGGTACCGAGACCACCGTCGACAGCAGGACGGACTCGCGGGCCAGGGACTCGGCCACGCGGTAGCGGCTCGCGTAGGTGAAGAGGTTCTGCGCGGCCGGGAGGGCCGAGGTGACCACCACGTCCAGCAGGGGGGCGCCGTGCAGGCCGAAGAGGGTCGTGGCCAGCACCCAGGCGACCAGCGGCTGGCCCAGAGACTTCAGCGCGACCGACAGCAGGAGCAGCGGGCGGTCCCGCCCCCGGCCGGGCGCCGCGCCGCCGTGCAGGGACATGCCGAAGACCAGCAGGGCCGCGGGCACGGACATGTTGCCGATCAGGGTGAGGGGGTTCATGAGCGGCCCGGGCAGGTGCCACCCCGCCGCCGACACCGCCACCCCGGACAGGGAGCCCACCGCGATCGGGTTCCGCAACGGCGTCAGTAGCCGGCGCCGCACCGTGCCCTGCTCGCCCATGCCGGACAGGTCCAGGATCGTCAGCGCGACCGGCGTGACCAGGACGACCTGGAAGAGCAGCACCGGTGCCACCAGCGACGCGTCGCCCAGCACGTACGCGGCGATCGGGATGCCCAGGTTGCCCGAGTTGACGTAGCCGGAGCACAGCGCGCCGATCGTCGTACGGCCCACTCCCCAGCCGCGCAGCGTGCCGGCCGCCACGAAGACCCCGCACACCGCCGCCGTGCTCAGCGCCGTCACCAGCAGGCGGCCCGAGAAGAGCACGGAGAGGTCCGCCTCGGCGAGGGTCGTGAACAGCAGCGCCGGACCGGCCACCGTGAAGGCCAGCCGCGTCAGTACCTCGGCGCCCTGGGCGCCGAGCGTCCCGCGCCGCCCGAGCACATAGCCCACCCCGATGACGACCGCGATCACCGCGAACCCGCTCAGTACCCCCGCCACGGAACCCACCCTCGACGGGAGCGGGCGGCCCGGTCAATGTGATCTTCGACGGCCGTTCACGCGCGCCCCTCCGATGAGTTCGGCCCGTCCGCCCGGTCTACCCGACGTGAATGCCAGGACACCTGCCGTGCTCGTGCTGCCGGGCCCCGTCACCCGTGACGCGGTGCCGGGGCTGTGCGACGACGTGCGGGCATTGATGGAGCTCGGCGGTACCGGGGTCGTCGTCTGTGACGTCGGCGGGCTGGGGCCGCCCGGGCTCGGGATCGTGGACCTGCTGGCCCGGCTGGAGCTGGCCGCCCGCCGGGCCGGCGGACGGATACGGCTGCGGGACCCCGACCCCGCGCTACCCGCTCTTCTCGACCTCGTCGGCCTCCGCTTCCAGGTGGAGGGGCAGGTCGAAGAGGGGGAACCAGCGCTTGGTGTCGAGGAAGCAGTGGAATCCGGTGATCCGGCCGTCTGACAGTTCCAGCACCTGCACCGCCCACGGGCTGAACCCGCCGTTGTCCGGGTCGGGCTTGTAGTGCGCGAAGCCCGGCAGCCCGTTGGCCGTGACCGGCAGCAGACGGGAACCGGCGCAGGACGCACCGAGGGTGGTCATGAAACCGGTGATGTCGGCCGGGCCGCGCAGCCACAGGTCGAACGGCGGCATCGTCATGACGGCGTCCTCGTGGAGCAGGGCCGTCAGGGCCGTCATGTCGTAGCCCTCGAAGGCCTTGACGTACCGCTCCAGGAGCTTCTGCTGCTCCTCGTCCAGCGGATCGGACACCGCGCCCCGGTCGCCCGCCGCCTCGCGCTCCGCGAGCGTGGCCCGCGCCCGCTGCAGCGCGCTGTTGACCGAGGCGACGGTGGTGTCCAGCAGCTCGGCGACCTCGCTCGCCTTCCAGGCCAGCACCTCGCGCAGGATCAGGACCGCCCGCTGCTTGGGCGGCAGCTGCTGGAGGGCCGCCATGAAGGCCAGCCGGATCGACTCCTTGGCGACCGCGGCCTCCGCCGGGTCGCCCACCGCCGGCAGCACCCGGGCGTCCGGCACCGGCTCCAGCCACGTGTTGTCGGGGCGGGGGGAGAGCGCCGCCTGGGCGAGCGGCGTGGACTCCGTCAGATCCATGGGGCGGGCCCGCTTGTTGCCCGCCGTCAGCATGTCCAGGCACACGTTCGTCGCGATCCGGTACAGCCACGAGCGCAGCGAGGACCGGCCCTCGAACTTGTCGTAGCTCCGCCAGGCCCGCACCAGGGTGTCCTGCACCGCGTCCTCGGCCTCGAAGGAGGAGCCCAGCATCCGGTAGCAGTACCCGGTCAGCTCGGTGCGGTGCTTCTCCAGCGCGATGTCGAGATCCGCGGTCGCCGTGCCGTTGCCCATCGTCCACCCACCCCTGTGGCCGTCCTGTTCGCGCCTCTTCGCGCGCCAGCACTTGGGAAGCTACCGCAGCCCACTGACAATGGCCCCCCGAGCGCGAAAAGGCACAGCCCGGACCGGTTTCCGTCCGGACATGAACGGACGGCGCAGGGCCCGCGGCCGTAGGGCCGCGGGGCTCAGTGCGCGGCCACCGGCTCCCGGCGGGCCGTCACCCGGGCCGCCCGCGAGCCGAGGACGGTGATCGTCACGACACCGAGGACCGCGAGGAGGCCGACACCGACCGTGCCGGTCCAGCCGTCCGCGTGGAAGGCCATGGCGCCGACCGTGCTGCCCGCGCTGGAGCCGATGTAGTACGCGGACTGGTAGAGCGCCGAGGCCTGGGCGCGACCGTGCACGGCCGTCTTGCTGACCGCCGAGGAGGCGACCGCGTGCCCGGCGAAGAAGCCCGCCGTGATCAGCACCAGACCCAGCAGGACCAGCGGCAGCGAGTCGGCGACCGACAGGAGCAGACCCGCCGCCGTCGTACCGCCGGCCAGGTACAGCGCGCCCCGGCGGCCGAGGCGGCCCACCAGCCGGCCCGCCGTCGACGCCGACACCGTGCCCACCAGGTAGACCAGGAAGATCGAGCCCACGATGCCCTGCGGCAGGCCGAAGGGCGCCTCGGTCAGCCGGTAGCCGATCACCGTGTACACGCCGCCGAAGACCGTCATGAACAGCGCGCCGATCGCGTACAGGCGGCGCAGCAGCGGGTCGGAGAGGTGATCGCGGACCGTGCCGAGCAGGACGCGGGGGCGCAGCGAGCCCGTCCGGAAGTGCCGGGGCGCCGGCAGCAGCGCCCGGAAGGCCACCGCGCACGCCACGGCGATCGCCCCGATCACCCCGACCGAGACCCGCCAGCCCCACTCCTGGGCGACCCAGCCGGTGATCACCCGGCCGCTCATGCCGCCGACGCTGTTGCCCGCGACGAACAGGCCGATCGACGTGACCAGTGCCTTCGGCCGGACCTCCTCGGCCAGGTAGGCCGTCGCCGAGGCGGGCAGGCCGGCGAGCGCCGCGCCCTGGACCGCGCGCAGTACCACCAGCACGCCGATCGACGGCGCGAAGGGCACCAGCATCCCGACCGTGACCGCGACGGCCAGCGAGGCGGTCATCACGGTGCGGCGGCCGAAGCGCTCCGACAGGGCGCTCATGGGCAGGACGAACAGGGCCAGTCCGCCGGTCGCGGCCGCCACGGTCCAGCTGGCCTCGCTCGCGGCCACCCCGAACTCGCCGGAGATCAGCGGCAGCAGGGCCTGGGTGGAGTAGAGGAGGGCGAAGGTCGCGACTCCGGCGAGGAAGAGGGCGAAACTCATCCGGCGGTAGCCGGGGCCGCCCGGCGTCATGCGGGAGTCGGTCGCGGAGTCGGCGGAGGTGACGGACGTGACGGCGTCCACGGCGGTGGACGCCCCGGTACTGGCGGGAGACATGCCTCGACCGTAGGGAGGGCCCCACTCATCCGTCCAATGCATGGAATCGCCATAATCGTTCCCATGGCGCATCAGCAGAGGTCACAGGCGTGGCTGTCACCGTCCGGTGACACAGAAGACATTCACGGGATGTCGAGACTGCTCGCGCCCCGCCTCGCGTACTTCGCCGGCGTGGCCCGCACCGAGCACGTCACCCGGGCCGCCCAGGAGATGAACGTCCCCCAGTCGACCCTGTCCCGTGCCATGGCCCGCCTGGAGCAGGAGCTGGGTGTCGACCTGTTCGCCCGCCACGGCCGCACGGTCTCCCTGACGCCCGCCGGCCGCACCTTCCTCGCCTCCGTCGAACGCGCCCTCGCGGAGATCGAGCGCGCCGTGGAGGAGGTCCGGGCGGACGCCGACCCGGCCACCGGCAAGGTCGCCTTCGGTTTCCTGCACACCATGGGGGCGGAGACCGTGCCGGGCCTGCTGCACGCCTTCCGCGCCGACCACCCGCGCATCCGGTTCAGCCTGGTCCAGAACTACGGCGAGGCCATGCTGGAGCGGCTGCGGGCGGGCGAACTGGACCTCTGCCTGACCTCGCCGGTCCCGGACGCGCCCGACCTGGTCGCCCGGCGGCTGGACGAGCAGAAGCTCCGTCTGGTGGTCCCGGCGGACCACGCGCTGGCCGGCCGCCGCCGCATCCGCCTCGCCGAGGCCGCCGAGGAAACCTTCGTCACCCTCGAACCGGGTTACGGCCTGCGCCGCATCACCGACGACCTGTGCCGTGAGGCCGGCTTCAAGCCGCGCATCGCCTTCGAGGGCGAGGAGGCGGAGACGTTGCGGGGCCTGGTCGCCGCCGGGCTCGGGGTCGCTCTGCTGCCCCCGCCGACGGTCCCGCGCCCCGGGGTCGTGGAGCTGACGGTGACGGCTCCGAGGGCGGCCCGCGAGATCGGCGTCGCCTGGCTGGCCGACCGCCCGGACACCCCGCCGGTGACCGCCTTCAAGAGGTTCCTGCTCTCGCGCCGGGGCAATCTGCTTCCGTAGGGCCTAGGCGTTCTGCCGCCGCAGCGACTTGCCGAACCCCGCCGCGAGCGGCATCCGGAGACCGATCGGCGGCGGAGCGGCGAGCGCGTCCTCCACCGGCCGCGACAGCGGGTTGCCGAACAGCGCCCCCATCGTGAAGTCGGCCGACAGCCAGAGGACTTCGTCCCGGTGCCCGTGCAACCCGTGGCCGTCGGAGTGCACTTCGAACCGGCACACCTCCCGGTTCACCTTCTTCGCCCGCGCCGCGAACCGGAACGACAGCTCGGGGTCGGTCCGTTCGTCGTTGGTCCCGTGCACGATCAGCACCCGGCGTCCGACCAGCTGCTTCACCGGCTCGGCGGGAGCGGCGACGTCGTCCTCCGGCAGCCAGGGGGCGAGGGCGACGACCGAGTTCACCGCCTCGTGCCCGCCGGCCCGCAGCGCCGCCCGGCCGCCCATGTCCACGCCGACCAGGCACACGGGAACGTCCCCGTACCGTCGTACGATCTCGCCGGCGGCCCACTCGGCGTCCGCGGCGAGATGCGCCTCGCTGCCGTTCCAGCCCCGGTAGCGGTACTGGACGGTGTGGACGGCCAGGCCCTCCCCGCGGCCCGCGCGGGCGATGCGGCGGCTCAGGGAGCGGACGAAGGCCGTCGCCCGTACGGGGGACGGCCTGCGGGCGGAGACCTCCTCGCCGCCGGGGAGCAGCAGCACCGCTCCGCTGACCGCCGTCGGCTCCGGGCCGACTGCCTTTCCCAGCCTGGCCGTTCGCACCGGCGTCGCTTGCTGTCCCATGACAGAACAGTGTCAGAAGGCGCGGTGTACGAAACCCGTACTCGCGGTCACCTTTGCGTATCGACGGAAAACCACCGCCGGAGGAACCGGTAACGAGCTGACGCGTACACCGGTCTCTCTACGCGCGTAGGCGTTAGAGTGCGGAAATGACGAGCCAGACTGCACCGGCTGGGACCGTCCCGGCGCACATCCCGGCACACGTACCGACGGCGGACCAGATCCGCCGGGCCCCCAAGGTTCTGCTGCACGATCATCTCGACGGCGGGCTCCGCCCGGGCACCGTCGTCGAACTCGCCCGGGAGACGGGCTACCCGGATCTTCCCGAGACCGACCCGGACAAGCTCGGCATCTGGTTCCGCGAGGCCGCCGACTCCGGCTCGCTGGAACGGTACCTGGAGACCTTCCGGCACACCGTCGGCGTGATGCAGACCCGGGAGGCGCTCGTCCGGGTCGCCCGGGAGTGCGCCGAGGACCTCGCCGAGGACGGGGTCGTCTACGCGGAGGTGCGGTACGCGCCCGAACAGCACCTCGACCAGGGTCTGACCCTGGAGCAGGTGGTCGAGGCCGTCAACGAGGGGTTCCGGCAGGGGGAGCGGATCGCCCGCGAGAACGGGCACCGCATCCGGGTCGGCGCCCTGCTGACCGCCATGCGGCACGCGGCCCGCTCCCTGGAGATCGCCGAACTCGCCAACCGTCACCGGGACTCCGGCGTGGTCGGCTTCGACATCGCCGGCGCCGAGGCCGGCCATCCGCCCACCCGGCACCTCGACGCCTTCGAGTACCTGAAGCGGGAGAACAACCACTTCACCATCCACGCCGGCGAGGCCTTCGGACTGCCGTCGATCTGGCAGGCCCTGCAGTGGTGCGGCGCCGACCGGCTCGGGCACGGGGTGCGGATCATCGACGACATCGAGGTCGCCGAGGACGGTGCGGTGACCCTCGGCCGGCTGGCGTCCTACGTCCGGGACAAGCGGATCCCGCTGGAGCTGTGCCCCAGCTCCAACCTGCAGACCGGGGCCGCGCGCTCGTACGCCGAGCACCCCATCGGGCTGCTGCGCAGGCTGCACTTCCGGGCGACCGTGAACACCGACAACCGGCTGATGTCGCACACCACCATGAGCCGGGAATTCGAGCACCTCGTCGAGGCGTTCGACTACACGCTCGACGACCTCCAGTGGTTCTCCGTCAATGCGATGAAATCAGCGTTCATTCCTTTCGATGAACGACTCGCGATGATCAATGACGTCGTCAAGCCCGGATATGCGGAACTGAAATCCGAATGGCTGTTCCAGCAGACGGCTTCGACCAGCGGTTCCGGTCATCCGGAGGGCTAGTCGCCGACCGGAACCCGGCCGGAAATGCGGACGCGCTTTCACAAGGCGTCCGCATTTCGGTGTTTGCGGCGGACGGCGCCGCGTGTTTACGGTCGTGGACCGCTCAGATCGTTCGTGATCTCCTTCTCCGCATTCAAGGAACGCATTCACCATGAAGCAGTCTGCTGCCAAGACCCTCGGTGTCGCCGCCCTCGGTGTCGCCTTCGCCGCCGCCGGTGCGGGCGCGGCCGGTGCGGCCCCGGCCGTCCCGGACTCCGCGCAGACCCTCGACTCCGTCACCAGGACCCTGCCTCCCCAGCAGGTCGTCCAGGCGCTGCCCGACAGCGGCGCGCTGAAGCAGGTCAAGCCGGTGGCCGAGCGGGGTGTCGCCGCCGCGCAGCCGGCCGTCGGCAAGGGCCTCAGCACCGCGCAGCCGGTTGCCGAGAGCGTCATCGCCGAGGGGCCGACCAAGCCGGTCGCGGGCCTGCTGGGCGGTCTGCCGCTGAAGGGCCTGCCCACGCACGGCCTGCCGGTGAACGGCGTCCCGGTCGGCTGACGCCGGCTTCGGTACGACGCGTCGGGGCGCCCCGGATCCGGGGCGCCCCGACGGCTTTCAGGGTGCGGGCACTCACCAGGCGGTGCGGGCCTTGTCCTCCGAGGGCAACAGAATCCACAGGGCTATGTAGAGCAGGAACTGCGGGCCCGGCAGCAGGCAGGACAGCAGGAAGATCACCCGCATCGTCGTCGCCGAGGTGCCGAAGCGCCGTGCCAGCGCGGCGCACACGCCGCCGATCACGCGGCCGTGGGTGGGGCGGGCAAGGGCGGTCATGTCGGCTCCTCCGTGGTCGTCGGCCCGCTCGGGGCCGGTGGTCGGGGCCGCCCGAACGGCGTCCCCAGCTGTCTTCCACGGTACGGAGACGAAGCGGACGAAGCGTCGCTCTACGGGGCGATCCCGACCCTGGGAATCGTCGGGGTCCGACCCTGAGACAACTCCTCCTGCACGGTGACGGGCTCCGCCGCGCCCTGCCCGTACGCCTCCCGTCGCCGCAGCCCGGCACGGCCCGCGGGCACGACGGCGAGGTGCGCCATGATCACCCCGAGGGTGTTCAGCAGCAGCGAGTCGACGTCCACGACCCGGCCCGGCACGCCGGTCTGCAACAGGGCGATGCCGAGGGAGACCAGGGCGCCCGCCGCCGCCGTACGGAGCAGGGAGGCGACCGGGGACACGGCGAGCCTGCCGTGCGCCATCGGCAGCAGCACACCCAGCGGGGCGAGCAGCGCGAGGCCCTCGCCGAGGGGTTTCGCCGCGGCCGGCCAGCCCAGCGCCAGATCGGCCCGGATGCCGGCCAGCGGACGCAGGTTGGGCGGCATCACCCAGGGCACGTCCAGGGGTCGCAGCATCAGCCAGGCGACGAGAGCGAGATGCGCGACGAGGAGGACACCCCCGGTCGCACGGATGCGGATCTCGGCGCTGTCGCCGACGGAGCCTTGACGCTGCACGCCCCCCAAGACGCAGGGCGGGGCAGGATCGGTTCCGCACCGGAACCTTCCGGTGCTAGCCGCCCGTGACGTCGCTCGACGGGGGCGGCGTGGAGCCCGGGTCGGTGCGGACGTCGTCGGTGCACTCGTAGCGCCGCGGCGACACGGCACCGGGTCCGCCCAGGACCACCGCGCCGTCACCCTCGGCGGCCGCCGAGTCGGACAGGGTGCACACGATCTGCGCGAGCGCGTACGACGACAGGCGGCCCGGGACGGCGCTCAGCCGCAAGGTGTCCTCGGGGTCCTTGGGGCCCGGCCCGGACACGTGCAGACCGCCCGGCACGTGCGTCGCGTAACCCGCCGCCCGCTCCGCGGCCGACGGGGACGCGGCGAGCTGGTCCAGCAGGCCCTGCGCCACGATCACCCGGCGCCGGACGTCCGGGGTGCCGTCCGGGACCCGCACGGTCCGGTCGACGGTCGCCAGGGACGCCCGGCACAGCAGGAAGACCTGCACCGGCACCCCGTGCGCGGACTGCGCGGACACGTCGGGCCCGGCCAGCGAGCACGGCACCCGGGAGGGCGCGGCCCCGAAGTCCGTCGGCACCTCCGTGGCCCGGATGCCGCAACCGGCGAGCAGCAGGCCCAGGAGGGGCAGCGCCAGCAGGCGTCTTACGGTCATGACCCCTCCTTCCCCGCACCGTCGTGTCCGTCGTTCCCGGCCCGGCCGGTCTCCCCGTCGTGCCGCTCCGCCTCGGCGTCCTCGGCCAGCCCCGAGACGTCCCGGGGCAGCCGCAGGGTGAAGACCGCACCGCCCTCGGGCGAGTTGGCGGCGATGATCTCACCGCCGTGGATGTGGGCGTTCTCCAGGGCGATCGACAGGCCGAGGCCGCTGCCCTCGGAGCGTGGCCGGGACGCGCTCGCCTTGTAGAAGCGGTCGAAGACGTGCGGCAGGACGTCCTCCGGGATGCCGGGGCCGTGGTCGCGGACCCGGATCACCACCTCGTCCTCCGCCTCCCGCACCGACACCCGCACCGGCGAACCGCCGTGCTTGAGCGCGTTGCCGATCAGGTTGGCGAGGATGACGTCCAGCCGGCGCGGGTCCAGCTGGGCGTGGATGCCGCGCTCGGCGTCCAGCTCCACCGCGTCCAGCCAGGCCCGGGCGTCGATGCACGCGGTGATCTGGTCGGCGACGTCCACGTCGTCGAGGACCAGCCGGGCGGTGCCCGCGTCGAAGCGGGTGACCTCCATCAGGTTCTCGACCAGGTCGTTCAGCCGCCGGGTCTCGCTGACGACCAGCCGCACGGCCGGCTCGATCATGGGATCCATGCTCCCGGCCTCGGACTCCAGCTCCTCCTCCAGCACCTCCGTCACGGCGGTGATGGCGGTCAGCGGTGTCCGCAGCTCGTGCGACATGTCGGCCACGAACCGGCGCGAGGCGTCGTCCCGGGCCGCCATCTCGGCCACCCGTTTCTCCAGCGCCTCGGCCGCGTTGTTGAACGTCCGCGACAGATCGGCCAGTTCGTCCGTGCCGGACACCCGCAGCCGGGTGTCCAGCCGGCCCTCGCCCAGCCGCCTCGCGGCCACGCCCAGCCGGTGCACCGGCTTCAGCACGGTCGTCGCGGCGGCCTGCGCGAGCAGCGCGGCACCGATCAGCGCGAGCCCGGTGGCGATGCCCAGCGACCAGGCCAGCGAGTTGAGGTCCTTGGCCTCGGGCTCCAGCGACTTCGCCATGTAGCCCGTCGGACCGCCGCCGATCACCCGCGTACCGGCCACCAGGTAGGGCGTGCCGTGCTCCGTGACCCGCTGCCAGTACAGGTGGTACGGCTCCTTGTTGGAGTCGGTCACCTTCTGCCGCTTGTTCACGGCCGCGCGCAGCGACTCGGGCACGTCCTCCAGCGAGAAGCCGTTGATGCCGTCCGAGTTGCCGTACACCGTCTTGCCGCTCGCATCCTGGCCGACCAGCAGCACGCTGAAGTGCTGGCTCCCGGCGGCCATCTGGCCGGCGGCGCGCTGCAGGGCGTCCTGCGTGGGGTGCTCCGGCAGCGCCCCCGCGCGGTTCTGCATCTCCTGCCGGAAGTCGCGCAGCACCGCGTCCTGGGCGCGGGTGAGCACGGCCTCCCGGTTGAGCCAGTAGGCGATGCCCGACGCCGACACCGCGGCGGTGAGCGCGACCAGCGCGAAGACCACCACCAGTCGCAGCCTCAGGCTGGTGAAGCGCAGCCGCGACAGACTTCCCCTGCGCCCCGCGGTCCAGCCGCGGAGCCCCCCTTGCGTATCGGTCACTGAGGCGTGTCCAGGCGGTAGCCGACACCACGGACGGTGCGGATCAGCGTCGGGGACGAGGGCACGTCCTCCACCTTGGCGCGCAGCCGCTGCACACACGCGTCCACCAGGCGGGAGTCGCCCAGGTAGTCGTGCTCCCACACCAGCCGCAGCAACTGCTGCCGGGACAGCGCCTGGCCGGGCCGCCGGCTCAGCTCCAGCAGCAGCCTCAGCTCGGTCGGGGTCAGCTGGAGATCCACGCCGTTCTTCGTCACGGTCATCGCCGAGCGGTCGATGACGAGACTGCCGAACGTCGCCGAGTCGCTGGACTCCCGCTCCCCGCGCCGCAGCACGGCCCGGATCCGGGCGTCCAGCACCCGGCCCTGCACCGGCTTGACCACATAGTCGTCGGCGCCGGACTCCAGTCCGACCACCACGTCGATGTCGTCGCTGCGCGCGGTCAGCAGGATGATCGGCAGCTGGTCGGTGCGCCGGATGCGCCGGCACACCTCGAACCCGTCGATGCCGGGCAGCATCACGTCCAGCACGATCAGGTCCGGCCGCTGCTCACGCAACAGCTTCAGACCGTCCTCGCCGCTGGCAGCGGTGGCCACCCGGTGGCCCTGGCGCGTCAGGGAGAGCTCCAGGGCCGTGCGGATGGCGTCGTCGTCCTCGATCAGCAACAGGGAAGGCACGGGGCTCATTCTGGCCCATGGAGGGGGTCGCGGACGACCTGCCGACACCGGCCCTTCCCTACCGCCACCGTATGTGCACGTGCTGTGACGGAGCCGGGAAGGACCCCTGTGACAGGTCTGTGACAGTCGACGGACACGGCGATGAAGTCACCCCGGCAGTCTTTTGGTCACGGGCACGGCGGGGAGCCGGAACCAGCCCGGAGCAGGGCCGAGTCACCGGAAGTCCACGACGGGGAGCGCGAGATGAACACGCTGCACAGCATCAGCACCAGCGCAGTGGTCACGCGTCTGCACGACGTGCACCGGGGTTCCGAGAAGTCCGGTGCCGTGAGCGGGCGGGGGTGCGCTCGCGGTACCGGGCGTCAGCACACCGCGTACATGACGGTGGTTGACGCGCACACGGGGGAAACGCACGGGGGAACCGCGTACAGGGAGGACTCGGGGGAGCGCCGTTCGCTGACGGAGGCGGAGTTCACCGCCTACGTCCAGGAGCGCCGCGCCTCCCTGTACGCCACCGCCTACCACCTGACCGGTGACCGCTTCGAGGCCGAGGACCTGCTGCAGAGCGCGCTGTTCTCGACGTACAAGGCCTGGGACCGGATCAGCGACAAGGCGGCCGTCGGCGGATACCTCCGCCGGACGATGACGAACCTGCACATCAGCGCCTGGCGGCGCCGCAAGCTCAACGAGTACCCGACCGAGGAACTGCCGGAGACGCCCGGCGAGACGGACGCGATGCGCGGCACGGAGCTGCGCGCGGTCCTGTGGCAGGCGCTCGCCCGGCTGCCCGAACTCCAGCGCACCATGCTGGTCCTGCGCTACTACGAGGGCCGCACGGACCCGGAGATCGCGGACATCCTCGGCATCAGTGTCGGCACGGTGAAGTCGAGCATCTGGCGGTCGCTCCGCCGGCTGCGCGAGGACGAGGTCCTCAGCTTCGGCCGTGACGAGGAGAACGCCTTCGGCGAACTGGTCGCCTGAGGTCACGGGGGAGGAACACGGGGGAAAAACGGGGGACCACTGGGGGGTGGGACCCACGGGGGAGCACAGAGGAGCGGGACTGGTGGGCCGGGGGGTCCAACCAGTCCCGTTTCGCGTTTCCGTCACGACGGCCCGCGTGGACGAACGGCCCGCACGGGCGACGGCCGGCGGGCCGCCGGGACGGTCAGGCCACCGTCCGCTGCCGCGTCTGCCGCCCCACCGCCGCCGACGCCAGCCGGCCCAGCGCCTCGTCGCGGTCGCACGGATGCGCGCCCAGGGCCACCTGGCGGGCGACGATCGAGCGTTCCGTGCGCATCAGCCGCCAGCCGCGGCGCACCAGGAACGGCACCGACTTGCGGCCCTCCTTGAGGTCGCGCAGGAACCGCCGCCGGAAGGTGGTGAACGGACCGCGGTTCAGGCACAGCGCGTCCGCGAGGACGCCCCGTTCCCGGCAGCGCTCGACTATCTCCGCCGCGAAGATGCCCTCCGCGATGAACAGCGGGGTCCGGCCGATGCTCAGCGTCTCCTCGCCGGTCCGGGCGCTCAGCGAGAGGTCGTACACCGGCACCGGCGTCGACCCCGTGGCGCACAGCCGGACGATGGCCTCGACCGCGACCTCGGCGTCCCACGACTCCGGGTGGTCCCAGTCGATGTCCGAACTCCCCTCCACCAGGGGCAGAGTCGGGTCGCCGGCTTCCTTGTAGAAGTCGTCCAGGCGAAGGACGGGCAGCCCGGAACGGGCGGCGACGAGGGACTTGCCCGAGCCCGAGGGGCCGCACAGCAGCACGACACGGGCGGGAGACGGAGGATGAAGGCTCACGGAACACCAGTTTGACGTACGGCGGCCCGCCTGCCGACCCCGCGGGTCGGCTTTTGAGCGTGAGACGCACCTCAACTACCCTACGTGGCGACAGCATTACCCTGCGCACCAGAAGGTGGCACCAGCGATGGCCCGACACACCTCTTCCCACCACTCCACCGCGCGGCGCGCCCTGATCGTCCTGGCGGCGGCCGGAGCGGCACTCGGAGCCGGGGCGGCCTCGGCGTCGGCGGACTCGGTTCCGGTCGCCGGTCTCAACTACCGGCCGCTCGGGCTCGGCAACGTCGACCCCCAGGCGGGCGTGGGCGCCGCGACCGGCATCGTCGGCTACGTCACCGGACCGGTGGCCGCCCTCAAGCCCAACCCGCTCGCCGGCACGGGCGTGGACCCGCTGGACAACGGGGTGGGCACCCAGCTGGCGGACTTCCAGCCGCTCTCGTCCCAGATGGTGACGCGCCCGCTGGCCCAGGCGGAGTCGCTCGGCAGCGTGCCGGTGGTCGGGCAGGTCCTGGGCTCACTGGGCCGCTGAACCGCCCCTGAAACGAGACGGGGAACCGCGTGACCGGCCGGAGGTGACCCGCACCCGGCCGGACCCGCGGTTCCCCGCACGGATCCCGTGGATCCCCGTGTCGCGTGGTCCGCGTCAGTAGGCGGACCCCGAGGCGCCCAGCGACCCCGTCGGGTGCCAGACCGTCTTGGTCTCCAGGAATGCCGTCATCCGGTCGGTGCCCGGCGTCGCGAAATGATCCACAGGCTGTGGACGCAGGACGCGCTTCAGGTTGTCCGCAGCCGCGATCTCCAGCTCCTTCGCCAGCACCTCGTCGGCGCCCGCGAGGTCGATCGCGTTGACGTCCTGGTGCGCGGCCAGCGGCGCCGCGATCTCCGCCGTACGGCCGGACAGGACGTTGACGACACCGCCCGGGACGTCGGAGGTGGCCAGCACCTCGCCCAGGGACAGGGCGGGCAGCGGCGCCTTCTCGGACGCCACGACGACCGCCGTGTTGCCGGTGGCGATCACCGGGGCCACCACCGACACCAGGCCCAGGAAGGACGACTCCTGCGGCGCGAGCACGGCGACCACGCCGGTCGGCTCGGGGGACGACAGGTTGAAGTACGGGCCGGCGACCGGGTTGGCCCCGCCGATCACCTGGGCGATCTTGTCGGTCCAGCCCGCGTACCAGACCCAGCGGTCGATCGCGGCGTCCACGACCCCGGCCGCCTTCGACTTGGACAGCCCCTCCGCGTCGGCCACTTCGCGCACGAACTGCTCGCGGCGGCCCTCCAGCATCTCGGCGACGCGGTAGAGGACCTGGCCGCGGTTGTAGGCGGTCGCGCCGGCCCAGCCGCCGAACGCCTTGCGCGCGGCGACCACCGCGTCACGGGCGTCCTTGCGGGAGGACTGGGGAGCGTTGGCCAGCCACTTGCCCTTGGGGTCGGTCACCTCGTACACCCGGCCGCTCTCGGAACGCGGGAACTTCCCGCCGACGTACAGCTTGTAGGTCTTGAAGACAGTGAGCCGATCAGACATCGAGGTACGCCTCCAGGCCGTGGCGGCCGCCCTCGCGGCCGAAGCCCGACTCCTTGTAGCCGCCGAACGGCGACGTCGGGTCGAACTTGTTGAACGTGTTGGACCAGACGACACCGGCGCGCAGCTTGTTCGCGACGGCCAGGATCCGGGAGCCCTTCTCGGTCCAGATGCCCGCCGACAGGCCGTACTGCGTGTTGTTCGCCTTGGCGACCGCCTCGTCGGGCGTGCGGAAGGTGAGCACCGACAGCACCGGGCCGAAGATCTCGTCACGGGCGATGGTGTGGGCCTGGGTGACGTTCGTGAACAGCGTCGGCGCGAACCAGTAACCCGCCGACGGCAGTTCGCAGGCCGGGGACCAGCGCTCGGCGCCCTCCGCCTCGCCCTGCTCGGTGAGCGCGGTGATACGGGCCAGCTGCTCGGCGGAGTTGATCGCGCCGATGTCGGTGTTCTTGTCCAGCGGGTCGCCGAGGCGCAGGGTGGACAGCCGGCGCTTGAGGGAGTCCAGCAGCTCGTCCTGGATCGACTCCTGGACGAGGAGGCGGGAGCCCGCGCAGCAGACCTGGCCCTGGTTGAAGAAGATGCCGGTCACGATGCCCTCGACGGCCTGGTCGATCGGGGCGTCGTCGAAGACGATGTTGGCGCCCTTGCCGCCCAGCTCCAGGGTGAGCTTCTTCCTCGTGCCCGCGACCGTGCGGGCGATCTCCTTGCCGACGGCCGTGGAGCCGGTGAAGGCGACCTTGTTCACGTCCGGGTGCGCGACGAGCGCGGCACCCGCGTCGCCGTAGCCCGGGAGGATGTTGACGACGCCCTTGGGCAGGCCCGCCTGGCGGCAGATGTCCGCGAAGAAGAGCGCGGACAGGGGGGTGGTCTCCGCCGGCTTCAGCACGACCGTGTTGCCGGTCGCGAGGGCCGGGGCGATCTTCCACGCCAGCATGAGCAGCGGGAAGTTCCACGGGATGACCTGGCCGGCCACGCCCAGCGGCCTCGGGTCCGCGCCGAAACCGGCGTGGTCGAGCTTGTCGGCCCATCCCGCGTAGTAGAAGAAGTGCGCGGCGACCAGCGGGAGGTCCGCGTCCCGGGTCTCCTTGATCGGCTTGCCGTTGTCCAGGGTTTCCAGGACGGCCAGCTCGCGGCTGCGCTCCTGGATGATCCGGGCGATGCGGAAGAGGTACTTGGCCCGCTCGGAACCGGGCAGCGCCGACCACTTCTCGAACGCCTTGCGGGCGGCCCTGACCGCCCGGTCGACGTCCTCGGGACCGGCCTGCGCGACCTCGGAGAGGACCTCCTCGGTCGACGGGCTGACCGTCTTGAAGACCTTGCCGTCGGCCGCCTCGGCGAACTCGCCGTCGATGAACAGGCCGTAGGAAGGGGCGATGTCGACGACCGAACGGGACTCGGGCGCCGGTGCGTAGTCGAATACGGAAGCCATCGTGATCAGTCCACCGTCACGTAGTCGGGGCCGGAGTAGCGGCCGGTGGCCAGCTTCTGGCGCTGCATCAGCAGGTCGTTCAGGAGCGAGGAGGCGCCGAAGCGGAACCAGTGGTTGTCCAGCCAGTCCGCGCCCGCGGTCTCGTTGACCAGGACCAGGAACTTGATGGCGTCCTTGCTGGTGCGGATGCCGCCGGCAGGCTTCACGCCGATCTGGACGCCGGTCTGGGCGCGGAAGTCGCGCACCGCCTCCAGCATCAGCAGCGTGTTCGCCGGGGTCGCGTTGACGGCGACCTTGCCGGTGGAGGTCTTGATGAAGTCCGCGCCGGCCAGCATGCCCAGCCAGGACGCGCGGCGGATGTTGTCGTACGTCGACAGCTCGCCGGTCTCGAAGATGACCTTCAGGCGGGCGCTGCTGCCGCAGGCCTCCTTCACGGCGACGATCTCGTCGTACACCTTCAGGTACTTGCCGGCGAGGAACGCGCCCCGGTCGATGACCATGTCGATCTCGTCGGCGCCGGCGGCGACCGCGTCACGGACGTCGGCCAGCTTCACGTCGAGGGCGGCGCGGCCGGCCGGGAACGCGGTGGCCACCGAGGCGACCTTCACGCCGGAGCCGGCGACGGCCTCCTTGGCGGTGGCCACCATGTCGGGGTAGACGCAGACCGCGGCCGTGGCCGGGGCCGTACGGTCCGTGGGGTCGGGATGGACGGCCTTGGCGCCGAGCGCCCGGACCTTGCCCGGGGTGTCCGCGCCTTCCAGCGTCGTCAGGTCGACCATCGAGATGGCGAGGTCGATGGCGTACGCCTTCGCGGTGGTCTTGATGGAACGGGTGCCGAGGGACGCGGCGCGCGCCTCCAGGCCGACCGCGTCGACGCCGGGCAGCCCGTGCAGGAAGCGGCGCAGCGTGCTGTCGGACGCGGTGACGTCGGCGAGAGCGTGAGCTGTGGGTGCGGTAGTGGGCATGGTCACCAGACGAGCATATCTACGCGCGTAGCAGCTGTACAGCCCCGGTGCTCATCACGCGCTGGAAGATCACGGATGAGCGCCGGTCCCGGGGCGTGTGGGAGCAGCCGCGGCGGTGTCGTGCAGAATCGGGGCCATGACCCCGGACCACCCGTCACCCGCGTCACAGCCTCCGGCCCCCGCCGCCAAGGACCGGATCTACCGCTCGCCCATGGCGCTCGTGGGCGGGGTGCTGCTGCTCGTCGTCGTCTGCTGGCTGGGCTTCGACGCGCTGTTCAAGGGCCACGGCCGCGTCCCGTGGCTGGCGCTCGCCGGCCTGATCCTCGTCGTCCCGCTGGTCGCGGCCTTCACGCTGCGCCCCGCCGTCTTCGTGAACGACGACCGGCTGCGCATCCGCAACCCGCTGCGGGTGATCTCCCTGCCCTGGGGCCAGGTCTCCGGCCTGCGCTCCGGCTTCTCCAACGAGGTCGTCACCAAGTCCGGCGCGAAGTACCAGCTGTGGGCGATCCCCGTCTCGCTGCGGGCCCGCAAGAAGGCGGCGCGCCGCCAGCAGCGGGCGGCGGCGGACGCGGCCCGGGGTACGACGCCGGGCCGGGTCGGCGGCGGCCTCTCGCCGAGCGGTCTCGGCTTCGGCGGCTTCGGCCTGCGCGGCGCGGAGACCGGCCCGACCCGGTCCGAGACCGACCAGGTCATGGACGACCTGTGCGAGACGCTGGAACGCCGCGCGGAGGAGGAGACGGCCCAGGGCGAGACGGCGGTCCGCTGGGCGTACGAGGTGCTCGCCCCGGCGCTGGCCGGCGCCATCCTGCTGATCATCCTGCTGACGACGGGCTGACACGGCGGCCGGCGCCGGCCGGCGAGGTCGTGGGCCCGGGTCGGGTGACGGGACGCCCGGGCGGTGAGTCGAGCGCGGGTGTCCGGGGGAGCCGACGGGGACTGGGCGGCTGCCCAGGAGCGGCGTCCACGGCCGTGTGAGCCCCTCGGGCTCCGGAGCGTGAGCATGGGCCGGGGCGGCCGAGCCGGGTGCGTCCGGCCGCCGAGCCGACCCGGGAGGACGGGAGACGGGCCGCCCGTCTCCCTGTCCCGAGCCGTGCCCCCGGGGTGCCGGGCTCGCCGGCGGCGGCGACGTACCGAACCCGCCCCTGGGCCCGCGGGCGACTCGCGCTCGGCCGTCCCGTGGACGTGCCCTCGGGGTGCCCCGTGCGGGACAGGGGCACCCCGGTGGGTGTCAGATGCCGGCCGCGGCCGACAGGTCGCGCTTGACGGCGGCCAGCAGCTCGGTGGCGCGGGCCCGGGCGGCCGGGAGGTCGGCACGGGCCGCGACCGGCACGACGACCTCCAGGTAGCACTTCAGCTTCGGCTCGGTGCCGCTCGGCCGGACGATGACCCGGGCGCCGTCGAGCGTGTAGCGCAGGCCGTCCGTGGGCGGCAGCGTCTCCGTGCCCCGGGTCAGGTCCTCGGCACGGGTGATGGCAAGGCCGGCGAGCCCGGTCGGCGGCTGCTCCCGCAGACGGCTCATCGCGTCGGCGATGACCGAGAGGTCCTGGACGCGGACCGACAGCTGGTCGGTGGCGTGCAGACCGTGCTCCACGGCGAGGTCGTCGAGCAGGTCGAGGAGGGTGCGGCCCTCCTCCTTCAGCCCGGACGCCAGCTCCGTGATCAGCAGCGCGGCGGTGATGCCGTCCTTGTCGCGCACGCCCTCCGGGTCCACGCAGTAGCCGAGGGCCTCCTCGTAGCCGTAGCGCAGACCGTCCACGCGGGCGATCCACTTGAAGCCGGTCAGGGTCTCCTCGAACGGCAGCCCCGCCTTCCCGGCGATCCGCCCGAGCAGCGAGGAGGAGACGATCGACTCCGCGAAGGTGCCGCTCACCCCGCGGCGGACCAGGTGCGCGGCGAGCAGGGCGCCGACCTCGTCGCCGCGCAGCATCCGCCAGTCGCCGCCGTCCTTCACGGCCACCGCGCAGCGGTCCGCGTCGGGGTCGTTGGCGATGATCAGGTCCGGGTCGGTGGCACGGGCCCGCGCGAACGCGAGGTCCATCGCGCCCGGCTCCTCCGGGTTGGGGAAGGCCACCGTCGGGAAGTCGGGGTCCGGGTCGGCCTGCTCGGCCACCAGCACCGGCTCGGGGAAACCGGCGCGGGCGAAGGCGGCCAGCAGGACGTCCCTGCCGACGCCGTGCATCGCCGTGTAGACCGTGCGGGCGGTGCGCGGGGAGCCCGCCGCCAGGACGGCGTCCGTACGGGCCAGATAGGCGCCCAGGACCGAGTCGTCCAGGATCTCCCAGCCGGCCTCCGGGCGCGGTACGTCGTTCAGGGAGACGATCGCGTCGATCTCGGCGGCGATCCCCGCGTCGGCGGGCGGCACGATCTGGGAGCCGTCGCCGAGGTACACCTTGTAGCCGTTGTCCCGGGGCGGGTTGTGGCTGGCGGTGACCTCCACGCCGGCCACCGCGCCCAGGTGCCTGATCGCGAACGCCAGCACCGGCGTCGGGAGGGGCCGCGGGAGTACGGCCGCACGCAGCCCGGCGCCGGTCATCACGGCGGCGGTGTCGCGGGCGAAGTCGGCGGACTTGTGGCGGGCGTCGTAGCCGATGACGACGAGGCCGGCGGTGCCGTCCCCGTGCGGCGTCCCGTTCTTCTTCAGGTACGCGGCGAGGCCGGCGGCGGCGCGGATGACGACGCCGCGGTTCATGCGCATCGGGCCGGCGCCGAGCTCCCCGCGCAGGCCGGCGGTGCCGAACTGGAGCGTGCCGGAGAAGCGGGACGACAGTTCGGTCACGTCCCCGGCGTCGATCAGCTTGGCGAGTTCGTCACGGGTCTCCGTGTCGGGGTCCTCGGCGAGCCATGTCCTGGCCCGGGCGATCAGATCGTCGTGCACCTTGGGATCAACCTCTCCTGTGTCTGCCTGGTCCGGCCGGGGACTCGGCCCCCGAACCCCCGTCCAACGCCGATGGCGTTACGTGTGCCCGCCCCGGCACGTTCCGCGCCGCCGCGCCCGGCCCGCGGAGGCTCGCGCGTCCGGCCGGGGCACCGCGGTCCGGGACATCCGGTGAACGCCGACCGCGGTCCGGGCCCGTTCCGCACGGTTACCGGCAGCGCACCGGACCCCGGCCGGGCGGGCGGCGGCACCACGCCCCCGAACCGACCGCGGCACCGCACCCGGCTCGTCGTGACGCGCGTACCGCGTCCCGTTCGCCACCGTGCCCGTCCCGCGCCCGGTCCGGCGCGCCGTGCGTGTCTCGAGCGTGTGCCGCCTAGATCCTGCCGAGCACCTGGGTCAGCAGCTGGCCCATGCGCGCCGCCGAGTCGCGGCCCGCCTGGAGGACCTCCTCGTGGTTGAGGGGCTCGCCCGTCATGCCCGCGGCCAGGTTGGTGACCAGCGAGATGCCCAGGATCTCGGCGCCGGCCTCGCGGGCGGCGATGGCCTCCAGGACCGTCGACATGCCCACCAGGTCCGCGCCGATGACACGGGCCATGCGGATCTCGGCCGGGGTCTCGTAGTGCGGGCCGGGGAACTGCGCGTAGACGCCCTCCTCCAGGGAGGGGTCGATCTCCTTGCACAGGGCGCGCAGGCGCGGCGAGTACAGGTCCGTCAGGTCGACGAAGTTCGCGCCGACGATCGGCGACGTCGCCGTCAGGTTGATGTGGTCGCTGATCAGCACCGGCTGGCCGGGGCGCATGCCCTCGCGCAGGCCGCCGCAGCCGTTGGTGAGGACCACGGTCTTGCAGCCGGCCGCGACGGCGGTGCGCACACCGTGGGAGACGGCGGCGACGCCACGGCCCTCGTAGTAGTGCGTACGGCCCAGGAAGACCAGCGCGCGCTTGTCACCGAAGGAGTACGAGCGGATCTTGCCGCCGTGCCCCTCGACGGCCGGCGGCGGGAAGCCGGGCAGCTCGGTGACCTGGAACTCGGCGTCGGGGGCGCCCAGTGCGTCGACGGCCGGGGCCCAGCCGGAGCCCATCACGAGGGCGACGTCGTGGGTCTCGGCGCCGGTCAGTTCGCGCAGGCGCGCGGCGGCGGCGTCGGCGGCGGCGTAGGGGTCGCCCTGGATGTCGTCCGGAAGAAGAGATGCGTTCACGCCGACGAGGGTAGCCGGTCTGCGCCTACGCGCGTAGATGACAATGCCCACGTAATGGAGATCGTTGTCTTGTCGTTTTCCACAAGGGGTGGGCAAAAGTGCAGCAAAACCGCGCTTCGGCCGTTCAGCAGGGGCGCTTGCGGAGCTCCATCACATAGTCGTGCGGTGCCCCGGCGGACTCGGCGGCGTCGGCGACCTCACCGAGGTACCGCGCCGAGGGCAGACCGCCCTCGTAGCCGTTGAGCACGTACGTCCAGGCCGACTCCTCGCCGTCCAGGGTGTGCACGCGCACGCGGGTGCGCCGGTAGATGCCGAGGCCCACGCCCTCCCACCGGTCCAGCGACTCCTCGTCCATGGGCGCGAGGTCGTAGAGGCCGACGAAGACCTGGGCCAGCGGGTCCTCCACGATCGTCGCCAGCGCGCCCTCCCAGCCCAGCTGCTCGCCGCCGAAGGTCAGCCGCCACTCGCTCAGCCAGCCGGTGGCGCGCAGCGGCGAGTGCGGGGCGCGGCGGGACATCAGCCGGGCGTCGAGGTTGCCGGCGTACGCGGCATAGAGCGACATGGGGAGAGCGTACGTCAGGGGAAACGCGGGCCACTCGTGTCCCTCGGGAACCCCGGGTACGCCCCCGGGCAGTAGCACCTTGAAGCGTGCGGGACAATGGAGTACGTGACTCGGATCGTGATCATCGGTGGCGGACCCGGCGGATACGAGGCGGCCCTGGTGGCCGCCCAGCTCGGCGCGGAGGTGACCGTCGTCGACTGCGACGGTCTGGGCGGGGCGTCGGTGCTGACCGACTGCGTACCGTCGAAGACCCTTATCGCTACGGCCGAGGTGATGACCACCTTCGACTCCTCGTACGAAGAGCTGGGCATCATCGTCGCCGACGACACCCCGCCGCTGGAGCAGGCGGCCCGGGTGGTCGGCGTGGACCTCGGGAAGGTCAACCGCCGGGTGAAGCGGCTGGCCCTCGCGCAGTCCCACGACATCACCGCCTCCGTCACCCGCGCCGGCGCCCGGGTCATGCGCGGCCGCGGCCGGCTGGACGGCATGCAGGGCCTCGACGGCTCGCGCAAGGTCGTCGTCACCGCCGCCGACGGCAACGAGGAGACCCTCACCGCCGACGCCGTCCTCATCGCCACCGGCGGTCATCCGCGCGAGCTGCCCGACGCGCAGCCCGACGGCGAGCGCATCCTCAACTGGACCCAGGTCTACGACCTCGACGAGCTGCCGGAAGAGCTGATCGTGGTCGGCTCCGGCGTGACCGGCGCCGAGTTCGCCGGTGCCTACCAGGCCCTCGGTTCGAAGGTCACGCTCGTCTCCTCCCGGGACCGGGTGCTGCCGGGTGAGGACCCGGACGCCGCCGCCGTCCTGGAGGACGTCTTCCGCCGCCGCGGCATGAACGTCATGGCCCGCTCCCGCGCGCAGTCCGCCAAGCGCGTCGGCGACCGGGTCGAGGTGACGCTGGCCGACGGTCGGGTCATCAGCGGCTCCCACTGCCTCATGGCCGTCGGTGCCATCCCCAACAGCGCGGGGCTCGGTCTGGAGGAGGCCGGCGTCAAGCTGCGCGAGTCGGGCCACATCTGGACCGACAAGGTGTCCAGGACGACCGCTCCCGGCGTGTACGCGGCCGGTGACGTGACCGGTGTCTTCGCCCTCGCGTCCGTCGCCGCGATGCAGGGACGTATCGCCATGTACCACTTCCTCGGCGACGCGGTGGCACCGCTGAACCTGAAGACGGTCTCCTCCAACGTCTTCACCGACCCCGAGATCGCCACCGTCGGCTACACGCAGGCGGACGTGGACGCGGGCAAGATCGACGCGCGGGTCGTCAAACTGCCCCTGCTGCGCAACCCGCGGGCCAAGATGCAGGGCATCCGGGACGGCTTCGTGAAGATCTTCTGCCGGCCGGGCACGGGCATCGTCGTCGGCGGTGTGGTCGTGGCGCCCCGTGCGTCGGAACTCATCCACCCGATCTCGATCGCCGTCGACAACAATCTGACGGTCGAACAGATCGCGAACGCGTTCACGGTGTACCCCTCCCTTTCGGGGTCGATCGCGGAGGTCGCCCGGCAGCTGCACACGCGCAAGGCGAGCGCGGAGGCCTGACCGTCACGCAACTTCCCGCTGGTCACGGGGAGTTGCGGCGTGTGCGGGCGGCATAGTCGGGGCGGATAGGTCCTATACCACTCCCCGCCCCACCATGCGAACAACTTCTGTTATTCGGCGCAAACTGCTGAAACCAGACGGTCGCTGGGGTTACTGTCAGTTTCGTGTTCGCTGCTGAACGTCGCCAATTGATTCTCGAAATGGTGCGAGCGAACGGTGCCGTGTCGCTCCGTGAACTCGCCCGCGTCGTCCAGACCTCCGAAGTGACCGTACGGCGGGACGTGCGGGCACTGGAGGCCGAAGGACTCCTCGACCGCCGGCACGGCGGTGCGGTACTGCCGGGCGGGTTCACGCGGGAGTCCGGCTTTCCGCAGAAGTCCCATCTCGCGACCGCGGAGAAGACGGCCATCGCCGATCTCGCCGCGGGCCTCGTCGAAGAGGGCGAGGCCATCGTCGTCGGAGCCGGGACGACCACGCAGGAGCTGGCCCGCCGCCTGGCGCGCGTGCCGGGTCTGACGGTCGTCACCAACTCCCTCCTGGTGGCCCAGGCGTTGGCCCATGCCAACCGGGTGGAGGTCGTGATGACCGGGGGCACCCTGCGCGGCTCCAACTACGCCCTCGTGGGCTCCGGCGCCGAGCAGTCCCTGCAGGGGCTGCGCGTGTCCAAGGCCTTCCTGTCCGGGAGCGGCCTGACGGCCGAGCGTGGTCTGTCCACGTCCAACATGCTCTCGGCGTCGGTGGACCGGGCCCTCGTCCAGGCCGCGGCGGAGGTCGTGGTCCTCGCCGACCACACCAAGCTCGGTACGGACACGATGTTCCAGACCGTGCCGACGGACCTCATCACCCGCCTGGTCACCGACGAGCCGCCGGCCCACGACGACCGCGCCGCCACCGAGTTGCAGGCCCTGGCCGACCAGGGGGTGCAGATCGCCGTGGCCGGGGCGACCGGAGCCCCGGGGGGTGAGCAAGGGCCTGCCGCACGCCAGCAGCGGGCCCTCCCCGGCCCCCGCCGGGGCCACGTCCCCCTCCGCTCCACCGCGGGCCTCGCGGACCCGGCCACAACCGACCGAGCCCGAGTCGCAGACCTCCGCCGCCGCTGACCCCTCCGGGGGGCCGGCAGCACCACGGGTATCGCGGATCCGCCTCCGCGGTGGGGCCGCGACCGCCGCCGGCCGGCCCTGGGAGCCTGCCGGCGCCCCGGCGGCCGCCTCACGGCCCGTCTGAGATCGCGCCGGTAACACGCAGCAATGCGAGAAGCCCGGAGGCTCCTGGGTGGGGCTCCGGGCTTCTCGGGGTGTGGGGTGGGTCAGTCCTTGATCTCGCAGATGGGGGCGCCGGAGGTGACCGAGGCGCCGACCTCGGCGGTCAGGCCCTTGATGGTGCCCGCCCGGTGGGCGTTGAGGGGCTGTTCCATCTTCATGGCCTCCAGGACGACGATCAGGTCGCCCTCCTTGACCTCCTGGCCCTCCTCGACCGCGATCTTCACGATCGTGCCCTGCATCGGCGAGGCGAGGGTGTCACCCGAGGCGACCGGGCCGGACTTCTTGGCGGCGCGGCGCTTGGGCTTGGCCCCGGCGGCCAGGCCGGTGCGGGCCAGGCTCATGCCGAGCGAGGAGGGCAGGGAGACCTCCAGGCGCTTGCCGCCGACCTCGACGACGACCGTCTCGCGGCCGTTGTCCTCGTCCGTCTCGGTGTCGGCGGGGGCGGCGAAGGGCTTGATGTCGTTGACGAACTCGGTCTCGATCCAGCGGGTGTGGACCGTGAACGGGTCGGTGGAGCCGGTCAGCTCGGGGGCGAAGGCGGGGTCGGTGACGACCGCGCGGTGGAAGGGGATGGCGGTGGCCATGCCCTCGACCCGGAACTCCTCCAGGGCGCGGGCGGCGCGCTGGAGGGCCTCGGCGCGGGTGCGGCCGGTGACGATCAGCTTGGCCAGCAGGGAGTCCCAGGCCGGGCCGATCACACTGCCCGCCTCCACGCCCGCGTCCAGCCGGACACCCGGACCGGAGGGCGCGTCGAAGGCGGTGACGGTGCCCGGAGCGGGCAGGAAGTTGCGGCCCGGGTCCTCGCCGTTGATGCGGAACTCGAAGGAGTGTCCGCGCAGGGCGGGGTCGTCGTAGCCGAGTTCCTCGCCGTCGGCGATGCGGAACATCTCGCGGACCAGGTCGATGCCGGCGACCTCCTCGGTCACCGGGTGCTCGACCTGCAGCCGGGTGTTGACCTCCAGGAAGGAGATCGTGCCGTCCTGCCCGACCAGGAACTCGCACGTGCCCGCGCCCTCGTAGTGGGCCTCCTTCAGGATGGCCTTCGAGGCGCGGTACAGCTCGGCGACCTGCTCCTCGGACAGGAACGGCGCCGGGGCCTCCTCGACCAGCTTCTGGTGGCGGCGCTGCAGCGAGCAGTCACGGGTGGAGACCACGACCACGTTGCCGTGCTTGTCGGCCAGGCACTGCGTCTCCACGTGCCGGGGACGGTCCAGGTAGCGCTCGACGAAGCACTCGCCCCGGCCGAACGCGGCGACCGCCTCACGGACCGCGGAGTCGTACAGCTCCGGCACCTCCTCGAGGGTCCGGGCGACCTTCAGACCACGGCCACCGCCACCGAACGCGGCCTTGATCGCGATCGGCAGGCCGTGCTCCTCGGCGAACGCCACGACCTCGTCCGCCCCGGAGACCGGGTCGGGAGTACCGGCGACCAGCGGGGCACCGGCCCGCTGCGCGATGTGCCGCGCGGCGACCTTGTCACCGAGGTCCCGGATGGCCTGCGGCGGCGGACCGATCCAGATCAGACCCGCGTCCAGCACGGCCTGGGCGAACTCGGCGTTCTCCGACAGAAAGCCGTAGCCGGGGTGGATCGCGTCCGCACCAGATTCGCGGGCCGCGTTCAGCACCTTCTCGATGTCCAGATAACTGGTCGCCGGAGTGTCACCGCCCAGGGCGAACGCCTCATCCGCGGCGCGGACATGCAGAGCGTCCCGGTCCGGCTCCGCGTAGACGGCCACGCTCGCGATCCCGGAGTCCCGACAGGCCCGGGCCACGCGGACAGCGATTTCGCCACGGTTGGCGATGAGCACCTTGCGCACGATTGAGGCTCCCTCCTTGAAACAAGCCGAGTTTAGGGACTGCCGACACGGCACTACGACCCGTCCCCAATGGTGAGCTTGCCCACACGGAGCGTGATGCGAGGCTCGCCCGACCCGCGAAAGTCCTTGTCGCACCTCGGTACGCAGGACTCCTCCGGAAAACCCTAGCTCTGTCATGTGGTCAAGGTCTCTGTGGTGGGGTGCTGCGGCCCACTCCGATTCTTTGTCGAGTCCCTACGAATGGCCCAATGATTCTTTGCTGCCGCACGGACCCTTGTCCCACGGTTTACCCGTTAGTAGCGTTTGCGATGGCTCGAACGTACCTGGGGTAACAGATGGCTGGCTGGGAAGTGGGTGGGGACCGGTGGTGCGCAGACCGGTGGCATGGCTCGTGGCGTTGGTCCTGCTGGCGGAGGGTTTCCTCGTCGCCGCGCTGAACTGGTTCCTCGGGGTGGTCGTCGACCGGCAGGACATGTCCCTGGCCGGCCTGGACCCGTCGACGATGGCCACGTCCTCGAAGGTCGGCGGCATCGTCTTCGGCCTCTACTTCGCCCTGTGCGCCCTGGTGGCGCTGCTGGTCGCGATCCGCAACCGCGCCCCGGCCGGGCTCGGGCGTGTCCTGCTGATCAGCGCGGCCGTGGTGCACGCCCTGCTGGGCGCGTTCGCCTGGGGCCTGGTGGGCTGGACGGCCTTCCTGACGATGGTCGTGGTGCTCGGACTCATCGTCCTGCTCCTGATGACCTACGACCGTGCCGAAGGCCCGGAACAGGCGGCCCCCGGCGACGGTGCCGGCGCCGACGGCGACCCGCAGGCCCGGGCCGAGCCGGCACCCCCGGCCGGCGCGCCGCAGCAGGTCCCGGAGCAGCGCGGCGCACCGCGGGACGGGGACGGGGAGCCGCGGGACTCCGTCCCCACCGAGGTCATCCCGCCGGCTCCCACAACTCGGTGATCCCGACCCCCAGTTCGGCGAGTAGCTTGCGCACCAGGGGCAGGCTGATGCCGATCACGTTGCCGTGGTCGCCGTCGATGCCCTCGATGAACGGGGCCGAACGGCCGTCCAGGGTGAACGCGCCGGCGACGTAGAGCGGCTCGCCGGAGGCCACGTACGCGGCGATCTCCGCGTCGGTCGGTTCGCCGAAGTGCACAACGGTGGAGGCGGTCGCGGAGACGTACCGCTTCGCCTCCGTGTCCCACACACAATGACCCGTCTGGAGTACTCCGGTGCGTCCGCGCATCGCCTTCCAGCGGGCGGTGGCCTCCTCGGCGTCGGCGGGCTTGCCGAGCGCCCGCCCGTCCAGCTCCAGCACCGAGTCGCAGCCGATCACCAGGGCGCCCTGCACCTCCGGCTTCGCCGCCACGACCGAGGCCTTCGCCTCGGACAGCGCGAGCGCCAGCTCGGCCGGGGTGGGAGCGGTGACGGCGTCCTCGTCGACCCCGCTCACGATCACCTCGGGCGCGAGGCCGGCCTGCCGGAGCAGGCCGAGCCGGGCGGGGGACTGGGAGGCGAGCACGAGTCGCCTGCGGCGCTTTGCAGTCATGCCGTCAGATTAGTCAGGGTGAGCCGCCCGGCTCACCTCAGACCGATGACGATCATGGCCAGGATCATGGCCAGCGCCATGAAGAGGCCGAGCCGCCGCAGCATCTGCTGCATGTCGCGCAGTTCTTTCGGCGGCTCGTCCTCGGGGTCTGACCACAGCATGCTCCCAGCGTGCGGCCCGGGCGGCCCGCGGCGCCTGAGTACTGCTACTCAGATCGGCCGGGCGGTTCGCCTAGCTCGGCCAGTACGTGCGGGTCCAGGACGCCGGGCCCGGGTTCGGGACGCGCCGGACCGCGATCCGCGACGGGTCGGACCACGCGTCCCTCGGGCCCTCCGCGCCGGACGGCTGGACCGCTGCCGCCGCGGCGCGGGCGCGGACCACCGCCAGAGCGGCGGCCAGCTCCTCCGGGGTCGGATTGCCTCGTACGACCTTGATCGTCATGACGGCTTCCTCTCGGTCGGACCGGGCTACAGCGGGATGTTGCCGTGCTTCTTCGGAGGCAGGGATTCCCGCTTCGTACGCAGCTGACGCAGACCGCGGACGATGTGGGCCCGCGTGTCGGACGGCATGATCACCGCGTCGATGTAGCCGCGCTCGGCCGCGATGTACGGGTTGAGCAGGTGGTCCTCGTACTCCTGGATCAGCCGGGCCCGCACCGCCTCGACGTCCTCGCCGTTCGCCTCCGCCTCCGCGATGGTGCGGCGGTGCAGGATGTTGACCGCGCCCTGGGCGCCCATGACCGCGATCTGCGCGGTGGGCCAGGCCAGGTTGATGTCGGCACCCAGGTGCTTGGAGCCCATGACGTCGTAGGCGCCGCCGAAGGCCTTGCGGGTGATGACGGTGATCAGCGGGACGGTGGCCTCGGCGTAGGCGTAGATCAGCTTGGCGCCGCGCCGGATGATGCCGTCGTGCTCCTGGTCGACGCCCGGGAGGAAGCCGGGGACGTCCACGAAGGTCAGCACCGGCACGTTGAAGGCGTCGCAGGTGCGCACGAAGCGGGCCGCCTTCTCGGACGCCTCGATGTCGAGACAGCCGGCGAACTGCATCGGCTGGTTGGCGACCACGCCGACCGGGTGGCCCTCGACCCGCCCGAAGCCGGTGACGATGTTCGGCGCGAACAGGGCCTGCGTCTCGAAGAACTCGGCGTCGTCCAGCACGTGTTCGACCACCGTGCGGATGTCGTACGGCTGGTTCGCGCTGTCCGGGACGAGGGTGTCCAGCTCGCGGTCCTCGTCGGTGACGCCGAGGTCGGCCTCCTCCGGGAAGACCGGGGCCTCGGAGAGGTTGTTGGACGGCAGGTACGACAGCAGCTGCTTGACGTACTCGATGGCGTCCTTCTCGTCGCCCGCCATGTGGTGGGCCACGCCGGAGGTGGCGTTGTGGGTGCGGGCGCCGCCCAGCTCCTCGAAGCCGACGTCCTCACCGGTGACGGTCTTGATGACGTCCGGGCCGGTGATGAACATGTGCGAGGTCTGGTCGACCATGACCGTGAAGTCGGTGATGGCCGGGGAGTAGACCGCGCCGCCGGCGCAGGGGCCCACGACCAGGCTGATCTGCGGGATCACGCCGGAGGCATGGGTGTTGCGGCGGAAGATCTCGCCGTAGGCCCCGAGGGAGGCGACGCCTTCCTGGATGCGGGCGCCACCGGAGTCGTTGATCCCGATGACCGGGCAGCCGGTCTTCAGCGCGAAGTCCATCACCTTGACGATCTTCTGGCCGTAGACCTCGCCGAGCGCGCCGCCGAAGACCGTGAAGTCCTGGGAGAACACGGCGACCGGCCGGCCGTCGACGGTGCCGTACCCGGTGACGACACCGTCGCCGTAGGGACGGTTGCTCTCCAGCCCGAAGTTGGTGGAGCGGTGCCGGGCGAACTCGTCCAGCTCCACGAAGGACCCCTCGTCCAGGAGGAGTTCGATCCGCTCACGGGCCGTCAGCTTGCCCTTCGCGTGCTGCTTCTCGACGGCACGTTCCGAGCCGGCGTGCGTCGCTTCGTGGATGCGGCGCTGGAGATCCGCGAGCTTTCCCGCGGTCGTGTGGATGTCGATCCCTTGGATCTCTTGACGCTCTTCCGGCTCGGACATCGGGATACGGCTCCCTGCCTGCTCAAAAGGGGGGACGGTTACTCATTCGTAGAGTAGTGGCGGCGCTACCGATCAGCAGTGCGTCGTTTGCCACACCTAGGGTGGCTTGCATGACGCCGCACAATGCATCAGACGACAGCCGCTGGTCCGATCTGGACCGCCCGCCCCTGAACGCCACGGCACTGCGGCGCGGGCTGATCAGGGAGGGCGGCCTGTACCGCGACATCGAGGTGGTGCAGCGGACCGGTTCCACCAACTCCGACCTCGCCGGACGGGCCGCCGGGGGCGACGTCGACGAGGGCGCGGTGCTGGTGGCGGAGGAGCAGACGGCCGGCCGGGGCCGGCTGGACCGCCGCTGGACGGCGCCGCCGCGCTCCGGCCTCTTCTTCTCCGTGCTGCTGAAGCCCACCGAGGTGCCGGTGGCCCGCTGGGGCTGGCTGCCGCTGCTGACCGGGGTGGCGGTGGCGACCGGGCTGTCCCGGGCCGCGGGCGTGGACACGGCACTCAAATGGCCGAACGACCTGCTGGTGACGGTGGGTGAGGAGGAGCGCAAGGCGGGCGGCATCCTCGCGGAGCGGGCCGGCGCGAACGGCATCGTGGTGGGCGTGGGCATCAACGTCTCCCTGCGGGCGGAGGAGCTGCCGGTCCCGCAGGCGGGGTCGCTGGCGCTGGCCGGGGCGCAGGGCACGGACCGGGACCCGCTGCTGCGGGCGGTGCTGCGGTCCCTGGAGGACTGGTACGGGCGCTGGCGGCGGGCCGGCGGCGATCCGTCGGCCAGCGGGTTGCAGGACGCCTACGCGGCGGGCTGCGCGACGCTCGGGCGGGCGGTGCGGGCGGAGCTGCCGGGGGACCGGTCGATCGTCGGCGAGGCGGTCGCGTTGGACGGCGACGGGCGCCTGGTCATCGCCACGGAGAACGGCGTCCAGGAACCGGTCGGCGCGGGCGACATCGTGCACCTGCGCCCGGCGTAGCCGCTGCGCTGCGCTTCGGCGGGGTCGACCGGGCGGTGGTGCAGCTCCTCAGGGGCGCGGGGAACCGCGCGAGCGGCCACGATGGAGCTGCAGGTGCGCACGGCGCTCGGCCACGGCCGGTACCTACCGCCGCCGAACCCGACGGAGTGAGCTGGCGCACACCTGCCGTAGAGTTGAGGCCGGTCGAAACCTGACCGCGGCAGATCGGAAGGGCAGCAGGCGTGACCGTCGACGACACGGGCTCCGGCGCGGGCGCGGACGGCCGGGTGGACCCTCCCCTCGATCGGGGGGACGACGCCCACGCCGCCGACACCGGCGAGGACCCGCTGGCCCTGCGTCTGGAACAGCTCATCCTGGGCGCCGAGCGCCGCTACACCCCCTTCCAGGCCGCCCGCAGCGCCGGCGTCTCCATGGAACTGGCCTCGCGCTTCTGGCGGGCCATGGGCTTCGCCGACATAGGCCAGGCCAGGGCCCTCACCGAGGCCGACGTACTCGCCCTGCGCCGCCTCGCCGGCCTCGTCGAGGCGGGACTGCTCAGCGAGGCCATGGCGGTGCAGGTGGCCCGGTCCACGGGACAGACCACCGCCCGGTTGGCGGAGTGGCAGATGGATTCCTTCCTGGAGGGCCTGACCGAGCCGCCCGAGCCCGGCATGACCCGCACCGAGGTGACGTACCCGATCGTCGAGCTGCTCCTGCCCGAGCTGGAGGAGTTCCTCGTCTACGTCTGGCGCCGCCAGCTCGCCGCCTCGGCCGGCCGGGTCGTGCAGTCGGCCGACGACGAGGAGATGGTCGACCGGCGGCTCGCCGTCGGCTTCGCCGACCTCGTCGGGTTCACCCGGCTGACCCGCCGCATGGAGGAGGAGGAACTCGGCGAACTCGTCGAGGCCTTCGAGACGACCGCCGCCGACCTGGTGGCCGCGCGCGGCGGCCGCCTCATCAAGACCCTCGGCGACGAGGTGCTGTACGCGGCGGACGACGCCGGTGTCGCCGCCGACATCGCGCTGCGCCTGGTCGAGACGCTGTCGAACGACGAGACGATGCCCGAGCTCCGGGTCGGCATGGCGTTCGGCACGGTGACCACGCGCATGGGCGACGTGTTCGGTACGACCGTGAACCTGGCCTCCCGGCTCACCTCGATAGCTCCGCGTGACGCCGTGCTGGTGGACAGCGCCTTCGCGGAGGAGCTGATCCGTTCCGGCGAGGCGCCCGCCTCGGAGGCGGAGGCGGCCGAGGCGGCGGCCGCCGCCGAGAAGGAGGGCGAGGAGCCGCCGGTGTACCGCTACGCGCTCCAGCCGATGTGGCAGCGCCCGGTGCGTGGCCTCGGCGTGGTCGAGCCGTGGCTGCTGAGCCGCCGCGACGAGCGGCCGTAGCCGCTCCGTCCGGCTCCGCCGGCCCGTTCCCCGCCGAACGCGCTCGTCCGCGGCGTCCCCCGGTTCGTTTCCCTGGTCGTCCCCCTAGTCGTTTCCCTGGTTCCGGTCGAGGACATCCACGCACAGGCTGATCACCGGCAGGCACAGCCCGCCCGGATCGGGGTCCGCCGTGCTGCGGCTCGGCGTCGGGGTGGGAGTCGGCGTGGGCGTCGTCGGAGCGGGGCGCGGGGCGGACGTCGTCGCCGAGGGCCGCGGTGTGCCGCCCGGGGCGGGCGGGGCCCCGGTCGGGACGGCGGTCGGCGCGGCGGTCTCGCCGTGCGGTGCCGCGGCGGTGGCGGAGGCGACGGCGGTGGGAGTTCCGGAGTCCGCGGGGGTGAGGCTCCTGCCGCCCATGGCGGAGGTCGCCGAGGGCAGTGCGGTGGGGTCGGCGGCGACGGCGGCGGCGGTCCGCGCCGCACCCTCCGTGGCACCGCCGCCGTGGTCGGGCCGGGGCTCGGCCTCCGCCGTGCCCGGGACGCCGACCCCCGACTCCGGGGCGACCCGCACCAGGCTCAGCACCCCCGCGGCCAGTGCCAGGCCGCCGGCGGCGAGGAGGACCTTCCGGGGGCGGGGCTTGCGATGACGGCCGCGGCGCGCGCCGGGCTCGGCGTCGGTGCCGGGCTCGCCCGGCTCGCTCTCCTGTGCTGCACGGGACAGTGCACGTATCGGTGTCATGGGGTTCCCTCCCGGCCGCGCGCCCCGGGGCGCGCCGTGGCGGACGCACGCTATGCGCTCCTGTGGGCGGTGTGGGGTGGGAAAGCACGCATGTCACTCGAACGGGCGTAGCCCCCTGGACTTCACGGGAGGGGGCGCGGCTGCGATGATCGGGCAGGCAGTCAGTTAACCTGCGTTAACCGGAGGGTGTCATGAGCGAGGAGCGGTTCGGGGAGTTCGTGCTGGTACGGCGGCACGGGCACGTCGCTGAGCTGGTACTGGACCGGCCCAAGGCGATGAACGCCGTCTCGACGGAGATGGCCCGCTCGATCGCGGCCGCGTGCACCGCGCTGGCGGCCGACCGGGACGCCCGCGTGGTCGTCCTGGCCTCCTCCCACGAGCGGGCGTTCTGCGTCGGCGCCGACCTGAAGGAGCGGAACTCGTTCACCGACGCCGACCTCGTCCGGCAGCGGCCGGTCGCGCGCGGCGCGTACACCGGGGTGCTGGAGCTGCCGATGCCGACGATCGCGGCGGTCCACGGCTTCGCGCTGGGCGGCGGTTTCGAACTCGCGCTGTCCTGCGATCTGATCGTGGCCGACCGTACGGCCGTCGTGGGGCTGCCGGAGGTGTCGGTGGGCGTGATCCCCGGCGGTGGCGGTACGCAGCTGCTGCCGCGCCGGGTGGGTGCGGCGCGGGCGGCCGAGCTGATCTTCTCGGCGCGGCGGCTGGAGGCGGCGGAGGCGGCCGGGCTGGGCTTGGTCGACCAGCTGGTGGACGAGGGCCGGGACCGCGAGGAGGCGCTGGCGCTGGGTGCCCGGATCGCCGCGAACTCGCCGGTGGGCCTGCGGGCCGCCAAGCGGGCGCTGCGGCTGGGCCACGGGCTGGACCTGCGGGCCGGGCTCGAGGTGGAGGACGCGGCGTGGCGCTCGGTGGCGTTCTCGGGCGACCGCGCGGAGGGCGTGGCGGCCTTCAACGAGAAGCGCACACCCCAGTGGCCGGGGGAGTAGACGAGTAGCGCGCGCTCCAGTGGCCGGAGGGGAACGGACCGGGCCCGCAGCCGCTTCCCTGCGCGTGCTCGCGTGCCCGCGTGCCCGCGTGACCGGGCAGCGGGGGAACCGTATGACCGGGGCGCCCGCCCGCCCCGGCGGCCCGTGACCGACTGCCCGCGGTCGTGTGGTCGCCGGCGGTCGTGGTCGGCGCGTGCGGATACCCCCGCTCGGTCGTCCTCATGCGGCTGCCCGGGGAAAACGGCCGTCGGTCCACCTGATCGCCGCACCAGCATCCCGAATCGGCCCATTCCTCCCTAACCTGGAGTAATGGGTGAGGACAAGCGGCTCGCCGCCGTCGTGACGCTGGCCCAGGGGATGGCGGCGGCGCACACCCCGAGGGAGTCGTGGCAGGCCGCCGCCCTCGGCGCCTGCCGGGCGCTGGACGGCAGCTTCGCCGCACTGTCGGTGTGGGAGCGGCAGCTCGGACGGCTGCGGGTCCTCGTCAACGTGGGGGTGCGCCGTCCGGACGAGGAGGAGTTTCCGGAGGTCGAGGCCTATCCGGTGCACCAGTTCCCGGAGATCACCGAGTTCCTGCACGAGCGGTGGGCCGGCGGCCGGGGCCCCAACGCCTGGGTGGAGACGGCCGAGGGGACGGCCGCCGGCACCCCCGGCTACTTCCACCAGCGGGTCGCCGCCCTGCGCCGCAGGGGCCGCGGCTGCTGCGTGGTCGCCCCCGTCGTGCTGCACGGCAGGGCCTGGGGCGAGCTGTACGTGGCCCGCCCGGTCGGCGCGCCCGTGTTCGCGCCCGCCGACGCCGAGTTCGCGACCGTACTGGCCGCGGTCGTCGCCGCCGGGCTCGCGCAGACCGAGCGGCTCGAGGAGGCCCGCCGGCTCGCGTTCACCGACTCCCTCACCGGGCTCGCCAACCGCCGTGCCGTGGACGTGCACCTGGAGGAGGCCGTGGAGCGGCACCGGACGGAGGGGGTGACCGTCAGCCTCGTCGTCTGCGACCTCAACGGGCTGAAGCGGGTCAACGACACCCTCGGGCACGCCGTCGGCGACCGTCTGCTGGAGCGCTTCGGCTCGATCCTCTCGCTGTGCGGGGCGATGGTGCCGGGCGCGCTGGCCGCGCGGCTCGGCGGGGACGAGTTCTGCCTGCTCGCGGTCGGCCCGCCCGCCGACGACATGGTGAAGGCGGCGGACGAGCTGTGCCGCCGGGCCGGGGACCTGGAGCCGGGCGAGGGGGTCGCGTGCGGTGTCGCCTCGACCGAGGACCCGATCGGTCCGGTGCACGACGCCCGGCGGCTGTTCCGGCTCGCGGACGCGGCGCAGTACCGGGCGAAGGCCGTGCGCGCGGACCGGCCGGTGGTGGCCGGCCGCGAGGGCCCGGACGATCCCGTGGTACGACTGGCCGACGAACCCCCGCCCTCGCACGCCGAGCGGCGCCGGTTCCGCGGGCGCCGGCCGTGAGGCGAAGCCCACACCGAACGGTAAGGGTCACCCCCCTACTCCACTAGTGACATCGCCGCATTCAATGCGTACGCTCCTGAATATGGATATGCACACTGTGGTGGTGGGGACGTCCGGTGTCACGGCGTCCGACGTTCTCGCCGTGGCGCGCGGCGGTGCCCGCATCGAGCTGTCGGCGGAGGCGGTGGCGGCCCTCGCGGCGGCCCGGGAGATCGTGGACGCCCTGGCGGCCAAGCCGGAGCCGGTCTACGGCGTCTCCACCGGCTTCGGAGCCCTGGCGACCCGGCACATCAGCCAGGAACTGCGCGCCCAGCTGCAGCGCAACATCGTCCGCTCGCACGCCGCCGGCATGGGGCCGCGGGTGGAGCGCGAGGTCGTACGCGCCCTGATGTTCCTCCGGCTCAAGACCGTCTGCTCCGGCCACACCGGCGTCCGGCCCGAGGTCGCGCAGACCATGGCCGACGTGCTGAACGCCGGGATCACCCCGGTCGTCCACGAGTACGGCTCCCTCGGCTGCTCCGGCGACCTGGCCCCGCTGTCCCACTGCGCCCTCACGCTCATGGGCGAGGGCGACGCCGAGGGCCCCGACGGCGTCGTACGGCCCGCCGGCGAGCTGCTCGCCGAGCACGGCATCCAGCCCGTCGAGCTGCGCGAGAAGGAGGGCCTGGCCCTCCTCAACGGCACCGACGGCATGCTCGGCATGCTGATCATGGCCCTCGCCGACCTGGACATGCTGTACAAGTCCGCCGACGTCACCGCCGCCCTCAGCATGGAGGCGCTGCTCGGCACGGACAGGGTGCTCGCCCCCGAGCTGCACGCCATCCGCCCGCACCCCGGCCAGGGCGCCTCCGCCGCCAACATGCTGGCCGTGCTCGAGGGCTCCGGCCTCACCGGACACCACCAGGACGACGCGCCGCGCGTCCAGGACGCCTACTCGGTGCGCTGCGCCCCGCAGGTCGCCGGCGCCGGACGGGACACCCTGGCCTACGCCCGGCTGGTCGCCGAGCGCGAGCTCGCTTCCGCCGTCGACAACCCCGTCGTGCTGCCCGACGGACGTGTGGAGTCCAACGGCAACTTCCACGGCGCCCCCGTGGCCTACGTCCTGGACTTCGTCGCCATCGCCGCCGCCGACCTCGGCTCCATCGCCGAGCGCCGCACCGACCGGCTGCTCGACAAGAACCGCAGCCACGGACTGCCGCCGTTCCTCGCGGACGACGCCGGCGTCGACTCCGGCCTGATGATCGCCCAGTACACGCAGGCCGCGCTGGTCAGCGAGATGAAGCGGCTCGCCGTACCGGCCTCCGCGGACTCCATCCCGTCCTCCGCCATGCAGGAGGACCACGTGTCCATGGGCTGGTCGGCCGCGCGCAAGCTGCGCACCGCCGTCGGCAACCTGGCCCGGATCATCGCCGTCGAGCTGTACGCGGCCACCCGCGCCATCGAGCTGCGCGAGGGCCTCACCCCGGCGCCCGCCTCGCAGGCCGCCATCGCGGCCGTCCGGGCCGCCGGTGTCGAGGGCCCCGGCCCCGACCGTTTCCTGGCGCCCGACCTGGCCGCGGCCGACGCGTTCGTGCGCGGCGGCGGGCTCGTGGCGGCCGTGGAGACGGTCACCGGACCGCTCCGGTAGGACCGCGGAACGAGTGAGGGGCCCCGCCGTCCGGCGGGGCCCCTCTTCCGTCAGGGCGTCACTTCAGCTTGGCCGACTGCGCCTTGACGACCTCGGGCGACACCGAGTACGCCTTCTTGGCCATCATCGCGCCGATGTTCACCGTGTAGTACGAGGCCAGGGTGTTCCCGTGCCGGACGACCTCGCCGTAGACGGGCGCCGAGTCCCCGTCCATCTCGCTGATCGCCTCGAACGCCACCGACTCGTCGCCCGCGGCCGCGGCCTTGGACTCCGCGACCTCGGTGAACTTCATCCCGGTGCCCGACTGCTTGCCGGCGAAGCCGCCCGCGCAGGCCCGCACCGCGGCGGAGACCGACTCGAGGGCCTTCGCGGCGCCGTCCCCGTCGTACGAGGACAGGTTGACCGTGGTGACGTCCAGGTCCATGGACTTCTTGATGGCGTCCTCGAACTTGCCGTCGGCCATGTCGTCCAGTGACGTCGCGTCGTCCGTGGGGTCCTTCTTCCGTTCCTGCGTGGCGAGGCGGTCGGTCTGCGCCGCAGCCTCGGCCGGCGGGAGCCCGGACAGCACGCGCGCCAGCGGACGGCACTCGGCGCTGTCCGTGGTGATCGGCTTCGCGCGGGTGGCCGGCACGGCCCCGACCTTGTAGCCGGGAACCTCGCCCCCGGCGACGATCAGCTTCTTCAACTCCGCGGTGCCCAAGGCCCTCGCGGCCGGCTTGCCGTCCGTACCGCCGGCGCCCCCGGCACCCTTCGACCCCTCGTCGGAACAGCCCGTGACAAGGGCGAGCGACAGTGCCCCCACAGCCGCCGTGGCGCACAGTCGCACGCCCGATGATCTCTTCATGCGCGCACTATGTGTGCACTGTCAAAGGTTCGTCAAGGGAGATTAAAAGCCCAGGCGTTCGCGGCGCACCGAATAGACGACGAAGCCGGCGCCCACGGAGAGGAAGAGGGTCCCGCCGACGACGTACGGCGTGGTGTCCGGGCTTCCCGTGTCGGCGAGTTCGGTGCCGTCCGCCGTCTCCTGGGTCTCCTGCCCGCTGCCGGTACTCGCGGCGGAGACCGCCCTGGCCTGCTGGGTGACCGGGATCGCGGCATAGTCCGTGACGGACTGCGTCGTCGCCCCTCTCGCCGAGGAGTCCTGCGACGCGTTCGCGGACGGGACGAACCACAGCGCGCAGAGCAGGGTGCCCGCGGCGGTGGCGGTCAGCAGCGGACGGCGAGCGGATGACACGGAATATCGATCCCCTTGTGACGCTGGTGAATTGGCCGGGTGGGGCGATGTTAGTGAAAGTCGCGGGTCACGGGAAAGTCACAGGAGGTTTCGGTCGTACGCTCGCGGCATGAGCGCTGAAGAGACATCACGTTTTGTACGGCTTCGCGTGGATCTGGTCCTCGAGGTGCAGGACGAGGACGAGATCTCCAAGGCCGCACTGCGCAGGCTGGCCGCCGATCCGGAACTGCCGCCCGGGGAACGGGCCCAGGCCGAGAGCGCTGTGACGGAAGACACCGCGGAGGCCCTCGCCTACCTCGTGGACCCGTTCGACCTGGTCAGTGAAGTGCCTGGAGTGGAACTCCAGCAGGCCTCGTGGTCCTGCGAACGGATCGAGTTCGACCCTGACTCGTCGGACTGGGACCCGGACGGGGATGATGGGGAGGACGACGACGAGGACGGCATCGGCTGAACGTCCCGGGGCACCCGTGACCCCGGACGGCAACCGCCGTCCGGGGTTCTGTCGTCTCAGGGGGCGCACGGACGGCTTCCGCACCACCCCGCCGCGGCGGACGTGGTGCGTCACACACGCGCGATCCGCGTGAAAGGGGACGAAGCGTCCGTACGCTTGAGGGTTCTCACGGGGGCTCGGGGTTTTTGCGGTTTCGGCAACGATGGAGAAGCGTGTGATGACGGACAGTAAGCGGCGCAAGGGCCTGACGGTCGCGTCCGCACTGCTCGGTGGTGTGCTCGTGCTCACGGGCTGTTCCGGCGGCGGTGATGCCAAGGCGTCCGACGGCGGTGACACCTCGCAGGCGAAGGCCGACGAGGCGGCGGCCAAGAAGTCGTCCGAGGCTCAGATCACGATCACGCCCAAGGACGGCTCGAACAACGCCTCCATCAACAACTCGGCCGGCGTCAAGGTTGCCAAGGGCACCCTCACCGATGTGTCCATGACCACCGAGGACGGCAAGCCCGTCTCCGGCGCGCTGTCCGCCGACAGGAAGAGCTGGAAGCCGAGCGTCCAGCTGCAGCGCTCGACCACCTACAAGCTGGCCGCGGAGGCCAAGGACTCCGAGGGCCGCGTCGCGCACGAGAACGCGTCCTTCACCACGGTCTCGCCCGCCAACAGCTTCATAGGCAACTTCACGCCGGACAACGGGACCACCGTCGGCGTGGGCATGCCGGTGTCGATCAACTTCGACAAGGCCATCACCAACAAGGCCGCCGTCCAGAAGGGCGTCACGGTCTCCTCCAGCAGCGGTCAGGAGGTCGTGGGGCACTGGTTCAACGCCAACCGCCTCGACTTCCGTCCGGAGACCTACTGGAAGGAGAACTCCACCGTCACGCTGAAGCTCGACCTCGACGGCGTCCAGGGTGCGAACGGCGTCTACGGCGTGCAGCAGAAGACGGTCACCTTCCACATAGGCCGCAACCAGGTGTCCTACGTCGACGCGCAGACCAAGCAGATGAAGGTCACGCAGGACGGAAAGGTCGTCAAGACCATCCCGATCTCCGCCGGTTCGCCGGAGAACAAGACGTACGCGGGCATCATGGTGATGTCCGAGAAGTTCAAGCAGACGCGCATGAACGGCGCGACCGTGGGCTTCACCGACGACGACGGCAAGGGCGAGTACGACATCAAGGACGTGCCGCACGCCATCCGGCTGACCAACTCCGGCACCTTCCTGCACGGCAACTACTGGGGCGCGAAGTCCATCTTCGGCAGCGTCAACACCAGCCACGGCTGCGTCGGCCTGTCCGACACCAAGGGCGCGAAGGACTCCAGCACGCCCGCCGCGTGGGTCTACGACCACTCCCTGATCGGTGACGTGGTGGTCATCCGGCACACCGGCGACAAGACCGTCTCCCCGGACAACGGCCTCAACGGCTGGAACATGGACTGGGCGCAGTGGAAGGCCGGTTCGGCGGTCTGACACCGCCCCCCTCCACATCCGCCGATGCCGCCCCCAGGGGCGGCATCGGTGTTTCCGGGCCCGATCACAGCCCCGCCGGGGCCGCGGGCGCAGCCTTCTCATGCTTCTTTTATGCGGGCCTTATGGTGTCATCACGGGCCGTCCCTAGCTTTCGGCCATGTTCTTCACCTACCTGAGGCGCGAACTGCGCCGCCGCAGAAAGGCGGCCCTCGTCGTCGCCTCCGGGCTCGCGCTGGGCATCGCCCTGGTCATCGTGGTCAACTCCGTGTCCAACGGCATGGGGAAGGCCCAGGACAAGGTTCTCCAGTCGCTGTACGGCCTGGGTACGGACATGACGGTCACCAAGGCGGCGACGCCGACGGCCGGCGGCTCGCAGCGCCCGCGGTTCCAGTTCGACGCGCGGAACGACGGCGACGAGGACTCGAAGCAGAGCAGCGACCGGGTCGTGGTCCAGGGCTTCACCACGCTGGCCTCCTCGACGGTCGCCGAGGTGGCCGGGCAGAAGGGCGTGTCGAGCGCGGTGGGCGGGCTGAGCCTCAACGTCGTGAAGGTCAGCGGCCAGTTCACCCGCGGCCAGTTCCAGCAGAACGGCGACGGCGGTGACCGGCAGGGCGGTCCCGGGGGCGCCGGCGGACAGCCGCAGGGTGAAGTGCGCGGCGGCGGGGCCGACTTCGACATCAACCAGTACACGGTCTTCGGCACGGACGTCACCAGGACCGCCCTCGGCCCGCTGACCTCCTCGAAGATCAGCAGCGGCCGTACCTTCACGTCCGGCGAGACGAACGCCAAGGTGGCCGTGGCCGACTCGGCGTACGCCAAGGAGAAGAAGTACAAGGTCGGTTCCACGGTCACCGTCAAGGGCACCGAGTTCAAGGTGATCGGCATCGCCACCGCGACGAGCGGCGACTCGGCGGCCAACATCTACATACCGCTCCAGCGGGCGCAGACCCTCGCGGGCCAGAAGAACAAGGTCACCACGATCTACGTCAAGGCGGCCGACTCGCAGCAGATCGACACGGTCAAGGGCGCCATCCAGAAGAACGTCTCGGGCACGACGGTCACCACTTCCTCCGACCTCGCCAAGACCGTCTCCGGCTCCCTCTCCACCGCCTCGTCACTGGCCACCAAGGTCGGCAAGTGGCTGTCCGTCGCGGTGCTCGTGGCCGCGTTCCTGGTCGCGGGCCTGCTCACCTCCTCGGCGGTCTCCCGACGGGTGCGTGAGTTCGGCACCCTCAAGGCCCTCGGCTGGAAGTCGGGCCGGGTGACCCGGCAGGTGGTCGGCGAGGCCGTCGTCAACGGCCTGGTCGGCGGCGCCCTCGGCATCGCGCTCGGCCTCGCGGGCGCCTACGCCGTCACGGCCGTCAGCCCCACGCTCCAGGCCCAGCTGGGTGGCGGCACGGGCGGCGGGAGTGGTGGCGGCTTCGGCGACCCCGGTGGCGGCGGTGGCTTCGGCGGGCCGGGCCGTCAGGCGGCGAAGACCCTGGAGGTGGCTCTCACCGCACCGGTGAGCCTGACGACGATCGTCCTCGCGGTGGGCCTCGCGGTGGCGGGCGGACTCGTCGCCGGCGCGTTCGGCGGGTGGCGGGCCTCGCGGCTCCGTCCGGCGGACGCGCTGCGGCGGGTCGAGTAACCGGCGAGACGCCCCACCCCCGAACCCTCACCAGGAGCCACCATGTACGAACTCACGAACGTGACCAAGCGCTACACGCGCGGCAAGGCCACCGTCCACGCCCTCGACGGCATCGACCTCACCATCGGCGACGGCGACCGGCTCGTCATCCAGGGCCCCACCGGCGGCGGCAAGTCCACCCTGCTGCAGATGCTCGGCGGCCTGGACCGCCCCACCTCCGGTGAGGTCGTGCTGGACGGGACGGACCTGTCCAAGCTCTCCGAGGCCCGCCTGACGAGGGTCCGCAGCGAGAACATCGGCTTCGTCTTCCAGTCCTTCAACCTCATCCCGACGCTGACCGCCCAGGAGAACGTCGAGACGGCCCTCGTACCCCTCGGCATCAAGGTCAAGGAACGCCGCGAACTCGCCGCCGAGGCACTGCGGTCCGTCGGTCTCGGTGAACGCCTCTCCCATCTCCCCGGCGAGATGTCCGGCGGTCAGCAGCAACGGGTCGCCATCGCCCGGGCCGTGGTCAAGAAGCCCAAGGTGCTGCTCGCCGACGAGCCGACCGGCAACCTCGACGAGGGCATGCGGGACGAGATCATGGACGTCCTCGAACGCCTGTGGACGGAGCACGGGTTGACCTTCGTCATGGTCACCCACGACTCCGCGATCGCGAAGAAGGCCCCGCGCCTGGCCACCCTGCGCAAGGGAAGGATCACGGTGAGGGAGAACGCCGGCGCGTGACGGCGTACGACACGGTTCCTCTATAACACCGCACACCCGTCCGGGACTTCGCGATTGTGTAACGGAGTCCTGGCCACCGCGTAACAGTTTCCGGTCGCGCTTTCTCACCGTCCTCTCATCTATTGAGCGGCGTGATCACCCCCCGGCATACTTCGGTCACCGGGGGGTGACGTGCATACGTACGAAACTTCCCCCGGCCGGGTGAACGGGGAATTCACCCGGAACCACCTCTCCAGGGGGAGAACTTGCGCAGACAAGTGAAAAGAGCTGCTGCTGCCACCGTGGCCACGGCCGCAGCCGTCGCCCTCGCAGCGGGAATGACCAGCCCGGCGTCGGCGAAGCCCGCACACGTCCCGGCCGCTGCCTCCGCACTCACCGCCAAGCACCACGTCACCCTCATCACCGGTGACCGCATCGCCCTCGACGCCAAGGGCCGTGTCGTCGGCCTGGAGCGGGCCGCGGGACGCGAGCACATACCCTTCCAGGTTCGCAGGGCCGACGGACACACCCTCGTCATCCCCGCCGACGCGGCCCGTCTGGTCGCCTCCGGCAAGCTGGACCAGCGACTGTTCGACGTCACCGAACTGAACAAGGCCGCCACCCGCAAGGCCCAGAAGAACGGCCTGAAGGTCATCGTCGGCTACAGCGGCGCCGCCGCGGCCGCCAAGGCCGACGTCCGGGACGCCGGCCACGTGCGCCGCAGCCTGAAGGCGCTCAACGCGGACGCCGTGCAGGCCCCGGTCAAGGACACCGCCGACCTCTGGGACGCGGTCACCAACGGCAACAGGACCGCCTCCGGCATCGCGCACGTGTGGCTCGACGGCGTCCGCAAGGCGTCCCTCGACAAGTCCGTGCCGCAGATCGGCGCACCGACCGCCTGGAAGGCCGGCTACACCGGCAAGGGCGTGAAGGTCGCCGTCCTCGACACGGGCGTGGACACCCGTCACCCGGACCTCAAGGACCAGGTGATCGAGTCCAAGAACTTCACCCCGGCCGCCGACGCCACCGACCACTTCGGGCACGGCACGCACGTCGCCTCCATCGTGGCGGGCACCGGCGCCAAGTCGGGCGGCAAGTACAAGGGTGTCGCCCCCGACGCCAAGATCCTCAACGGCAAGGTCCTGGACGACACCGGCTCCGGTGACGACTCCGGCATCCTCGCAGGCATGGAGTGGGCCGTCTCGCAGGGCGCCTCCGTCATCAACCTGAGCCTCGGCGGCTACGACACCCCCGAGATCGACCCGCTTGAGGCCGAGGTCAACAAGCTCTCCGCCGAGAAGGGCGTCCTGTTCGCGATCGCCGCGGGCAACGACGGCCCCCAGTCGATCGGTTCGCCGGGCAGCGCGGACGCCGCGCTCACCGTCGGCGCCGTCGACAAGAAGGACAAGCTGGCGGACTTCTCCTCCACCGGCCCGCGCACCGGCGACGGCGCCATCAAGCCGGACGTCACCGCGCCCGGCGTGGACATCACCGCCGCCGCGGCCAAGGGCAGCGTCATCGACGAGGAGGTCGGTGAGAAGCCCGAGGGCTACCTGACCATCTCCGGCACCTCGATGGCCACCCCGCACGTCGCGGGCGCCGCCGCGATCCTGAAGCAGCAGCACCCCGACTGGAGCTACGCCGAGCTGAAGGGCGCGCTGACCGGCTCCGCCAAGGGCGGCAAGTACACGCCGTTCCAGCAGGGTTCGGGCCGCATCGCCGTCGACAAGGCCATCAAGCAGTCGGTCGTCGCCGACCCGGTCTCGGTCGGCTTCGGTGTGCAGCAGTGGCCGCACACCGACGACAAGCCGGTCACCAAGAAGCTGACCTACCGCAACCTCGGCGACAAGGACGTCACACTCAAGCTGACCTCCACCGCCAGCGATCCCAAGGGCGCCACCGCCCCGTCGGGCTTCTTCAAGCTGGCCGCCACCAGTGTGACCGTCCCGGCGCACGGCAAGGCCTCGGTCGGCTTCACGGCCAACACCAAGCTCGGCGGCACCGTCGACGGCGCCTACTCCGCGTACGTCACGGCGACCGGCGGCGGCCAGACCGTCCGCACCGCGGCCGCGGTCCAGCGCGAGGTGGAGTCCTACGACGTCACGCTGAAGTTCATCGGCCGTGACGGCAAGCCCGCCCCGTACTACGACGCCGACCTCAGCGGCGTGGCCGGCCTGGCGAACGGCCAGTGGCTGAACCCGTACGACCCGTCCGGCACGGTGAAGGTGCGCGCGCCGAAGGGCACGTACATCCTCAACACCGCCACCTATGTGGATCCGCAGGACGGAACCAAGGGCATCGACTGGATCGCCCAGCCCAAGCTGACCGTCTCCAAGAAGCAGACGATCACGATCGACGCGCGCAAGGCCAAGCCGGTGGACATCACCGTCCCCGCCTCGGGCGCCAAGTCCGTGTTCGCCTCGCCCGCCTACGACGTCACCCTCGGCAACGGCTCCTACGGCTACGGCTGGTTCCTCGACTCGTACAAGAACTTCCGCACCGCCCACCTCGGCGGCTCGCTGCCCGCCGGTTCGCTCTCCCAGCAGTGGGACGGCCACTGGACGAAGGGCGCGAGCGAGGAGTACGACGTCACCTCCGGCGGACAGGTCAAGCAGCTCGCCACCGGCTTTACCAAGCACTACAAGGCGAGCGAGCTCGCCACGGTCAAGGCCCGGCTCGGTGCCGCCGCGAGCGGCAAGACCGGCTCGATCAGCGCCGTCGGCTGGCTGCCCGACAGCTCCGGTGCGTCCTCCATCGGCATCGCCCAGAAGCTGCCCGGCACCCGCACCCTGCACCTGTCCGCCAAGGGCGGCGTGACCTGGCAGCTGGAGTTCGAGCAGGACGGCGGCATCGACCCGGACGGCTTCCCGCTCTCCGACTCCTCCTACACCCTCGGCCAGTTCACCTTCAAGGCCGGCCAGACCTACACGAAGACGGTCAACACCGCGGTCTTCGGCCCGCACGTCTCGAAGAACTTCGGTCTGTACCGCGACGGCAACGACATCTTCGGTTCGCTGCCGCTGTTCGCCGACTCGGGCAAGCACGCCGGCGCCTCGGCGTTCACCTCGGTGAACACCACCCTGTACCGCAACGGCACCAAGGTCGGCTCCAACGACGACCCGCTGTTCGGCGACAAGACCTTCAAGGTCCCCGCCGGTGACGCGGCCTACAAGCTGACCACCACGGTCAAGCGCTCGGCCAAGGTCTCGGAGGCGTCCTCCCGGATCGACGCGACCTGGACCTTCCGCTCCAAGAAGCCGTCGTCCGACTTCGTCCAGCTCCCCGCCTCCGCCCTGCACTTCGGCGCGAGCACCGGACTGGACAGCCGGGTCGCCGCGGGCAAGAAGGTCACCTTCCCGGTCACCGTCGAGGGTTCGGCCGCGGGCGGCAACCTGAAGTCCCTCGCCGTCTACGTCTCCTACGACGGCAAGAACTGGACGAAGACCGACGTCCGCAGCGGCAAGATCACCGTCAAGAACCCCGCGAAGGGCAAGTCCGTCTCCTTCCGCGCCAAGATCACCGACAAGAAGGGCAACACGTCGCTGATCACGATCCACGACGCCTACTTCGGCAAGTAGGCGGGCCGCGGCGGCCGGAAGGCCGTAGCGCCTCATGACGAGGGGCACACCCGGGAGCGATCCCGCGGTGTGCCCCTCCTCGCGTGTCAGCCCGCCGCCGCCCGAGCCGCGTCCGCGCCCCAGCTCGCCAGCAGACGCAGGGACTCGGCGGAGCCGGAGCCCGGTTCCGCGTGGTACGTCACCAGGGACTGGTCCGTGTCGTCCGGCAGCCGGAACGACTCGAAGTTCAGGGAGAGCTCGCCCACCAGCGGATGGCGCAGCCGCTTGACCCCGTGGCTCTTCTCCTTGACGTCATGGGTGGCCCACAGCAGGCGGAACTCCTCGCTCTTCACCGAGAGCTCGCCGACCAGCGCCGACAGCCGCGGATCGTCCGGGTAGCAGCCCGCGTTCATCCGCAGCCCGCAGACGACGTCGATCGCCTTCTGCTCCCAGTCGACGAACAGCTCCCGGTACTCGGGACGCAGGAACACCAGACGCGCCCAGTTGCGCTCGGCCGCCGGGAGCTCCGCCCAGTCACCGAACAGGGCCGCCGCCATCCGGTTCCAGGCGAGGATCTCCGACCGGCGGCCCACGATGTACGCCGGTACGCCGTCCATCGTGTCCAGCAGCCGGCACAGCGCCGCGCGCACCTGCTGCTGCCGCGCCGCCGGCTTCTTCTTGTGCGACTTCGGCTTGGCCAGGTGGGTGAGGTGGGCGTGCTCGGCGTCGGTCAGCCGCAGGGCGCGCGCGATGGAGTCCAGCACCTCCGCCGAGACGTTCCGTCCGTTGCCCTGCTCCAGGCGCGTGTAGTACGCCACCGACACCCCGGCCAGCTGCGCCAGCTCCTCGCGGCGCAGCCCCGGCACCCGGCGGTGCCGTCCGAAGTCGGGCAGTCCCACGTCCTCCGGCTTCAGCCGGGCCCGCCTGCTGCGCAGGAACTCGCTCAGCTCTGCCCGCCGGTCCAGAGGCCGGCCGGCGGCGGCCGCCGTCCGCGGCTGTTCGTCCCTGCGTTCCATACGTCCAGTATTCACGGTCGTACGCACAGGAACCTGACCCCGTCAGTGGTAGGCACAGCGGTCGTACGCAAAGCTGTGGACTGGGTGGGCCCGGGGACCTGAGGCAGGCTGGAGCGGTGCCGGCGGAAGCCGGCCCGGTACGAAACCCCTGCTAGGAGAGTTCCGGCATGACCACTGTTGCTGCGTACGCCGCGCCCGCCCCGAAGGCCCCGCTGGAGCGCACCACCATCGAACGGCGCGCGGTCGGCGACCACGACGTCCTGATCGACATCAAGTTCTCCGGCATCTGCCACTCCGACATCCACCAGGCCCAGGACGGCTGGCGTCCCGGCACCTTCCCGATGGTCCCCGGCCACGAGATCGCCGGTGTGGTCTCCGAGGTCGGCCCCGGTGTCACGCGGTACGCCGTCGGTGACCGGGTGGGCGTCGGCTGCATGGTCGACTCCTGCCGCGAGTGCGACAACTGCCGCGCCGGCCTGGAGCAGTACTGCCTGGGCGGCGGCCCCACCTGGACGTACAACGACACCGGCAAGGACGGCGAGCCCACCTACGGCGGCTACTCGCAGAAGATCGTCGTCGACGAGAACTACGTCGTCCGCATCCCCGAAGGACTGTCGCTGGACGTGGCCGCGCCGCTGCTGTGCGCGGGCATCACCACGTACTCCCCGCTGAAGCACTGGAACGCCGGCCACGGCAAGAAGGTCGCCGTCGTCGGCCTGGGCGGTCTCGGGCACATGGGCGTCAAGATCGCGCACGCGCTGGGCGCCGAGGTCACCGTGCTCTCGCAGTCCCTGCGCAAGAAGGACGACGGCCTCCGACTGGGCGCCGATCACTACTACGCCACCGGCGACCCGGACACCTTCGAGGAGCTGGCGGGCACCTTCGACATCATCCTCAACACCGTCTCGGCCCCGCTCGACTTCGCCGCGTACCTGTCCCTGCTGCGCACGGACGGCACCATGGTGAACGTCGGCCTCCCGGAGGAGCCGGTGCAGATCGTCCTGCAGTCCCTGCTCGGCCACCGCCGCAGCATCAGCACCTCCGGCATCGGCGGCATCGCCGAGACCCAGGAGATGCTGGATTTCTGCGCCGAGCACGGCCTGGGCGCGGAGATCGAGCTGATCGGCGCCGGGGAGATCAACGAGGCGTACGAGCGGGTGGCGGCGAGCGACGTCCGGTACCGGTTCGTGATCGACGCCGCGACGATCTGACTCCGTCGGTCGGGCGGAGGCCACGGTGCGGGACCGTTCCGTGGGGCGCGGGTCACGTTCCCGGGTGCGGGGGCGTGGGGGCTTTTCGCGCAGTTCCCCGCGCCCCTTCGGGGTGCTTCGGTGCTGCCTAGGCGACGGGGAAGCCGTCCCCGGCGCGGTGGGACCGGACCAGGGCGTCGCCGTCGGGGGTGGGGCGGACGACGTGGACGCGGCCGGTGCCCGAGACGCGGGCCTCGCCGGCCGTCACCGTGAGCAGGGTGTTCTCGTCCACGGCGACGCCGTACGGCACCTCGCCCCGCCCGACCGCGGCGACCAGCCGCGCGAGCGTCCCCCACTGGGCCGCGTGGACGTCCACCGCGAACGGCACCAGCCCGAGCCCCGCGCGCACCTCGACCTCGGCCAGGTCCTCCCCTGTCTCCTCCGGGCACACCGGCACCCCGTCCACCAGCCACCCGCCGACCACGGCCCGTCGGGCGGCTAGTGCGGCGCCCGCGGAGAACCCGGCGTACGGCACACCCCGCGCGGCGAGCAGCTCCGGCAGCCGCTCCAGGCAGCCCGCCAGAGCGTCCTGATAGGCGGGCGTGAGCCCCCCGCACACCAGCAGCCCGTCGATCCCGGCGAGGGCGGCCTCCGGCTCGAAGCGCCCGCCGAGTGGCACGAGCAGCGGCACGGGCGTGCACGGCCCCGCCGCGCGCAGCGCCGTCGCCCAGCGCTCGAACTGCGCGGCGCCGTCCCCCTCGTCGAGGACCAGGCAGCCGACCCGCGGCGGCCCGTCACCCCCGGCGGCCCGCAGGAACGGCGCGTACACCTCGGCGCGGTCCCAGCCACCGCCGATCAGAAACGTAACGCTGCTCACCTCGTGTCCTCCCCTTCCGCATGACGCGAGGGGCGAATGTACGGGATCGGGACGATCCCGTCGCCCGAATTGAACGCGGGTTGTTTCCCGCTCCCTTCCCTGCTCTTCACGTGATAGAGCGTCAGGCGTCGTGGCCGTTGTCTCAACTGGGGCGTGTACGCGGCCGTGAGGCTCCGCCCCGCCGGCCGTCACCGTTCCGAGCCGTGAGGAAGCCATGAGCCACAGTGCCCTCGGCAGACGCCCGCGAGCCACCACCCGTGCGCGTGCGGGCCTCGGCGTCGCTGCCGTTCTCTCCGTCGTCGGTCCCTTCCTGGCCCCGGCCACGGCGCAGGCCGGGGCCGGCGAGTCCGCCGCACCCCGGGCCGTCACACACTGGTCCGCCCGGACGACCGCGCCCGGTGTGCAGGTGCGCACGGCGACCGTCCGGCACGCCGACGCGGTGCACACCTGGACGGTCGCCGTCCAGTCCCCGGCCGTCAGCCGGCTGACGGGCGCCGCGACCTGGGCCGAGGTCGGCACCCGCGGCTGGGCCGACGCCACGGCACGGAAGCTGCGCGCGGCGGGATTCGAGCCGCGGGTGGAGAACGTCCAGTGGCCCCGCTACGCGGACACACCGCACGGGACGATGGGCTACCGGGTGCGCGTCGGGTCGTACGGCACCCAGGCCGCCGCGCGGACCACCGCGACGGCGGTCACCTCGGCCGGCTTCCACACCTCCGTCACCTGGACCGGGTACGACGTCCAGGAACCGGCCGACCGGGAGAACGTCCACGTCGCGGTGATCGACCCGCGTGTCTTCGAGGGCACCGTCGTGGGCACCCACGACGGCAGGGTCGCGCAGCGCGAGACGACGTCGTCGGTCGCCGCCCGGCTGAACTCGCTGGTCGCGGTCAACGGCGGCTTCTTCGTGATCTCGGACGCCGACGGCGTGCCCGGCACCATCTCCGGACTGGGCGCCTACGACGGCCGGCTGGAGTCGCTGGCGGCCGGTTCACGTGCCGCGCTGATCCTCGGCGACGGCGGCCGGCAGGCCCGGGTGGCCGATCTGACGACCACCGTCACCGCCCGGGCGGGGAAGTCCTCGTACCGCGTCCAGGGCGTCAACCGGCTGCCGGGAACCCTGCGGGACTGCGGCCGTCCGGGCGCCGCACCCAGCCACCTGCCCTGGCAGGACGTCACCTGCCGGATGACCGACGACCTGGTCGAGTTCACCCCCGCGTTCGGCACCGAGCTGCCCACCGGGCCCGGTGCCCAGGCCGTGCTCGACGGGTCCGGCCGGGTGGTGTCGACCGGTGCGCGCGGCGGCCGGGTACCGGCGGGCGGGCGGGTCCTGCAAGGCATCGGGGACGCCGGCGGCTGGCTGGCGGCCGAGGCCCGGCCCGGCACCCGTGTCCGCGTCGACGAGGTCGTCCGCGACACCGACGGCCGGCGCGTCCGGCTCGACGGCGGCGACTCGATCGTCAGCGCCGCCCCCACCCTGGTGCGGGACGGCCGCATCGACATCGACGCGGCCGCCGAGGGCGTCGTCGACCCGCGCGACCTGTCCTTCGGCTACGCCTGGGCCAACGTCCGTCAGCCGCGCACCATGGCGGGCGTCGACGGGAGGGGCCGGCTGATCCTGGCCACGGTCGACGGCCGGCAGACCGACGGCAGCGAGGGCTTCACGCTGTACGAGGCCGCCGCTTTCATGCGCTCGCTCGGCGCCGTGCAGGCACTGAACCTGGACGGCGGCGGCTCCACCACGATGGCCGTGGACGGCACCCTCGCCAACCACCCCTCGGACGCGGCCGGCGAACGCGCCGTCGGCGACACGATCCAGGTCCTTCCCGCCCCGGGCGACTGACGGGCACACCGCTCACCGGCCGGTGCCCGTGCCGTGCCCCTGCGCCACCACCACGTTGGCCAGGGGCTCTCCGGCCGTGTACCGGGCGAGCTGGGCGCGGACCAGGGCCAGCGCACGGGGCCGGTACGCGGAGGTGGTGGCGGCCGCGTGCGGGCTGATCAGGGTGTGCGGAGTCGTCCACAGGGGATGCTCCGGCGGCAGCGGCTCGGGGTCCGTCACATCGAGCGCCGCGCTCAACCGCCCCGTGCGCAGGGCGCCGACCAGCGCGGTGGTGTCCACCACCGCGCCACGGGCCACGTTGACCAGGAGGGCACCGTCCTTCATGCGCGCCAGGAACCGGGCGTCGACCAGCCCCCGGGTCGTGTCCGTGAGCGGCACGGTCAGCACCACCACGTCGGCCCGCGGGAGGAGGGACGGCAGCGCGTCCATGGAGTGCACCGGCCCCTGGGGCAGCTCCCGGGCGGTACCGGCCACGCGCAGCACGTCGACTTCGAACGCCGCCAGACGGGCCTCGACGGCGGAGCCGATGGAGCCGTGGCCGATGAGCAGAACCGTGCGGTCGGCCAGCGCGGGGCGGAAGCCGGAGGTCCAGCGGCCCGCGTCCTGGGAGCGGACGAAGTCGGGGATCCCCCGCAGCGAGGCGAGCGTCAGCGCCACCGCGTGCTCGGCCGTGCTCGCCGAGTGGACACCCGCGGCGTTGCACAGCGTGACCCCGGCGGGCAGGTGGGGCAGCACGTCGTCGACGCCCGCGCTCAGGGACTGCAGGACGCGCAGGTGCGGCAGGGCCGGCAGCAGGGGGAGCGCGGCGCCGGTGAACGTGTACGGCATGACGAAGAACTCGACCGCGGCCAGGTCCCGGCCGGCGGGGGCCCCGCCGGTGCCGTCCCACACCAGCGTGGGCCAGGCCGGGGGGAGACCGCCCAGGTCGGCGGGCGTGAACGGCAGCAGGAGCCGCGCGTGGTCCGGGGTTCCGGCGGAAGTCATGGGTGGTGCTTCCGGTCCCGCGTTCGGCCGTGCTCCCGGCAGCGCTTCCGGCCGGCAGGAGTGACCGGTGCGACCGGGGGGCTCCCCGGGAAGGGTCGGCTCATACGGCACGTCCTGCGGCGACGGGCGATAGTGGACATGGACCAGTCTTCCACCGTCCCCTCAGGGAGGCCCGTTGACCAGGGCCGACGGTACACGCCTGGTGATCGTGATGGGCGTGTCGGCGTCCGGCAAGTCCACGGTCGGAGCGTGGCTCGCGCAACGGCTCGCCGTGCCGTACGTGGACGGTGACGACCTGCACCCGGCGGCGAACCGCGCCAAGATGGCGGCCGGGCACCCGCTCGACGAAGCCGATCGTGAGCCCTGGCTGGCCGCCTTCACCGAGTGGATCCGGACGACGGCCGCCGGGGGGCGCGGGGGTGTCGCCACGTGTTCCGCGCTCAGACGCGCGTACCGGGACCGGTTCCGGCGTACGGGGGCGGACCTGTGGTTCATCCACCTCGCGCTGGACCGGGCGGTCGCCGCGGAACGGATCGCCCGCCGCCGGGGACACTTCATGCCACCGCAGTTGCTCGACTCGCAGTACGCGATCCTCGAACCGCTCCAGGCCGACGAGCCGGGCGTCACCGTCGACGCGTCCGGGGGCCGCGAGGAGGTCCTGGCGGAGGTGCTGCGTGCGGTGCCACCGCCGGGCGGGTAGCCCCGCTCCCCGCGCCGTCGCGCGCGTTCGTCCAGGAGGTGACAGGCATGCGTGCTTCGCTGATCCAGCTGTCCGTGGGCGCGTCGGACTCCGCCGGGGAACGCCGGCTCAGGGCGGCTTCGCTGGTGCGCTGCCGGGCGGGCGACGACCTCGTGGTCCTGCCGGAGCTGTGGGCGGCCGGCGCCTGGTCGTACGACCGCTGGGAGCGCGATGCCGAAGGGGCCGACGGCCCCACGGCCGAGGCCATGTCGGCCGCGGCGCGTCGGGCCGGGGTGTGGCTCCACGCCGGATCGATCGTCGAACGGGACGGCGACGGGGCCCTGTACAACACCGCGCTGCTCTTCGACCGGGCCGGCGAACTGCGTGGCCGCTATCGCAAGATCCACCGGTACGGCTTCGACACCGGCGAGGCGACCCTGATGGGCGGCGGCGACGACATCGTCACCGTTCCCACCGGGTTCGGCGTGACCGGTCTCGCCATCTGCTACGACCTCCGCTTCCCCGAACTCTTCCGCGGGCTGCTCGACGCGGGCGCCGAGCTGGTCGTGGTGCCCGCCGCCTGGCCCGCCGCCCGCCTCGGCCACTGGCAACTCCTCACCCGTACCCGGGCCCTGGAGGAACAGGTCTTCCTCCTGGCCTGCTGCGCGACGGGCACCCACGGCGACACGCGGCAGGCCGGACACGGCATGGTCATCGACCCGTGGGGGACCGTCCTGGGCGAGGCCGGCACCGCCGAGGAGACGGTGACCGTGGACCTCGACACGGCGGAGGTCTCCCGAATCCGCTCCGAACTCCCCGTCCTGCGCGACCGCCTCCTCGCCATCGAGGCACCCGTGCGCCGCTGAACCCGCGCCGGCGGACCGTACGGACCGTCAGACGGCCGGCAGCGGCTGCTCCGTCCAGACCGTCTTGCCGTCGTGCGTGTAGCGGGTGCCCCAGCGTTCCGTGAGCTGGGCGACCAGGAAGAGGCCGCGCCCGCCCTCGTCCGTGCTGAGGGCCCGGCGCAGGTGCGGGGACGTGTGGCTGGTGTCGGACACCTCGCAGATCAGGGTGTCCGTGCGGATGAGGCGCAGGGTGACCGGGCCGGCCGCGTACCGGTAGGTGTTGGTGACCAGTTCGCTCGCGACCAGCTCGGTGGTGAAGGCCAGTTCGGACAGCCCCCATTCGTCGAGCTTCGCCGTGGTCAGCTCCCGGGCGCGGGCGGCCGAGGTGGCCTCCAGCGGCAGCTCCCACGAGGCGACGTTCTGCGGCCGCAGCACCCGGGTACGGGCGATGAGCAGCGCGACGTCGTCGGTCGGGAGATGGCCCTTGGGCAGCAGCGCCTCGACCACGGCGTGGCAGGTGTGCTCCAGGGATTCCGTGGTCGCGGCGAGACAGGTGCGCAGGTGGTCCAGCGCGGTGTCCACGTCGCCGACGCCCGCCTCCAGGAGGCCGTCGGTGTAGAGGGTGAGCAGGCTGCCCTCGGGCAGGTCCAGGTCGTACGTCTCGAAGGGCAGGCCGCCCAGGCCCAGCGGCGGCCCCGCGGGCAGGTCCAGCACGGTCACCTCGCCGTCCGGGGTGGACACGACCGGCGCCGGGTGACCGGCCCGCGCCAGGGAACAGCGCTGGGAGACGGGATCGTAGACGGCGTAGAGGCAGGTGGCCCCGAGCACCTGCTCGATCGCCGACGGGTTGTCGTCGGCGTTCGCCTCCAGTTCGCCTGCCAGCAGACTGACCAGATCGTCCAGCCGCGCCACCACCTCGTCCGGCTCCAGGTCGAGGCTGGCCAGGGTGCGCGCGGCGGCGCGCAGCCGGCCCATCGAGGCCGCGGCGTGGATTCCGTGACCGACCACGTCTCCGACGACCAGGGCCACGCGGGCCCCCGACAACGGGATCACGTCGAACCAGTCGCCCCCCAGGCCCGGTTCACCGCTCGCCGGGAGGTAGCGGCAGGCCACCTCCACGGCCGGCAGATCGGACAGGGCGCTCGGCAGCAGACTGCGCTGGAGGGTCAGGGCGGTGTTCTGCTGCTGGGTGAAGCGGCGCGCGTTGTCGATGCAGACGGCCGCGCGCGAGGAGAGTTCCTGGGCCACCGCCGCGTCGCCGTCCTCGAACGGCTCCGAATTGCGCGACCGCCACAGGCTCACCACCCCCAGGACGATGCCGCGCGCGATCAGGGGCACCGCGATCAGCGAATGGACACCGAGCCCCAGGGCGAGTTCGATCCGCCGCCGGTCCATGGCGTACCACTCGGGACGGAGGGACAGCAGTCCTTCGAGGATCGGGCGACGCTCGGCCAGGCACCGTGCCTGCGCGGATTCCGGCAGCAGCGGCACCACGTCGCCCTCCCGGTACGGGATGCGGTGTTCCGTCGGTGAGAGGGCGGTCCGCAGCAGGGGGCCCGTCGCGTTGGGACTGGGTTCGTCCCCCAGCGTCACGGGTTTGAGCAGGTCCACCGAGCAGTAGTCGGCCAGACCCTCGACGGCCACGTCGGCCAGTTCCCGGGCGGTCTGCCGCACGTCGAGGGAGGTGCCGATCAGGGCACTCGCCTCGTTCAGCATGGCGAGCCTGCGCTGGGCCCGGTGGCGGTCGGTGACGTCCTCGATGGTCTCGGCGACGCCGAGCACCCGGCCCGAGGGGTCCTCCATCCGGAACGCCGAGACGGACACGATCCGTTCCCGGCCCGGCTCGTGGCGTGCCCGGGCGGACTGCTCCGTGAAGATCAGCGGTTCGCCGGTCTCCAGGACGTGCCGGACCCGTTCGTCCGCCGGACCCGCGTCCTCGTCGACCATGAACTCGCGGGGCCGGTGGCCCACCGGCAACTCGGCCGGGACCCCGCTCGCCTTCTCGACCGCCCGGTTGACCCGGATGACCCGCCTGTCGGGGTCGTAGGTGACCAGTCCGATCGGGGACCGGCGGTACAGCCCGTCCAGCAGTGCGCGGTCCCGCTGCCAGGCGATGACCTCCGCGGCGGGAGCGCCGACCAGGATCCATTCCTGACCGCCGCCCTCCCGGGTGACCGTACGGGCCCGGAAACCCATCTCCAGCCGGCGTCCGTCACGGTGCCGTACGGGCACGACACCGAACCATCCCCCCGCCTTCACTGCGTCCACGACGGCGGACCGCGCGACCGGCAGATCACGGCTGTCGACCAGCAGGTCTCGCCACGGCCGGCCGATCACTTCCTTGGCCGGGTAGCCGAGCAGGTCCTGGGCACGGGCGCTCCAGCCGACCACGGTGCCCCGATCGTCGAGCACGGCCGACGCGCCACGCCCCAGGGCGAACGGATCCTCGGGACTCTCGCTGAAATGGATCGACGGCGTCCCCATAGCCACCACCTTGCCTCCGCCTCCGATGTTCCTCCCCGTGGGCCACGTCCGCGACTCTCCCTGACGTGACCTGCGGGCCGGAGCCGGCCGCCGGGCGGACCGGCCGTCACCGGGGCCCGCAGCCGCGCGGCGGAGTCCCGGGCTCCCGCGCCGACGAGGGCGCGGGAGCCCCCGCTCCCCTCTGCCGGGGAGCGGGGCCGCGTCACAGCCGCGTGCCGTTGACCACCATGGCCACGTCGATGTTGCCGCGCGTGGCATCGGAGTACGGGCAGACCTGGTCAGCCGTCCTGGCCAGGTCGAACGCCTGCTCGCCGGTGACCGAGGGGAGCGAGATCCGCAGCTCGACGCGGAGCTTGAAGCGGCCGCCGTCGATCGGGATCAGCGAGACCGACGAGTCGATCTCCGCGTCGTGAGCCTTGAGCTCGGCACGCTGCCCGATCAGGGCGAGCGTCGCACCGAAACAGGCGGCGTACCCGATCGCGAAGAGCTGCTCGGGGTTCGCGCCCTCACCGTCCCCGCCCAGCTCCTTCGGCTGCCGCAGGTCCAGATCCAGCCGTCCGTCGGTCGTGCGGCCGCGGCCGTTCCTGCCTCCGGCGACGTGCGCCTGCGCCGTGTAGAGCGCCTTGGACATCCTGAACTCCTTTGGTAATTACCGTAATCTGAACCTTCCACTTAAAAAATGAGAAGTCAACGGTTAGGTTCGTGAGCCCCGTGACGAGCTGGGAGGGAAGATGACGAAGCCGGAGGTCGGCTACCTGCTGCCGACACGCGACCAGTCCGTTCTGGGTGACCACGACCTGGCGCGGCTCGCCGTCCGGGCGCGGCGGGCCGAGGAGCTGGGGCTGGACTCGGTCTGGGCGGGCGACAGTCCCCTGACCAGGCCGCGGGCGGATCCGCTGCTGCTGTTGGCCGCCGTGTCCCAGGCGACCGAACGGGTCGCGCTCGGCACGGCGGTGCTGCTGCCGGCGCTGCGCCATCCGATCCTGCTGGCGCACCAACTCGCCACCCTCGACCGGTTGTCGGACGGACGCCTGATCGCCGGCATGGGGAGCGGATTCCCGAACCCGGCCACCCGGGCCCAGTTCGCGTCGATCGGCATCGGATTCGAGCGCCGCACCAGCCGCACGGAGGAATCGATCACTGTCATGCGGCAGCTCTGGTCGGGGGAGACGGTGTCCTTCCAGGGCGAGCACTTCGCCTTTGAGGACGTGCGGATCGCACCCCCGCCGTCCCGCCCGGGAGGGCCACCTGTCTGGCTGCCCGGGAACGGCGTACCGGCGCTGCGGCGCGTGGCCCGCCTCGCCGACGGCTGGCTCCCCTATCCGGCCACGGCGGCAATGTACGCGGAGGGGCACCAGGTCATCGAGCGGGCGGCCGCGCCCCGGTCGGTCACCCCGGCGCTGTACGTGACGCTCTGCTTGACCCAGGACCCGGAGAAGGCGCGAAGGCGCCTGCGGACAAGCGTCGAGCGCTACTACGGCGTACCCCTGGACGTCATCGCACGGATCCAGGCCCTGTTCGCCGGCACCGCCCGCCAAGCCGCCGACTGGCTGACCGGTTACGTCGCGGCCGGCGCCCGCCACCTCGTGATCCGCCTGGCGGCCGATGACCACGAGGCGGCCCTGGAGGAGTTCGCCGACCGGGTGCTGCCCCTGCTGCGCGAGGAGGATCACCGATGACCACGTTCGTTCTCGTCCACGGCGCCTGGCACGGACCGTGGGCCTGGGACCGAATCGTCCCGCTGCTGCACGCGGCCGGGGCGCGCACGCTCACACCGGACCTCAGCGCCGTCGGCGACCACGGGCTCCACGCGCACGCCCAGAGGGTTGTCGCCGCCCTCGACACCGTTCCGGACGATGAGGAGCTCGTACTGGTGGGGCACAGCTACGCGGGCCTGGTCGTACGAGAGGCGGCCGACCTGCGACCCGATGCCGTCGGCCACATCGTCCTCCTGGACGGATGGGCCGGACCCGACGGCGCCAGCATGTTCAGCCTGGCGCCCGACGCGTTCGCCGACGCGGTCCGTGCGGCGGCGGAGAGATCCGCTGACGGACGGTGCGTCCCGGCCCCGCCCCCGGCGGCCTTCGGCATCGTCGACACCGACAGCGCGGCCTGGCTCGCCGCGCGCCTGCTCCCCCAGCTGCTGCGCACCTTCACCGAACCCACTCGCCTGGCCGGGGCGGTCGACCGGATTCCCGGAACGGCCGTTCACTGCAGGCCTCAGACCTATCCGTTCGACCGGATGGGCGCGGCCGTCGGGTATCGGACGTACGCGATGGACGGCCCGCACGACGTGATGCTCACCCGGCCCGAGCCGCTCGCCCGGGTGCTCGTGGAGGCTTCCTCATTCAAGAACGGGAAGCGCCGAGTCTAGAGTGGTGAAGTGGAACAGCGAACGTACAACCAGTACTGCGCGACCGCGCGCACCCTCGACCTCGTCGGCGAGCGGTGGACGCTGCTGCTGATCCGCGAACTGCTGACCGGACCCAAGCGGTTCGGCGACCTCCAGTCCAGCCTGCGCGGTCTCGGCACCGGACTGCTGGCCGCCCGCCTGAAACACTTGGAACGCGAGGGACTGGCGCACAAGATCACGCTTCCTCCGCCGGCCCGGACCCCCGCCTACGCCCTCACCCAGGCCGGCGAGGAACTCGGGCAGGTCGTCATGGAGTTGGCCCGGTGGGGACTGAAGTGGGCGATGGGCACGCCCCGCCCGGCCGAGACGTTCCACCCGGGCTGGGCCGTGCTCGGGCTGCGGGCCTGCTTCGACAGCGTGGCCGCCACAGGACTGCGCGCGGTGTACGAGTTCCGCGTCGACGACGAGATCTTCCACGCCCGGATCGACGACGGGACGATCGAAGCGCTGCACGGACCGGCCCAGCATCCGGACGTGACCATCACGACCAGCGCGGACACCTTCCTCGGCCTGACCGGCCAGGGCCTCACCCTGACCGAGGCGATCGGAACCGGTGTCGCGTCGGCGTCCGGCAGCAGCGAGGCACTGCGCAGGCTGAACGGCCTGTTCCGCCTGCCGCCCCCGCACGCCCGGAAAGCGGACCAGGCCTCGTCCTGATCACACCGATGCGACGGTCACCGATCTCGGGTGCCGGCGCGGGGCACGAGGGACGCCGACGTACGTCCGGTCATCCGCGGGGGTGGACCTGAGGCCTGGCCTCCCGGGCCGTGCACGGCCCGTGGGCGAACCGCTCTGTCATGCCTCTTCTCCCCGCAGGTGGGCGAGGAGCTCCTCCCCGGCGGGGTAGCGGCTCTCGAGGGGCAGCAGCCGCGCGGCGGAGTCCAGGTCGCCCGCGCCGACGAGGGCGTGGATCTCGCGGGCGAGCGGGGTCACGTCGCGGATGGCGACCGTCCACTCGTCCGCGTAGCGCCGTGCGGCCTCACCGGAGAGGCCGAGTTGCAGGGACCGGTACGGCAGCGGCCGCAGACGCAGGTCCCGCTCGGGGTCCCACTGCACGCGGGCGGGCGAACGCTTCAACTGGCGCTGCCAGGCGGCTCGGTCCGGGTGCACACCGCGGGCGTAGCCGGCCAGACACGCGTGGCGCAGTGCCCACTCGAAGCCGTCCCGGCGGATCTCGACGGCGAGTACGGTCTCCTGCCCCTCCTTGGCGCCCCAGCCGCAGCGGTACATCATCCACAGGAACGACGGCTTGATCCACGTCATCCGGTCGCGCTTCCACGTGGCCGGAAAGCGGCCCTCGCGGACGGCGGGCAGACCGATCGCCGGGGAGTACGCCTGGTAGACGGTGATCGTGGAGTCCGCGTAGGCCGCACGGATCTCGCGCTGGGGGTGTTCCATGGCGTACAGCGTGGAGCCCGGCCGGTTCGGGCGGCCACTGATTTTCGACCGCCCTGGGACGCCCCGCGCGACGGAGAGCACCGGCCGCGCGGCCGTCGGTCAGCCCGGCAGGGTCGCCGGGCTGCCGCCGTTGGCCTCGTAACCGGCGACGGCCAGCGCACGGTAGACGGCGAACTCGGCGGCCGGGTCGGCGGACAGGGTCCAGGGCAGCGCGCCGACGTGACCGTCGACGTGTATCAGCTGGTGCATGGCCTCCGCCCAGCGCTCGCCGCGGACCAGGAAGAAGATCAGCAGGTGCCGGACGTGCGCCAGCGTCGGGTCGTCCGGCCGGGCGGCGTGCACCGCGTGCAGCGCGCCGTGCACCGCCCTGGTGACGACCTCGCTCTGGTAGAAGCCCGCGACCAGGTTCACCTCGGGGAGGTGCTCGAAGACCGCGAACAGCGGCAGCGCGGCGAGCATCGAGCCCTGCGGGGCGCGGGCCGCCGCGGCCTCCGCGAAGGCGTACGCCTGCTCGCGCGACCCGTGCCACTTCTCGCACCAGTAGTGCAGCGCCGCGAGATGCGCGCCCATGTGATGCGGCGCGCGGTCCAGGATCTTCAGCCACAGCTGCTCGAACTCGGCCTGCGAGTAGGCGAGTCCACGCGCGATGGACAGCTCGACGAGGTACGGCACCGGGTCGCCCGGGGCCAGCAGGGCCGCCTGTGCGCAGGCGTCCCGGGCCTCCTCCATGATGATCCGGAAGTCGTCCGTGCCCGGTGTCGACGTGCGCCAGGCCTGCTGCACCAGGAACTCCGCGTGGACGGCCGCGCCGCCCGCGTCCTTGGGCTGCTCGGTGCGCCACACCCGCAGCCACTGGCCGCCCGGCGTCTCGTGCACCCCGCCGGGCCTCTGCTGCAGCTCCAGCGCGGCGGCGCCCGCGAACGCCTGGACCCGCTGCCAGCGCCGCTCGCCCGCGGCCTCGGTGCCGGCCAGCAGCTGGGCGGCCGCCCGGTAGTCCCGGGTGCGCTGCACCAGCTCCAGGACGTCCAGCAGGTCCTGGTCCGGGCCGGGCATGCGCACGTCCAGCTCCTCCTGGCGCGCAAAGCCGTAGTTCGCCGGGTCGGCGGCGTCCGGGTGCCCCGCGGGGACCAGGCCGATCGCCCCGCGCCTGCGCCGCATGACCGGGAGCAGGACGAAGCCCAGCATGAGCAGCGCCATCAGCAGCCAGAGAATCGCCATGCCCCAAGCGAACCAGACGCCGTCGGCAAATGGCCAACCCCACCCCCGACCTGTGGAAAACTCCGGCTCTGGCCATGACAAGGGCGACGGGGCCGGTGACGGCCGGGCGACCGGGACGGAGGACGCCGGGCGCGGCGGACGTGGCGGCCGCACCGGCCCCGCGCCACCGCCGTACACGCAGGGAAAACCCTCCGACCGTGCCCGGGGGAGCCCGGTGTCCGTCAGCATCCGGCCAAGCGCACTACGCTCGGTGCACATGAGCGACAGGCACATCAGTCAGCACTTCGAGACCCTCGCGATCCACGCGGGCAACACCGCGGATCCCCTCACCGGCGCGGTCGTCCCGCCGATCTACCAGGTCTCGACCTACAAGCAGGACGGCGTCGGCGGGCTGCGCGGCGGTTACGAGTACAGCCGCAGCGCCAACCCGACCCGCACCGCCCTCGAAGAGAACCTCGCCGCGCTGGAGGGCGGCCGCCGGGGCCTCGCCTTCGCGTCCGGCCTCGCGGCCGAGGACACCCTGCTGCGCACGCTGCTCACCCCCGGCGACCACGTGGTCATCCCGAACGACGCCTACGGCGGCACCTTCCGCCTGTTCGCCAAGGTAGCCACCCGCTGGGGCGTGGAGTGGTCGGTCGCCGACACCAGCGACCCGGCCGCCGTCCGGGCCGCGCTCACCCCGCGGACCAAGGCCGTCTGGGTGGAGACCCCCTCCAACCCGCTGCTCGGCATCACCGACATCGCCGCCGTCGCCCAGGTCGCGCACGCCGCCGGCGCGAAGCTCGTCGTCGACAACACCTTCGCCACGCCCTACCTCCAGCAGCCGCTGGCGCTCGGCGCGGACGTCGTCGTGCACTCCCTGACCAAGTACATGGGCGGCCACTCGGACGTCGTCGGCGGTGCGCTGATCGTCTCCGACCAGGCGCTCGGCGACGAACTGGCCTACCACCAGAACGCGATGGGCGCCGTCGCCGGCCCCTTCGACTCCTGGCTGGTGCTGCGTGGCACGAAGACCCTCGCGGTGCGCATGGACCGGCACAGCGAGAACGCCACGAAGATCGCCGACATGCTGACCCGGCACGCGCGCGTGACCAGCGTGCTCTACCCGGGCCTGCCCGAGCACCCCGGCCACGAGGTCGCCGCCAAGCAGATGAAGGCCTTCGGCGGCATGGTGTCCTTCCGCGTGGAGGGCGGCGAGGAGGCCGCGGTCGAGGTGTGCAACCGGGCCAAGGTGTTCACCCTCGGCGAGTCGCTCGGCGGTGTCGAGTCCCTGATCGAGCACCCCGGCCGGATGACGCACGCCTCCGTGGCCGGCTCCCTGCTCGAGGTCCCCGGCGACCTGGTGCGCCTGTCCGTGGGCATCGAGAACGCCGACGACCTGCTGGAGGACCTCCAGCAGGCCCTCGGCTAGCGAGAACCCGGATCACCAGCCGGTGATCGGTGGAGTCGTCTCGGACGGCGGCTCCACCCACGGGTGCGCGTCCACCGCCCACACGGTGAAGGCCACGACCGCGGCGCACGCCAGCAGCCACAGCACCCGGCGCGCGAGCCGTCTGCGCCGCAGCAGGCGCTCGCCGCGGCGCACCGCGTCCGCGTGCACGTCCGGCGGCACCGGTGCCGGCAGCCGCTCCATGATCCGACGCGCGGTGCTCTCCCGCTCGGCCCGGTTCACCGGCCTCTCCCGCCGGTGCGCCCGCGCCTCACGACGCCGCCGCCTTCGGCCCCACCGCGCGCGCGGCGGACCGTCCGACCGGATGCAGCACGGCGGACGTCGCGCGGTCGCAGATGGTGTGCACCCGTTCCATGGGCAGTCCGAGCAGGGCCGCCACCTGTTCCTCGGCGACTCCCTCGTAGAGCCGCAGCACCAGGACCAGCCGCTCCTGCGGTGCGAGGGCGGCGAGCGGGTTGCCCGGATCCGACCGCCGGGAGCGGGCGGGGGCGACGTACTGGTGCCAGGTTGCGCGCGCGAAGCGCGTGGCCAGGTACTGGCGGGCGCAGTCGTACGGATCCTCGCCGCGCAGCCGGTCCCAACGGGCGTAGACGTGGGCGAGGGCCAGGGTCAGCAGCCGCCGCGCGCGCGGGTTGGCGTCCGGGGCCTCCGCGGTGAGCAGCATGGCGGTGTGCAGCAGACGCCCCGCAGCGCCCGCGACGAACGCCTCGAACTCGCGGGCCCGCCGCGCATCGCGGGACACCTGCCGATCACGCACCGTGCCTCCCCCTGCAGGGGCCCTGTCCGGTACGGGACACGCGAAGCGCGTACGACGCAGGACCCGGTCTCATATGAGGCCAGTGGCGGCCGGAGGTCAAGGGTCCGGACCCCACCGGTACCGGAGGGGGCGCTTCGCGGGCTCAGGACGCCGGCGGCTGATCCGCCGAGGGGACTCCCTGCACCGCCATCCGCGCGGAGAGCGCGGTGTTGAAGCGGGTGAGGAGCGTGCAGAACTGCTCGCGCTCCTCCGGCGCCCAGTCGTGTGTCAACTCGGCCATGAGCTGACGCCTGGACGAGCGCACCTCCTCCAGCCGGGTCGCGCCGCGCGGGGACAGCTGGAGCACCACCGCACGCCCGTCCTCCGGGTGCGAGGTGCGCTTGACGAGTCCGGTGTCGACCAGCGGAGCCACCTGACGGGTGACCGTGGAGGAGTCGATGCCCATGCTCGCGGCGAGCGCCTTGACGCCCATCGGGCCTTCTTTGTCGAGGCGGTTGAGCAGCAGGTAGGCGGCGCGGTCCATGGAGTTGCGCACCTGCCCGACGCCACCGAGCCGGGTCTGTTCGGCACGGCGGGCGAACACCGCCACCTCGTGCTGGAGGGTGTCGAGAAGACCGGTGTCACCGACGGTCGTCATGTCCATCGACATTTCAGGTGTTGTGGGCATGGCCGGAGGCTCGCTTCATGAAGGCTGCTGGGATGGGGGACAGGGTACGCGGCCCGGCGCCGGACCGTACCGGCGCTGCGCAAACCGGTCTCGGAGCTTGGTCACACCCGTCGTGCGCGACTGTGAACTGCGATGCTGGAGTCATGAGCTACGGCACGGCCGGACCCTTGCGCTGCGTGACCCTCGATGACGTGCGGGGAGCCCAGAAGATGCTCTCGGGCGTGGCCCGGGCGACCGCGATGGAGGGCAGCCGGCATCTGTCCCAGCTGGTCGGGGCGCCGGTGCACCTCAAGTGCGAGAACCTCCAGCGGACCGGCTCGTTCAAGCTGCGCGGCGCCTACGTGCGCATCGCCGGGCTGCTGCCCGAGGAGCGGGCGGCCGGAGTGGTGGCGGCGAGCGCCGGCAACCACGCGCAGGGCGTGGCCCTGGCCTCCTCGCTGCTGGGCGTGCATGCCACCGTGTTCATGCCGCAGGGCGCCCCGCTGCCGAAGGTGAGCGCGACCCGGGAGTACGGCGCCGAGGTGCGCCTGCACGGCCAGGTGGTCGACGAGACCCTGGCGGCCGCCGAGGAGTACGCGGCCGAGACCGGAGCGGTGTTCATCCACCCCTTCGACCACCCGGACATCATCGCCGGTCAGGGCACGGTCGGCCTGGAGATCCTGGAGCAGTGCCCGGAGGTGCGCACGGTCGTCGTGGGCGTCGGCGGCGGCGGGCTCGCGGCCGGCATCGCGGTGGCCGTGAAGACCCTGCGGCCCGACGTCCGGATCGTCGGCGTGCAGGCCGAGGGGGCCGCCTGCTATCCGCCCTCGCTCGCCGCCGGCCGCCCGGTCTCGCTCGACACCCCGGCGACGATGGCCGACGGCATCAAGGTGGGCCGCCCCGGCGAGGTGCCGTTCGGGATCGTCGGCGAGCTCGTGGACGAGGTGCGCACGGTCAGCGAGGACCAGCTGTCGGCCGCGCTGCTGCTGTGCCTGGAGCGGGCCAAGCTGGTCGTGGAACCGGCCGGGGCCGCCCCCGTCGCGGCGCTGCTGGCGGCGCCGGACGGCTTCGAGGGCCCGGTCGTCGCGGTGCTCTCCGGCGGCAACGTCGATCCGCTGCTGATGCAGCGCGTGCTGCGGCACGGCATGTCCGCGCAGGGCCGCTACCTGGCCGTTCGGCTCCGGCTGACGGACAGGCCGGGCGCTCTCGCGACGCTTCTCGGGGCGTTGTCAGTGGTCGACGCTAATGTCCTCGACGTGAGCCACGTACGGACCGATCCCCGGCTCGGGCTCACGGAGGCGGAGGTGGAGCTGCACCTCGAGACGAAGGGCCCGGCGCACTGCGTCGAGGTCGGCCAGGCCCTGCGGGACGCGGGTTACACGGTCATCGACTGAGGCCGGGCCGGTCCGGCGCGCGGGGCATCACTCGTCCGAGTCCAAAGGGACCGGACACTCTTGAGAGACGCGATACATCGCGTTACGGTGTGTCGCGTGACCGTCCGGCCGACCGCCCGCAGCGGAAAAAGGCGGGCGGTACCGAGCGCGCAGATCTAGCCTTCCTGAACGATCCCCGACGACGTGGAGACAGACATGCCAGGCGCCATCTATGCCGAAGGCCTGGTGAAGACCTTCGGCGACGTAAAGGCACTGGACGGCGTAGACCTCGATGTGCCAGAGGGAACGGTCCTCGGCCTGCTCGGGCCGAACGGCGCCGGCAAGACGACCGCCGTCCGCTGCCTCACGACCCTGCTGCGCCCCGACAGCGGCAGGGCCGTCGTCGCAGGTGTGGACGTGCTGCGACATCCCGACGCCGTACGCCGGTCCATCGGCCTGTCCGGCCAGTTCGCGGCGGTCGACGAGTACCTCACCGGCCGGGAGAACCTGCAGATGGTCGGGCAGCTCTACCAGATGAGGGCCAAGGCGGCGAAGGCGCGCGCGGCGGAGCTGCTGGAGCAGTTCAACCTCGCCGACGCGGCCGACCGCCCCGCCAAGACCTACTCGGGCGGCATGCGCCGCCGCCTCGACCTCGCCGCGGCCCTGGTGGTCTCGCCGCCGGTGATGTTCATGGACGAGCCGACCACCGGTCTCGACCCGCGCAACCGCCAGCAGCTGTGGGAGGTCATCAAGCAGCTCGTCTCCGGTGGCACGACCCTGCTGCTGACCACCCAGTACCTGGAGGAGGCCGACCACCTCGCGCACGACATCGCGGTGGTCGACCACGGCCGGGTCATCGCCACCGGCACCTCCGACCAGCTCAAGGCGCGCACCGGCGGCGAGCGCGTCGAGGTCGTCGTGCACGAGCGCGACCACATCGCGACCGCCGAGGAGGTGCTGCGCGGCTTCGGCAAGGGCGACACCACCGTCGAGGAGCACACCCGCAGGCTCACCGTCCCCGTCACCGGCGGCGCCAAGCTGCTCGCCGAGGTCATCCGGGAGCTGGACACCCGCGGGATCGAGATAGACGACATCGGGCTGCGCCGCCCGACCCTCGACGACGTCTTCCTGTCCCTGACGGGGCATGTCGCCGAGGCCGGCGAGCGGGACGCGGACAACGGCAAGGAGGCCGTGAAAAAATGAGTGCCCTGACCGACGCCGTGCCCGCGGCGGCGCCCGGCAACCCCATCGGCCGGTCCGTCCGGGACTCGCTGATCGTCGCCAAGCGCAACCTGATCCGGATGTCCCGCATCCCCGAGATGGTCATCTTCGGGCTGATCCAGCCGATCATGTTCGTGGTGCTGTTCACCTATGTGTTCGGCGGGTCCATGAAGATCGGCACCAGCACCAGCGCGAACGACTACACCAACTTCCTGATGGCCGGCATCTTCGCGCAGACCGTCACGTTCGCCACCGCCAGCTCCGGCGCCGGCATCGCCGACGACATGCACAAGGGCCTCATCGACCGCTTCCGCTCCCTGCCCATGGCGCGCGGCGCGGTGCTGACCGGCCGTACCCTCGCCGACCTGGTGCAGACGGCGCTCACCCTGCTCGTCCTCGCGGTCGTGGCGCTGCTGGTCGGCTGGCGTGTGGGATCCAACGGCGAGACCAACGCGGGCAAGGTCCTCGGCGCCTTCGGTCTGCTGCTCCTGCTCGGATACGCCTTCACCTGGATCGGCGCCCTGATCGGCCTGTCCGTGCGCACCCCGGAGGCGGCCACCTCCGGCGGGCTGATCTGGCTGTTCCCGGTGACCTTCATCTCCAACGCGTTCGTGGACACCTCGAACATGACCCCGTGGCTGCGCCACATCGCCGAGTGGAACCCGTTCAGTGCCACGGTGCAGGCCTGCCGTGTGCTCTTCGCCAACCCGGGCCAGTCCACCTCCGGCGCCTGGCCCATGCAGCACCCGGTCTGGGCGTCGCTGCTCTACTCGATACTGATCATCGTGGCCTTCCGCACCCTGGCGGTCCGCAAGTACCGCTCGGCCACCGCGTGACGGCATGAGGAAACCCCCGGCGTCGTCCGGACGCCGGGGGCCTCGAAGCCGGTAGGGGGCCTGGTCAGCCGGAGTACGGCTCGGCCTTCAGGATGCGCACCGAGGCCTTCTTGCCGTTCGGCAGCTCGTACTCCGCGTCCTCGCCCACCTTGTGGCCGATCACGCCCGCGCCGAGCGGGGACTGCGGGGAGTACGTCTCGATGTCGGCGCTCGCGTACTCGCGGGAGGCGAGCAGGAACGTCGTGGTGTCGTCCTCGTCGCCGTCGAAGGCGATCGTGACGAGCATGCCGGGTGCGACCGCACCGTCCGTGGACGCGGGGGCCTCGCCGACCTGGGCATTCTCGAGAAGCTGGGTGAGCTGGCGCACGCGCAGCTCCTGCTTGCCCTGCTCCTCCTTGGCCGCGTGGTACCCACCGTTCTCGCGCAGGTCGCCCTCCTCGCGCGCGGCCGCGATCTTGGCGGCGATCTCCGTGCGCGCAGGACCAGTAAGGTACGCAAGCTCGTCCTTGAGCTTGTTGTACGCCTCCTGGGTCAGCCAGGTGACGTTCTCGCTGGTCTGGGTCACAGGGTGCTCCTCGTCGGTACTGGGAATACAAAGCATCGCCCTACCCAGAAGAATGTTCCCTCTTGGATGGGCGAAACCACGAGCCTAACAATTCAACGCCGGAAGGGGGAGGACATAAGCCATCAGAATCACAACAACGCAGGTCAGCGTGTACGTATTCCGGGTGATGCGGGGAGTGTCCGGGCCTCAGCCGGCGTGACAGCCGAGCAACTCGGCCGTCATCCCCTTCGCGGTCGTACGGAGGGTGACGACCTTGTCGATACGCGTGGCCGAGCCGGTGAACCGGAAGTCCGCCCGTCCCACCTCGGCGCCGTCCGCGCCCTGTGAGCGCAGCGTGCAGTAGCCCGCGGTCCCCGCGTCCTTGTGCACCTCCAGATGCACCTTGACGGCGTCGTCCGAGGCCTGGAAGGTGATCACCTGAGCGCTGATGTCGCTCTGCGCGACGTAGTGGTACGCGAAGTAGCCGATCAGGGCGAGCAGGGCCGCGCCGAGCGCCGTCCCCGCGACCTTGAGCCTGCGGTCGGCGCGCGCGTCCGAGGAGCGGCCGTAGCGGCCCTCGGGCAGCCGCGTGCTCGCCGTGCTCATGATCGTCCTCTCGGCAGGAGCGGGACGTACGTCCCGAAAGGGGCTCCAGGGCGGACCCCGGAATTTTTCGCCCCCCGATTCGGTCACTATAGAAGCCGCCGATCGCACCCCAGGACGCGGGGGCGCCGACTTACCGAGGATTGAGTCTTGACTGACCAGTTGCGACTGATGGCCGTTCACGCGCACCCCGACGACGAGTCGAGCAAGGGTGCGGCCACCATGGCGAAGTACGTGTACGAGGGGGTGGACGTGCTGGTCGTGACCTGCACCGGCGGGGAGCGCGGGTCCATCCTCAATCCCAAGCTGCAGGGGGACAAGTACATCGAGGAGCACATCCACGAGGTACGCAAGAAGGAGATGGACGAGGCCCGGGAGATCCTCGGCGTCAAGCAGGAGTGGCTCGGCTTCGTCGACTCGGGTCTGCCCGAGGGCGACCCGCTGCCGCCGCTGCCCGAGGGCTGCTTCGCCCTGGAGGACGTCGACAAGGCGGCCGGCGAGCTGGTCAGGAAGATCCGTTCCTTCCGTCCGCAGGTGATCACCACCTATGACGAGAACGGCGGCTACCCGCACCCCGACCACATCATGACCCACAAGATCTCCATGGTGGCGTTCGAGGGCGCTGCGGACACCGAGAAGTACCCGGAGGCCGAGTACGGCCCCGCCTACCAGCCGCTCAAGCTCTACTACAACCAGGGCTTCAACCGTCCCCGCACCGAGGCCCTCCACCAGGCGATGCTCGACCGCGGACTGGAGTCGCCCTACGGGGACTGGCTCAAGCGCTGGAGCGAGTTCGAGCGCAAGGAGCGGACCCTGACCACGCACGTCCCGTGCGCGGACTTCTACGAGATCCGCGACAAGGCGCTGATCGCCCACGCCACGCAGATCGACCCCGACGGCGGCTGGTTCAGGGTGCCGCTGGAGCTCCAGAAGGAGGTCTGGCCCACCGAGGAGTACGAGCTGGCGAAATCCCTCGTGGACACCTCCCTCCCCGAGGACGACCTCTTCGCGGGCATCCGGGACAATGCCTGACATGAGCGCAAGCGTGAGCCTGGCAGTGACGCACCTCGTCCCCCTCGCCAAGGAGGTCGACGAGAACAAGGTCACCCCCGGCGTCCTCGGTTTCATCGTGTTCGCGGTGATGGCCCTGGCCGTGTGGGGCCTGATGAAGTCGATGAGCAAGCACATGCGGAAGGTCGACTTCAAGGAGGCGGACCCCTCCGGCGAGGAGACCGCTGAGGCCGGCGAGGCCGAGGCCGTCGCCGGGGCGAAGCCGCGGCAGAACTGAGGCGTCGCACACGACCGGTCCGGCACCACCGGACCGGTACGTCGCCGTAGCCCACCGCCGCGGCGGCACACCGGGGGACGGGCCCGCACCGCCCTGTGCCGTGCCCGAAGCCGAGCCGGTCACTCGCCGTGCCCTCGCCGCGCTGCCACGCGTCGCCGCGCCGCCAGCCGTGCCGCGCGAGCCGCCCGCCGTGCCCGATGTCGGGCCGACGACCCCCGCCCTCATGCCGTGCAGGCCGCCCGCCGTGCCCCGTGCCGAGCCGACAGCCGTCGTCCCGCGTCGAGCCGGCTGGCGCCGTCCGGTCACCGGGTCGCCGGTACCGCGACCCCCATCACCTCCCGGGCGTGCCGGTTCGGGGTCATGCCCAGGCGCCAGGCCTGCCAGCCCGCCTCCAGCTGGACGCCCCGCTCCAGCGGCAGGGCGTACGCCGAGACGTACTCGGCCAGTTTCTCGTCGCGCAGCGGATGCGTGGCGCGGGCCAGCTCGGCCAGCTCCTCCTGGGCGACCGCCGTGCCCACCTCCACCCCGCCCGGCGCCGCGTACGGCAGCAGGGTGCAGCGCAGGAAACGGGCCCAGTCCTCGCCGCGCCGGTCCCCGTAGGACGCGAACAGGGCGAGGGCCTCGTCGCACAGGTCCAGCGCCTGCCGGGTGCGTGCGTTGCCCGCGTCCACCACCGCCAGCTCCAGGCAGGTCCAGGCCTCGCCGTGGGCGACTCCGATGCGCTGGAAGTCGGCCCGCGCGTCCACGAGCAGCTGCCGGGCGAAGCCGGAGTTGCGCAGCGAACCGGTCTGCACCGCCCGCTGGTCCCGGGTGACCCGGGCCGAGTGGTGCCGGGCGCACGCCAGGCCGTACACGTCCCGCATCCGGGAGAACATCGTGCGCGACCGCTCCAGCTCGCGCACCGCCTGGTCCAGGTCCCCGGTCTCCTCCAGCGCCTGCCCCAGGTAGTACAGCGTCCACGCCTCGCCGCGCGCGTCCTCGTTCTCCCGGTGCCGGGCGGCGGCCTGCCGGAGGTCGTCCACGGCGGGCGAGGCGTCGCCGTCCACGAGCCGGGCCCGCGCCAGCTGGGTGAGCGCCCAGGCCTCCCCGCGGGCGTCCTGGGTGCGGCCGTACCGCTCCAGGGCGGCCCGCAGCTCCGTCTCCGCGCGCGGCACGTCGCCCATCCGCAGCGCCAGCTGGCCGAGCTGGAAGTGCGCCCAGGCCTCGCCGTGCACCGAGCCGCCCTCGCGGTGCAGGACCAGGGAACCGGTGAGCAGGTCCAGCGCCTCCGCCAGCCGGGCACGGTCCCGCTCGACCGCGGCCAGCGCGTGCATCGTCCACGCCCGGTCCGTCGCCAGCTCCGGCGCCGCCTGAAGAGCCAGCGACTCCCGCAGCCTGGCCGCCGCCTCGGTCAGGTTGCCCTGGTGGTGCAGGGTGATCCCGAGGGACGTCAGGGCGCGGGCGGCACCCGCGTCGTGGTGCGCCTCCCGGTACAGGTCCACGACCGAGGCCAGCGTCGTGCGCGCCTTGTCCAGTTCGCCCAGCTGCCGGGCCGCGATGCCCGTGCGCCACTGCACCGAGCGCACCAGCAGCCCCTCGTCCACGGCCTGCGTCAGCTCGCTGATCTCGCCCAGCCGGTACAGGTCGCCGCGCAGCAGGCAGTAGTCGCACAGCGCGCCGAGCAGGTTCAGCACGGCCGCCTGGTTCACGCCCTCCGCGTGGCGCAGGGCCGCCGTGATGAAACTGGACTCGTCGTCCAGCCAGCGCAGCGCCTCGTCGAGCGAGGGGAAGCCGTGCGAGCCGAACTGGTTGGAGCGCGTCGACATGTTGCCGTCGACGAGACGCAGCACCGAGTCGGCCAGCTCCGCGTAGTTCACGATCAGCCGCTCCTGCGCCGCCGCGCGCTCGGCCGGGTCCTCCTCGTCCGCCAGCCGGGCGAGCGCGAAGGCGCGCACCAGGTCGTGCAGCCGGTAGCGGCTGCCGCGCACATGGTCGATCAGCCCGGCCCGCGCGAGCGCCGCCAGATGCCGGGTGGCCTCCGCCTCGTCCGTGGCGAGCAGGGAGGCGGCGGCCGCCGCGCCGAGCGAGGCCCGCCCCGCGAGAGCGAGCCGGCGCAGCAGCCGGCGCGCCGGCTCCGGCTGGTCGGTGTAGCGCAGCCACAGGGCACGCTCCACCGGCTCCACCGGCCCGTACGCGCCCAGGTCCGTGGCCAGTTGCCGGGGCGAGCGCGGGCCGAGCGCCGATCCGGCGATCCGCAGCGCCAGCGGCAGGCCCCCGCACAGCGCGCGTACCTCGTCGGCGGACTCCGCGTCGTACGGGCCCGACGCGTCCTCGGCGGCAGTGCTCAGCAAGTCCTCGGCGCCCGCCGCGTCCAGCGGCGCCACCGCGAGCCGGTGCACCCAGGCCGGCAGGTCCGCCGGGAGGTCCAGGGCCGTCCGCGCGGTGACGAGCACCAGGCTGTCGGACCGCTCCGGCACCAGTGCCCGCACCTGCTCCGGATCGGAGGCGTCGTCCAGCACGATCGTCACCGGCAGGCCCGCGAGATGCTGGTGGTACAGCTCGCCGAGCCGCTTGACCTGCTGATCGAGGGAGGAGCGCTCCCGGAACAGCAACTGCTCGCGGGGCGCGCCCAGCCGGTTGAGCAGGTGCAGCAGGGCGTCCCGGGTGGACAGCGGCGCCTCCCGCCCGCCGCCGCGCAGGTCGACGACCACCGCGCCCCGGAAGTGGTCCCGCAGATCGTGCGCCGCGCGCACGGCGAGCGTCGTCCGGCCCGAACCGGGCTCGCCGTGCAGCACGACCACCGTCGGCCGGGTCTCGGTGGCCGCCCGGGCCGCCTGCGCCCACTGCCTGATCCGGCCCAGTTCCGGCCGGCGTCCCGCGAACGGGCCGTCCGGCTGCGGCAGATGACCGAAGGACTGCTCCAGGATCGTACGCCTGCGGGACGCCGCGCTCTTGTCCGCGCCGCGCAGCGCGGGGCCGGTCGTCTTCTTCGGGCCGGTGGAGGCGCTGATCACCCGCTGCTGGTCGAGGAACGGGCGGATGCCCCGCACCTCCAGCGCGGTCAGCCACTGCAACCGCAGCTGCTCCGGCCCGCCGGGCTGCCCGGCCGCGCCCGCTCGGTGATGGGCGGCCGGTACATGGGAGCCGGCCACCTTCACCACCGTGGCCGCGGCGCCCACCACTCCGGCGATCGCACCGGCGCCGACGGCCGTCCCGGTACCGGTGCCGAGGGCCAGGTCGGCCGCCGCGGCGGCGACCGCGGCAACGGCCGCCACCATGAGGGCGGTTCCGGCGCCCGCGCGGGCGTACCGCTGGCCGAAGGTCAGCCGGCCCGCCTCCGCCTCGTCCAGCGCCCGGGTGTAGGCCTCGTACTCCTCGCCGGCCGTCCCCGCCATCGCGTCGAGTCCGCCGCGGGCCCGCGCGAGCAGCAGCTGACCGTCGATCCGGCCGCCCGAGCGCCGTACTTCCTCCTCCACGGCCCGCGCCAGCAGCCGTTCGGCTTCCGCCCGATGGTCGTCCCGCATGTCCCGTCCCCCTCCGGCGGCAACTCCTTCGCGTACGAGTGTCCTTCGGGCGGAGCGGGAACGCGAGGGGGCGGTGATCAGGGGGAGGGTGAGGGTTTGGTGCCAACTCCCTCACGGGCGGGCGGCTCTCGCGGCTCCGACAGCGCCAGCGCCACGCACGCCGCCGCCAGGCTCGCCTCCGCCACGGCGCACGCGAGGGCCTGCGCGAGGTCTCCGCCGGACGGGGCCGTCGTGATGTCGAACCAGGCGTCCAGCACCGCGACGGCCGCCGTGGCCGAGGCGGTGAGGCGGGCGCGGGGGTCGGTGCGGAGGCCGAGCAGGGCCGTCGTGGCGCAGCCCGCCGTCATGAGGGCGTCGAGCCCGATCCAGGCCAGCGACCAGTGGCGGACCTCCGTGCTCGCCGGGAGAGTCAGGGCGAGCACCACCGTCCAGGGCACGAGCAGGGCGGCGCCCACCGCGAGCAGGATCAGTGTCCACCGTTTCAGCGGCACCTCGAACGTCTTCATCACGGCCCCCGTCATGTCGTCTTCCGTCTTCCCGCTCTCCGCCCTCACACGTTCCGTCTCCACAGTAGACCGCAGAGAAAATTCTGCAAAGAAATCTCGGCAGACATCGGGGACGACTCAGGGTCCTCAGGGTTACCGTGGCCGCATGACCGACGGCCTGCCCGAGATGACCAGCCTGGAGCGCACCGCTCTCTACAAGTCCCTCGGCAACCCGCTGCGCCGCCGCATCCTCGAATACCTGGGCCGGCACGGCGAGGCGAACTCCACCGTGCTCGCCCGCGAACTCGGCGAGAGCTCCGGCACCACCAGCTACCACCTGCGCAAACTCGCCGAGCAGCGGCTCATCGAGGAGATCCCGGAGAAGTCCGCCGGCCGCGAGCGCTGGTGGCGGGCGCTGCCGTTCAGCCACACCACGCCCGACCCCGCCGGGATGTCCCCGGAGGAGTACGCGGCCGCCGCCCGGCTCGCCCACCTCAAGATCGAGTTCGACACGGCCCTGTACCGCCGCGCGCACGAGGAGTACCGCGGCCCCGAGGGGTGGGCCCAGGTGCAGCGCCACGGCACCTGGATGACCAGGGAGGACCTGCTCGCCTTCATGCGGGACTACCGCGCCCTGCTCGACCGGTACGGCCACCCGCGCGAGGAGGCGCCGCAGGAGGCGCGCCCGGTGCTGGTGCGTTTCTACGCGGTGCCGGAGCCCGTGGGAGAGTGGAACGGTGAACCGACTGGCCCATGAGACGTCCCCGTATCTGCTCCAGCACGCCGACAACCCCGTCGACTGGTGGCCCTGGTCGGCCGAGGCCTTCGACGAGGCCCGCAGGACCGGCAAACCCGTACTGCTGAGCGTCGGTTACAGCAGCTGCCACTGGTGTCACGTCATGGCGCACGAGTCCTTCGAGGACCGGGCCACCGCCGACTACCTCAACGAGCACTTCGTCAGCGTCAAGGTGGACCGCGAGGAGCGCCCCGACGTCGACGCCGTCTACATGGAGGCCGTCCAGGCGGCCACCGGGCAGGGCGGCTGGCCGATGACCGTGTTCCTCACCCCGGACGCCGAGCCGTTCTACTTCGGCACCTACTTCCCGCCCGCCCCTCGCCACGGGATGCCCTCGTTCCGGCAGGTGCTGGAGGGCGTCCAGCAGGCGTGGACCACCCGGCACGACGAGGTCAGCGAGGTCGCCGGGAAGATCGTGCGCGACCTCACCCAGCGCGAGCTCAGCCACCAGGGCACCCGGCCGCCCGGCGAGCAGGAACTCGCGCAGGCGCTGCTCGGCCTCACCCGCGAGTACGACCCGCAGCGCGGCGGATTCTCCGGCGCGCCCAAGTTCCCGCCGTCCATGGTCCTGGAGTTCCTGCTGCGCCACCACGCGCGCACCGGCGCCGAGGGAGCCCTGCAGATGGCGGCGGACACCTGCGAGCGCATGGCCCGCGGCGGCCTCTACGACCAGCTCGGCGGCGGCTTCGCCCGCTACTCCGTCGACCGGGACTGGGTGGTGCCGCACTTCGAGAAGATGCTGTACGACAACGCCCTCCTGTGCCGGGTGTACGCGCACCTGTGGCGGGCCACCGGCTCCGACCTCGCCCGGCGGGTCGCGGTGGAGACCGCCGACTTCCTGGTGCGCGAACTGCGGACGGACGAAGGCGGTTTCGCCTCCGCGCTCGACGCCGACAGCGACGACGGCACGGGCCGGCACGTCGAGGGCGCCTACTACGTCTGGACGCCCGAGCAGCTGCGCGCCGCCCTCGGGGACACCGACGGCGACCTCGCCGCCCAGTACTTCGGGGTGACCGACGAAGGCACCTTCGAGCACGGCTTGTCCGTCCTGCAACTCCCGCAGACCGAAGGCGTCTTCGACGCCGAGAAGGTCGCCTCCGTCAGGAGCCGGCTGCTGGCGGTGCGGGCCGAACGGCCGGCGCCGGGCCGGGACGACAAGGTCGTCGCCGCCTGGAACGGCCTCGCGATCGCCGCGCTCGCCGAGACCGGCGCCTACTTCGACCGGCCCGACCTGGTCGAGGCCGCCCTCGGCGCCGCCGACCTGCTCGTCCGCGTCCACCTGGACGAACACGCCCGCCTCGCCCGGACCAGCAAGGACGGCCGCGTCGGCGCCAACGCCGGAGTTCTGGAGGACTACGCCGACGTCGCCGAGGGCTTCCTCGCGCTCGCCTCCGTCACCGGCGAGGGCGTCTGGCTCGACTTCGCCGGACTGCTCCTCGACCATGTGCTCGCCCGCTTCGCCGACCCCGAGGACGGCGCCCTCTACGACACGGCCTCCGACGCCGAGCGGCTCATCCGCCGGCCCCAGGACCCCACCGACAACGCCGCCCCCTCCGGCTGGACCGCCGCGGCCGCCGCCCTGCTGGGCTACGCGGCGCACACCGGCTCCGAGCGCCACCGGACCGCCGCCGAAAGGGCGTTGGGCGTCGTCAAGACCCTCGGGCCGCGCGTTCCCCGCTTCATCGGCTGGGGTCTGGCCGCCGCGGAGGCGCTGCTCGACGGGCCTCGCGAGGTGGCGATCGTCGGCCCGGCGCTGGACGACGAACGGACGGCCGCCCTGCACATGACCGCCCTGCTGGGCACCGCGCCCGGTGCCGTCGTCGCCGTCGGCACTCCGGAGAGCGACGAGTTCCCGCTGCTCGCGGACCGTCCGCTGGTGTCCGGTGAACCGGCGGCGTACGTCTGCCGTAATTTCACGTGTGACGCCCCCACCACCGACCGGGGGCGGCTGCGCACGGCACTGGGTCACTGACCTGCGGAGCGAGCGGGGCCTGTGGGATGCCTGATTTGAGCGGGTGTTCGGATAGGCCCCGTTAATCGCACCACCGTTCCGAAACACGCTATTTATCGGAACAGTGCCCGCATTTCACAGAACCCCCCTAGTCTCTCCATAGCGGCACGGCAGGTGAAGCGAACCGCCGTGCGCTCAGGGGGTTTTGGGGATCTGGGGGGATCTTTTTGCTGACGTCTGTCTTCATCGCTGCCGTTTCGCTGGCCTTGTTCTGGATGGCGGCCTTCACCCTGTGGTGGCAGATGCACGCGTGGCGCACGCCCGAAGTGCTCGCGTCCACCCGGTTCGGCAGACCGGACGGGGGCGAACACCTGTCGTTCTCCCTGCTCCTGCCGGCCCGGCACGAGCAGGCCGTGCTCGACCACACCATCCAGCGGCTGCTGGAGTCCACGCACACCGACTTCGAGATCATCGTGATCGTCGGGCACGACGACCCCGAGACCGCCGCCGTCGCCGAGCGGGCCGCCGCCCGCGACCCGCGCGTCCGCGTCGTCGTCGACACCCATGAGAAGAAGAACAAGCCGAAGGCCATGAACACGGCGCTGCCGCACTGCCGCGGCGACGTCGTCGGGGTCTTCGACGCCGAGGACCAGGTCCACCCGGAACTGCTCGCCCACGTCGACCACGCGTTCCGCACGACACGGGCGGACGTCGTCCAGGGCGGCGTGCAGCTCATCAACTTCCACTCCAGCTGGTACAGCCTGCGCAACTGCCTGGAGTACTTCTTCTGGTTCCGCTCCCGGCTGCACCTGCACGCGCAGAAGGGGTTCATCCCGCTCGGCGGGAACACCGTCTTCGTGCGGACCGACGTCCTCAGGGATGCGGACGGCTGGGACCCCGACTGCCTCGCCGAGGACTGCGACCTGGGCGTGCGCCTGTCCAGCGTCGGCAAGAAGGTCGTCGTCGCCTACGACTCCGACATGGTCACCCGCGAGGAGACGCCCGGCTCGCTGATGTCGCTGCTGAAGCAGCGCACCCGCTGGAACCAGGGCTTCCTCCAGGTGTACCGGAAGAAGGACTGGAAGCAACTGCCCGCCCTGCGGCAGCGGCTGCTCGCCCGGTACACCCTGATGACACCCTTCCTGCAGGCCTTCTCCGGCGTGATCATCCCGCTCAACGCGGCCGTGGCGCTCTTCCTCGACGTGCCCGTCGGCATCGCCTTCCTCACCTTCCTGCCGCTGGTCACCGCCGCCGTCACCTTCGTCTTCGAGGTGGTCGGACTGCACGACTTCGGCAAGCAGTACGGCCTGCGTGTCCGCCTCGTCCACTACGTGAAGCTCATCGTGGGCGGCCCGTTCTACCAGGTCCTCCTCGCCGGAGCCGCGATCCGCGCCGTATGGCGCGAGCAACGCGGACGGAACGACTGGGAGTTGACCACGCACGTCGGCGCGCACCTCACCGCGGCCGAGCCGATCCGAGAGGACGTTCCCGCGTGACCTCCACCCTCCCCGCGGTGACCGCCTCGAAGGTCCCCGCGCAGCACCCACCTGTGCCGGAAACGGGCCCGGCCGGCCGCACCGGCCCACCGCGGCGGCTCCGCTCCTCCCGCCCCGACCTCCTCCTGTGCGGTGTGCTGCTCCTGGCGATCCTCGTCGTCCAGGGCTGGAACATCGCCGACTACCCGACCCTCAGCGACGACGAGGGCACCTACCTCGCCCAGGCCTGGGCCGTCCAGCAGGGCAAGGGCCTCGCCCACTACACCTACTGGTACGACCACCCGCCGCTCGGCTGGGTCCAGATAGCCCTGCTCAGCTGGATCCCGTCGGCGATCAGCCCCGGCTCGATGACCGTCGGCACCATGCGGATCACCATGCTCGTGATCAGCGCCGTCAGCGCGGTCCTCGTCTACGTCCTCGGCCGCCGGCTCGCCCTGCCCCGCTGGGCCGCCGGGCTCGCCATGGCCCTCTTCGGACTCTCCCCGCTCGCGGTCGTGCTCCAGCGGGAGATCTTCCTCGACAACATCGCCGTGATGTGGCTGCTGCTGGCGTTCTGCCTCGCCGCCTCGCCCAGTCGCCACCTGTGGCACCACTTCGGCGCGGGTCTCGCCGCGGCGGCGGGCGTGCTCACCAAGGAGACGATGCTCGTCGTCCTGCCCGCCCTGTTCGTCACCATGTGGCGGCACAGCCACCGCGACACCCGCAAGTTCGCCCTCACCGGCGCCGTCACCGCCTGCGTCCTGATCGGCCTCTCCTATCCGCTGTTCGCCCTGCTCAAGGGCGAACTGTTCCCCGGCGCCGGGCACGTGTCGCTGTGGGACGGCATCAAGTACCAGATGTCCCGGCCCGGTTCCGGCTTCATCCTCGACCCGGACTCCGGCTCGTACGGCGTCCTGCACTCCTGGCTGTACTACGACCGCGTCCTGCCGATCGGCGGCCTCGCCGGCGCGCTCCTGCTGATCGGCACCTGGCGCTGGTCGGTCACCGCCCGCGCCCTGGCCGGCCCGGCCCTCACGGTCGCCGTGCTGGCCGCCGTGGCCATGCGGCCGGGCGGCTACCTGCCCGCCATGTACGTCATCGGAGCACTGCCCTTCCTCGCCCTGGTCCTCGCGGGCGGCACCGCCTCCGTCGCCCACGCGGTGCTGCGCCGCCGCCGCTCCGCCGCCGAGGGGCGCTACGTCACCGGCGGCCGGTACGCGCTCGCCGCCGCCCTCGCGCTCGCCGCCGGCGCCTACGTCGTACCCCACTGGTACGACGGCGACCGCACCGCCGTCACCGCCGACGCCAACAAGCCCTACCGCCAGGCGTCCCACTGGCTCTCCACCCGGGTCGCGGACCCCGAGGACACCCGGGTCCTCGTCGACGACGCCCTGTGGCTCGACCTGGTCCACGCCGGGTACCGGCCCGGACTCGGCGCGATCTGGTTCTACAAGGCGGACCTCGACCCGGCGGTCACCAGGACCATGCCGCACGGCTGGCGGGACCTCGACTACGTCGTCGCCTCGCCGACGGTCCGCCGGGACGCCCAGGACCTGCCCAACGTCCGCGCCGCCATCCGGCATTCGACACCGGTCGCCACCTTCGGCACCGGACCCGACCGCATCGAGATCCGGCGGATCCGGACGGCCGCCACGGGAGGCGCACGATGAGCAGCAGCCACGAGTACACCGCACCCGTCCCCGGGATCGACGCCGTCGAGGTCCCCGAGCCCGGCGCCGTCACCATCGTCGTACCGACCTACAACGAGTCGGCGAACGTCCGGCAGTTGCTCCGTCTGATCACCGAGTCGGTGCCCGCCCGGCTGCCCTGCGAGGTGGTCTTCGTGGACGACTCCACCGACGACACCCCCGAGGTGATCCGCGAGGCCGCCCAGGACTGCCCGTTCCCGGTGGCCGTGCTGCACCGCGACGAACCCGTCGGCGGGCTCGGCGGGGCGGTCGTCGAGGGGCTGAAGGCGGCGACCTCGGAGTGGATCGTCGTCATGGACGGCGACTGCCAGCACCCGCCGTCCCTGGTACCGGAACTGGTCGCCACCGGCGAACGGGCGAACGCCGGACTCGTCGTCGCCTCCCGGTACATCGACGGCGGCAGCCGGGCCGGACTCGCCGGCAGCTACCGGGTGGCCGTCTCGCGCGGCGCGACCTGGCTGACGAAGGCGCTCTTCCCGCGCCGGCTGCACGGCATCAGCGACCCGATGAGCGGCTTCTTCGCCATCCGGCGCAGCGCCGTCACCGCCGACGTCCTCAGACCCCTCGGCTACAAGATCCTCCTCGAACTGGCCGTCCGCAGCCGCCCCCGCCAGGTGGCCGAGGTGCCCTTCGTCTTCGAGGACCGGTTCGCGGGCGAGTCCAAGTCCTCCGCCAAGGAGGGCCTGCGCTTCCTGCGCCACCTGGCCGGCCTGCGCACCGCCTCGCCCCTCGCGCGCATGGTCGGCTTCGGGCTGATCGGCGCGAGCGGCTTCGTGCCGAACCTGGCCGGCCTGTGGGCACTGACCGCCCTCCACATGCACTACGTCCCCGCCGAGATCCTCGCCAACCAGCTCGGCGTCGCCTGGAACTTCCTGCTCATCGAGCACCTGCTGTTCCGCGACCGGCGTGCGCACCGACGCTGGTGGGACCGTCTCGGCCGGTTCGCGCTGCTCGCCAACGCCGACCTGGTGCTGCGCATCCCGCTGATCGCGCTGCTCGTCCACCGGTTCCACCTGGGCGCGCTCCCCGCCACCGCGCTCGCGCTGGTCCTGACCTTCGTTCTGCGCTTCGTGGGGACCGAAGCGCTGGTGTACATCCCGCGCCGCCGCGGGGCCCGTACGACCGCTGGGAGAGCCGTGTGAACACCCGCCGCAGACGGACCGCGCTGGCCGGGGTAGGTGCCCTGACCGCCGGTCTGATCCTCACCTCGCCGCAGCACGCCGAGGCCGCCAACCTCGTCCAGAACCCCGGCTTCGAGACCGCCGGCACCGACGACATGCCGGCCTGCTGGGAGAAGTCGGGGTGGGGCGACAACGACTTCACCTTCCAGACCGTCGCCGACGCGCACTCCGGCACCAAGGCGATGAAGGTGACGCTGACCCGGCGTACCGAGGGCGACCGCAAGGCGCTGATCACCGAGTCCGCCGCCTGCGCGCCCGCGGTGAGTGTCGGCAAGCAGTACGACCTCGGGCTCTGGTACAGGACGACCACCCCGGACGCCAACATCACCGTCTTCCGGCACGACGCCACCGCCGGCTGGCAGTACTGGACCGACCTCAAGACCCTGGACATGGCGTCGGCCTGGACGAAGGCCACGGTGCGCACGCCCGAGGTCCCGGCCGGCACCGACCGCATCACCTGGGGTGTCTCCGTCTACGGCACCGGTTCGGCGACCACCGACGACTACACCATGGACCAGGTTCCGGACGTGGTCCCGCCCGCCCAGTGCACCGGCACGAGCACCCAGTGCGCCGACGGCAGCTGGTCGGTCCTGCCGACCCAGAACCCGGTCCGCTCCATGCACTCCGTCGTCCTGAACAACGGCAAGGTGCTGCTGATCGCCGGCTCCGGGAACAGCGAGGCCAACTTCGACGCGGGCACGTTCACCTCCGCGGTGTACGACCCGGCGAAGGGCACCTACAAGGTCGTCCCGACGCCGAAGGACATGTTCTGCGCCGGGCACGTGCAGCTCCAGGACGGGCGGGTCCTCGTCATGAGCGGCAACAAGGCCTATCCGGTCGCGGGCGGCCACGGCTACGAGGGGTTCAAGGACTCGTACGTCTTCGACCCGAAGACCGAGACCTACAGCAGGACGAACGACCTGAACGACGGGCACTGGTACCCGTCGGCCACCGAGCTCGGCAACGGTGACGTCATCTCCTTCGGCGGGCTCCGCGAGGACTCCACCGGTTCGGTCACCGCCGAGCTGTGGTCCGACAAGGACAAGCAGTGGCAGCCGCTGTGGAAGGTGAACCAGACCTGGTCGTACTGGGGTCTGTACCCGGCGATGATCCTGATGCAGGACGGCCGCCTCTTCTACACGGGCAGCCACGTCTTCGGCAACAACATCCCCGGCACCGGCTCGGCGGTGTACGACTACGGGGCCAACACCACCACGCAGATCCCGGGCCTGCAGAACAAGGACGAGCGGGACCAGTCGGCGAGCGTGCTGCTGCCCCCGGCGCAGGACCAGAAGGTCCTCACCCTCGGCGGCGGCAACATCGACTCCAACCCGGACGCGAACCGGCTGACCGACGTGATCGACCTCAAGCAGGCCGACCCGGCGTACGTGGCCGGCCCGCAGCTCCCGCAGGGCACGGTGGACCTCGGCAACGGCAAGGTCGCGGAGACCGGCAAGCAGGGCAAGATGTACGTCTCCGCCGTACTGCTGCCCGACGGCAAGGTGCTGGAGACCGGCGGCGCCCTGCACAACCGGGCCGACCCGGTGTACGAGTCCTCGATCTACGACCCGGGCGGCAACACCTTCGACCCCGTGGCCGCGGACCCGCAGGCGCGCGGCTACCACTCGTCGGCGTTCCTGCTGCCCGACGGCCGGGTGATGGCCACCGGCGACAACCCGGGCAACGGCTCCTGGAACCACAACGTGTCGATCTACACCCCGCCGTACCTCTACAAGGGCACCCGCCCGACGATCACCTCGGTGATCAACCAGGAGTGGAAGTACGGCGACACCCAGCGGATCACGGTCGACCGGCCCGTCGCCAAGGCGGAGCTGGTCCGTCCGGCCGCGGTCACCCACTCCTCCGACCCGAACCAGCGCTTCGTCGACCTCCCGCTTTCGGTGAGCGGCAACAACGTCGACCTGAACGTGACGAACAACCCCAACCTGGCGCCGCCCGGCTGGTACATGCTCTTCGCCGTCGACGCCAACGGGGTGCCGTCAGTGGCCAAATGGGTCCACCTGACGGGCCCGGCGGCGCTGAGCGCCAAGGCGGCCTCCCCGCACGTCCACTCCTTCGCCGACTCGTTGTCCGGCAAGGTCACCGGGCCCGGCAAGAAGAAGACGTCGCAGAAGGTCGGCCCGGCCGTCTCCGGCTGCGACCGCCACTACGGCTCGGTCAACGTGTGCGTGCCGACCGTCTTCCCGCCGCAGGTGAGGAAGACGGCCGCGGCCCGCTGCAGCTGGCTCCGGCAGAACCACTACGGCCGGCTGAAGGTCAACGGCGGCGACGACCCGCTGGGCCTGGACCGCGACCGGGACGGCACCGCGTGCGGGAAGGGGGACGTGAGGCGCTAGCGGGCGGGTCAGGCGCCGAAGGGCGTCAGGTTCCGCCGCCGAACCGGGTCAGGGCGCGTTCCACGATGGCTTCGAGCTGCTCGTGGTGCGCGCCCTTCCAGTAGGCGCGACCGCACGCGGTGCACTGGGCGAAGACGTCGTACGAGCGTTGCGTGCCGCCCTTGAGCTGGTCGGCGACCTCTTCCTTGGTGGCCTGCCGCAGCGTGCCGTTGCAGGCGGTGCAGCGGGTCCACGGGCGCAGGTCGGGTGCGAAGCGGTCGAGGACGTCGTGGAGCTGGTCGTCGGGGCGGGTGCTGTAGACGAAGGCGCCGGCCCACAGCTCGCGGCGGCGCAGCAGGCCCCGGTCGCGGCTGAGCATGACCCGCCGCTCGGCCGCCGAGCGGGCGGCGAGCGCGGGGTCGCCGATGTCGGTGGACTCGTAGGCCGTGTCGACGCCGAGCAGGCGCAGACGGCGGGCCAGGGTGCCGAGGTGCACGTCGAGCAGGAAGCGGAGCGGGGCGCCGGGCACCTCTTGCGGGCGGGCCACCGGGCGGACCGCGATCCGCTCGCCGGCCTTCGGGATGTGCGAGGTCGGCACCTCGCGCCCGTCGACGAGGAGCGTGCCGACCTCGGTGAGCGGAACCCCGAGGGACTCGACGACATGGCCGAGGGTCGAGACGCCGTCCGTGGCCAGGGCCGTGGCGCCGACGCGGCGGGCCGGCGGGACGAACAGGTGGAGCTCGGAGGCGACTTCGACGCGGATCTCGGTTCCGTTCACGTCGTCAGGATGGCACGGCGTGCACCGCGGACCCGAACGGGTTTTCACCGCGCGGGGCCGCGGGAGCCGGGCGGCTGCTCGGTGGCTCTGCGCACGAGCAGGGTGACGGTCATCCCCGTCACCGGCTGGCTCCAGGACGTGCGGTACCGCGCCCGCAGGGCGTCGGCCTGCCCCTGGTTGATCGCGGTCAGCGGGTCCGGGTCGTTGCCCTGGGTCAGCAGCCAGACGCGCTGCTCGCCCTTGAGGCACAGGGCGGGCGCGGGGCAGTCGAGCGTGTACAACTGGTCGATCGCCCCGGGGGCTTCCGAGAGGAAGACATCGCGCATCCTCAAGCCGCGGGGCAGGTAGTACCGGACTCCGCCGTCGAGCTTCCAGGTGTTCTCGCGGTCGTAGACCACCGCGTCGCCGGCCTGGTGGTGCTGTCGGACCACATCGGCCGCGGCGGCGTAGTCGAGGGGGACGGGCGCGTCGTGCTCGAAGGGCTGCCGCATACGTGCCTGGTCGGGCACCGTGAGGACCGCCAGCGCCACAAGGACCGCTGTGGCGGCCTTCCAGGATCGACAGGCCGCGGTGAGACCGGCTCCGGCGAGAAGGGTCCAGGCCGGGAGGGTGAAGAGCAGGTAGACGTGGCGGAAGTAGGAGACGTCGCCATGGGAGTTCAGCCAGACGAGGACGGGGGGGACGAGGGCCCAGACGGCGCACACCAGGAGCGGGGTCCTGCGGGGCGAGCGGGCCAGCACGGCCAGGGTGATCAGCGCTCCCGCGGTCAGTGCGGAGGCGAAGACCTCCTGCCAGACGGAGAGGAGCGCCCATCCGTCGGGCTTCGGCACCCAGTACAGCTGGCGCTGGACCTGGGACCGGCCGAGGAGGACGAGCGGGGTGATGCAGGCGGCGACGGGCAGCAGGGCGAGGGCGGGTTTCCACCACAGGGAGCGGTCGCGCCGCGCGTGGCCGACGATCAGCATCACGTGGGCGGGTACGACCGACAGCGCGATCAGGTGCAGAAGTCCGACGCCGGGCAGCGCGAGTGCGTAGGCGGCCCATCGCCAGGGGCTGCGCGGGGCGTCCAGGGCCCGCAGCAGCAGTAGTGTCGCCAGGGCGACGGCGAGCACGACCCAGGCGTAGCTGCGGGCCTCCTGGCCGTAGCGGCTCACCGCGGGCAGCAGCGAGAAGAGGGTTCCGGCGGTCAGTCCGGCCCGGCTCCCGAAGAGCCGGTTGCCAAGGAGGGCGACGACCGACGCGGCTCCGGCCACGGCGAGAAGCGAAGGGAGCCGCAGGGAGACGGTGGAGTCGCCGAAGAGTCCGACCCACGCGTGCATCAGCAGGTAGTACGTCCCGTGGACGGCGTCCACGTTCTGGAGAGTGGCGAGGATCCGCCCCGTGCCGCGGTTCACCATGTCCCAGGTGACCAGCTCGTCCCTGCCCAGCAGGGAGTCGGTCAGGCCGAAGCCGGTCACGCCGGCCGTGAGGACGAACGGCACCAGCCACAGCCAGGGCCCTGTCGGGCGACCTCCGGATTCGGCCGTTTCCGCCCTCTGGATCTCATCGCGGGGCGAGGGAAGAGGCGCGGTGACTGCCATCGAGATCTCCTGAGCCCCGCGAGGGGACAAGGCCGTGGGGTGGGTCTGTTTCCATGCGATCGCCGAGGTGGCTCCCCGAGGCGCCGCGCCGGCAGACGCCGGTGATCGGCGCGGGCCCGCTGAGCGTGCTCAGGACGATGGCGAGCGGGACGCATCGCGCTGTCATGGCTGATCGTTCGCGAACCTATACGCCGGTGAACGCCACGGGTACGCAGACACGCCCTGCCGGGGGCCGAAGGAACGGACGGCCCGGGGTCGTCACCTTCCGGGGCGCCGGGTGGCGGACGTGCCGTCGTCCACGTCCCACACCCAGGCGCCGCCGGTCAGGGTGCCGTCCCGGCCCAGGAGCTGTCTCAGGGTCTGGTAGAGAGGCGGAGCGTTGAACCCGGGCGCCAGCACGACGACACCCGCCCTCCAGTACGACAGGTCGGCCTCGGCCCTCTGCTGCGGGCCGATCGCCATCAGGTTCACCCCGTCGGGGAATCCCTGGACGGTGGTGAAGAACGGGTTGTGGAGGCGCGCGACGGAGATGGGCGGCGAGCAGGAAGAACGCGGCGACGGCGACGTCGAAGGGCCGGACGCGACGGGTGATCGTACCGGCGACGCGTCGGAGTTGCCCCGGCGGTCGTTGCCCGGGGACGGTTGCCTGTTCGGCCGTCGCCCCCGAGGTCCGGTCCGGCTGTTGTCCGACGGTGGTCATCTGCGCCCGCCTTCGAGTCGATACGCCCGACTATGGGAGTTTCCACCCCCTGTGTCCGGCGTCGGACACCTTAGAGGGCGACCCGCGCCGGACGGGCGAAGCGCGCCGCGTCGGCTGCCGCCGCTACGCGGAGCGCACCAGGAGCGCCACGGTCAGGCCGCTGGGGCGGTCCGCTCCGTACGCCGTGTAATGGGCGCGCAGCGCCGCCGACTGGTCGGCGGGCAGCCCGTTCATCGGGTCAGCCGCGTTCCCGCTCACCACGAGCCAGACCCGCTTCTCGCCGGCGCGGAGGCAGGCGGCGGGCTTCGGGCACTGGACGGCCGCCAAGTCGTCGCGCTGGACGGGCGACTCGGCGAGGAAGACGTCGCGCAGTCTCAGATTCCGCGGCAGGTAGTAGCCGACGCCCAGGGAGAGCGCCTCCTCCTGCGTCCTGTCGAAGACGATCGCGTCGCCGGGGACGTAGTACCTCTCGATGGTCCGCGCGGCCGCCGCGAAGTCGGGGCCGCCTCCCCAGTAGTGCCCGAGCGGCTCCCTCAGTGACCGCTGATCGGGCGCCGTGAGCACGGCGAGGACTGCCAGGGCCGACACGAGCACCCGGCGGGACCGGGCCGCGGCGGCGAGTCCCGCCCCGGAGAGAACGGCGAACGCGGGCAGGGTGAAGAGCATGTACCGGAAGTAGAAGTACGAGATGTGCCCGTGGGAGAGCGCCCAGACCAGCAGGACGGGTGCCACCGCGGACACGGCGCAGAAGACGACGGCCGTACGGTGCTCCCGGCACGCCACCAGCGCCAGCAGCAGCACCGTTCCGGCGCACAGGCCGGAGTAGAACAGTTGCGACCAGACGTCGATCAGACCCGAGGCGCCCGGCTCGGCGATCCAGTAGATCTGCCGGACGGTCTGAGCCCTGCCGAGCAGCACCACCGGTGACACACAGACGACGGCCAGCGGGACCGCCAGGCCGAAGCCCAGCCACGCCCGGCGTTCGCGCCGCGCCCGCATGATCACGAGAGCCAGGTGCCCGATCACGCAGGTGAGCGCCAGAAGGTGGAACAGTCCCACGGCCACCAGCCCGAGGGCGTACCCGGTCCACCGCCACGGGCTGCCCGGGCGCTCCAGGGCCCGGAGCAGCAGGAGCGCGGCGAGCGCCACGGCCAGCATCACCAAGCCGTAGGGACGCGCCTCGTGTGCGAACCGGCTCACTCCGGGGATCAGGGCGAACAGCAGGCCGCCGGCCAGCCCTGCGCGGTGGCCGAACAGCCGTTGCCCGAGCAGCGCCACGCAGACGGCGGCACCGGCCATGGCCAGGGCGGAGGGCAGGCGCAGGGAGGTGGCCGAGTCACCGAACAGCGTCCTCCAGCCATGGAGGAGCAGATAGTACGTACCGAGCACCGCGTCCACGTGCCGCACCGTGGCCAGCACTTGTCCGGCGCTTCGGCCGGACGCGTCCCAGCTCGACAACTCGTCGCGTCCCATCAGCGGTTGGCCGATGCGGTACGTTCCGACGATCAGCGTGACCATCGACGGCCAGAGCCACAGGCCGACCGGTGTGATCCAGCGGCGGTGCTCCGCGCCCGGATCGGGAACGTCGCTGGTGTCCTGAGCCGGAGGGGCGATAAGCGTCATGCGGACAGCCATAGCGGCGCGGCCGGGCGGGCCCCGGCCGCGACCCGCTGCGACGTTCCGCATTCCCCTGTTCGGATGAGCGGCGCGGCCGGCGGCTACGCGTGCTGGTAGGCCACCAGCGAGATGCCGACGTAGTGGACGACGAATGCCGCGAGGGTGAGGGAGTGGAAGACCTCGTGGAAACCGAACCAGCGCGGTGACGGGTTCGGCCGCTTGATGCCGTAGACGACGCCGCCGACGCTGTAGAGCAGACCGCCGACGATCACCAGGACCAGGACGGCGATGCCGCCGGTCCGGAGGAAGTCGGGCAGGAAGAAGACGGCAGCCCAGCCCATGGCGATGTAGCAGGGCGTGTAGAGCCAGCGCGGGGCGCCTACCCAGAAGACCCGGAAGACGATGCCGGCGGCCGCGGCGGCCCAGATGCCCCAGAGCAGCCACTGGCCCTTGCTGTCGGGCAGGAGCAGCAGCGTCAGCGGGGTGTAGGTGCCCGCGATGATCAGGAAGATGTTGGCGTGGTCCAGGCGGCGCAGGACACCGTCCATCCGCGGGCTCCAATTGCCCCGGTGGTACAGCGCGCTGACGCCGAAGAGGAGACAGGCCGTCAGGACGTAGATGCCGCAGCCGATGCGGCCTCTGGTGGAGTCGGCGAGTGCGGTGAGCACGAGGCCCGCGATGAGCACGGCCGGGAACATGCCGAGGTGCAGCCAGCCACGCAGACGGGGCTTGACCGGATGCGGCAAGGAGAGCGCGACGGGACCGCGGCCGTCGGCCGGCGTGTCCATGGGCGCGTCGGAGGCGGACGCAGTCATGGCGGCATCGTACCTACGCCGCCGTAAGTCGTCGCTCAGTGCCGCTCGGTCGAAGGCCCCGAGGCAAAAAGTCCTTCAGTCGAACCCAACGTGGACGCAAAGAACCGCGGAAACCGTGGGATTCCTCACGTCGCTCACCTGTGATGCCCTCTGGACAGATGGGCACTAGAATCGGATGATCAAATGAGTGCGGTCGGCACCGGATGAGCAGCTACGAAGCGTCCGGGTCGCGGCCCCCACGGGGCGAACAAGACAAAAAATCCCTCTTTTAGGAGCAATCGTGGCGCGCGACATCGCGGCTCCCACCGTCGTCCCCACCAACCACCAGGAACTGATCTCGTGGGTCAACGAGATCGCCGAACTGACCCAGCCGGACAGCGTGGTCTGGTGCGACGGCTCCGAGGCCGAGTACGAGCGACTGGCCGAGGAGCTGGTGGCGAGGGGCACCTTCAAGAAGCTCGACCCGGTCAAGCGCCCGCACTCCTACTACGCCGCCTCCGACCCGACCGACGTCGCGCGCGTCGAGGACCGGACCTTCATCTGCTCCGAGAAGGAGGCGGACGCGGGCCCCACCAACCACTGGAAGGACCCCGCCGAGATGCGGGAGATCTTCGCCGGTGAGAAGGGCCTGTTCCGGGGCTCGATGCGGGGCCGCACGATGTACGTCGTCCCGTTCTGCATGGGCCCCCTCGGCTCCCCGCTGTCCGCGATCGGCGTGGAGATCACCGACTCCGCCTACGTCGCCGTGTCCATGCGCACGATGACGCGCATGGGCCAGGCCGTCCTCGACGAGCTGGGCGACGAGGGCTTCTTCGTCAAGGCCGTCCACACCCTCGGCGCGCCGCTGGAGCAGGGTGAGCAGGACGTTCCGTGGCCGTGCAACTCCACCAAGTACATCTCGCACTTCCCCGAGGACCGCGAGATCTGGTCCTTCGGCTCCGGCTACGGCGGCAACGCCCTGCTCGGCAAGAAGTGCTACGCGCTGCGTATCGCCTCCGTCATGGCGCGTGACGAGGGCTGGCTGGCCGAGCACATGCTCGTCCTGAAGCTGACCCCGCCGCAGGGCGAGGCGAAGTACGTGGCCGCCGCCTTCCCGTCCGCGTGCGGCAAGACCAACCTCGCCATGCTGGAGCCCACGATCTCCGGCTGGACCGTGGAGACCATCGGCGACGACATCGCCTGGATGCGCTTCGGCGAGGACGGCCGTCTCTACGCGATCAACCCGGAGGCCGGCTTCTTCGGCGTCGCGCCCGGCACCGGAGAGCACACCAACGCCAACGCGATGAAGACCCTGTGGGGCAACGCGGTCTTCACCAACGTGGCGCTCACCGACGACGGCGACGTCTGGTGGGAGGGCATGACCGAGGAGGCCCCGGCCCACCTGACCGACTGGAAGGGCAACGACTGGACGCCGGCCTCCGAGGTTCCGGCCGCCCACCCCAACGCCCGCTTCACCGTCCCCGCCTCCCAGTGCCCGATCATCGCGCCCGAGTGGGAGGACCCCAAGGGCGTGCCGATCTCGGCGATCCTGTTCGGCGGCCGGCGCGCCAGTGCCGTGCCGCTGGTGACCGAGTCCTTCGACTGGAACCACGGCGTCTTCCTCGGCGCCAACGTGGCCTCCGAGAAGACCGCCGCCGCCGAGGGCAAGGTCGGCGAGCTGCGCCGGGACCCCTTCGCCATGCTGCCGTTCTGCGGCTACAACATGGGCGACTACATGGGTCACTGGGTCGACGTCGCCAAGGGCAAGGACCAGTCCAAGCTCCCGAAGATCTACTACGTCAACTGGTTCCGCAAGAACGACGAGGGCAAGTTCGTCTGGCCCGGCTTCGGTGAGAACTCCCGTGTCCTGAAGTGGATCGTGGAGCGCCTGGACGGCAAGGCCGAGGGCGTCGAGACCCCGATCGGCGTCCTGCCGACCAAGGAGGCGCTCGACACCAAGGGCCTCGAACTGGCCGACGCCGAACTCGACTTCCTGCTGACGGTCGACAAGGAGGTCTGGCGCGAGGAGGCGGCGCTCGTCCCCGAGCACCTCAACACCTTCGGCGACCACACCCCGAAGGAACTGTGGGACCAGTACCGCGCTCTGGTGGAGCGCCTGGGCTGACGCCCACCACGAACTCCGCGGCCGGTTTGGATGTGCCCTGACCAGCGATCGTCACGACCGGCCGCGGACATGAACGCACAAGGGCCCCGCACCATGGTGTGCGGGGCCCTTGTCGTCTTCGGGAAAGGCGGCCTGGCGGAACGTCACGACGACTCAGTGAAAGGCGTACGCTCCCCTTTTGGAGGTCGGGCCCTAATTCACAGAATCCTGGCGCGAAAGCGGACACTCCGTGATTGGACGCTTTGAGTCTCGAAATAACGCCACCCGAGTGATCCTTCCCAAACGGCGCGCAGATAGTCGTTTTCCTCGGTGAGCGAAGCGTGCACATTGTAGTCGTCCGCGGACGACGTTGCGAGACACGCATGCGGAAAGGCGCTCCCCGGCGCATCCGTCCGCGGTACTCCGCTCACTCCCAGGGAAGGTTCTCTTGAGCCGCAGAACGATTCGTAATTCGCGCCTGAAGTCCGCCATGATGGTGGGTACCGGCGCGCTCACCGTCGCCCTCAACGTCCTGCCGGGCACGGTCGCCGCCGCCCAGGGGATGGACCGGCACAGCGCCGGCGCCGTCGCGGAGCGGCAGAGCCCGCACGACGACCTCAGCTCGGCCATCGCCGACGCGATCGACAGGGCCGCCGTCGACGCCCTCGACTGGAAGCGCGACGCGTACAGCCAGGGTCAGACCGACTCCGACGAGGTGTACGGGGCGACCGGCTCCGACGACGCGTACGGCCCGGGTCCGACCGGCTCCGACGACGAGTACGGAGACGGGGGCAAGCCCTGCCACTGCGAGAACGGCGCGACCGGTGCCACGGGCGCGACCGGTGCCACGGGTGCGACGGGCCCGACGGGTCCTGGCGGTTCCGGTTCCGTGGGTGCCACGGGTGCCACGGGTGCCACTGGCGCGACCGGTGCCACGGGTGCCACGGGCACGATCGCAGGCACCTACGTGAACACCGCCACCGGGCAGCGCTCGGTGACCGCTTCCTGTGACGAGGGCGACTTCGCCACCGGCGGCGGCGCCCTCGCCACCAACGGTGACCTCGTCGAGACCTTCCCCGCCGACGGCAGCACGACGACGTCGCCGACCTCGTGGACGGCCACCACCACCGCCAACAACCCCAACAACATCACCGCCTACGTGGTCTGTGTCAGGACTTCGTGAGGCAGTGACCGGCCGATGAGGGAGGAGCGGCAACGACTGACCGCTCCTCCCGGCCGCGACTGAGCGCCAGGTGCCCCGGTGCTTCGGCCTCGTGGGCACCTGCTCGCATGTCGACCACACCGCGCCCCATGGGCAGTTCTGCCCTCAGCGGCTCACCGCGTCGCGGAATTCCTCCGGGACCCGTGAGAGGAGACGGCCATCGGCCGCGACCGCACGGCGGAAGGCTTGCTCGGCCTCGCCGTCGCGGTTCCGATCGGCCAGCAACTGGCCCAGTTGCAGTTGGACCGTTGCCGCTTTCGGCTGGATGGCGGCGGCACGCCTGAGGAGTTCGACCGCCCGGTCGGGGTCGCTCGATCTCAGCATGAACGCCTCGCTGAAGAGAGCGGACGTGAAGCGCGGATCGGTTTCGAGGGCCTTGTCGTAGTCCTTGCGGGCCTCCGCCGTCCTGCCGTACGCCTGGTCGATGACCCCGATGCCGTACCAGGCCTGTTTGTTCTTCGGATCGGCTTCCAGAATGCGCCGGTAGTCCTCGGCCGCGCCCACGAAATCCTGATGCGTCTGGCGCTTGAGGGCCGACTGGAGAAGCACGTCGACTGACTTGGTGACTGACTTGGGGACTGAATTGGGGACTGACTTGGTGTCCCGTGCGACCGAGACGGATTTGGATTCCGACGGCCCCGCCGATGGGGAGTGAACCGCCCAGACGGTCAGTCCGGTGGCGACCGTCGCCGCGGTCGCGATTCCTGTCCAGAAGGTCGATTTTTTCATTTGTCACTCTTCGTGGAAGCTGGCGAACGGGTGGAGTTGGGCTCTCTTTCGGATGATCGACCTCGACGTTACGAGTCCACGGTGAAGGTGATGTCTTTCGGCAGGCTCCGGCGCCGTTCAGACCACTCGAATGCACGAGCCATCCGGCGGTGTCTCGGATCAGCCTCTTTGCATGGGTCGAAACAGCTGGATACCGTCCCGATTCGGTTGTATGCCGCCACCGAGTGGGATGGGACCCATGAAACCAACGGTCTGTCTGAACATGATTGTCAAGGACGAAGCTCCGGTGATCCGGCGCTGTCTGGAATCCGTGCGGCCCCTGATCGACACCTGGGTCATCGTGGACACCGGTTCCACCGACGGCACCCAGGACATCATCCGCGACGTCTACCGCGACCTGCCCGGCGAACTGCACGAACGGTCCTGGAAGGGATACGACGGCAGCCGGACCGAGGCGATCGAACTCGCCCGCGACCGCGCCGAATTCCTGTTCTTCATCGACGCCGACGACGTCATGGAGATGGAGCCCGGTTTTCGTATGCCCGATCTGACCCTCGACGCCTACCGGGTCGACATCCACTACGGGAGCAGCGTCTACTGGCGCCCGGCCCTGGTCTCGACGCGGCTTCCCTGGCGGTACGTCGGCGTTCTGCACGAGTACGTGGAATGCGGTGGGCCGTTCAGCCTCGGCACTCTCGAAGGCGCCCGGATGGTCATCCTGGGCGGCGGGGGGCGGCAGCGGAACGAGGGCCTGCGGGACAAGTACCTGCGCGACGCGAAGATCCTCGAGGGCGGTCTGGCCGAGGAGCCGGGCAACGAGCGGTATGCCTTCTACCTCGCCCAGAGCTGGCGCGACGCGGGTGAGCTGGAGAAGGCCATCGAGGCCTACGACCGCCGTGCGGCCATGGACGGCTGGGATCACGAGACCTTCTGTGCCCACCTCGCGGCCGCTCGGGCCGCGGAGACCCTCGGCCGGCCGCCCGCCGAGGTGATGGACCGGTACCTGCGGGCCCACGAGTGCCTGCCCTCACGCGCCGAGGCCTTGGCGGCCCTCGCGCGCTGGTGCCGTCTCAACGGCCGGCGTTGGCCTCTCGCCTACATGTACGCGCGGCAGGCGGTACGCATCCCGCAGCCGGCACACGGCCTGTTCGTCGAGTCCGGCTGGTACGAATGGGGGGCACTGGACGAACTCGCGGTCTCCGCCTACTGGGTGGGCGAGTACGAGGAGTCGAAGAACTGTTGTGAACGCCTGCTGGAAAGCGGAAAGCTGCCCGAGGAACACCGCGAGCGCGTGAGGAAGAACCTCGAGCTCGCACGCCAGCGGCTGAGCCCGAAAGAGCTCGCCGGCGTCTGAGACACCGGCGAGCCCGGATCCCGCTCACACCTCGTTCAGCGCTCGCTCACGGATTCCTTGTACGCGCGCGGCACTTGGGAGAGCAGCGAGGGGTCGATCGCCACGGCTCGGCGGAATTCCGTCACTGCTTGGCGGTCACGGCCTTTTCGTGACCAGATGAGCCCGATGTGATAGTGAGCTGTGGCCGCCGACTTCGGATCGGCGGCCATGGCACGTTCCTGAAGCGCCATGGCCTGGTCGGGCTTGGACTTCTTCAGGAGCAGTGCCTCGTTGTAGAGAGCCGGCGAGAATGCCGGGTCGATCGTCAGGGCCCTTTCGTAGGCCCGGCGCGCGTCGTCCGTGTTTCCGACTTCCTGCGCGACGTATCCCAGGTCGTACCAGGCGTACTTGTTCCACGGTTGCAGTTCGAGCACGCGCGCGTAGGAGTGGGCAGCCCCTGCGGGATCGTGGCTCTTGTCCTGCTGAATGCCCTTCCGTAGCAGGGAATCGGCTTCCTGGTACGCAGGTGCGGGGGCCTTGGATTCCGGGAACATGTCCGACCGGGACGCGACCGCCCAGGAGATCGCTCCCGTGGCGACCACGGCCGCACCGAAGAGTCCTGCCAGCAATGGCCTGTGTTTCACGCTGCCCGACGTTACGAGGAAGTCGTGAGGCCGTCGTCATCTGCCGGGCAGGCGGGTGGCGCGGACCACTCGAATGCACGCGTATCTGTGGCGCCGTATCTGTGGCGCCCGGTCCGCGCGTCGCTGCGGGTGCACGCGGACCGGGGCCGTTCGTGGGACCCCGTGGGCGGGGTCAGTGGGCCGCGGTGAGCTCCTTCGGGTCGGCCAGAGCGGCCGCGTGCGCGTCCATCCGCTCGGCCGAGAGGATCGCCGCCGCCGTGTCCGCCCGCGAGGCGGCGACCACGAGGGCGCGGCCGGCGAGGGCGTGTGCGCGCCGGTGCAGGGCGGCGGGGTCGCCGGCCGCGGCCGGTGTCGCGCGCAGCGGCGCGCGTCCTCCCCGGAGCCGGGAGATCTCGCAGGTCAGGCGCTCCGCGGCCGTGTCGAGGCCGGCGGACGGTGTCAGGGCACGCAGTTCGTCGGTGACCGTGAGCAGTGCGGCGAGGTGTCCGGCGAGCTGGATGTCCAGCTCCTCCTCGCGCGACCGGTGGGGAAAGTCGGACGGGGTGCCGGCCATCGTGCTGTGGACCGACTTGGTGCGGATCGGTTCGTACATGGGTGATGGCCTCCTGTGCGCTTACAGGAAGCCATCTTAGCTTGGATTTCGTCTAAAGTTGAGTCGGGTCACGGAGTGCGGTCCGCCGGTCTCCGTGTGCTACGGCTGGCTGTAGCCGTCCAGGAAGGTGCCGATGCGGGTCATCGCGTCCCGCAGGTCCCCGACCGCCGGGAGGGTCACCACGCGGAAGTGGTCCGGGTCGGGCCAGTTGAAGCCGGTGCCCTGGACGACCATGATCTTTTCCTGGCGCAGCAGGTCCAGGACCATCCGGCGGTCGTCCTTGATCTTGAAGACCTGCGGGTCCAGGCGCGGGAAGAGGTACAGCGCGCCCTTCGGTCGTACGCAGCTCACGCCCGGGATCTGCGTCAGCAGCTCGTAGGCGGTGTCCACCTGCTCCTTCAGCCGGCCGCCCGGCAGCACCAGGTCGTTGATCGACTGGCGTCCGCTGAGCGCGGCGACCACTCCGTGCTGGCCCGGCATGTTGGCGCACAGTCGCATGTTCGCCAGGATCGTCAGACCCTCGATGTAGGAGTCGGCGTGCGCGCGCGGACCGGAGATCGACATCCAGCCGACGCGGTAGCCGGCCACCCGGTACGCCTTCGACATGCCGTTGAAGGTGAGGGTGAGCAGATCCGGGGCGATCTTCGCGGTCGGGGTGTGCGTGGCGCCGTCGTAGAGGATCTTGTCGTAGATCTCGTCGGAGCAGACGAGGAGGTTGTGCCGGCGGGCGATGTCCGTCAGTCCCTTGAGCACGGCCTCGTCGTAGACCGCGCCCGTGGGGTTGTTCGGGTTGATGATGACGATCGCCTTGGTGCGGTCGGTGACCTTGCGCTCGATGTCGGCGAGGTCGGGCATCCAGTCGGACTGCTCGTCGCAGCGGTAGTGCACCGCGGTGCCGCCGGAGAGGGAGACGGCCGCCGTCCACAGGGGATAGTCCGGGGCGGGTACGAGGACTTCGTCGCCGTCGTCCAGCAGGCCCTGCATGGCCATCACGATCAGCTCGGAGACGCCGTTGCCGATGAAGACGTGCTCGACGTCCGTCTCGATGCCGAGCGTCTGGTTGTGCATCACGACCGCGCGGCGGGCGGCCAGCAGGCCCTTGGCGTCGCCGTAGCCGTGCGCGGTGGAGACGTTGCGGAGGATGTCCTCCAGGATCTCCGGCGGGCACTCGAAGCCGAACGCCGCGGGGTTGCCGGTGTTGAGCTTGAGGATGCGGTGACCCGCCGCCTCGAGCCGCATGGCCTCCTCGAGAACCGGGCCCCGGATCTCGTAACAGACGTTGGCGAGCTTGGTCGACTGGATCACCTGCATGTCCGTGAGCTTACGGCCCGGTAACGGCTCATGGGTGGTGTTATCCGCCACGTGAGACACGAAGAATTGCCCCGATATCGCCGTCGGCTGTCTCAGCGGTCCCTTGCGTCCCTAGAATCCGCGTCATGTCCACCGAACGCGAGTACGGGGCGGGGGCGTACGGCGGGCAGGTACCGGTCGGCGAGCCACAGGTTCCGCCGAACGTGTACCTCCCTCAGGAGGCCCCCGCGCCCGTGTACGACGCCTACGCCGATCCCGCCGCCGCCCATGGCTGGCAGAACGCCTACGACGCCACGCGCGAACTGCCCGCCGTGCCCGCGCAGCGCGAGCCGGGCGGACCGGGCGAGGGGCGGGCCGGACGTCGGCGCGAGCAGCAGCGGCGCAGGGGTGGCCGGCGCCGGGTCGCGGTCGTCGCCGGAGTGCTCGGAGTGGCCGGAACCGTGGCGGCGATCGCCGGCCTGTCGGGCGGCTCGGGGTCCCCGGACGGGTCCCGTCCCGCGGGCGGCGGACGTGTCGCAGACGACGCCACCGAGAGCACCCGCACGGACAGCGGCGCTCCGTCCACGACGCCGACGGGGGCTCCGACCGCCGTGGGCCCGTCCACCCCGGCCTCCCCGCTCCGCGCGGCGACCTCCTCGGCCGCCGGTACGTCGACGGCCGATCCCGGCGCCGGGACGAGCAGCGCCTCGGCGACGACGGCCTCGCCCCCGCCCGCCACGGCCTCCGTCACCCCCACGCTCACGTCACCGGCCCCGACGACGTCCTGGCCCGACCCCCCGGGCAGAGGCCACGGCCACGGCCGCGGCCCCCACTGACCGCTACCACGGGCTGCGGCCGGGGGCCTCGGGGTGTCCCTGCCTCCCGCTCGGGTGCGATGCCGGTGCCGAGGCGCCGCCTCCCGGCCGACCGCGGTCAGGTGCGCTCGCGCCTGCGGCGTGGGTGCCGCCGCCCTGTCCGACAGGGGCCCGCGCCGTCCCGCCCGGCCGTCGGTACGGCTGCGGCCGGGGCGGCGCCAGGGTGGTGCGCCGGCCGTCGCCTCGGCCCCGCCGGCTCCTCATGTCACCCGGCCCGGCCGCCCTGGCGGATGACGGTGTGGTCGCATCAAAGCCCTTCGTATCACTTTCAGTTGGCCTGGGCGCCGACGCATCCACCGCATCCCGTGCGAGAGTTGGGTGCGTGCCCGACTCCACGCAGCCCGAGCCGCTCGTGAAGCACCCGCCCTCGCCCGCCCACTCCGACAGTGACGGCTCCGGTGCCGGCGTCCTCGTCTCCGACGAGGAGCGGGAGCGGGTCGCCGAGCGGGTGCGGGCGGCGGTGGCGGACGGGCGGCTGGAGCTCGCGGAGTTGGACGAGCGGCTCGGCGGGGTCTACGGCGCCCGGACGCTGGGGGAGCTTTCGTCCGCCGGGAGCGGGCTGCCCGAACCGGGCCCCCGGGACACGCCGGTGGTGGACCGGGCGCCCACGTCCCGTTTCGCCCTGGGCCTGTTCGGTGGGTTCCGGCGCGAGGGCGAGTGGGTGATTCCGGCCAGGTTCGCCGCCCGGTCCCTGTGGGGCGGCGGCCGGCTGGACCTGACCGAGGCGCGCTTCGCCGCCCAGGAGACCGTGATCCGGGCGGTGGCCCTGTGGGGCGGGACGGGCATCGTCGTACCGGACGACATCGACGTCGAGGTAAGGGGGTTCGGACTGTTCGGCGTCGTCGGCCGGCGGGGGGCGCGCGGAACGGGCCGTCCCGGGGCGCCGCGCGTCGTCGTGAAAGGGCTCGCCCCGTTCGGCGCGGCGGTCACCAAGCCCCGGCGAAAGGTGAGTTGAGGTCTCCCTCCCGCACAGGGAAACCCCTATGACCTGACGCGGATCCTTGTCCAGGGCCCTCCATGCGTTGAGAATGCGCATGACAAAGACGCAAGGGCGGCCGGAAGAGCTCCGGCCGCCTCCGTCGTAAGAGGGGACCCCCACATGAACAAGCCTCTCCTTGCCGCGTTGTCCTCCCTGGCGATAGCCGGGCTGGGCGCGACCCCGGCGGTCGCCGCGCCGCACACCGCGGCGAAGCCCACCGCCAAGGCCGCCGCGGTGACGGTCAACTTCGCCGGCACCGTCTCCCTCAGCAACTGCTCCGGTTCCGTCATCCGCTTCCCCAACTCCGCGGACACCGACCCGGCGCTGGTCATGACCAACGGCCACTGCCTGGAGACCGGCTTCCCCGCGCCCGGCGAGGTCATCACCGGCCAGTCCTCCAGCCGTTCCTTCGGCCTGCTGAACTCCTCCGGCACCAGGGTCGCCACGCTCCGCGCCAACCAGGTCGTCTACTCGACCATGACGGACACGGACGTCACGATCTACCGGACCACCACCACCTACGCGAAGATCAAGAGCTCGTACGGCATCAGCCCGCTCACCGTGCAGGACACGCACCCGACCGCCGGCACGCCCATCAAGGTGGTGTCCGGCTACTGGAAGCGGATCTACAGCTGCAACGTCGACGGGTTCGTCTACCGGCTCAAGGAAGGCGACTGGACCTGGAAGGACTCGCTCCGCTACACCTCGTCCTGCAACACCATCGGCGGCACCTCGGGCTCGCCGGTGATCGACACGAACACCGGCAAGGTCGTCGCCGTCAACAACACCGGCAACGAGGACGGCCAGCGCTGCACGGAGAACAACCCGTGCGAGGTCGACGCCAACGGCAACGTCACCGTCCGCCAGGGCATCAACTACGCCGAGGAGACCTACCTGATCCCGGCCTGCTTCACGACCGGCAACAAGCTGGACCTGAGCGCGGCCGGCTGCACCCTGCCCAAGCCGTAGACATGGCCGTGGCCACAGCCATGCCGTAGCGCCGTGCCCGCCGGGGCCGGGCGGTCACGCCGGAGTGCGGCGGACCGCCCGCCCCGCCAGGACGTCCGTCCGCTTGCCGTCCTCGACGGCGAACCGGCCGTCGATCAGGACGTGCGGGACACCGGCCGGCAGCCTCCGCGGCTCGGCGAAGGTGGCACCGGGCGCGACCGTCCGCGGGTCGAACAGCACGAGGTCGGCCCGGAAGCCCTCGCGCACCAGACCGCGGTCCGGCAGGCGCAGCCGGGCCGCGGGCCGCCCGGTGAGACGGGCGACGCACTCCTCCAGTGTGAGCACCCCCAACTCCCGTACGTAGTGGCCGAGGTAGCGCGGGAAGGTGCCGTAGGCGCGCGGGTGCGGCTTGGCGCCCTGGAGGATGCCGTCGGAGCCGCCGGTGTGGGTCCGGTGCCGCATGATCGTGCGGACGTTCTCCTCGTGGCCGACGTGCTGGAGGATCGTCGTGCCGAGCCGGTCCCCGACCAGCAGCCGGTGGGCCGTGGTCCACGGGCTCTCGCCGCGCAGCTCGGCCGACTCGCGGACCGTGCGGCCCACATGGTCGCCGAGCGCCGGATCGGTCACCCCGGCGATCTCGATCGTCTCCCACTCCACGGGCACACCGTGGCAGCCGTCCGAGCCGGTCACCTCCAGCTCGTGCCGGATGCGTTCGGCCGTCGCCGGATCGGTGAGCCGGGCCAGCACCGCCTCCGGGCCGCCCTCGCTCACCCAGCCGGGCAGCAGCGCGGCGAGCGTGGTGCAGCCGGGGGTGTAGGGGTAGGTGTCCAGCGTGATGTCCGCGCCCGCGTCCAGGGCCCGGTCGAGCAGCGCCAGCAGCTCGGGCGCCCGGCCCTCGTTCACGCCGAAGTTCATCGTCGCGTGCGCCAGATGCAGCGGGCAGCCGGCCTCCCGGGTCAGGGCCACCATCTCGGCGTAGGCCTCCAGGGCGCCGGCGCCGTAGGAACGGTGGTGCGGGCAGTAGTAGCCGCCGCACCCGGCCACCACCCGGCACAGCTCGGTCAGTTCGGCGTCCTCGGCGTACATCCCGGGTGTGTAGGTGAGCCCGGAGGACAGGCCGACCGCTCCCTGCTCCAGCCCCTCCGCGACCAGCCGCCGCATCCGGTCCAGCTCCCCGGGTGTGGCCGGGCGGTCCTCCCAGCCGACGGCGAGCGCCCGGACCGTGCCCTGGGGGACCAGGTACGCCGCGTTCACAGCGATCCCGCGGCCGTCGAACCCGCGGTCCAGCCGGTCCAGGTACTCGCCGACCGAGCGCCAGTCGAAGTCGACGTCGTCGCCGTACCCGTTCCAGCCGGTGATCGCCCGCCGCACCTCCGCCAGCGTGCGGTCGTCCACCGGCGCGTACGACAGCCCGTCCTGGCCGAGCACCTCCAGCGTGACCCCCTGCGCGACCTTGGCGCTGTGGTCGGGGTCGCGCAGCAGGGCGAGGTCGGAGTGGGCGTGCATGTCGATGAAGCCCGGCGAGAGGACCAGGCCCTCCGCGTCCATCTCCCGTACGGCACGTGGGCGTTGGCAGCCCGCCGCGGCCGCCTCCTTGACGATCGAGACGATCCGGCCGCCGTCGATCAGGACGTCGGCGCGGTAGGAGTCCGCGCCGCTGCCGTCGACGACGTCCGCGTCGCGGATGACCAGGTCCTCCACGGGGCCTCCTAGAAGAACGTGCGGATGTAGTCGACGACCGTGCCGTCCGCCTCCGCCACCGGGATCAGCTGCCACTTGTCGAAGGACGTGCACGGGTGGGAGAGGCCGAAGCCGATCCAGTCCCCGACCTCGACGTCCGCCTCCGGGCCGGTGCGCAGCCAGGTGTGCTGGTCGGACAGACCGGTCACCGTGACACCGGTGGCCGGCCGCTCGGCGCCGTCCCGGCGGAGCACCTGCGCGGTGGGCAGGTCCAGGTCGTAGGCCGCGTCCCGCTTGCCCGCGTTGGCGAAGGCCTGCCCGGGGGCCGGCCGGGAGACGACCTCGGCCCACAGCCGGAAGGCGGGCTCCAGGGCGCCCTCCTCCGGGACCCGGGCGAACGGGGTGAGCCTGCGGTAGTGCCCGTCGTCGTGCGAGACGTAGGCGCCCGAGCGGAGCAGCTTCAGTACCGGCAGGGAGAGTGCGGGCACCTCGCCGAAGACCTCGGCCACGGTGTCGAACCAGGCGCTGCCGCCCGCGCTCACCACGATCTCCTCCGCGTCCGCGAACCGGCCCGCCTTGTCGAGTTCGGCGGCGAGCGCCGTCAGCCGCCGCAGGTAGGCCGCCACCCGCTGCGGGTCGGCCTCGGGCACCTCGCCCTCGTAGCCCGCCACCCCGACCAGGCGCAGGGTCGGTGCGCCGGCCACGGCCGCGGCGACGGCCAGGCACTCCGCCTCCGTGCGGACGCCGGTCCGGGCGCCGTCGCCCGCGCCCAGCTCCACGACCACGTCCACCGGGCGGCCGGAGCCCCGCAGGGCCGCGTCCATCAGCTCCACCCCGCGCACCGAGTCGACGTAGCAGACGAAGCGGAACTCCGGGTCGGCGGCCAGTTCGGCGGCGATCCAGCGCAGGGCGGAGGCGTCCACCAGCTCGTTGGCCAGGAAGATCCGCCGCACGCCGAACGCCCGCGCGACGCGCACCTGGTGGGGGACGGCCAGCGTGATGCCCCACGCGCCGTGCTCGATCTGGCGCTGGAAGAGCTGCGGCGCCATGGAGGTCTTGCCGTGCGGGGCGAAGGCGAGGCCGTGCCGGACGGTGTACGTCTCCATCAGCGCCAGGTTGTGCTCCAGGCGCTCCGCGGACAGGGCGAGGACGGGGGTGGTGAAGCCGTCCGCCGCGCGGAAGAGGTTGCGGCGCTGGGCGGCCAGCTCGGCGACGGTGAGGCCGTCGGCCTCCGGGGGGAGGCCCTTGAAGCGGTGGTCGACGCGTTCCTCTGCGAGGGCGGCGAGCGCTTCGGTGCCGGTCTGACGGCCCATGAACCCCTCCTGATCAGGTGCGTTGCACTTTATGCAACATCCATTGCGTATGTCGCTCACTGCTGTCTAACATCTCGCGAACACCGGGTCAACGAAACCGCCGCCCCGGGACACGGACAAGGAGCCCCACCATCGTGACCGCCGACGGACACCCCCGCGCCACCCCCGACGCCGTGGATGTGGTGGATGTCGTGGCGCTCGGCGAGTCCATGGTCACCTTCCTGCCGTCCCGGCCGGGGCGCCTCGCCGACGTGGCCTCCTTCGAGCGGGGCATCGGCGGCGCCGAGTCCAACGTGGCCTGCGTACTGGCCGCCGCCGGGCACCCGGCCCGCTGGGTGAGCCGCGTGGGCGCCGACGGATTCGGAGAGCACCTGGTGGAGCGGATCGCCGGATACGGCGTCGACGTCGGCGCCGTCCGCCGCGACGCCCACCGGCCCACGGGCGTCTACTTCCGCACGGCGGCCGACCGGGCCACCGACGCGCACGAGGTGGCGTACTACCGGGCCGGCTCGGCGGCCTCCGCCATGGCCGTGGGCAACGTCGACCCGACCGCCGTACGGACCGCACGGGTGCTGCACCTGTCCGGGATCACGGCCGCCCTCTCCCAGGACTGCCTGGAGCTGACGCGGGAACTGACGGCACGCCGGCCCGGCCGCCCGCTGGTCTCCTTCGACGTCAACCACCGGCCGGCGCTGTGGCCGGACGCGGACGGCCCGCGGGTGCTGCTGGAACTGGCGCGCGGCGCCGACCTCGTCTTCGTCGGCGACGACGAGGCCGAGCACGCCTGGGGGATCACCGGCGGCCCGGAGGCGATCCGGGAGGCCCTGCCGGAACCGGCCGTGCTGGTGGTCAAGCAGGGGGCGCACGGCGCGACGGCTTTCGCACGCGAGGAGGTGGGCGCGGAGTCGGGGCCGCCGTCCGGGTTCGCGCGCGAGGGCCGCGACGCCGGACCCCGGGCCCCGCTGCCCGCCCCACCCGGTCCCGGACCCGTCTTCGAGCCCGCCCTCCACGTCGACGTCGTGGCGACCACCGGCGCCGGGGACGCCTTCGCCGCCGGATTTCTCTCGGGCACCCTCCGCGGGCTCCCCCTGCGCACCCGCCTCCGGTACGGCCACCTCTTCGCCGCCGCCGCCCTCACCACGCCCGGCGACCTCGCCGCACCCCCCTCCCGAGGGCACGCCGACCGCCTGGCGGCCGTGGACCCGGGGGCATGGGGGAGACTTCGACTCGGCCCCGGCTGGACGCACGCCGGACAGGCCGATGAGGAGGCGATCACCCCATGAGTCAGACCGTCGACCGCGCCCTGAGCATCCTGCCGCTGCTCGCCGAGGGCCCCGCCGACCTCGGGCAGGTCGCCGACCGCCTCGGCGTGCACAAGTCCACGGCGCTACGGCTGCTGCGCACGCTGCACGAGCACGGCCTGGTCTACCGCCAGTCCGACCAGCGCTACCGGCTCGGCGCCCGCCTCTTCGCCCTCGCCCAGGAGGCGATGGAGAACCTCGACATCCGCGAGATCGCCCATCCCCACCTCGTGCGCCTCAACGAGCAGTGCGGACACACCGTCCACCTCGCCGTCCACGAGGAGAACGAGGTGCTCTACATCGACAAGGTGGAGAGCCGCTACCCCGTACGGATGTACTCGCGGATCGGGAAGCCGGTGGCCATCACGGTCGCCGCCGTCGCCAAGCTCCTCCTCGCCGACCTGCCCGAACCCGAGCGCCGCGCCCTCGCGGACACGCTCGACTACCCCCTCTACACGGCCCGTTCCACCCCCAACGCATATGCCTTCCTACGGGAGTTGGAGCAGGTGCGCGAACAGGGCTGGGCCACCGACCTCGGTGGCCACGAGGAGTCCATCAACTGCGTCGCGGCCCCCGTCCGCGGCGCCGACGGCCGGGTGGTCGCCGCGATGTCGGTGTCCGCGCCGAACGTCGTCGTCACCGCCGAGGAACTCCTCACCCTGCTCCCGCTGGTGCGCCGTACCGCGGACGCGATCAGCGGCGAGTACTCCGGCAGAACACCAGTAAGGGACCCCGCATGACGGAAAAGACCGCGCTCACCCCGAAGACCCACACCACCCCGCCCGCGAAGTTCTCCCACGGCGTGAAGAAGGGCAACATCCTCCAGGTCGCCGGCCAGGTGGGCTTCCTGCCCGCCGAGGACGGCAAGGCCCCCACCCCGGCCGGCCCCACCCTGCGCGAGCAGACCCTGCAGACCCTCGCCAACGTCAAGGCGATCCTCGAAGAGGGCGGCGCGAGCTGGGACGACGCGATGATGATCCGCGTCTACCTCACCGACGTGGACCACTTCGCCGAGATGAACGAGATCTACAACGCCTACTTCGAGGAGCAGGGCCTCACCCAGCCGCCCGCGGCCCGCACGACGGTCTACGTCGGTCTGCCGGCCGGGCTCCTCATCGAGATCGACGCGCTCGCCGTACTCGGCTGACGCCACCGCACCCCCCGTACGTCCCGCACGGCACGGCACCCTTCCGGGCGCCGTGCCGCGATCCGCCCTGCCCGAAAGCACGATGCACTTACCCAGAGGACCCCCTCGATGCCCCTTCCGCTCGCCGCGGCCGCCCCTGCCGCACCACCCCACACCGGCGGCCTGCTCCTCCTCCTCGACGGCACCACCGGACTGCTCACCGTCGCCGCCATCGGCATAGCACTGCTCCTCTTTCTGATCATCAAGGTGCGGCTCCAGCCCTTCGTCGCCCTCCTCGCCGTCTCCATAGCCGTCGGTCTGCTCGCCGGCCTCTCGGTCACCGAACTCTTCGGCACCGTCCAGCGCTCCGACGCCGTCTCCACCATCGAGTCCGGCATGGGCGGCATCCTCGGCCACGTCGCGATCATCATCGGCCTCGGCACCATGCTCGGCGCGATCCTCGAAGTCAGCGGCGGCGCCGAGGTGCTGGCCTCCCGCCTGCTGAGTCTCTTCGGTGAGCGGCGCGCGCCGCTCGCCATGGGCCTGACCGGCCTGATCTTCGGCATCCCGGTCTTCTTCGACGTCGGGATCTTCGTCCTGGCGCCGCTCGTGTACGCGGCCGCCAAGCGCGGCGGCAAGTCGATCCTGCTCTACTGCCTGCCGCTGCTCGCGGGCCTCTCCATGACCCACGCCTTCCTGCCGCCGCACCCCGGCCCGGTCGCCGCCGCCGGACTGCTGCACGTCCAGCTCGGCTGGGTCATCCTCATGGGCGTCGTCTGCGGCGTCCCGGCCGTCCTCGCCGCGTGGGCCTACTCCGCCTGGGTCGGCAGGCGCATCTTCGTCGCCGTACCGCAGGACATGGTCGAGGCCGCCGAGGAGGCCAGGCGGGCCGTCCTCGCCGAGCAGCGCGCGCAGGGCGTGGAACCGCGGGAGAAGCCGGTACCGCTCGGCACGGTCCTCGCCATCATCGGTACGCCCCTGATCCTGATCCTCGCCGCGACCTTCTCCTCGATCGCGCTGGACCCCTCCCCGGGCCGCTCGGTGCTGGAGTTCTTCGGCCACCCCTTCGTGGCCCTGACCATCGCCCTGCTGCTCGCCTACTACCTGCTCGGCATCCGGCGCGGCTGGTCCCGCAAGTCCCTGGAGTCGGTGTCGACCTCGTCCCTCAAGCCGGTCGGCAACATCCTGCTGGTGGTCGGCGCGGGCGGGGTCTTCGGCGCCGTGCTGAAGGCGAGCGGGGTCGCCCAGGCGCTCTCCGACACGTTCAACGGCGTGGGCCTGCCGGTGATCGTGCTGGCGTACCTGATCTCGCTCGTGCTGCGGGTCGCCCAGGGCTCGGCGACGGTCGCGATCGTCACCACGGCGGGCATCGTGGCGCCGCTCCTGACGGAGGGCCACCACTCCCAGGCCTTCGTCGCCCTCGTCATCATGGCCATCTCCGCGGGCTCCATCTTCGCCTCGCACGTCAACGACGGCGGCTTCTGGATGGTGGCCAAGTACTTCGGCATCAGCGAGCGCGACACGCTGAGGACGTGGACGGTCCTGGAGTCGGTGCTGTCGGTGGCGGGGTTCGCGGTGGCGGCACTGGTCAGCGTGTTCGTCTAGCGGCCGTTCGAGCCGTTCGAGCCGTTCGAGCCGTGCATGTCGGCCATCGGTGACCCGTGTGAACCAAGGGATGGGCGGGCTGACTGGTTCCGGCACAGGTAAGTCGTCCATACTGCCGCCGTGGAGCAGCGCATAGGATCGAGCAGCAAGCCCCTCGAGGGCGAGCCCGTGAAGGGTGCCGGTTTCGACCCGGCCTTCATCCCCGGCATCACGGCTCCCGCCGCGGTTCCGGCGCAGGCCGGGAGCGAGGACGAGGCCGAGCCGCAGGACGCGGTGGCGGAGGCGGACTCGGCAGCGGCCGGGAAACCGGGGTCCGAGGCGCCGGCAGGCCCGGACCAGCCGTCGGACGAAGCGCCGGCGGACCAGGCGGAGAAGGCGGACGACGAGGACGTGGCCGACGGCCCCGTCTTCGAGGCCGCCGACCGCCGCGCGCGGATAGTGGCCGACCGCAAGGGCGTCCGCCTCCGTCTGGACGAGGAGTCCTGCGAGTTCCGCTGGGACGAGATCGCCGCCGTGGAGACGGAGTCGCCCCGCTTCGGCAAGCGGTTCACGATCACCGTGCACACCCCTGACCGCCGCTGGTACCCGATCGAGATCGAGGCGACGGCCAGGGCGCGCTTCCAGGAGTGGGACGAGCAGCTGGACGCGGTGCTCGACGCCTACTTCGAAGAGGCCTGAGAAGCTAGCTGCAGTACTGGGCGGCCTTGCCGATCGCCCGGTACATGCAGTCGGCGTTCTCCAGCAGTTGCAGCACGGCGTCCTTGTTGCGGGAGGTCTCCCGCTCGATCACCTCGTCGGGCGGGTAGAACCCGCCGTTCCAGGCGGACGTCGGATACATCTCGAAGGTGTAGTCGAAGATCTTCTGCGTACCCCACAGGTAGTCGTCGATCGACCCGTCCGTGATGTACAGGTCGCTCGACTGCTCCGGGGTGTACCCGTTGCTCGCGGCCATCTTCTGCCCCACGGCCTTGAAGGCGGCGGCGTCGTCGGCCGTCATGCCGGTCGCGGTGTCGTTGTACGTCCACCCGAACGGCCAGAGCACCAGCTCGCTGTAGGTGTGGAAGTCGATCCCGGCCTTGATCTGCTGCTTGCCCCCGACGACCCGGCTGCGGACGAAGTCGGCGACCACCTTGACCTCGGGCGCGGACTCGGGGGAGGCACCGCGGTACGTCTCGGACGACTTGCTGCTCGATGACCCACCGCAGCAGCCCCACTTGTAGTCCCAGTTCCGGTTGAGATCCGTACCGACGGCCGAGGAACCGGAGTTGGGCTGCCGGTTCTTCCGCCACGAGCGGTACGAGCCGGTGGCGATGTCGTACTCCCCGCCGTCCGGGTTCAGATCCGGCACGATCCAGATCTCCCGGCTGTCGACGAGGTTCGTGATCCGGGAGTCCTTCCCGTACCCCGCGCCCAGCTCGCGCAGCAGGTACAGCGCCATCTCCACGGTCAGGTGCTCCCGGGCGTGCTGATGGGCGGTGAACAGCACCTCGGGCTCGTCCTCGTCGGCCCCGACGTTGTCGCTGACCTTGATGGCGACGATGTCCCGCCCCTGGTACGACTTCCCGATCACGCGCTTGCTCATGATGCCCGGGTAGGCGGCCAGCCGCTGGTCGATCTCCGCGTTCGCCTCGGCGTAGTTGTGGTACTTCGAGTCGGCGCTGGGGAAGTCGTACAGTCGCGCCCCGGCCCGCGCCGGAGCGGCGCCCAACGGGCTGACCTCGTAGCCGAGTCGGCGCAGCTTCCGGATCTGGTCGGCGCGCCCGGAGACGACGACCGTCTCCTCGTCGGCCTCGTCCACGGTGACGCCGGTGGCCTGAATGGCGGTACGCGTGACGGGAGTCGAGCGCTGGTGGATCTCGTACTGCCGGATGTCCTGGCCGGCGGGTGCGGCCTTGCGGGTGCTGATGGCGCTGGCGCTCGGGGCGGTCGCCGCCACTGGAGCGGCGAGGGCGAGGGCCAGCAGGGCGCCGAGGCCGGCGGCACGTCTGCCGCCGCGCGCGCCGGAGCCACGGGTGCGAAGTCGCATGAAAACTCCTTGGGGTGGAGGTGGGGGTGCTTCAGTGCGACGTGCGTCGGTGCGGGCGCCCTCATGGTCCTGCCGTGTCATGGTCAGGTCAAGATGAGTCAAAGCGGCTCGGCCGAAAAGGGCTGGGCCGGAGCCGTTCGAACAGGGCTGCGGGAGGATGCGGGTCGATGGGGAAGGGGAGTGCGGGATGTCTGCGGTGAGTGGTGCGGGTGCGGGGGTCGGTGCCGGTGCTGTCGTGAGCGCGGCCGCGGCCGCGGCTTCGGCTTCGGTGGGTGCGGTGGACCTGGTCCACTTGGCGGACGAGCGGGGGAACCGCTGTGTCGTACGGGTGACGGGCCCCTCGCGCCCCGGGAGCCACAACCTCCGGGCCGACGTGCTCGTGTCGGCGAGCTGGGTCGACGCCCGTCTGGACGTCTACCTCTTCCCGGGCGACCTGGACCTCTGGCAGGCCGCGCTGCTCGAACTCGGACCGGGCAGGGAGGCGAGAATCGGCCACGACCGGGGCCTGAACCTCGTCCTCCACATGATCGAGGACCGCTCCCTGGCCGTGACGGTCCACGACCCCGACCGTCTGACGACGGCGCTGGGGATGCGGCCGGAGGAGGACTGGATCGAGGACCACTGTCGCAGGGCGGAGGAGGTTCGCCGGGTGTGGCCGCGGATCTGCTGAGGAGGGCTTGGCGGGCTGGGCCGGCGTCTAGTGGACGGCGGCCGGCCGATACCGCTCGATGCGGTCGAGGTCACCGGTCAGCAGATCCTGGTGGCTGATGCCGAAGTCACCGTTGGGCAGGGCCCGGCCGCCGCCGTAGTACCGTCCCACGACCCTGTCGGGCAGGAAGGCCCGCAGGCTGTGCCGCATCCGCTCGGGGTAGATGACGGGTGCGCCCCAGTCGTCCGGGGCCTCGTCGGTGGAGAACAGCACCCAGTGGTCGACGGGTACGTCCGCGCCGAGCTCGGGCGGCCCACCGGTGTGGCTGTCCAGCGCCGGCACGCTCAACCGGTCGGGGTCGAGGGGTTCGTACCGGACCAGCAGCGGCTTGGCCCGCCGCGCGTCGGCGTTGTCGAAGCAGCAGAGGGCGACGGCGTGGTCGGGGAAGTGCCCGGCGTAGAAGTCCAGCAGCTCGGGGCTGATCGCGGGTCGCCTGTTCCAGGGGACCTGGTGGAGGGCCGCGGGGATCAGGCGGGGGTCGTCGGCGAGCAGCACGGTGTACACGTCGTGGTCGAAGACCCGCACGGGGGAGCGGCTCAGGCCCATCCAGGCGATGCCGTCGTCCTGGGCGTCCTTGATCTCCACGGCGTCCACCATCCGGCGCAGGATGTCGTCGGCCCGCCCGACGGACACGAACTGCTCGGGCGCGAGCCGCCGGGTGGGCAGGTGGAGCAGCATGGCGTTGGGCCCGGCGGCGAGGTTGAGCGCCGTGTTCTGGTACCCCATGACATGGATGAGCCCATGCACGGGATGCCGCTGCCGCCCGCAGTACAGGGTGGTGCCGGAGAACGCGGCTTCAGCGGTCGAGATGCACATGGGCGTTCTTCAGGGCGTGGATGAAGGGGGCGAAGGCGGCGGCCGGGAAGGTGAGGGTGGCTCTGGCGGGGGCCTTGGAGTCGCGGACGGCTATGTGGGTGGCCCGTTGGGCGATCTCCACGCAGGCGTCCCCCTGCCCGCCGCCCGAGTAGGAGGACTTCTTCCATGTGCCAGGGGTCAGCATGCTCACAGCTCCTTCGCCAGCTGGTGGATGAAGTCACGCGAACGGTCGGGATCGAGTGACACCGCCTCCACCCTACGGAAGAGCGTTCGATAGCGGTTGAGTTGGGCTTCTGCGTCGATGAACACCGGTCCGCCCGGTCCGTCCCGCACCACGGTGTCCAGCTTGGGAACCTGGCCACCGGCATACACCATGGCACTCCCCGCCCCGCCGAAGTCGTCCAGATCGAAGGGGACGACGCGCACGGTGACGTGGTCGGCTTCGGAGCTCTCCAGGACGCGAGTGAGCTGAGCCCGCGCTGTGGCCCGGTCACCGACCCTGATGCGCAGGGCGCCCTCGTGAATCAGCGCCTCGTACGGAACCGGGTCCGGGCGCTCGATGACGATCCTGCGCGCCATCCGGTGCTCGACCCACCGCTCGACATCGCTCTGCGGAAACTCCGGGTTCACGTAGGAGAAGAGGGACCGGGCATAGTCGGCTGTCTGGAGCAGGCCAGGAACGTGCAGGAACTCGACGTCCCACCGGAAGCGGGCGTGGTGCTCCAGTTCGGGCAGATCCATGAACGGCGTGGGCAACTGACCTCGGTAGGCCTCCCACCAGCCCTGCGTCCGGTCGGCCGCGATCGCAGCAAGGCCGTCGACGAACTCCGTGTCCACGCATGCGTAGTTGGCCGCCATGCGACGCAGCCGCTGCTCGCTCACGCCTGAGGTGCCGGACTCGATCTGACTGATCTGGACGGAGTTCACGCCGAGCAGCGCAGCCGCTTCGCGGGAACTGAGGCCCGCCGCCTCGCGGAGTCTGCGCAGCTCCACGGCCAGCCGCATCTGCCGCGCTGTGGGCTCACGCTTGGTCCCCATCGACCGCTCCTAGGTTCAACCCGTGCGTCCGTGCACCTCGTTCGGGGTCAGATTACGGGATCGCCTTGCTGAACCTTATTTCTAATGTCTACATTCAGTGACGTACCGCATACGCAGCGGAAGCGCACCGTGCCGTCCTGCCAAGGCGTCCACGGCAATGCCACCGCGCACGAAACCCTTGCTCAGCAACGGAGTTGATGACGCATGCCCGAGAGCGGGTCCTGGGACTACACGCTCTACATCCCCAACGACGCCAGAGCGGTGACCGTCTGCCGGCGCACCCTGCGCCTGATCCTGACCCTGCACGGTCTGATCGGCCTGGTGGACACCGCGGAGCTGCTGGCGACGGAGCTGGTGTCCAACGCGGTACGGCACACCGAGGGGCCGGCGGCGCTGCGGGTGCGCCGTACCGCGCAGGGGGTGGTGTGGATCGGGGCGTGGGACACCGACCCAGGGCCGCCGCCCGCCCCACGGCCGCTGGGGCAGGTCGTGGAGAGCGAGGACGGTCGGGGGCTCGGGCTGGTGCGGGCCTGTGCGGACCACTGGGGCTGGCAGCCGTCTGCCCGGTTCGGCGACCGGGGCAAGTACGTCTGGTGCGAACTTGTGGCCGCCTAACTCGTTGATCACGTCGTGCGAACATCCGGCGGGGACGACGTCCGCCAGTACTGGTAAAGATATCGGCGCATTCAGGCCGAACCGGAGATGCTCCTCCGGACCCTGGAGTGGCGCGGTATCCCGGTCACCAGCGTTGTCCGGTCACGTGTGGCCGCCTGCGGCAGCCAGGACTTGCTCACGCTGTGGATGAGACGGGCGGTGCACGCGGTGGACGCCGCGGAGGTGTATGCCGAGGAGTGAGCCGGTTGTCATGGGGCCGCCTGCTTCCGTGGCGGCCCCGTGGCCCCGCGAAGGATCTTCGAGGGTGGAGTCGTCGACGCCCGGCTTCAGGCTTCCACCTCGTCGAGGTGGTCCTGAAGCGCGCGTGCGATCTCGTGCACGTCTCCGATCGCAGGGACGCGCTCGTGCTCGGTGACGCCCAACTCCAAAGCTCTCTCGCTGGTGAAGTGCACCAGGTTCGGGGAGGGCGCGTAACGATCTCTGAGCCAGCACGCGAGAACGGCGGCCTCGCCGGGTGTGGCGTCAACAGCCATGACGGCGCCGACCTGGGGGTAGGGGGCCGACACCAATCCCTCCATCCTCGCTCCACCTCCCAAGGGCATGTCGAACCCGAGACCTTCCTGTGGGCGCGGGAAAGAAGCCCCCACTCTCCACGTCTCGGTGCCTGGAAAAGCTTGTGTCAATCGGTTGGCGAAGTCGTCCAACTCCAAGCCCCAGGCGGCGGCATCGTCTACGGGCGGTGCGAAACTGAATGTCGTGCGTTGGGCGATTGAGTCTGCCATATCTACCTTCATCAGGAAATGTAACGAGCGCTGCCGTTGACTCCGCTCATGGCCATCATGCTTTGCCAGTACGGCACCGACTGCTGGTCATTGGTGATGATCTCGAATCCGCGGATCTCGTCATTGCGCGGATCGTCAAGGGCGGCCCGATACCGGTTCAGTTCCGCTCCGTCGCCGAAGTACATGCCGTCAAGGTGTGGGTCGAACCTCATTTTGCCGGTTCGCGGGTCGATCTTCGGCGGCGTACCCAGAGTGCGATCGACGCTGCTGACCAGACGGAACGACTTGCACTTACCCGGTTCTTTCACGTACTTGGCCTCAACCGCGTAACCGTCGACCTTACGCATGCCGTCGACCATGAGTCCCTTGCCGCTCTTCCCGATGCCGGGCGGCAGGGGGACCTCACGCTCCGGGTATCCCGCAACGCGCATCTGGTAGGCGTTGGCAGGGGTCGTCGGACCCTGGCCTCCGGCGAAGCCGCCGGGAGGCAGGGTGTTCACCCAGCTCGCGAATCGCTGCTGGTCCGCCAGGCTGAGGATGCGCGTTGAGCCAGGGTCCGGCGGGAGTGGATCTCGGTTGAGGGTGGGGTCGTACGGGCTGGCCATCGGGACAATGGCCGGCGCATGACCTTTATACGAGGCGACCAGCACCGGGACCCGGCCCAAGATCGGAAGCAAGGGGATGCCGGGCAACAAGGGGGTGTCCGGTTTGCTGCCCGGAGGCAGCTTCACTCGCTTCTCGGACGAATCCAGAGCGTGGGCGACGTCGCCCAGCGCACGAATGTACGGGTCCGAGAGGACGGCGTCCTTCAGGCCGCCGTCGTAGCCGTTTCCCCCGAACATCGGTGAGTCCCAGGGCATGTCGATCGCGAACAGATCGACGCGATGTTCAAGTATCCTCTGCCTGGCGTCCTCGACATGATCAGCGTAGCGCTCGCAGGCCTTCGCGAGTTGCATGCAGGCGCCCACCAGGTTGGTGAACAGCGGATCTTCAGGATGTACCTGATCGGATGGGCATACGAACCCGATGCTGTTGGAGAAGTAATGGTGGAAGGCATCGGCGGCCTGCCCCGAGTGCGCCTTGTCGGCCGTTGAGGCGTATGCCTGGGCATCTTTGAGCAGTCGCTGAACCAGCTTCCCTCCTGCCCTCCAGGAGTCGGCGACGTCCCGTAGCTTGTCCGGAGAGCCACGGAAGCGGTCACTGTTGCCTGCTGGTGCGTACTTATCCCAGGCGGACGTCTCGCCGACCACTTCAGGGAGGTCCTGCCCCAGGTTGAGGAACCTCTGGCTGCATGCCTGGCCGGGATCCCCCATGGTGTAGGTGAGGTCGACCTGTTTTTGAAGGATCGCGGAGGCCACTGCGCTTTCCCGGGCCATGAACTCCCTTGCGTTCCGCATCAGCCCTTCGCCCGCCTCACCGATGACGTACGCGCTGTAACCCAGCATGTCCAGGGTTGTCGATGCGGCCGAGCGGTACACCTCGGCGAAGGCGGCGCCTGCGTCGTCGTCACCAGCCATGCCGTGCTGCCGTGCCAGTTCACTGGACAGGGCGACGGCAGCCTCGGCGGTAGCCACCATGACTGTGTCCGCAAGGCCCATGGAGGCTTTGATCATGTTCTCCGCTATGACCTTCAGATCAGGCGGCAACCCCACGTGAACCCTCCCCGTTCGGCATGAGCATGCTCGGCAGTACCGCAGAACGTTGTACCTCACGAGTGATCGCCTCGTGCTGCGGGCTTCGGTGGACTGGCCGGATCGCTGCGCTGGGGTGGTGTGGTCCCTGGCCGCCGGGCCCCCGCAACACAGCGCCCGGAACCGTGAAGGCTCCGGGCGCCGGGTGTCAGGGACAGGGCCTGCTCACGGCATCGCGTGCACGTGCGCTCCCACCGCGTTGGACCAGGCGTTGCCCGCCGACGCGTCCCAGTTGGTGGACCAGGTCATCGCGCCGCGGAGGTCGGGGTAGGTCCTGGAGGGCTTGAAGGTGCCGCATCCCGTGCCCTTGGAGAGGCAGTCCAGGGCATTGTCGACCACCGTGGGGGAGACGTAGCCGCTGCCGGCGCCGCTGGTGGAGGCCGGGAGGCCGAGGCCCACCTGGGACGGGGAGAGGCCGCCCTCCAGCTGGATGCAGGCGAGCGCGGTGAGGAAGTCGACCGAGCCCTGGCTGTAGACCTTGCCGTCGCAGCCCAGCATGGAACCGCTGTTGTAGTACTGCATGTTGACGACCGTGAGGATGTCCTTGATGTTCAGCGCCGTCTGGAAGTAGGAGTTCGACGTCGACTGCATGTCGATCGTCTGCGGGGCCATCGTGATGATCAGGGACGAGCCCGCCTTCGACGACAGCGAGCGCAGGGCCTGGGTCATGTACGTCGCGTTGAGGCCGTTCTCCAGGTCGATGTCGACGCCGTCGAAGCCGTACGTCTGCATCAGCGAGTAGACCGAGTTCGCGAAGTTCGCCGCCGACGCCGAGTCGTTGATCGACACCGTGCCGTTCTGGCCGCCGATCGAGACGACGACCTTCTTGCCGGCCGCCTGCTTGGCCTTGATGTCCGCCTTGAACTGGTCGACCGTGTAGCCGCCGAGGCCCGCCGAGTCCAGGTTGAAGGAGACCGCGCCCGGCGTCGAGGCCGCGTCGGCGAAGGCCACCGCGATGATGTCGTAGGCGGACGGGACGTCGGAGATCTTCTGGACCTTCGCGCCGTTGTTGAAGTTCTGCCAGTAGCCCGTCACGGCGTGCTTGGGCACCGAGCCGCCCCCGCCGCCCCCTCCGCCGGTCGCGGAGGTCGTCCCCGTCACGGTCGCCGACTTCGCCGACTCGCCCGCCGCGTTGGTCGCCGTCACCTGGAAGGGGTACGACGTCGACGCCGCGAGGCCCGTCACCGTGGCCGAGGTGCCGGTCACCGCCGTCACCTTCGTACCGTTGCGGTAGACGTTGTAGCCCGTCGCGCCCGACACCGCCGACCAGGACAGGGAGACCGACGAGGAGGTCGTGCCCGAGACGGTCAGACCGCCCGGGGCGGCCGGGACGGTCGGGGCCGGGTCGCCGCCTCCGCCGCCGTCGGGGCCGTAGACCGAGACGTCGTCCGCGTAGTAGGCGGCCTGGCCGTACCAGCCGTGGGTGTACACGGTGACGGAGTTCGTGGACGCCCCGGTGGTGAACGTCGTCGTGAGCTGCTTCCAGGACGCGGAGTCGGGGGTCCAGGTGGAGACGTCCGTGGTGCCCGTGCCCGTCACGCCCAGGTAGGAGTAGCCGCCCTGGACCCAGGCGCTCAGCGTGTACGTCGAGTTGGGCCTGACCGCCACCGACTGGGTGCACTTCGCGTTGTCCTGCCCGGCCGGGGTCGCCTTCAGGGCGGCCGTGCCCCCGTGCACCGGCGAGGAGACCGTCGCCCCGCTGCCGGCCGTGCACGTCCAGTTGGCCAGGCCCGACTCGTAGCCCGCGTTCCTGACGTTGTTGACGTCCGCCGCGGACGCGGGGGAGGCGGCGGCGAGGCCGGCGACCGAGAGGGCGAGGGCGGTGGCGGCGGACCACGTCGCGAGCCGCCCGCTGCGGGGTCTGGGTATGCCTGGTGCGCGGTCCACTGGGGCCTCCGGTGGGGGAGTTCGGCGGGGAGAGGTGAGGAACGGTGGCCACCGCTGGCGTACAAGTTGGTCCAGACCAATCCGGGTGTCAAGAGGTCCAGACCAAAACCGTTTCCGTCCACCGGCGCAACCTGTCCGGTTTTGGCGGGACTTGCGTCAAGAGAGTTCCACGCGAGCTTCACAAACGCTGTTCTCCGGTCTCACGGCCGTGGATACAGTGCTCAGGTAGTCACGCAATGAAGTCGTTCCGGCGCCTGGGAGTTACACCGGTGGGCCGGCGGCGGGTGTGAGAGCGGGGAGCTGCGCGTGCCAACTGCCATTGCCGTGACCAGCGCCGACATGGCGCTGCCGGCGCAGGACGAACGGACCATGCCCGCCGTCGTGCTGCGCGACATCGACCGGCGTCCGCTGGACCACGTCCTCACCGAGCTGTACGCCCTCATCGAACAGTACGGATACGTGGTGGTCGTCTGTTCACCGGCCACTCCGGAACCCGTCGTACGACGGCTGCACACCCTGCGCTCCCTGCTGGAGAGCGACCGCATCGCCCTGTTCCGGCCCGAGTTGCCGCCCCTCGGCATCGCCGTCCTGGCCCGGCAGCTGCGCCAGCTCGCCTCCTGCGACCTGAGCCCGGGTGTGCTCGCCTCGGCCGGGCGCCTGCTCACCCACTACATCCACGCCGGCGCCGTCCTCGGCTCCGTCGCCAAGCTGGACCGCGTCCCCGTCGGACTGAAGGCGCACGCCAAGTCCTGGGTGCCCGGGAGCCAGTTCGCGGTGCTCGCCCACCCCGAGCCGCAGCTCGTGCGGATCGGCCCCGACGTCACGCTGAAGGGGCCCGAGTTCAGCACCTGGCTGCTCGTCGCCAAGGGGCAGCTGCAGAGCGACTGGGCCGCCGGCCTCGGCACGGCGTGGAACGCGCACGGTGTGCGCGAGACGCCGCTGCCCGCCGAGTCCCCGGTGTGGTGGGGGACCGGCCGGATGATCGAGTTCTGCAGCTACCTCGCGGACCTCTCGGTGCTCTACCAACTGGTCACGTCCGTACGGCAGACCAGCTGCCACTGGTGCGGCCTCGACGTCATCGGCGACCGCTGCGTCTTCTGCTCGGCCACCCCGCCCGTCCACGAACCGCCCGCTCCCCGCGCCCTGGAGCAACGCACGCCCGCCTGACCGGACCGACCCCGGGCCGCGGGCCCGGCCCGACACTCACATCCCGCTCGACCGATTCCCCCAATGAGGTTGCACGGTTCATGAACTCCCGTCAGCGCCGCGGCGTGATACTCCTGATCCTGTCGGTCCTGTGCGCTCTCGGCGCGTTCGCCGGCGTGCTCTCCGTCATCCGCGACGTGAACTCCAAGGTCGGCCCCGAGGTGACCGCCTACCGGGTGAAATCCAAGGTGGAGCCGTACACCGCCCTGAGCACCGGCCAGTTCGAGAAGACCGAGATGCCGAAGAGGTGGCTGTCCGCCAACGCCGTCACCGACCTCCGCCAGATCCAGGGCAAGATCGCCGTGACCACCCTCCAGGCCGGCTCCCTGCTGCAGACCGACATGATCGTCGACCAGCCCGCCCTCCAGCCCGGGCAGCAGGAGGTCGCCATCATGATCGACGCGGCCACCGGCGTCGCGGGCAAGATCACCCCGGGCTCGCGGGTCAACGTCTACGCCACCTTCGAGGGGAAGAAGGAGGGCGACCCCGACCAGTCGAAGATCATCGTCACCAACGCCCGGGTCCTCGACGTCGGTCACATCACCGCCCTCGACCCCGACCGCAGCAAGGACCAGCAGCAGCCCACCGAGGCCGTCCCCATCACCTTCGCGCTGTCCACCCTCGACGCCCAGCGCATCACCTACGCCGAGTCCTTCGCCCAGCGCGTCCGGCTCGCTCTGGTGGCACCCGGCGGCGAGACCAGCGTCCCGGACAAGGACCGCACCTACGAACTCGTGACGGACAAGTGAGAGGCGGCCATGCCCACCAGGATCCTCCCGGCCGGTTCGGACCCGGACGCCGTCCGCTCCCTCACCACCCTGCTCAGCCAGCTCCCCGACGCCGAACCGCAGCCGCCCGCGGCCGACTCCACCCACCTGGTCGACACCCTCGCCCGGCTCGCCGCCGAGTCCGTCGACGAACTCCCGGAAGTCGTCGTCGTCCATGAGCGCATCGGCCCCGTACCGGCGCTGGAACTGATCCGCGAGGTCGCGCTGCGCTTCCCGGCCGTCGGCGTCGTCCTCGTCACCACCGACGCGAGCCCCGGCCTGTTCGCCGCCGCCATGGACTCCGGCGCCCGCGGCCTGGTCGCGCTCCCGCTGTCGTACGAGGAGCTCGCCGGCCGCGTCCAGGCCGTCGCCCAGTGGTCGACGGGCGTACGGCGCCACCTCGGCCACGGCGCCGACGTGATCGGCGGAGCCGGCGGTACGGTCGTCACGGTCAGCGGGGCCAAGGGCGGCACCGGCACCACCCTGACCGCCATCCAGCTGGCCCTCGCCGCCCAGGCCTCCGGTCGCGCCACCGCACTGGTCGACCTCGACCTCCAGACCGGCGACATCGCCTCCTACCTGGACATCCAGTTCCGCCGCTCGGTGGTCGACCTCGCCACCATCACCGACATCTCCCCGCGCGTCCTCGCCGACGCCGTCTTCCGGCACGACACCGGCCTCGCCCTGCTCCTCGCGCCCGGCGAGGGCGAACGCGGCGAGGAGGTCACCGACCGCGCGGCCCGGCAGATCGTCAGCGCCCTGCGCTCCCGCTACGAGATCGTCGTCATCGACTGCGGCTCCCAGCTCGGCGGGGCCGGCGCGGCGGCCGTCGAGATGGCCGACACCGCCCTGCTGGTCACCACACCCGACGTCGTCGCCGTACGCGCCGCCAAGCGGACGGTACGGATGTGGGACCGGCTCCAGATCCGCAAGGCGGAGGAGACGACCGTGGTCGTCAACCGGCACACGCGGAACACGGAGATCCAGCCGGCCCTCGTGCAGCGCATCACGGGCACGGCACTGGCGCGCACGGCCGTCCCGGCCAACTTCAAGGAGCTTCAGGCGGTGGTGGACGCGGGCCGGGTGCACGAACTGGATGCCAGGAGCACCGTGAAGCAGGCGCTGTGGGCGCTCGCGGGCGAGCTGGGGCTGGTGAAGACCGGCGGCGAGGGCGCGCACCGGGGCGCGGGCCGCGGCGCGACCGGATTCCGGCGGCGGAAGGAGTGAGCGGCCCGTGAAACGGGATGGGGACCGAGGACAGGTCAGCATCGAGTTCCTGGGGATGACTCCCCTGATCGTGCTGACGCTGGTGCTGGTGTGGCAGGCCGTGCTCGTGGGATACACCTTCACGCTCGCCGGGAACGCCGCGGACGAGGCGGTGCGGGCGGGGACGGCCGCGCCACCGGGCGGCGCACGGCAAGGAGCCTGCTCGGCGGCGGGGATGGCGCACCTGTCGGCCGCGTGGAGGGGGAGTGCCGAAGTGACCTGCAACCCGAGCGGATACGTCACGGCCGAGGTCGAACTGCACGTCCCCGTCCTCTTCCCCGGTCTGATCGACTTCCCGGCAACGGTGACCGGTCACGCCGGTGCCGTCGAGGAGGTGAAGCACTGAGATGCCGTGCCGTCGACGACGTGACCGGGGCCAAGTGGCCATCGAGTACCTGGGGTTCGTGCCGATCCTGCTGCTCGTGGGCATGGCCGGCATCCAGATCGGTGCCGTCGCCTACGCCGCCGAGCAGGCCGGTACGGCGGCCCGGGCCGGGGCCCGCGCCGCGTCCCTGCACCAGGACGCGCAAGCGGCGTGCGCGCAGGCCGTGAGCGGCGGGCTCACCGTGTCGTGCGGCGAGGGCGGGGGCGGAGCCGGCTCGGTCACGGTCATCGCCGAAGTGCACATCCCGCAGATCGTTCCCGGCTGGGACCTCGGCTCCGCCACCAAGTCCGCCACCATGCCGCTCGACCACTGAACGAGGAGTCGCCGACCATGAGCCTGCGGGCACGCATCAGCACTCCGGAGGAGCACGGCAGCCGGGGCGAGGACGGGCATCTGGTCGCCTCCTACCGGGCCAAGCTGCTGGAGGAGATCGACCTCGCGGAGATGAGTTCGCTCGCCGCCGCCGAGCGCCGGGCGCGGCTGGAGCGGGTGCTCGGGCACATCATCAGCCGCGAGGGTCCGGTCCTGTCGACGGTGGAGCGCTCGCAGCTGATCCGCCGGGTCGTGGACGAGGCCCTCGGCCTCGGCATCCTGGAACCCCTGCTGGAGGACGCGTCGATCACCGAGATCATGGTGAACGGACCCGACGCGATCTTCGTCGAACGCGGCGGTCGCGTCGAGCAGTTGCCGCTCCGGTTCGTCTCCGCCGACCAGCTCATGCAGACGATCGAGCGGATCGTGTCGACGGTCAACCGGCGCGTCGACGAGTCGAATCCGATGGTGGACGCCCGCCTGCCCTCCGGCGAGCGGGTCAACGTCATCATCCCGCCGCTGTCGCTGACCGGTCCGATCCTCACCATCCGCCGCTTCCCGCGCTCCTTCACCCTTCAGGAGCTGATCTCCTTCGGCTCGCTCGACGAGCAGATGGTGTACCTGCTGGCGGGACTGGTGCAGGCCAAGTTCAACATCATCGTCTCCGGGGCCACCGGCACCGGGAAGACGACCCTGCTCAACGCCCTCTCCGGGCTCATCCCCTCGCACGAGCGCATCATCACCATCGAGGACTCCGCCGAACTCCAGCTCCAGCAGAGCCATGTGGTCCGGCTGGAGTCCCGGCCGCCGAACGTCGAGGGCAAGGGCCAGGTCGGCATCCGCGACCTGGTCCGCAACTCGCTGCGCATGCGCCCCGACCGCATCGTCGTCGGCGAGGTCCGCGGGGGCGAGTCCCTCGACATGCTTCAGGCCATGTCCACGGGCCACGACGGCTCCCTCGCCACCGTGCACGCCAACAGCGCCGAGGACGCCCTCACCCGGTTGCAGACCCTCGCCTCCATGTCGGACGTCGAGGTGCCCTTCGTGGCGCTGCACGACCAGATCAACAGCGCGGTCGACGTCCTCGTCCAGCTGACCCGGTTCGCCGACGGCGTCCGCCGCATCACCGAGATCGCGCTGCTGGACAGCCACGGCGGGGAGCCGTACCGGCTGGCGACCGTGGCCCGCTTCGACGCGCAGCCCATGACCCCGGACGGCCGGGTGTACGGCACCTTCCAGTACTTCCCGCTGCCCCGCCGTACCGCCGACCGCCTCTACATGGCGAGCCAGCCCATCCCGCAGGCCTTCGGAGTCGCCCACTCCGCGGACCAGCTCGCCACCCGAGAAGCCAGGTAGGTAGCCACCCCCCATGGAACTCCACACCCTCGTCCAGCTCACCACCGGAGTGGCGCTGCTGACCTGCGTCCTGGCGGTGGCCGGCGTCCACGCCTACGCCTCCGGGCGGGCACAGCGCGCCGCCCTCGTCGACCGCCTCGCCCTCACCGGCCCCCACGCGGGGACCGGCCGGACGCGCCGCTTCCGCGACCTCGACCGGCGGCTGCGCCGCACCCGCTTCGGCCGCTGGCTCGAACTGCGGCTGGCGGCGACCGGCCTGGACGTCACACCGGGAGAGTTCTTCGTCTACATGCTCGCCACGGTCGCCGCGCTCTGGCTGATCGGCCAGGCCACCCTGGCGCCCTTCTTCGGCCCGATCGCCGGGCTGCTCGGCATCTGGGCGGCGGTGCAGTTCCTCAACTGGCAGCGCCAGAAACGTATCGAGCGGTTCATCAACCAGCTCCCCGAACTGGCCCGCATCCTGGCCAACGCCACCCAGGCCGGCCTGGCCCTGCGCACCGCCATCGGCATGGCCGCGGAGGAACTGGAGGCACCGGCGGGCGAGGAACTGGCCAAGGTCGACGACCAGCTCGCCATCGGACACTCCCTGGACGACGCGCTGGGGGAACTCGCCGACCGTCTCCCCTCCCGCGAACTGGTCGTCCTCGTCACCACCCTGGTCCTGTCGAACCGGGCGGGCGGCCAGGTGGTGTCCGCCCTGCGGAACCTGACCGAGACGCTGGAGGAACGCAAGGAGACCCGGCGGGAGATCCGCACCCAGCTCTCCCAGGTGACGATGACGTCGTACGCCGTCCCGGTCCTCGGCATCGGGGCCCTGTTCCTGATGAACGCCGTCAAGGACGGCGCTCTGGAACGCATGACCGGCTCTCCGGTGGGCCAGGCCTGCGTGATCATCGCGTTCGCCATGTACGCCGTCGGATTCGTCCTCATCCGGCGGCTCAGCCGGATCGACGTGTGAGGGGGCGGGCACCGTGGAACTCCTGCTCGCACTCGTGATGGGCCTCGCGGTCTGGGGCGTCTTCGCCGGCATCCGCATGTACCGCGCCGACGCCAAGCTCCCCGGCGACCTCGCCGTGGCCCTGGAGGTCGGCGCCACCCGCACCGGGGCGGTGGGCTCGGTCATCGACCGCATGGGCATGCGCTACGCACCCGCCGTACTGCGTCTGATGGGGCCCCGGCTGGTCGCCAAGTACCGGCGCAGGATCGACCTCGCCGGCAACCCGGGCGGTCTGACCATCGACCGGTACGCGGCCCGCCGCGCCGTCTACGGCGCGCTCGGCGGCGTCGGCTTCCTGGTCTTCCTGCTGCGCGGGCAGTGGTTCGTGGCCCTGCTCCTGCTGCTGTTCGGCGCGTTCTGGACCGAGGTCGGCATCTGGTCCGCGATCCGCGTCCGCAAGGACGTCATCGAGCGCACCCTGCCCGACTTCCTGGACGTGCTGGCCGTCGTGGTCAGCGCGGGCCTCGGCTTCCGCCAGGCCCTGGACCGGGTCGCCTCCCGCTACGAGGGCCCGTGGGCCGACGAACTCCGCATCACCCTGCGCCAGATGGACCTGGGCGTGAGCCGCCGCCAGGCCTTCGCGGAACTGCGCCGGCGCAACGACTCCGAGCAGGTGGCCATGTTCGTCACGGCACTCCAGCAGGGCGAGGAACTGGGTGCCCCGATCGTGGACACCCTGGTCTCCCTGGCCAAGGACATGCGCCGCACCGACGCGCAGAACGCCCGCCGCAAGGCCGCCCGCGCGGTGCCCAAGGCGACGCTGATGATCACCACGTTCATGGTCCCGGCGACGATGCTCCTGCTGGGCGCCGGCCTGCTGCTCGGCTCCGGAGTGGACTTCGGTTCGCTCACGGGGAAGTGAGGCGGACGTGACGGCGACAGGGCTGACGGGACCCGGAGGACACGTGGGAGACGCGTCCTTCGGGGGCCGGCGGCGACTGCGGACGGCCGCCGGCCGGCTGGCGCGGCGGGCCGGCGGGTGGCCCGGGCAGGGCCGGTGGGCCCGAGGTCGGCGGGAGCGGGGACGTCCGGCGGCCGGGGCCGACCCGCTGTCCGGGGCCGACTCGCTCTCCGCGACCGGGGCGGGTCAGGGCGTGCTGCCGACCGAGCCGTCGGAGAAGATCCAGGTCCGGGCGCTGCAGGCGATGTGCCGGCAGGTCTTCGGCTTCCGGCTGGCGATGATCGCCCTGGCCGCCCCCGCCGCGCTGCTCAACGCGGCACCCGGCCTGGGCGCACGCCTGGTGGGCGCCGCGGTGGTCGTCACGTTCATGATGTCCTACGTCCTCTTCCGCGACTGGGCCCGCTTCGGCCCCCTCCTGCTGCGCCACCCCAGCCTGCTCGCCGTCGACACCCTCTTCGGCTCCTTCCTCCTCGTCTCGGCGGGCCCGGACACCACCCTCGCCTACGTGAGCGTCTGCACCCCGCTCGTGGCGGGCCTGGTCTACGGCTGGCGCGGCGCGGCCTGCTTCGCCTCGCTCCAGTCGCTGATCCTGCTGCTGGTCCACGCCACCCTGAAGGCCGACCGGCACGCGCCCGTCGCCGAGGCCCTGCTCCTGCCCGGCCTGTGCGTCATCGCCGGCGCCATGGGCTCGACCCTGCGCAACCTGATGCTCCGCTTCGGCGCCGCGACCCAGGCCCTGACCACGGTGCAGGCGCGCCTCGCGGCGGCCGAGGCGGTGAGCGCGGAACGGGCCCGGCTGGCCCGCGAGATGCACGACTCCGTGGCCAAGACCTTGTACGGCGTGGCGCTGGCCGCGGACGGACTGGCGGCGACCGCCTCCACGGACGCGCCCGATCCCGACCGCATAAGGCAGCAGGCGGAGCTGGTGTCCCGTTCGGCGCGCAGGGCGGCCGCGGAGTCGCGGGAGTTGCTGACGGACCTGCGACGCGAGCAGTCGGGCCGGGCGGGGGAGACGACGGCATGGCGGGAACTGCGTGCGCGTGCGGCCGACTTCGGTGCCCGCACCGGTCTGCCGGTCCACTGTCACTGGCCGGTCCCGGCCGGCCTCCCGCCGTTGCCCGCGACCACGGGCCGTCATGTCCTCGCCATCGTCGCGGAGGCGCTGGAGAACGCGCACCGGCACGCGTCCGCGACCCGGGTGGACGTACGGGCCGCGGTCCACGGCGACCTGCTGCGGATCACCGTGCACGACGACGGCACCGGACTCCCGCCCGGCACCACGCTCGAAGACCTCCGCACCTCGGGCCACTTCGGCCTGCTCGGCATGGTCGAACGCGCCGCCCGGGCGGGCGCCCGCCTCCGCGTCGGCCGGGGCGGCCACGCGCGGGGCACGGAGGTACGGCTGGAACTCCCGCTGGGGGCCCGGCCCGCGACCGCCCCCACCGATCGTCCCGCCCACCCGTCCTCCCCGGACGCCTGAGAGGAGGCACCGATGCGGCACACCCGTCCCCGGCCGGACTTCCCGCCGTCCGCGCCCGTGGTCCCGCCCCTGCGGCTGCTGGTCGCCGACGACAACCCCGTGGTCCGCGCGGGCCTGACCGCCCTGCTGTCCGGCCGCGAGGACACCACGGTGGTGGCGGAGGCGACGGACGGCCGCGAGGCCTACGAGGCGGCGCTGCGGTGCTGGCCCGACGTGATCCTGCTCGACGTCCGCATGCCCGGGGTGGACGGAATCTCGGCGTTGCCCCACCTGGTGCGGCTGGCCCCCGTCATGATGCTGACGTACAGCCACGAGGCGGAGACCGTGCGGGAGGCGCTGCGGCTGGGGGCGGGGGGATACCTGGTGCACGGCGAGTTCACGACCGAGCAGTTGGTGCGGGCGGTGCGGGATGTGCGGGAGGGGCGGCCGCATGTGACACCGGGGGCGGCGAGGGCGTTGCTGTCCGGGCTCCAGTCGAGTGCACCTGCACACATGGAGGCCGAACCCCCGGTTGGTTTGGACGAATTACCCCCCATTCCTCTTTCGCAACTGCAACGTCCTGTGGGAGAGTCGTATCGGTCGCGGTTCCGGCTGAGTACGAGGGAGGCGGAGATCATGGACCTCATCGCGTCCGGCATGACCAATCAGCAGATCGCCGCCGCCTGCTTCATCAGCGAGAAGACGGTCAAGAACCACATCAACCGCATCTTCGCCAAGCTCGACAGCACGACGAGGTCCCAGGCGGCCGCGAAGTGGCTGGGGGTGGCTTGAGATGGGGACGCGGGGGAGCGACACGTCCCACGAATGGGCCTGGGGTTGGGCCCTGGGGCCCTGGGGTGTGCAGGGGGTGTCGCCGTACGGTGCCCGGATCCGAGGCAAAGCTGGAGGGGAAGACCATGAGCAAGTGGTTCAACACCACCGTCGCGTATCTGCAGGCGCGTGCCGTCCGGAGCGACCGTGGGCAGACCGCAGTGGAGTACCTCGGCATCATCGCGGTGGTCGTGGCGATCGTGTTGGCGATCACGGGTACGAGCATCGGGCAGACGATCTTCGATGCGATCAGGACGAAAATCACCGAAGTCACCGGCGGCTGACTCCTCCGCGCCACGACGCAGGGCAGGCCTTCCCCATCTACATCACGGTGGTGGCGGGCCTGCTCTTTCTCGCGTTTGCCTACCTCGCCGTCGGCCAAGCGGCTGTGAACAGGGGTGGCGCTCAGACAGCGGCGGACGCGGCGGCGCTCGCGGCCGCGCAGAAGACACGTGACCAACTCGCGGACATGTGGCTGGATGCTCTGAGCGATCCGGACCAGTGGCAGGCAATCCTGAATGGGGAAGTGGGCGACGATTTCTGCTCGCGTGCCGGTGAGCTCGCCGACCAGAATGATGCTTCGGTGCTCGCCTGTACTCGGGCGACGCTCGCCTACGCCGTTGAAGTCAGGACCAACAAGACGGTGGGGGACTCGGTGGTCCCGGGCACGGAGAACCGTAGATCGACGGCTCACGCCCGCGCCGTGATCGAGTCGCTCTGCACTTTCCCGCCCCCTGGTGACGACACCGAGGACGACACGCTGCCCGAACTCACCTGCGGTGACCAGGTGTGGGACCCGAAGCCGGACGATCCTCCGTCACGGCTCCCGAAGCCCGACGACCTCTTCGACGTCCACCTGGCCGACTGAACAAGCGAACGCGATGGAAAAGGGAAGCAGAGCGATGAGCATTCGGTTCACTGCGAGGGTCCGCAGGGGGATGGTCGCACTGACCGTTGCGGTGGGCCTGGCTGTCGGCGTGGCAGGCTGTGGCGGTGGCGGCGACGACGAAAAGCCGCACGGTTCCGCCTCCGCCACCAAGGGCGGCGACCCCAACCCGAGCACCCAGGAGGGGCAGTCGGACGAGCCCTTGGCCGAGCTGAAAGGCTCGGATGGTCTGCTCCTCCAGATCACCTCGGCACAGCGAGATTCCGGCGGCTTCGTCACTGTGAATGGGACGTTGAAGAACGACGGGGCCAAGAGCCTCCTCATTCCGTCATCCCTGAGCGGCAACGAAACCGAAATCATCAGGAATGGCACGTCGCTGGGCGGAGCCACACTGGTCGACCCGAAGGGGAAGAAGCGGTACTACGTTCTGCGGGACACGGAGGGGCGGCCGCTGACGACCACTGGTCTCTCGAGTCTCAAGGCCGGGGACAATTTGCCGGTCTTCATGCAGTTTCCGGCACCGCCCGCGAACACGGCCGAGGTGGAGTTCCAGCTGCCGACGTTCGCCTCCGCCAGTATCCAGATCTCCGGGTGAGGCCCAAGTGACCACCACGCCGCGCCTCGGTCGCACCCTCTCGGCCGCCGCCCTCCTCCTCGTGGCGAGCCTTCACGGTGCTGCCTCGGCGCACGCCGACGACACCGACCCCAACAACCCCCCCGGTACCGAACCCTCCGCCACCGCCCCCGTGAAGGTCGACCCCACCGATCCCGATCTGAAGTTGCCCGAGGGGGCCACCCTGGCGGAGGCCAAGGTGCTGGACATCAAGTCGGTCGTGGAGGACCAGAGCGGGGACGAGCGCCGGGAGGACACGAACGCCGACGTCACCTTCGCCCTCCAGGCCGAGGTGCTGTTCGGCAAGGACAGCGCCAAGCTCGGCGCGGACGCGAAGGCCCGCATCGCGGCCATCGCCGAGGAGATCAGGAAGCAGAACGCGACCCAGGTCCGCGTCTTCGGCTTCACCGACAACCTCGGCAGCTCCGCCCACGGCGACATCCTGTCCAAGCAGCGCGCCAACGCCGTCCAGGCCGTCCTGGACCAGGACCTGAACGAGCCCGGCATCACCTTCGAGGTGCGCGGCTACGGCGAGCAGTACCCGATCGCCGACAACTCCACCGAGGAGGGCCGGCGCAAGAACCGCCGCGTCGAGGTCACCTTCCCGCGCCCCCAGCGGTGACGGAGCCCGCACCCACCTCGTAGTCGAACCAGATCCGATGGGTGCCGTCCGCGTCGACCGACAGACCGCCGGCCCCCCGGATCCCGGTCAGCGCGCCCGTCCCGCTGCCCGGCACGATCACGAAGAACTCGGCCTCCCTGCCCTCCCCGAGGGTCGTGCCCGAGTGGGCGAAGTTGAAGGTGCCGCCCTGTCCGTGCAGGGTCCCCTCGAACGACTCCATCGCGACATAGGTGCCGGTCGCGGCGGCCTGGTCGTACGCGGCGGTGAACAGGGTCACCGATCTCCCGCCGACCTCGCCGTCGTACCGCTTCCGCATCGTGGCCACCCCCACGGGCACCGCCGTCTCGACCACCGGCTCCGGCGGCCGTACCGCTGCCGGAGTGAACTCCTCCACCGTGAACGTCCCTGAAGCTCTCATGCCCGGATGCTAGGCCGTCCCACCGACAACGGCCTCGACCTCCACCCGTACACCCGCCACCAGCCCCCAGCCCGCCATCGCCCCCGCCTCCGCCTCCAGCACGTGCCGGGCCCGCGGCCGGGGCAGGCCCAGGCGGCCGGGGAGCATCGTGCGGACCGCGATGACGGTCGACCGGCGGTCCAGGTAGGCGACGTCGATCGGCATCCGCATCCCGAAGGTGTGCACCCCGCTCGCGGGCGACAGCAGCATCGCCCCGTCGATCGCGTCACGGCCCAGCAGCCCCCTCGTACGGGCCCGGTACGACGCCGCGATCTCCAGGGGCACGGTGACGGCCGCCGCGTCCCCGGAGCCTCCCCCCACGATCAGCCGTCCCCGCCCGTCCCGCCAGCGCTCCCGCCGCCCCATGCCCCGACTCCCCTCTCCGCGCCGGCCGTCGGCATCAACACCCGCCGGACATAAACCCGTTGTCCTCATCCCGTCCTCCCCACTAGGAAGGGCGTCATGACTCGACTCGGTGTGGTCTTCCGCCCCCAGCTTCCTCCCGAGCGGCTGCGGGCCGTCACCCGGACGGCGGACGACGTGGGCCTCGAAGAGCTGTGGCTGTGGGAGGACTGCTTCCGGGAGGGCGGGATCTCCACGGCCGCCGCGGCGCTCGCCTGGTCGGAGCGGGTGCGGGTGGGCGTGGGGCTGCTGCCGGTCCCCCTCAGGAACGTGGCCCTCACCGCGATGGAGACCGCCTCACTGCACCGGATGTTCCCCGGCCGCGCCACCGTCGTGGTCGGACACGGGGTGCAGGACTGGATGGGCCAGGTGGGCGCCCGCCCCGCCTCCCCGCTCACCCTGCTCGGCGAACACCTCGACGCCCTGCGCGCGCTGCTCGCCGGGCAACGGCTCACCGTCCAGGGGCGGTACGTCACCCTGGACGACGTCGGACTCGACTGGCCCCCGGACGCCCCGGCGCAGGTGTTCGCCGGCGCCGCGGGCCCCCGTACGCTGCGGCTGTCGGGCGCCCGGGCCGACGGCACCGTCCTCACGGCGTCCACCTCACCGGAGGGCGTACGGCGGGCCCGGGAGCTCATCGACGAGGGGCGGCGGGAGACGGGCCGCACCGATCCCCACCCGGTGGTCGTCTACCTGCTCGCCGCCACCGGAGCCGGCGCCGAGATGCGGCTGCGCGCCGAACTCGCCGCCGAGGGGCTGGAGTCGGCCCAGGACGTCGGGGTGGCGGGGGACGCGACCGCGGTGGCCGGAGCGGTGCGCCGGCTGACCGAGGCAGGGGCGGACACCGTCGTCCTCCAGCCGACCGGGGACGAACCCGACCCGGAGGGCTTCGTGCGCTTCACCGCGGCCGAAGTGCGGCCCCTGGTGCCGTAGGCCCGCGGGTGCGCGGGAAGGACCCGGTGTCGGTGGCGGCTGCCACACTTCCCGGCATGGCGGACACGACGCGGGACACCGGCGGCGAACAGGGCGGGCACCCCGAGGTGCGGCTGCGTGCCGTCGTCGAGGCGGACCTGGAACTGTTCCTCGCCCACGAGCACGATCCGGAGGCGGTCCGGCGGTCGAGGTTCACCCCCCGGCCGCGGGACGCCTTCCTCGCGCACTGGCGGCAGCGCGTACTGGGAGATCCCGACTGCCTCGTGCGGACGGTCACCGTGGGCGGGGAGGTCGCCGGGAGCTTCGTGTCCTGGACGCAGGACGACCGCCGGTTCCTCGGGTACTGGCTCGGCCGCCCGTACTGGGGGCGTGGCATCGGCACCCGGGCCCTCGCCCTCTTCCTCCACGAGGAGCCGGCCCGCCCGCTGTACGCCGATCCGTTCGCCGGCAACGCGGCCTCCGTGCGCCTGTTGGAGAGACACGGCTTCGAGCGCGCCGGCACGGTCCGGTACGGCGAGAACGAACACATCCTCCTCGTCCTCCCCGGACCGGCCGGCCCGCCCGCTCGCCCGGCCCCGGCCGACCCGGGCGAAGCCCCCTAGGGGCGGTCCCCGGTCGCGCCGTCGATCAGCTCCCGCAGGATGTCCATGTGCCCGGCGTGCCGCGCGGTCTCCTCGATCATGTGGACCAGGGTCCAGCGCAGGGAGACGCCGATGTCCCGCCAGGCCGGACGGCCCTCGGCGTCCAGCGGCAGCGCGGCGATCGAACGGTCGGCGGCGGCGCGGGCACGGCCGTAGAAGGCGACGATCCGTTCCGTCGGCTCGTCGCGGGAGACCCGCATGTCGTCGTGGGGATCGAACCAGAAGGGCTCGGCCTCGCCGCCGAACGTCTCCACGAACCAGCCGTACTCGACCGCGGCCAGATGCTTGACCAGGCCGAGCAGGCTGGTGCCGGTCGGTGTCATCGGGCGGCGCAGCTGCTCGTCGTCGAGGCCGTCCAGCTTGCCGAGAACGATGTCCCGGTGCCGGTCCAGGCTCGCGTGCAGGGTGTCCTTCTCCCCGGCGAAGTAAGTCGTCGTCATGCGGGCGGAAAGTAGCAGGACGCACCGACAACCGGCTGCGATCCTGGGTGTCATGACAGCGAACCCCTCCTTCGAGGACCTTGTGGCCGAGGGCGCCGCCGCGCCCACGGAAGGCTGGGACTTCTCCTGGTTCGAGGGCCGGGCGACCGAGGCGCGGCCCTCCTGGGGGTACGCCCGGTCGGCGGGGGAGCGGCTGGCCGGTGCGCGGGCCGTGCTGGACGTCCAGACCGGCGGCGGCGAGGTGCTGGACTTCGCGCTGGGCACGGCCGGCCCGGACCGGCCGGGCGCGGTCGCCGCCACGGAGGGCTGGCCGCCGAACGTCGCCAAGGCCACGGCGCTGCTGCGGCCCCGCGGGGTGGTGGTCGTCGCGGCCCCGGACGACGCGCCGCTGCCGTTCGCCGACGAGACCTTCGACCTGGTGCTCAGCCGGCACCCCGTCCGGCCGTACTGGGACGAGATCGCCCGGGTGCTGCGCCCGGGCGGCACCTACTTCGCGCAGCACGTCGGACCCGCGAGCGTCTTCGAGCTGGTCGAGTACTTCCTGGGCCCGCAGCCCGAGGAGGTGCGGTCCGCCCGTGCCCCGGAGCGGGAGCGGGCCGGCGCCGAGGCGGCGGGCCTCGTGGTGGCCGGCCTGCGGGCGGAGCGGCTGCGGATGGAGTTCCACGACGTCGCGGCGGTCGTCCACTTCCTGCGGAAGGTTGTCTGGATGGTGCCCGGCTTCACGGTCGAGGCGTACGAGCCGCGGCTGCGCGCGCTGCACGAGCGGATCGGGAAGGAGGGGCCGTTCGTCGCGCACAGCACCCGGCACCTCTTCGACGTCCGCAAGCCGCACAGCTGACGAATCAGGGCATACCGGGGTGTACCCGGCAGTCTTTGCCCGCCGTTCCCCCGGGGTTTCCACATCGTTATCGGCTCCGGTTCACATCAGCCTCACCGGTCACGTAAGTTCAGACCAAGGTAATTCGCGTCAGCAAAGCTGCGCGGGCTGGCACCGCGCAGAGGAGGGGGCTGCGCGGTGCCGACAGGCCGGTGGCCCGTCCCTGCTCCGCCTCCCGCGTCGAGCGGAATCGTCAAGTCCGCCGTTCGCCGGCCGGGTAGCCCGTCAGGGGGACGGCAGGGCGACATGCCGATCTATCGCCAATATGGCGCAAACCCTCTGAATCCCTCTGCATCCAGCAGGATTTCCCTGGGATTCCGATGCGAATCGGCCACGACACACCCCTGAATCCAACCTTCCGCACCCACCGGGGCGTCGCCGGGCGATTCCGGAGAGTAGTTGTGTCGCGCCGATGCACCCACCATCCCTCACGAAGGGTTATGGTGGAAACCCCCCCTCGGGCCGGTCCGTCTCCCCCCCACGGACCGGCCCGTTTTTTCTTGGGGCGGCCCGGAACGCCGACCGCGGACCGGCGTCCCGGACGGGGGCCCGGGGCCGGGTTCCGAGGTGCGGCCCTACCGCGTGCGCGCGGCAGGCCCTTGCGGACCCGCGTCCGACGGCGAGACCGTGTCGACACCCACCCAAACCCCGGACCGGGACCGGGCCTCCGGCAACGGTAGGCTCAACGGCTCCGGCACCCCATACCCCCGCGCCAACCCCCGGAGGGCCACGTGAACCTGCGCGACAAGCTGCGCGGCCTGCTCGTCAGGCTCTACGCACGCCGGGTGGAGGGCCACCTCGACCACGACCAGGTGCCCAAGCACATCGGCGTCATCATGGACGGCAACCGCCGCTGGGCCAAGGCGTCCGGCTCCACCACCGTCCACGGCCACCGGGCCGGCGCCGAGAAGATCGAGGAATTCCTCGGCTGGTGCTCCGAGACCGACGTCGAGGTCGTCACCCTGTGGCTGCTGTCCACGGACAACTTCGACCGCCCGGCGGACGAGCTCGTCCCCCTGCTCGGCATCATCGAGGACGTCGTCCGCACCCTCGCCGCCGACGGCCGCTGGCGCGTGCACCACGTCGGCACGCCCGACCTGCTGCCCTCGCAGATGCAGACCGCGCTGAAGGAGGCCGAGGAGGCCACCGCCCACATCGACGGAATAGTGGTCAACGTGGCCATCGGCTACGGCGGCCGGCAGGAGATCGCCGACGCCGTGCGCTCCATGCTCCTCGACGCCCGGGACAAGGGCGTGGCGATGGAGGACCTCGCCGAGTCCGTCGACGTCGACATGATCGGCCGTCACCTCTACACCCGGGCCCAGCCCGACCCGGACCTGGTCATCCGCACCAGCGGCGAGCAGAGGCTGTCCGGATTCATGCTCTGGCAGACCGCGCACTCCGAGTACTACTTCTGCGAGGTCTTCTGGCCGGCCTTCCGCAAGGTCGACTTCCTGCGCGCCCTGCGCGACTACGCCGCACGTCACCGCCGCTACGGCGGCTGACCGCACACCGCACCGCCCCGTCGCCGCCCGGCGCCGGGGCGGTTGCCGTATACCCCGGTTCGGGTGGATGTAACAAGGAGTTCACCGGTGCGCTGTTGGCTGCATTTGCATGGCGGTGCATGTTCGAGGGCATAAGCCAAGCAGGTCGACACCCGAACCACGGGCGTCGTATCTCAGCGGGCGGCACGGGGCCGTCCGCCCGGGAGGCCCTTTGCACCAGCCCGACCGTGCGATCGCCGCACGGAAGCAGCCGCGGAGGGCCGGTATCCGGCCCGCCGTGTGCGGGGGCCGGAAACCGGTCCAGCTCCACTTCGTCGCTCCCCGACCTCATCCGAGGGGGTACGTCCTTCCGTGGTGACCAGCACAAAGCGCCACAAGCCAGACCGGCGCACCTATGTTCTCGACACCAGCGTCCTGCTGGCCGACCCGAACGCCCTGACCCGCTTCGACGAGCACGAGGTCGTGCTCCCCGTCGTGGTGGTCACGGAGCTGGAGGCCAAGCGGCACCATCCCGAACTCGGCTACTTCGCCCGCCAGGCGCTGCGCCTGCTGGACGACTACCGGGTGAAGTACGGTCGCCTCGACGCCCCCATCCCGATCGGGGAACTCGGCGGGACGCTCCGTGTCGAGCTCAACCACTCGGACCCCAGCGTGCTGCCCACCGGCTACCGCTTGGGGGACAACGACTCCCGCATCCTCGCGGTGGCCCGGAACCTGCAGGCCGAGGGGTTCGACGTCACCGTGGTGTCGAAGGACCTGCCCCTGCGGATCAAGGCCTCGTCCGTGGGCCTGCTGGCCGAGGAGTACCGGGCCGAACTCGCCATCACGGAGAACTCCGGCTGGACCGGAATGTCCGAACTGATGCTCTCCGGCGAACAGGTGGACATCCTCTTCGAGGAAGGGCACGTGTACGTCCCGGAGGTCTCCGACCTCCCCGTGCACACCGGCCTGACCATCCAGTCCGAGCGCGGCAAGGCGCTCGGCCGGGTCACCGCCGAGGGCAACGTCCGGCTGGTGCGCGGCGACCGGGAGGCGTTCGGCATCAAGGGCCGCAGCGCCGAGCAGCGCATCGCGCTCGACCTGCTGCTCGATCCGGACGTCGGCATCGTCTCGATGGGCGGCCGGGCCGGCACCGGCAAGTCGGCGCTCGCGCTGTGCGCGGGCCTGGAAGCGGTCCTGGAGCGCCGCCAGCACCAGAAGGTGATGGTCTTCCGTCCGCTGTACGCGGTCGGCGGGCAGGAGTTGGGTTATCTGCCCGGCTCCGAGGCGGAGAAGATGAGCCCGTGGGCACAGGCCGTCTTCGACACCCTTTCCGCGGTCACGAGCCGCGAGGTCATCGAGGAGGTCACCGCACGCGGGATGCTGGAGGTCCTCCCGCTCACCCACATCCGCGGCCGCTCGCTCCACGACGCGTTCGTGATCGTGGACGAGGCGCAGTCCCTCGAACGGAACGTCCTGCTGACCGTTCTGTCCCGGATCGGCGCCAACTCGCGGGTCGTTCTGACCCATGACGTGGCACAGCGGGACAATCTGCGCGTAGGCCGCTACGACGGCGTGGTCGCCGTGGTGGAGAAGCTGAAGGGGCATCCGCTCTTCGCGCACGTCACGCTGACGCGGTCCGAGAGGTCCCAGATTGCCGCCCTTGTGACCGAAATGCTGGAGGACGGCCACATCTGACCCTGAGGAAGGCCCATTCGGCACCGTCCGGCAAAGGCACAGGAGCCTAGCCGGGCGGTGCCTTCGCGTGTGGGGGTTTCCTGAAATCACCAGGGCCAAACGGGATGTGAGCTTTCACACGCAACACAGAATTGCCACGCGGCGTCCGGTTACGGCAGAGTCTCACTCCTGTCAGGCCCCGCATACGACACACCTGTACCCCCAGCGGTACGGCACCACAGAAACACACCAACTCCACAGAGTTCGTCGTATGCCGCCCGAGCACCACGCGGCGCTCCCTTCGGGGGAGTTGCCCACCGGGCCCGCGCCTCCCGTGACCCCGCAGTTGGGAGGCCAGTGCCAAGGGGCACGATTGCGTCCGCCAGGGTCACCGAAGCGGGCGATGCTGGAAGGAAACCGTGTGAGCCGGATTTCGGTCCGGGGATTCGCAGTGGCCTCGGCCACCGCGGTCACCGCCGTCGGAAGCGTTGTCGGCGTTGCCTCGGGCAGCGTCGCGCAGAACAACAACGACGCAGAGACGACGGCAGCCGACACCACGCTCCTCGCGGACATACCCGCGGGTCAGCAGGCCCAGGTGCAGACCGCGTCCCTGACGCAGCAGGCCGACGCTCAGGCCATCGCCGCCGACGCGGGCGCCAAGAAGGACGCCGAGGCAGCAGCCCGCAAGGCCGCCGCCGAGACCGCCATCGCGAAGAAGGCGGCCGCCGAGAAGGCGGAGAAGGCGGCCAAGGAGGCCAAGGAGCGTGCCGAGACGAAGGCCGCGGCCAGCCGCGACGACGTCCGCGACTCCTCCAGCTTCCCCACCCAGAGCAGCTACACCGTGGCGCAGATCCAGGCGATGGCGCGTCAGATGGTGGGCGGCGGCCAGTTCCAGTGCTTCAGCAACATCGTGGACCACGAGTCCAGCTGGAACTACAAGGCGGTCAACGCCTCCTCCGGTGCCTACGGCCTCTTCCAGGCCCTGCCCGGCTCCAAGATGTCGTCCGTCGGCGCCGACTGGCAGACGAACCCGGCCACGCAGATCAAGTGGGGCCTCAACTACATGAACAGCCGCTACGGCAGCCCGTGCCAGGCGTGGTCGTTCTGGCAGGCCAACCACTGGTACTAGGCCGCCCGACGGTCCTTCGGTACCGAGCCGACCGGCTCCGCTCAACCCCGCGCAGCCCCTCCCCGTCCCTAGGGGAGGGGCTTTCGCACTGTACGGTCGTATCGGAACGACTCCAGGGGGGAGCGTGGCGAGCACCCGGGGACGCGGGGAAAGAGGACGGATGATGTCGCGAGTGCCAGGGTGGCTCGGCCGGCTCGGCGCCAATCTCACCGAGATGGGCGAGCGCCTGGACGAGCGTCGCGCCGAGGTGGAGAAGGAGCACGCCGAGTCCGAACCGGCCGACGCGTCTCCCGCCGCCGTCGACCCGGCGCCGGTCCGCAGGCCCGCGCCGCCGGCCGGGCCCCGGCCCGATCCCGCGCAGGCGGTGCCCTGGGGTGTCCGGGTCGCGGCCGAGGCCGGCTGGCGCCTGCTGGTGCTCGCCGGCACCGTGTGGGTGCTGATGCGGGTCATCAGCGCGGTCCAACTGGTCGTCTTCGCCTTCGTCATCGCCCTTCTGGTCACCGCCCTGCTCCAGCCGACGGTCGCCCGGCTGATGCGGCACGGGGTGCCGCGCGGCCCGGCGACGGCGCTGACCGCCATCCTCGGCTTCGTGGTCATCGGCCTGATGGGCTGGTTCGTGACCTGGCAGGTCATGGAGAACATCGACACGCTCTCCACGCAGATCCAGAACGGCATCGACGATCTGCGCAACTGGCTGCTGAAGAGTCCCTTCCACGTCACCGACAAGCAGATCAACCAGATCGCCAAGAACCTCCGGGAGGCGATCGGCGCCAACACCGACCAGATAACGTCCGCGGGTCTGGAGGGAGTTCAGGTCGTCGTCGAGGCGCTGACCGGCATCCTGCTGGTGTTCTTCTCGACGCTGTTCCTGCTCTACGACGGTGTGCGCATCTGGCAGTGGTTCCTGAAGCTGGTGCCCTCCGCCGCCCGTCCGGGCGTGGCCGGTGCCGGCCCGCGCGCCTGGCGCACCCTGACCGCGTACGTCCGCGGCACGGTCCTGGTCGCCCTCATCGACGCCATCTTCATCGGCATCGGCATCTACTTCCTCGACGTGCCGATGGCCGTGCCGCTGGCCGTCTTCATCTTCTTGTTCTCGTTCATCCCCCTGGTCGGCGCGGTCGCCTCCGGAGCGCTCGCGGTGATCGTCGCGCTCGTCACGCAGGGCGTGTTCACCGCGGTCATGACGCTCGCCGTGGTCCTCGCGGTCCAGCAGATCGAGGGGCACGTGCTGCAGCCGTTCATCCTCGGCCGCGCGGTCCGCGTCCACCCCCTGGCGGTCGTCCTGACGGTCGCGGCCGGCGGCATGGTGGCCGGCATCGGCGGCGCGGTGGTGGCCGTCCCCCTGGTGGCGGTGACGAACACGGTCGTCGGCTACCTGCGCCAGTACGCCCAGGAACAGCAACCGGGCGCCGCGGGACAGGAACCGGCCTCCCCGGTGCCCGACGAGGGGACGGCCGGGACCGACGGACAGGTCCGGGAGAACGCCGAGGGCCTCGCCCACCAGGAGTGAGCGAGGCCCTGGGTATCACGGCCTTACGGGGGGCCTATTCGGCCAGCACCGCCTCGGCGTCGAGGGTGACGCCGACCGCCTGGATCACGGAGGCGATCTTGAAGGCCTCCTGGACGACGTCGCGTTCGACGCCGGCCTTGCGGAGCACCTGCTCGTGCGAGTCGAGGCACATGCCGCAGCCGTTGATCGCGGAGACCGCGAAGGACCACAGCTCGAAGTCGACCTTCTCCACACCCGGGTTGCCGATGACGTTCATCCGCAGGCCCGCGCGCAGGGTGCCGTACTCGTGGTCGGACAGCAGGTGGCGGGTCCGGTAGAAGACGTTGTTCATCGCCATGACGGCGGCGGCCGCCTTGGCGGCCGTGTACGCCTCCGGCGTCAGGTTCGCCTTCGCCTCCGGCTCCAGCTCACGCAGCACGATCGGGGAACGGGAGGCGATGGCGGTCGCCAGCACCGTGCCCCACAGCTGCTGCGCGGGCAGGTCCGAGTTGCCGATGACCGAGCCCAGGTTGAGCTTCAGGTCCTTGGCGTAGTCGGGTACGCGGGACTTCAGGGAGTCGAGCGACATGGGTCACTCACCAGCCAGCAGCGCGACCGCATCGAGGGTCTCGTCGCCCTTGCTCCAGTTGCAGGGGCACAGCTCGTCGGTCTGCAGGGCGTCCAGGACCCGCAGGACCTCCTTGGGGTTACGGCCCACGGAACCGGCGGTGACCATGGTGAACTGGATCTCGCGGTTCGGGTCGACGACGAAGACGGCGCGCTGCGCGAAGCCGTCCTCACCCTCGATGCCCAGCTCGCGCATCAGCTCGTGCTTGGAGTCGGCCATCATCGGGAACGGCAGGTCGGTCAGGTCCGGGTGGTCCTTGCGCCAGGCGTGGTGCACGAACTCGGAGTCACCGGAGAAGCCGAGGATCTGGGCGTCACGGTCGGCGAACTCGTCGTTCAGCTTCCCGAACGCGGCGATCTCGGTCGGGCACACGAACGTGAAGTCCTTGGGCCACGCGAAGACCACGAGCCACTTGCCCTCGTAGGACTTGTGGTGGATCTCCTCGAACTCCTTGCCCTTCTCCAGCGAGACGCAGGCGGTCAGTTCGAACTCGGGGAACTTGTCACCGACAGTGAGCACAGGCTCTCCTTGCAGCGAGGAAGCGCCCCTTTTGAGGACGATTCCCATGGGTTGGACTGAATCGATGGTGGCACAGGCTGCATTGATTCGGGAAATAGCTACACTCGGTCATGTTGATCGGAGGTAGTTATCAGTGACCATCAGTAGCGGTAAACGGAGGCAGCCGAGCCTCGCGCAGCTGCGCGCCTTCGCGGCCGTCGCCGAGCACCTGCACTTCCGCGACGCGGCGGCCGCCATCGGGACGAGCCAGCCCGCCCTGTCCGGCGCGGTCTCGGCGCTGGAGGAGACCCTCGGGGTGACCCTCCTCGAGCGTACGACGCGCAAGGTACTGCTCTCGCCCGCCGGTGAGCGCCTCGCCGTACGGGCGAAGGCGGTGCTGGACGAGGTGGGGGCGCTGCTCGAGGAGGCCGAGGCGGTCCGGGCGCCCTTCACGGGGGTGCTGCGGCTCGGTGTCATCCCGACCGTCGCGCCGTACCTGCTGCCCACCGTGCTGCGCCTGGTGCACGAGCGGTACCCGCACCTCGACCTCCAGGTGCACGAGGAGCAGACCGCCAGCCTGATCGACGGCCTGCACTCCGGCCGGCTCGACCTGCTGCTGCTCGCTGTGCCGCTCGGCGTGCCGGGGGTCACCGAACTGCCCCTCTTCGACGAGGACTTCGTGCTCGTCACCCCGCTCGACCACTGGCTCGGGGGCCGCGAGGGCATTCCGCGCGAGGCCCTCAGGGAGCTCAACCTGCTGCTCCTGGACGAGGGTCACTGTCTGCGCGACCAGGCCCTGGACATCTGCCGGGAGGCCGGCCGGGAGGACGCGCCGGTCACCACGACGGCCGCCGGGCTGTCCACGCTGGTCCAGCTCGTCGCGGGCGGCCTCGGCTGCACCCTGCTGCCGCGCACCGCGCTGAAGCTGGAGACGACCCGCAGCAGCCAACTCCTCACGGGCTACTTCGCCGAGCCCGCCCCCAGCCGCCGGGTCGCCCTGGCGATGCGGGCGGGCGCGGCGCGCGGCGCCGAGTACCAGGAGCTGTCGGCGGCGCTGCGCGAGGCCCTGCGCGCGCTGCCGGTACGGGTCCTCGACACGGAGGGCTGAGCACCGCCCCGGGCACGTGCGACGGCTCCGTGCCACCGGGGGTCCGGTGGCACGGAGCCGTCGTGCGTGGGGGCCGGGGCCGCCGCGCCCTACTCCGTGCGCAGCCCCTCCGGCCGCATCAGCCGCAGCAGCGGCGGCAGGCTCAGCACGGTGACCGTGAGGACGACCGCCGCGCCGGCGCCGGTCATCGACAGGACGCTCGCCCAGTCGACGGCCACGGGGGTGGCCGTCATCTTCAGCAGCACCGCGCCGAGGGTCAGCCCCACCGCGGAGGCGAGCAGCAGGCCGAGGGCGATCGGCACCGCCGTCTGCCACAGCACCGACAGGCCCAGGGTGCGGCGCCGGGTGCCGAAGGCGACCAGCGCCGACAGCAGCTTGCGGCGTTCGCGCAACTGCTCCAGCTGGGAGACGAGCAGGCTCGCCCCGATCAGCGCGAGCACACAGATCGCGCCGATGAACAGGCCGGTGCGCAGCGAGGCGTACTTGGTGGACTGCCTGGTCGCCGCCCAGGTGAAGGCGTCCGCGACCGGGTCGACCTTCGCGGTCGTGGTCCGCACGTACTCCTCGGCGTCCGGCACGGACGCGTCGAGGCGGACGAAGACCCGGCCGTTCAGCGAGGGCACGGCCCTGCCGGGCAGCGCGGACGGCGTCATCAGCACCCCGGCGGCGCCCTGCTGGAGCGCGTCCTTGCGGTAGACGGCCTTCTTCAGTCCGGCCGGCACCTTCCACGGCACTTCGAGGCCACGGTCCTGCGCGGCGGACGGGTCGATGTACAGCTGGTGGCCCGGCCGGACGATGGCGTGCATCCGCGCGACGTAGTCGCCGTCGAACTGCGGGTTGTTCAGGAGGAACGCGTCGCCCTCACGGCAGGACGGCAGGTGGGCCACCTCCCGCAGGGCGGTGCAGTCGCCGACCGTGACGTCGGCCATGTTCTCCGGCTCGCGGCGCTTGTCGGCGACGTACCCGGTGGACAGCGCCACCGAGGTGCGCACGCCCTTGGTCGCGGCGATCTCCTTGCCGGCCGCGTTCACCTGTGCGCGGTCGGGCAGGTCGATCTCCATCGACGCCCGGTTCGGGTCGCGCCCGGTGTCCTTGGTGTACTGGCTCTGCACGCCCGCGAACAGCATCTGGAGCGCGATCGCACCGGCCACCGCCACGGCGATGCCGTTGACCATGCGGGCCGCCGTACCGCTGCTCAGCTGGAGCCGTCGTACGGCCAGCTGCCAGGAGACCGCGCCCGGGCCCAGCCGGGCGACGACCGCCTCCACCAGCCAGGGCAGCAGCGCGGTCACGCCGACCAGCAACAGGAGCACACCACCGGTGACCAGGTACTGGTTGAAGTCGCCGTGCGAACGGCCCTTGCCGAGCATCGGGTACAGCATCCCGAGGCCGGCCAGCGGCAGCAGCAGCCGCCACCACAGGCGCCGCCGGGCCGGTTTGGCCGCGCGCACCACACCCAGCGGTTCGACGACCACCCCGCGCATGGCGAGCAGGGTCACCAGGACGGCGGCGGCCGGGACCGCCACCGCGACCAGCGCGACGAGCACGGGGGAGGGGTTGAGATAGCCGGGGAAGAAGCTCTCGCCCATCACCTCCACCGAGCCGGCCGCCTGCCGGCCGGCGAGGAAGAACCCGCAGCCGACGACCAGCCCGAGCAGCGCGCCGGCGAGTGCCTCACCGGCCGCGATCCGCCGGGTCATCCGGCTGTCGGAGCCCACCAGCCGCAGCGCGGCCAGCCTGCGGTCGCGCCGCTCGCCGCCGAACCGCACGGCCGCGGCGATGAACACGGCGACCGGCATCAGCAGGACGACGAAGACGACGAGCATCATCAGGATGAGGACCGGGTCGGCCTTCTCGACCGTCGGATGCGGGTCGCCGAACGCGGTCAGGCGCTCCACCCGGACCCCGCCCGACTGCGGTACCAGGCCCTCGGCGCCCGCGTAGTAGGCGAGTTCGCGCGAGCCGATCAGACCGCTGTCGCCGATGGTGCCGGTGATCCGGTACGGAATCCGCTCCCGCAGCAGCTTCGCGCCGTCCGACGACAGCAGCTCCTTCAGCGCGGGCGAGACCACCATCTCGCCCTTCGCCGGCACCCGGTTCACGCCGGGCGGCAACGGCGGCCGCGAACCCTCGGGTTCGAGGAGCCGGCCCCGGATGTCCCTGGAGTGCCACGTGGTGTCGGTGGCGGCGAGCAGTACGGTGTCGTCGGCCTTCTTCGGCGGCGTGGCCGAGAAGGTGTAGTCCTGGCGGGCCTCCTCGACGCGGTGCCGGGCGGTCAGCACGTTCGGCAGCGAGGTCGTCAGCAGCAGCAGCGCCACCCCCAGACCGACCCCGACGGCCGTCAGCAGCATCCGGACCCAGCCCTCGCGCCCGCCCGTGAAGGCGAACCGGATCCCCATGCCGAGATCGCGGCCCCACTGCCGCACGTTCATATCGCGCGCTCCATGTCCCGGGACTTGCCGTCGCGTACGACGATCTCCCGGTCGGAGTAGGCGGCGACCCGGGCCTCGTGCGTGACGAGCACGACGGCCGCGTTGGTGGAGCGGGCGGCGTCGGTCAGCAGCTCCATCACGCGCTCGCCGTTCAGGGAGTCCAGCGCGCCGGTCGGTTCGTCGGCGAACAGCACCCGCGGTCCGGTGACCAGTGCCCGCGCCACGGCGACGCGCTGCCCCTGGCCGCCGGAGACCTCGCCCGGGCGCTTGCCCCGGAGGTCGTCCACCTCCAGGCGCTCCATCCAGGTGAGCGCGGCCCGTTCGGCCTCCTTGCGGGGACGGCCGTTCAGGCGGAGCGGCAGGGCCACGTTCTCCACGCAGGTCAGCTCGGGGACGAGCTGGCCGAACTGGAAGACGAACCCGAAGTCGCTGCGGCGCAGGGCGCTGCGCTGGGTGTCGCTCATGCCGGACAGTTCGCGGCCGTCGTAGGTGATGGACCCGGAGTCGGGCGGCACGATGCCGGCGAGGCAGTGCAGCAGCGTCGACTTGCCGGAGCCGGAGGGGCCCATCACGGCGACGACCTCGCCGGGGTGGATGGAGAACTCGGCGCCGTCGAGGGCGACGGTCGGGCCGTAGACCTTGCGCAGGTTCTCGGCGGTGAGCAGGGAGCCGGCGGGAGGAGTCATCGGGCCACCGCCTCACGGAGCTTGTCGAGGCGCGCCGCGGTCAGCTCCAGCCAGCGCAGGTCGGCCTCGAGGTGGAACAGCGCGTGGTCGCAGATCAGCTGGTCCGCGAGGTCGCCCTTGCGCTTGCGGTCGGTCAGGATCCGCATGCTGCGCAGGTGCTCGGAGCGCTGGGTGTCGAGGATGTCGGCCGCGTCCCGGTGGGTGAGGAGCGCCAGGACGACCTTGGTGTACAGGGTCGACTGGAGGTACTCCTCCGGCTTCTCCGGGGTGGCGAGCCAGCGCTCGACGTCGGTGATGCCGGCGTCGGTGATGGCGTAGCGCTTGCGCTCGGGGCCGCCGCCGGCCTCGATCCCGTCGACTTCCACGTAGCCGTGCTTCAGCAGCCGGGACATCGTGGAGTAGACCTGGCCGTAGTGCAGCGGCCGGTCGTGACCGAACTTCTCGTCGAAGGCCCGCTTGAGGTCGTAGCCGTGGCGCGGGCCGGACTCCAGGAGCCCTAGAAGGGTGTGACCGATGGACATGCGGAGCACTCTACACACGGTGTATACGCGGTGTGTATACGCGGAGTGTGCAGATCGTGGCGGGCTGTACCGCCGCGCAGGTGGCGGCCAATTGTCATGGTTCGGTAACGACGACCGGCCCCGTCCCGCGAGCGGGGACGGGGCCGGTCAGGCCGAAGGGGGCCCGGAGGCGGAGTCGCCGGGCGGCCGGCCGCGGCGGGGCAGCGGGCCCGTGTCCCGCGGCAGCCGCCCCGCCTCCGCCAGCGCCTTGCGCAGCAGGAACTCGATCTGCGCGTTGGCCGACCGGAGCTCGTCACCGGCCCACCGGGCCAGCGCCTCGTACACCGAGGGGTCCAGCCTCAGCAGCACCTGCTTGCGCTGCTGGGGCCGGCGCTTCGGCGCATCCGGGGAGTCCGGCGTGTCCGTCACTGGTAGAGGGTCCCGGTGTTCAGGACCGGCTGCGGGGCCCGGTCACCGCACAGCACCACCATCAGGTTCGACACCATCGCCGCCTTGCGCTCCTCGTCCAGCTCCACGATGTCCCGCTCGGCGATCCGGGCGAGCGCCGCCTCGACCATGCCCACCGCGCCGTCGACGATCTGGCGCCGGGCCGCGACGACCGCCCCGGCCTGCTGCCGCTGGAGCATCGCCGAGGCGATCTCGGGAGCGTACGCGAGATGCGTGAAGCGCGACTCGATGATCCGCACTCCGGCCGCCTCCACCCGCGCCTGGAGCTCGACGGCCAGTTTCTCGGTGATCTCCTCGGCGTTGCCGCGCAGCGACAGGCCGTCCTCGTCGTGGGCGTCGTAGGGGTACTCGATGGCGATGTGCCGTACGGCCGTCTCGGTCTGGGTGGCGACGAACTCGGCGAAGTCGTCCACCTCGAACGTGGCCTGCGCGGTGTCCTGGACCTTCCACACCACGACCGCGGCCAGCTCGATCGGGTTGCCGTAGGCGTCGTTGACCTTCAGCACGGCGGTCTCGTGGTTGCGCACCCGGGTGGAGATCCGGGTCCGGGAGGTGAAGGGGTTCACCCAGCGCAGGCCGTCCTGCCGGATCGTGCCCCGGTACCGCCCGAAGAGCTGCACGACCCGGGCCTCGCCCGGGGCGACCGTGTTCAGGCCGCGCATCGCGATGACGGCGGCGAGGAAGACCAGGATGCCGGCGACGATCAGGGCGGCCCGGGCGCCGGGCGCACCGACCGCCGAGGAGGCCGCGAGCAGGGCGGCCGCCGCGCCGAGTCCGAGCAGGCCGAGCAGCAGCGCGAGCCCGCCGCCGATGCTGTGGGCGGCGAACTCCCGCACGCGGGGAGCGGGCATCTCGGGTACGTCGGCGTCGACTTGGTGGTCCGGTGTGTGCGCGGAGTCCTGCGTGGACATGGTGGTCCCCCCGTTCTGGACGGCCCCGGAGCGGGGTGCCCGGCCTGGTTCGCTTAGCTTGGTTCTATCTAAGTGATATCACTTTAGCGCGTCAAGGGATTCTCTTGGATCGGCAGGCAACCTTGCGGCCGTCCGGGCCGTCGGTTCCCTTGGGGCGGGTGCTGATTGTCACGTCCCTAAAAGAGCGAATCAGACCCTCTTTGTCATATAGGCGGGTGTTAGCTTTCGGAGCTGATGCCGAGACGGAAGCGAGCGTAGGAACCCATGGGACGAGCGGAAGAGAGACGAGCGCGGCAGCGTGGTGGCCACCGCGCGGCGCCCAGCCGCCGCCGCTCCGCACCCACGGCCGGTACCGGGCCCGCCGGGGGCGGCGGTAGATCCGGCAAGAGCCTCATACGCAGGATGTTCACCTGGAAGAAGATCCTCGGGACGTTCTTCGGCGTGTGCCTCCTGGGCATCGCGGGCTTCATCGGCCTGTACCTGTACGTGGACGTCCCCGAGGGCAACGCCGCCGCCCAGCGGCAGAGCAACGTCTACAAGTACAGCGACGGCAAGGTCCTGGCCCGCAAGGGCGACGTCAACCGGGAGATCGTCGACCTCGCCAAGGTGCCCCGCAAGGTCCAGCTCACCTTCGTCGCCGCGGAGAACAAGAGCTTCTACCACGACTCCGGAGTCGACTTCAAAGGCACCGCCCGCGGCCTGCTCAACACCCTGTCCGGCAAGGGCAAGCAGGGTGGTTCGACGATCACCCAGCAGTACGTCAAGAACTTCTACCTGAACCAGGACCAGACGGTCTCGCGCAAGCTGAGGGAACTGGTCATCTCGCTGAAGGTGGACCGCGAGAAGTCCAAGGACGACATCCTCGCGGGCTACATCAACACCAGCTACTACGGCCGCAACGCGTACGGCATCCAGGCCGCCGCCCAGGCCTACTACCACGTCGACGCCGAGCGGCTCTCGGTCCAGCAGGGCGCCTACCTCGCCTCGCTGCTCCAGGCGCCCAGCCAGTACGACTGGGCGGTCGCCACGCCCACCGGCAAGCGGCTGGTCCAGCAGCGCTGGAACTACGTGCTGGACAACATGGTCGAGGAGGGCTGGCTGCCCAAGTCCGAGCGGGACGGCCTGAAGTTCCCCTACCCCAAGGCACCCAAGGGCGCCCCGGGCCTCGACGGGCAGAAGGGCTACCTCGTCGAGCTCGCCAACCAGCAGCTGGAGCAGCAGCTGATGGAGCAGGAGGGTCTCAGCCGGGGCCAGGCGGAGAGCGCGGTCATCGACCAGGGCTGGACGATCACCCTCAACATCGACCGCAAGAAGCAGGCCGCGCTGGAGAAGGCCGTCAAGACGGAGCTGACCGGCAAGCTGGACAAGAAGAGGCGCAAGGTCGACAACGACGTCCAGGCCGGCGCCGTCTCCGTCAACCCCAAGAACGGCAAGATCGTCGCGCTGTACGGCGGTGTGGACTACTACAAGCACTACTTCAGCAACGCCACCCGCACGGACTACCAGCCGGCGTCGACGTTCAAGCCGGTCATCCTCGCCGCCGCGCTGGAGCAGAACGCCACCACGCAGGACGGCAAGCCGATCACCGCCGGCACGCTCTACGACGGCACCAGCCGCCGCCAGGTCCTGGACCACGGCGCCAAGGTCGGCTTCGCCCCGCCGAACGAGGACAACCGCGACTACGACGACATCACCGTCCAGAAGGCGATGAACGCGTCCGTCAACTCCGTCTTCGCGCAGATGGGCGTGGACGTGGGCATGGACAAGGTCATGAGCACCGCCGACAAGCTCGGCATGGACACCAAGGGCATGCAGGCCGTGCCCGCCCAGACGCTGGGCTCCATGGGCGCGAGCCCGCTGGAGATGGCCGGGATCTACGCCACCTTCGACAACCACGGCTACAAGGTCACGCCGAACATCGTGAAGTCGGCGGAGAACCGCGGCCGCTCGGCGCACATTCCGAACGCGGTCGGCGGCTCGGTGATCAGCCGCACCGCTGCCGACACGGTCACCTCCGTGCTCACCGGCGTGGTCGACGACGGCACGGCCCAGGAGTCCGTGGCGGGCAACCCGCTGCGCCAGGGCCAGGAGGTCGCCGGCAAGACGGGTACGTCCGACTGCAACCGCTCCGCGTGGTTCACCGGTTACACGCCCGACCTGGTCACCTCGGTCGGCCTGTTCGGCGAGGCGGACAAGGCGGGCGGCACCGGCTGCGACGGCCGGCCGATCAAGAAGAACGACCACGTCTCGCTGAAGGGCGCGATGGGCGGTGGCCGCGTCAACGGCGGCGGTCCGCCCGCGAAGATCTGGGCCGCGTACACCTTCGGCGTGACCGACAGGGCCGAGTTCGACCTGAACACCACGCAGGGCGCGGCCGTCGAGCCGACCGAGACCCCGACGGTGTCCCGGTCGCCGTCCGACACCCCGTCGCAGACGCCGTCCAGCAAGCCGCCGACGTCGTCCGCGCCGCCGTCGAACTCGCCGTCCGACAGCCCGTCGCAGACGCCGTCCAGCAAGCCGCCCAGCCAGTCGCCGTCCCAGTCGCCGAGCACCGGGCCGCCCACGGACCCCGTCACCGAGGACCCGCTCGACCCCGAAAGCGGACTCGGCCAGTAGACGCGCCACGACGACGAAGGGCGCCCGGAGCGATCCGGGCGCCCTTCGTCGTCGTCATGCCGGCCGGGATCAGCCCCGGTTCAGCTCGAACCACACCACCTTGCCGGTGCTCAGCCGGGTCGCGCCCCAGCGCCGGGCCAGCTTGTTGACCAGGTACAGGCCGCGCCCGCCCTCGTCCGTGGCCCGCGCCTGCCTGAGCCGCGGCAACTGCGGCACGTCGTCACCGACCTCGCAGCGCAGCACATGCGTCCGCAGCAGCCGCAGGGTCACCGGCCGCGAGGCGTACCGGACGGCGTTCGTCACGACCTCGCTGACCAGCAGCTCGACCGAGTCCGACAGGTCCTCCAGGTCCCAGCGGGCGAGCGCGCGCCGCGCCAGCCTGCGGGCCTGGCCGGGAGCCGAGTCCTCCGGCTCCAGCGTCCAGTAGGCGACATCGCTCGGCGCGATCCCGTCGAAGCGGGCCGCGAGCAGCGCGATGTCGTCGTCCCGGTCGCCCGGACCGAGCATGTCCAGCACCTCGTCGCACAGCGCCTCCAGCGGCGGCGGATGGTCCGGCCCGGTCAGCTGCGCGGTCGCGGCCAGCTTCTCCCGCAGCTGCTCTATGCCGGTCCACACGTCCCGCAGCCGCGACTCCACCAGCCCGTCGGTGTAGAGCAGCAGGGTGGCCCCGGCGGGCGCGTCCAGCTCGACCGCCTCGAAGTCGACCCCGCCGACCCCGATCGGGGCGCCCGGCGGCACCCGCAGCACCTCGGCCCGGCCGCCCAGGTGCAGCAGCACCGGCGGCGGATGACCGGCGTTGGCGATGGTGATGCGGTGCGTGACCGGGTCGTAGACGGCGTACAGGCAGGTCGCCATGCGGTCGGTGCCCAGGCGCTGCGCCTGCTCGTCCAGGTGGTGCAGCACCTCCTGCGGGGGCAGGTCCAGCCCGGCCAGGGTCTGCGCCGTGGTGCGCAGCTGGCCCATGATCGCCGCCGAGGTCATGGAGTGGCCCATGACATCGCCGACCACCAGCGCGACCCGGCTGCCGGGCAGCGGGATCGCGTCGTACCAGTCACCGCCGACCCGCGCGGTCTCCGCCGCCGGCAGGTACCGCGAGGCCAGCCGGACGCCGGTCGGGCGCGGCAGGGTCTCGGGCAGCATGGTGCGCTGCAGCTCGTCGGCGATGTAGGCCTCACGGCCGTACAGCACCGCCTTGTCGATGCCGAGCGCGCTGTGCGTGGCCAGCTGCGCGGCCACCAGCAGGTCGTCCGCCTCGAACGCCGGCCGCTCCGGGCGGCGCAGGAACAGGGCGGCGCCGATCACCCGGCGCCGCCCGCGCAGCGGGGCGAGGATCGCGTGCCGGCCGTCCGGTACGACCGCCTCGCCGTTCTCACCGAGCAGCTCGGGCAGCGCGGCCCGGGCCGCGGGCGCGTCGGCGAACACCGGCCGCACCCCGCGCAGCACCTCGTTCAGCGCACCGCCGGGCCGCACCTCGCACAGCTCCGTCGTCAGCGAGGACAGGTCCGTCAGCGCGGACGGTTCCGGCTCCGGCTCGAAGGCGGGCGGCAGCGGCACCCCGTCGGTGTCCCGCTCCTCCGGTATCCGGTCCGTGCGGCGCAGCCGCAGCACCACCGGCCCGGTGGGCCGCTCGTCGCCGACCGGCAACGGGTCGCGCAGGTAGACCAGGATCGCGTCGGAGAAGGTCGGCACGGTGGCCCGGCACAGCCCCATCACGATCTCGTCCAGGTCCAGCCCGCGGGCGATCCGGCGGGTGGCCGCGCCCACGAACCGCAGCCGGTCCCCGTCGCGCCGCATCGGCATGGGCCGCCCCGGTGGAAGCCCGCGCCCGGTACGGCGCTCCTGGCCGGCCGGTGCCCGCTCCTGATCGGCACCGGGCTGCGGCGGGATCGCCTCCGGTGCGGGGCGCGGGCGGTGTGCGCCGGGTTCCGTCGCGGCGGGCTGGGAGTGCTCGGGGCCGTTGACTGGGGGCTCCTTCCCCTTGCCGTCCTTTCCCTTGCCACAGGGCGTGGCCGTACCCGGACCCGACGGCGTGCCGTCGGCCCGGGCCTGCACCGGTAAGGCCGGGCTGCCGGGCGGCTTCGGGGTACGCAGGAGCGCCCCGCGGGCCTCCGCGGGGTCGGCGCCCTGCTGCGGGCGCTCGAAGGAGGTGGGCTGCTCCGTCACGCGTGTCGCATCCATCCGTCCGGGGCTGCGCGCCGGGCGCGCAGTGGGTCCCGCCGAAATCCCGATACCCGCAATACGTGCCCCGGGAACGGAATTCCCGCGTGCTCAGGAGATGTCGCCGTGCCACCGGCGGGGCCTCGGCGGCCGGCCGTGGTGTCCTGGTACTCCTCGCTCACGTCGTGCCGCCCCTCGGTGACGTTCGGTCAGGCCCGGCCCGTATGCCGGGAGTTGCATGTGCGCGCCCTTGCGGAGGACGATCCTACGTTTCTTGCCTGGGGGCGCATCAAGGGTCTCATGAGGACACATGCGCGGGCGTACGGTCCCAGTCATCGGGGAGTGACGGTACCGCCCAGGACGGATCCGGGCGCCAGTGCTGCCAGCCGTCCGGGAACGGCCGCCCCCACTGCTCGATCACCGCCACCGCGTCCCGACCGGCCGCGCGCACCCGCTCCGCGGTCGCCGCGTCCATCAGTCCGTCCCGCTGGGCCTGCGCGAACTCGTCCTCGTCCCGCCAGTACCAACTCCGATCGGGATGAACGGAGATGTCCAGGAAGTAGTCCTCGGAATCCACCCCGCCGGACCAGCGGACCAGGGGCTGTTCGAGGTTGACGTACCAGTTCTTGAACCGCCAGCCCGGCTCCCAGAACAGCCACACCGACCAGGGACGACCGGGCTGCGCCAGCTTGAGCACACCCGTGCCGAACCAGCGGTCCCGCTGGACCGTACGGGGCTTGGTGTAGCGGGACTCCAGCGGCTCCAGGTGCACGGGGGTGCCGTCGGCCAGGACCGGGCGTACGCACTCCGTGCCGGGCGCCAGCCACACCGCCAGCAGTTCCGCGTCGTCGCGCACGACGGTGACGGGCCGGGCGATGTGCACGTGATCGCCGGCGTTCTCGCGATAGCGCCACAGGACCTGTGTCCCGGGGCGCCAATGGCCGGCAGGTCCCGCTTCCACTCGTGTCACCGCTCCGTCGTCCTTCATGCACAGATATTAGGTGCCGTAGGCATACGACGCTGCGGTACGCGTCACGGTTGTACGGCGGTGGCCGGAAAGGTTCGCTCGTGGTTACGGACGCGTCATCCGCAGGACATCCAGTGCCTCGTCGAGCTGCTCCGGTGTGAGGTCGCCGCGCTCCACGTACCCGCCCTCCAGGACGACCTCGCGGATCGTCCTCCGCTCGGCGAGGGACTTCTTGGCGACCTTCGCGGCCTCCTCGTAGCCGATGTACTTGTTGAGCGGGGTCACCACGGAGGGGGAGGACTCGGCGTACTCGCGGGTGCGTTCGCGGTCGGCGGTGATGCCGTCGACGGTGCGGTCGGCCAGCAGCCGGGAGACGTTGGCGAGCAGCCGGATCGACTCCAGCACGTTCTTGGCGAGGACGGGCAGCATCACGTTCAGCTCGAAGTTCCCGGCGGCACCGGCGGTGGTGATGGTGGCGTCGTTGCCGATGACCTGCGCGGCGACCATCAGGACGGCCTCGGGGACGACCGGGTTGACCTTGCCCGGCATGATCGACGAGCCGGGCTGGAGGTCGGGCAGCCGGATCTCGGCGAGGCCCGTGCGGGGGCCGGAGGACATCCAGCGCAGATCGTTGGCGATCTTCGTCAGGCCGACCGCGATCGTGCGCAGCTGTCCGCTGGTCTCCACGATGCCGTCCCGGGCGCCCTGCGCCTCGAAGTGGTCGCGGGCCTCGGTCAGCGGCAGCCCGGTCACCCGGGCGACCTCCTCGATGACGGCGGCGGAGAACCCGGGCGGGGTGTTGATGCCGGTGCCGACCGCCGTGCCGCCCAGCGGCAGTTCCGCCAGCCGGGGCAGCGAGGCCCGCAGCCGCTCCACGCCGTACCGGACCTGGGCCGCGTAACCGCCGAACTCCTGCCCGAGCGTCACCGGCGTCGCGTCCATCAGGTGCGTCCGCCCGGACTTCACCACGTCGGCGAACTCCTCGGACTTGCGGCCGAGGGAGGCGGCGAGGTGCTCCAGGGCCGGGATGAGGTCCTGGGTGACGGCCGCGGTGGCCGCGATGTGGATGGAGGACGGGAAGACGTCGTTGGACGACTGCGAGGCGTTCACATGGTCGTTCGGGTGCACGTCCCGGCCCAGCCGCTCGGTGGCGAGGGTGGCGATCACCTCGTTGGTGTTCATGTTGGACGAGGTGCCGGAGCCCGTCTGGAACACGTCCACTGGGAAGTGTTCGTCCCACTTCCCCGCGGCGACCTCGCCGGCCGCCTCCTGGATCGCCTCCGCGACCTCCTTGTCCAGCACGCCCAGTTGGGCGTTCACCTTCGCCGCGGCGGCCTTGACGCGGGCCAGCGCCTCGATGTGCGCCCGCTCGATCCGCTGCCCGGAGACGGGGAAGTTCTCGACGGCACGCTGTGTCTGCGCCCGCCACTTGGCGTGGGCCGGGACCCGGACCTCACCCATCGAGTCGTGCTCGATCCGGTACTGCGGCTCTTCGGTCGTCATCGTCGTACCTCCGGAGACGTGAGCACCGGCCGGGGTACCCGTATTCCCGTCCGGACACCCGTGCGGGCGCCGCGCCGCACGTCGGCGGCGGGCAACTCCGTTCGCCGTGCCGCGCGTTGCGCCGGGGTGTCCCTAGGCCGGGCGCGGGCGGAACACCACTTCGACGTCGCCCGCCCGGGTGCGCCACTCCTGGCCCCGCGCCATGGCCGTGGACCCGTCCGTGGCCATCCGCGTCCGCACCGCACCGGCCGAAACGGCCGGCGCGGCCGCTTCCGGAGGCGTGCAGGCCTTCTGCTGGACCGCGTGGATGGACCTGTCGAAGACCGCCACCGCCTCTGCCACGTCGGTGACGGAGGAGGCGGCGTCGGCGACCCCGACCACGGCCCAGTGCATCCAGAAAGACATGGAGCCACCTCCACCGCTACAGCGTACGAGCGGCCCCGCCGGGCGGCATCCGGACCGGCCGGGTCCCGCCGGTCCGGCGGCGCACCCGGCCCGTCCGGCGTCCGGTGTCCGTGGACGAGGCCGTCGCGCCGGAACGCTCCCGTGGCAGAGCCCCCGCCGGGTCTGCGGGAGGCCGCCGACAGGGTCGAACAGGGGGCGGCGGGGGCGCGTTCCGGCCCCCGCCGTCCCGAGAGCCACTAGGCCAGACCGGGGCCCCGTACCGGGATCGACGTGAACGTCGGGGCCGGGGCCGGGTCCTGGAAGAAGTCGTTGCCCTTGTCGTCCACGACGATGAACGCCGGGAAGTCCTCGACCTCGATCTTCCAGACCGCCTCCATGCCCAGCTCCTCGTACTCCAGGACCTCGACCTTCTTGATGCAGTCCTGGGCGAGGCGGGCGGCGGGGCCGCCGATGGAGCCGAGGTAGAAGCCGCCGTGGGCGTCGCACGCGTCGGTGACCTGCTTGCTGCGGTTGCCCTTCGCGAGCATCACCCTGGAGCCGCCCGCCGCTTGGAACTGCTCCACGTAGGAGTCCATGCGGCCGGCAGTCGTCGGGCCGAAGGAGCCGGACGCGTAGCCCTCGGGGGTCTTGGCCGGACCGGCGTAGTAGACCGGGTGGTCCTTCAGGTACTGCGGCATCCCCTCGCCCGCGTCCAGCCGCTCCTTGATCTTCGCGTGCGCGATGTCACGGGCGACGACCAGCGGGCCGGTCAGCGACAGCCGGGTCTTGACCGGGTACTTCGTCAGCTCGGCGAGGATCGTGTCCATCGGCTGGTTCAGGTCGATCTTCACCACGTCGGAGGACTCGTCGAGGTGCTCGTCGGTCGTCTCCGGCAGGAACCGCGCCGGGTCTGTCTCCAGCTGCTCCAGGAAGACGCCCTCGGCGGTGATCTTCGCGACGGCCTGACGGTCGGCGGAGCAGGAGACGGCGATGGCGACCGGGCAGGAGGCGCCGTGCCGGGGCAGGCGGACCACGCGGACGTCGTGGCAGAAGTACTTGCCGCCGAACTGCGCGCCGATGCCGATCTTCTGGGTCAGCTCGAAGACCTTCTCCTCCAGCTCCTTGTCCCGGAAGCCGTGGCCCAGCGGGGAGCCCTCGGAGGGCAGCTCGTCCAGGTAGTGCGCGGAGGCGTACTTCGCGGTCTTCAGCGCGTACTCGGCGCTCGTGCCGCCGACGACGATCGCCAGGTGGTACGGCGGGCAGGCGGCCGTACCGAGCGAACGGATCTTCTCCTCCAGGAACTTCATCATGGAGGTCTCGTTCAGGACGGCCTTCGTCTCCTGGTACAGGAAGGACTTGTTGGCCGAGCCGCCGCCCTTGGCCATGAACAGGAACTTGTAGGCGCCGCCGTCGGTCGCGTACAGCTCGATCTGGGCCGGCAGGTTGGAGCCGGTGTTCTTCTCCTCCCACATGGTGAGCGGAGCCATCTGCGAGTAGCGCAGGTTGAGGTTCAGGTACGCGTCGTAGATGCCGCGGCTCAGCGCCGCCTCGTCGCCGCCCTCGGTCAGCACGTTCTGGCCGCGCTTGCCCATGACGATCGCCGTGCCGGTGTCCTGGCACATCGGGAGCACACCGGCCGCCGCGATGTTCGCGTTCTTCAGCAGGTCCAGTGCGACGAACTTGTCGTTGGCCGACGCCTCGGGGTCGTCGATGATGCGGCGGAGCTGGGCGAGGTGGGCGGGGCGCAGGTAGTGCTGGATGTCGTGGATCGCCTCCTCGGCGAGCTTGCGCAGCGCCTCGGGCTCGACCTTGAGGAACGTCCGCCCGTCGGGCCCCTCGACCGTGGAGACGCCCTCGGACGTCACCAGCCGGTACGGGGTGGTGTCCTCTCCCTGGGGGAGCAGATCGGTGTACGCGAACTCAGGCATCTCAGCCCATTCCTCACTCTGACGGACGGCGCCCGCCGACGCTGGCGGGCCTCACCAGCCTAGAACCTGCCGCCGACACGGAACCTGTGAGGTAGGGCTCAGTAGGTGTGAGGTGGCGCTCAGCGGCGGACGCGACCGGGCCGCCCCACCCCCTAGTCGCGATCTATCGCGTTTCGGTACGCTGCTGCCGTGGACCTTCAGAAGCCCGCCCCCATCCAGGACGCCGGACCGCGCGTCTCCGAACTGCGCGCCTCGGACGCCGACCGCGACCGGGTCGCCGACATCCTCCGCGAGGCCCTCGCCGAGGGCCGGCTGACCGCCGACGAGCACGCCGAGCGCGTCGAGGGAGTACTGCACGCCAAGACGGTGGGCGAGCTGGAGGTCTTCATCCGGGACCTGCCCGCCGGCCACCGGCAGCGGTCCGCTCCCGCCTACGCGCCGGTCCCGTCCCGGCCGACGCCGGGCGCGGTGCCGGCCGAGGCCGACGCCAACGTGGTGGCCGTGTTCAGCAGCGCCATGCGCCGCGGCCGCTGGCGGGCCGGCCGCCGGCTGCACGCGTACGCGATCTTCGGTTCGGTCGAGATCGACCTCAGCGAGGCGCTCTTCGAGTACCAGCAGGTCGTCATCAAGGCCGTGTCGGTCTTCGGCGACGTCCAGATCCGCGTCCCGGAGAACATCTCGCTGCGCGGCACCGGCGGCGGAGTGCTGGGCAACTTCGAGGTCAGCCCGCTGGACTCGGGCGAGCCCGACGCCCCGGTCGTCTACGTCGACGGCTGGGCCGTCCTCGGCAACGTCGAGGCGCACCCGAAGCGCGGCAGGCTCGTGGCGGACATCCTGGAGCGGGTCCACGACAAGGTCGACCGCAAGCTGCGCAAGCACCTGGACCGCTGACGGCGCGGCACGCCCGCCGGGTCACCGGAAGGTGTCGGTCCGCCCGCGGCGGCGGTGCGGGGGCGTGAACGGGCCACCGCGCGCCCGCGATCGGAAACGCTGTGCATAGGCACGCGCACAGCGGGTAGGCCTTGCTGCATCGTCTCTCGCTCGCGAAGCCGTCGTCAGGAGTAGACCGTGCTGCAACCGCCGCATTCGTCCTTGCAGGTAGCTGCTGTGCCGGCCCAGCGGGGGCCGGCACAGGACAGGGACCAGGACGCCCCGTGGCACACCGAGGCGGTCTGCCGGCGCGACGAGGCCGGCCTGTTCTTCGCCCCGTCGAAGGAACCCACCGCCGCCCGGCTGTCCCGCGAGGAGGCCGCCAAGCGTGTCTGCGCCCGCTGCCCGGTCATGGTCGAGTGCCGCGAACACGCCCTGCTCCAGCCCGAGCCGTACGGAGTCTGGGGCGGCCTCACGGCGGCCGAGCGCCGTGTGGTCCTGGCCCGGCGCCGCCGCCGGGAGATGGACCTGAAGAAGGCGGCGCGGGCGACGGCCGCGAACCGCATAGCGGGCTGAACCGGAGACGGCTGCGTCCGCTCCGCACCGGCGGCGCAGCCGGACTCCTGCACCGCCGGGGGCCGGCACGGCCCCCGGACGGCAGGCGCTACTTGGCCCGGTCGAAGTCCACCGCGCTGTAGGCGCGCAGCTTGCGCAGCCGGTGCTCGGAGTCGATCCGCCGTACCGTCCCGGACTTCGACCGCATCACGATCGACTCGGTCAGGGCGGTCTCCGAGCGGTACCGCACACCGCGCAGCAGCTCACCGTCGGTGATGCCGGTCGCCACGAAGAAGACGTTCTCCCCGGAGACCAGGTCGTCCGTCGTGAGCACCCGGTCCAGGTCGTGCCCGGCGTCGATGGCCCGCTGCCGCTCCTCGTCGTCCTTGGGCCACAGCTTGCCCTGGATCGTGCCGCCGAGGCACTTCACGGCGCAGGCGGAGATGATGCCCTCGGGGGTGCCGCCGACACCGAGCAGCAGGTCGACGCCGGTGCCCTCGCGCAGCGCGTACACCGAGCCGGCGACATCGCCGTCCGAGATCAGCTTGATGCGCGCGCCGGCCTCGCGGACCTCGCGGATCAGGCCCTCGTGCCGGGGCCGGTCCAGGATGACGACGGTGACGTCCTCCGGCGCGGACCGCTTGGCCTTGGCGATCCGGCGGATGTTCACCTCCACCGGCGCGTTGATGTCGACGAAGTCCGCCGCCTCGGGGCCCGTGACCAGCTTGTCCATGTAGAACACGGCGGACGGGTCGAACATGCCGCCGCGCTCGGCGGCGGCGAGGACGGCGATCGCGTTCGGCATGCCCTTGGCCGTCAGCGTGGTGCCGTCGATCGGGTCGACGGCGATGTCGACCTCGGGTCCGGTGCCGTCGCCCACCTGCTCCCCGTTGAAGAGCATCGGGGCCTCGTCCTTCTCACCCTCACCGATGACGACGACGCCGTTCATCGAGACGGTCGAGACGAGGGTCCGCATCGCGCGCACCGCGGCACCGTCGGCGCCGTTCTTGTCGCCGCGCCCCACCCAGCGGCCCGCTGCCATCGCGGCGGCTTCGGTCACCCGGACGAGCTCCAGGGCGAGGTTGCGGTCGGGAGCCTCGGAGGGAACATCGAGCTCGGACGGCAGGTGATGATTTTCGGTCATCGGAGCGCACCTTTCTGATACGACGACGGCCGGATGAGGGTCTTCGCCTCGACTCTATCGTTAGGCCGACAAAATGAGCAGGGGACCCCACGGATGAGCGCTTGGGGCACCTGCGACGATAGGGGGCGTGGCAGGTTCGAAAGGCAAGCAGCAGACGGCCCGGGACATGATCCTCTCCCTGGCCCTCATCGGGATCGCGGCGGCGGTCGTCTATTTCCTCAGCATCCCGCACGACGATCACGCTCCCGAACTCAAGCGGGTCGACTATAAGGTCGAGCTGTCCACGGCCCGGCGCGCGGTGAGCTACCCGGTGGCCGCACCCGAAGGACTGCCGGGTACCTGGAAAGCGACCTCCGTACGCTTCCAGGGCGAGAAGGACGACCGCTGGCACCTGGGTTTCCAGACCCCCGACGGGCAGTACGTGCAGGTCGAGCAGTCCGCTCAGAAGCCTTCCCGTTTCATCGACGCGGCCAGTCAGGGCGCGTCGGCGACCAAGCGGACCGACCGGATCGGCGACCGCACCTGGATCCGCTACACCGGCGGCCGCTACGACGCCCTGGTCCTCCAGGGCACGCCCGGTTCCACGACGGTGGTGGCCGGTACGGCGTCCTTCGCCGACCTGACGAAGATGGCGGCGGCGCTGAAGATGCAGTAGGCGCCCGGCCGTGCTCCGCGGTCCTGCCCGCGCGCCGCACGGCGATTCCGCAGGAAAGAGGCCCCCGGCGATGCCGGGGGCCTCTTCCATGGGTGCGTGCGCGCCGGCCTCACCGGCCGGCGGTACGGCTCAGACGGTGGTGACGACGTCCTCGAACGCCAGCCGCGGGGAGCGCGGGAACCAGGCGTCCGCGCCCGGCTTGCCGATGTTGACGACCATCAGCGGGGTGTGGTCGTCGTCCAGGAACTCCTTCTGGACGCCCGCGAAGTCGAGACCGGTCATCGGGCCGGCGGCGAGACCGGCGGCGCGGACGCCGATGATGAAGTAGGCGGCCTGGAGGGCGGCGTTCAGGGCGGCGGCACCCTCGCGGGCCGGGCGCTCCGAGAAGAAGACGTCCTTGGCGGCCGGGAAGTGCGGGAAGAGGGCCGGCAGCTCCTCGTGGAACTCGTTGTCCGCGGAGAGGATGGCGACCAGCGGGGCGGTGGCCGTCTTCGGCTGGTTGCCCTCGGCCATGTGCTGCACGAGGCGCTCGCGGGCCTCGGCGGAACGGACCAGGGTGATGCGCAGCGGCGACTGGTTGAAGGCGGTCGGGCCGTACTTGACCAGGTCGTAGATCGCCTGGACCTGCTCGTCGGTCACCGGCTCGTCGGTGAAGGTGTTCGCGGTGCGGGCCTCGCGGAACAGCAGGTCCTGGGCAGCGGGGTCAAGAACGAGAGACATGCGTGACTTCCTCAGGTGTGCGTCCGGCCCGGAGTCCCGGACCGGCTGACGGCACGACCTTACGACAAAGAAGTTCAAGGTTCAACAAACCCTGGGGTGCGGTGATCCGCTTCACAGCCTCCCGGGTCCGTCTACTCGGTGTCCTCGCCCTCGGACTCCTCCTCGGCCAGCGCCGCGTCCAGCCGCGCCCGCGCCCCCTCCAGCCAGCGCCGGCACACCTTGGCCAGCTCCTCGCCGCGCTCCCACAGCGCCAGGGACTCCTCCAGCGTCGTACCGCCCGCCTCCAGCCGCCGTACGACCTCGACCAGCTCGTCCCGCGCCTGCTCGTACGAGAGCGTCTCGTCCGCCTTGCCCGTCATTCCCCTACCTTCACTGTGAATTCGCCGTCGGCGACACGGGCGCGCAGCGCCTCGCCCCGCGCGACCTCCTCCGGATCCCGGACCGCGTGCCCGTCGGCCTTCTGGAGCACCGCGTAACCCCGCTTGAGCGTCGCCGCGGGGGAGAGGGCCACCACGCGCGCGTGGGTGTGCGTCAGCTCCGAGTCCGCGCGGTCCAGCAGATGGCCGAGCGTCCGCCGGCTCCGCTCGGCCAGGGAGGCCAGGTGATCGGCCCGCTCGTCCACCATGCGGTGCGGGTCCTCCATGCAGGGCCGGGCCAGCGCGTGCGCGAGGCCCCGCTCCTCCCGCTCCAGCGAGGCGTTCACGCAGCGCCGCGCGCGGCCCCGGAGCATCCGCACGCGCTCGAACTCCTCGCCCACGTCCGGCACGACCTTCTTCGCCGCGTCCGTCGGGGTGGAGGCGCGCAGGTCGGCGACATGATCCAGGAGCGGATTGTCCGGTTCGTGCCCGATGGCCGACACGACGGGCGTACGGCACTGCGACACCGCCCGTACGAGCTGCTCGTCGGAGAAGGGCAGCAGGTCCTCCACGCTGCCCCCGCCGCGGGCGACGACGATGACGTCCACGCCGTCCATCTCGTCCAGCTCCTTGACCGCCTGCACGACCTGCGGCACGGCGTGCACGCCCTGGACGGGGACGTTGCGCACCTCGAAGCGGACGGCGGGCCAGCGGTGCCGGGCGTTCTCCAGCACGTCCCGCTCCGCCGCGGAGGCCCGGCCGCACACCAGCCCGATCAGCTGCGGCAGGAACGGCAGCGGCTTCTTCCGCTCCGGCGCGAACAACCCCTCGGCCGCGAGCGCCTTCTTCAGCCGCTCCAGCCGCGCCAGCAGCTCACCGACGCCGACGGGCCTTATCTCGGCGGCCCGCAGCGACAGCTGGCCGCGCGGGGCGTACCACTCGGGCTTCGCCAGGACCACGACACGCGCGCCCTCGCCGACGACGTCGGCGACGGCGTCGAAGACCTGCCGGTAGCAGGTCACGCTGACCGACATGTCGTGCGACGGGTCGCGCAGCGTCATGAACACGACACCTGCGCCGGGCCGCCGCGACAACTGCGTGATCTGCCCCTCGACCCACACCGCCCCGAGCCGGTCGATCCAGCCCCCGATCATCCGGGACACCTCACCGACGGGCAGCGGCGCTTCGGGGGACGTGTTGACAGCCATGCGCCCGAGCGTATCGGCCGGTACCGACAGCGAGGGCCCGCCGGCCTGCGGTGCCTCCGTCCGGCCGCGGGCCGGCGGTGGCCGCGCACGGTTCCCCGCGTCCGCGGGCAGCCGCGGTGCCGCCGGCTCCGGGCACCGGCGCCACTCGGTCGTCGGCGGGCTTCGTCGGTGGGTGCCGTGGGACGAGCGGGAGCAGGCAGCCGCTGAGCAGCCAGGCCGCGCCGGCCGGCCGGGCGGAGCCGCGAAGGCCACCGCACCGTGCGACCGGGCCCGGCGTGCGTGTCGGTCGCGGAGGCGGCCGTTCCGGTGTCGGACAGGGGATCCGGTGTTCCCCGCGGGCGAGCGGGGACGCGATCTCTGCGCCACCGAACGCGGCCTTACGATGGGACGCATGACCGCTTCGCCTGGCCGCCGTGTCCTGCTCGCCGCCCCCCGGGGCTACTGCGCCGGTGTGGACCGCGCCGTGATCGCCGTCGAGAAGGCCCTCGAGCAGTACGGGGCCCCGATCTACGTCCGGCACGAGATCGTCCACAACAAGTACGTCGTGCAGACCCTGGAGAAGAAGGGCGCCGTCTTCGTCGAGCGGACGGAGGAGGTGCCGCCCGGCAACATCGTCATGTTCTCGGCGCACGGCGTCGCCCCCGTCGTGCACGAGGAGGCCCGGCAGGGCCGCCTCGCCACCATCGACGCCACCTGCCCGCTGGTCACCAAGGTCCACAAGGAAGCCGTCCGCTACGCGAACGACGACTTCGACATCCTCCTGATCGGGCACGAGGGCCACGAGGAGGTCATCGGCACCTCCGGCGAGGCCCCCGACCACATCCAGCTCGTCGACGGTCCCGAGGACGTCGCCAAGGTCGAGGTCCGCGACCCGTCGAAGGTCGTGTGGCTGTCCCAGACCACCCTGTCCGTCGACGAGACCATGGAGACCGTCGACGCCCTGAAGACCAAGTTCCCCGGGCTCGTCTCCCCGCCCAGCGACGACATCTGCTACGCCACGCAGAACCGCCAGCTCGCCGTGAAGCAGATGGGCGCCGAGGCCGAACTGGTCATCGTCGTCGGCTCGCGCAACTCCTCCAACTCCAAGCGGCTGGTCGAGGTCGCCAAGCTGGCCGGCTCCCGCGCCGCCTACCTGGTGGACTTCGCCGACGAGGTCGACGAGGCCTGGCTGGAGGGCGTCACCACGGTCGGTGTCACCTCCGGCGCCTCCGTGCCCGAGGTGCTGGTCGAGCAGGTCCTGGAGTGGCTCGCCGAGCGCGGTTACGGCGACGTGGAGATCGTCAAGGCGGCCGAGGAGTCCATCACCTTCTCGCTGCCCAAGGAACTGCGCCGCGACCTGCGCGACGAGGCGGCCACCCTGGTCGCCGAACGCGGCGGCTCGGGCGCCACGGGCACCGCCGCCGAGTGACGGCCGGCGGATCACCCCGCCGCTCACCGTAGTGACCGTCAGTGGTCCGTCGTAACGTGGTGCCATGCAGATCTTCGGCGTGGACATCGGTGGATCCGGGATCAAGGGCGCCCCTGTGGACCTGGACGGGGGCACCCTGGCCCAGGAGCGCTGCAAGGTGCTCACCCCGCATCCGGCGACGCCCGACGGCGTGGCCGACGGGGTCAAGCAGGTCATCGACCACTTCGGCTGGACCGGCCCCGTCGGGCTGACCTTCCCCGGAGTGGTCACCGGCGGAGCCACGGTCCGCACGGCGGCGAACGTCGACAAGAGCTGGATCGACACCGACGCGCGCGCCCTGTTCGGCGGCATGCTCGGCGGCCTGCCGGTGACCGTGGTCAACGACGCCGACGCGGCGGGCGTCGCCGAGATGCAGTTCGGCGCCGGGCGGGACCGCCGGGGCACGGTCATCCTGCTCACCTTCGGCACCGGCATCGGCAGCGCCGTCTTCGTGGACGGCGTCCTCGTGCCGAACACGGAGCTGGGCCACCTGGAGCTGAACGGCCACGACGCGGAGACGCGCGCCTCCAGCAAGGCCAAGGACGACCACGACCTGAGCTGGCAGCAGTGGGCGCACCGCGTCCAGAAGTACCTCGCGCACGTCGAGATGCTGTTCTCGCCGGAGCTGTTCATCATCGGCGGCGGGGTCAGCCGCAAGTCCGACAAGTTCCTGCACCTCATCGAGGGCATCGAGGCCGAGATCGTCCCCGCGCAGCTGCAGAACAACGCGGGGATCGTGGGGGCGGCGATGAGAGCGGCCCAGGAGGGCCGGGGCCGGCAGGGCCGGGGCTAGCGGGGACCGCCGCGCGCGGCGGCCGCCCCGCGGTACGGGGTCCCGCTCAGCCCCGCCGCCGGCGCCGCCGTACCCACCGCACCCGGCGGGCGAGCACGATCACCCCCGCCACGAGCGTCCCCCCGTACAGCCAGCCGGCCTGGGTGGCGAGGCCGGTGGCCAGCCCCACCATGCGGCCGGTCAGTCCCCCGTCGCCGTCGGCGACGGGGAGCAGCCCCACGACGAACGCGATCGGTACGACCACGGGCGCGGACAACACGTCCCCCTCGCGCACCCAGAGCGCGGTCAGCACGCACACCGGCAGGAACAGCACCCCGTACAGGGTCAGGGATCCGTCGAACACCAACCAGTCCAGGCAGCCGAGCAGGAACGTCGCCGCGCCGCAGAACAGACCGCTGCCGAGGCCGGTGAGCCGGAGGTCCGGCAGCCCCGGACCCCGTGGCGCCTGCCGGGCGCCCCGGACCTGTCGTGACGGCCGTTCCGCCCGTCCGGGCCGTGCTCCGCCGGACCGGCGTCCGGCCTGCGACGGCAGAGAGCCGTGCGGCGTGCCACGTCGCCTTCCGTCGTTCGGGGGTCGCGTTCTGTGTTGCTCCACTGGACCAACTTAGGTCTGTTTATGTGTCGAATCGGCCCTCGGACACGCCGATGAGAGGAGGTTGGCCGGGCGTTCGACGCTCCCGTGAGCCTGCCCCCCGGGACGCCGTAGACTGGTGGATCGGCCAGTGTCTCCTGGCCCCTGGCAGCCACTGGCCCACTCATCTACGGGAAGTCGCAACGTGTCGCTCACGATCGGAATCGTCGGTCTGCCGAATGTCGGCAAGTCGACCCTGTTCAACGCCCTGACCAAGAACGACGTGCTGGCGGCCAACTACCCGTTCGCCACGATCGAGCCGAACGTCGGCGTCGTCGGTGTGCCCGACGCCCGTCTCGCCCAGCTGGCCTCGATCTTCAAGTCGGAGCGCATCCTTCCGGCCACGGTCGACTTCGTGGACATCGCCGGCATCGTGCGTGGCGCGTCCGAGGGTGAGGGTCTGGGCAACAAGTTCCTCGCGAACATCCGTGAGTCCGACGCGATCTGCCAGGTCATCCGCGCCTTCAAGGACGAGAACGTCGTCCACGTCGACGGCAAGGTCTCGCCGAAGGACGACATCGAGACGATCAACACCGAGCTGATCCTCGCCGACCTCCAGACCATCGAGAAGGTCCTGCCCCGGCTCCAGAAGGAGTCGCGGATCAAGAAGGACGTCGCGCCCAAGGTCAAGGCCGTCGAGGAGGCCAAGGAGATCCTGGAGAAGGGCGACACGCTCTTCGCGCACGGCATCGTCCAGGGCACCGAGCGCAACGAGCTGCTGCACGACCTGCACCTGCTCACCACCAAGCCGTTCCTCTACGTCTTCAACGTCGACGAGGACGAACTGGTCGACGAGGACTTCAAGAACGAGCAGCGCGCCCTGGTCGCCCCCGCCGAGGCGATCTTCCTCAACGCCAAGCTGGAGCAGGACCTCGCCGAGCTGGACGAGGAGGACGCCCTGGAGCTGCTGGAGTCGGTGGGCGCCGAGGAGCCCGGCCTCGCCACCCTGGCCCGCGTCGGCTTCAACACCCTGGGACTGCAGACCTATCTGACGGCCGGCCCCAAGGAGTCCCGCGCCTGGACCATCAAGAAGGGCGCGACGGCCCCCGAGGCGGCCGGTGTCATCCACACCGACTTCCAGAAGGGCTTCATCAAGGCCGAGGTCATCTCCTTCGGCGACCTGGTCGACGCCGGCTCGGTGGCCGAGGCCCGCGCCAAGGGCAAGGCGCGCATGGAGGGCAAGGAGTACGTCATGCAGGACGGCGACGTGGTGGAGTTCCGCTTCAACGTGTAGGGCGAAGTCCCTTGATCGCCAAGCGAGCTGATCAAGGCGCATGACCCCGGTTCAGAGGCCAGATCCGATCTTCGGATCTGGCCTCTGCTCGTTCATCCTCACCGGGTGGCCGACGGCCTGTCGCGGTGGAGGGAAGCAGACCGGGGCCGGCCTTCGCACGAAGGCCACGTCGAATCGCTGCGGGCGGCGATCACAGCCCCGTCACCCGGGCCACCGTGAAGGGGGTCCCGGGGGTGCCCGGGCCCATCGGGCCGCCCTTGTCGAACTGGGAGCGGACCACCAGCAGGCCGTTGCGGTGGTGGGCCAGCGTGGTCGGAATCTGCAGGGCGGGGTCGGTCAGGGTGCGCCGGAGGCGGGCCGCGGTGCCGTCCGCCGACAGGTGCCAGCGGGTCAGGGTGTTGGTCGCGTTGTGCGCGGCCCACAGGGTGCGGCCCGTCAGTTCCAGGCCGTCGCCGTGCGCCAGGTCGCCGCCGTGCAGGGTGACCCGGCGCACCGATCCGTCGGCCACGGCGACCCGGTACAGGCCGCCGCCGGTCATGTCGACGGTGAAGAGCAGGCGTCCGGACGGGTCGGCGACGATGCCGTTCAAGGTGTAGGCCGCGCCGGGCTGCGGGGGCGTGGCCGCGCTCAGGTCGTAGCGCGCGGTGAGGGGGGCGCGGCCGCCGCGGGCGCGGCTCACCTCGGCCGGGGTGACGCGGTACAGGAGCGGACGGACGCTGTCGGTGACGTACGCCGTGCCGTCGGCGGTGATCGTGAGGTCGTTCAGGAAGCGCTGCTCGCCGTCCTGGACCTCGAATCGGGCCAGCAGAGTGCGGTCCCGCAGGTCGTACACGTCGACGCCGGTGGTGGAGTCGATGACCCACAGGCGGCCCCTTCCGTCGACCTTCAGGCCGTTGGCGGTGGTCCGGCCGTCGGTGCCCGCGGGGAGGTACACCTCGGCTGTGCGGCTCCCGGCGGCGGCGCGGTAGACCGCGCCGGTGGTGAACGAGCCGACGTACGCGTCTCCGGTGCGCGGGTCGAGGGCGATGCCCTCGGGGTAGGCGCGCTCGCCGGGGAGGGTGAAGGCCGTGGAGACGCGCGGCCCGGCCGCCCGGGCTTGCCCGGGGGCGGCGACGGCCAGCGCGGCGGCCGTGGTGGCGGTGAGGAACGTGCGGCGGTGGATCGAACGGGACACGGGTGGCAGTGCCTCTCGGGTTCGGTTGAGCCATTCCATGAATACGAGTACGAAGCTAAGTTAGAGGTCTAATGATCGTCAATACGTTAATGAGTCTGCGGGGTGGTGCGGGTACCAGAGGCGGCATGGATGTACGTGCCCGCTAGCATGCGCGGGTGATGACCTCCATGCCCGCGTCCGAGCGCCTCGGCTCCCACCTCAAGCGGGCCGAGCAGGCTCTCAACGCGACCAAGACCGCGGTGCTGAAGCCGGCGGGCGTGACGGTCGCCCAGTACGCCGCCCTGCTCCACCTCTCCGACAAGCCGGGCATCTCCGCGGCCGCCCTGGCCCGGCTGTGCGGGGTCACGCCGCCCACCATGACCACGGTCCTGAAGAACCTCCAGGACCGCGGCCTGATCGCGCGCACTCCGCACGAGTGGCACAGGAACGTCCTGGAGACCCGCCTCACCGACGAGGGCCGCGCCGTACTGGCCGACGCCGACGCCCGCGCCGTACGGGTGGAGCGGGCCCTCGCCGCCGAGTTCAGCGCCGAGGAGCGGGAGGCACTGGCCGCTCTCCTCGCCCGCTGTGTCGAAGTCCTGGAGGACCAGCGCCCCTGAGAGGCCGCTACCGGTCCTCCCGCTCCTCGTCCGGGTCCTCGGGGAACGGCAGCGGGTCCGTCACCCAGCCCGCCGCCAGTACCAGCCGGGAGTGCCGGTGCAGGGCGAGGAAGCCGAAGGGGCGGTCGAAGCGGGCGTCGACCGTCGTCGTCACGTACCGGAGGTCGGGCACGCCGCCCGCCACCGCCCCGAAGGCGGTGACCGACGCGGCCCTGAAGCCCAGCGCGCCGAACCTGGCGGTGGCCGACTGCTCCGCCGCATCGAGGGCGAGTGGGTGGCCGCCGCTGATACCGGGGAAGTGGCCGCGGCCGGTGTCCATGGCCGTCGTGAGCCCGAACAGCCGTGGCGATCCCCGCAGATCGTGGCTCGCGCGCAGGTCGAAGGCGGCCGTCGTGACGTCGAGCGTGGGCGGCCGGGGGCTCGTGCTGCGTTCCCGTCGCACGGTCAGGCCGGGACCCACCGCCCCGTAGGGCAGCCGCGGCCGCCCGGCGAGGGCGCCGACGCCCGCTCCCAGCACCCGGCCCGGGGCCGCCCCCTCCTCGCCGAGCAACAGGTGCACGTCCAGGGCGTTGCTTCCCAGTACCGTCAGCCGGGTCACCCGGCCGTGCGGGGCGTCCACGACGCCGATCCGGTCGAGCACGGCGGTCGAACGCCGCAGGCCCAGCCGTTCGGTGGCGGCCCACGGTCCGTACGCCGTCTCCAAAGGCACCTCGTCGAACGGCGTCAGCCACTCGGTCCGCATCACGAGCGCGTTCGCCAGCACCAGTTCGGTCCTGTCCGTCACCGGCAGGGGCAGCCGCTCGACCAGACCTCCGGTGCGCTCCGCCGCCCAGGTGTCCAGGGCTCCCCGGTCCGCCGGCACGTCCCCGGTGAGTGCGCCGTGCGTCCCGGCGGGCAGCCCCGCCTCCCACTCCGGGCGCAGCTCGAGCGTCCGCCCGGTCCACAGCCCCACGGCGCTGTCCACGCCCGGCAGGGCGGCCATGCCGGCGATCAACTCCCGCCCCGCGGAAGCCGCCTGATCGGCCGGCAGGCCCAGCGCCTCGGCCAGTTCGGACCGTGCCGGTCCCGCCGCGCCGTCGGCGAGGAAGGCCAGCAGCGGCCAGACACCGGCCGCCGAGAAGACCGTGCCGTCCCGCACGGTCGTCGCCCAACGTGCGGTGAGCCCGTTCACCGCCCGGACGGCCCGGCTGCCCACCCTGCCCCGCGCGCCTGTCCCCGTCGTCATTCCGCCCCCGCTCGTCTCTGTCGTCCAGGTGTGAGTGCGCCGCGAGATGAGCACCCCTATAGAGGGAGGAAAGTGCCTGCGTGAAGACCCTGCGGCTCTTTTGTCATCACATCGAGTGATTCTCTGGCCTTTGCTTGCATGGCACAACCCACGGTTGCCAGGCTGTTGCTGTCTGTACAACCTGATGGGAGTGGCCAGTGACTTTCGGTGAGCAGCCGGCGTACCTGCGCGTCGCGGGTGATCTCCGCAAGAAGATCGACGACGGTTCACTGCCACCCCACACCCGGCTCCCCTCGCAGGCCCGCATCCGCGAGGAGTACGGCGTCTCGGACACGGTCGCCCTGGAGGCCCGCAAGGTGCTGATGGCCGAGGGGCTGGTCGAGGGCCGCTCCGGCTCGGGGACGTACGTGCGGGAACGGCCCGTGCCCCGGCGGGTGTCCCGCTCCGGCTACCGCCCGTCCGGCGGTGCCACGCCCTTCCGGCAGGAGCAGGCCGACGCCTCGGTGCGCGGCACCTGGGAGTCCAGCAGCGAGCAGGCCGAGGCCGGTGCCGCCATCGCCGACCGGCTCGCGATCCAGGCCGGGGAGCGGGTCATGCGCACCCGCTACCTCTTCCGGGACGGCGGCGAGCCGATGATGCTCTCCACCTCCTGGGAGCCGCTCGCCGTCACCGGCCGCACCCCCGTGATGCTCCCCGAGGAGGGCCCCCTCGGCGGCATGGGCGTGGCCGAGCGCATGCGGGCCATCGACGTCATCGTGGACAACGTCACCGAGGAGGTCGGCGCCCGCCCCGGTCTCGCGGAGGAACTGCACCTGCTCGGCGGTGTTCCGGGGCATGTCGTCCTGGTCATCCAGCGCACCTACTTCGCCTCCGGCCGCCCGGTCGAGACCGCCGACGTGGTGATCCCGGCCGACCGCTACCGGGTCGCGTACCACCTGCCCGTGAAGTGACGTCTCCTGGTAACCCCGCCCGGGCGGGGCGGCGGCACGGAGTCCGCCCGCCCGCCGAGTGAGGTGGCGCACACCCGGTGCGCACCGGGTGTGCGGTCCGCCCCGCCGCCCGGCCATGGCCCCTGCCCGGCGGGCCGCTGCAATCCGGCCGTTCTCCCAGGTGATCCCCGTTTCTGCCGAACGGACGTCCCTCCCAGTGGGCGTCGTCCGCGACGGCGCGTTCGACTCCGCGCGCCCCCACCGTTCTGGCTGGTTGCGTACCTCTTTGTGAAAAGGCGTATTCGGTGCGTGAAGGTTGGGCGTACGCTCGGGCATATGCGGATTGCGGTTTCCTTAGGCGGGGCACGGCGGGGGCCCGGAACGGGACGGGGGCCCCGGGCGAGCGCAGCCGAGCGTCGTGGAGGGTGGGGCGGTGCGAGAAGGAGTGACCCGGGCGGTGAGGGCCATGAGTGAGAACACGGTCTCTCTGCCCTGGATCGTGATACGGCAGGACGACAACGGTAATCGCTACCGCGTCGGACGGTACGCGACACGGGCCGAGGCCCAGAAGATCGCCGACAGCTTCGACGACCGGGGGCACAAGCAGCTCTACTGGGTGGAGCGCATCGGTGCGAACGGGGACGGCACGCGCAACTGACCAGGCGCGCCCTCCCGTAGGCTCCGCCCCATGACGCCGAGGACCGAACGCATCGTGGTGGTGGGAGCCGCCCTGCTCGACGACGGCCGGCTGCTCGCCGCGCGCCGCAGCGCGCCCGCCGAACTGGCCGGACGCTGGGAGCTGCCCGGCGGCAAGGTCGAGGCGGACGAACGCCCCGAGGACGCCCTCGTGCGCGAACTCCGCGAGGAACTCGGCATCGACGCCGAGCCGGTCGAGCGCGTACCGGGGGAGTGGCCGCTGCGGACGCCGTACGTCCTCCAGGTGTGGACCGCCCGCCTCCGCCCCGGCTCCCCGGCCCCCCAACCCCTCCAGGACCACGACGAGCTGCGCTGGCTGACCCCGGCCGAGGTCTGGGACGTGCCGTGGCTCGACCAGGACGTGGCGGCGGTGCGCGAGGTCGAGGCGCTGGCCTCCTTCTAGCCGGGCGCCCGGCGCGGCACCGGTCCGGCGCTCGACCCGCCGCGCCGAACGAGCCGTACGCCGTTCGTGCCACAGTGCGCCCTCCGGCGCGGTACTGCCCGCGAGATATCGGGTATGTGCCCATTAACCCCACGAAAACGGACATGGGTGCGCTCGCTGGCCTGGGAAGTGATCGGCGTGATCGAGACCGATGGCGACTGCGCCGAGTGGTCCTTTCCCGCGGAACCGGGAGCAGTGCGCGCCGCACGCGCCGCCGTGCGGGGCCAGTTGCACGGCTGGGACCTCGACTGTCTCGCCGACCTCGCCGCCCTGCTGGTCAGTGAGCTGGTGACCAACTCCCTGCGCCACGCCACCGGACCCATCGGCGTACGGCTGGTGCGTCCCGGCGGGCTCGACGGCGCGCTGCTCGTGGAGGTCTCCGACCCGCTCCCGGACCCGCCGCGCGAGCGTGTCGCCCGCCTCGAGGACGAGAACGGACGCGGTCTGCAACTGGTCGCCGGAGCCGCACGCCGCTGGGGGACCCGTCCCGGCGCGAACGGAAAGACCGTCTGGTTCGAACTGGCGCTGCCCGGGTGAGGGGGGAGCACGCGGGGGCTCGCGCGGGGTCGGACGTACGCCGGGGTGCCGTCGATTGCGCGCTCCGCTCCCCGGCCCGTCGGTGAGTGTGTGATTCGCGGGCGTGTTCCCTGGTTAGAAGAGTGGAAGTGTTGTCACGGACCGGTCCGAAAAACACCTGGACCGAGCTGTGATCGTGAACACCGTGTCGTGCGGCGCCGTAGTGCTGGATACTGCGGGCAGCCGCCTCCGGTGACCGGTGCCGGACGCGGTGAGCTGGAGGGGACGGTTCGCGTGAGCGAGATACCAGCGAAGGCCACGGAGTCCGAGGACCCGTCGGACGGCGCGAGGCAGCAGGCCGCGGATGCCGCGGCACCCGGCGACGCCATGTGGCAGAGCAGTCCGCCCGGTTCGATCTACGACTACATCAAGGTCGCGTCCTTCTCCATCGGTCCCGGCGGTCTGGTCGACCAGTGGAGCCTGCGCGCCGAGCAATTGCTCGGCATCCCCGCCGAACGCGCCGTGGGCATGGACCCCATAGAGGCGTTCATCGACTCCGATCTGCGCGACCGCGGTCAGCGCAAGATGGCCGAAATCCTCGACGGGCGGGAGTGGACCGGGGTCGTACCCTTCCGGGCGTCGGGCACGGTGGACGGCGGCCGTGGCGAGGACGGCCTCGCCGAGGTCTACGTGATGCCCACCCGGACCGCCGAGGGCGACAAGGCCGCCGTCTGCATCGTCGTGGACGTGCGCACCCTGCGCAGCATCGAGACCGACCTCGCCGCCTCGCAGGCGATATTCGGTCAATCCCCCTTCGGATTCCTGCTGATCGACGCCGACCTTCGGGTCCGGCGGGCGAACGAACGGTTCGCCTCCATCTTCGGCGGGACCCCGGACGACCATCGCGGCAAGGGAGTTCACGACTATCTCCCGCGCGGTGAGGCCGAGCGGGTCTCGGCCACCCTGCGGCGGGTGCTGGAGAGCGGCGAGTCCATCACCGACATGCACGTCACCGGGTTCGTCCCAGGATCCGAGGAGCGCCGGCACTGGTCGGTCAACCTCTACCGCGTGCACAGCGGCAGCGGCCGGCCCATCGGCATCGCCTGGCTGGGCACCGACATCACCGCCCGCCGCGCCGCCGCCCGTGAGGCGGCCGCCGCCCGCCGCAACCTCGCCCTGCTCAACGAGGCCGGCGCCCGCATAGGCAACTCCCTGGACCTGGAGACCACGGCCCGCGAACTCCTCGACGTGGTCGTCCCCGGCTTCTGCGACCTCGCCACCGTCGACCTCTACCAGGGACTGCTGGCCGGCGACGAGGCCCCGCCGGGGCTCGCCGACGGCAGCGCCGAACTGCGCCGCGTCGCCTTCGCCAGCGCCGTCGCCGACGCGCCCCTCAGCGGCTCCGGCGACTCCGTCGAGATCGGCGCGGTCCACCACTTCCCCTTCAACTCGCCCTACGCCGACGCTCTGCGCACCGCCCGGCCGCAGGCCGTGCCGGCCGAGGAGGGCGGCCTCGTGCAGTCCACGCTGGCCGTGCCGATGGTCGCCCACGACACGGTCGTCGGACTCGCCCGGTTCGCGCGGACCAAGGGCAGCGAGCCCTTCGGCGACCGCGACCGGGACCTCGCGGTGGAGCTGGCCGCGCGCGCCGCGGTCTGCATCGACAACGCCCGGCTGTACCGCCGCGAGCACGAACGCGCGTTGATACTGCAACGGTCCCTGCTCCCGCCCGGTGACCCGGAGGCCTCCGGACTGGACATCGCCTGCCGCTACCTGCCCGGCAACGCGGCCACGGAGGTCGGCGGCGACTGGTTCGACGTGATCGAACTGCCCGGGCACCGCACCGCGTTGGTGGTGGGCGACGTGATGGGCCGGGGCCTGCGGGCGGCCGTCGCGATGGGCGAGCTGCGCACGGCGGTCCGCACGCTGGCCCTGCTGGACCTGGAACCGGCCGAGGTGCTGTCGGCGCTGGACGAGATCGCGCGGGGGCTCGGCACCCCCGGTGGCGTCCAGCAGGCCACGCGCACGGCCCGGCAGCCCCGGGACGCCGACCTCTCCGAGGTGTACCTGGCGACCTGTGTGTACGCCGTCTACGACTCCGTGACCAGGCGATGTACGTTCGCCAACGCCGGCCATCTGCCGCCGGTCCTGGTCGAGCCCGGCGAGGCGGCGCTGATGCTCGACGTGCCGCCCGGCATGCCGCTCGGCGTGGGCGGGGAGCCGTTCGAGGAGGTGGAGGTCGAACTCCCCGAGGGGGCGCTGCTCGCCCTCTACACGGATGGACTCGTCGAGTCCCGCGACCACCCCCTGGACGAGGGCCTCCAGGCGTTCGTGGGCGCGCTCACGGATCCCTCCCGGCCGCTGGAGGACGTCTGCGACCACGTGCTCAACACGCTCGACACCCACCACGGCGAGGACGACATCGCCCTGCTGATGGCCCGTGTGCAGGGGCTGCCGGCCGAGTCCGTCGGCGACTGGACGCTGCCGCGCGAGCCGCGCAGTGTGGGGCGGGCCCGGGAGTACGCCCGCGGGCAGCTGCTCAGCTGGGACCTGGAGCCGCTGGTCGACACCGCCGAACTGCTGGTGAGCGAGCTGGTGACCAATGCGCTGCGGTACGGCGAGGGGGAGATACGGCTCCGGCTGCTGCTGGACCGGACCCTGGTGTGCGAGGTGTGGGACTCGGGGCTCGTCCAGCCCCGGCGGCGACGGGCCCGCGACACGGACGAGGGCGGCCGGGGTCTGCAACTGGTCGGACTGCTGAGCGCGGCATGGGGATCGCGGCGCACACCCCGGGGCAAGACGGTGTGGTTCGAGCTGCCGCTGCCGGGCGGCGAGACCGGCCTGACCGACCCTGCGGAGGCCCTGCTCAGCCTCTTCTGACACCGGGCGAATCCTCGGCCGGGCAGCATAGGGCGACGCCTGCCGCCGGGGCGGCCACTCGCCGGGTACGGCCGGTTGTGGCGTGGTCTGTCGGGGTGTCGGCCGGTAGTGGTGTCCTCCGGGTGGCTGTGGCGGTCCTGGGCCGGGAGTCTGCGGCCGGGGCCTGCCGTCGGTGCGGTCACCGGTCGCGGTCCCGCCGACGTTGTCGCTCGCCGGGTACGGCCGGTCGTGGCGCGGTCTGTCGGGGTGTCGGCCGGTAGTGGTGTCCTCCGGGTGGCTGTCGCGGCCTTGGGCCGGGAGTCTGCGGCCGGGGCCTGCCGTCGGTGCGGGTCACCGGTCGCGGTCCCGCCGACGTGCCCGTTCGCCGGGTGCGGCGGGTCGGGGCTCCGTCACGGTGCCGGGCGGAAGTGGTGTCTGCCCCGGGTGGCCGGGCCGCCGTAGGCGGCCGGGGGGCCGCCGTCGGGGTCCTCGGCCAGGAGGATCCCGCCGAGCACGGCCCCGGCCGGCCCCGCCGGGTCGCCGTCGGTGCCGACGTACGGGGTGCCGTGCGTGCGTACGTCCCGTTCGGCCAGGTCCCGGGCCTGCCGTGACACCGTGTCGGCCGGTTCGGCGTCCCCCGCGGCGAGCGACCGCGTCGCCTCGGCCAGCAGGGCCCGCGCCTCCGCGCCCACCGCGCCCCGGTGCACCGCCGTGAACTCCTCCGCCCCGGCGACGGAACTCCGGGCCACCAGCACCGCCGCGGCGGCCAGCACGCCCGCCCGCCCCGCCCCCAGCCGTGCCACGGCCCGCGTGATCCGGCGCAGCGCGTCCAGCGGGTCGTACGGCCCCGAGGTCGCCTCCGCGCGGACGCCGGCCAGCACTCCGTCGGCGTGCGCGAGCCGGGCCCGCAGCTCACCGGCGGCCAGGGGAGGACGCGGTGGGCGCGCCCCGTCCTCCGCCTTCTCGCCCTCGGGTTCCCGTGCCACGGCCAGCTCCGCCTCCGCGCCCGTCAGCGTCGGCGGCACCAGGGCGGCGGCCTCCGCCAGGTGCGCCGTCAGGCGGGATATCGCGGTCGTCAGGGTGTCGGCCTGGGCGATGGCGCCCTCGGCGGCACGCAGGTGGGCCGCGGCCCGGGTCCGGTCGGCGAAGTCGTCGGCCTGTCGGCAGCCGTTGAGGTGGGTCGTGGCGAACACCAGCCGGTCCTTGGCCTGTTCGACGTACCCGGTGACGGGCTCCACGGCGGGCGGCGGATACCGCTCGTGCAGGGCGGCGACGGCGTCCTGGGCGGCCGCCGTCCGTGCGGTCAGCTCCCGGAACCGCGCCTCGGCGACCTCCAGCGCCCCGCCCACGCCCTGGTCGAGCCCGCGCAGCCGGTCCAGGTCCGGCGCCTCGGCGTCCAGCCGCCGCCCCGCCTCCGCGCACCGCCCGATCACCCCGACCAGCGCCTGCCGCCGGGCGTCCGCCTCCTCCGGCACCCCCTCCTCGTACCGCCGCCAGATCGCGAACGCGGCCGACAGCTCGGTCCGCGCGGCACACATCGCGTGCGTGAGGCGTTCGGTCTCCGCCTGCCCGAACCGCGCCCGTACGAAGGGCAGTTCCTCCCCGCTGGCGCGTACGCAGTCGTCGGCCAGCACCAGCGCGGCCCGTGCCTGGCGTTCGGAGTCGGCCGGGGTGGGGGCGGCCGGGGTGACGGAGACGATGCCCGGGGTCGTCCGGGAGCGGGCCCGCCGGGTGCGGCGCAGGTAGCCGTATCCGGCCAGGACGACGGCCGCGCCGCCCGCCACCAGCGGCAGTACGAGGTCGGCGGGGGACGTCTCGTCCTGCGGCGCGGCGGCACTCGCGACCGGCCCGGTGGGGGCCCCGGGAACCGGCTGCCCGGCGTTGATCGTCATCACAGGCAGCATCAGCCACCCGGCCGCGGCCACGGCACCCAGCACGGCATGCGTCACCCGCACCCGTATGTGCGCCTTGGCGCGCCGGGGCCGGCCCCGGATGAGGGAGGACGTCACATTTCGGAGCGTATGGGCAGGTAGACGGCTTCGCGAGCGGGATGGATACGGGTGGGGGACGAGGCGGACAGGGGGGCGGGATGGACACCGAACGGACGAACCAGCCGGAAGCCGAACAGCCGCAGGAGAACGCGGCCCGGCCGGACGGCGACACGACCGAACCCGTCGGCGCCGGCGCGCCGCGAAAGCCCGCCGGGCGCGGGCTCCGGCGGTTCCGTCGCTACGCCCTCCTCGTGCTCGCCCTCCTTCTCGTCCCCCTCCTCACCGCCGAGACCGCCCTGCGCGTCAACTACACGGGTGACCCGGCCGCCGGGACCCGCACGCGCCACCGGGACGCCCTCTGGCTGGGCCACGCGTGGGTGGACGGCCGCAAGACGGACCAGGACGTCGAGGCGCTGGCCGGACGGCTGCGGGGCACCGGGATCCGGGACCTGTACGTCCACTCCGGTCCGCTGGAACACGACGGAACCCTGCCCGAGTCCGCGTACGCGCGGGCGCGTTGGCTGATCTCGGCCGTCCACCGGGAACTGCCCGGGGTCAGGGTGCAGGCCTGGCTCGGCGACAAGCTGGCCACCGAGAGCCCCGACGGGCTGCGTCTGGAGCGCGCCTCCACCCGGGCCGCGATCGTCGCGTCCACCCGCCGCGTCCTGGACGCCGGGTTCGAGGGCGCCCACTTCGACCTGGAGCCGCTCCACTCCGGCGACCGGGACTACCTCGACCTCCTCGACGACCTGCGCGCCCTCACTCACGCCCACCACGCCCTGCTGTCCGTGGCCGCCCACCAGATCGACCCGCTGCCGGCCTTCCACTCCTTCTGGGGCACGACCACCGGCCACCCCAAGTGGTGGTCGCAGGCCTACTTCGGGCAGGTGGCCCGCCGGGTCGACCAGATCGCCGTCATGTCGTACGACACCATGCAGCCGCTGGAGAGCCTCTACGGCGGGTACGTGGCCCAGCAGACCAGCCTCGCCCTGGAGGTCACCCCCGACTCCACGGACCTCCTGATGGGCCTGCCCTTCTACCACGAGAACCGGTTCGGCCACTGGGCCCACGCCGAGACCGTCCCGGCGGCCGTGCGGGGCGTGCGGCTGGGCCTGTCCCGGACCGACGCGGACCGCGCCCGCTTCGGCGTCGCCCTGTACGTCGACTTCGCGGCGACGGAGGCGGACTGGCGGGCCTACCGGGAGGACTGGGCCGCATGACACCCGCCCGGCGGCACCGCACGGCCGCCGACCTGGCACCCCTCGCCCGGGCCGCCCTCGGCGCCCACCGCACCCTGACGGCCGTCACCCGGCTGCGCGGCGGGTCCAAGAAGGGCGCCTACCGTCTCCTGGCGGACGACGGCACGACCGCGATCGCCTACGTCTGGGCCCCGGACGAGGACTACTGGGAGCAGCCCGACGCCGACCCCCGCGATCCCTTCTCGCACGCCTCCGGCCTCGATCTGTTCACCGCCTCGCACGACCGGCTCACCGCCGCCGGTGTCCGTACCGCCCGCCTGCTGCACGTGGACCGGGAGGCGGGCGCCGTCGTCGTCGAGGACCTGCCCGGCGGCAGCCTGGAGGAGGCCCTGCGGCGGGACCCGGGTGCGGCCCGGCCGGCCCTGGGCGAACTCGCCGAGGCCCTCGGCTCCCTGCGCGAGTGCCGCTCCGACAGGTTCGGCAAGGTCGCCGTCGCCGACGGCGGGGTCTCCTCGTACGGCGGCTCCTGCGCCCGGCTGGTCGCCGGCCGCGCGCTGTCCGACATCGCCGAGACCGCCGTACGCGAACCGCGGGCAGCCGCCCACCGCGCACGGCTGGAGGAGAGCGTGCGGGCGCTCGCCGCCGAGGTGCGCCCCCGCGCCGCGCACAGCCTCGTCCACGGCGAACTGGGCCCCGACCACGTCCTGCTGGACGCCGGCGGGCATCCCGCCCTGATCGACATCGAGGGGCTGATGTACTTCGACGCCGAGTGGGAGCACGTCTTCCTGAGCTTCCGCTTCGGCCCCCACTACGACGGCCTGCGCACCCCCGGTCTGGACCCGGACCGGCTGCGCCTGTACCGGCTGGCGATGCACCTGCACCTGGTCGCCGGCCCGCTGCGGCTGCTCGACGGGGACTTCCCCGACCCGGAATTCATGCGGGGCATAGCGGACCACAACCTGGCGCGGGCCCTGGCCCTGGTGGGACCCTGACGGTCATGCACATGCACATGGTGGTGGCCGCCGCGGTGGCCATGGCGCTCCTCGCCGGGGCCGGCATCGCGGCCGTCACGGCCGGCTGGGTCGTGCCGTGGGGCCGGAGCCGGGTGGTACGCCCGAAACTGTGGGGCTACGGCGCGCTGCTGAGCGCGTCCGGAGGGACGTTCTTCGTCTTCCTCGGCCCGCTCGCCGGGGCGTACGGGCCGCTGCCCTGGCTCGGCTGGCTCGCCCTCATGGCGGGGCTGGGCCTCCAGATGCTGGCCCAGCGCCCCGGCCGCGAGGCTACGAAGACCGTCGTCTGATCTTCGAGCCGAGCCACACCAACGGGTCGTACTTGCGGTCGACGGCCCGCTCCTTCAGGGGGATCAGCGCGTTGTCCGTGATCTTGATGCCCTCGGGGCAGACCTCCGTGCAGCACTTGGTGATGTTGCAGTAGCCGAGACCGTGCTCGTCCTGAGCCGTCCGCTTGCGGTCCAGGCCCGCCTCCGCGGCCGAGTCCAGCGGGTGCATGTCCAGTTCCGCGACCCGCATCAAGAAGCGCGGACCGGCGAACGCCGTCTTGTTCTCCTCGTGGTCACGCACCACGTGGCAGGTGTCCTGGCACAGGAAGCACTCGATGCACTTGCGGAACTCCTGCGAGCGGTCCACGTCCTCCTGCATCATGCGGTACTCGCCGGGACCCACGCCGGCGGGCGGTACGAAGGCCGGGACCTCCCTGGCCTTCTGGTAGTTGAAGCCGACGTCCGTCACCAGGTCCCGGATCACCGGGAAGGCGCGCAGCGGGGTGATGGTGATCGTCTCCGCGCGGTCGAACACCGACATACGGGTCATGCACAGCAGCCGGGGCCGGCCGTTGATCTCCGCCGAGCACGAACCGCACTTGCCCGCCTTGCAGTTCCAGCGGACCGCGAGATCGGGCGCCTGGGTGGCCTGGAGGCGGTGGACGATGTCGAGGACCACCTCACCGTCGTTGACCTCGACGGTGAAGTCCGCCAGGCCGCCGCCCTGCTCATCACCCCGCCACACCTGGAAACGGGCGTCGTAGCTGCTCACTCGTACAGCTCCTCTTCGGCGAGGTACTTGACCAGCTCCTCCTTCTCGAAGAGGGCGAGCAGGTCGGGGCGGACGGGTTCGGTGGTCTCACGGGTCAGGCGGATCTGGCCGCGGGCGGGGTCGGTCGCCGCGAGGCCGCCGGTGGGGTCGGCGAGGGCGCAGAGCAGGTTCACGTTGCGCCACGCACGGTCCATCGCCGGGTGGTCCTCGCGGGTGTGGCCGCCGCGCGACTCGGTGCGCTCCAGCGCGGCACGCGCCACGCACTCGCTGACGAGCAGCATGTTCCTGAGGTCCAGGGCGAGGTGCCAGCCGGGATTGAACTGGCGGTGCCCCTCCACCCCGGCCCGGCGCGCCCGTACGCGCAGCTCGGCGAGCCGGTGCAGGGCCTGCTCCATCTCGCCCTCGCGGCGGATGATGCCGACCAGGTCGTTCATGGTCTGCTGGAGTTCCTGGTGGAGGGTGTACGGGTTCTCCGGCGGTCCCGCCTCGCCCTCGGTCTCCGCGGAGAAGGGCCGCAGGGCCTCCGCGGCGGCCGTGTTGACCTGGGCGTCGTCCACCGGCGGGCGCCCCCCGGCGAGCCCCTGGGCGTACTCGGCCGCGTGCCAGCCCGCCCGGCGGCCGAAGACCAGCAGGTCGGAGAGCGAGTTCCCGCCGAGCCGGTTGGAGCCGTGCATACCGCCGGCCACCTCACCGGCCGCGAACAGCCCCGGCACCCCGCGCGCGGCCGCCGTGTCCGAGTCGACGGCGATGCCGCCCATCACGTAGTGGCAGGTCGGCCCGACCTCCATCGCCTCCGCCGTGATGTCGACGTCCGCCAGCTCCTTGAACTGGTGGTACATGGACGGCAGCCGGCGCCGGATGACCTCGGCGGGCATGCGGGTGGAGACGTCGAGGAAGACACCGCCGTGCGGTGAGCCCCGGCCCGCCTTCACCTCGGCGTTGATCGCGCGGGCCACCTCGTCGCGGGGGAGCAGTTCGGGCGGCCGTCGGTTGTGGTCCGGGTCCTCGTACCACCGGTCACCCTCCTCCTCCGACTCGGCGTACTTCTCCTTGAAGACGTCCGGAACGTAGTCGAACATGAACCGCTTGCCCTCGGAGTTCCGCAGCACCCCGCCGTCGCCGCGCACCGACTCGGTGACGAGGATGCCCTTCACCGACGGCGGCCAGACCATGCCCGTCGGGTGGAACTGCACGAACTCCATGTTCAGCAGCGGCGCGCCCGCGAGCAGGGCGAGGGCGTGCCCGTCCCCGGTGTACTCCCACGAGTTCGACGTGACCTTGAAGGACTTGCCGATGCCGCCGGTCGAGACGACCACGGCGGGGGCCTCCAGGACGAAGAAGCGGCCGGTCTCGCGGTCGTAGGCGAAGACACCGCAGACGCGGTCCCCGTCCTTGAGGATCCTGGTCACCGTGCACTCCTGGAAGACCTTCAGCCGGGACTCGTGGTCGCCCGTCTCCCGGTGGTCCTCCTGCTGGAGGGCGACGATCTTCTGCTGGAGGGTGCGGATCAGCTCCAGGCCGGTGCGGTCGCCGACGTGCGCGAGGCGGGGGTACTCGTGGCCGCCGAAGTTGCGCTGGGAGATCCGGCCGTCCTTCGTACGGTCGAACAGCGCGCCCCAGGTCTCCAGCTCCCACACCCGGTCCGGGGCCTCCTGCGCGTGCAGCTCGGCCATCCGCCACTGGTTGAGGAACTTGCCCCCGCGCATGGTGTCGCGGAAGTGGACCTGCCAGTTGTCGTGCTCGTTGGCGTTGGCCATGGCCGCCGCGATGCCGCCCTCGGCCATCACCGTGTGCGCCTTGCCGAACAGGGACTTGCAGATCACCGCCGTACGGGCGCCCCGCTCGCGCGCCTCGATCGCGGCCCGCAGCCCGGCGCCCCCGGCACCGACCACGACGACGTCCCACTCCTGCCGGTCCACCACGGACATCAGTCAGTCCCTCACTGGAATCTCTAGAAGAAGCGCGGATCGTCGAAGACCCCGGACGCGACCAGGTAGACGTAGAAGTCCGCGAGCGCCACGCTCAGCAGCGAGGCCCACGCCAGCTGCATGTGCCGGGCGTTGAGCCTGCCCACGAACTGCCACGCCTTGTAGCGCACGGGATGCCGGGAGAAGTGCTTGAGCTTGCCGCCGACGATGTGCCGGCAGGAGTGGCAGGAGATGGTGTACGCCCAGATCAGCACGATGTTGGCCAGGAACACGAGGGTGCCGAGGCCCATGTGGCCCCAGCGGTACTGCGGGTCCCGGAAGGCCAGCACCGTGTCGTAGGTCAGCACGCAGGCGACCAGCAGGGCGGCGTAGAAGAAGTACCGGTGGACGTTCTGCAGGATCAGCGGGAAGCGGGTCTCACCCGTGTACTTCCGGTGCGGCTCAGCCACCGCGCAGGCGGGCGGGGACGCCCAGAAGCTGCGGTAGTACGCCTTGCGGTAGTAGTAGCAGGTCAGGCGGAAGCCGAGCGGGAAGATCAGGATGATGATCGCGGGCGAGATGCCCCACCAGCTCCCGAAGAGGTCGGCGTTCGGCCCGGCGTGCATCGTCCGGCAGTTCTCCGCCAGGCACGGCGAGTAGAACGGCGAGACGTACGGGGCCGCGTAGTAGTCGGCGTTCGCGAAGGCCCGCCAGGTCGAGTACACGACGAAGGCGAACAGACCGGCCGCCGTGACGGCGGGCGCCAGCCACCAGCGGTCGGTCCGCAGATGCCTCGCGGCGATCGCGGCGCGCGTACCGGTGTGTACGCCGCCGCTGTTCTGTTGAGGTTCCGTACCAGTAGCCAAGGGGGACTCCGGTCGGTTCGGGGGTGTCAGGGGGCGCGGCGGTCGCGGGCGCCGAGGCCCTCGTCGTCCGAGTCCGTCCACAGGCTGATGTCGTAGGGCGTGTCGGAGATGGTGACGAGGTCGGGGCGGCGGGCCGCGTCCGGGGAGGCGGCGGCCTCCCGCAGCAGCGCCACGCTCTCCCGCAGGTGGTCGGCGTCCAGTCGGACGCGGCGCATCTCCAGGCCGCCGCTGCCGAGGTGGTTCTCCAGCCGTCCCAGCGACCGGTACAGATCGTCGAGAGAACGCTGGACCGAGGTGATGTCGTCGTGCACGGACATGACTTGCCCTCACTTCCGTGGGTCCGGCGGACCCTGGGCGGCAACGTTCATGCGCCTTGGAGTGTTGCGCGCCGCACACGCCGGTGTGAAGGCATGTGCAGCGATTGGCGGAGGCGTACGGATGCATCTGCCGGTGTGTTGCGCCGCACGGGTGGGGTTACCGCCCGTCGTCGCCGTGTCGCCCACGGTGGCCGGATCCTTTCCTCTTCAGTGGCCGCATAGATCTGATCAGCTCCATATACCGCCAATAGTGATCAGCTCCATATACCGACAAAAGCGAGCATAAAGCCCGCGGCTTCATGGAGGTAGCAGAGATGTCCCACGACGGCGTCGGCCCGCGCGCGGTCAAGCGCTCGGTCGTCTTCCTCACCGCGGGCGCGCTCGCGGTGCCGCTCCTCGCCGGCTGCGGCTCCGACGACGAGGCCGCCTCCCCCGCCGCGCCGCAGGACATCGCGCTCGTCGCCCGCGACAAGGTCGCCGACGGCGGCACCCTGAAGTGGGCCGTCGACGCCGTACCGGAGACCCTGAACACCTTCCAGGCCGACGCCGACGCGGGCACCGCGCGCGTCGCCCAGGCCGTGCTCCCCTCGATGTTCCGGCTGGACGCGAACGGCCGCCCGGTGGCGAATCCCGCCTACCTGGAGTCGGCCAAGGTGATCGAGACCGAGCCGCGCCAGGTCGTGCAGTACAAACTGAACCAGCAGGCCGTCTGGAGCGACGGCCGGGAGATCGGCGCCGCCGACTTCGTCGCCCAGTGGCGCGCCCTGTCGGGGAAGAACAGCGCCTACTGGACCGCCCGCAACGCCGGCTACGACCGCATCGAGAAGATCGAGCGCGGCGCCAACGACCTCCAGGTCCGGGTCACCTTCTCCAAGCCCTACGCGGACTGGAGGTCGCTGTTCTCCCCGCTGTACCCGAAGAACGTCATGGGCACCCCGGACGCCTTCAACGACGGCGCCCGCCGCAAGCTCCAGGTCACCGCCGGCCCCTTCAAGGTGGCGAAGGTCGACACCGCCAAGAAGGACGTGGTCCTCACCCGCAACGCCCGCTGGTGGGGCAAGCCCGCCAAGCTGAACGAGATCGTGCTGCACGCCGTGCCCCGCGACCAGCGGGCCGTGGCACTCGCCGACGGCAGCGTGGACCTCGCCGAGGTCGACTCGGTCGAGGCCCAGCGGATCGGGCTCGCCGGCCGTGAGAAGGGCACCGGGACCCCGCTCCAGGGCAGCGGGAAGACCTCCGTGAAGAAGCTGCGCTCCTGGGCGCTCGCCCACGGCTTCGACTCCGACGAGGTGAAGGCGGGCAAGAAGAAGCTGCGCAAGTCCATCGCCGAGTACCTGGAGGAGCAGCAGGCGCTGGCCGGGTTCGAGGTCCGCAAGTCCCTGGAGCCGGCCTACACCCAGCTCGCCCTGAACGGCTCCACCGGCCCCCTCCTCGACGACCGGGTCCGCCGGGCCGTCGCCCGTGCCCTGGACCGCGACGAGCTCGCCAAGCTGGTCCTCACGCCCCTCGGGCTGCCCGCCGTCCCGGTCGGCAGCCACCTCGCCCTCTCCGGGCAGCCCGCCTACGCCGACAACAGCGGCGCGATCGGCGGCCAGGACACCAAGGAGGCGCAGGCGCTGCTCGCCGACGCCGGCTGGGTGCCCGGCGGCCCGGTCACGCAGCCGAAGAAGGCCGAGAAGGCCGCCGGCCCCGAGAAGAAGAAGCAGAAGGGCGAGGAGTCCGACGGCGGCGAGGACGGCGAGTACATCGTCGGCGAGGACGACAAGGGCCACGACGACGACCCCGACGGCAAGGGCAAGCACCACGAGTCCGCCGAGGGCACGCACGAGCAGGGCGAGGAGAACGGCCGGCACCTCGACCAGGAGGGCAAGCACGGCGGCGCGCCCGGCGCCTACGCCCCCAAGGGCACGGCCGCCCCGGCCGCCGCGCCGGCCGCGCCGCTCGCCAAGGACGGCAAGCCGCTGCTGCTCCGCTTCGTCCTGCCCTCCGGCCCCGGCTCGGAGAGCCTGAACACGGTCGCCGGACGGATCTCCGCCATGCTGGAGCGGCTCGGCATCCGCACGGAGATCAGCAGGGTCCCGGACGAGAGCTACTTCAAGGACCACATCGCCTCCGGCGACTTCGACCTGGCCCTGTACTCGTGGCCGGCCTCCGCCTTCCCCGCGACCGACGCCCGCCCCATCTACGCCAAGCCGGTGGCGGCGGCCGACGGGTCGGTGAACGTCGAGCAGAACTACACGAGGGTCGGCACCGACCAGGTGAACCAGCTCTTCGACGAGGCGGTGGCGACCCTCGACGAGGACGAGGAGAGGTCGCTGATCCGCAAGGCCGACGCGCGCATCTGGGCGGCGGCCGGCTCCATCCCGCTCTACCAGCGGCCGCAGCTCATGGGCGCACGGAAGACGCTGGTCAACGCCGGGGCGTTCGGTTTCCAGACACCCGTCTACGAGGACATGGGCTACCTGAAGAAGGGCGCCAAGGTCTCCCCGGCGCCGTCCGCGAGCTGAGGCCCCTGAGGCCCTGAGGAAGCCGACCCCCTCAGGGCCACGTAACATGGGGTGAGGCCGTGGCATGTCAAGCCCGGCAGGGCCCGCGTCACACGGACGTACGCAGAGGGCCTTCCTCACACCCCGGGAGTACGTCGCAATATGGCCACGCGCCACGACATCCGCAATGTCGCCATCGTCGCCCACGTCGACCACGGCAAGACGACCATCGTCGACGGCATGCTGAAGCAGGCCGGCGCCTTCGCCGCCCACCAGCTCGAAGGCGTCGACGACCGCATGATGGACTCGAACGACCTGGAGCGTGAGAAGGGCATCACGATCCTCGCCAAGAACACGGCGGTCAAGTACCACCCGAAGGACGGCGGGGACCCGATCACGATCAACATCATCGACACCCCCGGCCACGCCGACTTCGGCGGCGAGGTCGAGCGCGGTCTGTCGATGGTCGACGGTGTCGTGCTGCTGGTGGACGCCTCCGAGGGCCCGCTGCCGCAGACCCGCTTCGTGCTCCGCAAGGCCCTCCAGCAGCGCCTGCCCGTCATCCTGTGCATCAACAAGACGGACCGCCCGGACTCCCGGATCGACGAGGTCGTCAACGAGACCTACGACCTGTTCCTGGACCTGGACGCGGACGAGGACCAGATCGAGTTCCCGATCGTCTACGCCTGCGGCCGTGACGGCGTCGCCTCGCTGACCAAGCCGGACGACGGCACGGTCCCGGCCGACAGCGACAGCCTGGAGCCGTTCTTCTCCACGATCCTGGAGCACATCCCGGCCCCGACGTACGAGGAGGACGCGCCGCTGCAGGCCCACGTCACCAACCTCGACGCCGACAACTTCCTCGGCCGTATCGCGCTGCTCCGCGTCGAGCAGGGCGAGCTGCGCAAGGGCCAGACGGTCGCCTGGATCAAGCGCGACGGCTCCATCAGCAACGTCCGCATCACCGAGCTGATGATGACCGAGGCGCTCACCCGCAAGCCCGCCGAGAAGGCCGGGCCGGGTGACATCTGCGCTGTCGCCGGCATCCCGGAGATCATGATCGGTGAGACCCTCGCCGACACCGAGAACCCGATCGCGCTCCCGCTGATCACGGTGGACGAGCCGGCCATCTCCATGGTCATCGGCACCAACACCTCCCCGCTGGTCGGCCGCGGCGGCACCGGCAAGGGCGCCGACGCGAAGGCGGCGGTCAAGGACCGCAAGGTCACCGCCCGCCAGGTCAAGGACCGCCTGGACCGTGAGCTGATCGGTAACGTCTCGCTGCGCGTCCTGGACACCGATCGTCCGGACGCCTGGGAGGTGCAGGGCCGTGGTGAGCTGGCGCTCGCCATCCTGGTCGAGCAGATGCGCCGCGAGGGCTTCGAGCTGACCATCGGCAAGCCGCAGGTCGTCACCAAGGACGTCGACGGCAAGACGTACGAGCCGGTCGAGCGCATGACGATCGACGTGCCCGAGGAGCACATGGGTGCCGTCACCCAGCTCATGGGTGTCCGCAAGGGCCGGATGGACAACATGTCCAACCACGGCTCCGGCTGGGTGCGCATGGAGTTCGTGGTGCCCTCGCGCGGCCTGATCGGCTTCCGGACGGAGTTCCTGACCCAGACCCGCGGCACCGGCATCGGCCACTCCATCCACGAGGGCTTCGAGCCGTGGTTCGGCACCCTGCAGACCCGTAACAACGGTTCGCTCGTCGCCGACCGCTCCGGCGCCGTCACCGCGTTCGCGATGACGAACCTTCAGGAGCGCGGCGTGCTCTTCACGGAGCCGGGCACCGAGGTGTACGAGGGCATGATCGTCGGTGAGAACTCGCGCTCCGACGACATGGACGTGAACATCACCAAGGAGAAGAAGCTCACGAACATGCGGTCCTCGTCGGCCGACTCGTTCGAGGCCATCGTCCCGCCGCGCAAGCTCTCCCTGGAGCAGTCGCTGGAGTTCTGCCGCGACGACGAGTGCGTCGAGGTGACCCCGGAGGCCGTTCGCATCCGCAAGGTGAACCTGGACGCCCGCGAGCGCGCCCGCGCCGCGAGCCGCGCCAAGCACGGCTGACCCGACGGCAATTGAGCCCGGGTTCCCCCAAGGATGGGGGGACCCGGGCTTTTTGCAACCCGTTTTTCGTCGGCCGGTGATCCATGAGGCGGGATCCGGTGTCCGCATTGCGGAGATCCTCGACCGATAGCCATGTAACACGTCCGTTTCGCGGCCTTCTCGCCGCGAACAGTTTGTCCAGTTTTTGGAAGTTCTACACGCCAGCTGTGACTGAATTGAGATTTAAAGACGGTGGTCGCCACCTGGCTCATGGCAGATAGTTAGCCGCGTAGCGCTCGGGTCAATGGGTCTCGTGCTGTGGGGACAGCGCGGTGACTCACGAGCACCAGGGGGTGTCTGACCCTCCGTCAGGGGTGTCGGAGGGAAGACGTCAACCCTCTCCTGTTGGTGAACACGTGAAGTCATGAGGAGGAACCCCCATGCGCGGTGTCACAAACACCAAGTGGGCCAGTTCGTCACTTCCAGCAGTGTGATTCGGCTGTAGAACTACGCGCGTCCGACTGCGGATTCGCGCGTTCTCGGAGTACCCGGGCACCTCTCACACTCATATCTGTGAAACGGACGAACCGTGACAAGTCCTATCGACATTGAGGGCGGCGGAACTTCGGTCGTCGTCGACGGCGAACCAGGGCCGGAGACGAAGAGCGAGGTCGTCAAGCTCGAAGGCCGGTCTCCCGGCCAGCTGATGTGGATGCGCTTCAAGCGCGACCGCACCGGCGTGATCTCGGCCTACGTCGTGGGCTTCTTCTTCCTGATCGGCCTGCTCGCCCCGCTGATCTCCAAGCTCTACGGCAAGGACCCGTACACGGTCTACGCCGACGAGCGTCCGGAACTGTTCGACAGCGCCGGCGTGCCCATCCAGCCCAACGGCGGTATCAGCGGCGAGTTCTGGTTCGGCCTCGAACCCGGCAACGGCTACGACGTCTTCACCAAGCTGATCTACGGTATCCGCACCTCGTTGATGATCTCGGTCGCCGTGACCGTCGCGGTCGTCGTGACCGGCATCCTGCTCGGTGTCACCGCCGGCTACATCGGTGGCAAGACCGACTACTTCCTCGGCCGCGTCATCGACTTCCTGCTGGCGTTCCCCGCGCAGCTGTTCTTCATCGCGAGCATGCCCGTCGTGGTCTCCCTGTTCGTCAGCCCCCGTGACGAGACGCCCACGTACGTCCGGGTGATCGCGCTCATCCTGGTCCAGTGGTTCCTGGGCTGGATGGGACTCGGCCGCATCCTGCGCGGTACCGCACTGGCCCTGCGTGAACGGGAGTTCATCGAAGCGGCCAAGGTCAGCGGGGCCAAGCCGTGGCGGATCATCCGCAAGGAGATCCTGCCGAACATCGTCACCCCGCTCCTGGTGCAGTCGACGTACCTGCTGCCCGGATTCGTGACGGCCGAGGCCGGCCTGTCCTACCTGGGCGTGGGCATCGTCGAACCGACGCCCGACTGGGGGCAGATGTTCTCCAAGGCGTCCACCGAACTGGTGATGCAGAACGACATCACCTACATGTTCTTCCCCGGCATCTCGATGATCATTTTCGTCGTCGCGTTCAACCTGCTCGGGGACTCGGTCAGAGACGCATTCGATCCCAAGACCGCGCGCTGACCCAAGCACGTCCACCGCACGGAACGTCAGTTCCGATGCATCTCACTGCACTTCCAGCAGTTCTCTTTCGCACTGGTGACACACAGAACGCACTGGTGACACATAGATGGGTGGGAATCTTCGTGATGAGTAGGGGCGGACGCCACGCATACGGCGCACTCTCCGTGCTCGCGGCCGGAGCTCTTGTGCTCACCGGTTGCAGCAAGGGCGGCAGCGACGGCGGCACCGACGGCAAGAAGGACAAGGAGAACGCCCAGCGTCAGCAGGCGTCCATCAAGTTCGGCGACGCGGCGGCCTCCACGGGCCCGGCCGCGGACGTGCCCGGCGCCAAGACCGGCGGCACGATGGAGGTGCTGCAGCGAGACAGCTACGCCCACCTCGACCCGGCGCAGATCTACGTCTCCGACGAGGGTTCGCTCGCCTCGCTGCTGCACCGCGGCCTGACCGGTTACAAGGCCACGAGCAACGACGGCAGCAAGCACGAGGTGGTCGGTGACCTCGCCACCGACTCCGGCACCACCACCGACGGCGGCAAGACCTGGAAGTACACGCTGAAGGACGGCATCAAGTTCCAGGACGGGTCCCCGATCACGTCCAAGGACGTCCGGCACAGCGTCGAGCGGCTCTTCGCGTCGTTCGTCAACCAGGGTCCGACCTACCTCCAGCAGTGGCTGGCCGACAAGCCGGGCACCGAGTACCGCAAGCTCCTCAAGGACGGCCCGTACAAGGGCAAGCACCTGCCGAGCTCCGTCCTGGAGACGCCGGACGACAAGACGATCATCTTCCACTTCAAGACGCCGCACCCCGACCTGCCCTACGCCATGGCGATGGCGGGCTACGCGGTCGTCTCGGAGAAGGGCGACACCAAGGTCAAGTACGACAAGGCACCGGTGGTGACCGGCCCGTACAAGATCCAGTCGTTCAAGTCCGGCAAGTCGATGGTGCTGGTCAAGAACACCAACTGGGACCCGAAGACGGACCCGATCCGCCACCAGTACGTGGACCGGTTCAACATCACGTTCAACCAGCAGTACGAGACGTCCACCAAGGCCCTGCTCGCCGACAGCGGCGCGGACCGGGCCGGCGTCAGCTTCAACAACCAGGTCGACGCGGGCAACCTGTCCCAGGTGCTGCGTGACACGAAGATGAAGTCGCGCACGGTCTCCGGCTACCAGCCGTACGTGGGCCAGATGAACATCAACATGAGCCACCCGGCCATGAAGGACAAGACGATCCGCGAGGCGATCGCCTATGCCCTGCCGATCACCCCGTTCGTCCGCGCCTACGGCGGCACCGACGCCATGGAGGTCGCGGGCGGCCTGATCTCCCCGACCGTCTCCGGCTACGACGCGGCGTTCGACCCGTGGGGCAAGAAGAAGAAGCCCGCCGGTGACCCGGCCAAGGCCAAGGAGCTGCTGAAGAAGGCCGGCAAGCTCAACATGAAGCTGACCTTCGGCTACATCAACACCCCCGAGGGCCAGCAGTACTCCACCGCCATGGCGGCGGGCCTGAAGAAGGCCGGCTTCAACGTCCAGCGCCAGGAGATCCCGGCCGAGACCTACTACGACCAGGTCTCCAAGCTGAACAACAACTACGACATCTTCCACACCGCGTGGGGTGCCGACTGGCCGTCCTCCTCGACAGTGATCCCGCCGCTGTACGACGGCCGCGTGATCGCCGACGGTGCGCAGAACTACTCGCAGGTCAACGACCCCAAGGTCAACAGCGAGATCGACCGGATCAACCAGATCACCGACCCGGTCAAGTCCGCCGCCGAGTGGGAGAAGCTCGACCAGTACCTCGTCAAGGACGTCGTGAACGTCGTCCCGACCGCGTACTACAAGCAGACCCAGATCGCCGGCTCGAAGGTCGGCGGGCTCGTCTACGACGACGTGCTCGGCGGTATCGACCCGCGTCGCCTCTACATCAAGTAACCGTCCCCGTCCGGTACCCGGCGCGCTCCCGCACAGGGGGTGCGCCGGGTACCGCCCGGACCGCCGACGTCTGAGAGCTGCCCTGTCATGCTGCGCTTCCTCGTCCGCCGGATCATCGGTGCCGTCGTCATTCTGTTCCTGCTGAGCATCGTCACGTTCGTGCTGTTCTTCGGGGTGCCCCGGGACCCGGCGCTGTTGATGTGCGGCAAGACCTGCAACCCGGACAGCATCGCGAACATCCACCACGTGCTCGGCCTGGACAAATCCATCCCCGAGCAGTACGGGATCTTCCTGCACAATCTCGTCCTGGGCAGCGACCAGTTCGCCCAGGGCCCGTGCCCGGCACCGTGCTTCGGCTACTCGTACCACACCAACGAGCAGGTCTGGGGCACGCTGATGGACCGCCTGCCCACCACCGTCTCGCTCACCCTGGGTGCGGCCGTGTGCTTCCTTGTCGTCGGTCTCGGAACCGGCCTGCTCGCCGCCTGGCGGCGCGGCACCATGATCGACAAGACGGCCACCGCGGGTGCCATGGTCATCAGTTCCCTGCAGATCTACTTCCTCGGCCCGCTGGCCCTGGCGATCCTCGTCTACCAGACGCACTGGTTCGACAAGCCGGCCTACAACGAGTTCACCCAGGACACCGTGGCCTGGTTCTCGGGTCTGATCATTCCCTGGGTGGTCCTCTCCACGATCTTCGCGGCGCAGTACACCCGTATGTCGCGCTCCTCGATGATCGAACAGCTCCAGGAGGAACACGTCCGCACCGCCCGCGCGAAGGGCATGTCCCGGCGGTACGTCTTCTTCCGCTACGCCTGGCGCGGTTCGCTGATCCCGATCGTCACCATCTTCGGCATCGACCTCGGCGCCCTGCTCGGCGGCGCGATCATCACCGAGTTCACCTTCGGCCTGCCGGGCCTCGGGCAGCTCGCCGTGCAGTCCGTGTTCTTCAGCGACCTGCCGCTGCTGGTCGGCGTGATGCTGTTCTCCGCCAGCATGATCCTGCTGTTCAACATCATCGTCGACGCCGCGTACGCCTTCATCGACCCGCGCGTGCGGCTGGCCTAGGAGCACTGTCGTGACCACTCTGACCAAGGAAGCCGGTGCTCCGATCCCGGCCGGCACCGGGCCCTTGCTCTCGGTGCGGGACCTGCACGTGAGCTTCAAGACCGAGGACGGCGTCGTACGGGCCGTGGACGGGCTCTCCTTCGACCTGGAGCGCGGCCGCACCCTCGGCATCGTGGGCGAGTCCGGCTCGGGCAAGTCGGTGACGAACCTGACCGTCCTCGGCCTGCACAACCCCATGTTCACCACGGTCGAGGGCGAGATCCTGCTGGACGGGCAGGAGCTGACCACGGCCCGCGAGTCGGAACTGGAGAAGCTGCGCGGCAACAAGGTCGCCATGATCTTCCAGGACCCGCTCACCGCGCTCTCCCCTTACTACACCGTGGGCCGGCAGATCGCCGAGCCGTACATGAAGCACACCGGGGCCTCGAAGAAGCAGGCCTGGGAGCGGGCCGTGGAGATGCTCGGCAAGGTCGGCATCCCCCACCCCCGGGAGCGGGCGAAGGACTACCCGCACCAGTTCTCCGGCGGTATGCGCCAGCGCGCGATGATCGCGATGGCGCTGGTGTGCGACCCGGACCTGCTGATCGCGGACGAGCCGACGACCGCGCTGGACGTGACCGTGCAGGCCCAGATTCTGGACCTGCTCAAGGACCTCCAGCAGGAGTTCGGTTCGGGCATCGTCTTCATCACCCACGACCTGGGGGTGATCGCCGACATGGCCGACGACATCATGGTGATGTACGCGGGCGGCGCGGTGGAGCAGGGCACGACCGACGAGGTGCTGCGCGCGCCCCAGCACCCCTACACCTGGGGCCTGCTGAACTCGATGCCGCGCCTCGACTCCGACCTCGGCGCCCAGCTGTCCCCGATCCCCGGCGCCCCGCCTTCGCTGCTCAACCCGCCGTCCGGCTGCCGCTTCCATCCCCGCTGCGCCTTCCAGGAGCGGGTGGAGGGCTCGGGCCGCTGTGTGAAGGAGCGCCCGCTGCTGGCCCCCGACCGCGCGTCGGCCTGTCACCTCACCGCCGACCAGAAGCGGACCATCTTCATCGAGGAGATCAAGCCCCGACTGGGCTAGGTCATAGGAGGACACCGTCATGAAAGAGGACCTGGTCCTCCCGGTCCCGCGGGAGCAGAGCACCGGCGCGGACGGGGAGCCGCTGCTGAAGGTCGCGGGGCTCACCAAGCACTTCCCGGTGAAGGGCGGCTTCCCGATCCGCCGCACGATCGGCGCGGTGCAGGCCGTGGACGGCATCGACCTGACCGTGCACGCGGGCGAGAGCTTCGGCCTGGTCGGCGAGTCGGGCTGCGGCAAGTCGACCACCGGCCGGCTGATCACCCGGCTGATGGAGCCGACCAGCGGTTCGATCAGCTACCGCGGCCGGGACATCAGTCACGCCTCGCGCAGCCAACTGGCGCCGATCCGGTCCGAGATCCAGATGATCTTCCAGGACCCGTACTCGTCGCTGAACCCGCGGCAGACGGTCGGCAAGATCATCTCCGGCCCGATGGAGATCAACGACATCAACCCGGCCGGCGGCCGCGAGAAGCGCGTGCGCGAGCTGCTGGAGATCGTCGGTCTCAACCCGGAGCACTACAACCGGTTCCCGCACGAGTTCTCCGGTGGCCAGCGTCAGCGCATCGGTGTGGCCCGCGCGCTCGCCCTGGAGCCGAAGCTGATCGTCGCCGACGAGCCGGTCTCCGCACTCGACGTGTCGATCCAGGCCCAGGTCGTCAACCTGCTCCAGAAGGTGCAGAACGAACTCGGCATCGCGTTCCTCTTCATCGCCCACGACCTGGCGGTGGTACGGCACTTCTCGCAGCGCGTGGCCGTCATGTACCTCGGCAAGATCATCGAGGTGGGTGACCGCGACTCCATCTACACCCGGCCGCGCCACCCGTACACCCACGCCCTGCTCTCCGCCGTCCCCGAGGTGAGCCTGGAGGTGGGCGGAGCGCCGGCACGCGAGCGCATCCGGCTGGCCGGCGACGTGCCGTCCCCCATCTCCCCGCCCTCCGGCTGCCGGTTCCGCACCCGCTGCTGGAAGGCGCAGGACAAGTGCGCCACGGACGAGCCGCCGCTGGTGCAGATCGCCGGCAACCGCGCCGGTCACCTGACGGCCTGCCACTTCCCGGAGGAGCCGACGATCGAGGCCCGTGACGAGGACATCGTCCTGGACCCGGCGCTGGCGGCACTGGAGGAGGGGACCTCGCAGGCGGCGCCCGCCGAGGACGCGTAGCGAGGCGCCGCCCGTGGCCGTGCCGGCGGTCACGGGCGACGCGCGTACACCGTGACCCGCCGGCCGCGGACCCGCTCATCCGCCACCGCGGTGAAGTACCGCCGCAGTACGGCGGTCTTCGCCCGGTCCCGCTCGGCGGACACCGGCGGGGCCACCTCCGGTGCGTCGGTGACCAGCAGGATGCGGCGCTGCGTCAGCATGGCGGCCCGGATACGGTGCGGCGGGGCCTCCTCGCCCTTGAGGTTCCCGGCTTCCACGGGGTCCCTGACGAGCGCGATGTCCCGGAGCCCGGCGAAGTCGTCGGGGGAGACCTGGGCGGTGTCGCGCCGGTCCGCGGGGATGAAGAGGACAGCGTCCCCGGTCCTCTTCAGCTTCCGGACGTCCCCGGCCACCGCGAGGACGTCGTCCACGCGGCTGGCCGGGGACCGCGTGGCCAGCAACTGCGGTGACAGCGCCGCCAGCGCCGTCACGACCGCCACCGGGACGAGCCAGCGCGCGGCGCCCGGATGTCGGCGGGCCGCCGACCGGGTCGCCGCCGCCAGCGCCCCTCCGATCAGCAGCGCCAGGCCCAGCATGGCGAACAGGACATAGCGCTCCTGATACAGCGGCCGGACCAGGGACACACCGATCAGGCCGAGCAACGGCACTGCCAGCAGCGGCAGTCCGACGGCCGCCACCGACAGACGGCCCGCCCGCGGCCGGCCCGGCAGGGCGAGGAGACCGCCGAGCGTCAGCAGGACGGCCGGGCCGATCAGCGTGTGCCGGGTCAGCGGCGGTATCCAGGCCACCTGGTGTGCCTGACCCCGGCTGAACAGGATCAGCGGCAGCGCACCCGCGACCACGGCCCACGCGGTGACCGCCCAGCGCGTCCGGGTCCCGCGCCCGGCCCCCGTCCACACCACCGTCGCCAGATGGGCGGGCAGGATCAGCAGCGACAGCCAGTTCAGCAGCGCGCAGACCAGCACCGTGCCGCCGTACGCCACCCAGTGCCCGGTCCGTCCGCGCCCCTGGAGCACGTCGACGAGAAGCAGCGTCGAGATCGCCGCCCCCGCGCACACGAACGCGTACGGGCGGCCGTCCTGGAGGGAGAACTGCACGGCGGGAAGGAGCCCGAACGCCAGCCCGGCGCCGACACCGGCGCCGGCACCGGCCAGTCGGTGGCCGACGGCCGTGACACAGGACGCGGCCACGGCCATGGCCAGTACGGAGGGCAGCCTGAGGGTCGTGATGCTCGGCCCGAAGCAGCTGAACAGCCCGTGCATCAGCAGGTAGTACAGCCCGTGCACGGCGTCGACCTGCCCCAGCAGGTGCTCGAGTTCGGGCAGGGACCGCTGGGCCGCCATCCAGGTCGCGGCCTCGTCCCGCCACACGCTGTGCTGCCGGGACAGTCCCCACACACCCAGACCGACGGTCCAGGGCAGCGGGATCAGCCATAAGGGCAGCCGGAAGCGGGGTCGGGGCGAACGGCAGTTCATGGGGAGGCTCGGGCTCCAAGCTGTCGACGTCCACGCCACCGGGGGACGCGCCTGTCGAGAGCCGCGTGTGCTCGTCCCGGCTGCCGCCGTCAGCCACCCCCTTGGCTCCACCGCATGGTCGGAGGTCGGCCGACCGGGTGGGCATGCCGAAAACCTACCTGGGGCGCGCGGGGGACAACCAGTGACCAAGTCCATGATCACAATCACGCTCGGCACGGGGAACCTCGGCGGCGTGCGGTGACCAAATTGCTTGCTATGTCGCAAAAATGACAGACCATCAGACGCTCTGGGACATGCTCGAGCCCTTCCCCTGGCCGGCCGCTATTCTCGGCGCTCATGAACCGACGGCAGCGCAAGAAACTCTCCCGGCGGCTGTTCGACGCGATCCTGTCGGGCGACCCGGCCCGGGTGCGCTCGCTGCTGCGATCCGGCGCGGATCCCGAGCAGGCCGACCGGGACGGTGCGACTCCCCTTTACCTGGCGTCCGTCAACGGGGAGGCCGGGATCGTGCGCCTGCTCCTGGCGGCCGGTGCGTGCCCGGACACCGAGAGCGGCGGGCCCGGCACGGACGGGACACCCCTGTGCGCGGCCGCGTGCTGGGGGTACACCGAGACCGTGCGCGCGTTGCTGGAGCACGGAGCGGATCCGGGCCTGCGTGAGGATCGCGGAACCGGCCGCGCCCCGCTGGACTGGGCGCTCGCCGGCCCCCATCCCGGAACCGCCGGACTGCTGGCCGCGGCGGGAGCGGTGGCCGGAGCTCCCTAGGCCCGGCCGACCACTGTGATGATCTCGGGGGCGGTCGGGGTGAGGGGGCCCCGGCTCCAGTCGCCGTACTGTTCGACGACCGCCAGGCCGGCCTCCGTGAGGAAGCCCTCCAGGGTCTCGGCGTCCAGGAAGCGCAGGGTGGTGCGGCTGACCCTGGGGGCCGGCCAGCCGTCGCCGGAGAAGGTCTCCGTGAACCGCACCAGGCCCCGCTCCGGGTCCTCGTCCTGCACCTCGTGCCACACCCGCACCGGTGTGCCGTCGTCGGCGGTGATGGAGTGCACCCGCTCCGGAGTCCACCGCTCCCAGCCGCGGGCGGCCGGGTTCCGGGTCTCGAACACGAACCTCCCGTCGTCCGCGAGGGCCGCGCGGACGCCGCCGAGGCAGTGCCGGATGTCCTGGTCGCGGACCAGCGCCTGGAAGGCGTGCCCGGTCATCACGACGAGGTCGAAGTCCGCCTCCCACCGCCGTACCCGCGTGTCCCCGAGCACCCACTCGACGTCGGGCCGGGCCCGGCGCGCCTGGACGAGCATGGCGGCGGCCGGGTCGAGTCCCATCAGCCGGCCCTCGTGCCCCTCGGACCGGGCCTGCCGCAGCAGCCGCCCGGTGCCACAGCCGATGTCCAGCACGGAGCGGGCGTCTCTCACCAGACCGAGGTAGAAGTCGTCACTCGGCCCCCAGGGATTGAGGCCGTCGTACAGTGCGGCGAGCGAGAGATCGGCGAACGAGTGATCTACCACCGCGGCAGTCTGACACACGATGCTGAACGGCGCGTCAGTTTCCGGCCCAGTTCTTGAGGGGTTCTCAACTCCGAACGACCGTATGGAGTTTGGGTCGGTGACACGTGACCGTGGGGTGCGTTCGGCGCGGAGGAACGACGAAGGCCCGCATCCGGGTGGACGCGGGCCTTCATCCCCTGGATCGGACTTCATGGGCTCGGGTCAATGGGCCGAGAAGGTCCGTTCCGCAAGGGGGCGGCTGACGAAAAGGGGTGTGTCAGGCCGCCGCCTCGGGGTCCTTGGACAGGCGCTGCGCCGGGATGAGGTCCGCCGTCTCCGGGTAGTGGCAGGCCGTCAGGTGGCCCGGCTTGTTGCCGTCCACCTGGACCAGCGGCGGTGCCTCGGTCGCGCACTTCTCCGTCGCCTTCCAGCAGCGGGTACGGAAACGGCAGCCGGAGGGCGGGTTGATCGGCGACGGCACGTCACCGGTCAGGCGGATGCGCTCACGGGGCTCCTCGTCCACCGTGGCCTCGGGCACGGCGGACAGCAGGGCCCGCGTGTACGGGTGGCGCGGGTTGTCGTACAGGTCCTCGCGGTCTGCTATCTCGACGATCTTACCCAGGTACATGACCGCGACGCGCTGTGAGAAGTGCCGCACGATCGCGAGGTCGTGAGCGATGAACACGAACGCGATGCCGAGTTCGTTCTGCACCTTCTGGAGCAGGTTGACGACCTGGGCCTGGATCGACACGTCGAGTGCGGAGACCGGCTCGTCGGCGACGATCAGCTTCGGCTCCAGGGCGAGCGCGCGGGCCACACCGATGCGCTGACGCTGGCCACCGGAGAACTCGTGCGGGAACCGGTTGTAGTGCTCCGGGTTGAGACCGACGATCTCCAGCAGCTCGCGCACGCGCTTCTCGCGGCCGCCGGCCGGGTTGACGTCGTTGATCTCCATCGGGCCGGAGATGATCTTGCCGACCGTGTGCCGCGGGTTCAGCGAGGCGTACGGGTCCTGGAAGATCATCTGGATCTCGGACCGGATCGGCGCCAGGTCCTTGCGGCCCGCGTGCGTGATGTCCTGCCCGCGGTAGCTGATCTTGCCCGCCGTGGGCTCCATCAGCCGGGTGATCAGCCGGCCGGTGGTCGACTTGCCGCAGCCGGACTCGCCGACGAGGCCCAGGCTCTCGCCCTCGCCGACCTGGAAGTCCAGGCCGTCGACGGCCTGGACGGCGCCGACGGTACGGCGGATCGGGAAGCCGCCCTTGATCGGGAAGTGCTTGGTCAGCCCGGAGACGTCCAGGAGGGGGTTCGTGTTGCTCATGATCGTGAAGTCCCGTCAGTCCGTCAGTTGTGCGGGGTCGCGGCGAAGTCGGCGAAGAGTTCCTGCTTCTGCTCCGGCGTGAGGTGGCACGCGGAGCCACGGCCCTCCAGGACCTCGAGCAGGGGGCGCTCGGTGGAGCACAGACCGCCCTCCACCTTCTCCGCGAAGGCGCAGCGAGGGTGGAAGCGGCAACCGGTCGGCGGGTTGAGCAGCGAGGGCGGCGAGCCCGGGATGGGCGTCAGCGGGACGTCCACCGACCCGTTCAGGCTGGGCATCGAGTTGAGCAGGCCCACCGTGTAGGGGTGCTGCGGGTCGCCCAGCACCTCCTTCTTCGTGCCGCGCTCCACGCACCGGCCGCCGTACATCACCAGGACGTCGTCCGCGATGTCGGCGATGACGCCGAGGTCGTGGGTGATGAAGATGATGGCGGTGCCGAACTCCTGCTGGAGGTCCTTGAGCAGGTCCATGATCTGGGCCTGCACGGTCACGTCCAGCGCGGTCGTCGGCTCGTCCGCGATCAGCAGCTCGGGGTCGCACACCAGCGCCATCGCGATCATCGCGCGCTGGCGCATACCGCCGGAGAACTGGTGCGGGTAGTCGTCGACCCGCATGTCCGGCTGCGGGATGCCGACCCGGCGCAGCATCTCGATCGCGCGCTTGCGGGCCTCGGACCTGGAGCAGCCCGTGTGCTTGCGGTAGGTCTCGCCGATCTGCGTACCGATGGTGTGGTACGGCGACAGCGAGGCCAGCGCGTCCTGGAAGATCATGGACATCTTGTTGCCGCGGAGCCGCTCCAGCTCCTTCTCGGTGGCCGTGAGCAGCTCCTTGCCGTCGAGGAGGATCTCGCCCTCGATGGCGGTGCGGTCGCGGTCGTGCAGGCCCAGGATCGTCAGGTTCGTCACGGACTTGCCCGAGCCCGACTCACCCACGATGCCGAGGGTCTTGCCCTTGATCAGGTCGAAGCTGAGCCCGTCGACGGCCTTGACGATGCCGTCCTCGGTGGAGAAGTGGACCTTGAGGTCCCTGATGGAGAGGAACGGCTGCTGATCGGTGCTCGTCACGGGGACGCTCCTGGGGTGATGCGAGGGGTAGGGGGTGCGGCGGAGGTCAGGCGAGCCGGATCCGCGGGTCGATGAGGGCGTAGACGGCGTCCACGATGATGTTGAAGATCACGATCGCGCCGGCCGACAGGAGGGTGACGCCGAGCACCATGGGCAGGTCGCTCTTGTTCACGGCGTCGAGCGCGAGCCGGCCCACGCCCTGGAGGCTGAAGACGGACTCGGTGATGATCGCGCCGCCGATCAGGGTGCCCAGGTCGACACCGAAGATGGTGACGATCGGGCCCATCGCGCCACGCCAGGCGAAGCGGAAGAAGACGTTGCGGCGGGAGAGACCCTTGGCGCGGGCCGTGCGGACGTAGTCCTCGGTGAGCTGCTCCACGAGCTGGGAGCGGGCCATACGCGTGTAGTTCGCGGTGAAGATGATCGCGAGGACCAGCCACGGCAGCAGCAGGCCGGAGGCCCACGACGCCGGGTCCTCGGTGATCGGCGTGTACGACGGGTTGTCGAGGATGCCGAGCTTGAACACGAGGAAGTACATCGCGATGTACCCGACGAAGTAGATCTGCAGCGAGGAGCCGACCAGCGAGGCGGAGCTGGCCGCCTTGTCCTGCCACTTGCCCTGCTTGAGGGCGGCGATCATGCCGGCGCCGACGCCGAAGACGAGGAAGACCACGGCCGCGCCGAAGGCGAGGGAGAGCGTCAGCGGAAGCCGGTCCAGGATCGTGCCGAGGACGGGCTCGCGGTTGGCGAACGAGTAGCCGAGGCACGGCGCGCTGCAGTCGCCGAAGTCGCCGTAGCTGCGTCCGACGAAGATGCCCTTCAGCCAGTACCAGTACTGGACCGGGACCGGGTGGTCGATGCCCAGGTTGTGCCGCACCTGCTTGAGCATGTCAGGCGTGCAGTTCTTGCCGCAGGACATCATGGCGGGGTCACGCGGGATGGCGTAGAAGAGCCAGAAGGTGACTGCGCTGATGATCAACAGGATGACCAGCGCGCCGAGGACTCGGCGGACAAGGAAGCGGAACATGGGGCGTGACTTTCCGGACGGGGCGCCGTCGCCGGGGTGAGGGGTGGGCCGGAGGGGGCGGCCAGGTCATGGCCGCCCCCAGGGGTCGTGCGCTCTTACTTCTTGGCGTAGAGCTTGGAGAGCGCGATGCAGGTGTTGCCGGCGTCGAACACGACGTTGCCGACCTTCGACCCGTACATCCAGTTACGGATGGAGTGGTAGTCCGGGACGACCGCCGCCAGCTCCATGATCTGGCGGTCGACGTTGCCCCAGGCCTTGTTGGCCTTGTCCGGGTCGGCGATCTTCGACGCGGCGTCGATCGCCTTGTTGACGCTCGGGTCGTTCAGCTGGGCGTAGTTGCTGCGGCCGTCGCCGATGTTCTTGCCGCTCCAGCAGGGGTAGAAGACCGAGTAGCCGTTCGGCCAGTCCGGGCTCCAGCCGGCCGCGAACAGGTCGAAGTCGTTGTCGACCTTGCCGATCTGCGTGTAGAAGGTCGACTTGTCGACCTGCTTGTTGACGACCTGGAAGCCGGCGGCCTCGAGGGCGTTCTTGATCGCGACGGCGGACTTCACCGCGTTGTCGGAGTGCTGGTAGGCGATGACCAGCTTCTGGCCGACCTTGCCGGCCTCCTTCAGCAGGGCCTTGGCCTTGACCGGGTCGCCACCGGGCTTCTTGTCCGTGCCGTAGAGGTCGAACTTCTCGTAACCCGGGGTCACGGGGCTGAGGATGGTGGTGGCCAGCTCGCTGGACGCCTTGCCGCCGCGGATGGTCTGCAGCTGCTGGTGCGGCCACGCCCAGTTGATGGCCTGGCGGACCTTGACGTCCTTGATGCGGGTCATGTTGATCGGCCAGTAGTACGTGACCGTGTCGACCTGGGTGAGGACGCGCTCCTTGAGCTTCGCGTTGGTGAGGACCTGCGCGATGCGCTCCGGGGCGACCTCGTTGAAGATCGACATCGTGTACTGGTCGTTGCCCTTGTCCGCCATGTACCGGTCGGTGGAGGCGATCAGCTCGAAGCCGAACTGGAAGACGTACTTGTCCGGGTAGGCGTTGCGGATCGGGTCCGTCTTCGCGTCCCAGTGGTCGTTGCGCACGTAGGTCAGCGACTTGCCGATCTTGCGGTCACCGATCTTGTACGGGCCGCAGGAGAACGGGCGCTTGTCGTACTTCTCCTTGGTGTCGTGCTTCTTGGGCACCAGGGAGTAGCCGCGCATCGCCAGGGTGTAGTTGAAGTCGGCGCGCGCTTCGGTGAGGTGGAAGGTGATCGTCTTGCCGGAGACCTCGATCGAGTCGAGCTCCTTGCCGCTGTACGGGCCCTTGTACTTGTCGCCGCCGACCAGCCACTGCTGGACGTAGCGCGGACCCTCGGTCACGAAGGACGCGAAGAGGCGCTCGAAGGTGTGGCGGACGTCGTCCATGGAGAGGTCGGAGCCGTCCTCCCACTTGATGCCGTCCTTGATGGTGAACGACCAGGTCTTGCCGCCGTTCTTCATGGTGCCGGCGTCCGTGGCCGCGTCACCGACGAGGGTGCAGCCACCCTTCTCGTCGAGCTTGTAGCCGGTCAGACCACGCATGATCGGGACGGTGATGGCGCCCTCGGTCGAGACGTAGATCTGGGCCGGGTCCATGTGGTCCATGTCGAACTGGTCGAGCGAGTAGATGGTCCCGCCCTTGACCGCGTCCTTGACCTCGGGAGCCGGGCCGGTCGAGTCGGCCTTGGTGCCGACCGGGATGTTGACGGCCTTGGAGTCGCTCACCGAGGGCACGTTGTCGTGGCCGGAGCTCTTCGAGCCACTGCTGCAGGCGCTCAGCACCGAGGAGGAGGCGGCCACCACACCGGTGGCGATCAGGAAGTTTCGACGAGAAAAGGACATGCTGAGCCTGCCTAGAGAGTTGATCGGAACAGACGGGACCAGCCGGGTGTCACCGCCCCGGGCCGGGTGGAACTGCGTTGCTACCGCTTCGACTTCGGGTCGAGTGCGTCACGCACGGAGTCGCCGAGCAGGTTGAAGGCGAGGACGAAGATCACCATGGCGAGGCCCGGGAAGAGCATGAAGGTGATGTCCTCGGTGTAGAACGTGGCGCCGCGGCCGATCATCACGCCCCAGTCGGGGGTGGGGTCGGTGACGCCGACGCCGAGGAAGGCCAGACCGGCCTCGGCGGTCACGTACGCCGGAAGCATGAGCGTGGACTGGATGATGATCGGAGTCCACAGGTTGGGCAGCAACTCCTTGAACACGATGCGCATCGGAGACGCGCCCGTGACCTTCGCCGCCTCGACGAACTCACGCTCGCGCAGACCGAGTACCTGGCCTCGCAGCAGTCGGGCGATGGACGCCCAGCCGAAGGCGGACAGCACGACGATCAGGGAGAGGACGACCAGTCCGGTCGGGATGTTGTCGTCCGGCTTGACGAAGATGCCGTAGACGACGGGCATGAACGCGATGAAGAACAGGGTCGACGGGAACGACAGCAGGATGTCGATGACCCGGCCGACGAGGTAGTCCGTCTTGCCGCCGAGGTAGCCCGCCGTGACGCCGACCACGACGCCGACGACCGTGGTGAGGATCGTGGCCGCCGCGGCGATGCCCAGCGAGTTCCGGATCGCGTAGAGCAGGAACGTGAAGACGTCCCGGCCGAGCTGGGGCTCGATGCCGAACCAGAAGTCGGAGCTCATGCCGCCGTTGGGGCCGGCGGGGTACGAGAAGGCGTCGAGCAGGCTCGGGTCCTGGCTCGCGTAGGTGGTGTACGGGTCCTTGCCGTACAGCTTCGAGATCAGCGGCGCAGCGATGCCGATCACGAAGAAGAAGATCACGATGCAGGCGGATATGACACCCGTCCGGTCGCGCTTGAAGCGCTTCCAGGCAAGTCGTCCCGGAGAACGCCCCTCGCTGCCCTTCGAGTCGCCGGAAGCGATCGACTTCGCGGCGGACTCGTCGGTCACCTCGAGGGGGACAGCCGTAGATGGAGTTGGGAGGGTCATGGTGCTCCTGCGGCCCAAGGGTGGGTCAGAGATGACTCCGCAGGGCGCTCCCCTACGGGCTACGCCGGACTTTTTCAACGCAATTCATTCAAGGTCAATAAATTCTCGGTCGGCTTGGTTGTCTATTTACCTTCTTTGCTCGCGCTTGACTGTTCCGTAGCTACGCGGGTAGCGCCCTGTAATCAATCCGTGCTTCACATCGGACTAACTGGACTATTCGGGCAAGAAGTTCGATATACGGACGGTGGTATGTCGAAATGCGTACATCGACGCGTCGGAATCCAACGTTTCGGCATCGTTGCCCGAAGATCTATTGCGCTTCCGGACCAAGATCCACCGGGTGTGGCCCCTGTCGGTCGGCGAGGGTGCCCGATTTCCCGCCCGGAGTGGGCCCTCGCGCGTGCATCCGGCTGAGTTCCGGCCCGTCGACCCATCGGAACATACCATTCTGTCCCTTATTCGTGATATTGACCGTTAATGGACCAATAGTCACGGAGGAGGCACGCCATGCGGGGAACCGGGCCTGTGGGGCGGACCGCCGGCGCGCTCGCCCTGGTGTTCCTGGCCGTCGCCTGCGGAAGCGGCGCGAGCGGCATCGGCGGTCCCGGCACGCTGACCTCCTCCTGGGGCGACCCGCAGAACCCGCTGGAGCCCGCCAACACCAACGAGGTGCAGGGCGGCAAGGTACTCGACATGATCTTCCGCGGCCTCAAGCGGTACGACCCGAGGACGGGCAAGGCCACCGACATGCTCGCCGAGCGGATCGACACCACCGACTCGCGGAACTTCAGCATCACCGTCAAGGACGGCTGGCGGTTCAGCAACGGGGAGCCGGTCACCGCGAGCTCCTTCGTCGACGCGTGGAACTACGGCGCGAGCCTGCGCAACAACCAGAAGAACGCCTACTTCTTCGGCTACATCGAGGGCTACGACAAGGTCCACCCCGACAGCGGCGCCCAGACCGCCGACAGCCTGTCGGGGCTCAAGGTCACCGGCCCCCGCACGTTCACCGTCCGGCTCAACCAGAAGTTCTCCAGCTTCCCCGACACCCTCGGCTACGTCGCCTTCGCTCCGCTGCCGCGCACGTTCTTCACCGATCACGCGGCCTGGGTGAGCAGGCCGGTCGGGAACGGGCCGTACCAGGTCCAGTCGTACACCAAGGGCTCCGCCATGGCCCTGCGGAAGTGGAACGCCTACCCGGGCCCCGACCGTGCCCGCAACGACGGCGTGAGCCTGCTGGTCTACACCGACACCAGCACCGCGTACACCGATGTGCTGGCCGGCAACCTCGACCTGGTGGACGACGTGCCCGCCGCCCAGCTCAAGAACGTCGAGACCGACCTGGACGGCCGCTACATCAACACCCCGGCCGGCATCCTGCAGACCCTCGCCTTCCCGTTCTACGACCCGAAGTGGAACACCGCCGGCGCCCGGAAGGTCCGCACCGGCCTGTCGATGGCCATCAACCGGAAGCAGATCACCGAGACCATCTTCCGCGGCACCCGCACCCCGGCCACCGACTGGACCTCCCCGGTCCTCGGCGTCGACGGCGGCTTCAAGGCCGGCCTGTGCGGCCCCGCCTGCGAGTACGACCCGGTCCGGGCGAAGCAGCTGATCGAGGAGGGCGGCGGCATCCCCGGCGGCCGGCTGAAGATCACCTACAACGCGGACTCGGGCTCGCACAAGCAGTGGGTGGACGCCGTGTGCAACTCCATCAACAACGCGCTCGGCAACGACACGGCCTGCGTCGGCAACCCGATCGGCACCTTCGCCGACTTCCGCAACCAGATCACCCAGCACAGGATGTCCGGTCCCTTCCGGGCCGGCTGGCAGATGGACTACCCGTTGATCCAGAACTTCCTGCAGCCGCTGTACTACACGGGCGCCTCCTCCAACGACGGCAAGTGGTCCGACAAGCGGTTCGACCGGCTCGTCGACGAGGCCAACGCCGAGAGCGACACCCCCAAGGCGATCGCGCTCTTCCAGCAGGCCGAGGGCGTGGTGCGGGACAACATGGCCGCCGTCCCGCTCTGGTACCAGAACGGCAGCGCCGGCTACTCCGCGCGGCTGTCCCACGTGGCCCTGAACCCCTTCAGCGTGCCGGTCTACAACGAGATCAAGGTCGGCTGACGGCATGGGACGCTACGTCGCCAGGCGGCTGCTCCAGATGATCCCGGTGTTCATCGGGGCCACCCTGCTGATCTTCCTCATGGTGAACGTGATGGGCGACCCCATCGCCGGGCTGTGCGGTGAGCGCTCCTGCGACCCGGCGACGGCCGCCCAGCTGAAGAAGGAGTTCGGCCTCGACAAGCCGCTGTGGCAGCAGTACCTGACCTACATGGGGAACGTCTTCACCGGGGACTTCGGGACGGCGTTCAACGGCCAGCCGGTCACCGAGCTGATGGCCACGGCGTTCCCGGTCACCATCCGGCTCACGATCGTCGCGATCCTCTTCGAGATCGTCGTCGGCATCGCCCTCGGCGTGGTGACCGGACTGCGGCGCGGCCGGCCCGTCGACACCTCGGTCCTCGTCCTGACCCTCGTCGTCATCTCCGTCCCCACCTTCGTCACCGGCCTGCTGCTCCAGCTGCTGCTCGGCGTCGAGTGGGGCTGGATCAAGCCCTCCGTCTCGCCTGCGGCAAGCTTCGACGAGCTGATCGTGCCCGGCCTGGTCCTCGCCTCCGTCTCGCTCGCCTACGTCACCCGGCTCACCCGTACCTCCATCGCCGAGAACAAGCGGGCCGACTACGTCCGCACGGCGATCGCCAAGGGCCTGCCCCGGCACCGGGTCATCACCCGGCACCTGCTGCGCAACTCCCTGATCCCGGTGGTCACCTTCATCGGCTTCGACATCGGCGCGCTGATGGGCGGCGCGATCGTCACCGAGCGGATCTTCAACATCCACGGCGTCGGCTACCAGCTCTACCAGGGCATCCTGCGGCAGAACACCCAGACGGTCGTCGGCTTCGTGACCGTGCTCGTCCTGGTCTTCCTCGTCGCCAACCTGCTCGTCGACCTGCTCTACGCCGTACTCGACCCGAGGATCCGCTATGCCTGAGCAGCCGTACGAGCCCGAGGGCGCGATCGCGGGGACCGGTATGGGCGGCGCGATGGACCTCGGGGCGAGCGAGGCGGTCACGCTCGAAGGGGCGCCGGGAGGACGCGAGGGGACGGGAGCGCAGGGCAAGCCGCGCTCGCTGTGGTCCGACGCCTGGCGGGACCTGCGGCGCAACCCGGTCTTCATCCTCTCCGGCCTCGTCATCCTGTTCCTGGTCTTCATCTCCCTGTGGCCGTCGGCGATCGCCTCCGGCAGCCCGCTCCAGTGCGACCTCGCCAAGGCCCAGGACGGGCCGGGGCCGGGTGCCCCCTTCGGGTACGACGGCCAGGGCTGCAACGTCTACACGCGCACCGTGTACGGCGCCCGCACCTCGGTCACGGTCGGTGTGCTGGCCACGCTCGGCGTGGCCGTCCTCGGTTCGGTGCTCGGCGGACTCGCGGGCTACTTCACCGGGATCTGGGACTCGCTCCTGTCCCGCGTCACCGACATCTTCTTCGCCATCCCGGTCGTCCTCGGCGGTCTCGTCCTCCTCTCCGTCGTGACCAGCAATACGGTCTGGCCGGTCATCGGGTTCATGGTGCTGCTCGGCTGGCCGCAGATCTCGCGCATCGCCCGCGGCTCGGTCATCACCGCCAAGCAGAACGACTACGTGCAGGCCGCCCGCGCCCTCGGCGCCTCGGACTCCCGGATCCTGCTCCGGCACATCGCCCCGAACGCCGTCGCGCCGGTGATCGTCGTGGCGACCATCGCCCTCGGCACCTACATCGCCCTGGAGGCGACCCTGTCCTACCTCGGCGTCGGCCTCAAGCCGCCCAGCGTCTCCTGGGGGATCGACATCTCCGCCGCGTCCCCGTACATCCGCAACGCCCCGCACGCCCTGCTGTGGCCCTCGGGGGCCCTGGCCGTCACCGTCCTGGCCTTCATCATGCTCGGCGACGCGGTCCGCGACGCCCTCGACCCGAAGCTGAGGTGATGGTGCCGTGCTGCTCGAAGTGTGTGATCTGCGGGTGGAGTTCCGTACCCGGGACGGCGTCGCGCACGCCGTCAACGGGGTGAGCTACGGCGTGGACGCGGGGGAGACGCTGGCGGTGCTCGGCGAGTCCGGCTCCGGCAAGTCGGTGACCGCGCAGGCGGTGATGGGGATCCTGGACATGCCGCCCGGGCGGATCACCGGCGGGCGGATCCTCTTCCAGGGACAGGACCTGCTCACGCTCAAGGAGGAGGAGCGGCGCAGGATCCGCGGCGCGCAGATGGCGATGATCTTCCAGGACGCGCTCTCGGCCCTCAACCCGGTGCTCTCCGTGGGGGACCAGCTGGCGGAGATGTTCGTCGTGCACCGGGGGGCGTCGAGGAAGGACGCGCGGGCCAGGGCCGTCGAGCTGATGGACCGGGTACGCATCCCGGCCGCCGCCCAGCGGGCGCGGGACTACCCCCACCAGTTCTCCGGCGGCATGCGCCAGCGCATCATGATCGCGATGGCGCTGGCCCTGGAGCCGGCGCTCGTCATCGCCGACGAGCCCACCACCGCCCTGGACGTCACCGTGCAGGCCCAGGTCATGGACCTGCTCGCGGAGTTGCAGCGCGAGTACCGCATGGGGCTCATCCTCATCACGCACGACCTCGGGGTGGTCGCGGACGTCGCCGACCGGATCGCGGTGATGTACGCGGGGAAGATCATCGAGTCCGCGCCCGTGCACGACATCTACAAGGCCCCGGCCCACCCCTACACCCGAGGGCTGCTGGACTCCATCCCGCGCCTGGACCAGAAGGGGCAGGAGCTGTACGCCATCAAGGGACTCCCGCCGAACCTGACCCGCATCCCGCCGGGCTGCTCCTTCCACCCGCGCTGCCCGATGGCCCGGGACGTGTGCCGCACCGACGAGCCCGCGCTGTACGAGGTGTCCGAAGTGCGCGGCAGCGCCTGCCACTTCTGGAGGGAGTGCCTCGATGGCGCCGACCACTGAGCCGATCCTGGAGGTCGGCGGCCTCGTCAAGCACTACCCGCTGACCCGGGGCATCGTGTTCCGCAAGCACGTCGGAGCGGTGAAGGCGGTCGACGGCGTCGACTTCACCCTCGGCCGGGGCGAGACCCTGGGCATCGTCGGGGAGTCGGGCTGCGGCAAGTCCACGGTCGCGAAGCTGCTCTGCCATCTGGAGCGGCCGACGGCGGGCGTCATCCGGTTCAAGGGCGAGGACATCACCCGGCTGTCCGGCCGGGCCCTGAAGGCCGTGCGCCGCAACATCCAGATGGTCTTCCAGGACCCCTACACCTCGCTCAACCCCCGGATGACGGTGGGCGACATCGTGGGGGAGCCGTACGACATCCACCCCGAGGCGGCACCGAAGGGCGAGCGGCGCCGCAGGGTCCAGGAACTGCTGGACGTGGTCGGCCTGAATCCGGAGTACATCAACCGCTACCCGCACCAGTTCTCCGGCGGCCAGCGCCAGCGCATCGGCATCGCACGGGGACTGGCGCTGCGCCCCGAGGTCATCGTCGCCGACGAGCCGGTGTCCGCCCTGGACGTCTCGGTGCAGGCCCAGGTGGTCAACCTGCTCGACCGGCTCCAGGCGGAGTTCGACCTCTCCTACGTCTTCATCGCGCACGACCTGTCGATCGTCCGGCACATCTCGGACCGGGTCGGCGTCATGTACCTCGGCCGGATCGTGGAGATCGGCAGGGACGCCGAGATCTACGACCACCCCACCCACCCGTACACCCAGGCGCTGCTGTCGGCCGTACCGGTCCCCGACCCGGAGGCCCGGGAGCACCGCGAGCGGATCCTCCTCGCGGGCGACGTGCCCTCGCCGACGAACGTCCCCTCCGGCTGCCGTTTCCGCACCCGCTGCTGGAAGGCGCAGGAGCGGTGCGCCCGGGAGGTGCCGGCCCTCGCGGTGCCCGCCGTCTTCCGCGACACCGGGGGGCCCGCGGCGCACGACTCGGCCTGCCACTTCGCGGAGGAGAAGCGGGTGGTGCCGCCCGAGGAGGGGCCGCCGCGGCCGTCGGGCACCCCGGGCCGGGGGAACGGCGACGGGCCGGGATGACATGGTGCATCCCGGCCCGCCCACGGCACCCGCACGGCCGTACGCTGGACAGCCTTCCGTGTCCGTATATCGGTACCGCTTCCGTCAAGTTGCCTGCCTGTAAACGTGGTTCACCCGGGTGTGCCCGGCAGTGCCAGTGCGCGCCGCAGGAAGTCCACCTGGAGCAGCAGCAGGTTCTCGGCGACCGTCTCCTGCGGGGTCATGTGCGTCACCCCGGACAGCGGCAGGACCTCGTGCGGCCGGCCGGCCGCCAGCAGGGCCGAGGAGAGCCGCAGGGAGTGGGCGACGACCACGTTGTCGTCCGCCAGACCGTGGATGATCATCATCGGCCGGTGCGGCTCGGCGGGATCGACCAGGCCGGCGTCGTCGATCAGCGAGTTGCGGCGGTAGACCTCCGGCTGCTCGTCGGGGTGGCCCAGGTAGCGCTCCTGGTAGTGGGTGTCGTACAGCCGCAGGTCGGTGACGGGCGCGCCGACCACCGCCGCGTGGAAGACGTCGGGGCGGCGCAGCGCGGCGAGCGCGGCCAGGTAGCCGCCGAAGGACCAGCCCCGTACGGCCACCCGGTCCAGGTCGAGCGGGTACCGGTCGGCGAGGGCGTGCAAGGCGTCGACCTGGTCCTGCAGGACGGTGGCCGCGACCTCGTCCCGGATCGACTTCTCCCAGGCCGGTGAACGGCCCGGGGTGCCCCGGCCGTCGGCGACGATCACCGCGAAGCCCTGGTCGGCGAACCACTGCGAGGTCAGATGGGCGTTGTGGGCGGCGACGACCCGCTGGCCGTGCGGACCGCCGTAGGGGTCGAGGAGCACCGGCAGGGGAGTGTCTCCGTGGTAGTCCCGTGGCATAAGCACGGCGCACGGAATTCGGCGTGCGCCCCCCTCGGTGAGGGTCACTCGGGGGGACATACCGGGATCTTCGGCGTACGAGCGGACAGTGACCGCCGGTTTTCCGTCACGCAGCACCTGGACACCGGTGCCCGGCCTGTCGAGGGTCGCGGACAGCAGCACGGTCACCTCCCCGGCCCGGACCGCCGTGTGGACACCGGGCTCCTGCGACACGCGCTCCACGCCCAGCTCGTTCACCCGGTACACGTGGATCTCGCCGGTCTCGGGGGTCTCCGCGTCCTCTCCCGCGGAGGCGGAAACGAGTACGTCGTGCGCACCCACGTCCAGTACCGCACGAATGTGCAACTGGTCGCTGGTCAGCGGCCGTTCCCCGACCGCGAGACGGCGTGCGCCGCCCTCGTCCGCGATCCGGACGAGCTGCCCGGAGGGGCTCCAGCAGGGCACTCCAGGGAAAAGTTCCAGCCATGTTGGATCTTCGTCGGCGTGCACCATCCGGGTCGCACCGGTGTCCGGGTCCGCCGCCAGGAACAGCTGGCTGCGCTGGTCCCTCGCCTGCACCAGCAGCAGCGGCGCACCCGCCTCCGACCAGTGCACATGGGCCAGATACGGATAGCGGGACCGGTCCCACGCGACCTCCGTACGCTCCCCGTCGAGGCCGAGCACGAACAGGCGTACGTCGGCGTTCGGAGTGCCCGCCGCGGGGTACCTGACGTGGTTCGGCTCACTTCCGGGGTTGGCCGGGTCCGCGATCCACCACTGCCGCACCGGCGTGTCGTCCACCCGCGCGACGAGCAGCCGATGCCCGTCGGGACCCCACCAGAAGCCCCGCGAACGCCCCATCTCCTCGGCCGCGACGAACTCCGCGAGGCCGTAGGTGACGTGCTCCGACTCCGGCTCGGCGAGCGCCCGGTCGCCCTCGCCCTGCGCGCCCACCACCCGCAGCGCGCCCTGCGCGACATACGCGATGTGCCGGCCGTCAGGGGCCGGACGCGGGTCGATCACCGGCCCCAGAACCCGGAGTTCACGTGCCGTGCCGGCCCGCAGCTCGGCCGCGAAAAGCCGCCCTGACAAGGCGAAAGACGCCAACTCCACGGTGGCGTCGGTGGCGTAGCCGACGATGCCGGCACCGCCCTCACGGCTGCGCTCCCGGCGCGCCCGCTCCTGTGCGGAGAGCTCTTCCGAGGCGCCGGCGAGCAGGGCGCCCGGGTCGGCGGCGAGGCGCTCACCGCCCTCCGGCAGGTCCAGCACCCACAGGGAGTTGGCCCGGTCCGTGCCGGAGCCGGAACGCAGGAACGCGACACGTGAACCGTCGGGCGCCACGGTGAACGCACGCGGCGCGCCGAGCGTGAACCGCTGGGTCCGGGCGTGCCGACGGGGGAAGGAGTCAGGCTCGGTCGTCATACCCCGACCATATTGGCCATGCGCCCCCTTGTGCGGCCGTGCGCCGAGCGATGCGCGAGCACGGATAGTTATGATCACTACCGCTGTGTGGGTATGAACCTGCTGGCGTCCGCATGGATTTGCTCGACTGTTCCGGATCTGGCGATCTATTGGAGGTGAGCCGCCGTGGCACTCTCGATTTCGGCGGTGGTGCTGCTGGCGATCATCGTCTTCCTGCTGATCAAGAAGTCGGGACTGAAGGGCGGGCACGCGGTCATCTGCGTCCTGCTCGGCTTCTATCTCGCCTCCTCGACGGTCGCGCCGACGATCAGCGAGCTGACGACGAACGTCGCCAGCATGATCGGCAGCATCAAATTCTGACGGGCGCCGTCGCGGTGACCTCGTAGGGTGGTCCCATGACGGAACTGCCAGCCCGGCGTCTGCTGCTGGTGCACGCGCACCCGGACGACGAGTCGATCAACAACGGCGCGACCATGGCCCGGTACGCGGCCGAGGGTGCCCATGTGACGCTGGTCACCTGCACCCTCGGCGAGCGCGGCGAGGTCATCCCGCCGGAGCTGCGGCACCTGACGGGCCCGGCACTGGGCGCGCACCGGCGCGGCGAGCTGGCCGCCGCCCTGCGCGCGCTGGGCGTCGAGGACGGCCGACTGCTCGGCGGGGCCGGCCGGTACGGCGACTCCGGGATGATGGGCATCCCCGACAACGAGGACCCCGGCTGCTTCTGGCAGGCCGGCGTGGACGAGGCCGCCGGGCGGCTCGCCGAGGTGATCCTGGAGGTCCGCCCCCAGGTCGTCGTCGCCTACGACGACCACGGCGGCTACGGCCACCCCGACCACATCCAGGCCCACCGCGTCGCCATGCGCGCCGTCGACCTGGCGGCCGAGCGCGGCCACCGCGTCGACCGGGTCTACTGGAACCGCGTCCCGCGGTCCGTCGCCGAGGCCGCCTTCGGCCGCCTCCAGGACGAGCTGTCCGCACTGCCGTTCGACAAGAGCGCGTCCGTGGACGACGTGCCGGGTGTGGTGGACGACGAGCGGATCACCACCACGATCGACGGCGGCGCCCACGCCTCCGCCAAGGCCGCCGCGATGCGTGCCCACGCCACCCAGATCGAGGTGGCGGAGCCGTACTTCGCGCTCTCCAACGAACTCGCCCAGCCGCTGTTCACCACCGAGTACTACGAGTTGGTGCGCGGTCCGGCGCAGGGCGCGGGGACCGACCTGTTCGGCGGCCTCGAGGAGGCGTCATGAGCAAGGGCGCACCGGGCTCGCTGCTCACCCAGCCCCTGCGAGCGCCCTCCGCCGGACGGGCCGTCGCCTACGTCGGCCTGTTCCTGCTGGGCGCGGTCGTCGCGTTCGCCGGAACCCTGGTCCAGGGCGGCTGGTTCCCGGGCGGCCTGCTGCTCGCCCTCGCGGGCGCGGCCGGCGCCTTCCTCGGCGGGTCCTACGCCACCGGCGGGCGGGGCGGGGCGGTGGCGCCCGCGGCGGGCTGGATCGTCGCCGTCATCCTGCTCACCACCGCCCGTCCCGAAGGCGACTTCTTCTTCGGCGCGGGAGCCGGTTCCTATCTCTTCCTGCTCGGCGGCATGGCCGTCGCTGTGATCTGTGCCACCTTCGGTGCCGGACGGCAACCCGGCGGCGGCTCCGCCCGACTTGGCAAGTGACGTACCACTTCGCCGTACGGCGCGCGTGCGAGTCCGGTGTGAGTTTCCTCGGCGGTCATGGGATAAGCGCCAGAAGCGGCCAGTATGGTGGTGCGCGCCGCCGAGCCTCCCCCAAGCTCTCGACCTGGCGCGAGTCGGGGGGACCTCAGAGCAGTGAGGTCGAAACGGGCGGTGGAGCCAACTGGGAGAACCTGCCTTGAGTCGTGAAACTGACACTCCGTCCCCCGGGCCCAACGGGCACGGTGGAGCCGCATACCCCTCCGGCACGCCGCCGTACGGGACCCCCATGGCTTCCGACGACGGTACGGACACGGGCCGTTCCGGCGCGCGGTCGGAGGAGAAGAAGACCGAGACGACGCTGACGACGCGGATCCGGATCAACATCCCCGGTTCGCGGCCCATCCCGCCGGTCGTCGTACGCAAGCCCGTCGGGGACGCCGACAGCGCCGTGGAGGAAGCACCCGCCGCCGAGCCGCGGCCCGCGGCCGAGCGGCCGGCACCCCGCGCCGCCGAGGCCCCCGCCGAGCCCGCGTCCCCGGCCCCGGCCGGGGGCGAGGAGAAGACCAGCGACTGGTTCGCGCCCCGCAAGTCCTCCGCCGGCAAGACTGGTCCGGCCGGCGGCGGCACGAACGGGGCCGGGACGCCCGGCGGTTCCGCCGCCGCGCCCGCGGCCCCGGCCGCCCCCGGCGCGCCGGGGGCCCGTCCGGGTGGTCCCGGAGCGTCCGGCGCGGCCGGTACCACCGGCGCGCGCCCGAGCGGCGGCCGTCCCGGCGGTGTCGTCGGCTCCATGAGCGTGCCGGGCGCCCCGCGTCCCGGCGCCACGAACGGCAAGGGCCTGCCCGGCGCCACCGGCGGTCCGGTCGCCCCGGGACACGGCGGTGGCACCGGTTCCTTCGACGTGACCGAGGCACTGGCCGCGGGCTCCCGCGGCGGCGCTCCCCGCCCCGGTGCGAGCGGCGCCGGCGAACCGCGCCGTGACAACCTGCCGTACTTCGCGGAGAACGGCGGCGACGCCCTCGACGGCACCGGCACCCACGGCCAGGACGGCTTCGGCGGTGCCGGAGCGAACGGCGGTAACAGGCACGGCGGTCCCGGCGGTCCCAGCGGCTACAGCGGACCGGCCGGCCCCACCGGCGGCCCGGTCACCGGGGACGGCACCCTTCTGCCGCCGCCGGTCGGCCCCTTCGGCATGGAGCGGGGCGAGCCCTTCGACGGCCCCGCCGGTCCGCCCGGCACGGGCGGCTACGGCGGTCCCGGCGGGCGGAACACCCCGCCGGCGCGCAGCGCCCTCGCCGACATCGCCGACCTCAGCGGTCCCGGCGCTCCGGGCGCCGGTCCCGCCGGCCGCGGTCCCGGCGGCGGACTGAGCGACGACACCGCGATCCTCACCCCGCAGAAGCCGGCCCCCGAACCGACCGGCCCCGGCTACCGCGCGCCGGTCGCCGACAACGTCTCCGGACACACCGTCACCAGCGGCATCCCGGTCGTCCCCGGCCCCGGCACCCCGCCGTTCGGTTCCGCCGCGCACCCCGACGGCCCGGCGCCGCGCACGCCGTCCGCGTCGGGGCCGGCCGCCGCCCCCAAGGCGCCGCCGAAGCCGAAGAAGAAGGGCCGCAGCAAGCTGGTGCTGCTCGGCGCCGTCGTGGTGGTCCTTGCGGGCGGCGCCTACGGCGCCGGACTGCTGATGAACCGCACGGACGTGCCCAAGGGCACCACCGTGCTCGGCGTCGACATCGGCGGCGGCACCCGCGACGACGCGGTCAAGAAGCTCGACGACGCGTTCGGCAGCCGGGTGAACAAGCCGCTGAAGCTCGCCGTCGGCGGCCGGACGGTCACCCTCACGCCGGAGAACGCCGGTCTGCAGTTCGACTACCAGGCCACGGTGAGCGAGGCCGCGAAGAGCGACTACAACCCCGTCAACGTCGTCGGCTCCCTGTTCGGGCAGAAGCGCGTGGTCGAGCCGGTCATGCCGGTGGATGAGGAGAAGCTGCAGGCCGCCCTCCAGCAGGCCGGCGGCGGTTCGGGCGCGGGTTCGGTCACCGACGGCACCGTCAAGTTCCAGTCGGGCAAGGCCGTGGCCGTCTACGGCAAGGCGGGCAAGGCCGTCGACGCGGCCCGGTCCGGGCCAGCGGTCGAACGGGCCTACCGCACGCTGGTGGAGACGGGCACGCCCACCCCGGTCACCGTGCCGACGACCACCCGGCAGCCGACGGTCTCGAACGCCGAGGTCGACCGGATGATGAAGGACTTCGCGAACCCGGCGATGTCCGGCAAGGTGACCGTGCAGACGGACGCGGCGCACTCGGTCCCGCTGAGCCCCGAGAACTCGCTGTGGAAGTTCCTCAGGGTCACGGCCGTCAACGGCAAACTGGTCGACAAGCCCGATCTGAAGGCCCTTCAGCAGCTGTACGGCCAGACCTTCGACGGGGTCCTGATCGCCCGCGGCAACGGCAAGAAGACGCCCGTGACACCGAACGACGTCTACCTCGCCCTGCGTCAGGCACTCACCAGCAGGACGAACCGGGTCGCGGTCATCGAGACCGACCCGAACTAGCCCGCCGCACAAGGGGGGCGTCCATGGCGCGCCCCCCTTGCCGCGTCCCGTCACCCGGCCGGCATGACATCTGTCATCCGGCGGTCAGGACCGCCGACACTGCCGGGCCCCGGGCCGTTCGGCCAGCATGGACGGCATGACGACGACAGCGGCACCGGCCACGACCACCCCGGTGGTCGGGTTCGACCAGGTGACCAAGACATACGGCAGCGTCCGGGCCGTCGACGGGCTCTCGCTCCGGCTGAACCCCGGCGAGACCGTCGCGCTCCTCGGCCCGAACGGGGCCGGCAAGTCCACCACGCTCGACCTGCTCCTCGGGCTCAAGCAGCCCGACTCCGGGACGGTGAGCGTGTTCGGCACCAGCCCGCGCGAGGCGATCGTCGCCGGCCGGGTCGGCGCCATGCTGCAGAGCGGCGGACTGATGGACGAGGTCACCGTCGCCGAGATGGTGAAGCTGGCCTGCTCCCTCCACCCGCGGCCGTACCCGGTGTCCGACGTGCTCGCCCGGGCCGGCGTCACCCAGATCGCCGACCGCAAGGTCGACAAGCTCTCCGGCGGCCAGGCGCAGCGCGTCCGCTTCGCCCTCGCCACCGCGGGGGACAGCGACCTGATCCTCCTGGACGAGCCGACCACCGGCATGGACGTCTCCGCCCGCCAGGCCTTCTGGGCCACCATGCGCGAGCAGGCCGACCAGGGCCGTACGGTCCTCTTCGCCACCCACTACCTCGAAGAGGCCGACGCCATCGCCGACCGGGTCCTGGTGCTGCACCGCGGCCGGCTCCTCGCCGACGGCACGGCCGCCGAGATCAAGGCCAGGGCGGGCGCCCGGCGGATCGCCTTCGACCTGGAGGGCGCACCCGACGAGGCGGCCCTGCGCGCCCTGCCCTTCCTCACCTCGATCGACGTGTCCGGTCAGACCGTGCGCATCCAGTCCTCCGACGCCGACGCCACCGTCCACGCCCTGTACGGCCTCGGTGTCTACCCCCGCAACCTCGAAGTCGCCGGCCTCGGTCTGGAGCAGGCCTTCGTCGCCATCACGGAGGCCGAGGAGGCCAAGCAGTCATGAACGCGCTCATCAAGCTGGAACTGGCCCGCGCCCTGCGCAACAAGAAGTTCCTGTTCTTCTCGGTGCTCTACCCCTCGTTCCTGTTCCTGATCTTCTCCAGCAGCGCCGGCTCCGAGGACCGGATCGACGGCACGGGCCTGACCGTCGCCACCTACCTGATGGTCTCCATGGCCTCCTTCGGCGCCCTGACCGCCGTCCTCATGGGCAACAGCGAGCGCATCGCCAAGGAGCGCGAGAACGGCTGGGTACGGCAGCTGCGGCTGACCCCGCTGCCCGGACGCGGCTACGTCCTCGCCAAGATCGCCAGCGCCGCCGTGGTGAGCCTGCCGTCGGTCGTCGTGGTCTTCCTCGCCGCCGCCGCGATCAAGCACGTCCACCTGGACGCCTGGCAGTGGCTCGCCCTCACCGGGGTCGTCTGGGCCGGCAGCCTGGTCTTCGCCGCGCTCGGCGTGGCCATCGGGTACGTGGCCTCCGGGGACGCGGTCCGACCGATCACGATGATCATCTACTTCGGTCTGTCCATCCTCGGCGGTCTGTGGATGCCGTCCACCACCTTCCCGCGGATCCTCCAGGACATCGCGAAGTGGCTGCCCACGCACGCGTACGCTGCACTGGGGCGGTCGATCGAACAGAGCCAGGCCCCGAGCGTGACGGACGTCGCGATCCTCGCCGTCTACTTCGTCCTCTTCGCGGGCGGCGCGGCCTGGCTGTACCGGAAGGACACGCTGAAGGCGTGAGCACCATGACGGAAGACCCGCGGACCGGTGAGAGCCGGCCGGACACCCAGGTGCGGATCGGCCAGGGTCCCCGCAACCGCCGCGAGCTGATGGTCAAGCTGCTGTGGATCGGCGTCTGGCTGATCTTCCTCGGCAACCCCGTCCAGGACCTGGCGGGCGGCCACCACACGACGGGCGCCACCGTGGCCGGCGCGGCCGGCCTCACCCTCTTCGTCGCCACCTACCTGTCGCTGGTCTTCCGCAACATGGGCCGGCCCTTCGCACCGAGGACCGTCGTCTCCCTGCTCGCGGTCCTCGTCGTCCTCGCCCCCGCGCTGGCCGCCTCCCTCGGCACCCCCTGGCTCGGGCTTTTCGTCTACGTCTCGGTCGCCTGCGGCGCGACCCTGCCGGTGCGGGCCGCCTACTGGGCGATCCCGGCGACGGCCGCGGTCAGTTACCTGACCGGGCTGCGCTGGGGCGTGAGGGAGGTGGACGTCGAACTGCTCCTCGTGCTGCTCATCGGCTTCGCGATGGTCGGCGTCGGGCAACTGGTTCGCACCACCGTGGAGTTGCGCAAGGCCCGGGCGACCGTCGCGCAGCTGGCCGCCAACGAGGAGCGACTGCGGCTCGCCCGCGACCTGCACGACCTGCTCGGCCACTCCCTGTCGCTGATCACGCTGAAGAGCGAACTGGCCGGCCGTATGCTGCCCGACCATCCCGACAAGGCCGCCCAGCAGGTCGCGGACATCGAACAGGTCAGCCGCCAGGCCCTGGTGGACGTCCGGGAGGCCGTCACCGGCTACCGGCGCCCCCGCCTCGCCGCCGAACTCGCCGGTGCCCACGTCGCCCTGACCGCGGCCGGCGTCACCGCCGAAGTGCCCGCCGAACCCGAGACGGCCGGTGTCCCCGAGGAGACCGAGTCCGCGCTCGCCTGGTCGCTGCGCGAGGCGGTCACCAACGTGGTCCGGCACAGCGGCGCCGACCGCTGCCTGATCCGGCTCGCGCACCGCCAGACCCTGGACGGCCCGGTCCTGGAACTCGTCGTCGAGGACAACGGATCCGGTGGCTCCGGCGGGGGCCCCGGCAACGGCCTGACCGGACTGACGGAGCGTCTGGAGAAGGCCGGCGGCACCCTGGAGGCGGGCCGGGTCAGGCACGGGTTCCGGCTGGTCGCCCGCGTGCCCACGCCCCCTTCGGGGGACGTAGGATCCGGGGCATGACGAGCACGATCAAGGTCCTGCTGGCCGAGGACCAGTCGATGGTCCGCGAGGCGCTGGCCGCCCTGCTCGGGCTGGAGGACGACATCGAGGTCGTCGCCCAGGTCGCGCGCGGGGACGAGGTGCTCGCGGCCGTCGCCGCGCACGACGTGGACGTGGCGCTGCTCGACATCGAGATGCCGGGCTGCACCGGCATCGAGGCGGCGGCCCGGGTGCACCGCGAGCACCCGGCGGTCAAGCTCGTCGTCCTCACCACGTTCGGCCGGCCCGGCTATCTGCGCACCGCCATGGAGGCGGGCGCCGATGCCTTCCTCGTGAAGGACGCCCCGGCCGCCCAGCTCGCCGAGGCGATCCGCAAGGTGCTGTCCGGCGAGCGGGTCATCGACCCCACGCTCGCCGCGGCCGCGCTCGCCGAGGGCGCCAACCCGCTCACCGAACGCGAGCGCGAGGTGCTCCGTGCGGCGGCCGACGGCGCCACCAACGCGGAACTGGCGGGCATCCTGCATCTCTCCCAGGGCACGGTCCGCAACTACCTCTCCACCGCCATCCAGAAACTGGCGGTGCGCAACCGGGCCGAGGCGGTGCGGACGGCACGGGAGAAGGGCTGGCTGTGAGGCTCAGTTGAGCATCGCCCGGGCGGTGTGCGCCTGCTGCCGCACCTTGCGGGCGGCCGGTTCGTCGACGACCTCGATCAGCTCGGCATAGGTGTCCAGCTCCGCCGCGCCCGCGGTGAACTCGCCGCGCTGCACCAGGAGCTGCCCGCGTTCGTAGCGCAGCCGGGCCGGATGGGAGGGGATCAGCAGGGCCAGCTCCACGGCCCGCAGCGCCACATCGGACCGCTCGGGCCGGGCCGCCGCCCACGCCCGGATGTTGTTCAGGATGCGCTGGACGACCTCCAGGGACGCCGCCGGCTCCAGCATCGAGGCGTCCAGCGGCGCACCGGTGGCTCCGGCGACGAGCAGCTCGGCGTCGGCCCCGGTCAGCAGCCGCCCCCCGTCGAACGGGTCGGCCAGCACCTGCTCCTCCGCCGGGCCGAAGCCCACCACGAAGTGCCCCGGCAGCGCGACGCCGTACACCGGGGCCCCCGCGCGGCGGGCGACCTCCATCCACACCACCGACAGCAGGATCGGCAGCCCGCGCCGCCGCCGCAGCACCTCGTGCAGCAGCGAGGACTCCAGCCGCTGGTAGTCGGCCGGGGTCCCGTGGAAGCCGTGGTCCGTGCCGAGCAGCCGCCGTACGGCCTCCGCCCACGCCCGGGGCCCGCCCGGGCGGTACGGCAGCGCGCCCGCCAGCCGGTCCAGCTCCAGCTGTGCCTCGTCCATGCCCCTCTCGGCCAGCGAGCCGTCCGCCTCCGCGCCGATCAGCAGGCACAGCCCCGACAGGTCCGGCCGCTCCGAACGGGCCTCCTCGGCGAACCGCTGCCGCAGCTCGGCGGACCGCTCCGGCGGGGGCGGGTACGGGGGCGGCAGATACGGGTGACCCATGACTGGCTCTTGCCCTTCCACGGCGCTTCCTACGACCGTCCGGGACCGGACGCCGTGTCCCCCCGCGGGCCGGCCTCCGCCGGCGCTGGAGCGTCATGCCCGCCGGGCGCCCGGTAGTGGTGGTACGCGTGGTGCTTCGCGAAGCCCAGGGCGGCGTAGAGCGCCCGGGCGCCGTCGTTGTCCGTCTCGACCTGGAGCCAGCCCGCCGACGCTCCCTCGTCCAGCGCGCGCCGCGCCAGCGCGGCCATCACCTCGGTGGCGAGCCCCTCCCGCCGCCGGCCGGGATCCACCTCGACCGCCGCGAACCCGGCCCACCGGCCGTCCACGACGCACCGCCCGATCGCCGCCGGAGCCTCGCCCGCGGCGCCGGGCACGGTCGCGAACCACACCGACGGCCCGCCGCCGAGCACCCGCAGAGCCACCTCGCTCACCCCTTTGCGCCGGTACCGGGCGAGCCACGCCTCGTCCGCCTCCCGGGACAGGACCACACCCGCGCCCTCGGCCCGGTCCGCGACCGGCGGCAGTGCACCGGTCCACAGCTCGGCGGTCACCTCCCGCACCCAGCCGCGCCGCTCCAGCTCCGCGCACAGCAGTTCCTGCGTGCCCTCGGCTCCGGTGGCGGTCTGCACGTAGGCGGGCAGGCCACGCTCGCCGTACCAGCGTCGTACGGCCTCCAGGGCCGCGTCGAGCGGAAGCCCGGGATCACCGAGCGGCAGCACGCTGTTGGCCCGTCTGGTGAATCCGGCGGCTGCTCTCAGCTCCCACTCGCCGAGCCGCTCGCTCTCCACCGGCCGCCAGGCTCGGGAGGCGACGTGCGCCAGCTCGGCGTAGGTCGCGGCGGGCCCGCGGCGCCGCGCCGGGGCGGCCGGCACGACCTTGCCCGCGACCAGCGTCGATTCCGGGATCCGGACGCTTTCCCCGTCCCGGCGCGTGATCATGAGCACGCCATCATCCCATGATGTGAGAACACCGACCGTGTCGGTGAACTTCTCCTGTGCCGAGCCGTGTTCGTATCGGCACCGGACCGACACCCGTTTTCCCACGTCATCGGGGGTGATGCGGACTTCCAGACGTCCTGCCGCCGAGATTTCCACTGGTCAGTTCACCCCTCCTGTTCGGATCATGCTCCGGAACGGAGATACTAGGGGCGGGCATCGACGACGCCGCGCTCCCGCGCGCCAGGCGGCGGAGCCTGAGGAGGCCCGCCAGCGCCCTATCGAGGAGGAACGACAGCGTGACCTACGTCATCGCGCAGCCTTGTGTCGACGTCAAGGACAAGGCGTGCATCGAGGAGTGCCCGGTCGACTGCATCTACGAGGGCCAGCGGTCCTTGTACATCCACCCGGACGAATGCGTCGACTGTGGTGCCTGTGAACCGGTCTGCCCGGTCGAGGCGATCTTCTACGAGGACGACACTCCGGAGGAGTGGAAGGACTACTACAAGGCGAACGTCGAGTTCTTCGACGAGCTGGGCTCTCCCGGCGGTGCCAGCAAGCTGGGGCTGATCGAGCGCGACCACCCCTTCATCGCCGCGCTGCCGCCGCAGGGCGAGTGACCGTTTAGGCGCAAAGCGGCACGCCACTTCGCGCCGCCTCGGTCCCGTACGGCCCGATCGCCCGGATCGCCGCCGTACGGGACCGAGGCGTTTTCGCCGCACCAGACGAAAGTGAGCCACTGACCGTGTCCGCAGTCTCCGACCGCCTTCCCGCGTTCCCCTGGGACAAGCTGGAGCCGTACAAGAAGACCGCCGCGGCCCACCCCGAGGGCATCGTCGACCTCTCCGTCGGCACCCCGGTCGACCCGGTGCCCGAGCTGATCCAGAAGGCCCTGATCGACGCGGCCGACTCCCCGGGCTACCCGACCGTGTGGGGCACCCCCGCGCTGCGCGACGCGATCACCGGCTGGCTGGAGCGCCGGCTGGGCGCCCGTGACGTCACCCACCGGCACGTCCTGCCGGTCGTCGGCTCCAAGGAACTGGTGGCCTGGCTGCCGACCCAGCTGGGCCTCGGCCCCGGCGACAAGGTGGCCTACCCGCGCCTCGCCTACCCGACCTACGAGGTCGGCGCCCGGCTGGCCCGGGCCGGCTACGAGGTCTACGACGACCCGCGCGAGCTGGACCCGGCGGGCCTGAAGCTCCTCTGGCTGAACTCCCCGTCCAACCCCACGGGCAAGGTCCTCTCCAAGGAGGACCTGACCGGCATCGTGGCCTGGGCCCGCGAGCACGGCGTGCTGCTCGTCTCCGACGAGTGCTACCTGGAGCTGGGCTGGGAGGCCGACCCCATCTCGGTCCTGCACCCGGACGTGAACGGCGGCTCCTACGACGGCATCGTCGCCGTCCACTCCCTCTCCAAGCGCTCCAACCTGGCGGGCTACCGCGCGGCCTTCGTCGCCGGCGACCCGGCCGTCCTCGGCCCCCTGCTGGAGATCCGCAAGCACGGCGGCATGATGACCTCAGCGCCGACCCAGGCGGCCGTGGTGGCGGCCCTCGGAGACGACGAACACGTCCGTGTCCAGCGCGAGCGCTACGCGGCCCGCCGGGAGGCCCTGCGGACCGCGCTGCTCGGTCACGGCTTCCGCATCGAGCACAGCGAGGCCAGCCTCTACCTGTGGGCCACCCGCGACGAGTCCTGCTGGGACACCGTCGCCCACCTGGCCGGCCTGGGCATCCTCGTGGCCCCCGGCGACTTCTACGGCGAGGCGGGCCGGAACTTCGTCCGCGTGGCCCTCACGGCGACGGACGAACGGATCCGGGCGGCAGCCGCCCGCCTGTGACACCCCGCGCCGCCGCCGGCGTACACACGGACCAAGGCCGACGGGCCCGGAGGGAACTCCGGGCCCGTCGGCGGTCGTGCGGTGGGAGTCAGCCGCCCAGCGGGAGACCCTTCGTCGGCAGGGACGACGTCGGCAGGGACGACGTCGGCAGGCCGCCCTTGGTCAGCGCGTCCGTCGGCAGGCCGCCCTTCGTCGCACCGGCGGCGGCGTCCCCGAGGACACCCCCCGCGGCCTTCTGCGCCGCGGGCGCCGTCTTCTTCACGGCACCGCCGCCGGTCTTGCGGGCGGCCGGCACGGCCTGCTTGACGGCCTTGCCGCCCGGGTCGCCCACGAGGGAGGAGGCGTTCTGCGCGACACCATCGACGGTGTTGCCCACGTGCGCCCCGTCCAGGGCCGTCAGGCCGCCCAGGTTCGGGGTGGCCGCCGGCAGGTTCGTGGCCGCACCGGCGGAGCCGGCCGCACCGACCCCGGCTGCCGCTCCCGCTGCGACGAGCAGCGCGGCACGGGCGATCCGGCGGGTCAGAGGGAGGGACATGATGCTCCATTCGACGGGAGAGAACGGTCTGTGTCCGGGCTCGTCTCCGCGCTCGGACGCCGTGACTACCGCTCGAAGTCCGCGAAGGTTGCGGACGCCCCAGGTAAAGAATGGATAACGCATCGCATTATCAGGTGTGGATAAAAACGGGCAAACAAGATCCGCCGGACAGCTCGCAGAATCCTTCCGGCCCTGGATTCCCAAGGGCTGCGGAACCCGGACCGCCACCCACGCGAAACGCTCGGCCGACCGGACCCGCACAACCCCGAGGGGTGAGGCACCGCACTACTGTCCGGTGACGATCCGGACCGCCCCCAGGGACTTCTCCGCGCCGGACGTGCCGCCCGGCCGCACCGTCCGCCACTCGTCGCCGTGCAGGCCGGCGGTCCACTCCCGCCCCGCGTACGACACCCGCTCGATGTGCAGCGCCGAGGAGTTGGCGACCGCCCACTGCGCCAGCTGCCAGCCCCGCTGCCGCTCGCCGCGCCCGGCGGCGTCGGCCCGTGTGCCCTCGGCCACCGGAACCGTCACCGTCCGCCCGTGCGCGGTCGCGGTCACACTCGGCGAGGGGGACGGCGACGGCACGGGCGTACCGCCCACCACCGCACCGGTCTCCTGGAGCGCGTCCCGTCCGAAGTCCCGTACCAGCGCGGCCCGTACCGCGTCCGGACCGGTCGCCTCGGCCGTGCGCTCCGGGCGCCCGTCGCAGGTCAGTGTGGCCGCGGCCTGCCCGGTCAGCGCCGCCGCGAGCAGCGTGGCGTCCGGCTCGTGCTTCGCGTACGCCTCCGGGTAGCCGCTGCGCTGCACCCGCTGCGCGGCCACCGTCAGCGGCAGGCCCGTGTAGTCCGGCACCTTCGCCAGGTGCGCGTAGAAGATGCCCGCCGCGTAGGTGGGGTCCATGATCTGCCCCTCGGTGCCCCAGCCCTGCGAGGGGCGCTGCTGGAACAGACCCAGCGAATCCCGGTCGCCGTGCTCGACGTTGCGCAGCTCCGACTCCTGCAGAGCGGTCGCGAGGGCGATCGTCACCGCCCGCCGGGGCATCCCGCGCCCGGTGCCGACCGCGGCGATCGTCGCCGCGTTCATCGCCTGCTCCGGAGTGAACTCGTACGACGCCCCGTCACCGGACGCCGACACCACGGTGCAGCCGCGCGCCGCGCCGCCCCCGGTGACGTACTGCACCACGAGGTAGGCGACGACGCCGCACAGGACCAACAGGGCCGCCAGGGAACGCAGGAGGCGGCCGCGACGCTTGGGACGGGTGGGAGACGGCTCTGGCACGCGTACAAGGTACTGGAGCCCCCCGGGGGCCCGGCCGTGGGTCCGAAAAGCGCGGCGGGCGGGACCGCGGGGGTGGCGCGCTAGGGTCGGGACCATGGCCGACACCTCGCTTGACCTCTCGCTCGACGCCGCCCGGCTCACCGCGCAGCTCGTGGACTTCCGCTCCGAGAGCGGTACCGAGAAGCCGCTCGCGGACGCGATCGAGACCGCCCTGCGCGCCCTTCCGCACCTCACGGTCGACCGCCACGGCAACAACGTGATCGCCCGCACCCACCTGGGCCGCGCCGAGCGCGTGATCCTGGCCGGCCACATCGACACCGTCCCGATCGCGGACAACGTGCCCTCCCGCCTCGACGAGGACGGCGTGTTGTGGGGCTGCGGCACCTGCGACATGAAGGCGGGCGTGGCGGTGCAGCTGCGCATCGCGGCCACGGTCCCGGCCCCCAACCGCGACCTCACGTTCGTCTTCTACGACAACGAGGAGGTCGCCGCGGACCTCAACGGCCTCAAGCACGTGGCCGAGGCGCACCCGGAGTGGCTGGCCGGCGACTTCGCGGTCCTGCTGGAGCCCTCCGACGGCGAGGTCGAGGGCGGCTGCCAGGGCACCCTGCGGGTGCTGCTGCGGACCACGGGCGAGCGGGCCCACTCGGCGCGCGGCTGGATGGGCTCCAACGCCATCCACGCGGCGGCCCCCATCCTGGCCAGGCTGGCCTCCTACGAGCCCCGCTACCCGGTCATCGACGGCCTGGAGTACCGCGAGGGGCTGAACGCGGTGGGTATCGGCGGCGGCGTCGCCGGCAACGTCATCCCCGACGAGTGCGTGGTCACGGTCAACTTCCGCTACGCCCCCGACCGCACCGAGGAGGAGGCGATCGCCCACGTCCGCGAGGTGTTCGCGGACTGCGGCGTCGAGGAGTTCGTCGTCGACGACCACAGCGGCGGCGCGCTGCCCGGCCTCTCCCACCCGGCCGCGGCGGCCTTCATCGAGGCGGTCGGCGGCACCCCGCAGCCGAAGTACGGCTGGACGGACGTCTCACGCTTCTCCGCGCTCGGCATCCCCGCGGTGAACTACGGACCGGGCAATCCGCACCTGGCCCACAAGCGTGACGAGCGCGTGGCCACCGGGAAGATCCTGGCGGGCGAGGAGCGCCTGCGGGACTGGCTCACCGCGTAGCGCGGCGGGCCCGGCCGCGCGCCGGACACGCGCACTTCCCCCCTCTGTAACCCGAGTAGATCTAGGCTGAGCTCGAACCACCGGCAAGCGGAGGGAGCGCACATGGCGACCGGAGACCCCCACGGGAAGAAGCAGCCGCCGGACGAGCAGCGGCTCGGACCGGTCCTCCGACGGCGTGGCCAGGTGACGGCCAGCACCACGGACCAGCGGCTGCTGGACGCGGGTGGGCCCTCGGACTGGGTCCACACCGACCCCTGGCGGGTCCTTCGCATCCAGTCGGAGTTCATCGAAGGCTTCGGCACCCTCACCGAACTCCCGCCGGCCATCAGCGTGTTCGGCTCCGCCCGGACCCCGGTCGACTCGGCGGAGTACGACGCGGGCGTCCGGCTCGGCCGGGGGCTGGCGGAGGCCGGCTGGGCGGTGATCACGGGCGGCGGCCCGGGCGCGATGGAGGCGGCCAACAGAGGCGCGTGCGAGGCGGGCGGCACCTCGGTGGGGCTCGGTATCGAACTGCCCTTCGAGCAGGGGCTGAACTCCTACGTCGACATCGGGCTGAACTTCCGCTACTTCTTCGTCCGCAAGATGATGTTCGTGAAGTACGCGCAGGGGTTCGTGGTCCTCCCGGGCGGCCTCGGCACCCTGGACGAGCTCTTCGAGGCCCTCACCCTGGTCCAGACCCAGAAGGTCACACGCTTCCCGATCGTCCTGTTCGGCAGCGAGTACTGGGGCGGCCTGGTGTCCTGGCTGCGCGACACGGTGATCGCGCAGGGCAAGGCCGCGGAGAAGGACCTGCTGCTCTTCCACGTGACGGACGACGTGCAGGAGGCGGTGGCCCTGGTCTCGAAGGAGGCGGCCCGCTAGCGCCGCCCCCGGCCGGAGCCCCCGGCGGTCAGGCCAGGCCCCGCCTGGCCACCGCCGGGATCCGGTGGCCGGCGATGGACGCCACCATGTCCAGCACCTGCCGGGTCTCGGCCACCTCGTGCACCCGGTACACCTGCGCCCCGAGCCATGCGGACACGGCGGTCGTCGCGAGCGTACCGATCAGCCGCTCCTTCACCGGCCGGTCCAGCGACTCGCCGACGAAGTCCTTGTTGGACAGGGACACCAGCACCGGCCACCCGGTGCCGACCATCTCGTCCAGCCGCCGCGTCGCCTCCAGGCTGTGCCGGGTGTTCTTCCCGAAGTCGTGCCCGGGGTCGATGAGCACCGACTCCCGCGGCACCCCCAGCGACACGGCGCGCTCGGCCAGCCCCACGGTCACCCGCAGGATGTCGGCCACGACGTCGTCGTAGGACACCCGGTGCGGGCGGGTCCGCGGCCGCGCACCCCCGGCGTGCGTGCACACCAGCCCCACGCGGTGGCGCGCCGCGACCTCCGCGAGCGCCGGGTCGATCCCGCCCCACGCGTCGTTCAGCAGGTCCGCGCCCGCCTCGCACACCGCCTCGGCGACCTCGGCCCGCCAGGTGTCCACGCTGATGACCACGTCGGGGAAGCGGCGCCGCACCTCCGCGACGAAGCCCACCGTCCGGCGCGCCTCCTCCTCGGCCGTGACCTCCTCGCCCGGCCCGGCCTTCACCCCGCCGATGTCGATGATCGCGGCGCCCTCGGCCACCGCCTGCTCGACGCGCGCGAGGGCCGGCTCGTCGCGGAACGTGGCCCCCCGGTCGTAGAAGGAGTCCGGCGTCCGGTTCACGATCGCCATGATCACCGGCTCGTGGGGCCCGAATTCCCGCTTGCCCAGCCTGAGCATCCGCTGTGACCTCTCCTAGTGCGTCCCGCAGTACGGCCGCCTGTGACCCTAACCGTCAGACTCGCATGGCACGATCGGACCCTGACAGTTACGACGTCCGGCACAGCGTCCGGCACAGAGCGTGGGGACCCCTGGCAATGGTGATGTTCTTGTTCCTGGTCGTCGCGCTGGCCGTCGTGGTCGCCGCGGTGACACTCGCGGTGCTGGGCGGCGGGGAGAGCGGCCCGCTGCCCGAGGCGGCCCCGGAGCGGCTGCGCGACCCGCTGCCGGCGGACCGCCCGGTGGGGCGCGCGGACGTGGAGAGCCTGCGCTTCCCGGTGGCCCCGCGCGGCTACCGAATGTCCGACGTCGACGACGCGCTGGGCCGTCTCGCCGCCGAGCTCGCCGAGCGGGACGCCCGGATCGCCGACCTGGAGTCCGCGCTGGCCGGGGCGCGGGCCGCCGTCGCGCACACCCGCCTGGACAAGCCGGGACCGGAGGACCGGCGATGAGCGCCGGGGACGCCGTGGCCGGGCCGGACGGAGCCCTGCGCTGCCCGTGGGCCCTGTCCACCGACGACTACGTGTCGTACCACGACGAGGAGTGGGGCCGCCCGGTCCACGGCGACGACGCGCTCTTCGAACGGCTCAGCCTGGAGGCCTTCCAGTCGGGCCTGTCCTGGATCACGATCCTGCGCCGCCGCCCGGGCTTCCGCGCGGCCTTCGCCGGCTTCCGCATCGAGAAGGTCGCCGCGTTCACCGACACCGACCGCGAGCGCCTGCTGGCCGACCCGGGCATCATCCGCAACCGCGCGAAGGTCGACGCGACGCTGGCCAACGCGCGCGTGCTCGCCGACTGGGCGGAGGGCGAGCTGGACGCGCTGATCTGGTCCCACGCCCCGGAGCCGGCCGGCCGCCCCGCCCCGAAGACCCTCGCCGACGTCCCCGCGGTCACCCCGGAGTCGACGGCCCTGTCGAAGGCCCTGAAGAAGCGGGGCCTGAGATTCGTCGGCCCGACGACGGCGTACGCGCTCATGCAGGCCTGCGGACTGGTGAACGACCACCTGGAGACATGCGTGGCGCGGGTGTCCGGCCCGTCCGGTGGCTGAGGACGGGCCGGCCGGGGACCGTCAGCGGCCCAGGTACTTCGGCTTCTCCTTGTTCACGAACGCCTGCACGGCGATCGCGTGGTCCTCGGACGCACCGGCGCGCGTCTGGAGCTCGTCCTCCTTCTCCAGCGTCTCCGCCAGGGAGTGCGTCAGCCCGTAGGCCACCGCCTCCTTGATCGCCGCGTACGCCACCGTCGGCCCCTCGGCCAGCGCCCGCGCCGTCCGCTCCGCCTCGGCGCGCAGCTCGGCGGCGGGGACGACCCGGTTGGCGATCCCCAGCTCCAGCGCGTCCTGCGCGCTGATGCTGCGCGGGAAGAGCAGCAGGTCGGCGGCGCGGCTCGGGCCGATCACCCGGGGCAGCGTCCAGGAGATGCCGGAGTCGGCGGTCAGGGCCACGCCCGCGAACGACGTGTTGAAGGACGCGGTGTCCGCCACGACGCGGTGGTCCGCGGCGAGCGCGAAACCGAATCCGGCGCCGGCCGCGACGCCGTTGACCGCGGCGACCACCGGCTTGGGCGCCCCGGCGAGGGCCCGCACGATCGGGTTGTAGTGGTCCTTGACCGTGTTCATCGTGTGCCTGGTCCCGGCCTCCCGGTCGCTGACGAGCAGCCCGATGTGCTCCTTGAGGTCCTGGCCCACGCAGAAGGCCCGCTCCCCGGCCGCGGTGAGCAGGATCGCCCGTACGGCCGTGTCCCCGGCCGCGGATTCCGCCGCCTCCCGGAGAGCGGACTTGGTCGCGATGTTCAGCGCGTTCATCGCTTCGGGGCGGTTCAGCGTGATCGTCGCGAGTCCGTCGCTCACCTCGTAGAGCACGGTGTCGGCCATGGCGCATCCCCTCCGGTCGCGGCTGGTGACGTACCGCTCGGTACGCCCCTGTCTGAGGACAGCATGGCGGAGATCGGCGGCCGGGGGTCGGAGCGGACGTGTGACCTGCGTCAAAGAAATCCGGAGCGGAGCCGGCGGATAAAGGTCCGTGCGGTGGCGCAGTATCGCAGCCACATCGCCGAATTGGGTGGTTTTGCTCGCGCGCGTTGCCCAAGCGATGCCGACTGATGTTGGTCATCGGGTCCTGCGATGCGGGATAATGGCTGGGAAGCAATGTGTTCGATGCCGGTGTCGCGTGTCCGCTTCGGACCGCGGGGGCCCTGCCTGGGCCGGCGGTAGACGTGAGCTGGGTTTCAGGAAGGGGAACGAGCATGGCGGCCATGAAGCCGCGGACGGGTGATGGCCCGCTCGAGGTGACCAAGGAGGGGCGGGGCATCGTCATGCGCGTTCCGCTCGAAGGCGGCGGTCGACTCGTCGTCGAGCTGACCCCTGACGAGGCCGAGGCGCTCGGCGACGCCCTCAAGAAGGTCGTCGTCTGACGACCCAGCGCTCTTGACCTTCCGGCTGCCCCGGCATCGTACGCGGTGTCGGGGCAGCCGCGTTCCGCGAGCCCCGCGCCCGGCGGGTCACCGCTTGACGGCGCACAGCAGCCCGTCGCCCACCGGCAGCAGCGACGGGATCAGCTCCCCGCTCTCGCGCACCGCGCGCAGCAGTTCCCGCAGCCGCAGGACCTCCGTGGGCTGCGGTCCCGAGTCGACGGTACGGCCGTTGGCGAAGACCCCCTCGAAGACCACCAGGCCGCCGTGCCGCAGCAGGCGCAACGATTCAGCGAGGTAGTCGAGGTACTCCAGCCGGTCCCCGTCGCAGAAGACCAGGTCGTAGCCGGCGTCCGCGAGCCGGGGCAGTACCTCCAGCGCGCGGCCGGGGATGAAGCGGGCCCGGTTGCTGGCGAAGCCGCAGGCGCGGAAGGCCTGCCGGGCGAACTGCTGGTGCTCCGGCTCCGGGTCCACCGTGGTGAGCACCCCGTCCGGACGCATGCCGTGCAGCAGATGGATTCCGGACACCCCGCAGCCGGTGCCGATCTCGGCGACCGCCTTCGCGTCCACGGAGGCGGCGAGCAGTCGCAGCGCGGCGCCCGCGCCGGGCGACACCGAGCGCAGCCCTGCCTCGCGGGCCCGGTCGCGGGCCCAGCGCAGCGCTTCGTCCTCGGCGACAAAGGCGTCGGCGAACGCCCAGCTCGTCTGCCGGTTGGCGGTAATGACCCTCTCCCGTCCCCGTGGTTGCCTGGGCGTGACTGTATCCGTTGGCCTCGGGAACCCGCAGATGAGGCCGGACGTTTAGAGGGTTGAGCCGGTGGCTCGGGACGCGACGGGGGGTAAGAGGTGGATCAGGACGCCGAGCAACTGCTGACGCAGCCGTATGAGCCGTATCAGCGTGTATCAAATTCTCGTAAAACCGCTTATCCGGAGCTAACGGGCGAGGTGGCTATGGTAGGGGCTCCACTGGACACCACCAGAGCCGACAGGGGAGGTGCGGCTACGCCTGGGGATCGGGGCGGAGTGCTACGGCGCTTCCTCGGATCGGCGGGCAGGCCGAAATCCGTGACCGACACCGCTGCTGACAGCCGCGCCGCCGCCGCAGGCGACGCCCAGACCGCGACCTTCTCCACCGACGCGGACGGGCAGGCGTGGACTCCGCCCACGTGGGACGAGATCGTCAGTACGCACAGCGCCCGCGTCTACCGCCTGGCCTACCGTCTGACGGGCAATCAGCACGACGCCGAGGACCTCACGCAGGAGGTCTTCGTCCGTGTCTTCCGCTCCCTCTCGACCTACTCGCCGGGCACCTTCGAGGGCTGGCTGCACCGCATCACCACGAACCTCTTCCTGGACATGGTCCGGCGCAAGCAGCGCATCCGCTTCGACGCCCTCGGCGACGACGCGGCCGAGCGCCTGCCCAGCCGCGAACCCACCCCGCAACAGCTCTTCAACGACGCGCACTTCGACGCCGACGTCCAGCAGGCACTCGACACCCTGGCGCCGGAGTTCCGCGCCGCGGTCGTCCTGTGCGACATCGAGGGACTGTCCTACGAGGAGATCGCCGCGACCCTCGGCGTCAAGCTCGGCACGGTCCGCTCCCGTATCCACCGCGGGCGCTCGCAGCTCCGCAAGGCCCTCGCGCACCGCTCCCCGGAGGCCCGCGCGGCCGAGCGGCGCTCCTTCATGGCCCGTGTCCCCGCTCTGGGGGGAGGGGGCGCGACCGCGTGAGTGGATCTCGACCGAAACCTGTCGAGGAGGCACACCTCGCAGAGCAGCACCTGGGAGACCGGCTCTCCGCCCTGGTGGACGGAGAGCTCGGTCACGAGACGCGTGAGCGCGTCCTCGCGCACCTGGCCACCTGCGCCCGTTGCAGGGCGGAGGCGGACGCACAGCGCCGACTGAAGAACGTGTTCGCGGAGGCGGCCCCGCCTCCGCTCTCGGAGAGCTTCCTGGCACGGCTCCAGGGCCTTCCCGGAGGAGGTGACCTCGACGGCGGCGGCACGCCGCCGCCCGGGGGAGGACTTCTCGGCGGGGCCCCGGGCACCGGGACCCCGGGAGTCTTCGGAGTGAGCCGTGGCGAGCGCTTCGCGTTCGGGTACGTCCCGGCCCGCCCCGGCCACGCCGCCACCGTCCCGGAGGAGCGAGGCTTCCGCATACATCCCGTCGGCCGCCCGGACGACGGCCGCTCCGCCTCGCGCGGGATGCGGTTCGCGGTCGCCGCCGCCGGTGCGGTCTCGCTGGCCGCGGTCGCCCTCGGCGGCGTGACCAACGCCCTTCCCGGCGACCTGACCGGAGAGGCCCGCGGCTCCGGCACCGGCAGCAACGTCGTGCCCGCGCGCTCGGCGGGCACGGGTACGGGGACAGGCAGTGGTGCCGGGGCGGCCACGCCCGACACCCAGCGCCGTCGTGCGGTCGGACCGCTGCTCGCGCCGGCCCCGGGCAGCGGGCAGCTCGGCCGGACGCCGGCGGCGCCGACCGCCATGTCCGCCCCCCTGGTGCCCGGAGTGGCCTCCCCGGCCGCGGGGCAGGACCAGGGCGATCTGGTGCGCGGCCTGACCACGCCGGTGATGGCCGGTGCGGCAGCCGTGTCCCCGCTCATACGCCCGCTGGACAAGACGGTGGCCCTCCCGCTCACCGACTGGTCCACGATTCCCGGCGCCACCGGCTCCGATCTCCTGTCCGCCCCCGTCCCCGACAACGCCTCCGTCCCCTCGGTGTCTCCCGCCACACCTCAGCGAACCCCCTGACCGGCCCCTGCGCCACGGCCCGCGAACCTGGTTGAATCCGGTGAGGGCCGTGCCCGCGGCGATGACCCGGGGGCGCAGTCGACTTTCCGCGGCCGCCGTGCGAGCGTGCGGTCGCGGCCAGCCGTGGGGAGAGCATGAACGAGGGGAACCGTGTCCCGCCGGAGCCGGATCCGGCGGGAGCGGCGGGGACGACGCCGGCCGACTTCGAGTCGGTCCGTCCGGCGACCACGCCCGAGATCGCGGCCGAGGGCACCGGGGACTTCGAACTGGCGCGTCCCGTGCGGGTCCCGGCGGACGCCGGCGCGCCCGCCGGGGAATCCGCCTGGTCGGCGGCCGCCGACCGGCCCAGGCCGCTGCACGACCCCGACCCCTACAGCACCCCTCCGTACGGCGAGCCCGGCCCATGGGCCCCGGCACCGCCGGTACAACACCCCTCGACCACCCCGGCGCAGGGCACGGCCGTCCTTCCGCCGGGTATGGCCGCGGCGATGCCTGCGGCTCCCGCGTCGGTGCCGGTTGCGCCTGAACCGGTGCAGGGCGCGGCCGTCCTTCCGCCGGGTATGCCCGCGGCTCCCGCGCCGGTGCCGGTTGCGCCCGAACCGGCGCAGGGCACGGCCGTCCTTCCGCCCGGCATGGCCGCGGCGCCGCCGCCGGCTTCCGCGCCAGGGCTGGTTGCGCCCGAACCGGCTCCCGGCACGGCCGTCCTTCCGTCCGGCCTTCCCGCGACGACACCGTCGGCTTCCGCGCCAGGGCCGGGGGCTTCGGAAACGGCACACGACACCGCCGTACCCGCGCCCAGGGGCGCCGCTTGCGCGCCACTCGCTCCCGTGTCGCCTGCGCCCGCCTCCGTGGCGCCCGAGGCGGCGCACGCCGCAGCCGTACCCGCTCCCGGTGCCTCGGTGCCGGAGCCGGAGGGGCAGGGGCCCTGGGGGCGGTACGACCCCTGGGCCGCCGGTGCGCCCGAGGAGCAGCCGGCCGGGAACGGGCCGCTGCAGCAGACCGGTGCCGCCGTGGCGACGGTCGGGCAGCGGCGCCGACGGGCCAGGCGGCTGGCGGTGGGGTGGACGCTGCTGGTCGCCTGTGTCTCCGCGGCCGTCGGCGGCGTCGCGGGCGCGTACGTCGAGCGCGAGGGACTGGGCGGCGAGGTGCACCTGCCGCAGGCCGGGAGCGTGCCCGCCGGACGCGCGCCGGACAGCGTGGCCGGGATCGCCGCCCGTGCCCTGCCCAGCGTCGTCACCCTGCACGTCACCGGCGCCGACGAGGCGGGTACCGGCACCGGCTTCGTGCTCGACGGCCAGGGGCACATCCTCACCAACAACCACGTCGTCGAGCCCGCCGGATCCGGCGGCGAGATATCCGTGACGTTCAGCACCGGCGACACCGTCAAGGCCAAGGTCGTCGGCCGTGACAGCGGCTACGACCTCGCCGTGGTCCAGGTGCACGGCGTGCACGGCCTCACCCCGCTGCCCCTCGGCAACTCCGACGACGTCCGGGTCGGCGATCCCGTCGTCGCCATCGGCGCCCCCTTCGACCTGGCCAACACCGTGACCTCCGGCATCATCAGCGCCAAGGAGCGGCCCATCACGGCCGGCGGCGAGAAGGGCGACGGCAGCGACGTCAGCTACGTCGACGCCCTCCAGACCGACGCGCCCATCAATCCGGGCAACTCCGGCGGCCCGCTGCTCGACTCCCGGGCCCGGGTCGTCGGCATCAACTCCGCCATCCGCTCCGCCGGCAGCGGCTCCGGGTCGGGCGACGGCCAGGCCGGCTCCATCGGACTCGGCTTCGCCATCCCCGTGAACCAGGCCAGGCGGGTCGCCGAGGAGCTGATCAACGACGGCCGGGCCACCCACCCGGTGATCGGCGTCACCCTCGACATGGGCTACACGGGTGACGGCGCCCGCATCGACGACAAGAGCGCGGGCGGCGGCCCCGCCGTCATCAAGGGCGGCCCCGGCGAACGGGCGGGTCTCGAGGGCGGCGACGTCATCACCGAGGTCGGCGGGGAGCGCGTCCACAGCGGCGAGGAGCTGATCGTGAAGATCCGCGCCCACCGCCCCGGCGACCGGCTGCGCCTGACGGTCGAACGCGGGGGGACCGACCGGGAGGTCTCACTCGTGCTGGGCGCCTCGGAGCAGAACTGACAGAAGTCTCACCTCGGGACGGTACCGGTCGGACGGGAACGCCGGGTACCGTTGAGCGACCGAGGACATCGCAAGGAGCGTCAGGTGTTCAATGACATAGGGCCACTCGAGCTGGTGACGATCGTCGTGCTCGCCGTGCTCGTCTTCGGTCCGGACAAGCTCCCGAAGGTCATTCAGGACGTCACGCGCACGATCCGGAAGATCCGCGAGTTCTCGGAGAGCGCCAAGGACGACATCCGCACCGAACTGGGCCCGGAGTTCAAGGACTTCGAGTTCGAGGACCTCAACCCCAAGACGTTCATCCGCAAGCAGCTGGACAACGAGGACCTCGGGCTGAAGGAGATCCGCAACGGCTTCGACCTGAAGAAGGAGATGGCCGAGGTCACGGATGCCGTCAACAGCCGGGACAACGGGTCCGCGGGCTCTTCCTCCTCGGGTGGGCGTATCGACATGACCAAGAAGCCCGAGGAACCCGGCGAGGACCACCGGCCCCCCTTCGACGCGGACGCCACCTGACCCCCGCCTCCTCCCGCCCTTCCGCGCCCGCGTGTCGACACGCGGGCGTCGGCGTATCCCGCGCACGTGACGCGTTTCATAGCGCGCACCCGTCGCACACGGCCTGATCAGGCCGTTCGCCCGACCCGCGCCTCCAGCACCTGCCCTGCGGCCCGCACAGGTGTGGATATGCTGCCGAGTTGTTGTGCGGACCGGACGCGTACGCCCGAAGGGGGGCGGGCCACGCCGGTCCGACGAGAGCGAGGAGGCGTCCGGGCAGATGGAGACGACGAGTCGGGTGGGCGCGCAGACGCCGGCCGCGGAGGGCGGACAGCAGCTCCCCTCCGCCCGGCGTACGGTCGACGGTTACCTGCTGGCGCCCTTCCCGTGGTACGGCCTCGACGAGGCGTTCACCGGGCCGCGCTGGCTGATGCAGGTGGGTACGGCGGCCGACGGCGCCGTGGAGCACGGTTCGATCGGGCACGGTGACGAGCCCTCGGTGCGGGGTGAGGCCCTCGCGGCCGGTGAGACCCGGGAGAAGTTCGCGGTCGTGGTCACCGTCGCCGAGCATCCGTCCCGCAGGAGCGCGGACGGCACGGGGCTGCTGGAGGCGACCTCGGTGTCCTCGGCGGCATGGCTGGCCGGGGTGGGACTGCTGTCCTTCACCTGGCCGGGGCAGATGGACCACACCCTGCGGGACGACTGGCTGGACCAGCAGACGGAGACCGCCTGGGCGCTGGCCGACGATCTGGACGGCTCCGAGTGGTCCACGCTCTCGCTGCCGGTGGACGGGGTGGCGGTGCCGTTCCACTATCGGGAGTCGGAGTTCGGCTGGGTGCTCGCCGGTACGACCGGGGCGGGCGTGCACCTGGGGGCGTACGGGCGGGGGATGAGCGCGTACGGGCTCGGCTTCGCCGTGGTGAAGGACGTCGCCGCCTACGCATGACGAAGGGGGCGCCGGCGGTACGCGGCGCCCCCTTCGCCGTACGGCGTTCGAGTGCGGTGCCTCAGAACTTGTTCTTCGGCGTGAGCCCGAGGGACAGCCCCGACAGGCCCCGCTGACGGCCCCCCAGCTTTCCGGCGATCGCGCGCAGCGCCGAACCCGCCGGGGAGTCCGGGTCGGTCAGCACGACCGGCTTGCCCTCGTCGCCGCCCTCGCGGAGGCGGACGTCGATCGGGATGCTGCCGAGGACCGGGACCGTCGCACCCGTGGTGCGGGTCAGGCCGTCGGCCACCATCTGGCCGCCGCCGGTGCCGAACACGTCGACCATCTCGCCGCAGTGCGGGCAGGGCAGGCCGGACATGTTCTCGACCACGCCGACGATCTTCTGGTGGGTCTGCACGGCGATGGAGCCGGCCCGCTCGGCCACCTCGGCCGCCGCCTGCTGAGGCGTCGTCACGACCAGGATCTCGGCGTTCGGGACCAGCTGGGCGACCGAGATCGCGATGTCACCGGTGCCCGGCGGCAGGTCCAGCAGCAGGACGTCCAGGTCGCCCCAGTAGACGTCGGCGAGGAACTGCTGGAGCGCGCGGTGCAGCATCGGGCCGCGCCAGACGACCGGGGCGTTGCCCGGGGTGAACATGCCGATGGAGATGACCTTCACGCCGTTCGCCGACGGCGGCATGATCATGTTCTCGACCTGGGTGGGGCGGCCGTCCGCGCCCAGCATGCGCGGTACCGAGTGGCCGTAGATGTCGGCGTCGACGACACCGACCTTCAGCCCGTCGGCCGCCATCGCCGCCGCCAGGTTCACGGTCACCGAGGACTTGCCGACGCCGCCCTTGCCGGAGGCGACCGCGTAGACGCGGGTGAGGCTGCCCGGCTTGGCGAAGGGCACCTCGCGCTCGGCCTGGCCGCCGCGCAGGGCGGTCGCCAGCTCCTTGCGCTGCTCGTCGCTCATCACGTCGAGGGTGACGTCGACCCGGGTGACGCCCTCGACGCGGGAGACCGCCTCCGTGACGCGCTGGGTGATGGTGTCGCGCATGGGGCAGCCGGAGACCGTCAGGTACACGGTGACCGCGACCGCTCCGTCCGCGCCGATCTCCACCGATTTGACCATCCCGAGTTCGGTGATGGGTCGGTTGATCTCGGGGTCGTTCACCGTCGCCAGTGCCTCGCGCACCGCGTCTTCCGTAGCCATAAGGACGATGGTACGGCGCCCCGAGGGCACTGCGGGTAGCCCTTCAGCGGTCGTCTGCGTCACGTCCCGGCGACCGTTCTGCCCGCTCTGCCGGGAATACGACATGCCCGTCGTGCCGCCTTCGTTCCTCCAGCTCCTTGACCACGTCCTGGAGCTCCGAGCGGATCCAGTCGCGGGTGGCCACCTCGCCCAGGCCCATTCGCAGCGCGGCCACCTCTCTGGTCAGGTACTCGGTGTCGGCGATGGACCGCTCGTTCTGCGTGCGGTCCTGCTCCAGATTGACCCGGTCGCGGTCGTCCTGCCGGTTCTGGGCGAGCAGGATCAGCGGGGCCGCGTAGGAGGCCTGCAGGGACAGCATCAGCGTCAGGAAGATGAACGGGTACGGGTCGAAGCGCAGGTGCCCCGGCGCTGCGATGTTCCACACCACCCAGGCGATGATGACGACCGTCATCCAGACGATGAAGCGTCCCGTGCCCAGGAAGCGGGCGATCCGCTCCGACAGGCGTCCGAAGGCCTCCGGGTCCCATTCGGGCAGGAACCGGCGCCGGGGCGGGCGCGGCTGGTCCAGGCGCGGCGCACGGGGCCGGGGCGCTGCCGTGGCACCCGCCGGGCTGCGCTCGCGTGTCGCGCTGTCGCGCTCAGGAGCCATGAGCGGCGGCCCCCTCTCCCTCGTCCAGGTGGAACTCCGTCTCCCGCCAGTCGTCGGGCAGCATGTGGTCGAGCACGTCGTCCACGGTGACCGCGCCGAGCAGCGACCCGGACTCGTCCACCACGGGCGCGGCCACCATGTCGTACGTGGCGAAGAACCCGGCGATGATCGGCAGGGTGGCGTCGGGGGCGAGAGGTTGCAGATCGTCGTCCACGAGCGAGCTGACCAGTGTGTACGGGGGGTCGCGCAGCAGCCGCTGGAAGTGCACGGTGCCCAGGTACTTGCCGGTCGGTGTCTCATCGGGCGGGCGGCACACGTAGACCTGGGCGGCGAGGGCCGGGGAGAGGTCCTGGTTGCGGACCCGGGCGAGCGCGTCGGCGACCGTGGCGTCCGGGCGCAGCACGATCGGCTCCGTCGTCATCAGACCGCCCGCGGTGTGCTCCTCGTACGACATCAGGCGCCGCATGTCGGCCGCGTCGGCGGGCTGCATCAGACTCAGCAGCCGCTCCTTGTCCTCCTCGGGCAGCTCGGAGAGCAGGTCGGCCGCGTCGTCGGGGTCCATCGCCTCCAGGACGTCCGCCGCGCGCTCCTCCTTCAGCTTGCCGAGGATCTCGATCTGGTCGTCCTCGGGGAGCTCCTCCAGCACGTCGGCGAGCCGGTCGTCGTCCAGTGCGGCGGCGACCTCGGCGCGCCGCTTGGGCGACAGGTGGTGCAGGACGTTGGCCAGGTCGGCGGGGCGCAGCTGCTCGAAGGTGGCGAGCAGGCTCTCCGCGCCCTGCCCGTGCTCCTCCAGGGAGAACCCGGTGACGGCCGACCACTCCACGGTGAGCGTCTCGCCCTTGGCGCGCCGGAAGGCACTGCCCTTCCTGCCCTTGCGGACGAAGACGCGGTCGACCTCCCAGTCCCGGCGCGCGGGCAGCTGCTGCACGGACACGTCGAGGACGGTGACCTCCTCGCCGGTCTCCGTCAGCGTCACGCGCCGGTCCAGCAGCTCGCCGAAGACCAGCCGCTCGGTGGGCCGCTGCTCGAAGCGGCGGAAGTTGACGACACCGGTGGTGATGACCTGGCCGGACTCGATACCGGTCACCCGGGTCATCGGCAGGAAGATACGGCGCCGGGTGGACAGCTCGACGACCAGTCCGAGGATCCGCGGGGGACGCCGCCCGACGCGCAGCATGACGACCAGATCGCGTACGCGGCCCACCTGGTCGCCGGCCGGATCGAAGACGGGGACCCCGGCGATGTGCGAGACGAAGATCCGGGGGGCGCCGGCTGCCATGGCTCTGCTTCCTTTGCCTGGGAATCGCTGGGGGAGTGGTGGTCGATGCGTGGGAATTGCTCGGATTTGCCCGCTCGGGTGCGCTTCAGGCTAGCCCGTACCGGTCGGGTACGCCCTGGTGTGCGGTCCGGACGGACTGGCTCCGCCGGGCGGCCGGGGCACCGGTACGCTGCGGTACGCCGCTCAGGAACCGTCAGAAAGGCAGCGCCATCTGTGACTGCGACTCCCCGGGGCCGTGCCCGCCGGACCGTGCTGGCGACCGCGACCTGCGCACTCGCCGTGACGGGAGCGATGGTGCTGTCCGGGTGCGGCGGCGGTGACGACCCGGACGCGGGGACGAACGGCGTGGGCAAGCTGCCCGCCGAGAAGATCCAGGCGAAGTCCCGGGCGGCGGCCGACGCTGCACCGGCGGTCCGGCTGTCCGGGACCGTGGTCACCAGCGGGCGCACGTACCGGCTGGACATGCAGCTGAAGGCCGACGGCGGTACCGGGTCGGTGACCGCGCAGGGCGCCACCTTCAAGCTGCTGCGCGTGGGCGAGCAGCTGTATCTGAAGGCCGACGCCGACTTCTGGCACCACGCCGACGCCGACGGCGCCACCGGAAAGCTGGACGGCAAGTACGTGAAGGTCCCGCAGGGGGACCCCGCGTACAAGAAGTTCAGCGGCTTCACGGACAAGGCTGTCCTCCTCGACGGTCTGCTGACGCTGCACGGCAAGCTGGCCACGGACGGCCACCACACCGATCAGTCGGGTACCCCCACCATCCGTGTCACCGGCGACAAGGGGTCCGGCGGCACGCTGGACGTCTCCCTGGAGGGCAGGCCGTATCCGCTCCGTCTGGTGCGGGCGGGCGACGCGGGCACACTCCGTTTCTCCGACTGGGGCAAGGACTTCGAGGTCACTAAGCCTGCCAAGTCCGCGACCGTGGACTACGGCAGGCAGCTTCCGACGTCCTAGCGGTACGGACGGAGCGGCCGGGCGTCACTTCTTCCGGCGCCTGGCGAGGAGCTTGGGCAGCCCCGCGGGCATCGGCATCCGCGTCGTCGCGGGCGACGGCACGGGACGTTCCGCCAGGCTGCCGTCGGGCAGCGGCTCCACGAGCCCCGACGGCACCAGGCGCAGCACCCGGCACTCGCGGGCCCAGCGGCCCGGCATCTCCTCGCCGTCGGGCGCGTTCAGGCGTTTGCCCTTCAGCTCGGCGACGGCCGCCTCCCACTCCTCGGAGCCGGGGGCGAGCTCGGAGACGGTCGCGGGGAACGTCGCCAGCCGGCCGCCCTTGTCCTTGCTGCGGACGGTCAGCTCGGCCGAGCCGCCGTCCACGAGCGCGGGCAGCGGCTGCTCACCGGGACCGTCCCCGATCACGCACACCGCGCCCTCGTGCCACACGTGCCACAGCGCACGCGCGGCCGGGGCACCGGCGCCCCGGACCCAGATGAGGCCGGACTTCTTGGAGGCCTCCTCGATGAGGGCCCGGTCGAGCAGCTCGCTTGTCATGCGCCCAGCCTATCCACGCCCGCTCACAGCCAGCCGTTGCGCTTGAGCGTGCGGTGGATGCCCAGACACAGGACGACCGTGACGCCCATGATCACCGGGTAGCCGTACCTCCAGTGCAGCTCGGGCATGTGCTCGAAGTTCATGCCGTACACCCCGCAGACCATCGTCGGTACGGCGATGATCGCGGCCCAGGCGGTGATCTTGCGCATGTCCTCGTTCTGCGCGACGGAGGCCTGCGCCAGGTTGGCCTGGAGGATGGAGTTGAGCAGTTCGTCGAAGCCCAGCACCTGCTCCTGGACCCGGGCCAGGTGGTCGGCGACGTCCCGGAAGTACTTCTGGATGTCTGGGTCGACCAGCCGCATCGGACGCTCGCTCAGCAGCTGCATGGGCCGCAGCAGCGGCGCCACCGCCCGCTTGAACTCCAGCACCTCACGCTTGAGTTGGTAGATCCGCGCCGAGTCCACACCGCGCGAGACACCGCCCCTGCGGCCCGGCGAGAAGACCTCGGTCTCCACCTCGTCGATGTCGTCCTGCACCGCGTCGGCGACCGCGATGTAGCCGTCCACGACGTGGTCGGCGATGGCGTGCAGGACGGCCGAGGGGCCCTTCGCGAGCAGTTCGGGGTCGTCCTGGAGGCGGTGGCGCAGCGCCCTGAGCGAGCCCTGGCCGCCGTGCCGGACGGTGATGAAGAAGTCCCGGCCGGTGAAGCACATGACCTCGCCGGTCTCGACGACCTCGCTGTTGGCCGTGAGCCGGTCGTGCTCGACGTAGTGGATGGTCTTGAAGACCGTGAACAGCGAGTCGTCGTAGCGCTCCAGCTTCGGCCGCTGGTGCGCCTGCACCGCGTCCTCGACGGCCAGCGGGTGCAGCCCGAACTCGCTCGCGATACCGGAGAATTCACCCTCGGTCGGCTCGTGCAGCCCGATCCACACGAAGCCGCCGTCGCGGCGCACCTGCCGCATCGCCTCCTGCGGGGTCAGCGGCTTGTCGCTCGCCACGCGGGCGCCGTCCCGGTAGACGGCGCAGTCCACGACCGCCGAGGGCGTGCCGGGGTCGCGGGTGGTGTCGTAGGAGGCGCCGGCGTCCTTGCGCAGCGAGACACGGGAGGACGGGCGGACCACGGCACGCAGGTCGCGAATCATCGACATGGGCAGGCTCCTTCGCGGGCGGGCAGCGACAGTGCGCGCGGCGACGGGTGGAACTACCCGGAATGGGGACGTCCTGACAACGCATGTTTGGCACGTCCGCAAAGCGGGGAGCACCGCACCGTCGCGGTGGCGACTTCGCTACTGATGCAGAACTGATTCAGATCGGGCGGATCAGGCGATCAGACGGATCAGGCAAAGCGAAACGAAGTGCTCTTCCGAACGGTGACGCGCACAGGAAGGCGGCAGCCGGCAACCAGCCAGGAGTTACATCAAAGGCAGGAAGAGCGAGTGGTACTGCACGGTCGACTTCGATCCATGACAGCCCCACCTCCTCCGGCCGGTCCCTCGTAAGGGAGTCTCGTCGGCGTCGGGACTTGATAGCGACGCTTCTGCGTGCTGCCCCGAACCACCGGCTCAGAGTACCAGCCGCCCATACTGTCAAGGCGCCGCTTTGCCCGCAGCTGGCGAGTTCTATGCTCACCGCATGGTTGATGTTCTTCCTCTGGTCGAGGCACGGTTGAACACCGCGCTGGGCGAACCGGACGCGCGCGCCGCGGTCACCTTCCTCGGCACGGACCGCATCGAGGTGCTCCGGTTCCAGGAGGGGGACGTCCTCCGTTACGCCACCCTCGGCATGTCCGCCCACCCCATGACGGACCCCACGGCGATGCTCGCCGACCCGGTCAAGGGTCCCCGTGCCGAGCTGGTCCTGTCCGTCCGCGCGGGCGTCGCCGACACCGACCCGGTCCTGCGTCCGCTCGCCGTCCTCGCCGCGTCCCCGCAGGTGGAGGGTCTGGTGGTGACTCCGGGCGCCTCCCTGGACGTCGGTGAGCCGCTGTGGCCCGGCGCCCCGTTCACCTCGGTCCTGGTGGGCGAGCCCGGCGGTCTCGTGGAGGATCTGGCCCTCGACGATCCGCTGGACCCCGTACGGTTCCTGCCGCTGCTGCCGATGACCCCCAACGAGGCCGCCTGGAAGCGGGTTCACGGCGCCCAGGCCCTCCACGAGCGCTGGCTCGCGCACGGGACGGACCTGAGGGACCCCGCCCGCAGATCCGTCCCGCTGGACTGAGCCGGAGTGAGCAAGCTCACCAAAGCCTGCTCCTCGGTGGTCAGTTGGCGAAGACGCCGACCCCGTCCTGCGAGGCGTGCCGCGGTGCCTGCTCCTCGGCCTCGAGAGTGAGGGCCCGGCGCCGGACGAGGACCACGACCGCGCCCAGGGCCGCCGTCACCGCCGCGACGACGAACGGCATGTGGACGTCCGTCCACTCCTCGATCTTCGGCGCGAACCAGGGGGCGGCGGCCGCCGCGAACCAGCGGACGAAGTTGTAGCCCGCGCTCGCCACCGGGCGAGGGGCGTCCGACACGCCGAGGGCGAGTTCGGTGTAGACGGTGTTGTTCACGCCGATGAACGCACCGGACAGGACCGTGCAGACGACGGCCGTGGTGTGGTCGCCGTAGCCGAGCACGAGGACGTCCGCCGCGAGCAGCACCAGCGAGCCGCCGAGCACCTTGAGCGAGCCGAACCGCTCCTGCATGCGCGGGGCCACGATCACCGAGAAGACGGCGAGCAGCAGGCCCCAGGCGAAGAACACCGCGCCCGAGCGGTACGGGGACATGTCCAGCACGAACGGCGTGAAGGCCAGCACGGTGAAGAACGTGTAGTTGTAGAAGAACGCCGACACCGCCGCCGAGGCCAGGCCGCCGTGGCCGAGCGCCTTGAGGGGGTCCAGCAGCGAGGTCCTGCGGGCCGGCTCGGGCTGCTCCTTCAGGAACGCCGTGATGCACAGGAAGCCGATCGCCATCAGCGTGGCCGTGCCGAAGAAGGGGTAGCGCCAGCTGATGTTGCCGAGGACCGCGCCGAGCAGGGGGCCGCAGGCCATGCCGAGGCCCAGGGCGGACTCGTAGAGCAGGATCGCCGCGGCGCTGCCGCCCGCCGCCGCGCCGACGATCACCGCGAGGGCGGTCGAGACGAACAGCGCGTTGCCGAGGCCCCAGCCCGCCCGGAAGCCGACGAGCTGGCCGACCGAGCCGGAGGTGCCGGCCAGGCCCGCGAAGACGACCACGAAGGCGAGCCCCAGCAGCAGGGTCCTGCGGCCGCCGATGCGGCTGGAGACGAAGCCGGTCAGCAGCATCGCGATCGCGGTGATCAGGAAGTACGAGGTGAAGAGCAGGGACACCTGCCCGGCGGTGGCGTCGAGGCCCCGCGCGATGGACGGCAGGATCGGGTCGACGAGGCCGATGCCCATGAAGGCGACGACGGAGGCGCCGGCCGTGGCCCAGACGGCCTTGGGCTGTCGCAGGATGCTCCCGGCTCCCGCGTCGAGGGGGTCCATGTGCTTCTCCCGTCCCAGGCGGATAGTTGGTTTATGCACACAGTAAGTTAGCCGCTCTAATAAATGCAAGCTACATCTATGTGTGTCGCGGTCGCCGTTCCGTCCGGACGGGTGATCGTCCTTGACGTGGGCGGGCCGGGGTAGGACCGTGGAGCCCTATGAGGGGCGAACCCAGTTGCCCGAGGTGCGGTGGCCGGGTCAGGGCTCCCGGTCTCTTCGCCGATACGTGGCAGTGCGATGTGCACGGCGCGGTGTATCCGCTGCAGCCCGTGATCCCGCCCAGCGTCGAGGCTCTGAACGTGGTGGTGCACCGCACGCAGGTGCCGGTGTGGATGCCCTGGCCGCTGCCGGTCGGCTGGCTGTTCACCGGTGTGGGCTACGCGGGTGACGACCGCAGCGGCGGCCGCGCGACCGCCGTCGCGTGCTCGGGTCCCGGCCCGCTCGGCGGCCCCGGCGAGCTGATCCTCGTCGCCGAGGAACTCGGCGTCGGTCTCGGCGCGCGCTACGCGGGCATCGACGGACCGGACCCGGGGTCGTACATGAACGTGGAGAAGCCGCCCCAGGTCAAGGTCCTGGCCGCCGGCCGCCCGACCCCGCTCTGGCACGTCTACCGCACCCCCGACGACCGCGCCGTCTTCGCGGGCGAGGCGCTCGGCATGTGGCTGTGGGCGGTGATGTGGCCCGAGCAGGCCGGGCTGCTCATGTACGACGAGCTGGTGCTGACCGACCTGCGGGACGCGGGCGCGGAGCTGGACCTGGTGCCGTGCGGGGCGTTGTCGCCGCGCCTGCTCCGGCCGTAGCGCCCCGGGGCGGTGGACCGGGCCGTTCGGGGGAGGGCGCGGGTGTCCCCGTGGTCGCACGCGTTGTTCCCCACGCCTCTGAGCGGGTTTCGGTAGGGGGTGACAGGCGGTTGCGGGTGTGACAGGCGGGCGGGAAAACACCGCTATCCTTAGGTGTCCCGTCCGTCCCGTCCCCTGTCTGGAGTCACCGTGCGCGTCGATCTGCACTGTCACTCCACGGCCTCCGACGGCACGGACACGCCGGCCGAGCTGGTGCGCAACGCCGCCGCCGCCGGACTGGACGTCGTCGCGCTGACCGACCACGACACCACCCGCGGGTACGGCGAGGCGATCGCCGCGCTGCCCGCGGGGCTCACCCTGGTCACCGGCGCCGAGCTGTCGTGCCGGATCGACGGCGTCTCGATGCACCTGCTGGCCTACCTCTTCGACCCCGAGGAGCCCGCCCTGCTCGCCGAGCGCGAGCTGGTCCGGGACGACCGGGTGCCGCGGGCCCGGGGCATGGTCTCCCGGCTGAACGCGCTGGGCGTGCCCGTCACCTGGGAGCAGGTCGAGCGGATCGCCGCCGGCGGTTCCGTGGGGCGCCCGCACGTCGCCACCGCCCTGGTCGAGCTGGGCGTCGTGGCGACGGTGAGCGACGCGTTCACCGAGGAGTGGCTCGCCGACGGCGGCCGGGCTTACGTGCCGAAGCACGAGACCGACCCCTTCGAGGCGATCCGGCTGGTCAAGGGCGCGGGCGGGGTGACCGTCTTCGCGCATCCGGCCGCCGTCAAACGCGGCCGCACGGTCCCCGAGTCGGCGATCGCCGAGATGGCCGCCGCCGGTCTCGACGGCATCGAGGTCGACCACATGGACCACGACGCCGACGCCCGGACCCGGCTGCGGGCCCTCGCCGACGAGCTGGGCCTGCTGGTCACGGGTTCCTCGGACTACCACGGCAGCCGCAAGACGGTGTCGCTCGGCGCCTTCACGACCGACCCCGAGGTCTACGGGGAGATCACCCGGCGCGCGACCGGAGCGTTCCCGGTCCCGGGAACCGGCGGAATCTGACCGCCCGGCGCCCACGATCCGGCGCCACCCTCCTCACCCTTCCCCAGTACGTCCGTAGTACGGCCGCCGTGCCCGCCTGTCCGCCTCGCCGGACGGGTGCCGCCGGCGGCGGCTCTCTCCTGCAAGGCACACCATGTTCGACATCGCCGTCTTCGGCTCCCTGTTCCTGACCCTCTTCGTCATCATGGATCCCCCCGGGATCACCCCGATCTTCCTCGCCCTGACCGCGGGCCGTCCGGCCAAGGTGCAGAAGCGCATGGCCTTCCAGGCGGTGTGCGTGGCGTTCGGTGTCATCGCCACGTTCGGCGTCCTGGGCCATCAGATCCTCGACTACCTGCACGTCTCCGTCCCCGCGCTGATGATCGCGGGCGGTCTGCTGCTCCTGCTGATCGCGCTGGACCTGCTCACCGGCAAGACCGACGAGCCGAAGCAGACCAAGGACGTGAACGTGGCGCTCGTACCGCTGGGCATGCCGCTGCTCGCGGGCCCCGGCGCCATCGTGTCCGTGATCCTGGCCGTGCAGAAGGCCGGCAGTGTCGCCACGCAGGTCTCGGTGTGGTCCGCGATCCTCGCGATCCACGTCGTGCTGTGGCTGGTGATGCGTTACTCGCTGCTGATCATCCGGGTCATCAAGGACGGCGGCGTCGTCCTGGTGACGCGGCTCGCGGGCATGATGCTCTCCGCGATCGCGGTGCAGCAGATCATCAACGGAATCACTCAGGTCATCCGGGGGAGCTGACCCTTCGCCCGGTTCGGCTCCCCCGGAAAGCTTGAGTGGCCGTGCCCGCTACGAGGCCGGGGTCTCGGCCGGGCGGATCCAGAGGCGCTGTCCTACGGCGGCGGCCTGCTGAACGATCCGGTTGACGGAGGCGGCGTCCACGACCCTGCTGTCCACGGTGGTCCCGTCGACGTGGTCGAGTCGCATGATTTCGAAGCGCATGGGCTTCTCCCTTCGTCTGGTCATCCTCCTGCGGAGAACTACTTGTGAGCACCGGATGGGTATCCGGTGTCGTACGTAGTCAACGTGCTTCTTGTTACAAACATTCCCTACGCTAAAGAAATTTTTCGAACGTCTAATTACCGACCGGTAAGCGATCCTCGTGGGACCGACCGGGACCGGTTGTGTTCGCAGCGTGACCAACGGGACAATGGAGGCGATGAACGACGAACTGGCGGCCCTGGGCGCCCGCATCGACCGCACGAACGAGCTGCTGCAGCGCATGCTCGCCGAGGTGGCGAAGACGCCCTCGACCCACGCGATCTTCGTCGACGCGGGCTATCTGTACGCGGCCGCCGGGCGGCTGGTCGCCGGGACCGAGGACCGCCGGGCCTTCGACCTCGACGCCGAGGGGCTGATCGACGCGCTGATCGACCGCGCCCGCACGATCTTCGCGGACAGCCGGCTGCTCCGCGTGTACTGGTACGACGGCGCCCGCCGCCGCATCCACACCGCCGAGCAGCAGTCCATCGCCGAACTCCCCGACGTCAAAGTCCGCCTCGGCAACCTCAACGCCAACAACCAGCAGAAGGGCGTCGACTCCCTGATCCGTTCCGACCTGGAGTCCCTCGCCCGGCACCGCGCGATCAGTGACGCGGCCCTGCTCGGCGGCGACGAGGACCTGGTGTCGGCCGTCGAGGCGGCCCAGGGGTACGGCGCCCGCGTCCACCTCTGGGGCATCGAGGCGCCCGAGGGCCGCAACCAGGCCGAGCCACTGCTCTGGGAGGTGGACAGCCAGCGCACCCTCGACCTGGAGTTCTTCAAGCCGTACGTCACCCGGCGCACGGCCGCCGCCTACGAGGCCACGGCCGGCGCCCGCCCCACCCGCGAGGCCGTCCGCTTCGTCGGCGCCCAGATCGCCGCGAAGTGGCTCGCCTCCCGAGGTCGCGAGGCACTGGTCGAACTGCTCCCCGGCCACCCCTACCTGCCGGGCTCCGTCGACCAGGACCTGCTGGTCGAGGCCGAGGGCCTGCTCCAGTACTCCCTGCGCGGCCAGGCGGACCTGCGCCGCTCCCTCAGGGACGGTTTCTGGGACCACCTTCAGGCGCAGTACTAGCCCGGCGCGCGGCCGGCGGGCTCCGGTACGCGCGCGGGGTCACGCCCCGGACGTGCCGCCGTCCCAGAAGCCGGCGATCGCCTCGGCGGTGGCGAGCGGACGGTCGGTGTTGGGGGAGTGCTCGGCCCCGTCGATGACGGTCCGCCGCGCCCGCAGCCGTACCGCCATGTCGTCGAGCAGCGGCAGCGGCCAGGTGTCGTCCTGGGAGCCCGACAGCACATGGAACGGCAGTGGTACGGCGGCCAGTTCGGCGATCCGGTCCGGCTCCGTGCACAACTGGTTTCCGGTGGCGATGAGTTGGGCGGGCTTGGTGGCCAGCCAGCGGCGCCGCAGGTCGTCCCGTTCGTCCAGGCCGCCGTCGAGCGACGGCGTCTCGGTCTCCTCGGGCGTCTCCATCGCCTGGATCGCGTCCCACACCTCGGCCATGCTCATCACCGCGAGCGCGTCCCGCAACAGCTTCACCCGCTCCCGCTGGGACGCCGAGATCTGCGCCGGGCCGGACGCCATCAGGGTCAGCGACAGGAACGGTGCGTGGTCGAGCAGGACCGCCGCGCGGGAGATCTGCCCGCCGAGCGAGTGCCCCAGCAGATGCACCGGCTGCCCGAGCGCCGCCGCCTGCGCCAGCACGTCTCGCGCCAACTCCTCCTGCGCGTAGGCGGATTCGTCGGTCGCGGGACCGTCCGACTCGAACTGGCCGCGCCCGTCGACGGCCACGGTCCGGTACCCGCGCTCCGCGAGCGGGACGTGCAGCGGGTTGAAGTCCTCCTTGCTGCCGGTGAACCCCGGCAGCAGCAGCGCGACTCCCCGGGGCTCGACCCCGGCGGCCACGGGCGCGTCGACGACGGCGAACTCACCGCGTGCCGTCCGCAGGGTGTACGCACGGGCGCCGGGGGGCGGGACGAAGGTCGCGGGCCTGCTCATGAGGAGCAGGCTATCGGGCACGGACGGGACCCGCGCAGGGTGCGGAGGGGCACGCAGGCGCGCGGAGAACGCCGATGGCCCGGCCCACGGAAGTGGGCCGGGCCATCGGCGGATCGTGTGCACCGTGGTGCGGTGCCGGTCAGGCCTCCGGGGCCTCCACGGCGGCCGTCGCCTTGCGGGTGCGGCGGCGCGGCTCGGCCTCCGGCTCGTCACTGGCCTGCGCCGGAATCTCCGGAGCGGCCGCGACGGCCTTACGGGTCCGCCGGACCTTCGGAGCGGCGGCCTCGGCCCCGTCGGCCTCCACCACGGCGGTGGCGGCCTTCCGGGTACGGCGGGGCTTGGCCTCGGTGCCTTCCGCGGTGTCCACGGCGGCCTCGGCGGCAGCGGTGGTCTTGCGGGTGCGGCGCGGCTTGGCGGCCGGGGTCTCCTTCGTGGCCGGGGCCTCGGTGGTGGCGGCAGCCTTGCGCGTGCGGCGGGGCTTGGCCTCGGTGCCTTCCGCGGTGTCCACGGCGGCCTCGGCGGCAGCGGTGGTCTTGCGGGTGCGGCGCGGCTTGGCGGCCGGGGTCTCCTCCGTGGCCGGGGCCTCGGTGGTGGCGGCAGCCTTGCGCGTGCGGCGGGGCTTGGCCTCGGTGCCTTCCGCGGTGTCCACGGCGGCCTCGGCGGCAGCGGTGGTCTTGCGGGTGCGGCGCGGCTTGGCGGCCGGGGTCTCCTCCGTGGCCGGGGCCTCGGTGGTGGCGGCAGCCTTGCGCGTGCGGCGGGGCTTGGTCTCCGTGCCTTCCGCGGTGTCCACGGCGGCCTCGGCGGCAGCGGTGGTCTTGCGGGTGCGGCGCGGCTTGGCGGCCGGGGCGTCCTCCGTGGCCGGGGCCTCGGTGGTGGCGGCAGCCTTGCGCGTGCGGCGGGGCTTGGTCTCCGTGCCTTCCGCGGTGTCCACGGCGGCCTCGGCGGCAGCGGTGGTCTTGCGGGTGCGGCGCGGCTTGGCGGCCGGGGCGTCCTCCGTGGCCGGGGCCTCGGTGGCAGCGGCCTCCGTGACCGGCTCGGCGGTCTTGCGGGTGCGGCGGCGCGGCTTGGCCTCCGTGCCCTCCGCCGTGTCGACGGCGGTCTCGGCGGCAGCGGCCGCCTTGCGGGTACGGCGGCGCGGTGCGGCCTCCTCGGCCGGAGCGGCCTCGACGACCGGCTCGGAGACCGGGCCGGCCGCTACGGTCGGCTCCACGGCCGTCTCCGTCGCCGGCTGCTCCGCCGTCCTGCGGGTGCGACGGCGGCGCGGCTTCTCCGCGGCGGCCGGCTCGGCCGGAGCCTCCACCGTGTCCACCGCCTCGACGGCTGCCTCGTCGGCCGTGACCGTCGCGGCGGCCGGCAGGGCCTCACCGGGCGCTCCGCCGCGGGTACGGCGACGACGGCGCGGCGTACGGGCCGCCTGCGCCTCCTCGGTGCCGGACTCCACGGACGGTGCCGGTGCCGACGTGGCGGTGGCGTCCGCGGGGGCGCCCCCGCGGGTACGGCGGCGACGGCGCGGCGTACGGGCCGGACGCTCCTGCTCGGCCGTCTCGGACTGGGCGCGGCCACCCCGGCCGCCCCGGTCGCCCCGGTCGCCACGACCGCCGCGAGCGCCACGCCCGCCGGTCTCGCCCAGGTCCTCCAGCTCCTCCGCGCCCAGACCCGCACGGGTCCGCTCCGAGCGCGGCAGTATGCCCTTCGTGCCCGCGGGGATGCCGAGGTCGGAGAACAGGTGCGGGGAGCTCGAGTACGTCTCCGCCGGGTCGTTGAAGTCCAGCTCCAGCGCCTTGTTGATCAGCTGCCAGCGCGGGATGTCGTCCCAGTCGACGAACGTGATCGCCGTACCCTTGGCGCCCGCCCGGCCGGTGCGGCCGACGCGGTGCAGGTACGTCTTCTCGTCCTCGGGGGACTGGTAGTTGATGACGTGGGTCACGCCCTCGACGTCGATGCCGCGCGCGGCGACGTCGGTGCAGACGAGGACGTCGACCTTGCCGTTGCGGAAGGCGCGCAGCGCCTGCTCGCGAGCGCCCTGGCCGAGGTCGCCGTGGACGGCGCCGGAGGCGAAGCCGCGGCGCTGGAGCTGCTCGGCGATGTCGGCGGCCGTGCGCTTGGTGCGGCAGAAGATCATCGCCAGTCCGCGGCCCTCGGACTGCAGGATGCGGGCGATCATCTCCGGCTTGTCCATGGAGTGCGCGCGGTAGACGAACTGCTTGATGTTCGCGACCGTCATGCCCTCGTCGTCCGGCGCGGTGGCGCGGATGTGGGTGGGCTGCGACATGTACCGGCGGGCGAGGCCGATGACCGCGCCCGGCATGGTGGCCGAGAACAGCATGGTCTGGCGCCTTGCCGGCAGCAGGTTGATGATCTTCTCGACGTCGGGCAGGAAGCCCAGGTCGAGCATCTCGTCGGCCTCGTCGAGGACCAGGCTCTTGATGTGGTTGAGGTTCAGCTTCTTCTGGCCCGCGAGGTCCAGCAGCCGGCCCGGGGTGCCGACGACGACGTCGACGCCCTTCTTCAGGGCCTCGACCTGCGGCTCGTACGCCCGGCCGCCGTAGATCGCCAGCACGCGCACGTTACGGACCTTGCCGGCCGTGAGCAGGTCGTTGGTGACCTGGGTGCACAGCTCGCGCGTCGGCACGACGACGAGCGCCTGCGGGGCGTCGGTGAGGGCTTCGGGGGTGGCGCGTCCGGCCTCGACGTCGGCGGGGACGGTGACGCGCTCCAGGAGCGGGAGACCGAAGCCCAGCGTCTTGCCGGTACCGGTCTTCGCCTGGCCGATGACGTCCGTGCCGGAAAGGGCGACGGGGAGCGTCATCTCCTGGATGGGGAAGGGGTTGATGATGCCGACGGCCTCCAGGGCCTCGGCCGTCTCGGGCAGGATCCCAAGGTCTCGAAACGTCGTAGTCAGGGCTATGCCTCTTCTGTGTGGTGCGGTGCGAGGCGAGCGCGGGGGTCTTTGACGGACCGTGCCGGGGACGTCGGCTGCCATACGGGCGAACCACTCGGGGCCAGCCGTAAAGCACGGGACCTCTGCCGACGCTCTAGCGCTCGTACCGCTGAGGGTGTCCCTTCCGGTCGTCGTACGTAATGAGCCGTACGGCCGGGGAGGGCTGTCGGGTCGGAGCCGATCGGGCCACCGACCGGGCATCCTCATGCGTGCGCCCTGTCCGGACACGTCGAACATCGTCGACGCACTCAGCAGGCGCATTACCACCATACCCCGGATTCGCGCACATGTGATGGCCGAATTGGTCACGTAGTCGTCGTCACAGTGGTTGACCAGGGGCTTCCCGGAGTCGCCGAGCGGGCTATTGTGCGCCTCATGACTAGCTCTGACAAGCCTGAGAACGCGTCCGCCGCCTCCGCCGAACCGACCGGTGTCGCCGCCCAGGACTGGGCGCAGGCCTCCGCCGACCCGCAGTACCGCGCCGCTGTCGTGGACCTGCTCGGCGCGCTCGCGTACGGGGAGCTGGCGGCGTTCGAGCGCCTCGCGGAGGACGCCAAGCTGGCGCCGACCCTCGCGGACAAGGCGGAGCTGGCGAAGATGGCGTCGGCGGAGTTCCACCACTTCGAGCGGCTGCGGGACCGGCTGACCGAGATCGGCGAGGAGCCGACGGCCGCCATGGACCCGTTCGTCGCCGCGCTCGACGGCTTCCACAGGCAGACGGCGCCCTCGGACTGGCTGGAGGGCCTGGTCAAGGCGTACGTGGGGGACTCGATCGCGAGCGACTTCTACCGCGAGGTCGCGGCCCGTCTCGACTCCGACAGCCGTGAGCTGGTGCTCGCCGTGCTGGACGACACCGGGCACGCCGAGTTCGCGGTGGAGAAGGTGCGTGCCGCGATCGACGCCGACCCGCGGGTGGGCGGCCGGCTGGCGCTGTGGGCGCGGCGGCTGATGGGCGAGGCGCTGTCGCAGTCGCAGCGGGTCGTCGCCGACCGGGACGCGCTGTCCACGATGCTCGTCGGGGGCGTGGCGGACGGGTTCGACCTCGCGGAGGTCGGGCGGATGTTCTCGCGGATCACGGAGGCGCACACGAAGCGGATGGCTGCGCTGGGCTTGGCGGCGTAGCGCTCTGTGGGGGGTGGCCAGGGGGGCCTGGGCGGCTGCGGGTGGTTCGTGGCTGGTCGCGCAGTTCCCCGCGCCCCTGACGGGGCGCTGCCTGTGGCGCGGTGGGCCTCGCGGCCTGAGTGCCGGTGCGCTCTGTGGGGGGTGGCCAGGGGGTGTTGCGCGGCTGCGGGTGGTTCGTGGCTGGTCGCGTAGTTCCCCGCGCCCCTGACGGGGCGCTGCCCGTGGCCCTGTGTCGACAGGCGTACGCGCTATGCCGGGGCTGATCGGCGGCGCAGGCGGCGGGTCGCCGGGCGCAGGAGCAGGGAGAGGGACGCCGCCGACACGACGACGGCCCCGATGAGGCTCGGCAGGGAGCTGCCCGGGCCCAGGGCGCTGTGGGTGACGAAGTCACCGAAGAGCGCCCCGGCGATGCCCGTGGTGTAGATCAGCGGGCGGGCCGGCAGCCGGTGCGACAGACGGCGGGCCGCCGCCCATGCGAGGACGAGACCGAGCACTGCGGATCCGAGTGCTTCCAGGATCATCTCGGGGTCCCTCCCACGGCGGTTCTGGGCTTGACGGTCGTAGCCCGTCATACCCGTGACCTGCGGAATGCAATCCACCGCTATGGACGAGTTGTGCTCCGTCCGTGCGGGCACCGCACAGCCAAGGGCCCGGCGGCCGACGGCCACCGGGCCCTTGCCCGAACCTCTGCCTAGAGCGTGCCGAAGCCCACCTTGCGCACGGCCGGCTCGCCGATCTCCACGTACGCCAGGCGTTCCGTCGGGACCAGGATCCTGCGGCCCTTCTCGTCCTGGAGGCTCAGGAGCTGGGTCTTGCCGGCCAGCGCCTCGGTCACCATGCGCTCGACCTCCTCGACGCTCTGACCGCTCTCCAGAACGATCTCGCGGGGCGCGTGCTGCACGCCGATCTTGACCTCCACGGCTATGTCCCTCCGACGGTCAGTGATGTGCGCGATCTTCCGCGCCGTACGCTGCACACATTAGCCCGGTGAGGGGACGTACACGCTGCCGGACGGAACGCCATCAGCGAACAGTCCGGCCGACGGGCGGTCTCAGTGGTGTTCGATGCCGTGCAGCGGGAAGCCGGCGATGCCCCGCCAGGCCAGCGAGGTGAGCAGTTGCACCGCCTGGTCGCGCGGGACGCTGCGGTCGCTGTGCAGCCAGGAACGGGCCACCACCTGGGCGAGACCGCCGAGGCCGGAGGCGAGCAGCATCGACTCCGCGCGCGACAGACCGGTGTCCTCGGCGATGACGTCGCAGATCGCCTCGGCGCACTCGACGGTGACCTTGTCGACGCGCTCGCGCACCGCCGGCTCGTTCGTCAGGTCCGACTCGAAGACCAGCCGGAAGGCGCCGCCGTCGTCCTCGACGTACGCGAAGTAGGCGTCCATGGTCGCCCGCACGCGCTGCTTGTTGTCCGACGTCGAGGCGAGCGCGCCGCGCACCGCCTGGATCAGCGACTCGCAGTGCTGGTCCAGCAGGGCGAGGTAGAGGTCGAGCTTGCCGGGAAAGTGCTGGTAGAGCACCGGCTTGCTGACGCCGGCCCGCTCGGCGATGTCGTCCATCGCCGCCGCGTGGTACCCCTGCGCGACGAAAACCTCCTGGGCGGCGCCCAGCAGCTGGTTCCGCCGGGCGCGGCGCGGCAGACGGGTGCCGCGCGGGCGTGCCGCCTCAGTTTGCTCGATGGCTGTCACGCCGCCTCCCTATGTCGTCCACATGCGGTGTAGACCGCGCGGCCATCGTACTTTTCGGTAACCGTGCTGTGCGCGGTGCGAGCGCAGAATTTCACGTACCGGACGGCCGCGAAAGCCGCGGAGCGCTTCTCCCGGGACCTGCCGCGGTCCCGAGTGTCCGGCGAGGGCGGTCCCGAGTGTCCCGCGAGGTCAGCGGTAGTCGTCCTCGTCGAGTGAGACCACGCGCGCCTGTTCGACCATGTCGGCCACGTTCGCGCGGTCCGGGTCCACGCCCGTCAGGGGGTCGTCGCGGTCCGGCGCGAGGTCCGCGTGCTGCTCGGCAGCGTCCACCTCGGGAGCCTCGACGTCCGTCTCCTGGGTCGCCTCGGGCTCCAGGTCGTCGATGGCGTCGGGCTCGGTGGGGTCATAGGTCATGGTGGGCTCCCTTCCTACGAACGTCCCTGGAAGCGGCAGGGGCCACACGCGGGTGCCCTCTGTACGAGCCTAGGAGACAGCCGATCCGGACGCCATGCCGTCAGGCCCCTTCTCGCAGCCGGTCCGGCGATCTTCCAGGGGGTCTGCCGTCCCGTTCGGGCGTGCGCTGTCCGGTTCACCTTTCGCCGGCGGTTCACGCTGTGACGGCCGCCACACCTACCTCGGCGTGATCACCTCGTAACATTGCCCGCATGTCTTCGACCGAGTCGCCTTCCGTGTCGGCCGCCAGTGTGCTCCCTCGGGTGGCACCCGTCCGGGTCGGCGAGGGCGAGCGGCTGCGGTGCGTGAACCTGCCCGGAGTCACCCTGTCGGTCCGTTCCCGGCCCCCCGTCCGCGAGGGTCTGCCGCCCGCGCTGTACGTCCACGGGCTCGGCGGTTCCTCGCAGAACTGGTCGGCGCTGATGGCCGAGTTGGACGGTGTCGTCGACGGCGAGGCCGTCGACCTGCCCGGCTTCGGCGACTCCCCGCCCCCGGACGACGGCAACTACTCGGTCACCGGTCACGCGCGCGCGGTGATCCGCCATCTCGACGCGTCCGGCCGCGGCCCGGTCCACCTCTTCGGCAACTCCCTCGGCGGCGCGGTCGCCACGCGTGTGGCCGCCGTGCGCCCCGACCTCGTCCGCACACTCACCCTCGTCTCGCCCGCCCTGCCGGAGCTGCGCATCCAGCGCGGCGCGGTACCCACGGGGCTGCTCGGCGTGCCCGGTGTGGCCGCGCTGTTCACCCGGATCACCAAGGAGTGGACGGCCGAGCAGCGGGTGCACGGGGTCACCGCCCTCTGTTACGGCGATCCCGGCCGGGTCTCCGCCGAAGCCTTCCAGCACGCCGTCGAGGAGCTGGAGCGGCGCCTGCAGCTGCCGTACTTCTGGGACGCGATGGCACGCTCCGCGCGCGGCATCGTCAACGCCTACACGCTCGGCGGGCAGCACGGGCTGTGGCGCCAGGCCGAGCGGGTCCTCGCCCCGACCCTGCTGGTCTACGGCGGCCGCGACCGGCTGGTCGGTTTTCGGATGGCCGCCAAGGCCGCCCGCTCCTTCCGTGACTCCCGCCTGCTGTCCCTGCCGGACGCCGGGCACGTGGCGATGATGGAGTACCCGGACCTGGTGGCCGGCGCGTTCCGTGAACTCCTCGCCCAGGCAGGGGAGTCGGGCACAATCGACGCCGAGGGGTCCACGGACGGCGGCCGGCGCGCCACCGCACCGGGCACGGAGAGCTGAGGGCAGGGGTGGGACGTCACAGCCGGCGCGGACCGGCACCGAAGGACGACTCCGCGGCCATAGCGGCCCGGCGAGGCGAGGAGCGGGACGCCCGCTCCGGCGACCGCCGGGACCCGCCGGACCGGAGAGGCGGCCAGGGTGCGGCGACGCCGTACCCGGACGGCGCCGTCCAGGGGCCGCCCCGGGCTCCGCGCGCTCTGGGCACCGCGTGGCCCACGCGCGCCGCGTTCCCGGACCCGACCGGGTTCTCCGACGGCACCCCCGCCCACGGTGTGCCGTGTCCGGCCGACGGGACGCCCGCGCAGGGGGTCCCCCGCTTCGCCGTGGGCAGCCCCGCGCGCGGTGTGCCGGGTTTCCCGGACGGGACTCCCGCCCACGGCATGCCCCGTCCGCCCGACGGGACCCCCGCGCGCGGTGTGCCGAGGGCCGCCGACGGTGCTTCCGCGCAGGGCGTGCCCCGGGGGCGCGGGGGCGGCTCGGTCCGCGGGGCGCACCCCGAGCAGCGTGAGGCCGGCGGTGGCTGGGGAGAGGTCGGCGGGCAGGCCGGCGGCGGCGCCGGACCCGGTGTCGTACTTCCCCGGCAACGGCAGGCGGGGCCGGGCGGTCCAGGGCGGCGCCGCGGTCCCCGGCAGGACTATCTCGAGGCGTTCGAGGGTGCGGGCGACGGCACCGACGACGTGGACGTCTTCGCGCCCCGGCCGGGCCGGAACCCTCGTACCGAGGAGCGGCCGGCCGTAGGCGAGCAGCGGGACCCGGAGGAACAGCAATCCGGCCGCGAGGCCGCGGACGGCCTCGCGGTGCCCGCGCAGCGCGGCGGCGGCAAGGGGCGCGCCTTCGCCGGTATCGCGGCAGCGGCCGTCACCACCGTGCTCGCCGTGATCGTCGCCGGACAGGTGACCGGTGCGCGGGACGGCGGCACGGCGGAGGCGCAGCCCGCCACGGACACCGATCAGGCCCGGGACGCCCGGGCACCCGGCGCGTCGAGTGCCTCCACGTCGCCGGAGACGGTGGCGCTGACGTACGACCAGAAGATGGGCCGGAAGTATCCCCTCGGCGTCGCGCTGAAGGGCCCGGGAAAGTTCGACGCCGTGCCCGGGTCCGCCGAGGCGCCCGGCAAGGGCCAGAAGTACCGGTACCGCGTGGACGTCGAGCAGGGGCTGGGCCTGGACGGCGAGCTGTTCGCCGAAGCCGTCCAGAAGACCCTGAACGACCAGCGGAGTTGGGCCCACGGCGGAGCCCGTACCTTCGAGCGCATCTCTTCCGGCAAGCCGGACTTCGTGATCACCCTGGCCAGCCCCGGCACCACCGCCGAGTGGTGTGCCAAGTCCGATCTCGACACCGCGGAGGAGAACGTCTCCTGCGACTCGGCCGCCACCGAGCGCGTGATGATCAACGCCTACCGATGGGCCCAGGGCAGCAAGACATACGGGGACGAAATCCACGCGTACCGGCAAATGCTGATCAATCACGAGGTCGGTCACCGCCTCGGACACGGCCATGTGACCTGCCAGAAGAACGGCGAACTGGCCCCCGTCATGCAGCAGCAGACCAAGTTCCTCGACCACGACGGAATCCACTGCCTGCCCAACCCCTGGCCCTACCCGAAGAGTTGACGAGCTGTGCTTATGTCAGATTGACATGAGTCGCAAGGTCGTTCATATTTCTGACCATGTGGTCCCGTCACGCCGTCTCCGACAGCGCCGCCATCGAGCTGGCGCTCATCGGTGTGACCGCGCTCTGCGTGGCCGACATCCACTGTCGCTGACGCCGCCTCCCCGGCGTACGCGTCGCGACCTTTCCCCACCTTCTCCGTGACCGAGTCCGCGTGACCGTGTCACGGGTTTCCGACGACCCGACGCCGGGGCCGACGTCTGCCCGCAGCCGTCTCACTCCTCGTCCCTTTGTCTCACTCTTCGAGACATCCTCGATCAGTTCCCCGAGAGGTCGTCATTCCGATGCGTCAACCGTCCGTCATAGCGCGCCGCGTGGCAGCGGCATCCGTCAGCCTGGTCGTGGCAGCGGGCGCCGCCGCCTGCGGCCCGAAGGACAACGATGCCAAGGGTTCCGGTGGCGACTCCGCGCCCCACAAGGGCGGCACGCTCACGGTGCTCAACTCCGAGCCGCAGACCGACTTCGACCCCGCGCGTCTCTACACCTCCGGCGGCGGAAACGTCCCCTCGCTCGTCTTCCGCACCCTCACCACGCGCAACCGCGAGAACGGCGCGGCCGGCGCCGAGGTCGTCCCGGACCTCGCCACCGACACCGGGCGCCCCAACAAGGACGCCACCGTGTGGACGTACACCCTGAAGGCCGGGCTCACGTACGAGGACGGCTCCCCGATCACCTCCGCCGACATCAAGTACGGCATCGAGCGCTCCTTCGCCCCCGAACTCTCCGGCGGCGCCCCCTACCTGCGGGACTGGCTGGTCGGCGCCGCCGGCTACCAGGGCCCGTACAAGGACAAGAAGGGGCTGTCCGCGATCGAGACGCCGGACGCCCGGACCATCGTCTTCCACCTGAACAAGCCCGAGGGCGAGTTCCCGTACCTCGCCACCCAGACGCAGTTCACCCCGGTCCCCAAGGCCAAGGACACGGGCACGAAGTACGAGTCGCACCCGGTCTCGTCCGGCCCGTACAAGGTCGTCGAGAACGAGAACGACGGTGAGCACCTCGTCCTGAAGCGCAACACCCACTGGTCGGGCTCGGTGGACGCCGAGCGCAAGGCCTACCCGGACACCATCGACGTGCGCTCCGGGCTCGACTCCTCCGTGATCAACCAGCGGCTGTCCGCGTCCCAAGGGACGGACGCCGCCGCGGTCACCACGGACACCAACCTCGGCCCGGCCGAGCTGGCCAAGGTCACCGGCGACAAGGCGCTGGCCGCGCGCGTGGGCACCGGCCGTTTCGGCTACACGAACTACATCGCGTTCAACCCGACCGTGAAGCCGTTCGACGACCCCAAGGTCCGGCAGGCGATCTCCTATGCCATCGACCGCTCCTCGGTGGTCAACGCGGCCGGCGGCAGCGCGCTCGCCGAGCCCGCCACCACCTTCCTGCCCGACCAGAAGTCCTTCGGGTACACCCCTTACGACCCCTTCCCGGCGGGCAGGTCGGGCAACGCGGCCAAGGCCAGGGAACTGCTGGCCCAGGCCGGCTACAAGAACGGGCTCACCGTCACGCTGACCCACTCCAACGCCAAGGACTTCGAGACCAGCCCCGAGATCGCGACCGCCGTCCAGGACGCGCTCAAGAAGGCCGGCATCAAGGTCGAGCTCCAGGGCCTGGAGGACAACGACTACCGGGACAAGACCCACGGCCTGAAGACCGAGCCGGGCTTCTTCCTCGCCCACTGGGGTGCCGACTGGCCCTCCGGCGGTCCCTTCCTCGCCCCGGTCTTCGACGGCCGGCAGATCGTCAAGGACGGAGCGAACTTCAACACAGGCCTGCTGAACGACAAGTCGGTCAACGCCGAGATCGACGCGATCAACAAGCTGACCGACCTCGACGCGGCGGCGAAGCGGTGGGGTGCGCTGGACAAGAAGATCGGCGAGAAGGCCCTCGTCGTCCCGCTGTTCCACCCCGTCTACAAGCGCCTGTACGGCTCGGACGTCAAGAACGTCGTCATCAGCGACTGGACCGGCGTCCTGGACATCTCCCAGGTCGCGGTGAAGTGACGCCGTGAGCGAGGCACTCATCGCCGTCGAGACCGCCGGGACGGACACCTCCGTCCCGGCGGTCTCGGGGGCACGTCAGTTCTGGCGGCGGCTGCGTGCGCAGCGCGCCGCCCTGGTCGCCGCGGCCGTCGTCGCGCTGCTCGTCCTCGTCGCGCTCGGCGCGCCGTTGCTCACCGCCCTGGAGGGCCAGGACCCCACGACCTACCACCCCTCGCTGATCGACTCCGCGCGCGGCGGCGTGCCCGTCGGCTCCTTCGGCGGCACCGGCGGCGACCACTGGCTGGGCGTCGAACCGCAGACGGGCCGCGACCTGTTCGCCCGGCTCGTGTACGGGGCGCGGGTGTCCCTCGGGGTGGCGCTGGCCGCGACGGTGCTGCAGATCGCCATCGGGGTCGCCGTCGGCGCCGCCGCCGCGCTCGGCAGCCGCTGGATCGATCAGCTGCTGAGCCGCACCACGGACGTCATCGTCGCCATGCCGCTGATGATCATGGCACTGGCCCTGCTGGCGATCGTGCCGGCCGGCTTCCCGCGCACCGTACTCGTCACCCTGGTGATCGGCCTGATCGGCTGGGGCAACATCGCGAAGATCGTCCGCGCCCAGACCCTCACCCTGAAGGGGCTCGACCACGTGGCCGCCGCCCGGCTGAGCGGCTGGAAGACCTGGCGGGTCGCCCGCCGCGAGCTGCTGCCCGGCCTCGCCGCCCCCGTCATCACCTACGCGGCCCTGCTCGTCCCCATGAACATCTCGGTCGAGGCGGCCCTCTCCTTCCTCGGCGTCGGCGTGAAGCCGCCCACGCCCTCGTGGGGGCAGATGCTCACCGCCGCCGACGTCTGGTACCAGGCCGCGCCCCAGTACCTGCTGCTGCCGGCCGGCGCCCTGTTCGTCACCGTCCTCGCCCTCACCGTCCTCGGGGACGGCGTGCGCACCGCCCTGGACCCGCGCGCCGCCTCCCGCCTGCGCGTCGGAACCGGCCGCCGGGACAGGACCGGCAAGAGCTCCGAGGAGGCGACCGCATGAGCGGCTTCGGCGGATTCCTGCTGCGCCGGGCCATCGGCGCGGTGATCACCCTGCTCGCCGTCTCGGTGATCGTCTACGTGGTCTTCTACGCCACGCCCGGCAACGTCGCCCAGATCACCTGCGGCCCGCGCTGCTCGCCGGAACAGGTGCACCAGGTCGCCCGGCAACTGCACCTGGGCGACCCCCTCCACCTGCGCTACTGGCACTTCCTCGAAGGCCTCCTGGTGGGCCGGGACTTCTCCACGGGCACCTCGGTCGAGCACTGCACGGCACCCTGCCTGGGGCAGTCGTACCAGACCGGCCGGCAGGTCCTGGACATCATCCTGACCAAGCTGCCCGTCAGCCTCTCGCTCGTCCTCGGCGCCATGGTGCTGTGGCTCCTCCTCGGCGTCGGCACCGGCGTGCTCTCCGCCTGGCGGCGCGGCCGGCTCAGCGAGCGCGTCCTGACGGCGATCACCCTGGCCGGCACCGCCACGCCCGTGTTCGTCATCGGGCTGGTCCTGATGATCGTCGTCTGCGGCGAACTCCAGCTGCTGCCCTTCCCGCAGTACGTGAACCTCACCGACGACCCCGAACAGTGGGCGTGGAACCTGCTGCTGCCGTGGCTCTCGCTGGCCCTGATCGAGGCGGCCGCCTTCGCCCGGCTGACCCGCGCCGCCATGCTGGAGACGCTCGCCGAGGACCACATCCGCACCTTCCGCGCCTACGGCGTCGGCGAACGGGCCGTCGTCGGCCGGCACGCGCTGCGTGGCGCGCTCGCGCCGGTCATCGCGCTGAACGCCAACAACGTCGGCTCGGCCGTCGGCGGTGCCGTCCTCACCGAGACCCTGTTCGGCCTGCCGGGCATCGGCCAGGAGCTGGTGCACGCGGTGAAGGTGGTCGACCTGCCGGTGGTCGTCGGCATGGTCCTGGTCATCGCATTCTTCGTGGTCCTCGCAAACGCCGTCGCGGACGTGCTGTACGCGGTGGCCGACCGACGGGTGGTGCTCGCATGAGCCTGGTGGAAGTCAAGGACCTGACCGTCGAGTTCGGCGCCGTGCGGGCCGTGGACGGGCTCTCCTTCGATCTGGCGAAGGGCGCCGCCCTGGCCCTCGTCGGCGAGTCCGGCTCCGGCAAGTCCACCGTCGCGGGCGCCCTGCTGGGCCTGCACCGCGGCACCGGTGCCCGGGTCGGCGGCTCGGTCCGCGTCGCCGGCACCGACGTGCGGGACGCCCCGGACGAGGAACTGCGCCGGCTGCGCGGCGCCAAGGCCGCCATGGTCTTCCAGGACCCGCTGTCCTCGCTCGACCCGTACTACGCGATCGGCGACCAGATCGCCGAGGTCCACCGCGTCCATGCGCGCGTGCCGCGCCGCGCCGCACGCGCGCGTGCCGTGGAAGTGCTGGAGCGGGTGGGCATCCCGGACGCGGCACGGCGGTCCCGCTCCCGCCCGCACGAGTTCAGCGGCGGTATGCGCCAGCGCGCCCTCATCGCCATGGCCCTCGCCTGCGAACCGGACCTGCTGATCGCCGACGAGCCGACCACCGCCCTCGACGTCACCGTCCAGGCCCAGATCCTCGACCTGCTGCACACCCTGCGCCAGGAGACGGGCATGGGCCTGCTGCTCGTCACCCACGACGTGGGCGTCGCCGCCGAGAGCGTGGACGACGTCCTCGTCATGCGGCACGGCAGGGCCGTCGAGCACGGTCCGGTCGGCACGGTCCTCGCCGCGCCCGCCCAGGCGTACACCCGCCGACTCCTCGACGCCGTACCGCGCGTGGACACCCGCCGGACCTCCTCGCCGGCCGGCGAGGAGGTCGTGCTGGAGGCCGACGGAGTGCGGCGCGAGTTCGGGCGCGGCAAGCGGGCGTTCGCCGCCGTGGACGACGTCTCGCTGACCGTCCGCCGCGGTGAGACGCTCGGCGTGGTCGGGGAGAGCGGCAGCGGCAAGACCACGCTCGGCCGCATGCTGGTCGGGCTGCTCCGGCCGACCGCGGGCGGCATCCGTTACGAGGGCCGCCCGCACACCGGCGTGAACCCGGCCGTGCAGATGGTCTTCCAGGACCCGGTCTCCTCCCTCAACCCCCGCCGCAGCGTGGGCGAGTCCATCGCCGACCCGCTGCGCGCACGGGGAGAGACCGACGACGAGCGCGTCCGGGGGCGCGTGACGGAACTGCTGGAGCGCGTGGGGCTCGACAGGGAGCACCACGACCGCTACCCGCACGAGTTCAGCGGCGGACAGCGCCAGCGCATCGGCATCGCCCGGGCGCTCGCCGCCGATCCGCGCGTCATCGTCTGCGACGAGCCGGTCTCGGCGCTCGACGTCACGACCCAGGCCCAGGTGGTCGGCCTGCTCGGTGAGCTCCAGCGGGAACTCGGTCTCGCGCTGGTCTTCATCGCCCACGACCTCGCCGTCGTCCGCCAGGTCAGCGACCGGGTCGCGGTGATGCGCAGGGGCCGGCTGGTCGAGTACGGCCCCGCCGACGAGGTGTACGACAGCCCGCGCGAGGCCTACACCCGGCAGCTCCTGGCCGCCGTACCCTCGCTCGATCCGGAGCTGGCGGCCCGGCGGCGGGCGGCCCGGGGCGAACCGGCCGTGGCGTGACGCCCCGCGCCGATCGGCGCGGCCGCCGGCCCCGACGGTCAGCCCGCTGATCTCCTAGCGCGGTAGAACGCCACCCGCACGCGAAAGTTACGACCGTTCACCCCTTTTGGTGGTGCGATGGACAACCGTCCGTCGCACCACCGCCTTGTCCCCTTACGTTCGTCCCGCTGCGAGCCGTCGGGACAACGGCGGCTCCCCAGACGGGAGATCGGGGGTGCACACGTGCGCATCGGACTGCTTACGGAGGGTGGCTACCCGTTTGTGAGCGGTGACGCCAGACTCTGGTGCGACCGGCTCGTGCGCGGGCTCGAGCAGCACGAGTTCGACGTCTACGCGCTCAGCCGCAGCCGGCAGCAGGAGGACGAGGGCCGGGTCCCGCTCCCGCCGCAGGTCGGCCAGGTGCGGACGGCACCGCTGTGGACGGCGGAGGACGACGGGGTCACCCACGGGCGGCGCGCGCGCCGGCGCTTCACCGAGTGCTACGGGGAGCTGGTCGGGGCGGTGTGCGTCGCCTCCGACGCCGGATCCGGGCCCACGTCCGCCGAGCTGGCGGACCGTTTCGGCAGCGCTCTGTACGGACTCGCCGAACTCGCCCGCGACGAGGGCGGACTGGTCGGCGCCCTGCGCTCCGACGCCGCCGTGCGCACCCTGGAACGCGCCTGCCGCGCGCCCGGCGCCCTGCGTACGGCGCGCGAGGCGCGCGTACCGGATCTGCTCGCGGTCGCCGCACACCTCGAACGCGGCCTGCGTCCCCTGTCCCTCGACTGGTACGACGACGCCGGACTCGGCGCGGCCGACCTCTGCCACGCCACCGCGGGCGGTTCCGCCGCCCTCCCCGGACTGCTCGCCCGGCACTTCGCCGGCGTCCCCCTGCTGGTCACCGAGTACGGCGTCCAGCTCCGCTCGCACTACCTGGCCCTCGGACCCGACGCCGCCGCCCCCGCCGTCCGCGCGCTCCTCGCCTCCTTCCACGGCCGGCTGGCCGCCGAGGTCTACCGGCGCGCCGAGATCCTCACCCCCGGCAACGGGCACGCCCGCCGCTGGCAGGAACGGTGCGGCGCCGACCGGAGCCGGATCCGCACGGTCTACCCGGGGATGGACGCCGCCCGCTTCACGGAGGCCGGCGAGTCCCCGGACCGCTCCGATCCGGACGCGCTGGTCTGGGTCGGCCGCGTCGAACCCGCCAAGGACCTGGTCTCCCTCCTCCACGCCTTCGCCGAGGTCCGCAAGGAGGAACCCAAGGCGCGGCTGCGCATCGTGGGCCCGCCCGCCGGACCGGAGGGCGAGGCCTACCTCGGCCACTGCCGGGCCCTCGCCGCGCAGCTCTTCCCGGACGAGGCGGAGGGCGTGCACGCCGTCGGCGACAACCCGGTCTCCTTCGAGGAGATCGGCGGTCCGGAGGCCCCGACCCCGGCCGACGCGTACGCGGCCGGCGCCGTCGTCGTGCTGTCCAGCGTGGTGGAGGGCTTCCCGGTCGGTCTCGTCGAAGCCATGTTCTGCGGCCGGGCCACGGTGTCCACGGACGTCGGTGCCGTGGTGGAGGTCATCGGAGGCACCGGCCTCGTCGTCCCCCCGCGCAACCCGCGGGCGCTCGCCGAGGCGTGCGTGGCGCTGCTGCGCGACCCCGAGCGCCGGGCGCGCCTCGGCGCCGCCGCGCGCGCCCGGGCGCTCGAACTGTTCACCGTCGAGCAGAACATCGCGGCATTTCACGGCATTTACCTGGAGATCGTCTCGCACTGCCCGGTCCGCCGGGTCGTCCTCGACGAGGCCGGGGAACCCCTGCCGTTCGCCACCCCCGCCGAGTCCCACGTGCCCGGCCGCTGGACCGGCCCGACGGCCCGCGTCCTGCCTCGCGGCATTCCCGGCTGGGCCAACGGCGCCCCGGTGCGCGCGACGCGCGTGGCGGCCGCGGAGGGGGTGCGATGAGCGTGGGACAGGACCGTGAGGAGCTGAGCGGGCGCGGCGGGACCGACCGGTGCGCCGTGAGCGAGCCGGGCGACCTCGACCGGCCCGGCATGCCGAGCGGCGCCGACGCGTGGGACGCGCCGTCGGGGGAGTGGCTCGCGGCCGCTCCGGGGCCGAACCCGCTCGTGGCGACGTCGGCCGAAGCCGGTGCCAGTGCCGGAACCGAAGCCGAAGCCGGCCCCGCGGCCGACGCCCTTCCGGCACCGGCGGACCCCGAGCCCGGCAAGCGGCGTGTCCCCGGACCGCACAGCCGGCGCGGGGCGGTGGATCCGGTGAAAACACTGCTGCACCGGCACCGGGAACTGTGCGAGCGGGCCGTGGACCCCCTGGAGATCGCGGCCGGGCTGGAGGCGCACGGCGTCACCGACCGGACCGCCGCCCGCTTCCGGCACCGGGACGTCTTCTCGCTCGCCGAAGAGCTGTACGCGCGCGTCCCGCGCGACGGCGACCCGCGCCAGGAGCCCGAGCCCCTGCCCGCGCCCCGCGTCCGCACCGGCTGGGTCCTGCTCACCGTGCTGCCCGGCGCCCTCGGCGCGGCCACCGTGACCGCGCTGCGGCTCACCGACGGGCACACCCGGCTGCTCGTGGCACTCGGCGGCGTCCTCGCCGCGGCCCTCGCCACCCGCGCGGCACTGCGCCACGGCCCCCTGGCCGACCGGTCCGGCACGCCCTCGTGGCGCACGGCGAGCGCCGCGCGCGCGTGGACGCTCTGGCTGCTCGGATACGCCCTCCTCGGCGACGGTCTGCTGCACGCCGTCCTGACCGGCGGCCCCGACACCGCGCCCACCGGGACCCCGGACGGACCCTGGCCGACCGCCACCGCGCCCGTCCTCGCCCTCCTGCTCGCCTGCGCTCCGGCGGCCTGGTGCGCCCACCTGCTCACCGCGGGCGCCCGCCGCCGGCTCGCCGGCAGCCGCGGACTGGAGGACTTCTCCTCCGCAGCGAAACCACTGCTGCTGGGCACCTTCGCGCTGTTCCTGGGCGCGCTCACGACACTGCTCCTGCTCTGCGGCACCACGCTGCGCGAACCCGTGCCCTACCCGCGGTCCGTCGCCCTCGGCGCCCTGCTCCTCCTCGCGCGCCTGCTCACCGTCCACCGTCACCGGCACGCCCCGGTCCTCGCCCTGGGCGCGGCGGCGGCCGTGGAGGCGGCGGCCCTCGCCCTGCCGACGGCGGCGCGGCTGCCGGGCTGCGCCTTCCTCGCGACCCCCGTGGAGACCCTGGTGAACGCGGGCGGCTCGGCCGCCGTCCCTGCCCTCGCCTGCGGTACCGCGGCCCTGGCCCTGCTGCTGCACGCCGTCCGCGCCCTCACCCAGGCCTCGGCGCACGCTCCCGCGGGAGCACCCGAGTGAATCTTCCGCCACCGGTCCGACCCGGGCCCGCCACCCGTCCGGAGCGCATGACCGCACCGGACCGGGGCCACCGGGGCCCGGCCGGCCACCGGCGGCGCCCGCACCACCCCGTTGAAGGAGAACACCAGATGACCACCTCCCGACCCGGAGCGTCCCGAGCCCCCGGTACCGCCGGACCGGCCACGGGAGCCTTCGCAACGGCCGGATCCACCGGCGCGCACACCCCGGGAGCCGCCCGATGAGGGTCCTGCTGATCGGAGCCAACGGATACATCGGCCGCTTCGTCGCCGACCGCCTGCTCGCCGACCCCGCCGTCCAGCTCACCGCGCTCGGCCGCGGCGACGACGCCGACGTCCGCTTCGACCTGGCCACCGGCAGCCCGGGCGCGCTCACGCGCTTCCTCGACGCCGTACACCCCGGCGTCGTCGTGAACTGCGCCGGAGCCACCCGGGGCGGCGCCCGCGAACTCACCCGGCACAACACCGTCGCCGTCGCCACCGTCTGCGAGGCCCTGCGCCGCAGCGGCTGCGGCGCCCGCCTGGTGCAGATCGGCTGCGGCTCCGAGTACGGGCCGAGCCAGCCGGGCTCCTCCACGGCCGAGGACGCCGTGCCGCGCCCGGGCGGCCCGTACGGCGTCAGCAAGCTCGCCGCGACCGAACTCGTCCTCGGCTCCGGACTGGACGCCGTCGTCCTGCGCGTCTTCTCACCCGCGGGCCCCGGCACCCCGGCAGGGTCCCCGCTCGGCCGGCTCGCCGAGGCCATGCGCCGCGCGATGCAGTCCGGCGACGGCGAACTGAAGCTGGCCGGCCTCGGCGTCCAGCGCGACTTCGTGGACGTGCGCGACGTCGCCCGCGCCGTGCACGCCGCCTCGCTCTCCGCCGCGCAGGGCGTGATCAACATCGGTTCCGGCCGGGCCGTACGCCTCCGGGACGCCGCCGCCGTCCTCGCGCGCGTCGCCGGGTACGGCGGCGCCCTGCACGAACTCGACGCCCCGCCCGGAGTCCTGCGCGGCGCCATCGGCCACCCGCGCGCCGACTCCGACCACACCGCCCCGCTGGCCTACCCGTACCCGGACGGCTGCGGCAGCTGGCAGCAGGCCGACGTGCGCACCGCACGCGACCGGCTCGGCTGGCGGCCCCGCATCAACCTCGAAGAATCCCTGGCAGACATCTGGATGGAGGCGGCATGCCGCATCTGACCAGCATCACGGCGGGCGCCACGAACACCGGCGTCCGCACCGCCCTCGGCATCCCCGGCTACGCCCACCCGCTCGTCGCACCCGCCCAGTGGTCCGAACTCGCCCGCCCCGGCACCCCGCTGGACTGGGTGGTGCTGAACGTGGCCGGCGGCCCCGGCAGCCGCCCCGACCCGCACTGCCTGGAGGCCACGGCCCGGCTGCGCGGCGCCGGCGTCCGCGTCCTCGGCCACCTGGACCTCGCCTACGGCGCCCGTGCCTTCGGCGACCTGCTCTCCGACGCCCACCGTCACCTCGACTGGTACCGGGTGGACGGTTTCCTGTTGGACCGCTGCCCCACCGAGCGCACCGCGCTTCCCGAGGTCCGGCGCGCCGTCACCACGCTGCGCGCGATCAGCGACACCGCGCACCTCGTCCTCGGCCACGGCACCCACCCGCACCCCGGCTACGCCGAGAACGCCGACCAACTGGTGACCTTCTCCGGCCCCTGGTCCGACTACCGCTGGTCGCAGGTCGCCGAGTGGACGGCCGACTACCCGCCCGACCGCTTCTGCCACTTCGTGCACGGCGTGCCGCACGGCCACCTGGACGAGGCGCTGCGCATCGCACGCTGGCAGGGGGCGGCGACGATCTACCTCACGGACCGTACCGACGGGGGCGGCCGCGCGGACCCCTGGGAGACGATGCCCGGCTACTGGGACGACATCGTCTCGCGTATCGGAACGGGTGTCTCGGAATGAAAAAGGCCGTGGCAGTGTTACGGGGAGAACAACCGTACTGTTTGACCGACCAACGGAGTCCCCGTGTCGCTGCCACCCCTGGTCGAGCCGGCTTCTGAGCTCACCGTAGACGAGGTCCGCCGGTACTCCCGCCACCTGATCATCCCGGATGTCGGGATGGACGGGCAGAAGCGGCTGAAGAACGCCAAGGTGCTCTGTGTGGGCGCCGGCGGCCTGGGCTCGCCGGCGCTGATGTACCTGGCCGCCGCGGGCGTGGGCACGCTCGGCATCGTGGAGTTCGACGAGGTCGACGAGTCGAACCTGCAGCGCCAGATCATCCACAGCCAGTCCGACATCGGCCGCTCCAAGGCCGAGTCGGCGCGGGACAGCGTCAAGGGCATCAACCCGTACGTGAACGTGATCCTTCACGAGGAGCGGCTCGAGGCCGACAACGTGATGGAGATCTTCGGTCAGTACGACCTGATCGTCGACGGCACGGACAACTTCGCGACCCGTTACCTGGTCAACGACGCCTGTGTGCTGCTGAACAAGCCGTACGTGTGGGGCTCGATCTACCGCTTCGACGGTCAGGCGTCCGTGTTCTGGTCCGAGCACGGTCCGTGCTACCGCTGCCTGTACCCGGAGCCCCCGCCGCCCGGCATGGTGCCCTCCTGCGCCGAGGGCGGCGTCCTGGGCGTGCTCTGCGCGTCCATCGGCTCCATCCAGGTCAACGAGGCCATCAAGCTCCTCGCGGGCATCGGCGAGCCGCTGGTCGGCCGTCTGATGATCTACGACGCCCTGGAGATGCAGTACCGCCAGGTCAAGGTCCGCAAGGACCCGAACTGCGCGGTCTGCGGCGAGAACCCGACCGTCACCGAGCTCATCGACTACGAGGCCTTCTGCGGCGTCGTGTCCGAGGAGGCCCAGGAGGCGGCCGCCGGTTCGACGATCACTCCCAAGCAGCTCAAGGAGTGGATCGACGACGGCGAGAACATCGAGATCATCGACGTCCGCGAGATCAACGAGTACGAGATCGTCTCGATCCCCGGCGCCAAGCTGATCCCCAAGAACGAGTTCCTCATGGGCACCGCCCTCGAGGGGCTGCCGCAGGACAAGAAGATCGTCCTGCACTGCAAGACGGGTGTCCGCAGTGCGGAAGTCCTCGCGGTCCTGAAGTCCGCGGGCTTCTCCGACGCGGTCCATGTCGGCGGTGGCGTCATCGGCTGGGTCAACCAGATCGAACCGGACAAGCCGGTCTACTGATCCACCCCCCGGTCCCATGGAAGCCCACGGCCCTGATCAGCTCAGGTGCCGTGGGCTTCTCGCCGTCCCGGACCGTACCGTCGGCGGCCGGGGCACCCGGCGACTGCGCCGATATGAGTAACTGCATGACGAAATTCCCCAATTGTCGGGGGTGGATCGATACGCTCCGAGCGTCAGCCGGCGCGCGGTGAAAGAAGTCTGCCCATGCCATTCCATCCGGGGGAGCAGGTCAATTTAGGCGGTGAGACCGCCGTGGTGCTGGAGGACCGCGGTGACGGTGGCTACCTGATCTCCAGCGGTCCCGCGCGACTGTCGATCGTGGTCCCCCGTCACTCCCTGGAGAACGCGCGGCGCCGGCCGGCCGCCAAGCGGCTGTTCACCCCGAGCGTGCCGCATCTGCTCTCCGTGGACGATTTCCTCGACGATCCGGACGAGGTGCGCGAGATCGCGCTGAGCGCGGGCTACCACACCGATCCGGAGCACTTCAAAGGGCTGCGCAGCGACCACCGGTACCTCTGGCCCGGCCTGCGCGAGGAGTTCTCGCGACTGCTCGGCACCCCGGTCACCGAGTGGCTCGGCCACAACGCCAACGGTGTCTTCCAGCAGACGGCGCACGACGATCCGCTGGTCTGGCATCACGACTCGCAGAGCTACGCCGCCGCGATCTACCTGAACCCGAACCCGCCCGCCGGTGCCGGCACCAGCTTCTGGCGCGACCGGCTGCACGGCTGCCGGCGCGCCCCCGCTCATCCGAAGGAGCGGGCCCGCCTGGGCAGTCCGGAGGCCGTGGAGGCCGCGCGCTCTTCGGTCTACGACCCCTACAACTTCGTGCACGAGGACAACTGGGAGCTGGTCGAGTCGATCTCCGGCCAGTACAACCGGCTGGTGATCTGGGACGCGAAGCTGATCCACTCGGCCACGTCCTACGAGCACTTCGCCGGCGAACACGGCACCCACCGCCTGGTGCAGCTCTTCTTCTTCGACATCGACGTCTGAGCGGCCCTGGTACCGGCGCGCCTTCCCCACGCCGGATCCGGGCTACGACGGCCATCCAGGAGCTCTCCTGGATGGCCGTCGGCAATTCAGGGCGGTATCGGTGTGTTCGCCGTCTCTGTCTGTGGTGAAGGGATCCGCGTTGCAGTGTGATGATCACCTCGGTTAACGTGGCGTCAACTTCATACGTGCTGAGTCATGTTGAGGTCGACCACACCGCGCGACCGCAGCACGAGGGCCACCGGGCCGTATGCGAGGCATGACCATCCTCGCGGCCCCGTGGTCGCGGCTGCCGTCGCTGTTCGACGGAAGATACGGGGAGTTTCATGAAGAAGCGCTTGATGGGCAGGCTCGCGGTCGCGATCCTGGCCCCCGTGGTGATCCTGGCGGGCGCCGGCCAGGCGTTCGCCAACGGGACCGTCACCTGGAAGAACAAGCTCAACGGCAAGTGCCTGGGCTACATCAACAACATCCCGCTCGCTGGGGCCGACTGCGGTACGCCGCCGTCCAAGTGGACGGAGACCAAGCAGTCCGACGGCAGCTGGACGCTCAAGACCAGCTACGGCGACTGCCTCGACAGCAACCGGGACGGCAAGGTCTACATCCGGGACTGCAACGGCGGCGCCAACCAGAAGTGGGAAGAGATCAAGGACACCGCGGGCTGGCGTCTGAAGAACAAGGCGACCGGGCTCACGCTCGGCCAGCACGACAGCGTCCTCTACACGGGCTTCGACGGCGGCCTCAAGGCCCAGCGCTGGAGCTGAGTCGACCCGACGCTCCCGCATGAGCCGTGGAGCGGGGGCTCCGGCGCCACAGGTGTCCGGAGCCCCGTCCGCGCCGGCGTCCGTCAGGAGCAGACCGTGCCGTCCTTGGGTACCGTCCCCTTCAGCAGATAGGCGTTCACCGCCGAGTCGACGCAGTCGCTGCCGCGGCCGTACGCTCCGTGCCCCTCGCCCTTCCAGGTGAGTTCGACGCCGACGCCCCGGCCCAGTTCGTCGGCCATTCTGCGGGCGCCCTCGTACGGCGTGGCCGGGTCGCCGGTGTTGCCGACGACGAGGACGGGCGCCGCGCCCGGCGCACCGACCTCCGGGGTGTCGAACTGGCCCGGCACCGGCCAGCCGTGGCACCAGCCCGCCGAGTCCCAGCCCAGGAAGTCCCCGAAGACGGGGGAGATCCGCTCGAACTCCGCCAGTCGCCGCTTCGTCTCGGCGGCGGTCGGCCGCTGTCTGTCGTCCAGGCACGAGATGGCCCGCTGGGAGTGGGACGTCGTGCCGTAGTGCCCCGAGGAGTCCCGCTCGTTGTAGTCGTCGGCGAGTGCCAGCAACTGCGAACCGTCGCCCTTCTCCGCCGACTCGAGCGCACCGGTCAGCCGCGGCCACCTCGACTCGCTGTACAGCGGCAGGACGATCCCGGTGACGGCGAGCGTCTGGGTCAGTCTCCGACCGGACGACGTCCGCAGCGGCTCGGCGTCGATCCGCTTCAGCAGGTCCGTGATCTTCCGGGAGCCCTGCTCGGGATCCTGGCCGGTGGACTTCAGATAGTCGTCCAGGGCGCGCTGGAAGCCGCGGGTCTGGTTCTCGGCGTGGCCCACCGTGTCCGCGGTCGGGTCGACCACCGCGTCGAGGATCAGGCGTCCCACCCGCTTGGGGAACAGGTGGGCGTACACACCGCCGAGTTCGGTGCCGTAGGAGATGCCGAAGTAGTGCATCCGCGTGTCGCCGAGCACCTGGCGCATCAGGTCCATGTCGCGCGCGGTGTCGGTGGTCGACACATGGGCCAGCAACCGGCCGGCGGCCTTCTGGCAGCTTCTGCCGAAGGCGGTGGAGTCCTCGAAGTACGCCTTCTCCTCGGCGGGGGTGTCCGGGGTGGCGTCGACGTCCTCGGCGGCCGCGATCTCCCGGTCACCGCGGCAGCGGATGCCCTCGCTCCGGCCCACTCCGCGCGGATCCCAGCTGACCAGGTCGTAGCGCGCACGCAGGGGGGAGGCCAGGGCCGCGTAGTACGGCATGGTGTCCACGCCCGAGCCGCCCGGGCCGCCGAAGTTGAAGAGCAGCGAGCCGAGGCGGTCCCCGCCGGTCGCCCGCGCACGGATGAGGGCGAGGCCGATCGTCGCACCGCCCGGCTCGGCCCAGTCCAGCGGCACCTTGAGGGTCGCGCACCGCCAGTCGTCGCCCGGCGCCTTCGCGTCCCCGGTGGCCTCGCAGCGGTGCCAGTCCAGGTGCTGGGAGGTCAGGGAGTCCGGCAGGTCCGCGGAGGACGCCGCCGAGGACCGCGAGGCCGGCCCAGGAGCCGTGCCCGTCGCCTTGCCGTCGCTCTTTCCGCCGCCCCCGTCCGACGAGCCGCCGCAGCCGGCCACCAGCAGCGTCGCGGCCGCGGCCGCCGTCCATCGCAGCCATCGCCTCATGTGCACCCCCCCTCACAGGCCCCTCGCGTCAGTGCCGCGCCGGGCGTTCACGCCATGGTAGGCATAGCGGGCCGAACCCGTTACGAGCTGTGGAGAACTCTCTGAACTGCATCTTCAATCGGTGTCGGGGAGTTCAGGAGCAGACCGCGCTCGCCTTCGGCAGCTTTCCGTCCAGCAGGTAGCCGTTCACCGCGCTCTGCACGCACTTGTTCTTGCTGTCGTACGCGCCGTGCCCCTGGCCCTTGTACGTGAGCTGGACGCCCACGCCCTTGCCGAGCGCGTCCACCATCTTCCGCGCGCCCTCGTACGGGGTGGCCGGGTCGCCCGTGTTGCCGACGACGAGGATGGGCGCCGATCCCGGGGCGCTGACGTCGGGATGGTCGGCCGCGCCCGGCACGGCCCAGTCGGTGCAGCTGAGCATGCCCCAGGCCAGGTAGTCCCCGAACAGCGGGGAGGCGGCGCGGAACTCGGGCACTCGCTGCTGGACGAAGTCCGGGGTGTACCGGGGCTTGTCGTCGGCGCAGTTGATGGCGATGTTCGCCGCGGTGATGTTGCTGTACTCGCCGTTCTCGGAACGGCCGTTCATCGAGTCGGAGAGCAGCATGAGGATCTTGCCGTCGCCGTCGTACGCCTCCTCCAGCCCCTCGGTGAGGTACTCCCAGAAGTCCTTGGAGTACAGCGCCTGCGCGATGCCGTTGGTCGCGGCGGTCTGGGTGAGCTGGCGCGGGAGGATGCCGGGGATCGGCTTCTTCTCCAGGTCGGCCAGGAGCTTGGCGATGCGGTCCTTCACCTCCTGCGGGGTGTCCCCGACCGGGCACTCCGTCGTCTTCGACGTGCAGTCCTCGGCGAAGTTGTCGAGCGCGAGCTGGAAGCCCCTGGTCTGTCCGAGCGCGCTCTGCTCGGGGTTCTGCGTGGGATCGACCACGCCGTCGAACACGGCCCGGCCGACGTGCTTGGGGAACAGGTGGGCGTAGACGCCGCCGAGTTCGGTGCCGTAGGAGATGCCGAAGTAGTGCAGTTTGTCGTCGCCGAGGACCTGCCGCATCAGGTCCATGTCGCGGGCCGCGTCCGTGGTGCGCACGCGCGGCAGCATCTTCTTGGAGTTGTTCTCGCAGGCCGCGTTGAACTGCTTGGTGCGGTTCACGAGGTCGGTGCGTTCGGCGCTGTCGTCGGGGGTCGCGTCCTGCTGGAAGAACGCGTCCAGCTGGGCGTCGCTCTCGCACTTCACGGGTGCGCTGCGGCCGACCCCGCGCGGGTCGAAGCTGACCAGGTCGTAGCGGGTGCGCAGGGCGGCGTAGTCCTCGCCGAAGGCGGGCAGCGTGCTGACGCCGCTGCCGCCGGGGCCGCCGAAGTTGAACACCAGTGAGCCGATCCGCTTGTCCGCGGGGCCGCTGGCCTTGGCCCGGATCAGGGCGAGATCGATGGTGTCGCCCTTGGGCTTCGCCCAGTCCAGGGGCGCCTTCATGGTGGCGCACTGCCACTTGGTGCCGTTCGGCAGGGGGGACGGGGCGCTGCCGCCGCCTTCCGCCTCGGACGGGGCGGGGCAGTCCTGCCAGTCGAGCTCCTGCTGCGTGACGTCCCCGTCGTGCTCGGCGCCGTCGCCGCATCCGGCCAGCAGACCGGACAGCACCGCGGCGGTGGTCATCAGGACGGCGGCACGCAGCCAGAAGGGGTTCGCCATGTCTCCATCGTGGGCCCGCGTCCGCCCACGCGCGCGGGACGCGAGCCGTACGAGGTACGCCCGTGCGCTCGCCCCGCCGGCTTCAGAGAGCGCCCTTGCGGGTCAGGTGGTTGAAGGCGAGCCAGCCCGGCAGCACCGGCAGCCACAGCGTCAGCAGACGGAACAGCAGGACGGCCGGCGCGGCGACCTCCTTGGGCAGGCCGACGGCGATCAGGCCGACGGTCAGCGTCGCCTCGACCGCGCCCACCCCGCCCGGTGTCGGCGCGGCCGAACCCAGCGCATTGCCGGCCAGGAAGACGACCGCGACGCTGGCGATGCTCAGCGAGACCGTGCCGTCGCCGAAGGCGCGGATGGAGGCGTCCAGGCACATCACGAAGCAGGCGGTCAGCAGGAGCATGCCGCCGATGCCGGTGACCAGCTTCTGCGGCCGCTGGAGCACGTCGAGCATGCGCGGCACGACACCGGCGAACAGCGACCTCACGCGCGTGACGACGAATTTCCGCAGGAACGGCACCGAGGTCACGACGAGCACCAGCACCGCCACGGTCAGCAGACCCGCGATGACCGTGCGGGACGGCGACAGGGACGGTGTCTTCTCGGTGCCGGTCAGATAGCCGAACGACAGCAGCATCAGGATGTGGCAGCCGAGCCCGAACAGCTGTGACGCCCCGACGCTCGCCACTGCGAGCCCGGGGCGCACGCCCCCGCGCTGGAGGAAGCGCGTGTTGAGGGCCACGCCCCCGACCGCGGCCGGCGCCACGATCTTCACGAAGGAGCCGGCGACCTGCGCCGCCACCGTCCTCGGGAACGGCACCCGCTCGGGCACGAACCCCAGCAGCGCCATCGCCGCGGCGACGTAGCTGAGCGCGGAGAACACCACCGCGGCGGCCACCCAGCCCCACTGGGCCTGCGCGAACAGCGTGCCGAACTCGATGTGGGTGAGCTGCGTCAGCAGGTAGTACGCGCCGATGGCACCGGCGATGAAACTGATCAGCGTCTTCGGCCGCACCCGCTCCAGTCGGGCCGGTTCCACGGGCGCCTGGGGCCTGATCCGCAGCACCTGGTGCCGGATCTGGGTGAGCAGGTCCTCCTCGCGGGCCTCCTCGCGGGCCTCATCGAGGGCTTCGTCGAGGGCCCGCTTCTCCGCGCGCTGCTCGGCGCGGACCGTCTTCTTGTCCGGCTTGTCGACGGCGGCCGGGGCCGCGCCGGACGCCTCCTCCGCGCGGGCCGCCTTGGTCTGCCGGGACGCCTCCAGCACCGCCTCGCGCTCGCGCTGGGCCCGCTCGCGGGCCAGCCGGCGCAGCGTCGCGCGCGTGGAGCGCGTCAGCGCGATCGGCTGGAGCATCGGCAGGCAGTCGGCGACCGCGTCCGGACCGAGCACGCCGACCGCCGAGGCCACGGCGCGTTCGGCGCCGACCCGCAGACCGAGCGTGGTGAGCAGCTGGGCGACGTCCATGCGGAGCAGCAGATCACCGGCGGCGATCTCGCCGCCGCGCAGCTCGGCGAGGATCACCTTGCCGGAACGATCCACCAGGATCGCGTCCCCGGCCAGCCTGCGGTGCGCGATGCGACGCGACTGCAGCGCCTGCACCTGGTGCCAGGTGGTGCGCAGCAGCTCGTCGGTGATCTCCTCGTCGGCCAGTGTGTCCAGGGTGCGCCCGCCGGTGTGCTCGTAGACGAGCATGACCGCGTCGGGGCCGAGCTCGGAGGTGGCGATCAGCTTCGGCGCGTTGGCGCCGGCCGCGATCGCCGCGTAGGCCAGCAGGGCCTCCTGTTCCAGCGCCTGGCGCAGCGACTGGAGGCTGGAGCGGGTGGCGAAGCCGCGCAGGGTCAGATTGCGCCACGCGCGGTAGAAGAAGCCCTGGGCCTGCTGTTCCCGGTCGACGACCGTGACATCCAGCGGAGGTCCGTCCTCCAGGGTGACGAAGTAGCGCCGGCCCCGGTCGCCGTTCTCCGTCTCGACGGTCTCCTCGCGGGCCGCGCTGAGGGGATGGAAGCCGACGTGTCTGAGGCCCGCCATCAGTGTCTGCCCGGTCGGGCGGACGTTGGGGGAGCCCACCGCGTACAGGGTGCCGTAGGCGATCGTCCAGCCGATCAGCACCGTCAGGATGATCGAGAACGGGGTCGTGTAGCCGGTGACGAGCATCGAGAACGCGTCGAGCATCAGCACGATCCACAGCACCGCGCGCCATCTGGGCCGGCGGGACATGCCGACGGCCGTCATGTAGGCGATGACCGGAGCCAGATAGCCGTGCACGGGGTCGGTCAGCGCGTGGATGTCACCCGGCGAGGGCTGGGTGAGCGCCTCCTGGATCGAGTCCGGGGCGCCCCGCGCGACCCACAGGTCGGTGGCGAGGGTCACTCCGTGCGCGAGGACGGCCGCGAGGACGCCGTCGGCGATCCGCAGTCCGTCCCGTTTGATCAGGCGTTCGATCGCGAAGGCGACCGGCACGAGGAGGATCGCGATGCTGGACGCCAGTCCCGCGATCTTGATGAGCAGATCGGGCGCCTGCCCCGTGCCCTTGTTGATGTCCTGTTCGAGGCCCGAGGTGGTGCCGTGGGCGAACGCGGCGATCGCGAACAGCACGACGACGGCGAGCACGCCCACCAGGAGCCGCATGAGGTCGGAGGGGCGGTGCACCCGCGCGGGCAGCAGGGGCTCGTCGCCCTCGACCGCCTCCGCGTGAGGGTCCGCGCCCACGCCCGAACCGTGGCCGGGGGGCGGTTTCTCCGGCATCTGCGCCCCCTCGCCTGCCTTGTCGCCGTCGCCGTCGTCGCGCGCGGGCGAGGAGCCGCCCGCGCGCGACGCCCCGCGGGCGTCGTCGGGCGCCGCGCCGTCGTCCTCACGCGCGCGCGTGCCGCCGTCGTTCCGGGGTGGCCGCGTGAGATCGTCCTTGCGCGGACCGGATTCCTCCCGCCGCGCGTCCGGGTCGCCCGTGCCCGCGCGGGCGGTGTCGGGGCGCGCGGCGGCGTCAGGGGTGCCCGCCGCGTCCTCGGGGTGCACGCCCTGCTGCTTCATGGTCTCTTCTTGGTCTCGTATCACCGGTCACCGCCCGCACGATGGTGGCATGCTCCACCGACCGACGCGGGCATCAGGGTCTGGATGCGCGGGCGCACAGTCTGCCCGAAGCGACGCGCCGGTGCGAGAGCACCAAGGAGCGCGGTCCCCGGCGCGATGTCGGTGGGGTGCGGCAGGATGGGGCGAATGAGCGAGCAGAGACCTGCCCGAGAGACCCGCGAGGAGTACGCGGAGACCCTGCCGGAATACGCCGAGCGGGTCCTGGAGGTCGCCGAGCGGATTCCGCCGGGGCGGGTCATGACGTACGGCGATGTCGCCGAGTGGCTCGAGGAGGGAGGGCCGCGCCAGGTCGGCCGCGTGATGGCTCTCTACGGCGGCGCCGTGCCGTGGTGGCGGGTGGTCCGCGCGGACGGTGCGCTGCTGCCCGGGCACGAGCTGCGCGCGCTCGCCCACTACCGCGACGAGGGCACGCCGCTGAGGCAGGCCGGCAGGAGCGCCGAGGGCCATGTGCCGCGGCTCGACATGCGGCGGGCCCGGTGGGACGGCGGCGCGGGCGCGGAGGGTCACACCTGACAGCTTCCGCCATCGGATGCCGCCGGGGAGGGCCCGCGGCCCGTACGGGTGACATCGGGGACGTCCGTGGCATGACGTACGTTCGTGAGGTGCGGGACTCGCGTGGCGCGAGCGCCGTGAGGGAAGAAGCGGAAGCCCTGCTTCCGTCCGGAGCGGGAGCGTAGCGTCGGCTGCGCGCGTCCCCCTCACCCCGCGGCCACCGTCTCGCACGCGTGACCGCCCGACCACCAGTACGACCACCAGGACCGGCCAACCACGTGAGCTCCTCCTCCACCACCAGGCGCCTGCCGCACCCCCAGGTGCGGCAGGGGAGCCGTGGCGCTTACCGACTGGTCCGTACCCGGCCGTCCCGCACGGATCCCCCTCCTCTGGACGCGGCACAGCGTGCCGTGGTTGACCACCGCTCCGGTCCACTGCTCGTCCTCGCGGGTCCGGGTACCGGCAAGACCACCACCCTGGTCGAGTCCGTGGCCGCGCGGATCGCCCGCGGCGGTGATCCGGAGCGGATCCTCGTGCTGACGTTCAGCCGCAAGGCCGCCGTCGACCTGCGCGACCGCATGGCCCTGCGCATGGGCGCGGCGCGCGCCCCCCGGGCCACCACCTTCCACTCGTACTGCTACGCGCTGGTCCGCGCCCACCAGGACAGCGACCTGTTCACCGAGCCCCTGCGCCTGCTCTCCGGGCCGGAACAGGACGTCACCGTCCGCGAGCTGCTGGCCGGCCAGCCCGAGCTGGAGCGGCGCGGACTGACCCATGTGCGCTGGCCGGACGAGCTGCGCGCCTGCCTGACCACACGCGGCTTCGCCGACGAGGTCCGCGCGGTCCTCGCCCGCAGCCGCGAGCTGGGCCTCGGACCCGGCGCCCTGGACGACTTCGCCCGGCGCATCGGCCGCCCCGACTGGCGTGCCGCCGCCGCGTTCCTCGCCGAGTACCTGGACGTCCTCGACATGCAGGGCGTCATCGACTACGCGGAACTCGTCCACCGCGCGGTCCTGCTCGCCCACCGGCCCGGGACCGCCGCGCGGCTCGCCGACCGGTACGACGCCGTGTACGTCGACGAGTACCAGGACACCGACCCCGCCCAGGTGCGCCTCCTGCACGCGCTGGCGGGCGGCGGGCGCACCCTGGTCGCCCTCGGCGATCCCGACCAGTCGATCTACACCTTCCGGGGCGCCGACGTGAACGGCATCCTCGACTTCCCCGTGGCCTTCACGCGCGCGGACGGCCGCCCCGCCCCCGTCGAGGTGCTGCGCACCTCCCGCCGTTCCGGGGCCGCCCTGCTGGCCGCGACCCGCCTGATCACCCAGCGCATGCCGCTGCCCAGGCTGCCCGCCGACAAGGTGCGCGCCCACCGTGAGCCGGCCGCCGTACGGGACGGCGGCCGGGTCGAGGTCTACACCTACCCGACGGCCGGCACGGAACTGGACAACGTGGCGGACATCCTGCGCCGCGCGCACCTGGAGGACGGCGTCCCCTGGAGCGACATGGCCGTCCTGGTCCGTGCAGGCGCCCGCACCCTCCCGACCCTGCGCCGGGCCCTCACCGCGGCCGGCGTCCCGCTGGACATCGACGGCGACGACCTGCCGCTGCGGCACGAGCCCGCGGTCGCCCCGCTGCTCGCGGCCCTGCGGGCGGTGGCCACGGCCGAGGCCCGGCGCCACGAGGAGGGGTCCGGGGGCCCCACGGCGGAGGGCGAACCGTCCGCGGAGGAGCCCGGCGAGCCCACCGCGGAGCGCGCCGCCGAGGAGTCCGGCGGGGCCCTCGCGCACGAGGAGCCGTCCCCCGAGACCCCCGAAGCGGCCACCGCGGCCCACGATCACCCCGCCGACCCCGCCGACCCCGCCGACCCCGCCGCCACCATCGCGGACCACGATCCGTCCGCCGAGGAACCCACCACCGGGGAACCCGCCGCACAGGAACCCGCCGCCGCGGCCGAAGCCCTCGCGCCGGCCGCCGAGCCGGTCCCGGACACCTCCTGGCTCGGCACCGAGACCGCGCTCACCCTGCTCGCCTCCCCTCTCGCCGGGATGGACACCGCCGATCTGCGCCGTCTCGGGCGTGCCCTGCGCGAGGAGGAGCGCGCCGCCGGGAACCCGCTGCCGCCCCCGTCCGACGAACTCCTCGCGCGGGCGCTCGCCGAGCCCGAGCGCCTGTCCGTGCACGACCCGGTGTACGCGCGCGGCGCGCAGCGCCTCGGCGCGCTGCTGCGCAAGGCCCGCGAGCGTCTCGCCGGCGGGGGCACGGCCGAGGAGGCCCTGTGGGACCTGTGGCAGGGCACCCCGTGGCCCACCCGGCTGGAGCGTGCCGCCCGGCGCGGCGGCGCGGCCGGCCGCAACGCCGACCGCGACCTCGACGCCGTGTGCGCTCTGTTCGCCACCGCCGCGCGCGCGGAGGAACGCACCGGCGGCCGTGGCGCCCTGAACTTCCTGGCCGAGATCGAGGCCGAGGACATCGCCGCGGACACGCTCACGCGCCGATCGGTACGCCCCGACGCCGTCCGCCTGATGACCGCGCACCGCTCCAAGGGCCTGGAGTGGCGGCTGGTCGTCGTCGCCGGCGTCCAGGAGGGACTGTGGCCCGACCTGCGCCGCCGCGGCTCCCTCCTGGAGGCGGACCGCATCGGCCGCGACGGCCTCGCCGAACCGCTCACCCCGGGCGCGCTGCTCGCCGAGGAGCGCCGCCTGTTCTACGTGGCCGCCACGCGCGCGCGGGAGCGTCTCGTCGTCACCGCGGTGAAGGCACCCGCCGACGACGGCGACCAGCCCTCCCGGTTCCTGACCGAACTGGGCGTCGAACCCAAGGACGTCACCGGGCGACCCCGCCGCCCGCTGTCGGTCGCCGCGCTCGTCGCCGAACTGCGCGCCACCACCGTGGACCCGCGCGCGTCCGGCGCCCTGCGGGAGGCCGCCGCCGACCGCCTGGCCCGGCTCGCCGCACTGGCCGACGAGGACGGCCGCCCGCTGGTGCCGTCCGCGCACCCCTACCGCTGGTGGGGCATGTTCGAGCCGACCGAGAGCAAGGTGCCGCTGCGCCACCGGGACCAGCCCGTGGTGCTCTCCGGCAGCGCCCTCGACCAGCTCGCCAACACCTGCGCGCTCCAGTGGTTCCTGGGCCGTGAGGTGAAGGCCGACGCACCCGCCACCACCGCCCAGGGCTTCGGCAACGTCGTGCACGTCCTCGCCGACGAGGTCGCCTCCGGCCGCACCCCGGCCGACCTCGACGTCCTCATGGAACGCCTGGACTCGGTGTGGAACGCGCTCGCCTTCGACGCGCCCTGGAAGTCGCAGCAGGAGAAGGCCAACGCGCGCGTGGCGCTCGAACGCTTCCTGAACTGGCACGTGCTGAACCGCGCCGGCCGTACCACCGTGGCGAGCGAGCAGGACTTCGACGTCACCCTCGGGGCGGGCGACTACGAGATCCGCATCCGCGGCCAGATGGACCGCGTGGAGACGGACGGCGACGGCCGGGCCTACGTGGTCGACTTCAAGACCGGCAAACAGGCGCCGAGCGCCGCGGAGGTGGCCCGCCACCCCCAGCTCGCCGTCTACCAGCTGGCCGTCCGGGAGGGTGCCTTGGACGCGGCCTTCGACGGGGTGCGCCCCGAGCCGGGCGGTGCCGAGCTGGTGCACCTCAGGCAGGGTGCGGCCAAGCGTGACGGCGGGGAGACCCTGCCCAAGGTACAACCGCAGGAGCCGCCGTCCGGGGAGTGGGTCGGCGAGCTGCTGGCCACCGCCGCCGGCAAGGTCCTCGACGAGCGGTTCACCCCGAGCGCCGGCCAGCACTGCACCCACTGCGCGTTCCGCGCCTCGTGCAGCGCCCGCCCCGAGGGCCGCCACGTGGTGGAGTGACGAACGGCACGGCGGCGTGCGGCCGCAGTGGTGCACGGTCCGGAGTGACGTACGGCACCACCCGCGCTGACCTGCGTCTCTTCCACCCCGGCGGGTGGATTCGTCCCCGACTGTCAGTGGCCGCCGCTAGCCTCTCTCCACATGCCCGCCCGTATCACCGATCCCGAGCAGCTCAAGGAGCTCCTCGGCATCCCGTTCACCCCGGAGCAGACGGCCTGCATCGTCGCGCCGCCCGCCCCGCAGGTGATCGTGGCCGGCGCCGGTTCGGGCAAGACCACCGTGATGGCGGCCCGCGTGGTCTGGCTCGTCGGCACCGGGCAGGTCGCCCCCGAGCAGGTCCTCGGCCTCACGTTCACCAACAAGGCCGCCGGCGAGCTGGGCGAGCGCGTCCGCAAGGCGCTGATCAAGGCCGGTGTCACGGACCCGGACGTCATCGACCCCGACAACCCGCCGGGCGAGGCGGTCATCTCGACGTACCACGCCTTCGCCGGGCGGCTGCTGACCGACCACGGACTGCGCCTCGGGCTGGAGCCCACCTCGCGTCTGCTGGCCGATGCCACCCGCTACCAGCTCGCCGCGCGCGTGCTGCGCGAGGCACCCGGCCCCTACCCGGCTCTGACCCGCTCCTTCGCGGACCTCGTCAGCGACCTGCTGACCCTCGACTCCGAGCTCGCCGAACACCTCGTCGACCCCGAGGAACTGCGCGCCTGGGACGCCGACCTGCTGCACACCCTGGGGGGCGCGAAGCTCACCAACGCCGATCTGCGCAAGGTCCCCGAGACGGCGGCGGCCCGGCGGGAACTCGCCGACCTCGTCCACCGCTACCGGGCCGTCAAACGCGAGCGTGACCTGCTCGACTTCGGCGACCAGATCGCCCTCTCGGCCCGCCTCTCCCGCGTCCCCGAGGTCGGCCGCCTGCTGCGCGAGGAGTTCCGGGTGGTGCTCCTGGACGAGTACCAGGACACCTCCGTGGCCCAGCGCGTGCTGCTGGCGGGCCTCTTCGGCGGCGGCACCGGCCACCCGGTGACCGCGGTCGGCGACCCCTGCCAGGCCATCTACGGATGGCGCGGCGCGTCCGTCGCCAACCTGGACGACTTCCCGGCACACTTCCCGCTCTCGGACGGGCGCCGCGCCACCCGCCAGTCGCTCAGCGAGAACCGCCGCAGCGGCGGACGCCTGCTCGACCTGGCCAACGGCCTCGCCGAACCCCTGCGCGCCATGCACGCGGGCGTGGAGGCGCTCCGCCCGGCCCCCGGCGCCGAACGCGACGGCACGGTCCGCTGCGCCCTGCTGCCCACCCACGCCGAGGAGATCGACTGGATCGCCGACTCCCTCGCCCATCTCGTGCGCACCGGCACGGCCCCCGCCGAGATCGCCGTGCTGTGCCGCACCGCGACCGACTTCGCCGAGATCCAGGGCGCCCTCGTGGCCCGGGACGTCCCCGTCGAGGTGGTCGGCCTGTCCGGGCTGCTGCACCTGCCGGAGGTCGCCGACCTCGTCGCCGTCTGCGAAGTACTCCAGGACCCCGGGGCGAACGCCTCCCTGGTGCGCCTGCTGACCGGGCCGCGCTGGCGCATCGGCCCCCGCGACCTCGCCCTCCTCGGCCGCCGTGCCCGGCTGCTGGTCGCCCACGCGCGCGTGGACGGCACCGACGACCCGGACCGCCGGCTCGCCGCGGCCGTCGAGGGGACCGACCCCTCCGAGGTGATATCGCTCGCGGACGCCCTGGACACCTTCCTGGAGACGCCCCTGGAAGGGGACTTCGCCAAGGGCACCGACGACGGACTGCCGTTCTCGCCGGACGCGCGCGTGCGCTTCGCCCGCCTCGCCGCCGAGCTGCGCGACCTGCGCCGCTCCCTGTCCGACCCGCTGATGGACGTACTGCACCGCGTCCTCGCGGTCACCGGCCTGGAGGTGGAGCTGTCGGCGTCCCCCCACGCGCTGGCCGCCCGGCGGCGCGAGACCCTGTCCAACTTCCTGGACGTCGCCGCCTCCTTCGCGGCGGGCGACGGCGAGGCCACCCTGCTCGCCTTCCTCGGCTTCCTGCGCACCGCCGCCCAGTACGAGAAGGGCCTGGACAACGCCCTGCCCGGCGGCGAGAACACCGTCAAGGTGCTCACCGCGCACAAGTCCAAGGGCCTGGAGTGGGACGTCGTCGCCGTCCCCGGACTGGTGAAAGGCACGTTCCCCAGCGCACAGGGCCGCGAGAAGTGGACCGCGCAGGCCAAGGTGCTGCCGCACGCCCTGCGCGGCGACACCGACACCCTTCCCGACATCGACTCCTGGGACTCGCGCGGCATGAAGGCCTTCCACGAGGCCATGAAGGAGCACCAGCACACCGAGGAGCTGCGCCTCGGCTACGTCACCTTCACCCGCCCCCGCTCGCTGCTGCTCGGCTCCGGCCACTGGTGGGGCCCCAGCCAGAAGAAGCCGCGCGGTCCCTCCGACTTCCTCCAGGCGCTGTACGACCACTGCGCCGCCGGGTACGGCGAGATCGAGGCGTGGGCCGAGGAACCCGCCGAGGACGAGGAGAACCCGGCCCTGCACACGGCCGCCGCCGACCAGGTGTGGCCGCTCCCGCTGGACGACGCCGCGCTGGCCCGCCGCCGCGCGGCCGCCGACACCGTCCTCGCCCACCTCGACGCCCTCGCCGCCCAGGGCGACGACCGGCCGCCCGCCGCCCATGACCCCGCCGCGGTCGACGACCCGGACTGGCCCGCACCACCGGACGACGACCCCTACGGCGAGGACCCGTACGAGGAGCCGTACGACGACCAGCCGTACGACGAGGACGTCCCGTACGACGGTGACCTCCCCTACGACGAGGACCCCTTCGGTGCGGAGCCGTACGCGGCGGACGCCCCCGCCGCGGAACAGCCCGCCGCGGACGACCTCGCCCCGGAGGAAGAGAGCGCCGAGCGGCCGACCGTCCCCCACCAGGCCACCGCGCCGCAGGACGGCCTGGACGGCCCCCGGCGCACCGAAGCGCGGCCCCGCACTTCCCTCACTCCGGAGGAGGCCCGAGCCATCGCCTCCTGGGACCGCGACCTCGGCGCACTCACCGGGGAGCTGCTGCGCGCCCGGCGGACCGTCACGGACGTCCCCCTGCCGGTCACGCTGACCGCGTCCCAGCTGATGCGGCTCGCCGAGGACCCGGACGGGCTCGCGCAGGAACTCGCGCGCCCCATGCCGCGCCCCCCACAACCGGCCGCGCGCCGGGGCACCCGGTTCCACGCCTGGGTCGAAGCCCGCTTCGAGGAGTTGACGCTGCCCCTGCTCGAACCGGAGGAGCTGCCCGGCAGCGACGCCGAGATCGCCGACGAACGCGACCTGGAGGCCCTGAAGGAAGCCTTCGAGCGCACCGAGTACGCCCGGCGCACCCCCTACCGGGTCGAGGCGCCCTTCCAGCTCGGCCTCGCCGGCCGCGTCGTACGGGGCCGCATCGACGCCGTCTACCGCAACGGGGACGGCGACGGGGCGACGTACGAGATCGTGGACTGGAAGACCAGCCGCACCCGCTCGGCGGACCCGCTCCAGCTCGCCATCTACCGGCTGGCCTGGGCCGAGCAGCAGGGCGTACCGCCCGAGTCCGTCACGGTCGCCTTCCTGTACGTGCGCACCGGCGAGGTCGTACGGCCCACGGGCCTGCCGGACCGGGCCGCCCTGGAGCGGCTGCTCACGGGCGGCACCTGACGACGGCCCGGCGGCCGCCGAAGGACCCCGGGGCGCGGCACGCGGGCGTCCCGAGTGTGACGTACCGCCCGCCGAGGACGCCCGTGAAGGCCGATAGGCTCGTGAGCATGAGCCAGACCCCGGACAGCGCCGTCCGCACGTACATCGAGCAGCACCGCGCCGCCTTCCTCGACGATCTCGCCGCGTGGCTGCGCATCCCGTCCGTGTCGGCCCAGCCCGACCACGCGCCCGACGTGCGGCGCAGCGCCGACTGGCTCGCCGGCAAACTCAGGGAGACGGGCTTCCCGACCGCCGAGGTCTGGGAGACCGCGGGCGCCCCGGCCGTCTTCGCCGAGTGGCCCTCGGACGACCCCGAGGCGCCCACCGTCCTCGTCTACGGCCACCACGACGTCCAGCCCGCCGCCGTCGAGGACGGCTGGGACAGCGACCCCTTCGAACCGGTCGTCCGGGAGAACCGCCTCTACGCGCGCGGGGCGGCCGACGACAAGGGGCAGGTGTTCTTCCACACACTCGGCGTCCGCGCCCACCTCGCCGCCACCGGCCGCACCGCCCCCGCGGTCAACCTGAAGCTGCTGGTCGAGGGCGAGGAGGAGTCCGGCTCCGCGCACTTCAGGGCACTCGTCGAGGAGCGGGCGGCGCTGCTCGCCGCCGACGCCGTGATCGTCTCCGACACCGGCATGTGGTCCGAGGACACCCCCACCGTCTGCACCGGCATGCGCGGCCTCGCCGACTGCGAGATCCGCCTGTACGGCCCCGACCAGGACATCCACTCGGGCTCCTTCGGCGGCGCCGTGCCCAACCCGGCCACCGCCGCCGCCCGCCTGGTGGCCGCCCTCCACGACGAGCACGCGCGCGTGGCGGTCCCCGGCTTCTACGACGGCATCGTCGAGCTGACCGACCGCGAGCGCGAACTCTTCGCCGAGCTGCCCTTCGACGAGGAGCGCTGGCTGCGCACCGCCAAGTCCCGCGCCGCCCACGGCGAGGCCGGGCACACCACGCTGGAGCGGATCTGGGCCCGCCCGACCGCCGAGGTCAACGGCATCGGCGGCGGCTACCAGGGTCCCGGCGGCAAGACGATCATCCCGTCCTCGGCCATGGTGAAGCTGTCCTTCCGGCTGGTCGCCGGCCAGGACCCCGACCACATCGAGAAGGCCGTCCGCGACTGGGCGGCCGAGCAGGTGCCCGCCGGCATCCGCCACGAGATCGTCTTCGGCGCGGCCACGCGCCCGTGCCTGACGCCGCTCGACCACCCCGCCCTGCAGTCCGTGGTCCGTGCCATGGGCCGCGCCTTCGAGAAGCCGGTCCGCTTCACCCGCGAGGGCGGCTCCGGACCCGCCGCCGACCTCCAGGAAGTCCTCGGTGCCCCCGTGCTCTTCCTGGGCATCTCCGTCCCCTCCGACGGCTGGCACGCCCCCAACGAGAAGGTCGAACTGGACCTCCTCCTCAAAGGCGTCGAGACCAGCGCCTACCTGTGGGGCGACCTGGCCGCTCACTGGAGCCGCACGCCCTGACCGGCCGGCGCCGCAAGGGAGGGCGCCGCGCGCGGGGCACACTGGAAGGACCGCCCCGTACGCCCGCCGCCGCCCGGCCCCGTGCCCTCCCGCCCGGCGCCCCGCCGAACCGTCCGCCGATACGAGAACCGCACCTGGGGGAGTTGGAAGCACCCGTGACCACCTGGACCGACGACACAGCCGACCGACCCATCTCGCTGACCGCCCCGAGCGGCCTCGACCGTGCCGCGCACCACCGGCTGGACGAGGCCTGGCTCGCGGCGGCGTGGAGCCACCCCACCACCCGCTGCTTCGTCGTCTCCGGCGGCCAGGTGCTGATCGACGAGACCCCGGACGGCCGGACCGAACTCGTCATGACGCCGTCCTTCGAGGCGCCCCTCACCGAGGCACACCGTTACTTCCTGGGCATCGACGAGGAGGGCGTCAGCTACTTCGCGCTGCAGAAGGACTCCCTGCCCGGCCGCATCGACCAGTCCGCCCGCTCCGCGGGCCTGCGAGAGGCGGGCCTGCTGCTGTCGCCGCGCGACGCCGGGCTGATGGTGCACGCGGTCGGCCTGGAGAACTGGCAGCGCACCCACCGCTTCTGCTCCCGCTGCGGCGAGCGCACGGTGATCGCCGCCGCCGGCCACATCCGCCGCTGCCCGGCCTGCGGTGCCGAGCACTACCCGCGCACCGACCCGGCCGTGATCATGGCGGTGACCGACGCGGAGGACCGCATCCTCCTCGGACGCCAGGTTCACTGGCCCGAGGGCCGCTTCTCCACGCTCGCCGGCTTCGTCGAGCCGGGCGAGTCCATCGAGCAGGCCGTGCGCCGCGAGGTCTTCGAGGAGGTCGGTGTCACCGTCGGCCCGGTCGAGTACGTGGCCAGCCAGCCCTGGCCGTTCCCGTCCAGCCTGATGCTCGGCTTCATGGCCCGCGCCACGTCGACCGACATCGACGTCGACGGCGACGAGATCCACGAGGCCCGCTGGTTCTCCCGCGCGGAGCTCCACGAGGCCTTCGAGTCCGGCGAGGTCATGCCGCCCTACGGCATCTCGATCGCGGCCCGCCTGATCGAGATGTGGTACGGCAAGCCTTTGCCGACGCGCAGCTTCGTCTGACCGCGTGCCCGGGGCCCGCGCGCCCCGGGCACACGGCCGGCCGCGGAGGGGCGGCCCCCGCATCTCTCAGGGGAGCAGGGGACGCCCCTCCCGCGCGGCCTCGAAGTGTTCGTCCCGGAGCGCTTCCTCACCGTGCTCGGCGACGAAGGCCACCACCCGGCCGAGGGGGCTGTCCGGCGGGGGCGGCTCCTCGCTGATCGTGAAGCCGAGAATCTGCGCCCAGAACGCTGCGCCTACGTCTTGCGGGTCGTCCATGTCCATGACGCGCACGGTAGACGGAGGGTCCGACAGCCGGGCGGCAGCGCTACGGCCGTCGCCGTTCCGGAGCCGGCGGGTGGACACACGAAACCCCCGACAGCCGGGCCGTCGGGGGTCGTGCAGCGGATCGTGCAGCGTGAGAGGTCAGGCGGTGAGGGCCTGCTTGACCTGGGCGAGGCTCGGGTTCGTCATGACGACCTCGTCGCCCCCGGAGCCGGAGACCACCCGGACCGTCGGGACCGTCTGGTTTCCACCGTTCGCCTTCTCCACGAAGGCGGCGGACTCGGGGTCCTGCTCGATGTTGATCTCGGTGTACGCGATGCCCTCCCGGTCCAGCTGGCTCTTCAGCCGCCGGCAGTAGCCGCACCAAGTCGTGCTGTACATCGTCACAGTGCCCTGCATGTCTCTCGCGCTCCTCAGGCTGCTCGGAAACTTCGTCCGGGGAGTAGAACGTAAGCGAGCGGCAGGCCATTCCCCATGGGGGTATGGGCCCCCGGATGTGACACCTGCCGCATTAGTACGACCGCGGGTACCCGCCTGTGGACAACCGGCACAGCCGTCTCCGGCGACCTGGCAGCATGGCTGTGTGACAGCAGCAACGCACTCCACCCTCTTCCCGCAGGTACCGGATTCGGCCGACGCGGTGCTCGCGGGGCTCGACCCCGAGCAGCGTGAGGTGGCCACCGCCCTGCACGGGCCGGTGTGCGTGCTGGCCGGAGCGGGCACCGGCAAGACCCGGGCGATCACCCACCGCATCGCCTACGGGGTGCGGGCCGGGATCCTGCAGCCCTCCAGCGTGCTCGCCGTCACCTTCACCAATCGCGCCGCCGGGGAGATGCGCGGCCGGCTCCGTCAGCTCGGCGCCCAGGGCGTCCAGGCCCGCACCTTCCACTCCGCCGCCCTGCGCCAGCTCCAGTACTTCTGGCCGAAAGCCATCGGTGGCGGCATGCCCCGGCTCATCGACCGCAAGATCCAGCTCGTCGCCGACGCGGCCGCCGCCTGCGGCACCCGGCTCGACCGGGGCGAGCTGCGGGACGTCACCTCCGAGATCGAATGGTCCAAGGTCACCCAGACCATCCCCGCCGACTACCCGTACGCGGCAGTGAAGGCGGGCCGGGAGACCCCGCGCGACCCGGCCGAGATCGCCCATCTCTACGCGGCCTACGAGGACCTCAAGCGCGACCGCGCGGTGATCGACTTCGAGGACGTCCTGCTGCTGACCGTCGCCGTCCTCCAGGACCGGCACGACATCGCCGAACAGGTCCGCTCGCAGTACCAGCACTTCGTCGTCGACGAGTACCAGGACGTCAGCCCCCTGCAGCAGCGGTTGCTGGAGCTGTGGCTGGGCGAGCGCGACAGCCTCTGCGTCGTCGGTGACGCCAGCCAGACGATCTACTCGTTCACGGGAGCAACGCCCGACCACCTCCTCGACTTCCGTGCCAAGCACCCCCGCGCCACCGTCGTGAAGCTGGTCCGGGACTACCGCTCCACCCCCCAGGTCGTCCGCCTTGCCAACGGTCTGCTCTCCCAGGCCCGCGGCCGCGCCGCCGACCACCGGCTGGAACTGGTCTCCCAGCGCCCCTCCGGCCCCGAACCCGTCCACACGGAGTACACGGACGAGCCCGCCGAGGCCGAGGGTGCCGCCCGCCGTATCCGCGAGCTGATCGACGCGGGCGTCCCGGCCGCCGAGATCGCCGTCCTGTTCCGTACGAACGGGCAGTCCGAGACCTACGAGCAGGCCCTCGCCGACGCCGGCGTCCCCTACCAGCTGCGCGGCGCCGAACGCTTCTTCGACCGGCCCGAGGTGCGCAAGGCCGGCGTCGCCCTGCGCGGCGCGGCCCGCTTCGGCGGCAACGACTCGCTCCTGGACGACGCCGTGGACCTGCCCTCCCAGGTGCGTGCCGTGCTGTCCGGGGAGGGCTGGACCACCGAGCCCCCGGCCGGTTCCGGCGCGGTCAGGGAGCGCTGGGAGTCCCTGGCCGCCCTGGTCAACCTCGCCCACGACCTGGCCGCCGCCAGACCCGGCGCCTCCCTCGGCGACTTCGTGGCGGAACTGGACGAGCGGGCGGGCGCCCAGCACGCCCCGACCGTGCAGGGCGTCACCCTCGCCTCCCTGCACGCCGCCAAGGGCCTGGAGTGGGACGTCGTCTTCCTCGCCGGCGTGGCCGAGGGCATGCTCCCCATCAGCTATGCCAAGACCGACGAGCAGATCGAGGAGGAGCGCCGGCTCCTGTACGTCGGCGTGACCCGTGCCCGAGAGCGGCTTTACGTCTCCTGGGCCCTCTCCCGCTCACCCGGCGGCCGCCCCAACCGCAGGCCCAGCCGCTTCCTCGACGGCCTGCGCCCCGGCACCACCGCCACCGTGGGCCGCGGCGGTGCCGGCACCGGAGGCGGAGTCGAGCGCGGGATCGCCGGTGCCGCGGCCGCCGCTCCCCGGCGTGCCCAGCGGGTCCCGGCCCGCTGCCGGGTCTGCGGCCGCACCCTCACCGACGCGGGCGAGATGAAGCTGATGCGCTGTGAGGACTGCCCCTCGGACATGGACGAGGGGCTCTACGAGCGGCTTCGCGAGTGGCGGGCGGTCCAGGCCGAGCGCAGCGGGCAGCCGGACTTCTGCGTCTTCACCGACCGGACCCTGATGGCCATCGCCGAGGCACGGCCGGAGAACCCCGCCGACCTCTCCCGCATCCCCGGCGTCCTCAGCCGCAAGCTGCGCAGCTACGGAGCCGATGTTCTGGCCATCTGCGCAGGCCAGGAGCCCGGCGAAGACGGCCTGGACGACTGATGCGAACTCGTCGAAAAAATAGTTTGCGCATGCCCCGGCAATCCCCATAGGTTCTAGGCACGGAAGCGGCGGCCTTCTCGAAGACCGCGGTTCCGTGATGTACTTGCATATCCGAACGGGCTGGTTCGTCCCAGCCCTTGAGACGCCGAGAGGAGGCGAGTCCAGTGATCAGCATCAACTTCAGCACCATCAGCACGGCCAAACTGACCGATCGCTCGGCCGTCTCCACGTGCATGCTCGGCGCCTCGAACCAGGGCACCGGTCTGTCCGGCATTCGTGCCGTCCGTCCGGCCTCCGCCCTGTCTCTCGCGGGTCTTCCCGTCCGCGAGGGCAATGAGCGACCGACCAAGGCACTGGAAGCGGTAGAGGCGCAGGCACATGCCTATGCCTTTGCGCCGGCCGGTGCCGGATTCCGGAAGCAGACGAAGCAGCACCACCTGATGTGGGCCTTCCGTGGGCCAGAACCCTGGAGTGATCCAGCCTGATTCGATCAGGCCGGCGCCTTCAGGGCCGCGGAACCCCACCCGGGATCCGCGGCCCTTCTGTTTGCCCCGAACGGGGCGACAGAGCGAAGGGGCCTCGGGACAGGAAAGAACCCGGTACCAGCCGACACCCGGTCAACCGGCCGGAACGACCAGACGAGGAAGACACACCGTGCAACTCGAAGCGCACGCCCCGTCCGTACCGCCTTCGCAAACGATCCCCCCGCCCGGCCTCACGGAGGACTCCACCTTGATCCCCCTCACCGCGCTCACCGCGCTCGACGACGCCATCGAGAACCTCGGCGTACCCGTTCCCTGCCGCTCCTACGACCCGGAGGTCTTCTTCGCCGAGTCGCCCGCGGACGTGGAGTACGCCAAGTCCCTCTGCCGCACCTGCCCGCTGATGGAGGCATGCCTCGCCGGCGCCAAGGAGCGGCGTGAGCCCTGGGGCGTCTGGGGTGGCGAGCTGTTCGTCCAGGGCGTCGTCGTCGCCCGGAAGCGGCCGCGTGGTCGTCCGCGCAAGAACCCGGTCACGGCATGAACACCGCAGGAACGATCGACCGCCCCCTCACGCACGACCCCAAGAAGCAGGCCCCGATGAAGCCGTCCACCAGCGAGCTCACAGGCTCCGCGACCACAGACTTCACCTCCACCGGCGCTACCGAAGCGCGGCAGAACAGGAACCGAGAAATGCAACTCATGCAAGAAGCCCTGGCTCGTGCGCATATGCACGAGCGACTCCACGACGCCGTGCGCGAACGCCGGGCCATGCGCCTGGCGGTCGCCCAGCGGATGCAGCGCCGCGCCGAGCGCGCCTCGCTGCGTGCCCGCCGCGCGCTCGCCATGGCCGTCATGCAGTAACGAGCACACCTGAACAGCGGTGGCCTCCCGGCCCAGGGAGGCGAAGCATTCCCCGCGGGGGCCGGTCCGGCCGAACGGACCGGCCCCCGCGGTGCGTTGTGTGCGGCGATCTGCCGACCGCGGGGTTATGGTCGCCGGGTGACGAGTCTTCCCGGAGGCACCGACCAGGGCAGCTCAACCGCCGGCCGCGGCCCCGTGGTGTGCGCCCGCTGCGGCACCCTCGCCGACGGCCCCGAGCCGGTCACCTGGACCTGCTCCGTGGAGAACGGCGTCCGCCAGTACTTCTGCGACACCTGCTCCCGGGAGAACCTGCGGGCGATCGAGGGACGGCTCGACTCGTCCTGGTGGTGAGATCCCGCTCCGGACCGTGCGACCTGACCGGTACGCTGCCGGCCCGGACGGTCCGTGCGACGACGGGGGAACAGTGGCGGCACAGGATGCGCCGGTGGCGCGCATGAGGATCACGAACGACACCGAGGAACTGCTGGAGCTGATCCTCGAACCGTACGGGAGCGACCGCTGGCTGCTTCCCGGCGAGACCTTCATGGTCTGGTCGGTCGACACCAGCGGCGGCCGTCCCTGGTCCGGAACGACCCACGCCTACGAGCCCTTCGAGGTCGAACAGCGGCCGGGGTCGGTGACCGTGCACTCCAACGGCAACCTCGGATACGTCACCGACCTCGACGGCAACGAGATCGACTGCGCCCACCGCCGGCCCGGCGGCCCCGGAACCGGCTGAGGCGTGCCGGGCCACGGCCACCGGGCACGCCACCCGGTCAGGCGCCCGCCGGCTCCTCCTCGGCCGAGACGTCGTCGCCGACGAAGCCCGGCAGCCACTCCTCCAGTTCCTCCCGCAGCCGGACCGTCGCGCCGAGCTGGCACAGAACACCGATCGTGCTGAGGGTCACCCGGTGGATCAGCAGGTAGGCCGGCGGCAGATTCAGCCGCTTGCCCAGCTGATAGGCGGGGGAGCGCGGGTCGGCGACGCGGGCGGCCTGACCGCGCATCCAGGAACGGGTGAAGGTGAAGGCGTCCACCCGGGCCGGCTCGATGATCGGCAGCAGGTAGTCGAGGACCGCGTCGGGTTCGAGCTCTATGGACTCCTTCACGAACCCTTCCTCGCAGAGGAGTTCGTAGACCCGCTCGGCCTCCCCGTCCAGCGTCAGCCGCAGCGAGACTCCGATCGGCAGGGGCAGCCCGCCGGGCAGGCGGTCGACGGTGCCGAAGTCCAGGACGCCCAGCCGCCAGTCGTCCTCGCCGGCCGGGCCGCCGGGCAGCAGCCGGAAGTTGCCCGGATGCGGGTCGGCGTGCAGCAGACCGGTGCGGGCCGGCCCGGAGAACAGGAAGCGGGCGAGGAGCTGCCCGGCCCGGTCGCGCTGCTCGGGGGTGCCGTCGGAGATGACCTCCGACAGCGGGATGCCGTCGATCCACTCCGTCACCAGCACCTGCTCGCACTGGTGCACCACCGCGGGGACGACCACGTCCGGATCGGCGGCGAACACGTCTGCGTGCGCGGTCTGGGCCTGGGCCTCCAACGCGTAGTCCAGCTCCTCGGAGACGCGGTCCTTCAACTCCGCGATCAGCGGCTTGATGTCCATGCCCGGGATGAGCGGACCCAGCAGCCGTGCGAAGCGGCTCAGTTGTGTGAGATCGGAGAGCAGGGCCTCGCCGGCCCCCGGGTACTGCACCTTGACGGCCACCTCACGGCCGTCGTGCCACACCGCGCGGTGCACCTGGCCGATCGAGGCCGCCGCCGCCGGCTTGTCCTCGAACTCCTCGAACAGATCACGCCAGTCCGGGCCGAGGCGCTCCTCGAGCACCGTGTGCACGGTGCGCGTCGGCATCGGGGGCGCCGCGTCCTGGAGTTTGGTCAGGGCCGCACGGTAGGGGCCGGCGATCTCCTCGGGCAGCGCCGACTCGAAGACGGACATCGCCTGCCCGAACTTCATCGCGCCGCCCTTGAGCTCGCCGAGCACCTTGAACAGTTGCTCCGCCGTGCGCTGTTGCAGCTCACGGCCGACGATCTCCGCGGACTCGCCCACGATCCGCTTGCCCAGCCCCCAGGTCGCCCGGCCGGCGAAGCCGAGCGGGAGCGCGGCGAGCTTGGCGGTCCGGGTGACCGCCTTCCGGGGAAGATCAGACATGCGCCCTCCAGGTCCCAGTCGGTCGCGCCGCGCCTGCTTCGCTTCGTCGCTTCGCGGACGGCCGTTGCACCGCCATTGTCGCGCGTGGTCGTCCATCGGTTGAGGAGTGCTCCGTTTTACCACTCTCCCTCCCTCTCTCCGCCGCACCGCAGCCGCATGCCGGGTGGGGCCGAACCGGCCGGGAATGCCAGGTCAGGCCGGGTGCGGACACCTCCCAGCGGGCCCCGGCGGTGGCGGGCGATCCGCCGTCGAGAAAGGCCAGGGCGTGGGCCGCGGCCAGTCCGGCGACCGCCGTGGCCAGGGTCAGATCGCAGGCTCCGATCCGGCGGGCCCGGCCGGATCCCCACTGGGAGATCAGCCGGGGCCAGGCCGGGTCGCGGTCCGTGCGGTCCTCGTGCAGACAGCCGGCGCAGCCCGACTCGCCGGGCAGGACGAGCGGCCCGACGACCCCCGTGCCCTCCACGACGCCGGCGTACAGATGGGGCGTCCCGGAGGCCAGGAGCGGCTCGGCGGTGCGCGGATCCGGCGCGTGCACCGCCACGTCGTCCCGGGGCGCGAGGATCACCAGGGAGAGACCGGGGTCCGCGGCGCCGGAGCCGGGGGAGTGGGGGCGGCGCGGCGGCCGGTCCGGTGCCGCGCGGCGGACCGCGGCCCGCGCTGCCGTGTCGCGGCGCTCGCCGACGGACTCCGCAGGCAGGCCGCCCGGTGCCACGTCCCAGGGCTCCACGCGGCCGTCGTCCCGCACGTCGACCTCGCCGACGCCCGCGCCCGACAGCACCGACGCCAGCAGCGCGCCGACCCGGCCGGCGCCCCGCACCTGCACGCGCAGCGCACGGCGGGCGGCGAGCCGGGCGAGCGCCCCGCCCGGTTCGGACGTGGTCAGACTCAGCGAGGCGAGATCGGGGCGCAGCCGCCCCAGCACCTCCCGCTTCTCGCGCAGGGCGTCCGCGTCCGGTCCGCCGCCGCACGCGTCGTCCACCAGGCCGGCCCCGGCCAGCCGCTCCACCAGGGCGTCGACCCGGCCGTCGGGCAGGCCCGTGCGGCGGCCCTCCTCGCGCAGCAGGGGCAGCCCGCGGGTGCCGTCGAGCAGATCCAGGAAGCCGCCCGTCGCCGTGTCCAACGGCCCCAGCGTCAGCGCGTGCGCCGGGGTCATCCCGAACTGCACGGTGTTCAGGTCGCGCCAGCCGCGCCGCAGCGCCGGCTTCACCATCGGATGCATGACTTGCCCCCGTATCCGTAGAAACACCCGGAACGTCCGTCCGCCGGTGGAACCGGTCACGCTCCGCCGACGCCTGCCAGCATGCCCGGCCCGTGCGCCGGGTGCCCGAAGTTGTCCACAGGTGTGGGGTATTTGTCGTACTGATCAGTCATGATGAATTACCGTAAAGCGGCCACCCGGGCCGGTCGTACGAATCAGACGCATGGTGGGGCGTCGACATTCCACCGTCCCCGAGCCGGGACTTCGGCCCTGCCCACCGGGTAACGTCGGGGCGTGCCCGCCGACCCACTGCACCGCGCCGGTAACCCACAGCGCAGTACGACGAGCCAGCCGCCCGGCGGCTCGAAGGCGAGCGCGATCGAGGTACGCAGGAGTGCCCGGCGTCGCCGGACCGTCTCCGCGTACCGCGAGGGCGATCGCACCGTCGTGCTGATCCCCGCCCGGATGTCGAAGGCGGAGGAGCAGCGCTGGGTGACCGTCATGCTCGACAAGCTCGCCGCGCAGGAGAGCCGTCGGCAGCTGGGTGACGGTGAGCTGGCCGAGCGCGCAGCGCGGCTGTCGGCCCAGTACTTCGACGGCCGGGCCCGGCCCGCCTCCGTGCGCTGGGTCACCAACCAGAACACCCGTTGGGGCTCGTGCACCCCGGCCGAGGGCAGCATCCGTCTCTCGCACCGGCTTCAGGGGATGCCGGAGTACGTCGTCGACTACGTCCTGTGCCACGAGCTCGCCCATCTGCTGGTGCCCGGTCACGGGCCCGACTTCTGGCGGCTGCTGGAGGCCTACCCGCGCACCGAGCGCGCCCGCGGCTACCTGGAAGGGGTCGTCGCCGCGCAGCGGCTCCCGCACCTGCCCGGCGCACGGGACGAGTGAGGCGCCCGGCCCGCCCGCCCGGATGAGCGGTCGGGTGCGATTGTGTACCGGGTCTGTACCGACCGGGCCCGACCGGGGCCGATGTCGGCCATTGCCGTTAGCCTGGCGCGACGCACTCGCATTCGGGATGGGGGACGGTCGTAACGCATGGCCAGGGAATTCCAACGCGGCCACAAGGCCAGGATCAGTGACCTCACGGCGGGCACGGATCTGTACGTAGGCGTGCAGATCACCGGCCCCGGACTGACCTTCGACATCAGCTGCTTCGGTCTGGACGCCGACGAGCGCCTGTCGGACGACCGGTACTTCGTCTTCTTCAACCAGCCGAAGACCCCGGAGGAGTCCGTCCAACTGCTGGGTGCCCAGGCGGGCGACACGGAGTCCTTCCGGGTAACGCTCGACGGCATCCCCTCCCAGATCCGCAAGCTGTCCTTCACGGCGACCCTCGACGGCGCCGGGCAGATGTCGCAGATCGCCCCCGGATACCTGCGCATCGTGGCGGGCGGTGAGGAGGTCGCCCGCTACTCGTTCAGCGGCGCGGAGTTCTCCACCGAGCGCGCCGTGATGCTCGGCGACTTCTACTTCAAGGACGGCTGGCGGTTCGCGGCCGTCGGCCAGGGCTTCGACGGCGGCCTGGACGCGCTGCTGAAGAACTTCGGCGGCGAGGTGCTGGAGGAGGAGGCGCCGGCCGCCCCGCAGTCCGGCGCGGCGCCCGGCTTCGCCCCGCCCGCCCAGGCCGCCGCACCGCCCTCGTTCGGCGCTCCGGCCGCCCCCGCGCCCCAGCCCGCCCCGGCCCCCGCGCCCCAGCCCGCCGCACAGGGCTTCGCGCCGCCGCCCGGGCACACCCCGCCGCCGGCCCCGGCACCCGCACCGAACATGCACGGCGCGCCGACGGTCATCGCCCCGCTGCACCAGCCCCCCGGCGGCACCGTGCCGCCCCCGGCCCCGGCGCCCGCGCCCTACGGCCAGCCGCCCCAGCAGCCGCCCTACGGTGGTCAGCCCGGCGCGCCCATGCCTCCCGGGTACGGCCAGCAGCCGCCCTCCTACGGCGGCCAGCCGACCGCTCCCATGCCGCCGGGCTACGGTCAGGTCCCCGGTCAGCAGACCGCCCCCTACGGAGTGCCGCAGGGCGCGCCCCAGGGCGGTGCCGGTGTCACGGCCGCGCTCCAGGCGTTCAAGGAGACGCCGACCGGGCAGCGCTGGACGCAGCAGAACAAGAAGCTCATCCGCGTCGACCTCGGCGTCGGCGGACAGCCTGTGCTCGCTCGGCAGGGCAGCATGGTGCTCTACCAGGGCAAGGTCGACTTCAGCTACAAGGGCGCCGGCTTCGCCGGGCGGCTCGTCGGCAACGCCACCGGCCAGGAGATGCAGCTGATGCGCTGCACCGGCCAGGGCCAGGTGTTCCTCGCGGAGAACTCCACCCACCTGCACCCGGTCGAGCTCCAGGGCGACGCGATCTGCGTGTCCGCGGAGAACGTCCTCGCCTTCGACGAGAGCCTCCAGTACGAGGTCCGCCGCGTCGAGGGACACGGCATCCCGGGCGGCGCGCTGTTCACCATGCAGTTCCAGGGCACCGGCACGATCGTCGTCAAGACGCACGGCACACCCGTGGTCCTGCCGGTCACGCCGACCACCTTCGCCGACTGCAACGCGGTCGTCGCCTGGTCGGCCGCCTCCCAGGTGATCGTCTCCAGCCAGGTCCGCATGCGCCGCAACGCCTACCCGGGCGACACCGGCGAGAGCGTCAACCTGCAGTTCCGGGGCGCGCCCGGCAACTTCATCGTGGTCCAGCCGTACGAGGTCTGAGGGAGCCCGTCATGAACCAGCCGCTCGCGGGCTACGCCCCCGCACCCGTCACCGCCCGCATGGAGAACCACGGCAACCACATGCTGAAGGTCGCCATGCAGACCGGGAACGACCTCCTCGCGCGCGTGGGGTCGATGGTCGCCTACGAAGGCTTCATCCAGTACGAGCCCAACCCGCCGGCCGTCCGCCAGATCGCCCGCGACTGGATCACCGGCGAGGGCGCCCCGCTGATGAAGTGCTCCGGCGACGGCCTGCTCTACCTGGCCGACTACGGCGCCGACGTCGTCGTGATCAACCTCAACGGCGACGGCATCTCCGTCAACGCCACCAACCTGCTCGCCTTCGACGCCCACCTCACCTGGGGCGTGGAGCGCGTCAAGGGGCTCGCCAAGTTCGCCGGGCAGGGCCTGTGGAACACGAAGATCTCCGGGCAGGGCTGGGTCGCGCTGACCTCCCGCGGCAAACCGATCGTCGTGGACTGCGGTGGCGGCGAGGACGAGACGTACGTCGACCCGGACGCGCTCGTCGCCTGGTCCCCGAACCTGAAGGTGAAGGGCAAGCGCAGCTTCAAGGCGCAGTCGCTGATCGGCCGGGGCAGCGGCGAGGCCTACCAGATGGCCTTCTCCGGCCAGGGCATCGTCGTCGTCCAGCCCAGCGAGGACAGCACCGACCGCCTCCGAGTCCGGGGCTGAGGGGGAGCCAGAACACCATGCAGAGCCCGCTTTTCGCGCACAACGACCTGCAGACCCAGGAGCGCTGGAGTCTGCAGAACAAGCAGATGCTCCGCGTCACCCTCGAGGGCCACGACGACATCCTCGCCCGCAAGGGCACCATGGTCGCCTACCAGGGGCTGGTCGAGTTCGACGCCGAGTACCGCAGCAACAACCAGGCACGTGCGCGTGCGCGCACCGGCGAGGGCCTGGACCTGATGCGCTGTCACGGACAGGGCACGGTCTACCTCGCCAACCTCGCCCAGCACGTGCACGTCATGGACGTCGAGCAGGACGGGCTGACGGTCGACAGCTCCTACGTCCTCGCCATGGACTCCTCGCTGCACCACGAGGTCATCGCCGTCGACAGCCTCTACGGCATCTCCGGCTCGGGGAAGTACCAGCTCAACATCACCGGACGGGGCAAGGTCGCGCTGATGACCTCGGGCGCCCCGCTGCTCATGCAGGTCACGCCCGACAAATACGTCAACTGCGACGCGGACGCGATCGTCGCCTGGTCCACCGGGCTGCGCGTGCAGATGCAGGCGCAGACGCATTCCTCCGGCGTGTGGCGCAGGCGCGGCAACACCGGCGAGGGCTGGGAGCTGAGCTTCATGGGCTCCGGGTTCGCGCTGGTGCAGCCCAGCGAGCTGCTGCCGCCGCAGAACGCGGCGATCGGGCAGGGCCTCGCGGCCCAGTTCGGCATGGGGCAGCAGGGGGCCCGCGGTCAGAACCAGGGCAACGTCTGGAGCTGACCACCAGGACGGCAGACGTGAGGGGCGGCCGCCTGTGCGGCCGCCCCTCACGCGTGCTCGCGGGCGGGCGGGTGCCTCAGAGCCTGGCGAGGGCCGCTTCCAGCAGCCGTACGACCGACCCGTCGGCCACGTCCGCGACCTCGGCGTAGGGGAACCAGCGCAGGTCGAGCGACTCGTCGCTGATCGCCTCCACGGCACCGGCCGGAGCGAGCGCCGCGTACTGGACGTCCAGATGCCAGGCGCACGGCGTGTGATGCCGGTCCAGGCGCACCGGTCCGCCGGACAGGAGGGTCAGCCCGGAGGCGATGCCGGACTCCTCGGCCGCCTCGCGCAGGGCGGCCTCGGCCAGGGTCGCGTCGGTCGGCTCGCAGTGACCGCCCATCTGGAGCCACATCCGCAGCTTCCGGTGCAGGGTGAGCAGCACCCGGCCCCGCTCCGGGTCGATCACCAGCGCGCTCGCCGTGATGTGCCCGTCCCCGCAGGCCTTCCACAGGCCGTCGGGATGCGTGGCGAGGTGGTCCAGGTAGACCTGGCGCAGCTCCTCCTGGCCCTCGTACCCCTTGAGGACGAGGACCGCGTCGTCGTGGAGGCTCACTCGGTGTCGTCGCCCTTGGTCTCGCCGTCGTCCTTCTTGCGCAGGTCGGGCTTGTCGGCGGCCTCGCCGAGCATCTTGTCCAGCTCGGAGAAGTCCATCTGCTCGCGGTGCACGAAGCCGTCCGGGTCGTCCAGGTCGGTGGCCGTCGGCAGCATGTCCGGGTGGTGCCACAGGTCGTCCCGGCCGTCGACACCGCGCGCGTCCGTGAGCGAGGCCCACAGGCGGGAAGCGTCACGCAGCCGGCGCGGACGCAGCTCCAGGCCGATCAGAGTGGCGAACGTCTGCTCGGCCGGACCGCCCGTCGCGCGGCGGCGGCGCAGGGTCTCGCGCAGGGCGTCGGCCGACGACAGACGCGGCTTCGCGGCCGCGTGGACCACCGCGTCCACCCAGCCCTCGACGAGCGCCAGAGCGGTCTCCAGACGCGCCAGGGCGGCCTTCTGCTCGGGCGTGTCCTCGGGCTGGAACATGCCCTGCTGCAGCGCGTCCTGCAGCTGCTCGGGGTTCTGCGGGTCGAACTGGCCGACCACGTCCTCCAGCTTGGCCGTGTCGACCTTGATCCCGCGCGCGTAGCCGTCGACCGCGCCGAACAGGTGCGAGCGCAGCCACGGCACGTGCGCGAACAGACGCTGGTGGGCGGCCTCGCGCAGGGCCAGGTAGAGCCGCACCTCCTCCTGCGGGACGCCGAGGTCCTTGCCGAAGGCCTCGACGTTGGCCGGCAGCAGCGCGGCCTTGCGGGCCGGGCCCAGCGGCAGGCCGATGTCGGTGGAGCCGACGACCTCGCCCGCCAGCACGCCGACGGCCTGGCCGATCTGCGTGCCGAACATGGCGCCGCCCATCGAGCGCATCATGCCGATCAGCGGGCCCGCCATGGCCTGCATCTCCTCCGGCAGGACGTCGCCCATGGCCGCGCCGACGCGCTCGGCGACCGGGTCGACCAGCTCCTGCCAGGCGGGCAGGGTCGCCTCGACCCACTCCGCGCGGGACCACGCCACGGCGGAGGCGGAGCCCGACGGCAGGGACGTCGCGTCGTCCAGCCACAGGTCGGCCAGGCGCACGGCCTCCTCGACCGCCTTGCGGTCCGCCGGGCCCACGCTGGCGTCCTTCGTGCCGTCCGGGGCGCCCTGGGCGACCGTCTGGCGGGCGATCTGCTTGGCCATGTCCCAGTTCACCGGGCCGCCCTCGTAGGAGAGCATCTGGCCCAGCTGCTGGAACGCGGCGCCCAGGTCGGTGGGGTTCAGGGACCCGAACATGGCTGCGAGCGGATTGTCGGCGCCGGGGGCGCCGAAGCCCCCGGCCCCGGGCGCGCCGCCGAAACCGAACGGGTTGGCCGGGCCCTGACCACCACCGCTCTGCTGGTCCTTCTTCTTGCCCTCGTCGCCGTCTTCCGGCTCCTCCGGCGGAAGGCCGAAACCGAATGGGGTGTCACTCACGGGATTCCTCGGCTGGTAAGGCCACCGGTCTCTCCCGGCGGCGCGGCTGCCCGACGTCACCACCCAGCGTAGACACCCCGACCCGATCGGGCCTCGGTGCTTCGCCCACGGAAGGCCTGCGGCAGGATGGATGCACCTGGTACGTACGCGTCACTCGCGCCCGTACTGAAGACAACCGCTGGAGACGCCCGGTGAGTTCCCCAGATCCGCAGGTTCGCGCAGCGCGAAACCTCACAACCCCTCCCGCCGCGCGCGGGCCCGTCGTCGCGGTCACCGGCGCCGCCACCGGGGTGGGCGCCCTGCTCACGGAGCGGCTCGCCGCCTCCGGGGAGATCAAGAGGGTCGTCGCCATCGACGAGCGGCGCGGGGACTGCGCCGACGCCCAGTGGCACATCCTCGACGTCCGCGACCCGGCGATCGCGGACAAGCTGCGGGGCGTGGACGTGGTCGTGCACCTCGCGCTCGACCTCGATCTGGAGACCGATCCGGCCGCACGCACGGCTTACAACGTCCGGGGGACCCAGACCGTGCTGACGGCCGCCGCGGCGGCCGGGGTGCCCCGGGTGGTGCTGTGCACCTCCGCAATGGTCTACGGCGCGCTGCCGGACAACGAGCTGCCCCTCTCTGAGGACGCCGAGCTCCGCGCGACGGCCGAGGCCACGGGCGTGGGCGACCTGCTGGAGATCGAACGGCTGGCCCGGCGCGCGCCCCGGGCGCACCCGGGTCTGAACGTCAGCGTGGTCCGGCCCGCCGTCCTGGTCGGCGGCACGGACACGGCACTGACCCGGTACTTCGAGTCGCCCCGGCTGCTCGTCGTCGCCGGATCCCGGCCGGCGTGGCAGTTCTGCCATGTCGAGGACCTCTGCGGTGCGCTGGAGTACGCCGTCCTGGAGAAGGTCGACGGGGAACTCGCCGTCGGCTGCGACGGCTGGCTCGAGCAGGAGGAGGTCGAGGAGCTGAGCGGGATCCGGCGGATGGAGCTGCCGTCGGCGGTCGCGCTCGGCGCCGCGGCCCGGCTGCACCGGATCGGGCTCACACCGTCCCCGGCGGGGGACCTGGCCTACACGATGTACCCCTGGGTGGTCAGCGGGAGCCGGCTGCACGACGCCGGGTGGCGGCCGAAGTGGACCAACGAGGAGGTCCTCGCGGAGCTGCTGGAGGAGGTCTCCGGTCGGCACACGGTCGCCGGCCGGCGGCTGGGGCGCAAGGACGCGACGGCCGCGGGTGCGGCGGGCGCGACGGTGGCCCTGCTCGGTGCCGCCGCCGTGGTCCGCCGGGCCCGGAAGGCGCGGCGGCGGGTGTGAGACCCGGGACCCGCGTGTGCCGCGCGTCCTGTAGGACGCTCCAAACGCCGGTGCGCGCGGGACTGGTGAATCTCGTATACCGGGATGTCATACGCGTGCGGCAGGATGGGAGGTATGGCACACGCGAACGAGCACCCCGGTGAGCAGGCCGCTCAGGATCCCGTCAAGCTGATCGGTGTCCGGGAGACCGCGCTCTCCGTCGACGAGGTGTTCCGGGCCGTCGGGGACGAGGCGGCCGGCGGCATCGCGCTGTTCGTCGGGACCGTGCGCAACCACGACGGCGGCGCCGACGTCGACGGGCTCGGGTACTCCTGCCATCCCAGTGCCGAGGCCGAGATGCGGCGGATCGCCGAGAAGGTCGTCGCGGACTTCCCGGTGCGCGCGCTGGCCGCCGTCCACCGTGTGGGTGACCTGCGGATCGGGGACCTCGCCGTCGTGGTCGCCGTGGCGTGCCCGCACCGCGCGGAGGCCTTCGACGCCTGCCGCCGGCTGATCGACGACATCAAGCACGAGGTCCCCATCTGGAAGCACCAGAAGTTCTCCGATGGGACCGAGGAGTGGGTCGGCGCCTGCTGACCGCTCCCCACCGTGCGGCACGTTCGGCCAACCGGGCCATGCGGTTGCGTAACCGGCACCCTCGCGTGAGCGTTGTCAGTGCGAATGGTTAATCTGCTGATCAGTCAGTCGCAGACGCTCAAGGGGTTGGGAGGTCGGCATGGCGGCTCTCGCCTGGTTGCTGATTCCGATGGTGGCTGCGATAGCGGCCGGACTGTGGGGTAGTTGGGCCAACCGGACGCGCAAGATGCGCAGCGACGGTCCGGAGCTCGACGGGTACGCCCGATTCCGCGCCGCCATGGAGAAGACGGACACGAGCGCGCGCGAGGCGTGACGCGGGTGCCCTGACGGTGCGCTGACACAGCCGTCCCGTACTGTCATGGCATGCCACGCCGCACCGCGACGATGCTCGCCTCCACCCTGATGCTGATCGCGCTCCTGTGCGCGGGAGTGCTCATCCCCGTGCCGTTCTCGGAGATGTCCCCCGGCCCGACCGTGAACACGCTGGGGGACCACGACGGCGAGCCGGTGCTGCAGATCTCCGGGCACAAGACCTATCCGGCCGACGGTCATCTGAACATGACCACGGTCCGGGTCACCAGCGCGGACTTCCGGATGAACCTGGTGGAGGCCGTCTACGGGTGGCTGGCCCACGACAGCAAGATCGTCCCGCACGACACCCTCTACCCGGACGGCAAGACGGAGGAGCAGTCCTCCCAGGAGAACGCCGAGGAGTTCAGCCAGTCCCAGGAGAGCGCCAAGGTCGCCGCCCTGAAGGAGCTGGGCGTCCCGGTGAAGTCCTGGGTGATCGTCTCCACCGTCGTCAAGGACTCCCCGGCCGAGGGCCGGCTGCACGCCGGTGACGTGATCAAGGCCGTGGACGGCACGGCGGTCAAGCAGCCGTCCGACGTCGCCAAGCTGGTGACCAGGCACAAGGCCGGTCAGAAGGTCGTCTTCACGGTCGTCCCGGCCAAGGCGCAGGCCGCCGCCGAGAGGGCGAACAAGGCGGCGACGAAGACACAGGACGTCGCCATCACGACGGCGACCTCCCACGACACAGGCGCCAAGCGGGCCATCGTCGGGATCTCCGCCGGGACCGACCACACCTTCCCGTTCTCCATCGACATCAAGCTCGCCGACGTCGGCGGCCCCAGCGCCGGTCTGATGTTCGCCCTCGGGATCTACGACAAGCTCACCCCGGGCAACCTCACGGGCGGCAGGTTCGTCGCTGGCACCGGCACCATCGACGACAACGGCACGGTCGGCCCGATCGGCGGCATCGAGATGAAGACCGTGGGCGCGCGCAGCAAGGGCGCCCAGTACTTCCTGACGCCGGCCGAGAACTGCGCGGCCGCCGCCAAGGACACCCCGAGCGGGCTCACCCTGGTCAAGGTCAAGACGATCGGGGACGCCCTCGGCGTGCTGAAGGACATCCGCGGCGGGAACACCGCGGCCCTGCCCAAGTGCGCCACCAAGGGCTGAGCGGCCGCTGAGCACGGCTGGGGGCGCCCCGCACATCCGGGGCGCCCCCATCGCCGTACCCGCCGGACGTCAGTCCGCGAACGTCGAGGACAGTGCCTGGGCGAGCCCCGGAACCAGGTCGGGGCCGGTCAGGACCTCCGTCGAGGAGTCCTTCTCGCGCAGCCGCAGCGCCGACTCGCGGGTGCCGTCGCGCAGCACCGCGACCGTCATCCGGACCTCCTGGCGCTCGGGGTGATCGGCCACCCACTTGGCCAGCTTGGCCTCGCTCAGGCCCTGCGGGACCTGCGCCTCGGCCGACGGCGGCAGCATCAGGCGCTCCACCGTGAGCGCGCAGCCGGCCACCGCGTCCGGCCAGGCGATGGTGCCGAGGAACTCGTCCAGCGGCTTGCCGGACGGGATCTCGTCCTGCTCGATCGGGGTGAGACCGGCGGTCTCGGACTCGTTCTCCAGGCCCAGCTGGGCCGCGAGCGAGGGTTCCTGGGCCCGCAGCCGTGCGGTGTCGACGAGGGCGAAGAGGCGAGCGGGCTGTTCCCAGCCGAGGCCGGAGGCGTACTCGTCGATCTCGAGTACGGCCCGGGTGAGCGGGTTCGCTGCCATGGGAGTGTTGGACATGGTCACAATCCTGCCTCGTTCCCGCCCGGAATCGGGAACCGAGTAAACCGTGAGTAAGTTGCATAGGTGTGGGCCCACGATCACGGGGGGCCACGGAGGGCCCGCGAAACCGGGGGCCTGACGGATCGACAGCGACTTCGAGGTGCGCACCTTGGCTTTCCAGATGCCGGACCGCGGCGGAGGCCCGACGGGTCCACGGATCAGAGCGGGCCGCCCGTCCCGGCGCGTGAGGACCCTGCTCGTGACACTGGGCGTCCTGGCAGTCCTCGGCATGGCGTTCACCATGTTCGCGGGCTTCTGGACGGACTGGCTGTGGTACCGGTCGGTGCACTACTCGTCCGTGTTCACGACCACGCTGTCGACCAAGATCGGGCTGTTCTTCGTCTTCGGCCTGCTGATGGCACTGGCCGTGGGCGTCAACATCTGGCTCGCGCACCGGCTGCGGCCCCCGCTGAGCGCCATGTCCATGGAGCAGCAGAGCCTCGACCGGTACCGGATGGCCATAGCGCCGTACAAGAAGTGGCTGCTGCTCGCCGTCACCGCCCTGGTCGGCCTCATCGCCGGTGCCTCGGCGTCGAGCCAGTGGCGGACCTGGCTGATGTGGGTCAACGGCGTCCCCTTCCACGAGAAGGACCCGCAGTTCCACCTCGACATCTCCTTCTACGCCTTCGACCTGCCCTGGTACCGGTTCCTGCTGGGCTTCGGCTTCGCCGCCGCGATCCTCTGCCTGATCGCCGCCGCACTCACCCACTACCTGTACGGCGGGCTGCGCGTCACGAGCCCCGGCGCGCGTGCCACGGCCGCCGCGACCGGGCATCTGTCGGTGCTGCTCGGCATCTTCGTCGCCCTCAAGGCGGTCGCCTACTGGCTCGACCGGTACGGCCTGGCCGTCAAGTCCAGCGACTTCAAGGCGACCGGCAACTGGACCGGCCTGCGCTACGTCGACGCCAACGCCTACCTGCCGGCCAAGACGATCCTGTTCTGCATCGCCGTCATCTGCGCGCTGCTGTTCTTCGCCACGCTGTGGCGGCGCACCTGGCAACTGCCGGTCATCGGCTTCGGCCTGATGGTGCTCTCGGCGATCCTGATCGGCGGGCTGTACCCGGCGATCGTGCAGAAGTTCCAGGTCCAGCCCAACGAGCAGGCCAAGGAAGCCCCGTACGTCCAGAAGAACCTCAAGGCGACCCGCGAGGCGTACGGCATCGACGACACCAAGGTCAGCGAGTACGCGGGCAAGTCCACGACCTCCGACAAGACCAAGCTGCGCAACGACGCGAACGACGCGGCGAGCATCCGGATCATCGATCCGAACGTCGTCTCGCCCACGTTCCAGCAGTTGCAGCAGATGAAGAACTACTACGGGTTCCCGACCAACCTGGACGTCGACCGCTACCCCACCAAGGACGGCAAGGAGCAGGACACCGTCCTCGGGCTGCGCGAGCTGAACCTGGACGGCATCCCGAAGAACAACTGGATCAACGACCACTTCCGCTACACGCACGGTTACGGCGTGGTCGCCGCCAAGGGCACGGAGGCCGACTCCAACGGCGAGCCGGTCTTCACCGAGTCCGACCTGCCGTCCCGCGGCGACCTGGGCACGTACGAACAGCGGGTCTACTACGGCGAGAAGACCACCGCGTACTCCATCGTCGGCGGTCCGCAGAAGGAGATCGACTACTCGGACGACAGCGGGGAGAAGACCACCAGCTACGCCGGCAGGAGCGGGGTCGACCTCGACAGCCCGCTCAACCGGGCCGCGTACGCGTTGTCGTTCAACGAGCCGCAGATCCTGTACTCGGGCGCGATCGGCAAGGGCTCGCGGATCCTGTACAACCGCACGCCCAAGGAGCGCGTGGAGGCGGTCGCCCCCTGGCTGACCATCGACGGCGACGCCTACCCGGCCGTCGTCAAGGGCCGCATCCAGTGGATCGTCGACGCCTACACCACGTCGAACGGCTTCCCGTACTCGTCCCGTACGACCCTCGGTGACACGACGGCCGACTCGCTGACGGCGACGAACAACTCCCGTGCGGTGGTGGCCCAGCAGAACCAGGTCAACTACATCCGCAACTCGGTGAAGGCGACCGTCGACGCGTACACCGGTGAGATCAAGCTCTACCAGTGGGACACCGAGGACCCGGTGCTGAAGACCTGGATGAAGGCCTTCCCCGGCACGGTGAAGGCGAAGAGCACCATCTCCGCGGACCTGATGGATCATCTGCGGTACCCGCAGGACCTGTTCAAGGTCCAGCGCGAACTGCTCACCCGCTACCACGTGACGGACGCCCAGACGTTCCTCAGCGGCAGCGAGGTCTGGCAGGTGCCCGATGATCCGGCCAACGACTCCGGCAGCGCGGTCCCGCCGTACTACCTGAGCATGAAGATGCCGGACCAGACCGCGCAGGCGTTCTCGCTGACGACGACGTTCACGCCCAACGGGCGGGACAACCTGAGCGCGTTCATGGCGGTCGACTCCGATCCGCGCGCCAGTGACTACGGCAAGATCAGAGTCCTGAAACTGCCCACGAGCACCACCGTCGACGGCCCCAAACAGGTGCAGAGCCAGTTCAACTCCGAATCGGCCATCGCCGAGACCATCAGCCTGCTCAGCCGCGGGCATTCGAAGGTCGAGTACGGCAATCTGCTGACCGTGCCGCTCGACGGGGGACTGCTGTACGTGGAGCCCGTCTACGTACGCGGCGGATCGCTCAAGTACCCGTTGCTGCGCAAGGTTCTGGTCACCTACGGAGGCAAGACCGCCTTCGAGGACACGCTGGACGCGGCCCTGGACGACGTGTTCGGCGTGAAGGGCACGACCACCACGCCGCCGGACACCGGCACCAACCCGCCCGACACCGGCAACCCCACGGTCAAGCAGGCACTTGCGGACGCCCAGAAGGCCATCGACGCCGGCAAGGAGGCCCTGCAGCAGCCGGACGGCCCGGACTGGGACGCGTACGCCAAGGCGCAGAAGGACCTGGAGGCGGCGCTGAAGCGGGCTCAGGACGCGCAGTCCAGGACCGAGAAGCCGAGCGGCAAGAACGGGAGTTGATCAAGACCACCCCGCGCCGTGGTACGGTTGTCAGGCAACGGCGCGGGGTGGAGCAGCTCGGTAGCTCGCTGGGCTCATAACCCAGAGGTCGCAGGTTCAAATCCTGTCCCCGCTACTGCGATCGAAGGCCCGGATCCCAAGGGATCCGGGCCTTCGTGGTGTGCGAACTCATGTACTGGGGGGAGGGACGGCCGCGCCGCCGGGGGGAGTTGGGGTCGAGTGTGTTTGACTTGTCGTCCTGTGGGCATGTCGACAAAACGCTGAAGTGACCTCACGGGCTGCGGTATACCGGGTGTACCCAGGTTGCAGGTGGTGCGACGATGGACGTTATGGGGGACAAGGCAACTCTGTTCGAGTCAGGGCGATTTGTGCAGCCTTCCGAGGAGCCGACCCGCGACGACTTGAGCGACACGGGGGATGCCGGAGAAGAAGTACGGCTCGCTCTCGCGGCGCAGAGCGGCGACGCCGAGGCGGCGAGCGTGCTCGGCGCCATGCTCCTGCGCCGGGGTGACCTCGACGGAGCCGAACCCCAGCTGCGGGCCGCCACCGCGGCGGGTGACCGGGCCGCCGCCAACAACCTCGGCGTCCTCCTGCACCAGCGCGGCTACGCCGACGAGGCCGCCGGCTGGTGGCGGATCGCCGCCGTCGCCGGTTCCGCCGCCGCGGCGCACGCCCTCGGTCGCCACCACCGCGAGCGCGGCGACGAGCCGGCCGCCGAGTACTGGCTGCGCCAGTCCGCCGAGCAGGGCCACGCCCTCGGCGCCTACGCGCTCGCCGATCTGCTGGAGCACCGCGGGGACGTGGGAGCCGGGCACTGGATGCGGGCCGCGGCCGAGCGTGGGCACCGCGAGGCCGCCTACCGGCTGGCGCGGGCGATCGACCGGAAGGCCGGACACGAGGACGAGGCCGGGACTGACAACGCTGTCGCCCTCGCGGAGACCGAGCAGTGGTACCGGCAGGCCGCCGCGCGTGGCCACCGGCGGGCCGCCCTGCACCTCGGCGCCATCCTGGAGAAGCGCGGGGAGCTGAAGGAGGCCGGCCGCTGGTACCTGACGTCCGCCAAGGACGGTGAGCCGCGGGCCGCCTGCGCGCTCGGCTTCCTGCTGCGCGACGCCGGCGACACCGAGAACGCGGCCGTGTGGTGGCTGCGCGCGGCCCAGAACGGCGACGGCAACGCGGCCAACGCGCTCGGCGCGCTGCACGCCGAGCGCGGTGAGACGCAGACCGCCGAGCGCTGGTACCGGGCCGCCCTGGACGCCGGTGACGACAACGGCGCCTACAACCTCGGGCTGCTCTGCGCGGAGCAGGGGCGGACCGCGCAGGCCGAGCAGTGGTACCGGCGGGCGGCGTACGCGGGGCACCGGGAGGCGGCGAACGCGCTGGCCATCCTGCTGCTCCAGGGCGGCGACACGACCGGGGCCGAGCCGTGGTTCTCCAAGGCCGCCGAGGCCGGCAGCGTGGACGCGGCATTCAACCTCGGAATCCTGTACACAGGGCGCGGCGCCGAGGAGATGGCCCTGCGCTGGTACGAGCGGGCGGCCGCGGCCGGACATACCGAGGCCGCGCTGCAGGTCGGGATCGCCCGGCAGCGCGAGGGCGACGAGCCCGCGGCCGAGCGGCACCTGCGCTGCGCCGCGGGCGGCGGGAGCGCGGAGGCGGCCTACCGGCTGGCCACCCTGCTCGACGCGCGCCGGCCGCCGGAGCCCGCGCACGAGCTCGGTGAGGTCGTGCACGAGAAGACCGAGTGCGAGGAGTGGTACGAGCGTGCCGCTTCCCAGGGGCACCGGCGGGCGCAGGTGAGGGTCGGCATGCTGGCCGCCGCCCGCGGCGACGTGGTGGAGGCGGCGCGGTGGTACCGGAAGGCCGCGGAGGCCGGCTCGCGCAACGGCGCCTTCAACCTGGGGCTGCTGCTGGCCCGTGAGGGGAGCGAGCCGGAGGCCGCCGTGTGGTGGACCCGTGCCGCCGACGCCGGGCACGGACGGGCGGCGCTGCGGCTGGCCCTGGTCTACGCGCGTCGTGGCGAGCTGGCGGAGGGCCAGCGGTGGGCCGACCGGGCGGTGGCACTGGGCCCGGCGGAGGTGTCCGAGCGTGCGGGCCGGCTCCGGGACGCGCTGCGGGAGGAGCTGTCGGCGTGAGCCGCCGAGGGCTCCTGAGTGATCCGGGACACCTCCCGCCCCATGGATTTGCTTCCGCGCTCTCCCCTCACGTAATGTCGTGTTCACCGACGCGGGGTGGAGCAGCTCGGTAGCTCGCTGGGCTCATAACCCAGAGGTCGCAGGTTCAAATCCTGTCCCCGCTACTGAAGGCCGAGGGCCGGAATCCAGAAATGGATTCCGGCCCTCAGTCGTTTCCGCGAACCTCATGGACCCCCGGGTGCCCGCGCGACGCGACGTCGGGGTGCCCGGAACGCAGAAGGAGGGGGCTCTCGCCCCCTCCTCGTCGTCCTTCGCGCGCTGTCTACGCGCTCGCGCAGTTCGGGCACAGCCCGCGGTACGTCACCTCTACGTCCGACACCGTGAAGCCGAAGCGCTCGGAGTCGGGGAGGTCGGCGAGTGGGTTGCCCGTCGGGTGGACGTCACGGATCGAGCCGCACCGGGCGCAGACCAGGTGGTGGTGGGGCCGGTGCGCGTTCGGGTCGTAACGCTTCGCGCGCCTGTCGGTCGAGACCTCGAGCACCTCGCCGAGGGTGACCAGCTCGCCCAGCGTGTTGTAGACGGTGGCCCGGGAGATCTCGGGGAGCTTCGCGACAGCCCGCGCGTGGACCTCGTCGGCGGTCAGATGCACGTGCTCGCCGTCGAGGACCTCGGCCACGACGCGCCGCTGCGCGGTCATCCGCCATCCGCGTCCACGCAGCCGTTCCAGAAGGTCGCTCATGGCCACCAGCCTAACAGCAGGGCAGACCAGGTTGGGAACTGGTGTGAGATTGGATCGATGTTTGACTTAGACAAAGTCCATTGTAGGATCGGCAACGGCTTTGGCCATGGGACAGGATTGGTCAGGAATGACGCAGGAGGCGCACGTGACGCAGGGACCGCTCACCACGGAGGCCGGTGCTCCGGTCGCCGACAACCAGAACAGCGAGACGGCAGGCGTCGGCGGCCCGGTGCTCGTGCAGGACCAGTTGCTCCTGGAGAAGCTGGCCCACTTCAACCGCGAGCGCATCCCGGAGCGCGTGGTGCACGCCCGCGGTGCCGGTGCCTACGGCACGTTCACGGTGACCGCCGACGTCACGCCGTACACGCGCGCCGCGTTCCTCTCCGAGGTCGGCAAGGAGACCGAGGTCTTCCTGCGCTTCTCGACGGTGGCCGGCAACCTGGGCGCGGCGGACGCCGTCCGGGACCCGCGCGGCTTCTCGCTGAAGTTCTACACCGAGGAGGGCAACTACGACCTCGTCGGCAACAACACCCCGGTCTTCTTCATCCGGGACGCGATCAAGTTCCCGGACTTCATCCACACCCAGAAGCGCGACCCGTACACCGGCAGCACGGAAGCCGACAACGTGTGGGACTTCTGGTCGCTGTCGCCGGAGTCGACGCACCAGGTGACCTGGCTCTTCGGCGACCGCGGCATCCCGGCCTCGTACCGGCACATGGACGGCTTCGGCTCGCACACCTTCCAGTGGAACAACGCGTCCGGTGAGGCCTTCTGGGTCAAGTACCACTTCAAGACCGACCAGGGGATCAGGAACCTCACCGCGGTGGAGGGGGAGGTCCTCGCGGGCAAGGATCCCGACTCGCACCAGCGTGACCTGCGGGAGGCGATCGAGCGCGGCGAGTTCCCGAGCTGGACCGTGGGTGTGCAGATCATGCCGGCGGCGGACGCGGCGACGTACCGCTTCAACCCGTTCGACCTCACCAAGGTGTGGCCGCACGCGGACTACCCGGTCGTCGAGATCGGCAGGCTGGAGCTGAACCGCAACCCGCGGAACGTCTTCGCCGAGGTCGAGCAGTCGGTCTTCAGCCCCGCGCACTTCGTTCCGGGCATCGGGCCCTCGCCCGACAAGATGCTCCAGGGCCGGCTCTTCGCCTACGGCGACGCGCACCGCTACCGCGTCGGCATCAACGCCGACCACCTGCCGGTCAACCGTCCGCACGCCACCGAGGCGCGCACCAACTCCCGGGACGGCCTCCTCTACGACGGCCGCCACGGCGGCTCGAAGAACTACGAGCCGAACAGCTTCGGCGGGCCGCGGCAGACCGGCCGCCCGCTGTGGCAGTCGTTCGACGGCTTCTCGGGCGGCACCGGTGACCACCCGACGCCGGCGCACGCCGAGGACGACGACTTCGTGCAGGCGGGCGACCTCTACCGGCTGATGTCGGACGAGGAGCGTGAGCGGCTGATCGCCAACCTCGCCGGTGCGATCTCCCAGGTCTCGCGCGAGGACATCGCCGAGCGTGCGATCGGCAACTTCGCGGCCGCCGACGCCGACTTCGGCAAGCGGCTGGAGGTGGCGGTGCGGGCGCTGCGCGCCTGAGCGGGCGGCACCGGCTCCCCGGTGCCCCGAGATCCTGGGGGGAGTGCCCCAGGGCGGGCCGGACCCCACGGTGCTCGGGGTCCGGCCCGTTCCGCGTGCTCAGAGCGCCGGAGCGGGCTCGCGGGCCGGGACCCAGCAGCGGATGATGTCGCGGACCGAGACGATGCCGGCCACCTCGCCGCGATCGAGGACGACCAGGTGCCGGAAGCCGCCGTGGGCCATGGCCCGGGCGGCTTCCTCCAGTGTCCAGGCCGGGGAGGCGAAGACGACATCGGTGGTGGTGTGGGCGTGGGTGTGTTCGGCGTCCGGGTCCTGGCCGAGGCCGACGGAGTTGAGGATGTCGCGTTCGGTGAGGATGCCGATGCCGCCGGCGTCCGGGTCGAGGACCACGGCGGCGCCGACGCGGCGGGCGGACATCAGGGCCGCTGCCTGGCGGAGGGTGTGTGCGGGGCCGACGGTGAGGATCACCGTGCTCATGGCGTCACGGACGAGCATGGATGGGGCCACCTCCTAGGAATCCGCGCGTGTGCGGGGATTCACAAGTTCACAAGTGGGGGTGACCTCAGAGTGACAGGTAAAGGGAGAGTCAACAAGAGGGCGCGCGAAGTCAGTTGAGGGCGTGCGTGGGATCCGGCCGTGGCTCAGCGACGCCCGCCGAGATACTCCAGCATCTCGTCGTGCAGCAGACCGTTGGACGCGGCGGCGTTGCCGCTGTGCGGGCCCGGCCGGCCGTCGAGGCCGGTGAAGGAGCCGCCCGCCTCGGTGACGACGATCGCGGTGGCCGCCATGTCCCACAGCGACAGCTCGGGCTCGGCGCAGATGTCCACCGATCCCTCGGCGACCATCATGTACGGCCAGAAGTCGCCGTACGCACGGGTGCGCCACACCTGGCGGGTCAGGTCCAGGAAGCCGTCCAGGCGGCCCTGTTCCTCCCAGCCGGAGAGGGAGGAGTACGCGAAGGACGCGTCCGCGAGCCCGTTGACGCCGGAGACGTGCATACGGGTCGCCGAGGTCAGGCTGCGGCCGGTGAAGGCGCCGTGCCCCTTCGCGGCCCACCAGCGGCGGCCGAGCGCGGGCGCGGAGACGAGGCCGACGACGGGCTGGTAGCCGCCCTCGGCCGCCTCCATCAGCGCGATGAGGGTGGCCCACACCGGGACGCCCCGCACGTAGTTCTTGGTGCCGTCGATCGGGTCGATCACCCAGCGGCGTGGACCGCTGCCCTCGAGTCCGTACTCCTCGCCGAGGATCGCGTCCCGCGGGCGGGCGCGCTGGAGCTGACCGCGGATGAGTTCTTCCGCCGCCTTGTCCGCCTCGCTCACCGGGGTCATGTCCGGCTTCGTCTCCACCTTCAGGTCGAGCGCCTTGAAGCGGTCCATGGTGGTGGCGTCGGCGGCGTCCGCGAGGACGTGGGCGAGGCGCAGGTCGTCGAGGTAGTCCGGCATGTGATGAACCGTATCGGCCCGCACGCCCGCGGGGCCACGCGGGGCGAGACGGCCGGCGCCGGCCCGGGCGGCGGGCGGCCGAAGCCCGACCCCGTACCCCCGCGAACTCTTGACAGTGCATACAAGCGCGTCAAATCTGGGCGCAAAGCTGCTCCGCCCCAGGGAGGCGAGGATGCCTGCTGCCCGGGAATCGCTACTGGACGCCGCCTACACGGCCCTCGCGCGCCGGCCGTGGTCCGCGGTGCGGATGGTCGACGTGGCCGCGGCGGCCGGGGTGTCCCGGCAGACCCTCTACAACGAGTTCGGCAGCAAGGACGGGCTGGCCAGGGCCCTCGTGCGACGCGAGGCCGACGGCTACCTCGCCGGGGTGGAGCGGGCGCTCGGCGGCTCGGCCGGGCCCCGGGAGCGGCTCACCGCGACCGCCGAGTGGACGGCCGCCGCCGGCCGGGACAACGCGCTGGTCCGGGCCATGCTGACCGGCTCCTGGCACGAGTGGCTGCCGGCCCCGCCGCTGGCCGCCGTACCGTCCTCCACCGCCGTGCCCGCGCAGCGCCGGGCCGACGGGCCGCTGCCGACACCCCGCGACTTCGTGCGCGCCGTCCGGGACCGTGCCGTGACCGCGCTCGGCGAACCCGGTGCCGCCCCCGCCGACACCGCCGAACTGGCCCGCTCCTGCGAACTGGTCGTGCGCCTCGCCCTGTCCTGCCTGGCGGCGCCACCGGACGAGGGCGGTATGGCGGAGCTGGTGCGTGCCGTGTTCCCCCGCCACATCGCGTGAGGGCGGGCCGTCCGCGCGCACGCCGGCCGTACGGCGACGGGCCGGCCGGACCACCCCTGCGAGTGAATCAGTGGGCCGAGCCCGAGAGCTGGAGACCGATCACCCCGACGATCACGAAGCTGATCGAGACGATCTTCAGGGTCGACACCAGGTCACCGAGGAAGACCATGCCGTAGATCGCGGTGCCCGCGGCCCCGATCCCCGTCCACACGGCGTAGGCCGGGCCGACGTCGAGCTTCTTCAGCGAGAGGGTCAGCAGACCGAAGCTGCCGAGCGCGAACGAGGCGAAGGCGATCGTCGGCCACAGCCGGGTGAACCCGTGCGAGAGCTTGAGGCACACGGCGAAACCGGTCTCGAGAATCCCGGCCACTATGACCAGCAGCCACGCCATGTGCTGTCCTCCCGTTGGTCCGGATCTCCGGCTCGGTGCGATTATGCACTTGCCGGACTCCGGCCCGGGCAAACAACGCGATGGTCAGTCGCCGTCCCGGCGCTCCCGCGTGGCCAGCAGCCGGCGCAGGGAGTACAGCCGCGCGGGGTCCGCGTGCCCCTCCTCGACCCAGGCGTCCAGCGCGCAGTCCGGCTCGTCGTGGGAGCACGCGCGCGGACAGCCCTCCGTGCCCGGTTCGAGGTCGGGGAAGGCGTGGATCACCCGCGACGGGTCGATGTGCGCGAGCCCGAAGGAGCGGACGCCGGGGGTGTCGACCACCCAGCCGTGCACGTCGTCGAGCGGCAGCGCGAGAGCCGAGGTCGTGGTGTGCCGGCCGCGGCCCGTCACCGCGTTCACATGTCCCGTCGTACGCCGGCGCTCCTCGGGCACGAGCGCGTTGACCAGGGTCGTCTTGCCGACGCCGGAGTGGCCCACGAAGGCGGTGATCCGGCCGCCCAGGAGCTCGCGCACCCGGCCCGCCGCATCGCCGTTCTCCAGCTCGTCGCGGCTGGTGACGACGTACGGGATGTCGAGGTCGCCGTACAGCTCCAGCAGCTTGTCCGGCGGGGCCAGGTCCGACTTGGTCATGACCAGCAGCGGTTCCAGGCCGCCGTCGTAGGCCGCGACCAGGCAGCGGTCGATCAGCCGCGGCCGGGGCTCGGGGTCGGCGAGCGCGGTGACGATCGCCAGCTGGTCGGCGTTGGCGACGACCACCCGCTCGAAGGGATCGTCGTCGTCGGCCGTTCGCCGCAGCAGCGAGGCGCGCTCCGCGATGCGCACGATCCGCGCGAGCGTGTCCTTCTTGCCGGACAGATCACCCACCAGGGCCACCCGGTCGCCGACCACGGCCGCCTTGCGGCCCAGCTCACGCGCCTTCATCGCCATCACGATCCGGTCCTCGACCAGGCAGGTCAGCCGCCCCCGGTCGACGGTGAGGACCATGCCCTCGGCCGCGTCCTCGTGCTTGGGCCGGATGGTCGTCCGCGGCCGGTTGCCCTTGCGGTTGGGACGGCTGCGGATGTCGTCCTCGTCGGTGTGCTTGCCGTAGCGGCGCATGGCGTGTCCCTACTGCCCGAGCATCCCGGCCCACAGCTCGGGGAAGTCCGGCAGCGTCTTGGCCGTGGTCGCCACGTTCTCGATCCGCACACCTTCGACGGCCAGGCCGATGACCGCACCGGCGGTGGCCATGCGGTGGTCCTCGTAGGTGTGGAAGGTCCCCCCGTGCAGGGTGCGCGGGCGGATGTGCAGGCCGTCGGCCGTCTCCGTGACGTCGCCGCCGAGTTCGTTGATCTCCTTGGTGAGCGCGGCCAGCCGGTCCGTCTCGTGCAGCCGCAGGTGGGCCACGCCCCGCAGGGTGGAGGGCGAGTCGGCGAGCGCGGCGACCGCCGCGATGCCCGGGGTCAGCTCGCCGACGTCGCTTAGGTCGACATCGATGCCGTGAACAGCACCCGAACCGGTGAAGACGAGCCCGTACTCGGTCAGTTCGCAGGAGCCGCCCATCTCGGTGAAGATCTCCCGCAGCCGGTCACCCGGCTGGGTGGTACGCGCCGGCCAGTCCGGGATCAGCACCTTGCCGCCCGTGATCAGGGCCGCAGCGAGGAACGGCTGCGCGTTGGACAGGTCCGGCTCGATCGTCAGGTCCCGGCCGAGCAGGGCGCCCGGCGTCACCCGCCACACGTTGGGCTCGCCGCCCGACTCCGGGGTGTCCACCTGGGCGCCGACCGCGCGCAGCATGTCCACCGTCATCCGGATGTGCGGCATGGACGGCAGCGCGGTGCCGGTGTGCCGGACCTCGACGCCCTGGTTGAAGCGCGGACCGGACAGCAGCAGTGCCGAGACGAACTGGGAGGACGAGGAGGCGTCGATCGACACCGGCCCGCCGTCCAGGGCCCCGCCGCCGTGCACGGTCAGCGGCAGCGCGCCCCGGCCGTCGTCGTCGATCCGGGCACCGAGACGACGCAGCGCGTCGATCACCCCGTGCAGGGGACGCTCGTACGACCGCGGGTCGCCGTCGAAGCGGATCGGTCCGTCGGCCAGCGCGGCCACCGGGGGCAGGAAGCGCATCACCGTGCCGGCGTTGCCGACGTCCACGGTGGCCGGGCCCCGCAGGCCCGTGGGCAGTACCCGCCAGGCTTCGCCGGCGCCGCCGCCCGAGGAGCTGGAGGACACCGTCTCCTCGATCTCCACGCCCATCGCGCGCAGCGCCCCGGCCATCAGCAGGGTGTCGCGCGAGCGCAGCGGCCGCCGCAGCCAGCCGGGCTCGGAGGCCAGGGCGGCGAGGACGAGGGCGCGGTTGGTGACCGACTTGGACCCCGGCACGTGAACCGTGGCGTCGACGGCTCCGCTCGCGTGCGGGGCGGGCCAGAGTGCGGTGGATGCGGTGTTCGGGGCCATGGGGCCACTTTATAAGGAGGCTCCGGGGTCAACCTTCCAGCAGCCAGCGCCCGCCACCGATGAGCGAGCACAGGGACACCGCGTGGAACAGGAACAGCCACAGGCCCGCCGGCACGTGCGTCAGCCGGGACAGCTGGTCCGCGTCCGAGTCCCCGGCCCCTCCCCGGGACCGCTTGGCCTGGAGCTCGAACGGCGGCCGCACCCCGCCGAACAGCAGGAACCACACGACCGCGTACGCGAAGGCCGCCTGCACCTGCGGGCCCGTCAGCCATGACACCAGCAGGAAGGCGCCGCCCGTGAGGACGACGGTCAGGACGCCGTACGCGTTGCGGATCATCACCAGCATCACCACCAGCAGGGCGGTCGCCGCCCACAGCAGCAGCGTGATGCGGCCGGCGGCCAGCAGGGCGGCCCCGCCCAGGCCCAGCAGCGAGGGCGCCGTGTAGCCGGCGGCGGCCGTCAGGATCATGCCCAGGCCGTACGGCTTGCCGCGGCTGACCGTGAGTCCGCTGGTGTCGGAGTGCAGGCGGATGCCGGTGAGCTGCCGGCCGGTGAGCAGGGCGACCAGACCGTGGCCGCCCTCGTGGGCGATGGTGATCGCGTTGCGGGATATCCGCCAGAGCGTGCCGGGGACGACCACGGCGAGCGCGGCGGTCAGCGTGGCGAGCACCACCCACAGGTCGGGGTCGGACTGGGTGCCGGTGAGCCGGTCCCAGACGTCGGGCAGCGCGGTCGCGGCGAGGCTGTCCATGGGGCGGCGTTGCTCCTGTCGTCGTCAACAGGTGTCGGCGCGGGGCGCCGTCGCTGAGGAACGGTGGTCGGTGGACGGGTGGGCCTGGCAGTGTGGCACGTATGTGCGGACGGTATGCATCGAGTCGTGGGCCCGAGGATCTCGCAGGAGTCTTCGAGATCGAGAAGTGGGAGCCGGAGGAGACCCTGGAACCGGACTACAACGTGGCGCCGACCAAGGAGGTCTACGCCGTCCTCGACCGTCCGGTGAAAGACGCGGATTCCCCCCGTCCGGTTCGCCAGCTGCGGAAGCTGAAGTGGGGCCTGGTGCCCTCCTGGGCCAAGACGCCCGAGGGCGGCGCCCGGATGATCAACGCCCGCGCGGAGACCGTGCACGAGAAGCCGTCCTACCGCCGGGCCTTCGCCACCCGCCGCTGCATCCTGCCCGCCGACGGCTACTTCGAGTGGGTCACCGGCAAGCAGGAGCGCGACCTGGAGGAGGAGGGCCGGAAGAAGCGCCCGCGCAAGCAGCCGTACTTCGTGCTGCCCGCCGACGGCTCGGTCTTCGCCATGGCCGGGCTGTACGAGTTCTGGCGCGACCGGACCCTGCCCGACGACCACCCGCGGGCCTGGTGGGTCACCTGCTCGGTGATCACCACGGAGGCGGAGCGGACCCCGCTGGCCGTCGCCCCCGCCGAGGGCCCGCGCTCCCTCACCGAGATCCACCCCCGGATGCCGCTGATGCTGACCCCGGACCGCTGGGACGCCTGGCTCGATCCCGCCCGCACCGACCCGGAGGAGCTGCGCGAGCTGCTGGCCCCGCCGCCGGCCGGGCTGATGCGCGCCTACCCGGTCTCCACGGCCGTCAGCAACGTCCGCAACAACGGCCCGGAGCTGCTGAAGGAGCTGGAGGCACCGGAGGAGGGCACACTCTTCTGATGTGACCACAGAGTCCGACATGACGACCGAGACCGTTGCCACGGAGGCCGGGGACGCCCGGATCACCTGGCACCGGGCGAAGAGGGCACGGCTGGTGCTGGCCGTGAGCCACGGGGCCGGCGGCGGCATCGAGGCGCGGGACCTGCGGGCACTCGCCCGGGCGCTGCCGGGGCACGGCGTGAGCGTGGCCCTGGTCGAGCAGCCGTGGCGGGTGGCCGGGAAGAAGCTCGCGCCCGCGCCGAAGACCCTGGACGCCGGCTGGCGCGGCCTCTGGCCCGCCCTCGCGGAGCCCGGCCTGCCCGTGGTCTCGGGCGGGCGCAGCGCGGGCGCCCGGGTCGCCTGCCGCACCGCCGGCGAGCTCGGCGCGCACGCCGTGCTCGCGCTGAGCTTCCCGCTGCACCCGCCGGGCAGGCCGGAGAAGTCCCGCGCGGCGGAACTGCTGGGCGCGGGGGTGCCCACGCTGGTCGTCCAGGGCGGCAACGATCCGTTCGGAAGACCGGCGGAGTTCCCGGAGGGTGACTTCGCACTCGTCGAGGTGCCGCACGGCGACCACGGGTTCGCGGTCCCCAAACGCGCGGAGATCACCCAGGAACGCGCCCTGGAGATCGTCACGGAAAGGGTCGTGGAGTGGGCGGCGTCACTCGGGTGACCCCCGGGAATGCTGCGCGACGCATCGCTGTTGAGGCGGACAGAAGTGCTGAGGCCTCGGCACCGACGTCGTGGGAAAGGAAGTCCGCCGCATGGGTTCGACCATCTGCCCGAGCCGCAGCAGCCGTACTGACCTGGACTGGACGGTGCTGCACGCGGCCAAGGCCACCCCTATTCGAGGGGCGGCGGGCCCGGGTGGTGTTCTATCCTCCGAAACGAGTAGGACCGGTTTCGGTCCTGCCCGGGAACTTGAGGAGGTGGGTCCGGTCACCGGTACCGACGCAGGGACCGACAACGGTCAGGCGGAGCTGCCCGAGGGCCAGGGCGTGAGCGCGGAGGAGTCCTCCGAGTCCACCGCGGAGCGCAGTGCGCGCTTCGAGCGGGACGCGCTCGAATTCCTCGACCAGATGTACTCGGCCGCGCTGCGCATGACGCGCAATCCGGCCGACGCCGAGGACCTGGTGCAGGAGACGTACGCCAAGGCCTACGCGTCCTTCCACCAGTTCCGCGAGGGCACCAACCTCAAGGCGTGGCTGTACCGGATCCTCACCAACACGTTCATCAACTCCTACCGCAAGAAGCAGCGTGAGCCCCAGCGCTCCGCCGCGGAGGAGATCGAGGACTGGCAGCTCGCCCGTGCCGAGTCGCACATGTCGACCGGTCTGCGCTCCGCCGAGTCGCAGGCGCTCGACCACCTGCCCGACTCGGACGTGAAGGAAGCGCTGCAGGCGATCCCCGAGGAGTTCCGCATCGCCGTCTATCTCGCGGACGTCGAGGGGTTTGCCTACAAGGAGATCGCGGACATCATGGGGACACCCATCGGTACGGTGATGTCCCGGCTGCACCGGGGCCGCCGTCAGCTGCGCGGCATGCTGGAGGACTACGCCCGTGAGCGCGGGCTGGTGCCCGCCGGCGCCGGGGAGTCGAACGAAGCGAAAGGCTCGGGCTCATGAGCTGCGGAGAGCCGCACGAGACGGACTGCAGTGAGGTCCTCGACCATCTGTACGAGTTCCTCGACAGTGAGATGCCGGACGTCGACCGCGACAAGTTCCAGCACCACTTCGAGGAATGCTCGCCGTGCCTGGAGAAGTACGGCCTGGAGCAGGCCGTGAAGAAGCTCGTCAAGCGGTGCTGCGGCCATGACGACGTGCCCTCCGACCTGCGCGCCAAGGTCATGGGGCGGATCGACCTGATCCGCTCGGGCCAGACCGTGCCGGAGCACGACGTCACCGCCACCGCCCAGGAGAGCTGACCGCCAGGTCATCACCCGAACGTGCTAATCCTCAGGTCATAGGCCCCGCCTCCCTCCCCACCCGCCCTAGGCTCCGAGCCTGGACGGGCACGGTCGGGGAAGGGGCGCGATGGAGGCGGTACCGGCGAGGGCTCGCGGCTATGTGGCCTGCGTCGCCCTGCTGTCCGCGCTCTGCATCCTGCCGCTGCCGAGGACGCACGCCCCCTGGTGGGCGATCGGCCTGCTCGCGGCGCTCTACGCGGCCTGTGAGCACCTTTTGGGCCGCCGTTTCGGCGGCACCTTCTACCCGGTCCTACTGGCCGGAGCGTTTCTGCTGCCCCCACCGGCCGCCGCGCTCGTTCCGCTGCCCGCCGCCCTGTTCGCGCGCGGGGAGCACCGGCCGGCGCCGCTGCGGCGCGTCTGGCGCGCCGCACAGCCCTCGCTGGCCGTGTGGGGCGCCGCCCACGTCCACTGGGCGCTCGACGGGCGGGACGCCGTCGTCGACTGCGACTTCCCCTACGCGCTGCTGCCCGCCGGCGCGGCCGTCCTCGCGTTCTGCCTGATCCTCACCGTCCTGGACGGCGGCATCCTCGCCCTCACCGTGGGCGTGCCCACGCCCGCCGGGCGGGGGAGCGCGCGCCGGGCCTGGCGCGGGCTGCTCTCCCGGTCGCTCGCGCCGGTCGCCGTGCACGGACTCGCCGGGCTGATGATGGCCGTCCTGTGGCGCAGCCCGTACGGCCCCGTCGCCGCGCTGCTCGTGCTGCTGCCGATGTGCGTCTCCTGGTGGGTGTTCGCCCAGTACCACCGCGAACGTGCCGCGCATCAGGCCACCGTCCGCGCCCTGGTGCAGGCCGTCGACATCAAGGACGGCTACACACGCGGCCACAGCGAACGCGTCGGACAGGCCTCCGTGCTGATCGCCCGCGAACTCGGCATGGACGACGAACGCGTCGAGGTGCTGCGCTTCGCCGGCATCCTGCACGACGTCGGCAAGCTGGGCGTCCCCACCAGGCTGCTGCGCAAGGACGGCCCGCTGACCCCCGAGGAACGCCGGATCATCGAGCTGCACCCCGAGTACGGCCACGAGATGGTGCGCGGGATCTCCTTCCTCGGCGAGGCCCGCGCCGCGATCCTGCACCACCACGAGCGCCTCGACGGCAGCGGTTACCCGTACGGTCTCGCCGGCACCCGGATCCCCGAGTGCGCCCGCGTCGTGGCCGTCGCGGACGCCTTCGACGCGATGACCTCCACCCGGTCCTACAGCCGGGCCCGGCCCGTCCCCGCCGCGGTGGCCGAGCTGGAGCGCTGCGCGGGTTCCCATTTCGACCCCCGCATGGTCGCCGCGCTCGTGCGCGCCCTGCGCCGCCACGGCTGGCATCCCGCGGTCACCGCCGACGAGCCCGCCCACGACGTGGCACCCCGGCAGCGGCCGGCCGGCACCGGGACGCCCCGATGACGGCCCCCCTGCGGCTCGTCCACGGCGCCGCCGCCCTCGTCGCGGCCGGCTGCCTGGCCCTCACCCTGGCGAGCGGCCTCCAGGAAAGGGGCGTCGCGCTCGCCTTCGGCGTGCTCATCGCCGTCGGCGAGCTGACCCGCTGGGGTGCCTCCCCCGGCCGGCAGGCCGCGCCCCTCGGCGCCGCCGGATCGCTGTCGTACGCCCTGCTGGGCGCCGACGCCGGGCGGCCCACGCAGCACGGCGCCGCCCAGGTCGTCACCGTGGTCCTCACCGCCGCCCTGCTCGGCGCCGTCCCGCACATCTGGTCCGGCAGCACCCCCACCCGCGATCACCTGGCCCGCCGCGTCCTCACCGTCGGCTTCGCCGCCGTCTGCTTCCAGCCCCTCTACAACCGGGGAGTGTTCGACTCCTGGGACGGCCCCGCCTACGCCCTGCTCCTCGTCACCCTGCTCAGCCTCAGCGCGCTCTGCGACGCCGTGCTGGCCGCCGCCCTGGCCCACTTCCGCACCCGCTGGCCGTTCGGGCCGCTGCTGCGCGAGGAGCTGCACGGGCTGCTCGGCATCGGCTCCGCCGTCTGCGCGACCGGCGCGGTGATGGCACTCGGGGTCGCCGTCGCCGGCCTGTGGGCGCTGCCCGTCTTCTGCCTGCCCCTGCTCCTCACCCAGCTGTCCGTCCGCCGGCACGCGGCCGTCCGCGCCACCTACCGGCAGACCATCGCCTCCCTCGCCCGCGCCACGGAGATCGCCGGGTACACCCCCGCCGGCCACGCCCACCGGGTCGCCGCGCTCAGCCTGGCCGTCGGCCGGGACCTCGGCCTGGCCGGCCCCGAACTGACCGTCCTGGAGTACGCGGCCCTCATGCACGACATCGGCCAGCTCAGCCTGGTCGACCCGGTCCCGGCCGGTGCCACCGCGGACCTGCCGGACGAGGAGCAGCGGCGGATCGCCCTGCTCGGCGGTGCCGTCGTCCGGCAGACCGGCGTGGACGCGGCCGTCGCGGTCGTCGTCGAGCGGCAGGCCGACCCCTGCCGTGAGCAGCCGGTCGCCGCGCGGATCGTCCGGGCCGTGAACGCCTACGAGGAGAAGACCCGGGGTACCGGACCCGAGGGGCCGCTGCGTGCGCTGGAGGAACTGCGCCTCGGCACCGCCGGGGACTACGCTCCGGAGATCGTGGAGTCGCTCGCGCGGGTCCTCGCCCAGCCGCGAGGACGGGGCGAGAGCGGGCCGGCCGGGGGCGGCGGGAGACGCACGGCACTGTCTGACCCCGTCCGCGGCTGGGTAACCCATGGGTAATGAGCGCCTTTCCCACCGCACGTGGTTGGATGCGAGGGAGAGGGTGTCCGGGGGCACAAGCCAGCCCACTGAGCGGAACTGGAACTGGCAGGCGGGAATCGTGAGGATCTTCGGCAAGGGACGGCACCGGCCCTCCGCCTCCTGGCGGCAGGCCACCGACCGCGCGTTCACCTTGATCGGCGACGGCCGGTACGAGGACGCGGGCGAGCTGCTGACACGCGCCGCCGACCTGGAGCCCTGGCTGGCGGAGTCCTGGTTCAACCTCGCCCTGCTGCACAAGTTCCGGCACGACTGGGAGCAGGCCCGGGCCGCCGGTCTGCGGGCGGTCGCCCTGCTGGACCGGGAGGCCGGCGCCCCCGACTGGTGGAACGTCGGCATCGCCGCCACCGCCCTGCAGGACTGGCCGCTGGCCCGTCGCGCCTGGCAGGCGTACGGGCTGAAGGTGCCCGGCGGGTCCTCGCGGCCGAAGGGCGGTCTCGGCGCCCCCGTCTCCGGCGAGCCGGTGGGCATGGAGCTGGGCAGCGCGGCCGTACGGCTCTCCCCGGAGGGTGAGGCCGAGGTCGTGTGGGGCCGCAGGCTGGACCCGGCGCGGATGGAGGTGCTGTCCATCCCGCTTCCCTCCTCCGGACGCCGCTGGGGCGAGGTCGTGCTGCACGACGGCGTCCCGCACGGCGAGCGCACGACGTCCATCGGGCACAGTTATCCCGTCTTCGACGAGATCGAGCTGTGGGCGCCGTCCCCCGTCCCCACCTGGGTGGTCCTGCTGGAGGCGGCCACGGAGGCGGACCGCGACGCGCTGGAGCAGCTGGCGGCCGACGCGGGGTTCGCCGCCGAGGACTGGTCCTCGTCGGTACGGCTGCTGTGCCGGATGTGCTCGGAGTCGCGGATGCCGTCGGACGAGGGCGAAGGGGTGCACCTGGATCCGCACGACCACAGCGAGCCGGGTCATCCCGGGCCGCTGGGGCACCGGACGGACGGACAGCTGTGGGTCCCGGAGCGGGAGTGCGGGGTCGCGGCGCCGGCCTCGCTGGTCCGGGGTCTGCTGGACGGGTGGGTGGCCGACAGCCCGGACTCGCGGGACTGGCGGGATCTCGAAGAGGTTTGCTGAGCCGCCCGTGACCAGCCGCCTTTAGGCTGTACTCGCAGAAATTTCCAGGCTTGCAGGAAGGCATACGTCGGTCATGGCGCAGCAGGACACCGATCAGCAGCACGCGGGCGTGCTCCCCGTCGACGACGAGGGCTATGTCGTGGACACGGAGGACTGCGAGGAGCGCGAGACGGCCTGGCGGGAGCGCGGGACCTCGCGCCCGATCACGGTCGTCGGCAACCCGGTGCTGCACAAGGAGTGCAAGGACGTCACCGAGTTCGGCGAGGAGCTGCAGCAGCTGGTCGCGGACATGTTCGCGAGCCAGCGCACCGCCGAGGGCGTGGGCCTGGCCGCGAACCAGATCGGGGTCGACCTGAAGGTCTTCGTGTACGACTGCCCCGACGACGAGGGCGAGCGGCACGTCGGTGTGGTGTGCAACCCGAAGCTCGTGGAGCTGCCCGCCGAGCAGCGCCGGCTGGACGACAGCAACGAGGGCTGCCTGTCGGTGCCGACCGCGTACGCGCCGCTCGCGCGCCCCGACTACGCCGAGGTGACCGGCCAGGACGAGAAGGGCAACCCGATCAAGGTCCGGGGCACCGGCTACTTCGCACGCTGTTTGCAGCACGAGACCGACCACCTCTACGGCTACCTCTACATCGACCGGCTGTCCAAGCGGGACCGCAAGGACGCGCTGCGGCAGATGGCCGAGAACGAGCCACGCTACCCCGTGGTCGCCAACGACTAGTCGGCGCAGGGCAGTAGGGGCGCCCGGCCGGGATCACTCCCGGCCGGGCGCCCCTTGGCATGAGTGCGTTCGCTCGTCCGTGCGTCGTACATCCGGTCGCTTCCGCCCTCCCGGCGATCCCCAATCGGTCACGCAAGGGGAGATTCTCGGCACCTTGGGGTAGTGAGTGGAGCAAATCCGTTCCCACGGCGGTCAGTTGTGGTGCTGAATGTAAGTGCGGGATACGCAACGGCGCACGCCCGGCACGACGGGAGGGGCGTGCGCTCCTGGCGGCTGAGAGGGGTTTGTTCTGTGCAAGCTTTCCCACACAGCACCACAGCGACACCGACGGCGGTGGTGGTCCCACCCTCACTGGCACTCCCGGTGATCGAGTCCGCCTTTCCCCGGCAACTGCACCCGTATTGGCCGCGACTACAGGAGAAGACGCGGCACTGGCTGCTGGAAAAACGGCTCATGCCGGCGGACAAGGTGCAGGAATATGCCGACGGACTTTGCTACACCGACCTCATGGCGGGGTACTACATCGGCGCCCCCGACGAGGTCCTGCAGGCCATAGCCGACTACAGCGCCTGGTTCTTCGTCTGGGACGACCGGCACGACCGCCACGTGGTGCACGGACGGGCCGGCGAGTGGCGGCGGCTGCGGTACCGCCTGCACGCGGCGCTCGACGCGCCCAAGCACCACCTGCACCACCCGGACCCGCTGGTCGCGGGGTTCGCCGACAGCGTGCTGCGGCTGTACGGGTTCCTGCCCCGCACCTGGAACCAGCGGTTCGCCCGGCACTTCCACGCGGTGATCGAGGCGTACGACCGTGAGTTCCACAACCGCACCGAGGGATATGTGCCCGGCGTCGAGGAATACCTCGCCCTGCGCCGCCACACCTTCGCGCACTGGATATGGACGGACCTGCTGGAGCCGAGCGCCGGATGCGAACTTCCGGACGTGGTGAGGAAGAAACCCGCTTATCGCCGGGCCGCACTGCTGAGTCAGGAATTCGCCGCCTGGTACAACGACCTGTGCTCACTGCCCAAGGAAATAGCGGGCGACGAGGTCCACAATCTCGGAATCAGTCTCGTCACGCACCAGGGGCTGACTCTCGAAGAAGCCGTGGACGAAATGAGGCGGCGTGTCGAGAAATGCGTCGACGAATTCATCGTGGCCGAACGGGACGCCCTACGGCTCGCCGACGAAATCGACGACGGCACGGTGAGCGGCAAGGAATTGAGCGCCGCCGTCCGCGCCTGCGTCGGCAATATGCGCGACTGGTTCAGCTCCGTCTACTGGTTCCACCACGAGTCCGGCCGGTACATGGTCGACAGCTGGGACGACCGGTCCACGCCCCCGTACGTCACCAACGAAGCGGCAGGTGAGAAATGACCGTCGAGTCTGTGAAGCCCGTGGCCCCCGAGGCGGCGGAGCTGCGGGAGCCCCCGCTGGCCGGGGGCGCGGTGCCGGGCCTCGGGCACGGCCTGAAGCTGGTCCGCGACCCGCTCGCGTTCATGTCCGGGCTGGGCCGGCACGGCGACGTCGTACGCCTGCGGCTCGGCCCCAAGACGGTGTACGCCGTCACCACGCCGGCGCTCACCGGCGCACTGGCCCTGAGCCCCGACTTCAAGATCGACGGACCCCTGTGGGAGTCCCTCGAGGGACTGCTCGGCAAGGAGGGCGTGGCCACCGCCAACGGCCCCCGGCACCGGCGTCAGCGGCGCACCATCCAGCCCGCGTTCCGGCTCGACGCGATCCCGGACTACGGGCCGGTGATGGAGGAGGAGGCGCACGCGCTGACCGTGCGCTGGCGGCCCGGCGAGACCATCGACTGCACCTCGGAGTCCTTCCGGGTCGCCGTCCGCATCGCCGCCCGCTGTCTGCTGCGCGGCGAATACATGGACGAGCGCGCCGAGCGGCTCAGCAACGACCTCGCCACCGTCTTCCGCGGCATGTACCGGAGGATGGTGGTTCCGCTGGGGCCGCTGTACCAGCTGCCGTTCCCGGCCAACCGCGAATTCAACCGGGCACTGGCCGATTTGCATCTGCTGGTCGACGAGATCGTCGCCGAGCGGAGGGCATCTGGTCAAAAGCCGGACGATTTGCTGACGGCATTGCTGGAGGCGAAGGACGACAATGGCGACCCCATCGGGGAACAGGAGATCCACGACCAGGTCGTCGCGATACTCACCCCCGGCAGCGAAACAGTCGCGTCCACGATCATGTGGTTGCTCCAGGTCCTCGCGGAACATCCGGAACACGCCGAGAAGGTACGGACCGAGGTCGAATCCGTGACCGGTGGCCGACCCGTCGGATTCGAGCACGTCCGCTCACTGACGCACACGAACAATGTCGTGGTCGAGGCCATGCGGCTCAGGCCCGCCGTATGGATTTTGACGCGGCGCGCGGTGACCGACACCGCGCTCGGCGGCTATCGCATTCCGGCCGGGGCCGACATCGTCTACAGCCCGTACGCGATCCAGCGCGACGCCCGCTCCTACGAGGGCCACCTCGACTTCGACCCCGACCGCTGGCGGCCCGAGCGGGCCAAGGACGTGCCGAAGTACGCGATGAGCCCGTTCAGCGTGGGCAACCGCAAGTGCCCGAGCGACCACTTCTCCATGACCCAGCTGAGCCTGATCACCGCGGCGATCTCGGCGAAGTACCGCTTCGAGCAGGTCGGCGGGTCGAACGACAGCACACGCGTGGGCATCACGCTGCGTCCGCACGACCTGCGCCTGCGGGCGATGCCCTGGTAGGGCGCCTGATACCGGCGCGCGTTCAGGCGGCCTGCGGGCCCCGGAACGCGCGCCGGTAGGCGTTCGGAGTCGTCCCGATCGCCCGGACGAACTGGTGCCGCAGCGCGGCCGCCGTGCCGAACCCGGTGCGCCAGGCGATCGCGTCCATCGTCTCGTCCGAGCCCTCCAGCAACTCCTGTGCCAGCAGCACCCGTTGGCGAAGGATCCACCGGTAGGGCGTGGTCCCCGTCTCCTGCTGGAACCGGCGAGCGAAGGTGCGCGGCGACATGTGGGCGCGGGCGGCGAGCTGCTCCACGGTCACCTCATGGTCGAGGTGCTCCTCCATCCACACCAGGACCTCCCCGACGGTGTCGCACGAGGTCCGCGGCAGCGGCCGCTCGATGTACTGCGCCTGTCCGCCGTCCCGGTGCGGCGGCACCACCATACGGCGGGCGATCTTGTTGGCGACCTCCGGACCCTGTTCCTTGCGCACCAGGTGCAGACAGGCGTCGATCCCGGCGGCGGTGCCGGCGGACGTGATGACGGGGTCCTCGTCGACGTAGAGGACGTCCGGCTCGATGACCGCCCGCGGATTGCGCAGCGCCAGCTCCCCGGCCTGCCGCCAGTGCACACTGCACCGGCGTCCGTCGAGCAGTCCGGCCGCGCCGAGCACGAAGACGCCCGAGCACACGCTGAGCACCCGGGTGCCCCGCTCCACGGCCCGCACCAGGGCGTCGAGCAGCGCGGGCGGATAGTCCCGGACGACGTAGTCGGCCCCGGCGGGCACGGCGATCAGGTCGGCCTCCTCCAGCCGCTCCAGGCCGTACGGCGTCGACACGGAGAGCCCGCCGACATGCGTGCTCAGCGTCGGTCCCTCCGCCGAGACCACCGCGAAGTCGTACACCGGCAGCCCCTCGTCGCTGCGGTCGATGCCGAACACCTCGCACACGACACCCAGCTCGAAGGGGTGCACCCCGTCCAGCAGTACTGCGGCCACGTTCTTCAGCATGCTGCCAGTGTGCCTCGTCGGTGGCAGTAATTCGAGGGTCTGCGGCAGTCCTGCCACTCACGGTAAGGAGCATTCGGCGCGACAGTGGTGTCCATGAACGGAAACCAGATCGAAGGCCTGATCGGAATGACCGCCACCCTCGGGATCCTGCTCCTGCTGGTCCTCCCGTCCGTGCTCGGCATCGTGCGCGACCGGCGTATCGACCGGCAGCTCAGGGAGGCCGAGCGCAGCGGGCGGCGGCCGGCGGCCGCGTCCCCGCAGCCGCCGGCCCCCCGGAGGGCCGTCAAGTCCCGCCGTCACCACGGCGCGACCCGCGCCGCCTGAGTGCGGCCGGTCAGAAGTCCTCGTCGAAGTCGACCGTGCCCTCCACGGCGACCTGGTACGCGGACGGGCGGCGCTCGAAGAAGTTCGTCAGCTCCTGGACGCCCTGCAGCTCCATGAAGGAGAAGGGGTTCTCCGAGCCGTACACCGGGGCGAAGCCGAGACGCGTCAGACGCTGGTCGGCGACGCACTCCAGGTACTGGCGCATGGAGTCGGTGTTCATGCCGGGCAGGCCGTCACCGCACAGGTCGCGCGCGAACTGCAGCTCCGCCTCGACGGCCTCCCGCAGCATGTCGGTGACCTGCTGCTGGAGCTCGTCGTCGAACAGGTCCGGCTCCTCCTTGCGGACGGTGTCGACCACCTCGAAGGCGAAGGACATGTGCATCGTCTCGTCGCGGAACACCCAGTTGGTGCCCGTGGCGAGACCGTGCAGCAGACCCCGGCTGCGGAACCAGTAGACGTACGCGAAGGCGCCGTAGAAGAACAGCCCCTCGATGCACGCGGCGAAGCAGCTCAGGTTGAGCAGGAAGCGGCGGCGGTCCGCCTTCGACTCGAGGCGGTCCAGCTTCTCCACCTCGTTGATCCACTTGAAGCAGAACCCGGCCTTCTCGCGGATCGACGGGATGTTCTCCACGGCGGCGAAGGCGGCGGCCCGGTCCTCCGGGTCGGGAAGGTAGGTGTCGAGCAGCGTCAGATAGAACTGGACGTGCACGGCCTCCTCGAACAGCTGGCGCGACAGGTACAGGCGCGCCTCCGGGGAGTTGATGTGCTTGTACAGCGTCAGCACCAGGTTGTTCGCGACGATCGAGTCGCCCGTCGCGAAGAACGCGACCAGCCGGCCGATCAGGTGCTGCTCCTCCGGGGACAGCTTTGCGAGGTCGGCCACGTCCGAGTGCAGGTCGACCTCCTCCACGGTCCAGGTGTTCTTGATGGCGTCCCGGTAGCGCTCGTAGAAGTCCGGGTAGCGCATGGGACGCAGGGTCAGCTCGAAGCCCGGGTCGAGGAGGTTCTGGTTACGGGTGGTCATCACTGGCAGGCCTCGCAGGACTCGGGGTTCTCAAGGGAGCAGGCGACCGCGTCGGGCTCGGCGACCTGCTGGACGGGGATGGGCGCCTGGCTCTGCGCCTGGGCCTGGGCGGCCCGGGCGATCCGCGTCGCCGGACGGGAGCGCAGGTAGTACGTCGTCTTCAGGCCCGACTTCCAGGCGTACGCGTACATCGAGGAGAGCTTGCCGATGGTCGGCGTCTCCAGGAACAGGTTCAGCGACTGCGCCTGATCCAGGTACGGGGTACGCGCCGCGGCCATGTCGATGAGGCCGCGCTGCGGGATCTCCCAGGCGGTGCGGTACAGCTGCCGCACGTCCGCCGGGATCCAGGCGAAGTCCTGCACCGAGCCGTTGGACTCGCGCAGCGCCTCGCGGGTGCGCGCGTCCCACACGCCCAGGTCCTTCAGGTCCCGCACCAGATAGGAGTTGACCTGGAGGAACTCACCCGACAGCGTCTCGCGCTTGAACAGGTTGGAGACCTGCGGCTCGATGCACTCGTAGACGCCCGCGATGGAGGCGATGGTGGCGGTCGGGGCGATGGCGAGGAGCAGCGAGTTGCGCATGCCGACCGAGGCGATCCGCTCGCGCAGCGCCGCCCAGCGCTCCGGCCAGGCCGGCTCCACGCCGTAGTGGTCGGGGTGCAGCACACCGCGGGCGGTACGGGTCTTCTCCCAGGCCGGCAGCGGGCCGTTGCGCTCGGCGAGGTCGGCGGAGGCCTCGTACGCGGCCAGCATGATGCGCTCGGCGATCCGCGTCGACAGGGCCTTGGCCTCGGGGGAGTCGAAGGGCAGCCGCAGCTTGAAGAAGACGTCCTGCAGACCCATCGCGCCGAGGCCCACCGGCCGCCATCTGGCGTTGGAGCGGCCCGCCTGCTCGGTCGGGTAGAAGTTGATGTCCACGACGCGGTCGAGGAAGGTGACGGCGGTGCGGACCGTCTCGTCCAGCCGCTCCCAGTCGATGTCGCCGTCGACGACGAAGGCGCCCAGGTTGACCGAGCCCAGGTTGCAGACCGCGGTCTCGCCGTCGTCCGTGACCTCCAGGATCTCCGTGCAGAGGTTCGAGGAGTGGACGACGTGGCCCGGCTCGGCCGTCTGGTTGGCGGTGCGGTTGGCCGCGTCCTTGAAGGTCATCCAGCCGTTGCCGGTCTGTGCCAGCGTGCGCATCATGCGGCCGTACAGGTCACGGGCAGCGATGGTCTTCCGGGCCAGCCCGGCGGCCTCGGCCTCGCGGTACGCGGCGTCGAACTCCGCGCCCCACAGGTCCACCAGCTCGGGCACGTCCGCCGGGGAGAACAGCGACCACTGCTCGTCGGCGTTGACGCGGCGCATGAACTCGTCCGGGATCCAGTGCGCCAGGTTCAGGTTGTGCGTACGGCGGGCGTCCTCACCGGTGTTGTCCCGCAGCTCCAGGAACTCCTCGATGTCGGAGTGCCAGGTCTCCAGGTACACCGCGGCCGCGCCCTTGCGCCGGCCGCCCTGGTTCACCGCGGCCACCGAGGCGTCCAGGGTCTTCAGGAACGGGACGATGCCGTTGGAGTGCCCGTTGGTGCCACGGATCAGCGAACCGCGGCTGCGGATCCGGGAGTACGACAGACCGATCCCGCCGGCGTGCTTGGAGAGCCGCGCGACCTGGTGGTAGCGGTCGTAGATGGAGTCCAGCTCGTCCAGCGGGGAGTCCAGCAGGTAGCAGGACGACATCTGCGGGTGCCGCGTACCGGAGTTGAACAGGGTGGGGGAGGACGGCAGGTAGTCGAGGCGGCTCATGAGCCTGTAGAGCGCCGCGACCTCGTCCACCGAGCGGGTGGTGTCGTCCTCGGCCAGGCCGGCGGCGACCCGCAGCATGAAGTGCTGGGGCGTCTCGACGACCTTGCGGGTGAAGGGGTGCCGCAGCAGGTAGCGGCTGTGCAGGGTGCGCAGGCCGAAGTAGCCGAAGCGGTCGTCGGCGGCCCGGTCGACCAGCGCGTCCAGCCGCCCGGCGTGCAGCCGGACGAACTCGGCGGTCCGGTCCGCGATGAGCCCCTCCCGGTGTCCCACGGCCACGGACTCGGTGAACGAGGTGACGCCCTGCGAGGCGGCCTCCTCGCGGATGGCGAGGGTCAGCAGTCGGGCGGCCAGCCGGGAGTAGGCGGGGTCCTCGGAGATCAGGCCGGCGGCCGCCTCCGTGGCCAGCTCGCGCAACTCCGCCTCGTCGGCCCGCGCGGACCGGCCGCGCAGCGCGGCGGCGGCGACCCGGCCGGGGTCGGCGTCGGGGAGGTCGGCGGTCAGCTCGGTCAGGGTCCGCAGCAGCGCGGCACCGGGACCGGCGGTCTTCAGCTCGCTGACTGAAGCCGGGTCTGCTGGCGCGATGGTCACGTGGGGCTCTCCCTCGCTCGGCACAGGGCCTGGCGGAGGGCAGGGGGCAGCCACGAGCGCGCACGGCGTCGCGTCCACCGGCCCACTCCGCGAGGCCCGGACGTCTGTGAGCACCCGGACCGGACGGCCGGGCGCGCTGGCGGCAGGTCCTCGGACTGAACAGGCGTGCGGAGACACGCAAGTACACCGTTGCGGGACAGTTCCGGATTCGCACCGGATTCCCCTGCGGCGACAGCGAGGATGAGCATACATCTTGTGCTCGCCCGCCACGCCACCCCCAGATGTTGTGTCGCCGTCGGTTTCAGAGCGTCAACTGGTAGGTGAGAAGAGTGATGTCGCCGGCCGCCTGCCCGGGCGGCGGCGGTGTGCCGGGCGGGAACGACGACGGGCCGCCGGATCCCCTCCGGCGGCCCGTCGCGCGGCTGTCGCTCAGTGACCGGTGCCCGCCGTCGCCGGCGGCAGCTCCACCTGGACGCCCGGGTCGCCGGCGTCCGCGGTGTAGTCCTCCGGCCGGGTCTGGTCGAGGCCCTCGGGGGCCTTCACGGCCTTCAGGACGAAGGTCAGGACCACGGTGACGACGACGTTCAGGACGAACGCGGTGAGACCGATGTACCCGATCTCGCCGATACCCGGGATCTCCTTCGCGGAGCCGCCGAAGTGCTTCTGCGTCGGCGAGGCCACCCCGTACGCGGCGACCGTGCCGTACACCATGCCGACCGCCCAGCCGGCCAGCAGCGCCCAGCGGTGGAACCAGCGGGTGAACAGGCCGCCCACCAGGGCCGGGAAGGTCTGCAGGATCCAGATGCCGCCCAGCAGCTGGAAGTTGATGGCGACCGTCTTGTCCATGGTGAGGACGAAGACCAGCGCGCCCACCTTCACCAGCAGCGACACGATCTTGGAGACCTGGGCCTCCTGCTTGGGCGTGGCGTCCGGCTTGATGAAGTCCTTGTAGATGTTGCGGGTGAAGAGGTTGGCCGCTGCGATGGACATGATCGCCGCCGGCACGAGCGCGCCGATGCCGATCGCCGCGAAGGCCACGCCCGCGAACCAGTCCGGGAACATGTCCTCGAACAGCTGCGGGATCGCCAGCTGCCCGTTGGTCACCTTCACCCCGGCCGCGATCGCCATGAAGCCCAGCAGCGCCAGCAGGCCCAGCATGAGCGAGTACAGCGGCAGGATCGTGGTGTTCCGGCGGATCACCTCACGGCTCCTGGACGACAGGGTCGCGGTGATCGAGTGCGGGTACATGAACAGCGCGAGGGCCGAGCCGAGCGCCAGCGTGGCGTACGTCCACTGGCCCGCCTCGGGCGGGACGAGCGCGCCGCGCGGCTTGCCGGTGGCGGGGTTGACCTGGCTGAACGCGCCGCCCGCCTTGGCGAAGACGTCGTCGAAGCCGCCCAGCTTGATCGGGATGTAGATGATCGCCACCGCGATGACGATGTAGATCAGCGCGTCCTTGACGAACGCGATCAGCGCGGGCGCGCGCAGGCCGGAGGAGTACGTGTAGGCCGCGAGCACACCGAAGGCGATGAGCAGCGGGAGGTCCTTCACGAACCAGTTGGTGTTCTCGCCGCCGCCGACGCCCATCACGTCGAGCACCGCCTGGATGCCCACGAGCTGCAGCGCGATGTACGGCATCGTCGCCAGGATGCCGGTGAGCGCCACCGCCAGCGACAGGCCCTTCGAGCCGAACCGGCCGCGCACGAAGTCGGAGGTGGTGACATAGCCGTGCTTGTGGGACACGGACCACAGGCGGGGCAGGAAGGTGAAGATCAGCGGGTACACCAGGATCGTGTACGGCACCGCGAAGAAGCCGGACGCGCCCGCCGCGTAGATCGCCGCCGGGACGGCGACGAAGGTGTAGGCCGTGTACAGGTCACCGCCCAGCAGGAACCAGGTGACCCAGGTGCCGAACGACCGGCCGCCCAGGCCCCATTCGTCCAGGGAGTGCTCGTTCTCGGCCCGGCGCCAGCGCGCGGCCAGGAAGCCCATGACCGTGACGGCCAGGAAGAAGAAGATGAAGACGCCGAGCGCGACGCCGTTGACCCCGTCCTTCACTGCGCGGCACCCCCCTTCGCACCGTTGCGGGAACGCTGGTCGTGCTGCCACAGCTTGTACGCGGTCATCGTGAGCGCGGTGGAGATCAGCACCCAGAGCATCTGGTACCAGTAGAAGAACGGGATCCCGATGAACGTGGGGTCCGTCTTGGCGTACGAACCGAGCCACAGCATCGCGACGAAGGGCGCCACCAGACACAGGCCGATGACGACCCGGACCGGTGTCACCACCGGAGGTCTCACTTGAGGTGTTTCGGACATGCCACGGCTCCCGTCCCCTTGCTGATCACGCGTGTAATGCGCAGGCAATCTAGGTGACGGGATCAGTGCACGGGAAGACCTCGTCCGGATATCGGTATGCCGATTTCGGGGTGGCGGTGTGAAGAGATGCCGCCGGGGTCAGTCCACGGGCCGCTTCAGCCGCGCGACGAACTTGTACCGGTCGCCCCGGTACACGGACCGCACCCACTCCACCGGCTTGCCCTCGCGGTCCAGCGAGTGCCGGGAGAGCATCAGCATCGGCAGGCCCACGTCCGTGCCGAGCAGGCCCGCCTCACGGGGCGTGGCCAGGGAGGTCTCGATGGTCTCCTCGGCCTCGGCGAGGTGGACGTCGTAGACCTCGGCGAGCGCGGTGTACAGCGACGTGTACTTAACGAGCGAGCGGCGCAGGGCCGGGAAGCGCTTGGCGCTCAGATGCGTGGTCTCGATCGCCATCGGCTCGGCGTTGGCCATGCGCAGCCGCTCGATGCGCAGCACCCGCCCGCCGGCGGTGATGTCCAGCAGGTCGGCGAGCCGGTCGTCGGCCGTGATGTAGCCGATGTCCAGCAGCTGCGAGGTCGGCTCCAGGCCCTGGGCGCGCATGTCCTCGGTGTACGAGGTGAGCTGCAGCGCCTGGGAGACCTTGGGCTTGGCGACGAAGGTGCCCTTGCCCTGGATGCGCTCCAGCCGGCCCTCGACGACGAGCTCCTGCAGGGCCTGGCGGACGGTGGTGCGGGAGGTGTCGAACTCGGCGGCCAGCGTGCGCTCGGGCGGTACCGGCGTGCCCGGCGCCTGCGTCTCCGTCATGTCGAGCAGGTGCTTCTTCAAGCGGTAGTACTTGGGCACGCGCGCGGTACGGACGGTCGTGCCGGCCTCGTTCTCCGCACTGCTGACGTCGGTGCTCATGCTCTGCCTTCCCGGCTCCGGATGCCGAAAGCGACCGACCTCGCATCGGCCACGGCTCACATCGTGGCACGGCTTCGTGCGCCAGGAGTCCACCCCGCACGCTCCGTGATCTCCTCTGTATACCGGGGCCCCTGCTGTTGGTCTAGTCCATCAGGGGCAGTGCGTGCGGCGACGCCCCGGCCGCGCCGCCGCCGCTGCGGTCAGATCCCCTGCCACTCCGGCTTGTGCGCGTAGGTGTGGCGGAAGTAGTCGGCCAGCTTGAGCTTGCTCGCGGCCGCCTCGTCGACGACCACCGTGGCGTGCGGGTGGAGCTGGAGCGCGGAGGCCGGGCAGACCGCGGCGACCGGTCCCTCGACGGTCGCCGCGACGGCGTCCGCCTTGCCCTCGCCGGTCGCCAGCAGCACCAGGTGCCGGGCCTCAAGGATCGTGCCGATGCCCTGGGTGATGACGTGGTGCGGGACCTGCTCGATGTCACCGTCGAAGAAGCGCGCGTTGTCGACGCGGGTCTGCTCGGTCAGCGTCTTGATGCGGGTGCGCGAGGCGAGCGAGGAGCACGGCTCGTTGAACCCGATGTGCCCGTCGGTCCCGATGCCGAGCAGCTGGAGGTCGACGCCGCCGGCCGCGACGAGTTCCCGGTCGTACGCCTCGCACGCCGCCTGAACGTCCGCGGCCGTGCCGTCAGGGCCCATGAACGCGTCCATGCCGATCCCGAGCGGCTCCAGCACCTCCCGGCGCAGTACAGAGCGGTACGACTCCGGGTGGTCGGCGGGCAGCCCCACGTACTCGTCGAGCTGGGCGATCCGCGCCCGCGAGGTGTCCACGGCGCCGGAGCGCACCTTCGCGGTCAGGGCCTGGTAGACGGGCAGTGGGGTGGAGCCGGTGGCCACGCCGAGCACGGCGTCGGGCTTGCGTCGCAGCAGCTGCGCCATGGCCTCGGCGATCAGCTCGCCGCCCGCCGCGGCATCCGGAACGATGACAACTTCCACGCTGGGCCTGCCGTTCTGAAGTGGGCTCGTGCGTCTCTATGTGGTTTAGACCAATCTAACAGAATCGGCGTTCGAGGGCGCCCCCGAAAGGCGTCTCCTCCCAGGTGCCCCAAGGGAAACCACGGGCGCCCGCGGAAATTGCCGCGGTCATCCGGCCCCATGACCGGCCGGGGCGGGCTAGGCTGCGTGGCATCGCGTGCCATCGCTCGAACGCGCAGGCCGCCGCACCATGGACACGCCTTCGTGGTCTAGTCCACAATCCAAGTGAACAAGCCTCCGTCTTCCCCGCACAGGAAGGCGGATCGAGGAACCGGCGCTCTCTGCCCTGACTGCCCCGGCTCCTCGACCTTCGGCCGACCGGGACCGCACACCCCACGGCCGATGATGCTCCGGGCTGCGGTGCCGGGAGGGTTGAGGGTCCCTTCCAGGCGCCGCGGCCCGCGGGTGTTTTCCGGCCACCGCGAAGCCGCGGGTACGCTCGCACCGTGCCCTCCATGAACGAACTCGTACGCCAGCACACGGCCCTCGACGACTCCGACCTCGAGTGGCTCCACCTGCTGGTCTCGGAGTGGCAGCTGCTCTCCGACCTCTCCTTCGCCGACCTGGTCCTGTGGGTTCCCACCCGCGACGGCACCCGGTACGTCTCGGTCGCGCAGATGCGCCCCAACACCGGTCCGACCTCCTACCAGGACGACATGGTCGGCCATCTCGTCCCGCGCGGGCGCCGGCCCATGCTGGACGCGGCCCTGGACGAGGGCCGGATCGTGCGCGAGGGCGACCCGGAGTGGCGCGAGGAGGTCCCGGTACGGGTGGAGTCCATCCCCGTACGGCGTGAGGGCCGCGTCCTCGGGGTGATCGCCCGCAACACCAACCTGCTCACCGTCCGTACCCCGAGCCGGCTGGAGCTCACCTATCTCCAGAGCGCCTCGGACCTCGCGCAGATGATCGCGGCCGGCTCGTTCCCCTTCCCCGACCAGCAGGTCGACATGGACGCCTCGCCCCGCGTCGGCGACGGCCTCATCCGGCTGGACGCGGACGGCATCGTCCAGTACGCCTCCCCGAACGCCCTGTCCGCCTACCACCGGCTGGGCCTTGCCGCCGACCTGGTCGGTCACCACCTGGGGCGGACCACGGCGGAACTGGCGCCATCCCGGGGGCCGGTGGACGAGGCGCTGGCCAAGGTGGCCAGCGGCTGGGCCCCGCGCGAGTTCGAGATCGAGGCCCACGACGGGGTGATCCAGTTCCGGGCCATCCCGCTCAAGCCCAAGGGCACTCGCATCGGTTCACTGGTGCTGTGCCGGGACGTCACGGAACTCCGGCGCCGCGAGCGCGAGTTGATCACCAAGGACGCGACCATCCGGGAGATCCACCACCGGGTGAAGAACAACCTCCAGACGGTCGCCGCCCTGCTCCGCCTCCAGGCCCGGCGCATCGATTCCGAGCGCGGCCGGGAGGCCCTGGAGGAGGCCGTACGACGGGTCGGCTCCATCGCCATCGTCCATGAGACGCTGTCTCAGAACCTGGACGAGCGGGTGGAGTTCGACGACATCGCCGACCGGGTGCTGGCGATGGTCGCCGAGATCTCGCCGGGCAAGGTGACCGGCCGGCGCACCGGCCGGTTCGGGATACTCGACGCCGAGGTCGCCACCCCGTTGTCGATGGTCCTCACCGAGGTGCTGCAGAACGCCCTCGAACACGGCTTCCGTCAGGGCGACACCGGCACGGTCGAGGTCTCCGCCGTCCGCGGTGGCACCACCAAGGAGGCCCGCCTCCTCGTCACCGTCCAGGACGACGGCGTCGGCCTGCCCGAGGGCTTCGACCCGCACCGCTCGGGAAACCTGGGCCTGCAGATCGTACGGACCCTGGTGGAGGGCGAGTTGGGCGGCTCGTTCGACATGGTGCCGGCCCCGGAGCGGGGGACGCGGGTGATCCTGGACATCCCGGTCCTGGCGCAGAAGTGAGCGGCCGGCCTGCCGGGAACCGAGCGACGAGCCCGCGGGGATGGGCAGTTGGGTTCGGGCGGGGACCGGGACAGCAAAAAGCCCCGGACCGCCATGGGTCCGAGGCTTGTGCTCGTTGCTGCTCCGCTAAATCGCTAAGCGCATCGGGGGATACTGCGCGCTGCGGCTCGGGGGCGGGAGATGCGTGCGTGCTGCACGCGCCGCCAAGCTCAGGCTGTCAGCAGGGGTGGGTGTGTCAGGCGGAGGCCTGACGGGCCCGGTTGCGGGCGGCACGGCGCTTCATGGCGCGACGCTCGTCCTCGCTGAGACCACCCCAGACGCCGGAGTCCTGACCGGACTCGAGCGCCCACTGCAGGCACTGCTCGATAACCGGGCAGCGACGGCAGACGGCCTTGGCTTCCTCGATCTGCAGCAGCGCAGGACCGGTGTTGCCGATGGGGAAGAAGAGCTCGGGGTCTTCCTCGCGGCAAACGGCGTTGTGACGCCAGTCCATGGCTGCTACCTCTCCTTGGTATTACGTGCAAGTTGCTTGTGAATGTGAACGCTTTCACGAATCCCTCAACAAGTGAAGGGCCGACCGCCGAGTCTTCACCCGGCGTGGTCCTTGGTTTGAAGAGGGGTTCTGGTGATCAGTGGAGGCCGGTCCTGCGGGCCGTCCCGATCACCACGTAGAGACTCGCAAACCTCAGCGGCGGATACAACCCCTTCCGGAAAGTTTTTTTTGATTCCTCGGTGTCGACTGGGTCACAGCCGTACTTCCATGGGGTGGACCCTGGTCTAAACGTTCGAGTGAAAGGACTTTCGCCCGTTCCGCTCACACAATCACACGCAGTGCGCGGCGTACGCCTGTGAACGTCACGCTCGTTCGCAGCCCCAGGTGGTCACCGTCCATCTGGAGGGGCAGGGGAGCCTTCGAATGCAAGGTGAAGCGGTCCAGATCGTGCAGTGAGACCGCATGCTTGCCATGAGGTCCCCGCTCGGGGGACGAAGTGAGCAACTGGGTGCCATACCGGGCGACGGCGGCCGTCGACAGACGGCTGAGGCCGAGTACGTCGATGCCCGTGTCGAACGAGGCCTTCGGTGACGTGTACATGGCTCGATTGCCGAGGAACGTCCACGGGGACGTGTTCGAGACTATGGCGACGACCAGATCCTCGATCGGGTCCGCACCGGGCTGGTCGAGCGTGATCGTGCCGTGTCGGCGGTGCGGCTCGCCGAGGAACTGCCGCACCACCTGACGTACGTACAGCGCGTGCGTCGACTTCTTGCCGCGCTCGCGCTGCTGCTCGACCCGGCCCACCACGCCCGCGTCGAAGCCGAGCCCCGCGTTGAAGGTGAACCAGCGGTCCGGGACCGCCTCGTCCTCGGTACCCGGCGTGCCGGAGGTCAGGCCCAGGCCGACGATCCGTTCCCGGTTCTCGCGCAGGGCGTCCAGCAGGGCGCCGGTGGCCTCGACGGGATCGTTGGGCAGGCCCAGGGCCCGGGCGAAGACGTTGGTGGAACCACCGGGGACGACGGCGAGGCCGGGCAGCCGGTCGGGGGCGGGGCCGGCGTGCAGCAGGCCGTTGACCACTTCGTTCACCGTGCCGTCGCCGCCGAGGGCCACGACCATGTCGATGTCGTCGCTCTCCGCCGCCTGCCGTCCGAGGTCCCGGGCGTGGCCGCGGTACTCGGTGGTGACCGCCTCCAGCTTCATCTCACTGGCCAGCGCGTGGATCAGGACATCACGCCTGCGTGCGCTTGTGGTGGTTGCCGCCGGATTGACCACGAGAAGTGCACGCATGCATGGCAGCGTACCTACTGGGTGGTACCCGGCCCAGACCGAGGTAGGGATCCGGTAAGAGGGGAGGGCGTGAGGCTGGACACTCGGGGCGTATCGACTGCAAGCCGCCGGCCGGTGCCGGCAGGTGACCCGGAGGGTGGCCAGGCAGTCGATCGGACCGTTGACCTGTCGGTGACCTGAGGGCGACCCCACCCCGTCCGCGGCGGCCCGACGGCTACCCTTCTGGGGTGAGCAGTGACCAGAAGCCCGCACCCGACACCGCCGACGCAGCCGTGGCCGAAGGACCGCGTCCGCGCCGGCTGACGTACGCGGCGGCGCTGGCCGGACTGGAGGGCGCCGCCCTGGTGGCCGGCGGTCTGTGGGTGCTCGTCCTCGGGATCACCGGTGATCCGGACGACCGGCAGCAGGCCGTGACCCTGGGCATCACGCTGGCCGTGCTCGGGCTGCTTCCGCTGCTCGCCGCGCGCGGATTGCTGCTGCGCCGCGGCTGGAGCCGGGGCCCTGCCGTGATCACGCAGATCATGGCCCTGCCGGTGGCCTACAGCCTGCTTCAGTCGAACAGCATGGCCATCCCGGCCGGTATCGCCCTCGCGGTGGTCGCCGTGGCGGCGCTGGTGCTCCTCGTCAACGGCGAGACGACCCGGGCCCTCGGTATCAAGGGACCGGGCCGGTCCGAGTAGGCGGGCGCCCCACTCCTGCGCCCTACTCCTCCACGAGCAGCTTCTCCCGCAGCTGGGCCAGCGTGCGGGCGAGCAGCCGGGAGACGTGCATCTGCGAGATGCCGACCTCCTGCGCGATCTGCGACTGCGTCATGTTGCCGAAGAAGCGCAGCAGCAGGATGCGCTTCTCCCGCGGCGGCAGATCCTCCAGCAGCGGCTTGAGGGACTCGCGGTACTCCACGCCCTCGAGCGCCTCGTCCTCGGCGCCGAGGGTGTCCGCGACCGCCGGGGACTCGTCGTCGGTGTCGGGGACGTCCAGGGACAGGGTGGAGTACGCGTTCGCGGACTCCAGTCCCTCCAGGACCTCCTCCTCGGAGATGGCGAGCTTCTCGGCCAGCTCGTGGACCGTCGGGGAGCGGCCGTGCAGCTGGGACAGCTCGGCGGTGGCCGTGGTCAGCGCGAGCCGCAGTTCCTGAAGCCGGCGCGGCACGCGGACCGCCCAGCCCTTGTCGCGGAAGTGCCGCTTGATCTCGCCGACGACGGTCGGGGTGGCGTACGTGGAGAACTCCACGCCGCGCTCGGGGTCGAAGCGGTCGACCGACTTGATCAGGCCGATCGTGGCGACCTGGGTCAGGTCGTCCAGCGGCTCGCCGCGGTTGCGGAAGCGGCGCGCCAGGTGCTCGACGAGCGGCAGGTGCATCCGGACGAGCTTGTTGCGCAGCTCCGCGTACTCCGCGCTGCCCGCGTTCAGCTTGCGCAGCTCGACGAACATCGCGCGCGCCCCGCTGCGGTCCTGCGGGTCGTGGTGGGGGGCCTGCACGGCCTCCGCGCCCGGCGCGTCGTCCTCGGCGTTCCGCTCGTGCTCGCTCATCTGCCCGCCCGTTGCCCTTCCCCGAGGCCCCGCCTTCGCACGGCCGGCGGAGGCGGACCCGCCGCGTCCCCGTGAAGGTGTGCCCTGCACGGCACCGTCACGGCCGGCCCCCGCGGAGGTGTCCTCCGGGTGGGGCCTGGCCTGGTCGGGGATGCCGTCGATGCCGTCCGCCATGCGCCGGGAACCGGCCTGCGGGCCTTCCCCGGACGTCTCGGCGCCGGTCGGCCAGGGGGCACCCCCGTCCCCGGCCGGCAGCTCCCGTGTGCCGCGCTCTTCGTCCCGCACCGGACCGTCCCCGTTCCTCACGCCGGGCCGGGGCCCGCGCCGCGCTGTTTGTAGAGGCTGATCGACACGGTCTTGTCCTCGTCGACGGCGGAGGAGACCTTGCCCGCGAGGGCCGACAGCACGGTCCAGGCGAAGGTGTCCCGCGAGGGGGCGTGGCCGTCCGTGGTCGGCGCCGACACCGTGACCTCCAGCGAGTCGTCGACGAGCCGGAAGACACAGCTGAGCACGGAGCCGGGGACGGCCTGCTGGAGCAGGATCGCGCAGGCCTCGTCGACGGCGATGCGCAGGTCCTCGATCTCGTCCAGGGTGAAGTCCAAGCGGGCCGCCAGACCGGCCGTGGCCGTCCGCAGCACCGACAGGTAGGCACCCGCAGCCGGAAGCCGGACTTCCACGAAGTCCTGGTTCGTCACGGGCTCGCCTGCGATCTGGGACACCCTCACCTCCATGGTGGTACAAGCTCTACGGGGCCGAGGGTCGCCCCTCGGGGGTAACGCGAACGTGGTTCCGCGGTGACGCTATCGCGCTCCGAACGTTCCTGTCCCCGGGACCCCAACCCCCTGGCGTCACTCACAGTAAAGCCGCGAATACGCTCCGTGTCTAGAGGGTGGGCGTGCCCAAATGGGAAGAGGGCGCGCCGGGTTGACGTACCCAGACGTCAGATGCTCGAACCGTCGTGCGGTCGCGTCCCGCAAGCAGTGTCACACGAAATCGCGGCCGACCGGGAACACCGCCGGACGGCTGCTCAGACGAGGACGTGGTCGACGAAGCACCACCGCCAGTCCTCGCCCGGCTCGAAGGTCCGCATCACCGGGTGACCGGACCTCTCGTGGTGCTCCGTCGCATGCCGTCCCGGCGAGGAGTCGCAGCAGGCGACGTGGCCGCAGGTCAGGCAGAGCCGCAGCTGTACCGGATGCGTGCCGTCGCGCAGACACTCGCGGCAGGTCTTGTCCTGCGGCTCCGGTTCCGGGTGCGGCAGCGCGGGGGCGTGCGTGCACTGTTTCATGATTGCCAGATTACGACGGGTGTGCGGGGGACCGCGCGGAAACGAGGGTGGGCGAGAACCATGGATGTGATGCCGCTGCTGTTGCTGGTCGCGGGCAGCGCCGCAGTCGCCGCGGCGGCGCGCAGGGGGCCCGTGCCGCCGCCCCTGCTCCTGGTCGCGGCCGGGCTGGCGGTCTCCTACGTCCCGGGGGTCCCGGACTACACCCTCGACCCCGACGTGGTCCTCCCGCTGCTGCTGCCGCCGCTGCTCTACACCTCGGCCAGCGACAGCTCCTACCTCGACCTGCGCGCGCAGCTGAGACCGGTGGCGCTGCTGTCGGTGGGGTACGTCCTCTTCGCGACCTTCGTCGTCGGCTGGGCCGCCTATCTGATCATCCCCGACATGCCGCTGACCGCCGCTCTGGTGCTGGGCGCGGTCGTGGCGCCCCCGGACGCGGTGGCCGCCACCGCGATCGCGCGCCGGGTCGGGCTGCCCTCCCGCATCACCACCATCCTGCAGGGCGAGTCACTGCTGAACGACGCCACCGCGATCACCGCCTACAAGGTGGCCCTGGCCGCGGCCGTCGGCGAGGGCGCGACCTGGGCGGGCGGCATCGGCGAGTTCCTGCTCGCCGCGGTCGGCGGTGTCGGCGTCGGACTCGTCCTCATGGCGCCCCTGCACTGGCTGCGCACCCATCTGTCGGAACCCCTCCTGCAGAACACCCTCTCCCTGCTGATCCCGTTCGTCGCCTACGGGGTCGCCGAGCAGGTGCACGCCTCCGGAGTCCTCGCGGTCGTGGTCGTCGCCCTCTACCTGGGCCACCGCGCGTGGGAGGTCGACTTCGCCACCCGGCTCCAGGAGGAGGCGGTGTGGAAGATGGTCGCGTTCATCCTGGAGTCGGCGGTCTTCGCCCTGATCGGCCTGCAGCTGCCGGTCGTCCTCAAGGGGCTCGGCGAGTACGAGGGCTCGACCGCCGCCTGGTACGCCGTCGTGCTCTTCGTGGTCGTCGTCGCGGCCCGGTTCGTGTGGGTGTACCCGGCGGCCTTCGTGCCCCGGATGCTGTCCGCGCGGATCCGCGAACGCGAGGAGAACCCCACCTGGCGTGGCGCGATGGTCACCGCGTGGGCCGGCATGCGGGGCGTGGTCTCCCTGGCCATCGCCTTCTCCATCCCGCTCACCGTGGACGGCGGCCACCCCTTCCCGCAGCACAACCTGATCCTCTTCCTGACCTTCACGACCGTCATCGGCACCCTGGTCGTGCAGGGCCTGACCCTGCCCCCGCTGATCCGGCTGCTGAAGTTCCCCGGCCGGGACCGGCAGGCCGAGACACTCGCCGAGGCCAACGCCCAGGCACAGGCGTCGCGGGCCGCCGAGACCCGTCTCGACGAACTCCTCTCCGACGAGCGCAACGCCCTGCCCCCACCGCTCGCCGACCGGCTGCGCCAGGTCCTGGAGCGCCGCCGCAACTCCGTCTGGGAGCGCCTCGGCCAGACCAACCCGGTCACCGGCGAGTCCGTGGACGACACCTACCGCCGGCTGTCCCGCGAGATGATCAGCGCGGAACGCGAGGTGTTCGTCCGGCTCCGCGACCTCCGCTACATCGACGACGAGATGCTGCGCGCACTCCTGCGCAGGCTCGACCTGGAGGAGGCGGCCGCGTACCGGGAGGCGGGCTAGGCGCGGCGCGGGCCCGTCGTGCGGCGCGTTCAGGCGGAGGGGCGGCCCGTGACGACCGCGGCGAGGGCCGTACCGCGCGCGAACGCGCCCTCCGCGGCCAGGGTCGTGAGACCGTACAGCATTTTGGCGACATAGAGACGTTCCACGGGCAGTCCGTGGCGGTCTTCGAAGTCCTGTGCGAACGCCTCGAGTTCCGGGGTCGTGCGGGCGTAACCGCCGCAGTGGAAGCGGTCGTCCACCGACCAGGAGCCGGTACGGGCGCCGAAGGCACGTTCCTGCAAGGCCTGGACGTCGGCCTCCAGGAAGCCGCCGCGCAGGACCGGGATCCCGAGGGCGCGCTGTCCGGGGGCGAGTCCCGCGGCGAGACCGGCGAGCGTGCCGCCGGTGCCGCAGGCCACGGCCACGACCTCGGCCGAGCCGCGCAGTTCCACCCCGAGGGCCCGGCAGCCGTGTACGGCCTCGGCGTTGCTGCCGCCCTCGGGGACGACGTACGCCTCCCGCGCACCGGCCGCCGCGAGGATCGCGGCCAGGGTGTCCGGCTCGGACTTGTGCCGGTATGTCGATCTGTCGACGAAATGCAGCCGCATGCCGTCGGCCGCGCATCGGGTCAGGGACGGGTTGAGCGGCCGGTCGGCCAGCTCGTGGCCGCGGACCACGCCGACGGTGGGGAAGCCGAGGAGGCGGCCCGCGGCGGCGGTGGCCCGCAGATGGTTGGACCAGGCCCCGCCGAAGGTGACCAGGGCCCGCCCGCCGGCCGCCTCGACGTTCGGCACGAGTTTGCGCCACTTGTTGCCGATGAGCTCCGGGTGGATCAGGTCGTCGCGCTTGAGCAGCAGCCGCAGCCCACGCCGCCCGAACCGCTCGTCCCGCACTTCGTGAAGCGGCGAGGGAAGCCGGGGGGCGAGCACATCGGGGCTGGTCACGCCCCCCATTCTCCCCCGACCCCACGGAACGGCACCGCCGGGTGCGCCCCGGCACTCCGGGTCCGTCGGCGGCGGCTGTGTGCCGGGGCGCGGGGCTCCGTGAGCTGCCGTGCCGGTCCGTGCTGCGGCGCCGTCCTTCGGGTGGCGGCGCCGCCCCCGGGTGGTGGGCGTCAGTCCTTCAGGCGCTCTCTGATCCGTTCCCGGAGCCATGTCATCGCGAAGCCCCGCGGGTCGACCTTGCCCGGCTGCCATTCCCGGTGGCCGATCACGGACCGCTCCGTCCAGCCGTGGCGGCGGCACAGCGCGGCCGAGACCCGTTCGATCGCGTCCAACTGGGCCTCGGGCCAGGGGTCCTCGCCGTCGCCCAGGTTCTCGCACTCGAAGCCGTAGAAGTGCCGGTTGCCGTCCGTGTTCGCCTCGTTGTCCGGCGGCAGCCCCTTCTCGGCGATGACCGCGCGCAGCACCTCGTCGTCGCCGAGGCCGGCGTGATTGGCGCGGCCGTAGCCGACCAGGTGGACCGTGCCGTCCTTGGTGATCACGCCGTGGCACAGCGGACCCGGCAGTGCCGGGTGACCCTTGCGGCAGACCTCCACCGTGTGCGCGCTTCCGCGGGTCACCGTGTGGTGGATCATCACGCCGTGGACGGGACCCCAGGGGCCCTTGTGGTTGCGGTTGTGGTGTTTCCAGTCGCCGACCTCGACGACCGTGACGCCCTCCGCCCTGAGCGCGTCCAGAAATCCGCTCGCGGACATGGGTGGGGCCATGGCCCCCTCCTTCGTGCCGTGCCCGGTGGCCGCCGACGGCGGCTCTCTCGTCTGCATGCTTCTACCGAAAACGGACGTCACGGACGACATCGTTCGCACACCGTGCGAGCCGATCCGGACAGGCCGGGCATCGCGGGTGCCAGTGGGCAAGATCCCTCTTTCTGCCCAGTAGTGCGATGATCCATTCCCGCTCTTTCGGGTAATGGTGCGAGCGCGCTCCGTGATGGAACCCTGTGTGCGAGACCGGTGTGCGAGTCGGTACCGGGCAAACATGAGAGGGCATTTCCTTATGTCGGTAGGCGAAGAGGTCCGCACGGATCAGGGCAAGCCGCAGCAGTCCCTCGGGACGGCGGCCGCGCGGAACCTGGCCACCACCACCAAGTCCGTCCCGCAGATGCAGGAGATCAGCTCCCGCTGGCTGCTGCGCACGCTCCCCTGGGTGGACGTCCAGGGCGGCACGTACCGGGTGAACAGGCGCCTGACCTACGCCGTCGGCGACGGCCGCATCACCTTCGTGAAGACCGGGGACCAGGTCGAGGTCATCCCGGCCGAGCTCGGCGAGCTGCCGGCCCTGCGGTCGTACGAGGACGAGGAGGTGCTGACGGAGCTCGCCCGGCGCTGCCGCCAGCGCGACTTCGCCCCCGGCGAGGTGATCGCCGACTTCGGCAACCAGACCGACGAGGTGTATCTGCTCGCCCACGGCAGGGTGGAGAAGGTCGGCACCGGCCCGTACGGCGACGACGCCGTCCTCGGAGTCCTGGCCGACGGCGCCTACTTCGGCGAGCAGGCGCTGGTCGACCCGGACGCCATCTGGGAGTTCACCGCCCGCGCGGACACCGCGACCACCGTGCTGATCCTCAGCCGCCAGGACTTCGAGCAGGTGGCCGAGCGCTCCGACTCGCTGCGCGCGCACCTGGAGGAGGTCCGTGCGATCCCCTCGCAGCGCACCAACAAGTACGGCGAGAAGGAGGTCGAGCTGGCGGCCGGCCACGCCGGCGAGCCAGACATCCCGCACACCTTCGTCGACTACGAGTCACGGCCCCGCGAGTACGAGCTGAGCATCGCCCAGACCGTGCTGCGCATCCACTCGCGCGTGGCGGACCTGTACAACCAGCCGATGAACCAGACCGAGCAGCAGTTGCGGCTCACGGTCGAGGCGCTCAAGGAGCGCCAGGAGCACGAACTCGTCAACAACCGGGAGTTCGGCCTCCTCAACAACTGCGAGTACGACCAGCGGATCCAGCCGCACGACGGCGTACCCAGCCCGGACGACCTGGACGAGCTGCTCAGCCGGCGCCGGGGCACCAAGCTGCTCCTGGCCCACCCGCGGGCGATCGCCGCGATCGGACGCGAGCTGAACAAGCGGGGCCTGGTCCCGGAGACCGTCGACATGGCCGGCAACCGCATCCCGACCTGGCGCGGTGTGCCGATCTACCCGTGCAACAAGATCCCGATCAGCGAGGCCCGGACGACCTCCATCATCGCCATGCGTACCGGCGAGGCGGAGCAGGGCGTCATCGGCCTGCGGCAGTCCGGCATCCCGGACGAGATCGAGCCGAGCCTGTCCGTCCGGTTCATGGGCATCAACGAGCAGGCCATCATCAAGTACCTGGTGACGGCCTACTACTCGGCCGCCGTGCTGGTGCCCGATGCGCTCGGTGTGCTGGAGAACGTCGAGATCGGCCGGTGGAGGTGACGTTTTCGCACGTCGTGGCCGTGTCCCCGCCTCCCCGGCGGGGTACACCCTCGGAGTATGCGTCCGGCGGGGCCGGCGACGCCGGTGTCCGCGGACCTGGCGAGGGGGAGGCATGGCCGAGTTCATGACGGAGACCGAGGAGCGTTCCGCCGTCGTGCCGCGTCCCGGCACGTCGGAGGAGCGCGGGGGGAGGCCTGGCGACGCCGCCGGTCCGCTCGACGGCCAGGAGGCGGCGGCGCTGCTGGAGGGCACCCGGGCCCTGGTCGACCCGGAGTTGCGCGCGGCTTTCGCGTCGCTGCCCGACTCCATGCGCCGCGTCGCGCTCTACCACTTCGGCTGGCAGCACGCGGACGGCACTCCGGCGGCAGGCAATGCGGGCAAGGCCATCCGGCCCGCGCTCGTCCTCGCCGCGGCCACCGCACTGGGTGGCCCGGCCGCCCGGGCGGCGGCCGTCCGGGCGGCCGCGGCGGTCGAACTGGTCCACAACTTCACGCTGTTGCACGACGACGTGATGGACCGCGACACCGCCCGGCGGCACCGGCCCACGGCCTGGACCGTGTTCGGCGACCCCGACGCGATCCTCGCCGGTGACGCGCTGCAGGCGCTCGCGCTCCGGATGCTCGCCGAGGACCCGCACCCGGCCGCGATCCCGGCCGCGTCCCGGCTCGCGGCCTGTGTCGTGGAGCTGTGCGCCGGCCAGCACACCGACACCGACCTGGAGAGCCGCGCGCCGGACGACGTCACCCTCGACGAAGTGCTCGTCATGGCCGAGGCGAAGACCGGCGCACTGATCGGCTGCGCCTGTGCCGTCGGCGCGCTGTACGCCGGCGCGGGCGACGAGGAGGTGGCGGCGCTGGACGGCTTCGGCCGGCAGGCCGGACTCGCCTTCCAGCTGATCGACGACGTCATCGGCATATGGGGGGACCCGCGGAACACCGGGAAGCCGGTGGGCGCGGATCTCGCGGCCCGCAAGAAGTCCCTGCCGGTGGTGGCCGCCCTCACCTCGGGCACCCCGGCGGCCACCGAACTCGCCGACCTGTACGCGAAGCCGTACCACGGGCAGGACGCGGAGGCGGCGGCGGAGATCGCGCGCACGGCGCAGGCCGTGGAGCGGGCCGGCGGCCGGGACTGGGCGCAGGCCGAGGCTGCCGACCGGATGGCCCGGGCCATGCAGGAACTCGCCCGCGCGGTCCCCGACCCCGAGGCGGCGGGCGGCCTGTTGGCGCTCGCCGAGTTCGTGACCAGACGCAGCAGTTGAGCGCTGCCGGATCGCCGGCGGCCGAGAAAGCCCCGGAGTCCCCCGGCGCATTGCGGACCTGACCCCGCACGCGCCACCCGGACTCCGGCCCGGCGGGCCCCGCACATCCCCACGGTGTGCGGGGCCCGCCGTCGTGCGTCCCGAAACGTCCTTGCGCGGACCCCACTTGGAGTACTACAAATGAAGCACTACAGACGGAGTGGTCAATCGCCCGCTCCGAACCTGACGAAACGGGATCGGTTTGCGCAAGCTCACGTATTTCATCGCCTGCTCGCTCGACGGCTTCATCGGTGACGAGCACGGCGACGCCTCGGAGATGTTCCGCTTCCTGGACGCGGAGTACCTGGAGTTCCTCACGGCGGAGTTCCCCGAGACCCTGTCCACCCCCGGGCGCAGGCAGTTCGGCATCGACGACGTGCCGAACAAGCGGTTCGACACCATGATCCAGGGCCGGGCCAGCTACGACCTGGCACTCAAGATGGGCATCACCAGCCCCTACGGCCACCTGCGCGAGTACGTCGCCTCCCGCAGCCTGGGCGTCTCGCCCGACCCGAACGTCGAGATCATCGGCGAAGACCTGGTGGGCCGGGTCCGCGCACTCAAGGCCGAGGAGGGCGGGCTGGACATCTTCCTGTGCGGTGGTTCGGTCGTCGCCGGGGAACTGCTCGACGAGATCGACGAACTGGTCATCAAGTCCTATCCGATCGTCTACGGCACAGGCATGCCGATGTTCGCCACCGGCGCCGGGGTCGAGGAATTCACCCTCGGTGAGGTGCGTACCTTCGCGAACGGCGTGATGGTGCGGACGTACGCCAGGAAGCGCTGAGTCCGCCGCCGTCCTACCCTGAAGTCATGTCCAGGGAGGAAGCGGTCTGCCCGGTCTGCGGGCAGCCGGTCGAGACGGTCGTCCGGCGGCACAAGACGCTGGGTGCCTGGGTGCCGGTGTGGGGACCCGGTCCGTGCCGCAATCCCGACTGCGCGGCAGGCGCCGGGGCCGCGGAGCCCGCCGCACCGGTGGCACGGCCGCAGCCGGAGGGGCCCGCCGGGAAGTGATCCCGGCCGTGTCGGGAAAGCGCCGTCGGCGCGGGCGCCGCGCACAGTGGGCGCCGTAGCGTGGGCGCATGCCGAAACTGCCCCGCATCTTCCACATCACCGAGCGCTCCCTGTGGGACGCGGCGCGCGAGCGCGGCGCCTACGAGGTGTCGACGCGTGGCCGCACCCTCCAGGAGGAGGGCTTCATCCACTTCTCCACCCGCGAACAGCTCCCGCGCGTCGCCGGCTTCCTCTACGGCGACTACGACGGCCCGGACGAGCTGGTCGTACTGGTGGTCGACCCGGCACGGGTCGGTGTGCCGGTGAAGTACGAGTCCATGGAGCCGGGCGGAGAGGAGTTCCCGCACGTCTACGGGCCGGTGCCGGCCGAGGCCGTGGTGGACGTGGAACCCTGGCGGTGACCCGGCCGGGGGGAGTGCGCCGCCGGTGGTGGCGGTGGGCGGTGACGGGCTGGGTGGTGGCCGTCGCCGTCGGGGGAGGACTCACGCTGGTGCTCCGGGAGGAGGCCGGGCCGAAGGGGCCGTACGTCTGGCAGGACGGCTCGTCGCCTCCGGCGCGTCCGCGGGGTGCGGACCGGCGGCCGGACGGTGACGCCTGCGCGACGGGTCCCACCCCGCAAGCCCCCGAAGGGGCTCCCGCACCCCTGCCGGCCTGCGCCTACTCGAAGCCGGATCCCTGAGCGGCGGCCGGCAGGCCGCCCGTCTGCGGGTTCCGGCCGGTCAGGCAGTACGTGCCGCCGGCCGGATCGCGCAGCACCGTCCAGTGGGCGCCCCGGTGGACGGCGACGGCACCCAGTTCCTCGTGCCGTGCGCGGACCGCGGCGATGTCCGCGCAGGCCAGGTCGAGATGGGCGGAGGCCGGACGCTCGTCGTCCAGCCGCTGGAGCAGCAGCCGGACGGGGAGCCCCGCCGGCGGCTCCAGGACCTGGAACTCCGGCCGGGAGCCCGCCCGGTGCTCCCATCCGGTGAGCCCTGCCCAGAAGGCGGTCTCGGTGTCGTACGCGGACGGCGGGATGTCGAGGCACACCTGGTCCAGACGACTGCCGGCCACCACCGGCGGCCGTACGGTCTCCCCGTGCCAGGGCACCGCACAGAACAACTGCCCCCCGGGGGAACGCAGTACGGCCCAGTCGCCGTGGTCGGCCACCGTCCCGGCGCCGAGCGCGCGGGCGGTCGCGATCAGCAAGCGCACGTCGTCGGTGCAGAGGTCGGGATGGGCGCCACCGTCCCCCTCGGCGACACCCTGGAGCTTCACACACGCGTCGGCCCCGTCGGGCAGCAGGGTGGCGAACTCACCCCTCTCACCGCGGGGTTCGGACGGCCGTGTGCCGGTGACCGCCGTCCAGAAGGCGCGCGCCTCGGCCAGGCGGTCGGCGGGCCGGTCGGCGAAGGCGTACGTCCAGCGAATGATCATGCGCGGGAGTGTAGGCGGCAAGTGCCCGGGCGCCGCCGGGATTTCACCGCGCGGGCCGCTGGAGGAAACGCAGCTGGTTCCCGGCCGGGTCCCGGAAGGCACAGTCCCGCACCCCGTACGGCTGGTCCGTCGGCTCCTGCAGCACGTCGCCGCCGGACTCCCGGACCCGCTCGAACAGCGCGTCGCAGTCCTCGGTGGTGAAGATGACACCGCGCAGCATGCCCTTGGCGAGCAGCTCGGCCATCGCCTGCCGGTCCGCGGGAGAGGCGTCCGGGTTCGCGCCGGGCGGCTCCAGCACGATCTCCACGTCCGGCTGGAGCGGCGAGCCCAGGGTCACCCAGCGCATGTTCTCGAAGCCCACGTCGTTGCGGACCTCCAGGCCGAGCACGTCACAGTAGAAGGCGAGGGCCTTGTCATGGTCGTCCACCGCGATGAAGCACTGCTTGAGTTTCACGTCCATGGGGTCACGCTAGGCCCCTTCGGGCCGTGGCGCGCGGAACCTCAGTAGGGGCGCCGGCGCGGGCGCGTGAACGTACGGGCCACGCACGAGGGGATCACCGCGCTCGCCTCGTGGTCGCGGGAGCGGTAGGCGCTCGGTGTCTCGCCGACCAGCTCGGTGAAGCGGGAGCTGAACGAGCCGAGCGAGGTACAGCCGACGGCGATGCACACCTCGGTCACGGTGAGGTCGCCGCGGCGCAGCAGGGCCTTGGCCCGCTCGATACGGCGGGTCATCAGATAGCTGTACGGCGTCTCGCCGAAGGCCTTGCGGAAGCTGCGCTGGAAGTGCCCCGGGGACATCAGGGCGTCGCGGGCCAGCTCGGTCATGTCGAGGGGCTCGGCGAACTCGCGGTCCATGCGGTCCCGCACACGACGCAGACGTCTGAGGTCCTCCAGCCAGGTCATCCCCTCAGCCTGGCACAGGTCCGCACGCCGCCGGCCCCGGATTTCGACGGAGCCAGGACCGCACCCGGAGGAGAGACGACCGCACCCGGACCGCCAGGGGCGCCGTTGCCGGCGGCCTGGTGGGCCGGGTGCGGTCGTCGAGACACTGTGGTTCAGGGAACCGCAGGTCAGAAGGCTCTGAAGGTCAGGCCTTCTTGGTCTCCCAGAAGATCTTGTCGATCTGGGCGATGTAGTCCAGAGCCTTCTGGCCCGTCGCCGGGTCGGTGGACGCCTTGGCGGCCGACAGGGCCTTCAGGGTGTCGTTGACCAGCTGGTGCAGCTCCGGGTACTTCTCGAAGTGCGGGGGCTTGAAGTAGTCGCTCCACAGCACGGAGACGTGGTGCTTCGCGAGCTCCGCGCGCTGCTCCTTGATGACGGTGGCACGCGCCTGGAAGTGGGGGTCGTCGTTACCGGCCATCTTTTCCTGGACGGCCTTCACCGACTCCGCCTCGATGCGGGCCTGGGCCGGGTCGTACACGCCGCAGGGCAGGTCGCAGTGGGCGCTGACCTTGACCTTGGGGGCAAACAGGCGGGAAAGCATGGAGCATTCCTTCCTCGTGATCGTCTTCTCAGGTGCGACATTACTCCCTGTGGAAGGCGATTTCTCGGGTGCCCCCTAGGGCTTAGGACAAAAGTCCAGGGTGAGACTGAGACTGGTGGAGGAACGACCGGGGAGGTGCCGGGGATGCCGGAGCTGTCGCAGGAGTCCGAGCGGGGGAGGGCGGTTGCGCCCTTCGGGCTGGCCGAGGTGACGGGACCGTCCATGGCGCCCACCCTCCAGCACGGCGACCGGCTGCTGCTGCAGTACGGCGCCGTCGTCCGGCCGGGGGACGTCGTGGTCCTGCGCCACCCGTTCCAGCAGGACCTCCTGGTCGTCAAGCGGGCCGTGGAGCGGCGCGAGGGCGGCTGGTGGGTGCTCGGGGACAACCCCTACGCGGGCGGGGACAGCACCGACTACGGGGTCGTGCCGGACGACCTCGTCCTGGGCAAGGCCCGCTTCCGGTACCGGCCGCTCCCGCCCGGTCAGCGCTCGCCGCTGGCGCTGGCGCGCTGGGCCCTCTCGGCGGCGAGGCCGCTGCTGCCCGACCGGTCGGCCTCCAGGCGCTTGCGGGCCCGGTAGGCGGCCACGTTGGCCCGGGTGGCGCAGCGGTCGGAGCAGTAGCGCCGGGAACGGTTGGTGGACGTGTCCAGGTAGGCGTTGCGGCACGGCGGCGCCTGGCACAGGCCGAGGCGGTCCACGCCGTACTCGGTCAGGTGGAAGGCCAGACCCATCGCCGCGATCGCCGCGTAGCCCGCGGTGGCGTTGGAGGGGTGGTCGGCCAGGTGCATGTGCCACAGCGGGCGGCCGTCCTCGTCGCGGTGGTCGTGGCCGGAGATCTGGGGGCTGACGGGGAACTCCAGCAGCAGCGAGTTCAGCAGGTCGACGGCGAGGGTCTCGTCGCCCCCGTCGGCCGCCTCGAAGACCGAGCGCAGCCGGGCCCGGACCGAGCGGAAGCGCGTGACGTCGGCGTCGGTGGCGCGGCGGGCCGCCGACGCGTTCTCCCCGAAGAGGTCGCGGACGGCCTCGACCGAGGTCAGGTTGTCCTTGCCCCGGGCCGGTTCCTCGCTGTTGACGAGTCGCACGGCGTAATCCGAGTAATAGGCCAGTTCCACTTGTAGTCCTTACGGAGGCGTTCTATCTTCGAGGGCGCGGAGACGTAACAGCTGCCTACGCCCCCAGGGTATTACGCGCGGGTGGGGAGAGGGGATCACATGACCACGACGACGGACACCGGCTGGCAGGCCTGGCAGGAGAGCTGGGACCGGCAGCAGGAGTGGTACATGCCGGACCGCGAGGAGCGGTTCCGCATCATGCTCGACATGGTCGAGGCCTTCACGGGGCCCGAGCCGCGCGTACTCGACCTGGCCTGCGGCACCGGCAGCATCACCGCCCGGCTGCTCACCCGCTTCCCGAAGGCCACCAGCACCGGTGTCGACCTCGACCCGGCGCTGCTCACGATCGCCCGGGGCACCTTCGACGGCGACGACCGCGTCACCCTCGTCGAGGCCGACCTCAAGAACCCCGACTGGACGGACCCGCTGCCGTACGACACGTACGACGCGGTCCTCACCGCCACGGCCCTCCACTGGCTGCGCACGGACGCCCTCGATGCTCTCTACGGCCGGATCGCCGGCCTCGTCCGGTACGGCGGCGTCTTCATGAACGCCGACCACATGATCGACGACAGCACGCCCCGGATCAACGCGGCCGAGAGCACCCTGCGGCACACGCGCATGGATCAGGCCATGCGCGACGGCGCCCTCGACTGGGCCGAGTGGTGGGCGCGGGCGGCCGAGGACCCCGTCCTCGCCGCACCCACCGCCCGTCGGTTCGAGATCTACGGCTCCCACGCCGACGGCGAGACGCCGTCCGCGGCCTGGCACGCCCGCACCCTGCGCGAGCGGGGCTTCGGCGAGGCCCGGCCGGTGTGGTGCTCGCCGTCGGACACCCTGCTGCTGGCGCTGAAGTGACCCGCCGCTGATCCGGCGACGGAAAAGGGGCGGTACGGAGGATCCGTACCGCCCCTCACCGGTGGAGCGTCAGAGCACCTTGGACAGGAACGACTGCGTCCGCTCGTGCTGCGGGTTGGTCAGCACGTCCCGCGGATGGCCGGATTCGACCACCACGCCGTCGTCCATGAAGACCAGGCTGTCGCCCACCTCGCGGGCGAAGCCCATCTCGTGGGTGACGACGACCATGGTCATACCCGACTCGGCGAGGTCGCGCATGACGTCCAGGACGTCACCGACCAGCTCCGGGTCCAGGGCCGAGGTCGGCTCGTCGAACAGCATCAGCTTCGGGTCCATCGCCAGCGCCCGGGCGATCGCCACGCGCTGCTGCTGGCCGCCGGAGAGCTGCGAGGGGTAGTGCCCCGCCCGGTCGGCCAGGCCGACGCGCTCCAGCAGCTGCATGGCGCGCTCCCTGGCCTGCGCCCGGCTCGTGCCGCGCACCTGCACCGGCGCCTCCATGACGTTGTCCAGCGCCGTCATGTGCGGGAACAGGTTGAAGCGCTGGAAGACCATGCCGATGTCCCGGCGCTTCTGCGCGACCTCGCGGTCACGCAGCTCGTACAGCTTCTCGCCCTGCTGGCGGTAGCCGACCAGCTCGCCGTCGACGTACAGCCGGCCGGCGTTGATCTTCTCCAGGTGGTTGATGCACCGCAGGAAGGTGGACTTGCCGGAGCCGGAGGGGCCGATGAGGCAGAACACCTCGCCCGGCTTGACCTCCAGGTCGATGCCCTTGAGCACCTCGACGTGCCCGAAGGACTTGTGGACGCCCTCCGCCTTCACCATCGGGACGGTGCTCTGCGGCGGGGTGTCCTGCGTCTTGCTCAGCTTGTCGCTCATGCCATGCCTCCCTTGGGCCGGCCCAGGGAAAGCATGTTGGTCTTGACCTTCTGCCACGGCGTCGGCGGCAGCTGGCGGCTGGAGCCGCGGGCGTAATACCGCTCGATGTAGTACTGCCCCACGCTCAGGATCGAGGTCATGATCAGGTACCAGGCGGCGGCGAGGAAGTACATCTCCACCGGGGCGCCGGAGTTCTGGCCGATGTCCTGGGCGTAGCGGAACAGCTCGGGATACTGGACGGCCGCCACGAGCGAGGTCGTCTTCAGCATGTTGATCACTTCGTTGCCCGTGGGCGGCACGATCACGCGCATCGCCTGCGGGATGATCACCCGGCGCAGGGTTTTGCTGTGGCTCATGCCGAGGGCGTGGGCCGCCTCGGTCTGGCCCTCGTCGACCGCGAGCAGGCCGGCCCGGCAGATCTCGGCCATGTACGCCGCCTCGTTCAGACCCAGGCCGAGCAGCGCCGTCAGCAACGGCGTCATGAAGTTCGACCAGTGGTCCTTGTAGAGCGGCATCAGGTTGATGTACTCGAAGACCAGGCCCAGGTTGAACCAGAGGAACAGCTGGACCAGGACCGGGGTACCGCGGAAGAACCAGATGTAGAACCAGGCGATCGACGAGGTGACCGGGTTCTTCGACAGCCGCATCACCGCGAGGACGATGCCGCCGACGATGCCGATCACCATCGACAGGACCGTCAGCAGGAGGGTCTTGCCGACACCGGTCAGGATCCGGTCGTCGAAGAAGTAGTCCGGTACCGCGTGCCAGTTGATCCGGCCCTGGCCGAACGCGTAGACGATCGCGACGAGGATCGCGATGGCGACGACCGCGGAAACGTATCGTCCGTAGTGCCGGACCGGGATGGCCTTGATGGCCTCCGCGCCGGCCGGGGGAGTGCCCGGCTCCCCGGCCGTCTTGTTGATGTCAGTCACGGGTGTTGCCTCTCAGTGGCCGCTCGGGAACCGCGGGTCACTTGCCGCCGTTGATCGCGGACTCCTTGACGGCGCCGTCCTCCGCGCCCCACTTCTCGAGGATCCTCTGGTACTCACCGCTCTTGATGATCGCGTTCATCGCGGCCTGGAGCGCGTCCCGCAGCTGGGTGTCGTCCTTGGCCACGGCGATGCCGTACGGGGCGGCCTCGACCTGGTCACCGACGATCTCGAAGTCCTTGCCGCCGCCCGAGGTCTTCACCGCGTACGCGGCGACCGGGAAGTCGGAGGAGGCCGCGTCCACACCGCCCGAGCGCAGACGGGTCTGGGACTGCTGGTCGTCGTCGAAGGCCTCGATGGTGAGCTTCTTGCCGCTCGGACACTTCTTGGCCTCCTGCTTGGCCAGGTCCTCCGAGACGGTGCCGCGCTCGACGGCGAGCTTCTTGCCGCACAGGTCCGACCAGGACGTGATGCCCTTGGTGTCGCCCTTGCGGGTGTAGATCGACACACCGGCGGTCAGGTAGTCGACGAAGTCGACGCCCTCGCCGACCTTCTTGCCGGTGTCGGGGTCGACGCCCTCCTGACGGTTCTTGTTGTCCGTCATCGCCGACATCGCGATGTCGTTGCGGCCGGAGCGCAGACCCGTGAGCAGGGCGTCGAAGGTGCCGTTCTCGAACGTGAGCTTCACGCCGAGCTGCTTGCCCATGGCCGCCGCGAGGTCGGGGTCGAGACCGACGACCTTGCCGGACGAGTCCTTGAACTCCACCGGGGCGTAGGCGATGTCGGAACCGACCTTGATCTCGCCCTTGTCGCGGATGTCCTTGGGGAGCTTGTCGGCCAGCGGAGCGGAGCCGGCGGACGCGCTGCCGGAGCCGTTGTCGTTGCCCTTGGTCTGGTCACCGCAGCCGGTGAGCAGCAGGGCGCCTGCGACCGCGATCGCACCGACCGCCGCAAGACGGGAGTGCGCGGCGGTGGTACGACGGGTGGAGCTTGCGGTCATCGTGGTTCCTCCGGCGGATGGGAAGAGTTGCCGATGGGTCGACGGAAACACACACCTTCGGGTGTCGCGACCTCGTGGGTTTACGGCATCTTGCCATTCGGACTACGCCATTCAGGGTCGTCGCAATGTCAAAATCAGATAACGGGTGACCCCCGAACCGCATCAGGTCGGTACATCCTTGGTCCATGGCCGCCGAATCATCTGCGGGAATCAAGCGCTCCGGCCGGAAAATCTTCAGCGCATCTCACGATGTGATCAACCGGGCGGCTGCCCCTTTCACCCCGTTCGGGCCTTGTGCCGCCCAGCGCCGACGCCCTCGGGGCGGTCCGGTGGCGGCCCCGGTGGTGCTCCCGCCCATCCGTCGGCCGGGCGTCATCTCCGTGTGGTTTCCCGGTTCCGGGATGTGACCTTGAACCTAATGGACTCGTCGCGGGTACCGTCCGTCCGGTAAGAAGGTTCTTTACACCCCTCATCCGGGGCTCAGGGCGCGTGTGCGGCGCGCCCGTCGCGTATGTGCTCGTACGTATCCGCAATCGAGCCGTGCGCGGTGCCCGCCCACCCCTCACCAGGAGTGGTCGACCCTCAAACCATGCATACCTAAGGGGTAAAACAAAGTGGCAGCGGAGATCGTCAATCCTCGCAGCGACGGCGGCACCGACCAGGACGGCGGGGCGGAGCCCCTCGATTCCTTCGATCCGGTGTTCGCGCTGCACCGCGGCGGCAAAATGGCTGTGCAGGCCACCGTGCCGGTCCGCGACAAGGACGACCTTTCCCTCGCGTACACGCCCGGCGTAGCGCGGGTGTGCACCGCGATCGCCGAGCAGCCGGAACTGGTCAACGACTACACATGGAAGTCCTCCGTGGTGGCCGTGGTGACCGACGGTACGGCCGTGCTCGGACTCGGGGACATCGGTCCCGAGGCCTCCCTCCCCGTGATGGAGGGCAAGGCGATCCTGTTCAAGCAGTTCGGCGGCGTCGACGCGGTGCCGATCGCGCTCGCCTGCACCGACGTGGACGACATCGTCGAGACCGTCGTCCGGCTCGCTCCCTCGTTCGGCGGAGTGAACCTGGAGGACATCTCGGCGCCGCGGTGCTTCGAGATCGAGCGCCGGCTCCAGGAGCGCCTGGACATCCCGGTCTTCCACGACGACCAGCACGGCACGGCCGTCGTGACGCTCGCGGCGCTGCGGAACGCGGCGCGGCTCAGCAGGCGTGAGATCGGGCAGCTGCGCGCCGTCATCTCGGGTGCCGGCGCGGCCGGTGTCGCCATCGCCAAGATGCTGGTCGAGGCCGGCATCGGGGACGTGGCCGTGGCGGACCGCAAGGGCGTCGTGTCGGCCGGCCGGGAGGACCTGACCCCGGTCAAGCGGGAGCTCGCGGGCTTCACCAACAAGGCGGGCATCACCGGCTCGCTGGAGGACGCGCTCGCGGGCGCGGACGTCTTCATCGGCGTCTCCGGCGGTACGGTCGCCGAGGAGGCCGTGGCCTCGATGGCCGAGGGTGCCTTCGTCTTCGCGATGGCCAACCCGAACCCGGAGGTCCACCCGGAGGTGGCGCACAAGTACGCGGCGGTCGTCGCCACCGGGCGCTCCGACTTCCCGAACCAGATCAACAACGTGCTGGCCTTCCCCGGGATCTTCGCGGGCGCGCTGCAGGTGCGGGCCTCGCGGATCACGGAGGGGATGAAGATCGCGGCGGCGGAGGCGCTGGCCGCGGTGGTCGGTGACGACCTCGCCGCCGACTACGTCATCCCGTCGCCGTTCGACGAGCGGGTCGCCCCGGCGGTGACCGCGGCCGTGGCCGCAGCCGCCCGAGCCGAGGGCGTCGCCCGCAGCTGACCCCACCCTTGATGGCCCCGCCCGACCGGGCGGGGCCATTTCTTCTACCGCCACTCGAAAACCCCGCCGCCGGCGAAGGGCCCGTCCCCTGCCGGCGGGCGGCCCGGCGACGGCCCCCGGCAACTGGCCCGCCGGGTCGCGAGTCCCGTCCGCTGCCGGACCGTTGTCCGTCGGCAGCCCCGTCGCCGCCCGCCTTCCGTCGGTCGGTGGGGTGGCCGCGGCCGGCCCGGCGCACACTGGCCCCGTTCCGTGCCGGCTCGGCAGTCGGTCGGTGGGGCGGTCGACGGTTGTTCGGGCGGGGGGGCTCGGGCAGGGGTGAAGGGGGGGCTGCGCTGTGTGGGTGTCGTCGTGCAAGAGGGCATGTGTCACAGGGCCACCTGGTTCCGTCGGCTGCACCGCGCACCTATCGTCGAGCCATGTTCGCTGTCTACGCCGCCCGAATCGACCGCGACCAGCCGCTCACCGGCCTTGAGTTGGGGGAGCGTCCGGCTCCCGAGGCCCGTCCCGGCTGGAGCACCATCAACGTACGGGCCGCTTCCCTCAATCATCACGATCTCTGGTCCCTGCGGGGCGTCGGCCTGCCGGAGGAACGGCTGCCGATGATCCTCGGCTGCGACGCCGCCGGCGTCGACGAGGACGGCAACGAGGTCGTCCTGCACTCCGTCATCGGCCAGACCGGCCATGGCGTCGGCCCGAACGAGCCGCGCTCCATCCTCACCGAGCGTTACCAGGGCACCTTCGCCGAGCAGGTCGCCGTGCCGTCCTGGAACGTCCTGCCCAAGCCCAAGGAGCTGTCCTTCGCGGAGGCCGCCTGTCTGCCGACGGCCTGGCTGACGGCGTACCGGATGCTGTTCACCAACGCCGGCGTACGGCCCGGGGACTCGGTCCTCGTGCAGGGCGCGGGCGGCGGTGTCGCCACGGCCGCGATCGTGCTCGGCAAGGCGGCCGGCCTCAGGGTCTTCGCCACCAGCCGGGACGAGGCGAAGCGCAAGAGGGCTCTGGAACTGGGCGCGGTCGAGGCGGTGGAGTCGGGTGCCCGGCTGCCGCAGCGCGTGGACGCCGTCATCGAGACCGTCGGCGCCGCCACCTGGTCCCACTCGGTGAAGTCCCTGCGACCCGGCGGCACGCTCGTCATCTCCGGGGCCACCAGCGGTGACCGGCCCTCGCACGCCGAACTGACCCGCATCTTCTTCCTCGAACTGAAGGTGGTCGGGTCCACCATGGGCACCAAGGACGAGCTGGAGGACCTGCTCTCCTTCTGCGCCGCGACCGGCGTACGGCCCGTCATCGACGAGGAACTGCCGCTGGACCGCGCCCGCGAGGGCTTCGAACGGCTGGCGTCCGGCGAGCAGTTCGGGAAGATCGTGCTCACCAACGCCTGAGGCCACCTGAGACGAAAGTGCGACGAGAGGCGGGTCCGGGATACCGGGTCCGCCTCTTTCGCGACCGACCTGTCAACGTGGGTTGACGCATGCCGACTGTCAACGTAAGTTGACATCATGACGGAGGCAACCGATCTCGCCGAGCGCGCCGGTGACCGTGATCCGCGGGTGGGACTGCGGGCCGTGGCCGCGCTGCGCAGGCTGCTGGAGCAGCTGGAGGCGGTGCAGGTGCGCAACGCGCGCAATCAGGGCTGGTCGTGGCAGGAGATCGCCGCGGAGCTCGGAGTCAGCAGGCAGGCCGTGCACAAGAAGTACGGGAGGCGATGATGTTCGAGCGGTTCACGAAGGACGCCCGGGCCGTGGTCGAGGGAGCCTTCGGCCATGCGCAGGGAGAGGGGGCGCGGTCCGTCGACGCCGAGCATCTGCTGCTCGCCGTCCTCGACCGCCAGGGCAGCCGCGCGTCGTTCGCCCTGTCCGCCCTCGGGCTCGCCGAGCGGGAGCCGGTGCGGCGGGCCGTGGAGGAGGCGCGGCGCCGTGCGGGGCTGACCCGCGCCGATACGGACGCGCTGGCCGGGCTGGGCATCGACGTCTCGGAGATCGTGGCCCGCGTGGAAGAAGCGCACGGAGTCGGGGCGCTGGCGATGTCCGGCGCGGGGAAGGGCGCGAGCCGGACGGACGGGGCGAGCCGGTGGGGCGGGCGCCGGCCCGGCTTCGGCCGCACGGCCAAGAAGGTGCTGGAGCAGTCCCTGCGCATGGCCGTCGGGCGCGGCGACCGGCACATCGGCGACGAGCACCTGCTGCTGGCGCTCACCGTCCTTCCCGGGGCGCCCGCCGAGGTGCTGGCCGACGCGGGGGTCACGCACGCGTCGGTGACCCGGGTGCTGTACGGCTGACACGACACCCCTGCCGCCCTCCGGCAGACCCGGTCGGCCGGAGGGCGGTCCATGCGCTCGGTGGGCCCGGCCGGCTCAGGGGGTGCGCGGCCGCAGCAGTGCCGTGATGTGGGCCGCCGCCCGTGACAGGTGGTGGCGGGTGTCGTCGAGCTGGTCCGCGGTGACTCCGTGATCCCGTGCCGTGTCGCGGATGTCGTCACGGAAGCGGTCCAGCAGACGGTCCAGGTCCCGCACCGGGTCGCCGGTGGATTCCTCGTGTGCCCAGGAGGGTTCGTACTCGGCCGGGAAGTCCTCCCGCGTGACCGTGTACTGCGGTTCCGGGGCAGCGGCGGGGCCCGCCTTGCCCGGGGTGCGGCCGAAGGACGAGGCCCTGTCCTTGGCGAACTCCTTTCCGAAGTCCTTGCCGAACTCACCGAACTCCTTGGCCAGTTCGGTCAGCCCCTCGCGGACGCCGGTCGGCCAGTCACCGCGGGCGAAGTGGTCCTGGACGCGGTCCTGGACCTGCCGGGCGATGCGCTGCACCTCCTCCTGCGCCTGCGCCCGGGCCCGTGCCTGAGCCTCCTGGGCCTGATGGCGGGCCTGCTTGGCCTCCTCGCGGGCCCGGCGGCTCTCGTCCTTGGCGCGGCGGGCCTGCTCCTTCCACTCCTGCTTCACCCGGCGCATCTCCTCCTTGGCCGTGCGCCAGGCCTCCTTGTCACCGAGGTCGCCGTACTCCCCGAAGGGTCCCTGACCGCCGCCGGCCGCCCGGGAGTGCCGGCGGGCCTCGGAGGCGGCCGCGCGCATCTCCCGGCGCAGGTCACCGGCCGCGCCGCGCACGTCGGCCTTGATCTCGGCGGCCAGTTCCGCGACCGACTCGCGGATCTCCAGCTCAAGGTCGGCCAGCTCGCCGCTGCGGTCGGCCAGTTCGGCGCGGCCCGCGTCGGTGATGGAGTACACCTTGCGGCCGCCCTCGGTGGTGTGCCGGACCAGCCCTTCGGCCTCCAGCTTGGCGAGACGGGGGTAGACCGTGCCCGCGGAGGGGGCGTACAGCCCCTGGAAGCGCTCCTCCAGGAGCCTGATCACCTCGTAGCCGTGGCGCGGGGCCTCGTCGAGCAGCTTGAGCAGGTACAGGCGGAGGCGGCCGTGGGCGAAGACGGGGGGCATGTCAGAGCACCTTCTTGTCGGTCGTGCCGTCGGCCGGGACGTCGGTGGCGTCGGCACCCTGGCCGGAGACGGAATTGTCCCCCGCGGCGGCCGGTGCGTCGCCGACCGGGTCCGGTATCGGGCCGGTGCCGGGGGTCCGTGGGGGCTCGGTCTCCCAGGCGGCGCCGGGCTCGTCCTCGCGGGGCGGCCGGCTCAGCAGGGCGATCGAGCCGGAGACCGTGCTGGCGCGGAGTTTGCCGGTACCCGCGCCCAGCCGGCCGGCGATCTTGTGGGCGCCCCACTGGCCGTACACCCGCAGTCCTTCGAAGGCGTTGGAGATCCTGCCGCTCGCGGTGTTCGCCTCGACCTCGGCGTCCGCCGGGTGCGGCAGGCGGATGGCGATCTCGCCGGAGACGCTGGTGAGCCCGACCTCCGTGGGCCCGTCCGGATCGAGATCGACGATCATGGAGCCGCTGACCGAGTCGGCGCGGACGGACCGTCCCGAACCCTCGACCACCGTGAGGTCCCCGGAGACCGAGTTGAAGCGGAGGTCTCCGGTGACGGCCTGGGCCTCCAGGTTCCCGGAGACGGTGTCCGCGCGGACCGGACCCGAGACGCCGACCAGGGTGGTGTCCCCGGTCACGCCCTTGATCACCGCCGGTCCGCTGATGCCGGAGACGACCGCCGCGGCGCCGACCACGCCCACTTCCACGCGTGTGCCGGCCGGGACGGCCAGCGAGACCACGGCGCTGCGGCGCCAGCCCTTGCGGTCGAGCCACTTCAGGAAGCCCTTCCAGGGCAGGTCGTCGTAGGCCACCGTGAGGGTGCCGCGCTCCTGTGTGACCACCAGGGGTGGGCCCTCGATCTCCGAGACCTCCAGGCGGGCGGAACCTTCGTCCGTGCCCACCACGTTCACCGTTCCGTTGACGAGGCGGACCCGCAGGTCGTGCACCGGGGCGTCGAAGGTCAGCTTCTGGGGCTCGGTGACGGACCACTCGGACATGGGACCTCCTAGGCCGGGCGCGGACGTGACGCGCCATATCGCGTCTCTGGGAAACACGATATATCGTGCCCCTGGGAAGTCAAGGCACTCATCCGGGTGAGCGAGCGCGGCATAGGCTGTCCTCGAAGCCATCAACGGCCTGGATGCACACGCAGGAGACACACCCCATGTACTTCACCGACCGCGGTATCGAGGAGCTGGAGAAGCGGCGCGGCGAGGAAGAGGTCACCTTCGAGTGGCTCGCCGAGCAACTGCGCACCTTCGTGGACCTGAACCCCGACTTCGAGGTGCCCGTGGAGCGGCTCGCCACCTGGCTCGCCCGCCTCGACGACGAGGACGACGAGTAGCCGACGGGCAGCCGAGAGCGGCCGCAGCGCGAAGAGCCGGCGGACACACGAAGGGCCCGGTACCGAGTCGGAACTCGGTACCGGGCCCTTCGGTGTCGGCGGGCGCCGGAGGCCTACGCCTCGAACACCTCACGCACCAGCTGCTCCTGCTCGGCCTGGTGGCGCTTGGCCGAGCCCACCGCCGGCGACGAGCCGTGCGGACGCGAGATGCGCCGCAGCCGCTCGCCGGCCGGGATGTCCGCGCCGACCGCCAGGTCCAGGTGGTCGATCAGGTTGAGCGCGATGAACGGCCAGGCACCCTGGTTCGCCGGCTCCTCCTGCGCCCACAGGTACTTCTCGGCGTTCGGGTACTTGTTGACCTCCGCCTGGATCTCGGCACCCGGCAGCGGGTACAGCCGCTCGATGCGGATGATCGCCGTGTCCGTGACGCCGCGCTTGACCCGCTCGGCCTCCAGGTCGTAGTACAGCTTGCCGGCCACGAAGACGACCTTGCGGACCGCCGCCGGATCCGCGGTGGCGTCGCCGATGACGGGGCGGAACTGACCCGACGTGAACTCCTCCGTCTTCGACGCGGCGGCCTTCAGGCGCAGCATCGACTTCGGGGTGAAGACCACCAGCGGCTTGTGGTGCGGGTTGTGCACCTGCCACCGCAGGAGGTGGAAGTAGTTCGACGGGAGGGTCGGCATGGCGACCGTCATGTTGTTCTGGGCGCAGAGCTGGAGGAAGCGCTCGACACGGGCCGAGGAGTGGTCCGGGCCCTGTCCCTCGTAGCCGTGCGGCAGGAGGAGGGTGACGCCGGACGTCTGGCCCCACTTCTGCTCCGCGGCCGAGATGTACTCGTCGACCACGGTCTGGGCGCCGTTGACGAAGTCGCCGAACTGCGCCTCCCACATGACGAGCGCGTCGGGGCGGGCCAGCGAGTAGCCGTACTCGAAGCCCATGACGGCGTACTCGGAGAGCAGCGAGTTGTAGACGTTGTAGCGCGCCTGCTCCTCGGCGAGGTACATCAGCGGCGTGAACTCCTCGCCCGACTCGCGGTCGATGAGGACCGCGTGGCGCTGGCCGAAGGTGCCCCGCTGGGAGTCCTGGCCGGACAGGCGGACCGGGGTGCCCTCCAGCAGGAGGGAGCCGACCGCGAGGGTCTCGCCCATGCCCCAGTCGATCGTGCCGTCCTCGACCATCGCCGCCCGCCGCTGCAGCTGCGGCAGCAGACGCGGGTGGACGTGGAAGGTGTCGGGGATGTTGACCTGCGACTCGGCGATCCGCTTGACGACCTCCGTGGAGATCGCGGTGTTCACGGCGACCGGGAAGTCCGCCTGCGGGTCCGACACCGGGCCGGAGGCCGGCTGGGACGTGGCCTCGCGGACCTCCGTGAAGACCTTCTCCAGCTGGCCCTGGTAGTCCTGCAGGGCCTGCTCGGCCTCTTCCAGGGTGATGTCGCCGCGACCGATCAGGGACTCGGTGTAGAGCTTGCGCACCGAGCGCTTCTTGTCGATCAGGTCGTACATCAGCGGCTGGGTGAAGGCCGGGTTGTCCGACTCGTTGTGACCGCGGCGGCGGTAGCAGATGAGGTCGATCACCACGTCCTTGTTGAACGCCTGACGGAACTCGAAGGCCAGACGCGCGACGCGCACCACGGCCTCCGGGTCGTCGCCGTTCACGTGGAAGATCGGGGCCTCGATCATGCGGGCCACGTCGGTGGCGTACATCGACGAGCGCGAGGACTCCGGCGCCGCGGTGAAGCCGACCTGGTTGTTGATGACGATGTGGACCGTGCCGCCGGTGCGGTAGCCGCGCAGCTGCGACATGTTCAGCGTCTCGGCCACCACGCCCTGGCCCGCGAAGGCCGCGTCGCCGTGCAGCGCGACCGGCAGGACCGTGAAGTCCGTGCCGCCCTTGTTGATGATGTCCTGCTTGGCGCGGGCGATGCCCTCGATGACCGGGTCGACCGTCTCCAGGTGGGACGGGTTGGCGGCCAGCGAGACCTTGATCTGCTCGCCGTCCAGGCCGGTGAAGGTGCCCTCGGCGCCCAGGTGGTACTTCACGTCGCCGGAGCCGTGCATCGACTTCGGGTCGAGGTTGCCCTCGAACTCGCGGAAGATCTGCGCGTACGACTTGCCGACGATGTTGGCGAGGACGTTCAGGCGGCCGCGGTGGGCCATGCCGATGACGACCTCGTCCAGGCGGGACTCGGCGGCGGAGTCGATCACCGCGTCGAGCAGCGGGATGACGGACTCGCCGCCCTCCAGTGAGAAGCGCTTCTGGCCGACGTACTTCGTCTGCAGGAAGGTCTCGAAGGCTTCCGCGGCGTTCAGGCGGCGCAGGATGCGCAGCTGCTCCTCGCGCTCCATCTTGGAGTGCGGGCGCTCCACGCGGTCCTGGATCCACTTGCGCTGCTTGGGGTCCTGGATGTGCATGAACTCGATGCCGGTGGTGCGGCAGTACGAGTCGCGCAGCACGCCGAGGATGTCCCGCAGCTTCATCAGCGACTTGCCGGCGAAACCGCCGACCGCGAAGTCGCGCTCCAGGTCCCACAGGGTGAGCCCGTGCTCGGTGATGTCCAGGTCGGGGTGCTTGCGCTGCTTGTACTCCAGCGGGTCGGTGTCGGCCATGACGTGGCCGCGGACCCGGTAGGAATGGATCAGCTCGAAGACACGGGCGGCCTTGGTGACGTCGTCGTCGTGCGAGGCGTCGATGTCCTTGAGCCAGCGGACCGGCTCGTAGGGGATGCGCAGCGACTCGAAGACGTCGTCGTAGAAGCCGCTCTCGCCCAGCAGCAGGTTCGCCACCTGGCGCAGGAACTCGCCGGAGGCGGCGCCCTGGATGACCCGGTGGTCGTAGGTCGACGTGAGCGTCATGACCTTCGAGATGCCGAGCTTGTTCAGGGTGTCCTGGCTGGTGCCCTGGAACTCCGCCGGGTAGTCCATGGAGCCGACGCCCATGATCACGGACTGGCCGGGCATCAGACGCGGCACGGAGTGGACGGTGCCGAGGCCGCCGGGGTTGGTCAGGGAGACCGTCACGCCGGTGAAGTCGTCCATCGTCAGCTTGTTGTCGCGGGCGCGACGGACGATGTCCTCGTAGGCCTGCCAGAACTCGAAGAAGTTCAGCGTCTCGGCCTTCTTGATGGCGGCCACGACGAGCTGGCGGTCACCGTTCGGCTTGACCAGGTCGATGGCCAGGCCGAGGTTGACGTGCGGCGGCTTGACGAGGGTCGGCTTGCCGTCCTTCTCGCCGAACGCGTAGTTCATCGACGGCATGGCCTTGATGGCCTGCACCATCGCGAAGCCGATCAGGTGCGTGAAGGAGATCTTCCCGCCCCGGGCGCGCTTCAGGTGGTTGTTGATGACGATCCGGTTGTCGAACAGCAGCTTCACCGGGACCGCGCGGACCGAGGTGGCGGTCGGCAGCTCCAGTGAGGCGTTCATGTTCTTCGCGACGGCCGCGGACGGACCACGCAGCGTCACGAACTCGGGACCCTCGGGCGCCTCCTTGGCGGGGGCCGCCTGCGCCGCGGGCCGAGCGGGCGCCTGTGCGGGCTGCGCCGGCTTGGCGGGGGCGGGAGCGGCCTTCGCGGCGGGAGCCGGAGCCGGGGCCGGAGCGGCCGGGGGCTGTGGAGCCGCGGGGGCCGGGGCGGCGGCCTGGGGGGCCGGAGCCGCGGGCCGGGAGACCGGAGCCGCGGGCTGGGCCTGCGGCGCCGTTGCGGTGGTGGCTGCGGCCCCCGCGGCCGCAGTACCCGCCGGAGCCGGGGTGGCAGGAGCACCCGGCTTGTAATCGGCGAAGAAGTCCCACCAGGCTCGGTCTACCGAGTTCGGGTCCTGGAGGTACTGCTGATAGATCTCGTCGACGAGCCACTCGTTCGGACCGAACGCGGCAGCGGGGTTCTTCCCGGCTTGGTCGTCGGTCGAGATGCTCGAGTTACTGGGGGACTGTGGCGACACGGCGGCAACCGCCCTCTTCCGCTTCACAAGGTGATGGACAGCGGGAATAAAGGCTACGCCTCCAAGACCGCGAAGGTCAGGTCGGGCCCGTTCATCGTCGCGTAAGTCACATCAGAAATCTTGTTTCAGGGCTTGAAATGGCGGGAAACAAGCGTGGTTCCGGATGCGAGAGGGTGCGCCGGTCGAGGCCCGGGGCGCCTGGGTACGGCGGATGGCGCGGGCCTGCCCCTGATCACACGTGTCGAGCTGCGAGAAACAGCGGCGACCGTCGTGGATCTTGTGCTTCCGGTTCGAACTTTACGTCAACCTGAAGCGGAGGACAGTCCCGGGAGGGTGACGATGATCCGGCAGCCGCGCTCGGATTCGGCCACACCGATCCGGCCGCCGTGCAGATCCACCGCCCAGCGGGCGATCGCGAGACCGAGCCCCGTGCCGCCGTCGCTGCCCGGGCCGTGCGGCCGGGTCACCGCGCCGCGGTTGAACCGCTCGAACACCCGGTGCCACTCCGACCTGGGGATGCCGGGGCCCTCGTCCAGGACCTCCAGCTCCAGCGACTCCGGCCGCGGCCCGCGCCGCGCCCGCACCGTCACGCGGCCGTGCGGGGGGCTGTGCTTGACCGCGTTGTCGATCAGGTTCGCGACGACCTGGTGGATCCGCTCGGGATCCGCGTGCGCGGTCAGCTCCGGCGGGGAGACGTCGAGGTGCAGATGGACGTCCGTGCGGGTGTGGCTGCCCGAGCCGGACGCGATGCCCGCCCGCGCCGAGGCGACCATGTTGGCCTCCTTCAGCACGCCCGACAGGTACGGCCACACCTCGAAGCGGCGCAGCTTCAGCGGGACGACGCCGTTGTCGAGGCGGGAGAGGTCCAGCAGGGTCTCCACCAGCCGGCCCAGCCGCTCGGTCTGCTTCAGTGCCGTGCGCATGGTCTCCGGGTCCGCCCGGGTGACCCCGTCGACGATGTTCTCCAGCACCGCGCGCAGGCCGGCGATCGGAGTGCGCAGCTCGTGCGAGACGTTCGCCACGAGCTCCTTGCGCTGCCGGTCCTGGGCCTCCAGCTCGTCGGCCATGACGTTGATCGTCCCGGCCAGGTCGCCGAGTTCGTCCCGGCGGTTGTCCTTCACGCGGCGCGTGTAGTCGCCCTCGGAGATGGAACGGGCGACCGTGTTCATCTCGTCCAGCGGCATGGTGAGCGAATGGGCCACGAACTGCGTTATCAGCAGTGTGGCGATCATCGAGAAGACCGTGATGAAGCGGAGCTCCGTCTTGGTGTGCACCGCGATCATCGACAGACCGGTGGTGATCAGGACCGAGATGACGACCAGCGCGCCCAGCTTGGTCTTGATCGAGAACGGGCGTACGCCGCCCCAGGGTTCCTCCCCGGGGCTCCTCCGTGCGGCCTGGCGCCCGTCACCGCTCATGGAGTCGGCGTCTCCAGCGCGTAACCGACGCCGTGCACTGTGCGGATCCGCTCGGCGCCGATCTTCCGCCGCAGCGCCTTGATGTGGCTGTCGACCGTGCGGGTGCCGGAGGCGTCCGCCCAGTCCCAGACCTCGGCCAGCAGCTGCTCCCGGGAGAGCACCGCGCGCGGGGTGTTGGCCAGGCACACCAGCAGGTCGAACTCGGTGGGCGTCAGATGCACGTCCTCGGCCTTCACCCGCACCCGGCGCTGCGCGTGGTCGATCTCCAGCTCGCCGAGCCGCAGGATCCCGCTGCGCGGCGTCGAGGCGGCGACCGCGGCCCGCTCCACGCGGCGCAGCAGCACGTGCACGCGTGCCGCCAGCTCCCGCATCGAGAACGGCTTGGTCATGTAGTCGTCGGCGCCGACCCCGAGCCCGACCAGCATGTCGGTCTCGTCGTCGCGCGCGGTGAGCATCAGCACCGGCACCGGGCGCTGGGCCTGCACGCGGCGGCAGACCTCCAGGCCGTCGAAGCCGGGCAGCATGATGTCGAGGATCAGCAGGTCGGGCTGCCAGGCCTCGGCCGTGTCGACGGCGGCCGGACCGTCGGACGCCGTCTGTACGAGAAATCCCTCGGCGCGGAGCCGGGCCGCGATGGCGTCGACGATCGTCGTGTCGTCCTCGACGACCAGCACCCGGCGCTGCGCACCCGGGGTGGTCGTCGCCGCGCCGCTCTGGGAGGTGTGTGTCTGCTCCATCGCCCGCCCCTGTTGTTGCTTTCCGGAATCCGTGGGGTGATCCCATGTCTGCGATTGACGCTTGAATGATCCGCGCGTCAGGGCAGCACCCTACGGGGACTCACCGCGCTGTCGCTATCCAGGGCGGACGCCGAGGTGAACGGCGTCCGGAACGCCCCGGGCAACGGGCACCTCTTCGGTACGCACCTGCTGGAACCCGGCATTCCGCAAGGATCCTTCAAATTCCGGAGAGGGTTTCGCCGACCACACCGCGAGGACGCCGCCGGGTCTCAACACCCTTGCGCAGGCGGCGAGTCCGGCCGACGCGTACAGGCCGTCGTTGTCCTCGGTCACCGTCCAGTCCGGCCCGTTGTCGATATCGAGACAGAGTGCGTCGAACGTGTCCGATGTCTCATTGACGTAGTTCACGAGGTCCGCTTCCACGATCTCGGTGCGCGGATCGGCGAGCGCGGCGGCGGACAGTTCGCCGAGCGGGCCGTCGCGGTGCCAGCCGATGACGGCCGGTTCCCGCTCCACGACGGTGATCCGCCCCCAGCGCGCGTCGGCGGCCGCGTGTGCGAGCGAGAACCCCACGCCCAGACCGCCGATCAGCACTTCCGGCGCCGGCCGCCCGTCCAGCGCGCCGTACGCGGCGTCGACCAGCAGTCGCTCCGAGCGGCCGTCGGAGGTGTCCATCAGGAAACAGCCGTTGGCGATGATCTGGAGCAGCGCGCCCTGTCTGCGGAGCACCACCTCGCCGTACGGGCCGTCGCGCCGGTCCAGGACCACGGGGGAGTCGTACGCGGCTGTCATACGCCCATCCTGCTTGAACGGGGCCCGAGGTTCACGGGAATTGCCGATGACGGCCCCGGCCGGCGGACGCGGACGCGGCGGGAGCGTGAGAGGTTGCTGTGAATCCGCTCTCGCGTGGCGTCGGTCATAGACAGCGGCCCGGGGAGCACGAAGGGTGGGGCGCGACGGAAGGAGCGCCTCACCGTGGAACGGACCGCGAAGGGCCCTGCGACGGCCGCGTCCCCGCCCCCGCCGGGCACGCCCCTTCCCGACGGCGCCGTCGCCGTCGGCCCGCCCGCGGTCGTCCGGTTGCTGGACGGCATACCGCGTCAGCGCGGTGCCACGGCTCCCGCCCCGGTGCCGGCCGCGACGCGTCCGGCCGCAGCGGTCGCGCGGTGGTGGCTGCTGCTGCCCACCCCGGCGGGCACCCCGTTCACCTTCGCCTACGCCTGTCTTCTGGCCGCCACCTCGGCCTTCGCGGCCCTGGCCGACCCCGCGCTGGTGCACGCCGTCCACCAGGCCTCCAGCACGGACGTGGCACACCTCGTGCGCACGCCCCTGCTGGTGCTGCCGGCGAGTGCGCTGTGGATCGCGGGCGGGATCGTCTCGCCGTACGCGCTGGCGTTCCTGCTCGTGCTCACCGCACTGGAGCGCCGGATCGGGGGCACGCGTGCGGCCTGCGTGTTCCTCGCCGGGCACGTCCTGGCCACGCTCGCCACGGAGGTCCCGGTGGGCCTGGCCGTCCTGTCCGGGCACCTGCCGGACAGTTCGCTGCACCGCCTCGACTACGGCATCAGCTTCGGCGTGGCCACCAGCATCGGCGCCCTGGCCGGACTGCTCACCCCGTGGCTGCGCGGGCTCCTGCTCGTCGTGGTGGGCGGCATGCTCCTCGACGACCTCGTCGCCTTCACGGACCCGATGACCAACTGGGGCCACCTGATCGCCCTCGCGCTCGGCGTCGCCTCATGGCCTCTCGTACGCCGCCGGACGCCGTCGGCCCAGCCGCCTGGACAGCACCTGACCTGCGAGAACACCTGCGTCACCCAGTGATCGCCCACAGCGAACACCGCTGTGGGAACACCAGCCCACGCCCAACGGTTGAGTCGGCATAGCTCAAGTTGACTGCCTAAGGGGACATCATGGCTGCTGAGTCCACGGCGTTCACGCTCGTTCTGCCAGTGCTGCCGCTCGACGACGAGGTCGTGCTGCCCGGGATGGTGGTTCCGCTGGACCTGAGCGACACCGAGGTACGGGCCGCGGTGGAGGCCGCCCAGGCCGCCGCCCGGTCGGAGCCCGGGAAGCCCAGGGTGCTGCTGGTGCCGCGCATCGACGGGACGTACGCGAAGACCGGCGTGCTGGGCACGGTCGAGCAGGTCGGCCGGCTGGCCGACGGCGACCCCGGGGCTCTGATCCGCGGCCGGAGCCGGGTGCGCATCGGCGCCGGCACCACCGGCCCCGGCGCGGCGCTCTGGGTCGAGGGCGCCCGTATCGACGAGAGCGTGCCGGACCCGCTGCCGGGCCAGGTCGCCGAACTCGTCAAGGAGTACAAGGCGCTGGCCACCAACTGGCTGAAGAAGCGCGGCGCCTGGCAGGTCGTGGACCGCGTCCAGGCCATCGACGGCGTCTCCGCGCTCGCCGACAACTCCGGCTACTCGCCGTTCCTCACCACCGAGCAGAAGGTCGAGCTGCTGGAGACCGCCGACCCGGTGGCCCGCCTCAGGCTCGCCGCCCAGCAGCTCCGCGACCACCTCGCCGAGCAGGACGTGGCCGAGACCATCGCCAAGGACGTCCAGGAAGGCGTCGACAAGCAGCAGCGCGAGTTCCTGCTGCGCCGTCAGCTGGAGGCCGTCCGCAAGGAACTGCGCGAACTGAACGGCGAACAGGAGGGCGAGGAGTCCGACGACTACCGCGCCCGCGTGGAGGCCGCCGACCTGCCCGAGAAGGTCCGCGAGGCCGCCCTCAAGGAGGTCGACAAGCTGGAGCGGTCCTCCGACCAGTCGCCCGAGGGCTCCTGGATCCGCACCTGGCTGGACACCGTCCTGGAGATGCCGTGGAGCGAGCGGACCGAGGACGCGTACGACATCCAGGGCGCGAAGGCGATCCTCGACGCCGAGCACGCCGGCCTGGAGGACGTGAAGGAGCGCATCACCGAGTACCTGGCGGTGCGCAAGCGGCGCGGCGACCGGGGCCTCGGCGTCATCGGCGGCCGGCGCGGCGGCGCGGTGCTCGCGCTCGTCGGGCCCCCCGGTGTCGGCAAGACCAGCCTCGGTGAGTCCGTCGCGCACGCCATGGGCCGCAAGTTCGTCCGGGTCGCCCTCGGCGGCGTCCGCGACGAGGCCGAGGTCCGCGGCCACCGCCGTACGTACGTCGGTGCCCTGCCCGGCCGGATCGTGCGCGCGATCAAGGAGGCCGGGTCGATGAACCCGGTCGTGCTCCTCGACGAGATCGACAAGGTGGGCTCCGACTTCCGCGGCGACCCGGCCGCGGCCCTGCTGGAGGTCCTGGACCCGGCGCAGAACCACACCTTCCGCGACCACTACCTGGAGGTCGAACTCGACCTGTCGGACGTGGTCTTCCTGGCCACCGCCAACGTCCTGGAAGCCATCCCGGAGGCGCTCGCCGACCGTATGGAGATCGTCCGCCTGGACGGCTACACCGAGGACGAGAAGATCGTGATCGCCCGGGACCACCTGCTCCCGCGCCAGATGGAGCGGGCCGGCCTGAACACGGACGAGGTCACGATCGACGAGGGCGCGCTGCGCAGGCTCGCCGGCGAGTACACCCGCGAGGCGGGCGTGCGCACCCTGGAGCGGTCCATCGCGCGACTGCTCCGCAAGCTCGCGGCCCAGCACGAGCTCGGCGAGCGCGAGCTGCCGTTCACCGTGCGGGACGAGGATCTGCGCGGACTGATCGGGCGCCCGCACCATGTGCCCGAGTCCGCCCAGGACCCGGCCGAGCGCCGTACGGCGGTCCCCGGAGTGGCGACGGGCCTCGCGGTGACCGGCGCGGGCGGTGACGTCCTCTTCGTCGAGGCCTCCCTGGCCGACCCGGAGACGGGCGCGGCCGGGCTGACCCTGACCGGCCAGCTGGGCGACGTGATGAAGGAGTCGGCGCAGATCGCGCTGAGCTTCCTGCGCAGCCACGGCGCCGAACTGGAACTGCCCGTGGGCGACCTGCGGGACCGGGGCGTGCACATCCACTTCCCGGCGGGCGCGGTCCCCAAGGACGGCCCGAGCGCCGGCGTCACGATGACGACGGCCCTCGCGTCGCTCCTGTCCGGCCGGCTGGTCCGCACGGACGTGGCCATGACCGGCGAGGTCTCGCTGACCGGCCGGGTGCTGCCCATCGGCGGCGTGAAGCAGAAGCTGCTCGCCGCCCACCGCGCCGGGGTGACCACCGTGATCATCCCCAAGCGCAACGAGCCCGACCTGGACGACGTCCCGGCCGAGGTGCTGGACAAGCTCGACGTCCACGCCGTGACCGACGTCCGCCAGGTCCTGGAACTGGCGCTCGCACCCGCCGCGAGCGGTGTGACGCCGGAGGTTCCGGTAGCGGCGTGACGGACGCTCCCGGACGAGCGAAGGCCCGGACCCCGACGGGGCCCCGGGCCTTCGCCACGTTCCGGCCGCGCGAGCGGCGCCCTGACCGGGCGCGCGCCATGCCGCGGACGGGCCCGCGCCTTTGCCCTGCCACCATGTGCGGAGGCGCCTGCCTTCGTGACCTGGCCCGGTCTGCGTCGCCCCCCCAGTGCGCGGCCCTGCGTACTGCCGCGTGCGCCGCGCCCGTGTCTGTCGCCGTGATCGGGGGCGTCGTCGTGCCTCGCCCGGCCTGCCGTCGATGCCCGGCCTCGTCTGCCGCCGTCCCGAGTGCGGGCCCGCCGCCGTCCCCGATGAGCCTGCCGTCGCTGCCTCGCCCCATCCGCCGTCGCCCCGAGCGCGGGCCCCCGTCCTCCCGTGCGCGGACCCGTCGTGCCGTCCGGGCAGGCGGTGTGATCAGGCGGGCGTCGGGGACGAGTCGGTAGAATTCGGACGTGAATGGGCAGGGCGGTCGGCCCTCCGGTCTGATCGGGACGGAGATCGCGGGCTACCGGGTCGAGCGCGAACTCGGTCGCGGCGGCATGGCCGTCGTCTACTGCGCCAAGGATCTGCGCCTCGGCCGGACGGTCGCCCTGAAGCTGCTGGCCCCCGAGTACACCCGAAACGACGCCTTCCGCCGCCGTTTCGCCCAGGAGTCGCGGGTGGCCGCCGCCATCGACCACCCCAACATCGTCCCCGTCTTCGAGGCCGGCGAGGCCGACGGCATCCTCTACATCGCCATGTGCTTCGTCTCCGGTCTCGATCTGCGCGCCCTGATCGACCGCGAGGGCCCGCTCCCGGTGCCCGCCGCACTGCGCATCGCGACCCAGCTGGCGTCCGCGCTCGACGCGGCCCACGCGCGCGACCTGGTGCACCGGGACGTCAAGCCCGGCAACGTCCTGGTGGCCAAGGGCATCGACATCGACCACCCCGAGCACGTCTACCTCACCGACTTCGGGCTGGCGAAGAAGTCCCTGTCGCTCACCGGGTTCACCACCGCGGGCGAGTTCGTCGGCACCCTCGACTACGTGGCGCCGGAGCGGATCGCCGGGCGCCCGGTCGACGGCAGGGCGGACCTGTACAGCCTCGCGTGTGTGGTCCACGAGATCCTGGCCGGTGTCCCGCCCTTCGAGCGCGAGGACCACCTCGAACTGCTCTGGGCCCACCAGTACGATCCACCGCCCGCGCTCAGCGACAGGCGGCCGGACCTTCCGGGGGCCGCCGACGACGTCCTCAGGCGGGCCCTGGCGAAGATCCCCGACGACCGTCACGGCTCCTGCCTGGAGTTCGTGGCCGCTCTGCGCACCGCGACCGGCGAGGTCGGCCCGCGAGGCCGTACCCCGACGCTGGTGGACGCCCATGTGGCGGCCCCCGCCGTGGACGCCCCGGCGGACCCGGTGCGGACCCTCGGCGCGGAGACCCTGACGGTGGCCGCGCCGGTGCCCGAGCCGCCCGCCTGGGCCGGTCCGGTCCTCGGGAAACCGGCATAGTCCCGGTCGCCCTCCTCCTCGTCAAGTCCCGAGTCCTCGGAACGTGACCCCGCCTTCACGTTCCGGCCTACTTGAAGCACGGGCCGCACCGGAAGGACCGGAAAGCGAAAAGGCCCGGACGGCAAGTAGGAGATAACCATGCAGCGCAACACCGAGAACGTTCAGAACGCCCAGGAGATCCGCACCAAGCGCGGTTTCCGTCTCTCGACACTCGTCGCCTCGGCCGTGGTCGTCGCCGGTGGAATCATCCTCCCGGCCACCGCCGCCTCGGCGGGCACGATGCCCGACTCGGCCGTGACGACGATGGTCGTCCATCACAAGAACCACGACCAGAAGGACCATCACAAGAAGGACCATCACAAGAAGGATCACAAGAAGAACCCGGGAAATGCGACGGGTGGTAACGGCGGAAATGCCACGACCAATGGTGGCGGCAACGCGACCGGCGGCAATGGTGGTAACGCCACGACCAACGGCGGTGGGAACGCCACCGGTGGGAACGGCGGCAATGCGACCACCAACAAGGGTGGCAATGCGACCGGCGGCAACGGCGGTAATGCGACCACCAACAAGGGTGGCAACGCGACCGGCGGCAACGGCGGTAACGCCACGACCAATGCCGGTGGCAATGCGACCGGTGGGAACGGCGGTAACGCCACCACCAACCAGGGTGGCAACGCGACCGGCGGCAACGGTGGTGACGCCACCACCAATGCCGGTGGGAACGCCACCGGAGGCAACGGCGGTGACGCCACCGCCGGCTAGGGCGCGGACCGCCTGAGAGGTTGACGTAAGAGGGTCCGGGTGGTGCGGTCGTCGACCGCACCACCCGGACCCCTCTGCGCGCACGGCAGGCCTACAGCAGCAGCCCCGGCCCCGCGGTGGTCGGGCCCCGGGAGACCTGGTGGCCGGAAGCCGGCCCGCCCACATCGCAGCCGCGCATGCAGACCCAGAGCCGGTACAGGAAACCGAGGTGCAGTACGTCGCCCATCACCTGGCCGTTGGCACCGAGCGGGCGCGCGCAGACCGCGCAGTCGATGGCCATCTGCTGGCGGGGCAGGAGCCGGGAGACGTCGGGCAGAGTCAGGAAGCCCGCGGCGACACTGTTCACTCGGCACTCCTGGTACGGGGTGGCGTACGGACCTGCCGGTCACCCTTTCCGGCGGGCGCCTCGGCGAGCTTCGTACGGTGCCGGGGCGTGGCCTTCCGGGGCGGTCTCGTCAGGGTGATCTGACGCACCACCTGCTGGAAGCAGGCCAGGGAGGCCAGACTCGGCAGGGCGGCGGCCGCGGCTCCGATGATGTCCTTCGGCGCCTGGGCGACGCAGAGCGTCATCCCGATGGCCGAGAACACCAGGAGCACGGACCAGGAGTGCAGCGCCCGGCGCTGGTGCAGCGCGGCGCGGACGATGGAGAGCGACGCCACCATCCAGGGTCCGAACACGAGCACCGGCCACCACGAGACCACGTCGGTCTGCATCCGCGACATCGCCACGAAGCGCAGCGGGTCGTAGGCGATCAGGCCGCCGAAGATGCTCACCGCGGACGCGACGGAGGTCACCACCACGGCGATGAAGTGACTGGCGATCCGGATCTTGCTCGGGCGCTGCCGTGCCCTGACCCTTCGATGGCCTCGGGGAGGCGACTTTACCGGGGGCAACTCCGCGCTCATCTCTGCGAGCGCTTCGCGTGGAGTCTTCACGCGTGGTTGGGCGAAGAAGTCCTCATCGCGCGCGGCCGGAATCCTCGGCTGCTGCTCGATGGTCTCCTGCAGGATGAAGGCCAGCTCTTCCGCGGGATCCCAGCTGGAGTCCGGCGGGATCAAAGGGGAGGAGAAACCTTCGGTGGATGCCGGATGCCATCCCTCGGCGTCCTGATACTCGCTCTGATAGTCGTCCGGATATCCCATGGAGGGTTCCGGATACCCCATATGCTCTTGATGCATGATGTGGACCACTCACCCTGTGGGCGAGCCGCAGAGCCACGTCTCCTGGCTCGGCCAGCGTTGTGCGACGTCGTCCTCCAGGGAGTTCATCACATCCACGAACTCCTGGAGGATCTCCTCGGTCACCTCGAGGGCGACGGGAAGGCCGCCCTTCACCAGAACTCCCTTGGCGGGGCCGGTGGCGGGTTGCCCGGGCACGTACATGTAGGAGCCCAGCCGCGCGGGCCGCCGCGCAGTCGTGTGCGACCGCTTCGGGACGGATGCGAACCCCCGCCCCCCCGATGCCTTCGTCATATTCCAGATAACGCCGCCATTCGGTGATGGATGCGGCGCAAATGGGTGAGGGATTAGCCGGACAAGTACCTAGATGGGGTATCGGTAGGGCCTATATGTAGCTCTACCAGTTATAGCCAAATCCGCCGGGGTGGCGGCCGGGCACGGCGCCGGTCAGCCGGAGGCGAGCGTCTGTTCCGCCCACACCGTCTTGCCGACGCGATCGTGCCGGGTGCCCCAGCGTTCGGCGAGCTGGGCGACCAGCAGCAGCCCCCGCCCGCCCTCGTCGAAGATCCGCGCCCGCCGCATGTGCGGGGTGGTGCCGCTGGAGTCGTACACCTCGCAGCCCAGCGTCTTGCCCTGGTGGATCAGCCGGAGCCGGATGGGCGGGCGGCCGTAGCGGATGGCGTTGGTGACCAGTTCGCTGACCATCAGCTCGGTGGTGAACGAGGCGTCCTCCAGGCCCCACGCGGACAGCTGCTCGCTGGCGTAGTGGCGGGCCCGGGAGACGACCGTGGCCTCGCTCGCCAGCTCCCAGGACGCGACCCGGTCCTCGTGCAGGGCCCGGGTGCGGGCCACCAGGAGGGCGATGTCGTCGTCGGGGCGGTGGGTCAGCAGCTCGGTGAGCACCCGGTCGCACACGGAGTCCAGCGACTTCGCCGGGCGGACGAGCGCGGCGAACATCTTGTCCAGCGCCTCGTCGATGTCGTGGTCGCGGGCCTCGAACAGGCCGTCGGTGTACAGGGCCAGCAGACTGCCCTCGGGCAGTTGGGTCTCCACGGCCTCGAAGGGCAGTCCGCCGAGCCCGAGCGGCGGCCCGGCGGGCACGTCGAGGAAGCGGACGGTGCCGTCCGGGGTGACCACCGCGGGCGGCGGATGGCCGGCCCGGGCCAGCGTGCAGTGGCGCGAGATCGGGTCGTAGACGGCGTACAGGCAGGTGGTGCCGATGCCGCCGGCGGTCTCGGCGGCCGGGTCGGAGCTGCCCTCGTCGGCGGCGAGCCGCAGCACCAGGTCGTCGAGGTGGGTGAGGAGTTCGTCGGCCGGCAGATCGACGTCGGCCAGGGTGCGTACCGCTGTGCGCAGCCGGCCCATGGTGGCGGTGGCGCGGATGCCGTGGCCGACCACGTCGCCCACCACGAGCGCCACCCGCGCCCCGGACAGCGGGATCACGTCGAACCAGTCGCCGCCCACGCCGGCCCGGGTCGCCGCGGGCAGATAGCGGGTGGCGATCTCCAGGGCGCCCTGGTCGGGCAGGGTGTGCGGCAGCAGGCTGCGCTGGAGGGCCATGGTGGTGGTGCGGGCCCGGGAGTAGGCCCGGGCCTGATGGATGCCCGCTGCCGCCTTCGCCGTGAACTCCTGCGCGAGCCGCAGGTCCTCCGGGCCGAACGGTTCCCGGTCCCGGTGGCGGCCGAAGAGCGCGACCCCGAGCGTGTTGCCCTGGGCGAGCAGCGGCACCGTGAGCAGCGACCGGGTGCCGGACGTGCGCAGCCACACGGCGCCGGGGTCCAGCGTCGCCCACTCGGTGATGGCCGGGTCCGCGGTGTCGTACAGGAGTGGGCGGCCCGCCGCCAGGCAGTGGGCAGGCGGGGAGTCGGCCGGACAGACGATCGCCTCGCCCACCCCGGTGCCGTAGGCCGGCCCGTCGCCGTTCGGCATCGCGCGCAGGGCGGCGCGCCGCAGGACGACCGGGCCGGGCTGCGGGACGGGGTCCTCGGCGCCGGAGCGGGGCGAGTCGAGCAGGTCGACCGCCATGACGTCGGCCAGCCGGGGGACCGTGACCTCGCCGAGTTCCTGTGCGGCACGGGCCTGGTCCGCGGCGGTGCCGACACGCGAGCCGGTGTCGTCCGGCGGGCTTCTGCGGACGGCCGAGTCCTGGGTGGGCTGCTGGGTGGACAGACAGACGGCCCGGACCCGGCTGTCGGCGTCCTTCAGCGGGGTGAGGACGATCCCGCGGCCGAGCTCCGCGCCGAGGCGGACCCGGACGTCCTGCGGTCGGCCGGACTCCAGCGCCAGCCGCAGCGAGCGGTCGGCCTCCTCGCTGGCGGCACCGGGCACGATGTGGACGAGGCGCAGTCCACGCATCGCCGCCTCGGGCAGGGCGAGGGCGTGCTCCATGCGGCGGTTGGCGCGCACCAGCCGCAGCTCCGCGTCGAAGATGGCCAGCGGGAAGGGCGACTGCAGGAAGGTCCACTCCTCCAGCGGTTCCCCCCGGGGCGGCTGGGTCCGGGCCGTCACGGCGCTCACCACGAGCCAGTCGACGGCTCCCGTGGCGGAGGTCCGCCGGTGGGCGAGCACGCCCAGCTCCAGGGACCGGCCGTCCCGGTGGCGCAGCGGGATGCTGCCGTTCCAGCGTTCCCGTCCGGCGAGGACCCGCCTCGCCGCGGCGCCTTCGGCGGCGAGCAGCGCGGCGGCGGGCCGGCCGAGGACCGCGGAGGAGTCGTAGCCGAGCAGCCGCTGGGCGCCCTCGCTCCAGCCTGTGAGGATGCCCTGCGCATCGATGGTGGCCGTGGCCGTGTACGTCGACTGTCGCTCCATCGCCGCTCATCTCGCCCTTGCTCGGCAGGCTCTCCCTGACCAGCATGATCCCGGCCGGCGCCGAGCACCAACGCAGGGACGGGCGGGAAATCGGGGCGGGAGGCGCGGCGTGCGGGGCGGGGCGTCCTCGTCGGGCACCGGCCCCCGCCGTCGCCGGCGGAGGGCCGGTGCCCGACGGCGGTCAGCCGAGGGCCAGGGCCTGCACCCGGTCCAGCGCCCCGTTGAACTTGTCGTGGTCGCCGACGGTCGGGCCGGAGGAGGTGTACTGCCACATCGTGTAGTACGACCAGCCGGCCGGCAGCGTGCCCGGGTCCGAGGCGTACCGGGCGATCCACAGCGGATCGTTGGCGGCGAAGCCGGCGTAGTTGCCGGTGCACTGGGTCCACCAGCTGGTGGCGGTGTAGATCACCGGGTACCGGCCGGTGCGTCCCTTGTAGGTGTTGATGAAGTCGGCGATCCAGCCGACCATCTGGCTCGCGGTCTTGCCGTAGCAGGCGGCGCCGTAGGGGTTCCACTCGATGTCGAGGGTGCCGGGGAGGGTCTTGCCGTCCCGCGACCAGCCGCCGCCGTGGTCGACGAAGTAGTTGGCCTGGGTGGCGCCACTGGTGGTGTCCGGGGTCGCGAAGTGGTACGCGCCGCGGATCATGCCGACGTTGTAGGAGCCGTTGTACTGCTGGGCGAAGTAGGGGTTCGTGTAGTACGTCCCCTCGCTGGCCTTGGTGTACGCCCAGCGCACCCCGCTGCTCCACAGGGTCGACCAGGCGACGTTGCCCTGGTAGCCGGCGACGTCCACACCCTCCGTCTGGGTGACGTCACCCGTGCTGGGGGTGCCGTCCTGGCCGTCGTGCGCGAGGACGCCCATGCCCATGTGGGCGGAGCCGCGGCCCGGTGCGGTCGCGGCCTGGGCGGAGGTGAGGGGGAGGGTGAGGGCGAGCGCCGCGAGGAGGGCCGTGAGCAGGACGGCACGGGGACGCGGGCGGGCGGGGCCGGGTCTGTGCACGGACATGGCGTGCCTCCGGGGGGTGGTGTGGGGGGACCGTGGCAGTGACCGTGGGAGAAAGGCCAAGAGTGGCGTGGGCATGCCATTCATTGCCTGATAAAGAAGCTACGCACGTAGATGACGGAGTGGGAAGGGGGTCCGGACGACGCCGTTGGTCTACGCCTGCGAAATACTTACGGAGCTGCGGCTATGACGGCGTTCGGCAGAAACTTTCAGGACCGCGAAATCGAGCAGGGGTGCTGACGTGCACGAGGACGGAATCGGTGGCGCGCACGGCGTCACCGGCCCAGGGACACCGAGTGGTGCAGACCAGGAGTTCCTGGCGCTGGAGCGCGAGTTGACCGTGCTGCTCCGGCGAGCCCGGGCCAACCAGGGAGAGATGGCCCGCGAGGTCCACCCCGACCTGGAGTCCTCCGCGTACGGCCTGCTCATCCGGCTGGACGAGCTGGGCGGCCAGCGGGCCACGGAACTCGCCGCCTACATCGGCGTGGGCAAGGCCACCATGTCCCGCCAACTGCGCGCCCTGGAGGACCTCGGCCTGATCACCCGCCAGCCCGACCCCGCCGACGGCCGGGCCTGGCTGGTCACCCTCACCGACGAGGGCCGTGGCCGCGTCGGCACGGTCCGCGAGGCGCGCCGCGCCCGCTACGTCAGCCAGCTCGCCCACTGGGACCGCCACGAGGTGGCGGAACTGGCGCGGCTGCTGCACGAGTTGAACGGCGTCATGGAGAGGTAGGCCCCCGCCAGGCCCCCGCCCCCGGGCCTCACAGCTCCACGTGGACCACCGTGGCGTCGTCGTGGGTCTTGCCGCGGCCCAGGAACGCCCGCTCCGCCCGGTCGGCCGCCTCCAGCTCCCGCACCCGGTCCACCAGCCACCGGGCGCCCTCCTTCGCGACCATGTCGAAGAGGGCCGTCCAGTCACCCTCGTGGAACGTCTCCGTCCAGCGCGTCGCGCCGTCCGTCAGCGCGGTCAGCGCGCGGACCTCGTGCCGGGGCACCGAGCCGGTGACCGCGCGGGCCGCCACCGAGGGGTCGGCGGCGGCCGTGAAGAAGCCGCCCTCCTTGTTGCGCACGGTCGCGTCCACCAGGGCGTCGGTGGCGAGCGCGGACCGGGGGAGCCGGGCGAGCCGGTCGTCCAGCACCGGGACGACCGTGCCGTCCGGGCCCCGCAGCAGCAAAGCGGAGTCGGACAGCACCAGATACTCGACCGTGTCCGCGGACCAGCGGGCCAGCGCCACGGTTGCCTGCGGGGTGCGCGGGTGAGAAAGGTCACAGGTGCCCGCGTGGGCCTCGGCGGTCCGTTCGATCGCCCGCTCGAGAATCTCCGGGAGCGTCAGATCTCCACCGGAAACGGTCAGTTCGGTCAGCGCGCCGCCCAGCCGCGCGGTGAACCAGGGCACGGTATGCAGACAGCCGGCGCCGTCCCTGGGCGGAGTCACCCCGTCCAGGACGACCACGCAACCGCCCAGTCCGCAGGCGGGTAGTCCGACCCCCGCGAAGTCCTCGTTGGGGCGGGCGGCGTCACCGGGTTCCGAAACGAGATCGGTTCGCATCCAGCCAGTCTGCACCAGGCCTTCACAGGCTCCGCCAAAGGCTGGCAACCACCGTCGAAAGGCCGCGACCGCGCAGGTCAGACGCCTGTTTTGGGAGGGAATGATCCACTCCGGGAAGACGTGGTGGCGAAGTCTGCCAAAGCCTGCCGCGCACGTCCAACCGGCCCGCCGCGCACGGCCACCGCACACGCCGGCGGAACTTGCCCGCCAACTCCCCTCCGATGTTCACTCCTTCGGGTGGCGGGTCAGGTGATGCGCGACCACTGCCCACCGGCGCTGGGAGGGTCGGGAACCGTACGAACCGGGTGTACGCACCACTTGGCACCGAGATGACGGGGCGCCACCCGGGCCCCTGGATGGACGAGTTCAGGAATGCGAGCACCGGTGCAGAAAAAGCGGCCTCGGCGCACAGGCAGGCAGACGGACCCCAAGGGGACCGACCCGCAGACCCCCGTGGGCGCCGGCCGCCCCACCCATGTGCGCACCCGGCTGATCCTCGCCGTCGCCGTGGTGGCGGCCGCAGTCGCCGGGGCCGGCGCACCCGCGCTGCTCACCGCGTCCCAGGACGTCAGCGACTCCCAGGAACTGGTGACGCTGGCCGCCCGCACCCAGGACGCGCTGGTCCTCGCCCACTCGCTCGCCGACGAACGCGACGAGGTCACCTCGTACATCGCGGCCGGCCGCCCCAGGACGAAGGCACCCTCGGAGGACCGCAGCGCCCGTGTCGACCGGCAGGTGGAGGACCTGCGGGCCGACACCGACACCCCGGCGGCCCTGCGCGGCGACCTCGACGCCGTAGCCGCCGTCCGCCGGGCCGCCCTCACCGGCAAGAGCACCGCCCTCCAGGCCCACCAGGCCTACTCGGCGACGATCAGCGAACTGCACCGGCTCGCCGGGCAGCTCGCCGAGCAGATGCCCGCCCGGGCCGGCTCCGGCGCCTACGCGCTCGCCGAACTGGACTCGGCCGTCCAGCAGTCCGCCGCCGCCCGCGGCCTGCTGCTGGCCGCGCTGAACGTCCCCTCGCGCACTCAGACGGTGATCAGCCCCACCACCGGCCTGCCCACCTCGTCCGTCACCACGACCGACGAGGACAAGAAGCAGCGCGACGCCCTCACGGCCGCCGCCCAGCAGGCCCGGCTGCGCGCCGACGCGACCCTCGCCGACTTCCGCGCGACCGCCCCCAGGGCGGCCGTCGACTCCTACGACTCCACGGTCACCGGCCCCGAGGTCAACTCCGCCGACAAGTACCTCGCCGCGCTCACCGACCAGCCGACGCTCTCCGACAGCGAGCTGAGCACCGGCACCAGGAAGCTGGACGCGGCCCTGTCCGCCCGGGTCGACCTGATGCGCGGGGCCGAGGCCGCGCTCTACGACCACCGCACCAAGGACCTCGCGGTGCTCCGGGACGACGACGTCACCGCCCTGGAGATCCGCATCGCCGTGCTCGGCGCCCTGATGCTGGCCACGATCGGCATCGCCACCGCCATGGCCCGCACCCTCACCCGCCCGCTGTCCGTGCTGCGCCGCGGCTCGGCCCGGCTGGCGGAGGCCGAGGACCCGGTCACGCAGGAACCGATCACCTTCACCGGCCGCAACGACGAGTTCGCCCAGGTGGTCCGCTCGGTCAACGCCCTGCACACGCACGCGGCCGCCCTGCACGAGCGCGTGGCCACGCTCGAGACCGACCGCAAGCACCTGGTGGGCCAGCGTCAGAAGATGGCCGACGCCCGCGAGGAGCTCCGCGCCGAACTCGCCGAGTCCGCCGCCCAGCTGGACCGCCTGCGCACCAGCATCGGCTCCACCTTCGTCAACCTGGCCCTGCGCACCCTCGGCCTGGTCGAACGGCAGCTCGCGGTCATCGAGGGTCTGGAGGACCGCGAACAGGACCCCGACCGCCTCGCCACGCTCTTCAAGCTGGACCACTTCGCCACGGTCATGCGCCGGCACAGCGAGAACCTCCTGGTCCTCGCCGGCACCGAGCACGTCCAGCAGCACCACGGCCCGGTGCCGCTGGTCGACGTGGTCCGCGCCGCGGTCAGCGAGATCGAACGCTACGAACGCGTCCGCATCGCCGCTCTCCCGCCGCACGCGCACGTGGCCGGCTTCGCCGCCGACGACCTCTCCCACCTGCTGGCCGAACTCATGGAGAACGCCACCTCGTTCTCCCCGCCGGACCTGCCCGTCGAGGTCTCCGGCTGGCTCCTGGAGTCCGGCGAGGTCATGCTGTCGGTCCAGGACGAGGGCATCGGCGTCGCGGGCGACCGCCTCGACCGCTTCAACGCCCGCCTCAGCGACTTCGACCCCGAGTCGCCCTACGACCAGGAGGGCGACGAGGGCCTCGGGCTCGGCCTCTACGTCGTCGCCCGCCTCGCCCACCGCCACGGTGTCCGGGTGCAGCTGCGCGAGCAGAAGCAGGGCGGCATCGCCGCGGTCGTGGTCCTGCCCGCCACGCTGCTCACGGAGGCCCCGACGGTCGCCGTCCCGTCCCAGGCCACGGCCGCCGGCGGTACGGCGGCCTTCTCCCTGCCGGGCGCCGACGCCGAGGTCAACTCCAACGTCCTGTACGGCCGCCCCAAGGACGGCGATCTGCTCGTCGCCCTCGCCGAGAAGGCGGTGGAGGCCGGAACGGCGGCGGAGACCGCCTCCGACAGCACGGCGGACGGGACGGCTCCGGCCGCCGCCGACCGCACGGCCGGGACCGATGAGACCGCGTCCGAGCGGACCGGGACCGAGCGGACCGGGACGGAACCGACCGGAACCGGGCAGGCCGCGTCCGACCGGGCCGAGGCCGAGCAGGCCGTGCACGAGCAGGCCGAAGCGGGCGGCGAGCAGGCGGAGGCCCGCCCGAAGGCGCCGGCGGAGACGTTCGCCGAGACCACCATGGAGCTGCTGCTCCCGGACCTGGCGCCGGCCGACGACGGCGGGAACGCCCCCCGGCCCCCCGCGGCCGACGGCGAAGACCCGGCGAGGGACGGGGACGGCCACGACCACACCGCACCCGCGGCCGCCGAGGCCCCCGAGGAGACCGACGACGCTCTCCAGGAGCCCGAGGAGGACCGGGTCACCAGCAAGGGCCTGCCCAAGCGCACGCCCAGGATCACCGCACCGGCCGCGGCGCCCCGCCAGCGCAGCGGAAGCGTCGACGCCGACGCCCTGCGCCGCAGGCTCGGCGGCTTCCGCCAGGGCGCCCAGGCCGGCTACCGCGAGGTGGAGGCGGAGATCGCCGAACAGACGGCCGGCCACCAGCGCCCGGCCCGCTACGCACACGCCGAAGAAGCCACGGGGGGCACAGCCGAGGAGGCAAGCAGTTGACCGCGCCCAGTACCTACGGACTGAGCAGTGAAGCCCGCAACCTGCACTGGCTGCTGACCAATCTGGTCGAGGAAGTACCCGGCATCCAGTCCGTCGCCGTGGTCTCCTCCGACGGCCTGCTCCTGCTCTCGTCCGACCCCGGGCACGCGGAGGAGGCCCGGCAGACCCGCGGAGCCAGGCGCGGCGGACCGCGCGGATCCTCCGCCGACCTCGCCACCATCGTCTCCGGCATCGGCAGCCTCACCGTCGGCGCCGCGAAGCTGATGGAGTTCGGCGGGGTCAAGCACACGATGGTCGCGATGGAGGAGGGCAGCCTGTTCGTGATGTCGATCAGTGACGGCTCGCTGCTCGGCGTGCACGGTTCCGCCGAGTGCGACATGAGCGTGGTGGCGTACCACATGGCCCTCTTCGTGGGCCGTGCCGGGCACGTCCTCACCCCCGAACTCCGCTCGGAACTGCGGCAGTCGCTGGAAGCCTCGTCGACCGGGAGCGCCCGATGAGCGGCACCTCGAAGCTCCCCGTCCGCGGCGGCGACCGCAAACCCGCCCGCGTCCGCCCCTACTCGCTCACCGGCGGCCGTACCCGCTTCGGTCACGTGCTCCTCGTGGAGACCTTCGTGGCCGCGCTGGAGGCCCCCGAGGAGCGCAGGGAACTGACGAACGGCTCGCTCGCCACCCGGGTCATGCCCGAGATGCGGGCCATCGTCGAACTGTGCCGCCGTATGCGCACGGTGGCCGAGATCGCCGCGCTGCTGAAGATGCCGCTCGGCGTGGTCCGGGTCCTCCTCAGCGACCTCGCGGACCAGGGAAAGATCCGTGTGTACGGCACCGGAACCGGTCACGGCACCGGCCGCCCGGACCGCGCTCTGCTCGAAAGGGTGCTGAGTGGACTCCGTCGTCTCTGACGCAGCCGCCTCCGTCGGAGGCAACCCCCTCGCCGCCGGCCTCGCCGATCCGGACGGCGACCTGAAGTCCTGGCAGACGGACCGCACCCGGGCCCCCATCGCCACGAAGATCGTGGTGGCCGGGGGCTTCGGCGTCGGGAAGACCACGATGGTCACCTCCGTCTCGGAGATCACGCCCCTGCAGACCGAGGCGCTGATGACCGAGGCGAGCGAGGAGACCGACGACCTGACGGCCACGCCGGGCAAGCTCACCACGACCGTGGCCATGGACTTCGGCCGCATCACGCTCGACGACGACCTGGTGCTCTACCTGTTCGGCACGCCGGGCCAGCAGCGGTTCTGGTTCATGTGGGACGACCTCGTGCGCGGCGCGATCGGCGCCGTCGTCCTGGCCGACACCCGCCGTCTGAAGGACTGTTTCCCGGCCCTGGACTACTTCGAGAGCTGCGGACTGCCGTACGTCGTCGCGGTCAACCACTTCGACGGCAGCGAGCGGTTCGAGCCGGAGGACGTACGGGAGGCGCTGACGATACCCGCGCACATCCCTGTCATGATCATGGACGCGCGGCGGCGGATCTCGGCCATCGAGACCCTCCTCGCCCTGGTGGCGCACGCGCTGGACGAAACCCCCGAGTAGTCCTGCCCCCAGCAGTCCTCACCTCGTAGGAGACACCACCCGCATGCGGAAGATTCTCGTCGTCGGAGCCGGCCAGTCCGGACTCCAGCTCGCCCTCGGCCTGCAGTCGCACGGCTACGAGGTCACCCTGATGTCGAACCGGACCGCCGATGAGATCCGCTCCGGCCGGGTCATGTCGACGCAGTGCATGTTCCACACGGCACTTCAGCACGAGCGCGATCTCCAGCTGAACTTCTGGGAGTCCCAGGCCCCGAAGATCGAAGGACTCGGCGTCTCGGTCGCGGCCCCCGGCTCGCACGACCCGGGCCCCACCCAGCGGGCGATCGACTGGGTGGGCAAGCTCGACGGGTTCGCGCAGTCCGTCGACCAGCGGGTGAAGATGGCCGGCTGGATGGAGACCTTCGCCCAGCGCGGCGGCCAGCTCGTCATCCACGGCGCGGCGGTCGGCGACCTCGACTACTTCTCCCGCACCTACGACCTCGTCCTGGTCTCGGCCGGCAAGGGCGAACTCGTGTCGATGTTCGGCCGGGACCCGGAGCGCTCCCCGTACAGCGAGCCGCAGCGCGCCCTCGCGGTGGCGTACGTCCACGGGCTCGGCCCGCGTCCGGAGCACCCGGAGTTCGACGCGGTCCGCTGCAACCTGGTCCCCGGCGTGGGCGAACTGTTCGTCATGCCGACGCTGACCACCTCCGGCCGCGCGGACATCCTGTTCTGGGAGGGCATACCCGGTGGCCCGCTCGACGTCTTCAACGGTGTCAAGGACCCGGCCGAGCATCTCTCCCTGACTCTGGAACTCATGGAGAAGTTCACGCCCTGGGAGTACGCGCGGGCCACGAAGGTCGAGCTCACGGACGCCGGCGGCACGCTGGCCGGCCGCTACGCGCCGACCGTCCGCAACCCCGTCGGCCGTCTCCCCTCGGGCGGTCTGGTCCTCGGCGTGGCCGACGTGGTCGTCGCCAACGACCCGATCACCGGCCAGGGCTCCAACTCGGCGTCCAAGTGCGCCGCGGCCTACCTCGCCTCGATCGTCGAACACGGGGACAAGCCGTTCGACGAGGACTGGATGCGGGCGACGTTCGACCGCTACTGGGCCACCGCCCAGCACGTCACCAAGTGGACGAACGCGATGCTGGCGCCGCCGCCGGAGCACATCCTGAACCTCATCGGCGCCGCCGGCCAGCTCCAGCCGGTGGCCGACCGCTTCGCCAACGGCTTCAACGACCCGGCCGACTTCGAGAACTTCTTCTACGACCCGGAGAAGACTGGCGCCTACCTGGGCTCGGTGGCCGGGGCATGACGGCCTTCTGACCAGCGGTCCTGCAGTCGTCACGCCGAGCACCCCCAGCCTTGATCGGCTGGGGGTCTCGCATCTCACCGTGGGAAAACGCCGTGCCGACGGTTGTGGGTACGCCCTCAACTGCACTTGTACGCCGACGTTCACGCTCGACCCGCGGATCACCGGGCAAGGCGTTGGCGGGTCAGAGGGCTTGTCGCCCCCCGACGGGTGGAAGCGATGGGCCCCGCCCCGCCGCTGGCTAACCCATGGTCTTGGCGCCGTCCAGGGACTCGCGGATGATGTCGGCGTGGCCGGCGTGCTGAGCGGTCTCGGTGACGATGTGCATCAGCACCCGGCGGGCCGACCATCGCGCGCCCGACTCGGACCACGGGGCCTTCGGCAGTGGCTGTGTGGCGTCCAGGTCGGGCAGGGTGACAACCAGTTCGTCGGTCCGCCGGGCTACCTCGGCGTAGTCGGCGAGCACGCCGGTCAGCGTCTCGCCGGGCAGCATCCGGAACTCGTCGGACCGCCGGGCCCAGTCGGCCTCGGTCATGGTGGTGAAGTCGGGCATCGCCGACGGGCCGTCCGAGATGAACTGCACCCAGGTTCGCTCGACCGCAGTGACATGTTTGATCAGGCCGCCCAGGCACAGCTGGCTGGCGGTGGTCCGGCGTCCGGCCTGCTCGTCGGTGATGTCACGAGTGGTGAATCGCAGGAAGTGCCGATGCTTGGCCAGCACCTCCAGCAAGTCGGCGCGCTCGCCGGTGGCCGGCTCACGGGCCGGGTCGTGGGTGGCCGGTTCGTCGACAGTCGCGGTCTCGCTCATGGTCGCTGCCTTCCGTGGTCCGTGTTCCGCCGGTCAAGGAAGACGCTAGGGGCCGGTTAGGTCAGGTTCTGACCTAAATGATGGCAGGGGAAACGCCCAGGGGCTGATCTGAGAGCAGCGGGCCGACCGTCCGCCGGCTACTGCCGTTCCGTGACTCCCCGCTGGATCCGGCACGGGAGTGGCACGCCTGGGTCCGTCCCTGCACGCCTCGCTGATCAGCTCTTGAGTGGACGGCGGGGCCTCCGTCGTGCTGATCACCCACCGCGCGATGAGCAGTGAGAAGGGCCCCTGACCTGGATATGCGGTCGGGGGCCGTTTTCAGTTCCGGCTACCGTTGCTACCCGGTGTTCCCCGTGGCTCCCCGCTCCATCGGGCACGGCCGGGGCACGGTCGGCATGCGTGGGGGTGTTCATGGCTGACATGATCCCCGGCTGTCGACTCACTCGTCTGGATCTCACGGACTATGCAGGCGGTGCGATCGGCATGACGCTGAAGTTGAGCCCGTGGGACGGCCGGAGGGGAAGACCCGGTGCTCTGGGTCCACCTGTCGAGCCGAGGAGTGGCCGGGGCCCCGCGCCGCGCTTCACAATTGCCGACCGTCTGCTGCGCCGGACGTCCTCATCCAGGGACGCCATGGCCGGGGTGCCTCCAGCTGCCCATACTCCAGGAGCGCGATCATGGCCCGGAACCGCTGTCTGATCTTGAGCTCGCCGTCCGAAGTCTGGCGCCTGCTGTCCGATGGCCACCGCTACGCGGAGTGGGTGACAGGAACCCAGCGAATCCTCGCCGTGGACCCGCATTGGCCAGACATAGGCGCCCGGCTGAAAGTCCGCGTCGGCGCCGGCCCTCTGACTCTCGACGACACTTGTGTCGTCCGCATCTCCGAGCCGCGACAACGCTTGCAACTGGAAGCGAAGGCAGAACCCTTCGGCGCGGCTCGCATCGCGATGAAGTTGATCCCCTGGGGCGAGCACACCCTTTTCACCCTCGATTGGCACCCCCTCCGGGGCCCCGGCACGCGGATGCACGGACTCCCCGTGGAGTACTTCGTCCGGATCCGCAACGGCATGATGCTGACGAAGCTGGCTCAGATCGCGGTGCGCGAACACGCAGCGGGCGTGTGAGGCACCTTGCACACACTCGAGCGGGCACTGCTTGCACAAGGCACCTACCGGCGTGGTAGGCGGTAGCACACCCCGCGACCCACCACTCACCCCAGCTCCCGTCCCGTCCGCCGTCGACCCCCACACCGCGGAGCAGGCGTGATTCCTTCGGCAAGGCGCCGCTCCGGTGTGACGGCCCACAGACGGCCCACGGCCCCACCCGGAGACCCGCAGTTGGGGAGAACTGCAGGTAGAGGACCTGTGGGGTCGGGCGCCTACCCGGCCTCGGTCGCCGGGGCCTGATCGGCGGAGGCGGCGGAGGCGGCGGCGTCGGGACGGACCGCGCCCAGGACCGGGTAGGACGCGATCGGGGAGACCTTGACGTCCTCGCCCGGTCTCGGGGCCTGGACGACCTTGCCGCCGCCCACGTACATCGCCACGTGTGTCGCCTCGGGGAAGTAGACGACCAGGTCCCCGGGGCGCAGGTCGTTCAGCGGGACCCGCTTGAGCCGGCGCCACTGCTCCTGGCTGGTGCGCGGGATCGGGGTGCCCGCGTGGGACCAGGCCCGTGAGGTCAGGCCCGAGCAGTCGTACGACGACGGGCCCTCGGCGCCCCACCGGTACGGCTTGCCGAGCTGTTCCAGGGCGTAGTGGACGGCGCGGTCGCCCCCGGCCGAGGCCGGGTGGTCGGCGGGAAGGGCGCCCGCGGTGGTGAGCCGCTCCTGGGCCGCGGTGACGCCCTGCTGTTCCAGGCGGGCGACCGCGGCGAGCTGGTCCGGCGTGAGGCCGGCCAGCAGGCGCTCCACGTCACGCAGTTTGCGCTGGACGTCGTCGCGCTCCTCCCGCTGCCGGCCCGCCAGCGTGAGCTGGGTGTCGAGGGCCTTGCGGGCCGCCCGTGCGAGGGCGTCCCGCCGCTTCTCGGCGGTGGTCAGCCGGGCCACCGTCCGGGCCCGTTCCCGGGCCAGTTCACCGATGACGTGCCCCTCGTCCAGCGCGTGCTGGGGGTCACGGGCCAGCAGCAGGCGGACGTAGGGGCCGAGGTCGCCGCTGTTCTGGTACTGCTGCCTGGCCAGGCGCCCGGCGTCGGTCCGGCTGCCCTGCAGGGCGAGACGGGCGCGGGACAGTTCGCCGTCGAGGCGGGCCACCTCGGCGCGCTGCTGCTTCAGCTTCTCCGCGGTGCCGTTGTAGGACTCGGTGGCCTGCTCGGTCTGCCGGTACAGCTGCTGAAGGTCGGTCAGCAGCTGGGAGACGGAGCGCTCCGGCTCCGGTGCAGCCGCGGCGGGCAGCGGCGCGAGGACGGCCTGGGCCGCCACCGTGGCCGTACAGGCCAGGCGCCGAAAGCTTCCTGACACGTCATCACCTCCGGTGCGGGACAGACGGGCTCTCCGTCTCTCGTCGCACCGTGATAATCAGACGTGTCGGTGGCGTTTGTGTGCCGACTGTGCGCGGTTCGGCGCAGTGGATTCACCCGTGCGTGTCATCCGGCTTGCCGGACGGCGCCGTGTGTGGCTTGGACCAGGGCCACCTGAGCCGGCCGCCGGTCCTGTCGTCCGGGTCGTATTGGTACTTCCAGCCCTGGATCAGTCCCAGCCGCCTGCTGTGCCCGCGGGGCACCCGGCGGTAGACGAGGACCGTGGGCGGACCGCCGGCCGGGTCCGGGACGGGGATGCGGTACGTCTTCGGCGGGTGACCGGTGGCGCCGCACAGGACGGAAAGCACGCGTCCGTCCATGGGGCCGCCCTCGAAGGGGGTGTCCTGGCTCTTCACGACTTCAGTCTCGGCCTTCCCCGGCGAGCGTGCCGACGAGGCCGGCCGTCTGCGGGTCCCGGCCCGCGGTGACCGTGAGCAGGGCCGTGAACTGCTCCACCAGCCAGTCGCGCAGTTCCTCGACCGGGGGCTGCTTGTCCTCGTCCAGCCAGATCAGCGAGGCGGCCTCCACGGCCGTGATCCACATCCGGACGGTCATGCGCAGCCGGGGACCTGGGTCCGGGACGCCGAGGTGGCTGAAGATGTGCTCGGCGGCGGCCCGGCGCACGCCGTCCACGATGGCGGTCGTCCGGGACGTCTCCACCACGCTCCCGCCCTGGAGCAGTGCGCTGAAGCCGGTGTCGTGCTCGTCGACGAAGGTCAGGTAGCGGTCGAGGGCGTGGGACAGCCGGGGCAGCAGCGGGCCCACGCGGGGCTCGTCGAAGCACTGCCGGAGCTCCTCGGCGGCCGACCGGAGCGCGGCCTCGTACAGCTGCTGCTTGCCGCCCGGGAAGTACCGGTACACCAGCGGCCGTGAGACCCCGGCCGCCTCCGCCACGTCGTCCAGGGACACGTCCTCGGGTGCGCGGTGCGCGAAGAGGGAGAGCGCGGAGTCGAGCAACTGGCTTCGCCGCTCCTCGACACTGAGCCGACGGTAGGCGGGGGTGGCCGACGGGGTCATGCCCGTCAGCCTAATCGCTGCACCCCTTGGACCGACCTCCCCTTCCGGCCCGTCGCGGCTGGTCGCCGCCCTCCCGCAAGCCGCCACCCGACGGTCCCCGCACCCCTTCGCGCCACCAGCCCGACGGGCCCGTCCCCGCACCGTGCCGCTCCGCCCGGCTGCCCCACCGCCGGCCGCCGGTGCGGCTCCGCGGAGGGGCTGTCGGGCCGGTGGCGGGACGTGACGTCATGTCGGGCCCCGAGGCTGTTGCCCCCCGGGCTAGTGCCCTCGCCGTGTCGGTCCGGCCGGCTGTCACACCGTTGGCCGCCGGTGCGGGCTCGGCCGCGTGGCTGCCGGGCGCTTCGCGGTGGGCCTCGGACCGGGGCGGGCTGCCGGGCCGGTGGCGGGACGTGACGTCATGTCGGGGGCCCCGAGGTGACTGCCCCCGCCGGACCCGCTCCCTCGCCGCGTCGGTCCGGCCGGGCGCCGCAGCCACCGGCTGACGGTGAGGCCCTGCCGCGCGCAGGTCGGGCGCTACGCGGTCGGCGGGCCGGGGCGGGCCGCAGGACCGATGGCCGGACGCGACGGCAGGCCGGCCGGCCCCGACGACTGCCCCGGCCCGTTCCCGCGCCTGTCAGGCCGGCGGCCCCGACGACCGGCCGCCCGTTCCCACCCCGGCGATTGCCCCCGCCCGTTCCCGCGTCCCGTCAGGCCAGCAGGCCCGAGGACTTCCACAGGCGGCGGCCGACTCCGCGGAGGACGCCGATGTCGTCCAGGAAGTCCGTCAGGCGTTTGGCGCCGGTCTGCATGACCTCGCGGCGGTGGCCGCTCGCCTTCACCTGGGCCACGGCCTCCCGCTTGTCGAGGCCGACGTTCGTGTACACGTCGGGGTTGACGAAGGCCACCGAGAAGACCCGCGCGAACTCGCCGGAGGTGACCCGCGTGAACTCCTGGGACCACTTGGGCGCGGTCACCATCTGGCGCCGCAGCTCCTCACGGGCGTACCGGACGTGGCGCGCCTCCTCGACCACATGGATGCGCGTGACGCCCCGGGTGAGCGTCTGGACCCGCTCGTCGGGGAAGGTCAGCCGCTGCATCCAGTCGAGGACCTCCTCGCCGAGCAGGGTGGCCGTGAACGAACCGGGGGTCGTGGAGATGGTCTTGAAGAGGCGGCCGAGGTGCTGGTGGGCGCGGCTCACCGGATACAAGGGCGTGCCGCCCCGCGAGATCAGCCGCGCGAACATCTTCGAGTGCCGGCACTCGTCCTCGATCTCGGTGAGCGCGTACCGCACATGGGCACTCGTCGCCGCCTTGTCGTAGATGTGCCGGACGAGCAGTTGCATCAGGATGATCTCGAACCAGATGCCGAGCGAGGCCAGCGCCGCGGCCTCGTGCCGGGAGAGCAGGATGCGCTGTTCCTCGCTCATCCGCTTCCACATCGGGGTGTCGTACAGCGAGACCAGCTCCGGTGGCCAGAACCACTTGCCCTCCTCGAAGGGCGCGTCCCAGTCCAGCTCCTTGTCCGGGTCGAAGGAGTGCTTGGCGGAGGAGACCAGCAGCCTTTCGGCCACCTGTTCCCGGTCCTTGAGCAGGCCGAGCGCGTCGCGCAGGCCGTCCAGCGCGTCCGCTTCCGTCAGGGTCGTCATGGCTCCCTCACCTCGTTACCCGGGGTACGTCTTCCGCTTCTTATGAGACTGCTTGTCAGCAAGGCCGTCAATCCCCCGCGCACGACTTGTTGGCCGCGCCGGGACCTGCCGAAGTCGTTTCGGGGTGCGGTGTCTTTTCGGTCACCCGGGTGCAGTAGCGTGCTGGCGTGTCCATGCCTCCGCAGCCGCCGCAGCAGCCGTATCCGAACCAGCCGCAGCCTCCTTACGGCCAGCAGCCCCCGCAGGCCGCTCCCGGCCCGTACGGCTCCCCGTACCCGCCGCAGCAGCCCTACCCGGCCCAGCCGGGCGCCCAGCAGCCGTACCCCGCGTGGGGAACGCCGCCCATGGGCCCGCCCCCGAAGAAGCGCCGCGTCGGCCTGATCGTCGGGATCGTGGCCGGTGTGGTCGTGGCCGTCGTCGCCGTCCTCCTGGTGCTCGGCCTGGTGGCCGACAGCGGCTTCCCCGAGGCGGAGAACAAGCTGACGCTGCCGCAGACGCTGCTCGACGGCAAGTACCAGCTGAGCAAGGACCTTTCCGGCTCCGAGGGCAAGAAGATCGAGAGCGAGGCCGACGGCGCGTGGGACGCCAAGGACACCCACGGTGTCGTCGGCAGCTACGGCCTCGGCGGTGACGAGAACAAGGGCACCCTGGTGGTGTCGGGCATGTACGGCCGGTTCAAGAACACCGACGCGGCCCGCAAGAACATGATGAAGGGCGCCGCCGAGGGCGCCTCGGCGAAGGTCGCCGTCCCGCCGAAGGACTTCGACCTGGACGTCACCGTCAGCTGCGAGGTGCTGACCCAGGACCAGCTCGGCACGAAGATCACCCTGCCGATGTGCGCCTGGGCCGACGACAACACGGGCGCCACGGTCGCCGAGGTGACCACGGAGGGCGTGACCCAGGACCCGTCGGAGGTGGACCTGGAGGCGCTCGCGAAGCAGACCCTCAAGATCCGCTCCGAGGCGATCAAGCCGATCGGCTGACCTGCCCGTTCTCCGCGGCCTCCGCGGGCGGGAAGGACGTCCGCAACGTGAAGGCGTACGGCGTCGGGCCGTGCGCCCTCAGGTGCAGCAGCCGCTCCTCCGCCTCGGCGACCGTCGGGCGGTGGCCGGCCGGCACCCACCACAGGGCGGTCACGGCCTCCGCGAGCCGCTCGAACCACTCCCTGCGCCGGGACAGCAGCTCCCGGTGCAGGCCCTGGTACATGAACGCCGTCAGCGCGTCGGTGTCCCGCCACACCGACATGTTGACGATCAGCCACTCGTCCCCGAGGACCGGGACGTCGGTCGCGTTGCCGCTGTCGCCCTGCAACCGCCACACGAACCCGCGCGAGCCGTCCGCCGCCGCGTTCACGGGGTCGAGTCCGTCGACGAAGTCCTTCAACTGCGGTGAGTCCAAGGGAAACTTGAGGCGGGCGATGTTGACCTGGGCGAGTTCGTGCGCTGCCGTGTCCGTCATGGCCGAACGGTAGGTCGGCGCCGCTCGCGCCCGGTACCCCGGTCTCACGGACCGAGAACGGCCCGCATCACGTCCCTCGCGATCGGCGCCGCGTCCCCGCCGCCGCTGATCTCGCCCCGGTTCGCGGAGGCGTCCTCCACCACCACCGCGACCGCGACCCCCGGCTCCAGCGCGTTCCGGGCCTGCGCCCAGGAGACGAACCAGGCGTACGGCACCCCGGAGTTGCCGATCCCGTGCTGCGCGGTGCCGGTCTTGCCGCCGACCACGGCGCCCGGGATCGCCGCCTGGGTGCCGGTGCCCTCCTCGACCACGCCGGTCATCAGCTCCTTCAGCCGCACGGCCGTGGACGGCCGCATGACCTGCCGGGCCGGGTGCGCCCCCGCCCCGGCGACGGTCTCGCCGCCCTGCCGGGTGGTCCGCTCCACCAGGTACGGCGGCCGCAGCCGGCCGTCGTCCGCGACGGCCGCCGCGACCATCGCCATCTGCAACGGCGTCGCCCGCGTGTTGTACTGCCCGATCGAGGACAGGGCCAGCTGCGCCCGGTCCACGTGCTGGTCGAAGGTGCTGGGCGAGACCGAGAACGGCACGCGCAGACCGGTGTCGTTGAACCCGAACGCCCGCGCCGTGGCCGCCATGTCCTTCACTCCCACGTCCACGCCCAGCTTGGCGAACACGGTGTTGCAGGACCACTCGAAGGCCTCCCGCAGCGGGGCGTTGCGGCAGCCGTCCGCCTCGTTGGTCAGCCGGGTCGTGGTGCCCGGCAGCCGGTAGGGGTCGGGGGAGTCCGTCCGCGCGTCCAGATCCGTGACCAGGCCCGCGTCCAGCGCGGCCGCCGCCGTGACCACCTTGAACGTCGAACCCGGCGGATAGGTCTGCCGCACCGCCCGGTTGAGCATCGGCTTCTCCGGATCGTGGTTGAGCCGTTCCCACGCCGAGGCGACCGCCTCGCCGTTGCCGGACAGCTCCGCCGGGTCGTACGACGGGCTGGTCACCAGCGCCAGGACGCGGCCGGTGGCCGGCTCGATCGCGGCCACCGCGCCCTTGCGTCCGGCGAGCCCCCGGTACGCGGCCTCCTGCGCCCGCCGGTTCAGGGTCGTGACGACGTCCCCGCCCGGACTCGCCCCGCGCGTCACGTCGTTCCACAGCGGCAGCGGCGACAGCATCGGATCGGTGCCGGCGAGCACCCCGTCCTGGGCGTGCTCCAGGAAGGTCGTGCCGTACATCTGCGAGGCGAAGCCGGTGACCGGCGCGTACAACGGGCCGTCTCGGTAGGTGCGTTCGAAACGCAGCTGCTCACCGGTGTCCACGGACCCGGTGACCGGCTCACCGCCGGCCAGGATGTCACCGCGCGGCTGCTGGTAACGGGCGATCGTGGCACGGCGGTTGGCCGGGTTGCCGTCGTAGTCGCCGGACTGCACCACCTGCACCCGGGCGGCGTTGACCAGCAGCGCCGCCAGCAGCAGGGCGCAGAACGCGCAGGCGTGCCGGATGTACCGGGCCATCGGCCGCCCGCCGCCGTAGTCGCTCACGGAGCCTCCCGCCCGTCGTGCTCGCTCGCGAGACCCCGTCCGCCGTCGAACCGGCTCACGGGGCCTCCTTCCCGTCGTACTGGCTGCGGGCCGAGTCGCTCACCCGGATCAGCAGCGCCACGATCGCCCAGTTGGTGACCACCGACGAGCCGCCCTGGGCGAGGAACGGCATCGCCATGCCGGTCAGCGGGATCAGCCCGGTGACCCCGCCCGCGATCACGAACACCTGGAGGGCGACGATCGAGGCGAGCCCGACCGCGAGGAGCCGGCCGAAGGGCTCGCGCAGGGCCAGCCCCGCCCGGTAGCCGCGCTCCACCAGCAGGGCGTACAGCAGGATGATCCCGGCGAGCCCGGCCAGGCCCAGCTCCTCGCCCGCCGTGGCCAGGATGAAGTCGGACTTGGTCGCGAACCCGATGAGGATCGAGTGCCCGAGCCCGAGCCCGGTGCCGAGGACACCGCCGGCGGCGAAGGCGAACAGCGACTGGGAGAGCTGGTTGGGACCCTGTCCGGCCTCGATGGTGGCGAACGGGTGCAGCCAGTCCTCGATCCGGCCGCCCACGTGCGGTTCGAGACGGCCCACGGCGACGGCCCCGAGCACGGCCAGCACCAGCCCGACCGCGATCCACCCCGTCCGGCCGGTGGCGACGTACAGCAGCACCACGAACAGGCCGAAGAACAGCAGCGAGGTGCCGAGGTCGCGCTCCAGTACCAGTACGCCGACGCTCAGCAGCCAGATCGTCACGATCGGGCCGAGCACCCGCCCGGTCGGGAACTGCATCCGCCACACCCTGCGGCCGGTGTACGCCAGCGCGTTGCGGTTGGCCGCCAGGTAGGCGGCGAAGAACACCGCGAGCAGCACCTTCGCGAACTCGCCCGGCTGGATGGAGAACCCGGCGATCCGGATCCAGATACGGGCCCCGTTGACCGCCGGGAACAGGATCGGCAGCAGCAGGAGCACCAGGGCCGCGACCACGCAGACGTACGAGTACCGCTGGAGCGCCCGGTGGTCGCGCAGCATCAGGATCACGACGATGAACAGCCCCACCCCGAGCGTGGACCACACCAGTTGGGTGGGGGCCGCCCGGTCGCCCGGGGTCTCCAGGTCCAGCCGGTAGATCAGGACCAGGCCGAGCCCGTTGAGCAGCACACCGATCGGCAGCGGCAGCGGATCGGCGTACGGAGCCCGGATCCGGACCACGACGTGCGCGAACAGGGCCAGCACACCGAGTCCGGCGCCGTAGACGGCGGCACCCGGGGGGACGGTCCCGGTCCGCGCGAGGCCCACCGCGCAGTAGCCGTACACGGACAGCAGGACGGCCAGCACGATCAGGGCCAGTTCGACGCCCCGGCGCCGGGGCAGGCGTACGGAGGGTGCGGGAGTCTGGGCCGCCGCCACGGTGGTTCCGGCCTTCGTCATGCCCGGAACCTACCTAAACGGGGCGACTTGTGTGCCGTGCCCGCTAGCACCAGCGTGGCGTGGGCCCGACGTTCCGGATGTAGCGGGCCGTGCCCCAGGCCCAGGTGCCGTCCGTCAGCAGGTACCAGACCGGGGTGCCGAGCACGAAGTCGCCCGTGGTCCTGCAGAAGATCGAGACCGGGTCGCCCTCCGGGACGAACCGGACGCGCCGGCTGCCCCGGTCCGGCCGGTCGAGCAGCCACAGGCCGCCCCGCGCGGTGACGACGCCTCGATACGGGCCGGCCGTACCGCCGTTCCCGAAGTCGCCGAGGCCGCCCGTGCCCGTGAGACCGTCGAGGCCAGTGAGGCCGCCGTCCTGAACGCTGTCGCTCTGCAGGTTGAGGCCCGACCCGTCGTCGCCCGCGCCGTCGTCGGCCGCGGCGGGGACGGCCGCGACACCGGTCAGCAGGGCGCCGGTGGCCGCGGCTATGGCCAGTCCGCGGGCGAGGGAGGAACGCAGGGACATGGGATACCTCCGGAAAACGGGCGAAGGCGGGCCTATTGCCGCATATTGACCGATTGCCACCCTAGGGGCGGTGACTGCCCGGCGCCCGTCACAGTGGTCCTTTCGGGCGGTCGCGGGCGCCCTGGCCCTCCGCGGGCAGCGTCAGCGTCGCGACGGCGCCGCCGTCCACCGCGTTCACGAACGAGAGCCGCGCCCCCAGCACCTCCGCCTGCCCGAGCGCGATGGTCAGACCCAGCCCGTGCCCCTTGGCCCCACCCTCCGTGCGGAACCGCTGCGGCCCGTGCGCCACCAGGTACTCCGGGAAGCCGTCCCCGTGATCCCGCACGGTCACCACCGGCCCGTCCACCGTCAGCACCACCGGAGGGCCGCCGTGCTTGTGCGCGTTGGCCACCAGATTGCCCAGCACCCGCTCCAGCCGCCGCCGGTCGGTCTCCACCCGGGCGTCCCGCACGATCCGTACCTCGGTGTCCGTGCCCGAGGCCCGCACCACCCGCCCGGCCAGCGCACCCAGTTCCTCGGTGTCGACCTCCTGCTTCTCCCGGCCGGTGTCCAGCCGGGAGATCTCCAGCAGGTCCTCGGTGAGGGTGCGCAGCGCCGCCACCCGGTCCCGGACCAGCTCCGTCGGCCGGCCCGGCGGCAGCAGTTCGGCCGCCGCGTGCAGCCCGGTCAGCGGGGTGCGCAGCTCGTGCGCCACGTCCGCGGTGAACCGCTGCTCGCTCAGCAGCTTGCTCTGCAGGGTCGAGGCCATCGTGTCCAGGGCGGCCGCGACCGCCGCCACCTCGTCCTGCGGCCGGGTCGGATCCTTCGTACGGGGATCGTCCACCCGGGCGTCCAGGTCACCCCCGCTGATCCGCCGGGCCACCCGCGCGGTGCCGTGCAGCCGCCGCGTCACCCGGGTCACCGCGAAAACACCCACCAGCACGGTCGCGCCGATCGCGAGCCCCGAGGACCACAGGATCGACTGGTCGAGCCCGGCGATGGTGCGGGACTGCTGCGAATAGTCCACCTCCACCGCGAGCGCCCGGTGCCCGGCCGCCGGACCCGCCGCCCACATGATCGGACGCCCCTGGTGCGAGGCCACCACCGTGCCGCGCCGGCCGGCCACCGCCAGCGCCCGCAGCGACGCGGGCAGCCCCGCGGGGTCCACCCCGGCGCCCGGCGGCAGCGCGTCACCGGCCTCGAAGGCCTTCGTGGTGTCCTCCAGCCGGGACAGCGCGAGGTCCCGGGCCTGCTCGACGGTCTGGTTCGTCACCGAGACGTGCACGAGCATGCCGAGCAGCGCCGCCAGCGCGCAGCACATCACCGTGATGAACACGGCCGCCTTCACCGCGAGCGTCCCGGACCACCGGGGCAGCGCGATCCTCACGGCGCGCTCGCGGAGGGGCTGGCCGACGGGGACGGCTTCCGGCCGGGCCGGCCGCCGGCGGTGTGCAGGTACTCGTCACGGGAGAACGTCATCGCCCGCTCCTGCGGGTCCCACACCCAGGTGGTGCGGTACTCGTAACCGGAGATGTCCGCCGGGGAGCGCTCGATCAGCTCCCGGCCGGCCAGCTCCACCCCGATGATCGCGTCGTTGTCGGCCAGCACCTGCACCAGCCTGTGGTGCTCGACGGTGTACACCCGCACCGCCGTCTGGTTGGTCGGGTACAGCCGGAAGCCGAGCGTCAGGTCCCGCCGGCCGTCCCCCGTCAGGTCCCGGTAGTACGGCTTCAGCAGCGGACACCGCGCCTCGTCCCCGCCCGGGCGGCACTCCTTCATCCGGTCCACCGTCGCGTGGTACACGCCCTTCGAGCCGTAGTCGTCCGGATGCGCCTTGATCTCCGCCTCGACGACGTCCACCGGATCGACTTTCCGGAGGTCGTCCCCGGGCACCGCCACCCCCTTCACGACCGCCCTGGTCGCCACGTCGTACGGGTAGGCCGGGCTGGACGCCGGCCTGAGGTCCGGCCAGAGCTTGGCCGGGCTGACGGCGGTCGGGGTCGCCCCGGCGGCCTGCAGCCCGCCGGTGTCCCCGCAGGCGGTCGCCGTCGCCGACAGCAGGGCGAGGACGGCCGCGGCGAGGGCGGTGCGCAGGGGGCGACGGGCAGGCACGGTGCTCCTGGGGGCAGCGGGGACGGACGAGCCCCGTACACCTTAATTCGTGTATTCGTAGGGAAGTGTTCTCAGATACCCGGGAAAGTCCTGTTTGTTCCCCGGCGGGGGTGCTGAGAGAGAAGGCTACTCGGCCAGTTCCTCCAGCAGCCGCACGGTCGACAGGCCCGCCCGCAGGTACTCCACGAACAGCTCGTTGTGCAGTGCCCACGCCGAGCGCCGGGCCCGGATCAGCTGGATCGCCTCGTCGGGCGACCGGCCGCGCTGCCCCAGGGCGTGCGCGACGACCAGCCCCGAGCGGTTGTACCCGTGGTAGCAGCGCACCAGCACCCGGCGGCCCGAGTCCAGCGCCTCGTTCACCGCACGGGCCAGCCGGATCACCCCGGCCAGCTGCGTCCCGTCCAGCGGGCCGTCCGGTATCGGCCACACATGGTGCTCGACGCCCGGATCCGGGCCGTACCCCGGCAGCCGCAGCAGCGACTGCACCACCTCGAACTCGTCACGTACGACGGCGAACTCCAGCCGCCCCGAACGGCCCCGGAACTCGTGCCCGCCCATCCACAGGCCGGGCACGATCTCGCTCCACGGGCGCTCCGGAGCCGGTACGTCGGGCTGCTTTCCGCGGGTCCGCAACGACGCCTCCCCAACTCCCTCGCACAGGGCCGTCATCCAAGGTAACCGCTCTTGCCCCGGGAGCACCCCGCCTGTTCCCATGGTCGAGGGGTGATGGCGCATGAACGGACTGCGTGTGGTGCCGGCCTTCCGCCACGGCCGGGAACGGATCTACGTCTGCGGCCCGGACGGAAGCAATGTCGCCTGGTACGACCGCGAGACCGGCCGGGTCGACCTGCTCGACGAGGACCGCGGGGACGACGTGCTCGCGGCCCTGAAACCCTTCCTGAGCGGCCCGGTGACCGTCGGCCCGCCCCCTGTCCCGACCCCGGCGGAACTCGCCCGGCTCACCCTGCACCCGGACGACGACCTGGCGCCCAACCGCCCCGGCGAGGCCCTCCTCGTCGCCCTCGACCGCGACCCCGGACCCGCCCACCGGCTGCGCCCCGACCCCCGCCGGCGCGCCCTGACCGCCGAGCAGACCGTCGGCGAGGCCCTGGACCGGCTGGAGGGTGCCGGCTGGCACACCCTGCACTCGGTCCCGCTGCCCGGCGGCGACCGCGTCCACCACCTGCTGATCGGCCCCGGCGGCCTCTTCGCCCTCCACGCCCTGTACGCCCGCAAGAGCCGGGTGCTGGTCGCCGACCCCATGGTCACCGTGGGCCGCCGCGAACCCGAACCCGTCCTGCGCCACCTGCGCGCCTGCGCCGACCGCGCCTCCTACGCCCTGACCGCCGAGGTCCACCCGGTCCTCGCCCTGGCCGGCCCGGCCGACCTGACCCTGACCACCGCCCCCCGAGGAGTCCGCGTCCTCCAGGACCCGGCCCTGCCGACCCTGGCCCACACCGGCGCGGTCCTGAAACCGGCGGACGTGGAAGCGCTGCACGCGATGGCGAGGGACCGGGGGACCTGGGGGAGGGTCTGAGGGAACGGGGGGTGGTTCCGGGCTTCGGGGGCTCCGGGGCCCGGGGACCCGGGACGGGGCGCGACGTGCTTCCCGGTGCCCTTCCGGTGCCTTCCGGAATGAGGACCAGCCCCCTCCTCGGCCCGCGGCACCGGTCAGGGCAGGGGTGCCGCCCGGTCGCGGTCCAGCAGGGGAGCCATCAGGTCGCCGAGGTCCTGGAGGCGCGGAGCGATGTCGTCCGCCCGGAAGTCCAGCCGGGCGGGATCTCGGCAGTCCTCGACCTCCTGCCAGGTCACCGGCGCGGACACCAGCGGGGCGCGGCGGGCACGCAGGGTGTAGGGCGTCGCCGTCGTCTTGCGGGCCGCGTTCTGGCTCCAGTCGACGAACACCTTCCCCGGCCTGAGACTCTTCGTCATCCGGTGCACCACCAGCCGGGGCATCGCCCGCTCCGCCTCCACCGCCAGCGCCTTCGCGTACTCCGACGTCCGTTCGGACGACCCCCCGCGCACCGCCGCCAGCAGGTGCAGGCCCTTCGACCCGGCCGTCTTCGGGTGCGCCTCGATCCCGTCGGCGGCCAGCCGCTCCCGCAGCCACAGGGCGACCTCGCAGCAGTGGACGACGGTCGCCGGAGCGCCCGGATCGAGGTCGAATACCAGCCGGTCCGCCTCCTCCGGGCTGTGCACCAGCCACTGGTGCGTGTGGAACTCGGTGACCAGGTTCGCCGCCCACACCAGACTCGGCAGGTCCTGGACGACCACCATCCGCGCCGGGGCGTCCGCGGACGACCGGGGAACCCCGGCGGTCGTGACCCACTCGGGCGTACCCGGCGGCACGTTCTTCGTGAAGAACTGCTGGCCCTCCGGACCGTCCGGGTAGCGCAGGAACGACACCGCCCGGTCGCGCAGATGCGGCAGCAGGGCGCCGGCGGTGGTCGCGTAGTAGTGCAGCAGCTCCCCCTTGGTGAAGCCGGTCTCCGGATACAGCACCTTCTCCAGGTTGCTGAGCGCGACCCGCCGCCCCTCCACCTCCGTGATAGGCGTCATAGGATGACAATCCCAGACGAACAGGGAAAAACGGGAAAGGAAGGGCGCGGCACGTGCGATCGATATGGAACGGCGCCATTTCCTTCGGTCTCGTCAGCATCCCGATCAAGCTGGTGAACGCGACGGAGAACCACGCGATCTCCTTCCGCCAGATCCATACCGAGGACAACGGCCGCATCCGCTACCGCAAGGTCTGCGAACTGGAGGAGCGCGAGGTCGGCCAGGCCGAGATCGGCAAGGCGTACGAGGACGCGGACGGCACGATCATCCCGATCACCGACGAGGACCTCTCCCACCTGCCCATCCCCACCGCGCGCACGATCGAGATCGTCGCCTTCGTGCCGGCCGACCGGATCGACCCGCTCCAGATGGGTTCGGCGTACTACCTCGCGGCCGGCGGAGCGCCCGCCGCCAAGCCGTACGCGCTCCTGCGCGAGGCCTTCAAGCGCAGCAACAAGGTGGCCATCGCCAAGTTCGCGCTGCGCGGCCGCGAGCGCCTCGGCATGCTGCGCGTGGTCGGCGAGGCCATCGTCATGCACGGCCTGCTCTGGCCGGACGAGGTGCGCACCCCCGAGGGCGTCGCCCCGGACACCGACGTCACCATCCGCGACAAGGAGCTGGACCTCGCGGACGCCCTGATGGACACCCTCGGCGAGGTCGACCTGGACGACCTGCACGACGAGTACCGGGAAGCGCTGGAGGAGGTCATCGTGGCGAAGGCCTCCGGCGAGGCCCCACCGGAGGCTCCCGCACCGGCGGCCGGGGGTCGGGTGCTGGACCTGATGGCCGCCCTGGAGAACAGCGTGAGGGCCGCACGGGAGTCACGCGGAGCCCCGGCGGGCGGCGGCGAGGCCGAGGTCAGACCCCTGCCCCGGGGCCGGACCGCACCCAAGGAGACGGGCGGCAAGAAGTCGACGTCCACCACGAAGAAGACGGCCGCCGCCAGGAAGCCGACCCCCGCGAGAAAGTCGACGTCCAAGGCGACACCGGGCACGAAGAAGACCACGACGGCGAAGACCACGACGACGAAGAGCGCGACGGCGAAGAGTACGACGGCCAAGACCGGGGCGACCGGGAACCCGGCCAAGTCGACGGCGGCGACGAAGAAGACGACGACGGCGAAGGCGACGCCGGCGAAGAAGACACCCTCCCGCAAACGCTCGGCTTGAGGTTCTGCCGGGAAGTCCTGACTCGCCCCTGCCCGCCACTCCGTGGGTATTACAGTTACCCATGTGCGGCGCGTCACACTGCGTCGTGTTCCATGCGGCCGGGGGAGGGGCGCATTCCTGCCCGGCTTGCGCCAGTTGGGGGGCATAGTGCAAGAAATGATCAAGGGCTCGAACGTCGCTCTGGCGGCGTTGAGCGAGGACGTCGGTTCGGTGATCGTCGGCCTGGGCTGGGGGAGCCCGACCGGCGAAGGCGACGCGGACGTCTCGGTGCTGCTGCTGGATTCCGACGGCAAGGTCCGCAGCGACACCGACTTCTACTTCTACAACAACCCGGTCGCCGCCGACGGAAGCGTGCAGCTGCTGGGCAAGGCGCCGACCGAGGACGGCAGCGAGGACCGGATCAGTTTCGACCTCACCGCGGTCCCGGCCGACGTGGACCGCATCGTCGTGGCCGCCAGCCGCTACGGCGGAGCGCGCTTCGGTGAACTTCAGGACGTGCGCCTCTCGCTGGCCGACGGGACCGGCGAGGACCTGCTGCGCTTCACCATCGACGACGTCGACTCGGTGAGCGCGATCATCTTCGGTGAGCTCTACCGGCGTGCGGAGGAATGGAAGTTCCGCGCCGTGGGCCAGGGCTACGCCAGCGGCCTCGCCGGTCTCGCGACGGACTTCGGCGTCGACATCGAGGACGACGCGGCGACGGTGGAAGCGGAGGCCGGACAGGCGGCCCTCGACTCGGAGTCCGGTACGGCGGTGGCCGAGGAGCGGCGCAGCGCGGCGACCGGCGATCCGGCACACCTGACGGCCCCGGCCACGGCGCCGGGCCCCGCAGCCGGCCCTGCCGCCGAGGGGACCTCCCCGGAGCCGCTGACCGCGGTGCCGTCCCCTCGCAGGGCCGCCGAGGACGGCGAGCCGCAGAAGCGGGCCGCCCGGCCGCGTACCGCGAAGAAGAAGGTCACCCTGCCCAAGGTGGCCAGGAAGAGCCTGGCAGAGAACGAGTCCTGGAGGGAGGCCCGGCTCTTCCCGGTGTCGGCGCTGAAGAGCGACCGCGACCGCGAGACGCGGGCCACCTCGGTGCTGCTGTCGGTGATGGCCCAGGTACCGGAATTCGGCAGGAGACTCACCGCGGCCTTCGGAGCGCCCGCAGGGCGCATGGAGACGTTCACCGAGGTCAGCCTCCCGCACGGTGACTCACCGCGACGCCCCGACGGAGTGATCCGCGTCGAGCGTGCCGGGAAGCTGTGGACGGCCCTGGTCGAGACGAAGACCAACGGGAACGCCCTCAGGACGGAGCAGGTGCAGGCGTACATGGACATCGCCGCGCGCCGCGGCTACGAGGCCGTGATCACGCTGTCGAACGACGTCGCCCTGGAGGGCAGCCCGCTCGTCGACGTCAAGATCGACAAGCGGCGCAAGCACAAGGTCGCGCTCCGGCACCTGTCCTGGGCCGAGGTCGCCCACCAGGCACAGATGCTGATCCGGCACGAAGGTGTCGGCAACGCGGCGCACGCCTGGCTCCTCCAGGAGCTCCTGCACTACCTGCAGCACGAGAACTCCGGCTGCCACGGCTTCCAGAACATGGGCCCGGCCTGGGTCCCCGTACGCAACGGCATCGACGACGAGACCCTGTGCCAGGGGGACCCGCGCGCCCTGGAGGTCGTGCAGAGCTGGGAGCGGCTGATCCGCCAGGTCTGTCTCGGGCTGGGCGGCGAACTGGGACAGAAGGTGCTGCCCGTCCAGCGGGCGAAGCGGGGGACGGACCCCGGAGCGCGCCGGAGCCTTCTCGCCGAGCAGCTCTGCGCCGACGGACGGCTCGAGGCGGAACTGCGCATCGAGGGCACGCCCGGCGTGCTGGCGGTCACCGCGGATCTCCGGACCGGCAGACTGCGTACGTCCCTCGCGATCCCGGCGCCCGAGCAGGGCTACCCCCTCTCCTGGGCGAAACGGCTCATCCGGACCCTGGCCGAGGCACCGGCGGACCTCCACATCGAGACCCTCGTCGAGGGCGAGACGAGCGGTCCCCGGGGCACGCTCGAACGGCTCCGTCCCGAACCGGCGGACCTGCTGCCGAAGGACGGCGCCGGCCGCATCACCGGCTTCCGCCTGTCCCTGCTCAAGGGCATGGGAAGCAGCCGCGGCAACGCCGAGACCGGCTTCATCCGCAGCGTCGACGACGCGGTGCACCGCTTCTACACCACCGTGGCGGCCCACCTGGACCGCGCGACACCTCGCCGCACACCGTCCAGGGAAGCGACGCCGACCGGCTGACACCCGCGACCCGTCCCGGCGGCCGACGCGCCCGACGCTCGGCCGCCGGCCCCTCACTGACCGAGCAGGGAACATGACCGACCACCACATCCACGTCGGTGGCCGCCGGGTCGACATCGAGAAGGCGGCCTTCTGGATCAAGGACTACTTCGACGAGACGGCCGACCGGGAGGCCGCGGCTCTCGGCAAGGGCCCCGTCTACACCTATCCCGCCTACGACCGCCTCGCCACGGGCAGCGGGCCGAACGAACTGAACGACGGTGACCTGCCGGCGCCCCTGGTCCTCAACGCGGGGCCGAGCATCAAAGCCGTGTACTCCCTCCAGCGCGTCCGGCCGAAACTCGAGCACTTCCTCGCCGCGACACCGACGGACCTCACCCTCCGAACCGCCGTCGCGAAGGGCGCCCACACCAAGCTCCTCGGCGCCCTGGTGTCCGTACTGGACCCCTTCCTCTCGCTGCCCGGCGTACAGCTCACCACGCCGGTGAAGGTCCTCCACCGGAAGCGGCCCCTGCTCATACCGCTCTTCGACGACAACGTCAGACGGTGCTACTGGACGCCTGAGCCTACGGCCGGCTATCCCATGACCCGCGTACGGAACCGGCCGGACGCGGTGTTCTTCCCCCTGCTCGCCGGCTTCATCGACGCCGACCTGGAACGCCCGAAGGAGGACTGGCCGTCCTCGCCTCCCACGCGCCGGCGGACACGACTCTGCTGCGGGTCTTCGACGCCGTGGCCTGGCGCCTCGGAAGAGGGGACGCCGGGAGCTGACGCTGCACAGGGGGCGGCCGGGAAATGACGCGGAAGAGCGCGGCCGTGATCGGCGACCTTTGACAGGCTTGAGCCATGCCAGCCAAGCCGACCGAGCCGGACACCATCGAGCTCAGCACAGAGGAACTCCAGGAGATCACGGGCTTCGCGGCGGAGTGTGCGCGCAGAGTGCTGTCGATCTTCGAGCGGAGTCTCCCTGACGACTCCCGCCCCCGAGACGCCGTAGAAGCCGCGCAGGCCTTCGCCGACGGCGGCCGACGCACGCAAGCACTGCGGACGTGTGGCTGGGCGGCGTACAAAGCGGCGGGCGAAGTGACCGGTGAAGTGACCGGTGAAGCGGCGGGTGGCGTCGCCGGGGAGGTGCCCGGCAAAGCGGCCGCGGCCGACGCGGCGCGGGCGGCTAGCCACGCGGCCGCTGCCGCCTACCTGCACCCCAAGGCCAGCGCTCACCAGGTGAAACACATCCTCGGCGCGGCAGCGCACGCGGCACGGGCCGAGGAGCTGGTATCCGGAGAAGGCCAGGGCGCCACCGGACAGACCCTCGAATGGGCGCGCCACCACGCTCCACCGGCGGTCACCGCGGTGCTCGGCCGCCTGCCCGCCGCACCTCCCGGGGGAGGCCGCGTGGGAGAACTGATCCGCGACCTGGACGCCGCACTCCGCGCCTGAGGCCGCCGCGCCGCCGCCGCGGCGCACCGCACCGCATGCTGAGGCGGCGGCCCAAGCACGGCCGAGCACCGCGGAAACGAAACGGCCCCCGAAGCGTACGGCCGCCGCACCCGATCGGTGCGGCAGCCGCTGCTCCGGGGGCCACCGGCTGGTGCCGGCGTACACGCCCTGTCAGCGGTCGGGCGGTCAGCCCTTGACGTGCTCGTTGTCGGCCGGCGACTCGGCGTCCCGCTGGCCCGGCGACTCGGCGTCCCGCTGGCTGGGAATCGCCATGAGCGCCCGCACCGCCATACCCGCGCGGTGCTCCTCGGCCTTCGCGCACAGCGCACGGGAGGCGTCGTTGAAGCGGACGACCGACGGCGGGTCGGACGGACCGAGCAGGTGCTCCTTGAGCTCGGTGCGGGCGGCCGCGTACGGGTCGTTCTCCGGGTTCCGCACGGACTCCAGCAGCGCCGGCATGCCCGAGGCGTCCGGAGTGAGGACGGCGCCCGCGCGCACGGTCGGGAAGGTGGTGCGGAAGTCCCGCTCCGGCAGACCGCTGGTGTTGGTGACCGCGTACGGCTTCTCGCTCGCCAGGTAGTCCGAGATCACGCTGGAGACGTCGCTGATCAGCAGGTCGGCCACGTTGAAGCAGGCGTAGACGTTCGGCCGCGCGTCGGTGATGATCAGGTGCTCCCACGCCGGGAACGAGTCCCAGTACGCGGTCTCCCACGCGGCGGTCGCGGCGGCCACCGCCGCGGCCCGGCCGGTCTCCGGCACCGCCTGGAGCAGCATCCGCTCGGCGTCGTCCGCGCTGTCCCGGAACCTGGACGTGGTCAGTCGCTCCAGCTCGGCGGTCCGCCGCTCCAGCTCGGCCGCGGCGGCGGCCGCGGGGCGCTCGTTCGCGTGCTCCGTGGCTCGGGTCACGTTGGCGGCGCGGATCATCTCCTGGATCCGGATGTTCGCGGCTCCCGCGCGGGGCTCGACCGAGCCGGTCAGCGGGTGCGGCTTGTAGACGAGCCGGACGCCCGGGTCGGCCAGCAGCGAGCGGACGATGTTCTCGCCGGCCTCGATGATCGAGGTGTTGCCGGGGTTGCCGTCCCAGCCCTCCCAGGTGGGGGCGTAGAGAACCGTGGTGTACGAGCCCGTCGGCGCACCGGCGTACGGCTTGATCACGTCGAGCTGCGGGCGCCCGATCTCCACGATGTCCTTGTCGTCGACGCCCACGCTGGCCAGGGCGTACCGCTCGCGCGCCGCGGGGCCGGCCACCCACACCTCGTCGTACGCCTTCGCGTACGGGTTGCAGCTGGACAGCTTGTCGCTCTCGCCGTGGTTGACGAAGGCGTGCTTGATCGTGGGGATCCGCAGCACCTGCGAGGTCTTGCCCGAGTTCGACGGGTGGATCAGCATCTTCAGCGTGGACTGCTCCAGCCGCATCAGGTCGGCGACCTTCGGCAGGCACACGATCGGGATGTCCGTGGACGCGATCTTGCGCATCATGAAGCGCTCACGCAGCACGATCAGCGGGCGGCCCTCCAGCCGGGCCAGCGGCTCCAGCCACATGTTCGCCTGGTAGGCGGAGCTCGTGCCGCCGGAGAAGTACATGCCGACCGTCGGCTGGTACTCCGCGATCCAGGACTCGAACCACTCCAGCGCCTCCTCGCTCGTCACCGGCTTGCGGCTCGTCCGCAGCCGGACCGCCAGCACGACGATGGCCGCCAGCGCGAGGACGGCGGACAGCGCGATGCCCGCGGCGGCCGCCCAGCCCGAGTCGGCGACGGCGGCGACCAGCAGGCCGGCCGTCGCGGGCAGACCGAACACCAGGAGCCGCTGCCCGGAGCGGCGCATCAGCAGCGCCGGGGGAGCGGGGCTCAGCCGCAGGGGCGAGGCGTCGATGTTCCGGGTCAGGATCGGCAGGGTGCGGCTGCGCCGTACGACGATCGCCAGGGCCTGCGACGCGAAGTGCAGGGCGTAGAAGATCAGGAGACCGCAGGCGAGAGCCATGTACTTCGTCTCGTAGTCCTGGTCCTCTATTCGGATCAGGCCGGTCACGAGCAGAAGATCACGGACTGCCTGGCGCACGGTCACGGTCGCATGCAGCTTCCCGAGAGTCGTGGCCATGCCCCGCTGCCACCGGTGCAGAGCGAGGTCCGCCGCCAGTCCGACAGCGGTGGAGGCCACGAGCAGGGGGACGCTGGGGAGGAGCGCACCTGCCGCCTGAGCGGCGAACGACAGGGCGAGCACCGTCGGCAGGAAGAGGCGTACCGCTGCGGCGCGCAACCGAGCGGAAGGGGGGGACGCTGACACTTAGCGGGCTCCAGGCAACTCAACATCCACGGGCACTGACTGCTGACTGGCGCGATTGGGATGGCCGCGGGCCGCAAGCCGATGCGTACGGATGTTCATCTAGAAGGTGGTCGGACTTTACCTGCATCGTCGCGTTCTTGGCACTCTGGGTGAGACGGAACCCATGAATGGCCGGTTCCGAGCAGCCTCCACAACTACGGCCACGCAGCCCCCGCTTACCCCCGCCGATCGGCTGCATGCCTGGTCAGACGCGACGCCGTCCCGGCCACGGTCCCGGGAGGGAGAATTTCGTCACCGCGACCGCCTGCCGCCGATCTCGACGCCCCGGTCGCCCAATTTTCACACGCGCTGCACGGGCTCGTTTCCCCGCGTGTGAGGCCGAGGCTGAGTGAGCGGGAGGTTTCTCTCGGTGACAAGTGGTGCCGGTCCTATCCCGCGGATGCCCCTGCTCTTGATCGCGCTTTGGGGGCCTGACGGAAGTCAAGGAAGGACAGGGCGACGACCAGCAGCGGCACGATGATCCACAACAGGACGGAGTGGACGGTTTCGGATGCGGGTGTGGACGGTCCCACATACGCGTGGGAAGGCTCTGCGGACGCGTGGGGACGTGGGATGCCACGGACCGGTGCCTGTCGGCGCCGGCAAACGGCTTCGCCGGGGGCCGACCCCTCGGGCTGGGAGCCATCTGCCGTAGCTCTCCTGCGCGACGAGGCGGCAGTGGCCGAGGCGCCAGCAGAGCCCGACGGGACCAGCAGTCACCGCGGCCCGCCTGCACCCTCGGCGCGACCGGCTTTGCAAGCGTCGCCTCTGTACGGCGAGGCTGGCGCTGTAGGCGTAGGCGCCGACCGAATCAGGCGAGTCGCAACCTGGCTTCAGGCACTCGGCGAGGAGGGGGCGCTGGTCAGGTAAGTCGCCGCCCCAGCTTCGCCGACCGCCGGTTGTACCCCTTCGTGTCCACCACTCGTCCAGATGCGACCGAAAAGCGTGTGCTCCCCTCCATGTCCCCGTAGTCAGTGGGGAGTTGACGTAGAGCGCCTCATAGCTCCACCACCGTCGACTACACCCAGGACTTGTCGTCCAGGGGCAGAGAGACCACCCAACGCTCGTCAGGGTGGCCCTGACGCCCCACAGCCAGCTGACAGGTCAACGTCACGCTCCGGTCCTGATGGTGCTCGACCGACGTGCCCTGGTCCGGTGTCTCTTCGGGCTTCGGGGAGTCGTGGACGAGCAGGGTGCCGCCGATGAAGGCGACGGCCGGCCATCCGGCGACGAGGATGCGCAGCCAGGCCGGTACGACCGCCAGGTCGAGGAGTCCGGCCGTGGCGACATTGGCGCCGAGCCCCGGAAAGGCGCCCTGATGGCCCGGTCCGCTCTACGCGTTGACGCGGTCTTGATCCAGGCCGTCATTAAAGCTCGACGGCACTGCGGCAGCCGCCGAGACCGTGCGGCGGAAGCGGCGGACTCTCGTCAACGCCGCGAACTACGCGGTCGGCCTCCGGCCCGCTGAGGCGGTCGGCCTGGTCGAGACGGACCTCGTCCTCCCCGAGCGGGGCTGGGGAGCGGCGCTGCTCCACCGGACCCGTCCTTCGGTCGGCAAGCAGTGGACCGACTCGGGGGAGACCCACGACGACCGCGGACTCAAGAACCGGCCGACGGAGGACGTTCGGCGTGTGCCCATTCCACCCCAGCTCGTTGCCGCGCTGCGCGAGCACCTGGCCACGTTCGGCACGGCGGAGGACGGGCGGCTCTTCTTCAGTGAGAAGGGTTCGGTTGTCCCGTCCTCGACCTACTACCGTGTGTGGCAGGAAGCTCGTCTCCTGGCCCTTCCGCCGGCCGTCGCGGCCTCGCCGCTGGCGAGTAGGCCGTACGACCTTCGACATTCGGCGCTGTCGACATGGCTCAATGCCGGAGTCGATCCCACCGAGGTTGCCGAGCGCGCCGGCAACAGCGTTGAGGTCCTGCTGACGCGCTACGCGAAGTGCCTCGACGGACGGCAGGACGTCGCCAACCGGCGCATCGAGGACCTGCTGCGCGAGTACGAGTGAGACAAGGGCATCACACTGAGGCCTCGGGCATGTCGCCTGGCTCCTCCCTCGTTTGCGCCCTACCTGGTGAACGGCCGCCGTACTCGATGGAACGTCCGCATCTCGCAACGGAGTTCCAGCGGTGTACAACCTTCACTCGAAGTGGTCCGTCTCCCGTTACGTCACACACGTTCCGCACAGGAGGCACAGTGCCCCGCCGCACTCTCACGGCCGCGATCGCCGTCACCGCGCTCGCGACCCCCCTCGCGCTCTTCGCCGCCTCCGGCGCGGCGTCGGCCGCGCCCGTGCCGCCCCGCACGCCGATGACTGACTTCAACCACGACGGACACGCCGACCTCGCGGTCGCGGCGCCCTTCGGCACCGTCGGCGGTGTGGAGAAGGCCGGTTACATTTCGGTCGTGTACGGCACCGCCTCCGGGCCCGGAACGGCGCGCCACCAGATGATCAGCCGGGCCACGCCCGGCGTCCCCGGCGACCTCCAGGGCACCTTCGCCTTCGGTGTCCAGACGCTCCCCGGTGACCTCGACGATGACTCGTATACCGACCTGCTCGTGACGAGCGGCGGCGACGAAGGCGAGCCGACCGTGCTCTGGGGTTCCAAGGACGGCCTTACCGGCCAGAACACCGTTCTGCCGTACCGGTACTCCGAGTTCGCCCTCGGTGACTTCAACGGCGACGGCAAGCGCGACCTCGTTGTGAACTCCGACCCGAGCGACGACCCGGACGTCTCCGGGATGACGATCCAGTACGGTCCGTTCACCCGCGACGGCAAGACGCGCACCCAGGACAGCATCACCACGGACGACGGCCCCTCGGGTCTGCGCTCCTTCATCACCGGTGACCTCACGGGTGACGGTGTCGACGACATCGTCACCACGCACGGCTTCGAGGAGATGCAGCACCAGGCCCGCTTCTGGAAGGGGTCGAGGACCGGCGTCGGCCACACCTCCAAGGCCCTCGGCACGGCGTACAGCGGCACCGTCGGCGATGTCGACGGCGACGGCTACGGCGACCTGATCACCCGCGACATCGGCTCCGTCACCGAGGTCATCGACTCCGCCCCGGGCAGCATCACCATCCAGTACGGCGGCTCCACCGGGCCGAGCAACACGCGCAAGAAGGTCATCACCCAGGCCACTGCGGGGGTTCCCGGGGTGAGCGAGGCGAACGACGCCTTCGGCGCGTCCCTCAGCGCCGGTGACGTGAACGGCGACGGCAAGGCGGAGGTCGCGGTCGGCGTTCCCGGCGAGAGCCTCGGCGCCGCCACCGGTACCGGCGCGGTGATCCTGCTCAAGGGCGCGCCCAAGGCCGCCGGCGGCATGACCGGCAAGGGCGCGATCGCCTACAGCCAGTCCACTGCGAATGTGCCCGGTGTCTCCGAGTCGGGCGACGACTTCGGCCGCCAGGTGAGCCTCTCCGACTTGAACAAGGACGGCAAGGCGGACCTGACCGCGACGGCCCCCGGCGAGGACGGTGCCTTCGCCGACTCGGGGGCCCTGTGGAACCTCTACGGCTCCGCGAGCGGCCTGACCACGACGGGCGCCGGCACGCTCAGCCCCGCGAAGCTCGGCGCTCCCGAGAAGGACGCCAAGTTCGGCCACACGCTCGGCGGCTGACCCCCTCCCTCTCTCTCGCCTTCTGTTTTCCCTGTCTTTCTCTCTTCTGGAGGATCAGTGCGAGGCTCTCTCGCGGCCGCCCTCGCGGTCACCACGCTCGTCACTCCCCTCGTGCTCGTCGCCGCCGGCTCGGCCTCGGCCGCGCCGGCGGCGGCGCGCACGCCGCTCGTCGACTTCAACCACGACGGGTACGCCGACCTCGTGTTCTCCGCGGTCGGCGGCTACGAGGAGTCGACGCCCGGCCGGGTGACGGTCGTCTACGGCTCCGCGTCGGGCCCCGACACCGCGCACGCCAAGACCTTCGGCCGCGCCACCCCTGGCGTGCCCGGCGACCCGCGGAGCGGCGGACGCTTCGGTCAGGAGACGGCCGCCGCCGACCTCGACGGCGACCGGTACACCGACCTGGTCGTCAACGGCTACGACGGCAAGGCCGTGGTCCTGTGGGGCTCCGCCGCCGGCCTGTCCGGCCAGGGCAGCGCCGAGCTGCCCTGGAACGGCGGGCACGTCACCGCCGGCGACTTCAACGGCGACGGCAAGCGCGACCTGGTCACGGTGGACTTCCCGCGCAGCGACGACCCCGACAATGACGACCAGGGCATGCTCATCTCCTACGGCCCCTTCACGCGCGAGGGTAAGGCCGCGAGCACCCAGGCGGTCGCCACCAGCCAGACCTTCGGCCCCGGCGGCTTCGTCACGGGCGACATCACGGGCGACGGCGCTGACGACATCGTCTCCAACCACGGCTTCGAGGAGATGGCGTACGGCAGCAAGTTCTGGGCCGGCGGCAAGGACGGCGTGAACACCACCCCGAAGCCGCTCGCTGCCTCCGTCGGCGGGGCGATCGCGGACGTCGACAAGGACGGCTACGGCGACCTGATCGTCCGCGACATCGGCAACAACTTCGAGGACATGCCGTACCAGAAAGGCACGATCCTCATCAAGTACGGCACCGCGAACGGGCCTTCGACGACCCGCACCGCGAAGATCACGCAGGACTCGGCGGGCGTGCCCGGCGTCGGCGAGAAGGGCGACGAGTTCGGTTCCTCGATCAGCGCGGGCGACGTGAACGGCGACGGCTACGCGGACGTCGCGGTCGGCATCCCCGGCGAGGACATCGAGTCGGTCGCGGACGCGGGGAGCACGGTGCTGCTCAAGGGCTCCCGCAGCGGTCTGACCGGCACGGGCGCGCAGGCCTTCCAGCAGTCCACGACCGGCGTGCCCGGTGTCTCCGAGAAGGAGGACAAGTTCGGCAGCCAGGTCCTGCTGTCGGACACCAACAAGGACGGCAAGGCCGACCTGACGGCGACCGCGCCTCTGGAGGACGGCACCTACGCCGACTCCGGCGCCGCCTGGCACCTGCGGGGCGCGGCCGGCGGCCTGACGGTCACCGGCATCAAGTCGTTCGGCCCCAAGGCACTCGGCGCGCCGGAGAAGGGCGTCGTGTTCGGCTCGTGGCTGGCGCGCTGACCCGTCCCTTCGGGACAGCCCCGGGCGGCGGTGGCGAGTCGCAGGGCACGAGGCCCCCACGCGCCACCGCCCTCTGAAGCAGCGCGAGGAGGCGGCACGCCAGGCCCGCAGCAACAACCAGGACTAGGTGTCGGCAGTCCTCGAGGGAGCCCGCTGGTAGCCCTGATGGCGTGAGGATGTGCATCAAGGCAGCGGCACCTGGCGCCGGTGCTGGCCTCGCCCTTTCATGAACCTCACCTGCGGCGATGCTCCAAGATCCCGTCCACGCCTCGTCCACAGACCCCGGCATACGGCCGCTTCGGCCCTCACACGCCTGCACATACGCGAAGACCCCGGCCTCAGCGTTTCCGCTGGTGACGGGGTCTTTGGGCACCTTCTTCGAGGTGCCCCCGGCAGGATTCGAACCTGCGCACACGGCTCCGGAGCACATTCAGAGTTCGGCTTGCGAATGGGCTCTGACCAGCAGGTTCCTTGATCCCGGGAGGTTTGCAGTGCCCTCATGTATCGCAGATAGTGCGAAGTCGGAAGTCGCCTCCGGCTCCTGCGCCCGTTGAGCGCGGTCGGCTTCGCCGATGGGCTGCGACACCCCGGGGGCTCGGCTGGATGTGGCCCCGCTGGGATCGATCAGGGCTTACGGCCGCGGATCGCGTAGGCTTACCGCGAAGCGCGTGGTACGAGGTCGGGTCCGAGCCTCAAGCGCACCTCACACAGCCCAGGGACGCTGAAGCCATTCATTCCCAGCACTACGAAGCCGGAATCGGACCGGCGAGCCGTAGGCGGCGGGACAATCCATTCACCATGGAGTTGTCGTCCTGTGCCCTTCCTGTGGCTGTTCGCCGTTCCTCCCTTGCTGGTCACGATTGTCGTCGCGATCTGCGCTCTGTTCGCAGCGTTCACCTCTGACGACAGCAAGGCCCGACGGGCTATTGAGGTCGTCAAGTTGCTGCGAGGAAGCCTGCCGCGCATTCGCCGCTAACACGCGATACAGCAGCGTTCCTGACGGGCTGCAACACGCGGGGTGTTGCAGCCCTCTGTGACCGGACAGCCCGGACAGCGGTTCTCCAAGTTGTCCGGGCTGTTTGTGCAGGTGAGGGGTTTAACCGGACAGCCGGACAGCCCGGACACCTCCTGCGTGGTCCCGGCTCCGGAGGACACTCAGGGACAAACTGCGTGCGGTAGGTGCGCAGCATGCATTCGTGGTTCGACCTTCAACTGGCTCTCCTGCCAGCGCCGCATGCAACAATGCCTCCCCGTTTCATTAATTGGGAGAGCGATGGACGAGATAGGACAAGTAGTCGTTGCCGCAGGGCATCTGGCACTCAAACCGCGGGGCCCTCGGTGGGCCCATGCCTCCCTGTGCGTTCTAGACGCCGTCTTCTCCATCAATGCCCACTACGAGCGGCACACGGCCCCGACCTGTCACCGGTACGCGGCCTGGGCCGGCATCTCAGTTCCGCTGTCAGGTAGCGCGCAGCTCCCTGTCCCCGACGAGCAACCGCTCCAGGTCTTCGTTACGCACATCCAGACCTACGGTGAAGAGGCCTTCTCTTCCGAGGTCATACAGAACAGGCAGCGCACACGGGCAAACCGCGATGCCCCCCTGAAGGCGGAAGCTGCCCGTCACTACGCCGAGCTCCTGGCATCTCACGGCATCGCAACCCTTGCCGATGCCAATGCGCTACTCGCTGATCCGGACAAGCTGAGCGCCATTGAGCGTGATCTCGCCGGGGTTGCCGGCCACGGCTCCGGCGCGCGACTCGCCTACCTGTGGATGCTCTTAGGAGACGACAGCCGCATCAAGCCGGACCGCATGGTTCTTCGATGGTTGCAAACAGTGCTGCAGCGCACGGTGACCACGGTCCAAGCGATCAGCATCCTCACTGAGGCTGCGGCCCGCTTGAGGTGCACACCGTGGGAGCTAGACCACGCGATCTGGGAAAGCCAGCGGAAGGTTTGACCGAAGTGGGTACGTGCGCGCCTCTGTGAGACCCAGTCGCACCCGGCTCCGGAGTGATTGCGCCGATCGAACCCCCAACCTCGTCTGACCTGCGGGGGAATTAATCCACAGCGCCTGAGGGCACTGGCTGTGTCGAAGGTGTGTCGCAGCCGGCGGGAGTCTTCGGCGGCGCCAGCCTGTCTCCATGGCATGGGTGGCCCGGAGGCCGGAGGGATGGGTAGCGGAGCGGCCATGGTGTGATTGAGATTTTTGCATCCCTGACCCTGATGTAATGCAACCTGTTGCCGTACGAGTAAACTATCGAGACGCATGGCGCTATCTTGCTAGGCTTGAGGTATCCGGTTCCGACGGATGGCGAATCACCACACCGGCCTTGGAAGCAGCTCTCGCTGGAAATTACGATCCCGAGGCGGCAGGCAGTAGAACCAGTGGAGGTAGTGGCGACTCTATTGACACTCTGTCTCATTTCGGCGGAGTCTCCGTTGCTCAGCGGGTGCTACGGCGTTGGAGAAATGGTTATTTTCACTTCCAGCCCTTGCGGCAGGCCAGTGGCCGGTCAGCTCAGCTTTCCAACGTCTCTGAGGTGCTGAACTCGGACGGCTCTAACCTAGCCACCGTCCTGCTTCACCTTCACACCAATAAACCTCGCCTCTGGTCCACTCTCCAAGGATTGATTGCCGATATCATTCCTGATGTTGGAGTACTAATGACACCGGTTAACGGCGGAACGTGTGAAATTGCGTTCAGGGATCCGGCTGTGAAAAATGAGTTTCAGCACAACCTCAAGGATCTCGGTACCGGGGTGGAGCAGTTGCTCATGCTGCTCGTTGTCGGTCTTACACGCACCTCGACCCGCGCGACGGTCGTGCTGGAAGACCCAGAGATCGGCCTTCACCCTAGCGCTCAGCGAGCCCTTCTTGGGCTACTTCAGAACTGGTCCCACCGCAGTCTGATTCTCACTGCCACGCATTCCGCTGCCATGCTGGACTGGTCCTCTCCGGAAACCAGAGTTGTGACCGTGAGTCGGAAGCATGGCGTTTCCGAGGCGGTCGTTGTCACGACTGAGCGGGCCCACCTATTGCGCGAACTGGGCATGCGCATGAGTGATGTCTTGTCAGCGGAGCGGATCTTGATCCTTGAAGGTCCGAGTGACCGGGAAATTCTTGAGGCGTGGTTCCATGATGTGCTGCGTAGTCCCAAGGTTGTAGTTCTACCGGGAGGGGGAGGGTACGACGCTCGCCACGCGGAACTTCTTGCCAAGTGGCTTGAGGTTGCTGACCAGCTCGGCCAGCGACGGGTCCTCTACGTGCGTGATCGTGATGAACTCTCAGGAGCTTTCCTGGAAAAGCTGGAGAAGTCACCTAACACCTACCTGCTTCCCGGCCGCGAGATTGAGAACCTTCTGCTGGACTACGAGGTCATCGCCACCTTGCTGAGCACTGAGCGCGCCAAGCAAGGGCGCGATCCCGTGAGCAGCGCCGAAGTTGCAGCCATTGCGCGGTCAACAGCAGACGAGCTTAAGCATGCTGTGGTTATGAAGCGGGTCATGACCGAATTTTCCGATCCGGTTCGACTAGTAGATAACTCCTTGCGGAGAAAACTCGGCCGAGTAGTGCCGAGTGAGGAGATATTGATTTCAGCTGTGGTCGATCGTATTCCCCGGCCCGGGGATGTGAAGTCGCGTATCAGCGAAGCGTGGTTCACCCATACTGCAGAGATTGACGCTGCTTGGGATGACGCCTGGGAGTCCCTTGCTCCAGGGGCCGATGTACTGAAGGGGATTTGGCAACATTTTCTTGGCAGCGGGTACAGCAAGAGCAAGGACGGTCCTGCACTGGCGAAGTTGATGAGAACACCTCCGGAGGCGCTTCGCAATGTCTTCAATGCGTTCCTGAGCGACGATGAGTCGAGTGAACGCAAGAGCACCGGGTAATCCGTCCAGGTCGATCTGTCGCTCACCTGTGCAGCCGAGCAAGGTAGGAGTCGCCTCCGGCTCCTGCGCCCATTGAAAGGTCGGCTTCGCCGACGGGCTGCAGCACCCGTGCCGCCTCGGCGCCCCGCGCATGGTCCGTCGGCGCCTTCAACGTCGGCATCGCCACCGGCCCTTCCGGCCTGATCGTCATCGACCGGGACAAGCCCAAGCACCCCGGCGACACCCCGCCGGACGCCTGGGCCCATCACGGCGTCACCGACGGCGCCGACGTGCTCGCCGTGCTCTGCACGCGCCACGGCCAGCCCTACCCCGGCGACACCTACACCGTCCGCACCTGGAGCGGCGGCACACACCTCTACTTCCTCGCCCCCGAGGGCGAGCCCCTGCGCAACACCGCCGGAGATAGCTCCCGCGGGCTGGGCTGGAAGGTCGACACCCGCGCGTGGGGCGGACTCGTAGTCGGGGCGGGCAGCACCGTCGCCGGACACCCGTACGAGGTCACCCACCACCGGCCGGTGGCACCCCTGCCGGGCTGGCTCGCCGACCTCCTGCGCTCGGCGCCACTGCCCCCGCAGACGCCCATCACGGTCGCCCTCACCGGCCACGGACGGCGCACCGCCTTCCTCCGCTCCGCGATCAACGGGGAAGTGGAGCGGGTCACCGGCTCCGGCCCGCACGAGCACAACAACGCGCTCTACATCGCCGCGGTCGCCTTGGGACAGCTCGTTTCCGGGGGCGAGCTGAGCGAAGCCGACGTCACCGGCTGGCTCCTCACGGCCGCGCTCCAAGTCGGCCAGGGCGAGCGTGAGGCACGGCGCACCATCGCTTCCGGTTTGCGGGCCGGAGCACGGCGCCCGAGGACGGTCGCCGCATGAGCGCCAACCCCATCCCGCCCCTGCACCTGTACTCCGTGCCCAGCGACCCCGAACTGGCACCCACTGCGCCGCCAAAGCGGGAGCGCCCGCGGACCGCATGGACGGCCGATCAGCTCATGGCCGCGCACTTCCCCGAGCCGAAATGGGCCGTGCCCGGCATCCTCGCCGAGGGCGTCAGCTTGCTCGCCGGACCGCCGAAGGTCGGCAAGTCCTGGCTCTCCCTCGGACTGGGCCTGTCCGTCGCGGCCGGAGGCAAGGCGTTCGACTCCGTGCCCGTGCAGGGCGGACCGGTGCTCTACCTCGCCCTGGAAGACACCCCGCGCCGTCTAAAGACCCGCATGGGCAAGCTCCTCGGAGGCCAGCCCGCCCCCGCCGGTCTGACCCTGGTCACCGAATGCCCGCCCTTCCCCCAGGGCGGCACCGAGGCCATCGCACAGTGGCTGGAGCGCAACCCCGACGCGCGCATGGTCGTCATCGACGTGTTCGCCAAGATGCGCGGCCAGTCTCCGGCCTGCGTCTCGGCCTACGACGCGGACTATGTGGCCGTTGGCTACGCCAAGCGGCTCGCCGACCACTACGGCGTCGCTGTCGTCCTCGTGCACCACGTTCGTAAGGCAGGCTCCGAGGACTTCCTCACCGAGGTCTCCGGCACCAACGGCATCGCCGGAGCCGCCGACGCCACCCTCGTACTGAAGCGGGCACGCGGCCAGGCAGACGGCATCTTGCACGTCACCGGCCGCGACGTGGACGAAGCCGAGTACGCCCTCAGCTTCCAACCCGCCTCCGGGGCCTGGCACTTGCTGGACGGCCCGGTGTCCGACCACACCGTCGGCGACACCCGCGCCACGATTTTGCGCTACGTCCGCGCTCACCCCGGTGCCAAGCCGAAGGACATGGCGGGCGAGCTGCCGAACGTTGATCTGGACACGATCCGGCGCACCTGCAACCGCATGGCCGACGCCGGACAGCTCACCAAGGACCCCGGCGGCCGGTACTACCCGGACACCGACACCCGGACAGAGGGCGCGCAAGAGGTGTCCGCGCTGTCCGGCTGTCCGGGTATGGCGTCTGACCTGCACGAACACCCCGGACAGTCGGAATTGGAGCTGTCCGGCCTGTCCGGGGCGGACGAAGCCGAGGGGGAGAAGGAATGAGCGCCCGTACGCAGGACGAAAAGATGACCGTCCAAGAGGTCATCACCGATCTGAAGGTCGCCCCGTCGACCTTCTACCGGTGGCGCCAACTCGACATAGGCCCCCGTGCGATCAAGCTTCCCAACGGTGACGTACGGATCCGGCGGTCGGAGTATGAGCGTTGGCTTGCGGAGCGGGAGGACGCTGCGTGAGCACGGATGACAAAGATCCTGTTCTCCGGCCGCACGGAGAAGCACGGCCGGGGTATTCCCTCGATGTCCGGCTGTGGAAGGTCACGAAGGTCAATCGGAAAGCGCGACCCTACCAACTGCGATGGGTCGTAGGCGGGAAGGTGAGCAGCGCGACGTTCGCCACGTCGGCACTCGCCGAAAAACGAAGCTCGGAACTGCGGCAGGCAATGCGCCGGGGCGAGGCTTTCGAGATCGCAAGCGGACAGCCTGAGTCCGAAGTCCGCGCGGCAGCGGAAGCGGCGAAAGCCCCAGAAGAAGAACCGCCGTTGCGGTGGTTCGAGTTCTGCCGCAAATACGTCGCCGGGCGGTGGCGTATGAGCGCGGCCAAGACCCGAGAGGGCATGGCGGACGGTCTTGCAGCCGTGACGCTCGCCATGGTCAAGCGCGGGGACGCCTCTCCCTCGGATGAGCAACTGCGGTTGGCCTTCCGGTGGGGGATCGTGCCCGCGAATGCTGGCGAGGATCCGCCGGCCGACCTCAAAGCCGCGTATGACTGGCTCACGACGACGGACCGTCCGGTGGCCGATGTGGCAGACGCTGCGGTGTTCAAGACGTGCTCTATCGCCTCGGGTACAAGCTAGACGGCACCCCGGCAGCGGGCGACACGTACAGGCGCCGCCCAGCGAGCCCTCAACACCGCCCTAGAACACGCAGTGGTCGCGGGAGACCTCTCGGAGAACCCGCTTCAGCGCTCCCGCCGGAAGCACATCGGCTCCAATGACGTGGTAGACCGGCGAGTCCTCGTGAACGCCCTACAGGCCCGCCAGTTGCTCGCGGCGGTGTCCTACGTCGGATCGTGGGACCGGTGCCGCGGTAGGCGCCTGGTGGCCTTCTACGCGGTCCTGTACTACGCGGGCCTGCGTCCGGCTGAAGCGGTCTGACTGCCACCTCCCGGACGCAGGATGGGGCACGCTGACGCTCCGGGAGACGCGTCCCGTCTCCGGGAAGCAGTGGACCGATTCAGGAGAGCGCCACGACCGGCGCGGGCTGCAAGCGAGGGAGGCCAAGAGCGACCGACCGGTCCCCATCCCGCCGATCCTGGTGGCGATCCTGCGTGCGCACCTGGACGCGTTCGGCACAGCCAAGGAAGGCCGTGTCTTCGGCAACGAGCGCGGGGGAGTGGTCGGCTCATCCACCTACTGGCGCGTGTGGGAGGAAGCGCGGGAGTACGCGCTCCCACCCGAGCGCGTCGACTCGCCGCTGGCCGGCCGCCCGTACGACCTGCGGCACGCCTGCATCACGCGATGGCTGAACGCGGGAGTACCGATTGCCGAGGTTGCCCGGCGGGTCGGCAATTCCCCCGAGGTGATCCACCTGTGCAATCACGGCTGCATTGATGGCCACGAGGAAGTCGCCAACGCAAAGATCACAAAGGCTCTGGAGGAAGAGGGCGACATCGCGTAGGTCGTATAAAGGCAGGGAGGAGGCCGGGGGAGATTCCAGGAAGGACCGCCCTTTGGGCGGGCGACACTAATACATGGCTCCGTGCCAGGACCCTGCCTTGACATAGGCGTTGTTCCTTTCACGAATCCAGAACATCCCGGGCGGCAACCTTAAAAAGAACCGCCGCATCATCAGCTTGCTGTAGGTACCGTCGGGCGCTAATGTCCTCCGACGGAGGAATGCCACGACGGGAGCGGAAATCGTTCTCGTTTTCCCGTGTCGCCCGCGCACGTGCAGCCTCCATCCCCTCCCTAACTGCGCGCATCAAGGCCCCAGCCGGGTAAATCACATCGTTCGGTCCTTCGAGGTCTACCACTGAATGGGCGCTGTTCACTCGGTGATACGCCGCCGTCGCGGCGTCCAGTTTCTCCTGGATTTGGGCAGCACGGAGACGCCTTCGCCTGCTGCTGAGGCTAGATCTCTGCGCTTGGTAGTCCTTAACCTGGGTTTCGAGCGCCCAGAGCGCTACAGAAAAGTCAACGGTGAGCGTCATTAGATTTGCGTAGGCTTCGCGCCTAATCTGACGTCTCCATTGGGCATGTTGCGAGTTTTTCTGCCCCTGAGCTGTGACTGTCGCAGCCATCACAGCCCCGCCAGCCCCTAGCAGTGCGCCAAATACAGCTGCTGCCGCACCCACTATTGCCACGTCACCTGCGTTCACGGTCTGCATTGTGCCCTAGCTCAGCAACCCAGGTCAGCCACCCTGGTGATTACTTAAGGCGCCCGGCAGCCCGGAGCTCCCCCTTGGACGGCGCCTGCGGGAGCCGGTTTCCGTCGCGTGTGAGCAGGTGACGCAGCGTCCCTTACTTTTAGGAGGCCTGCGTAGGATCCCTGAGAGCCCGTCCGGCCAAGTTGAGGAACTCGGCCCATGGTGCGTTGAGCGCTGCTCTGCGAACCCGAAAGTCTTCCTGAAGTGCGTCCGTTGGATGTCCGGAGTCCAGAGAGGCCTCCCACAGGATCCATGCTTCAGCGATGCGACTGCCCAAGCGATGGACCTCCTGGGCTACGACCCGGCCTTCGGTCGGTCCCCAGACCCCCAGGCGAAAAACACAACGCATGAGGGCCCTATGAGCTACGTCGAACTCCTCGTGCCGTTCAGCAGCAGGCGTCTCCCCCATGAGGAGCTTCACCCAAGCCAAGCTCAGGGCTGCATCTATAGCCGTCAGTAGATCAACTGTCTCCATCAAGGCCAGCATGCGTTGCTCGCGGACCCAATGGCGATGCTCGGCAAGTTCTTGGCCCGTCACCTGGGCGTAGGTGGCTTCGAGAGCCTTTGTTGCCCCCGTCCGAGCACCCCACATGGCAGCGCCGGCGGCAGCCAAAGCGCCGATCAATCCAAAGCCACCGGCGGCTAGGGCCGCCCACCCCTCGTTCATCGCATCGTCCTCATCGCGGTTGGCAAGGCCCTATGCCATGTCGTACGGCTGACGAGTGTGGCGGAGGTGTGCCGCGTGTATCGCAGATAGTGCGAGAACGGTGAGAGACAACGAGAGAGGGCGGGAGTCAGTGAGACTGACTCCCGCCCTCTTCTGTCGGCATCCGCCCTGGTCAGCGCTTGATTCTTGCTGTTCCTAGGCGAGTGCCCCCGGCAGGATTCGAACCTGCGCACACGGCTCCGGAGGCCGTTTCGGGTCCATGAATAACAGCTGTTCATGGCCTCACGGAGGCTCGATTATGCCTATCCGGTCCACAGATGGTCCACGGCCCGTCGACGTCTTGTATGAAGGCTGCTGTACCTTCTGCGGCGCAGAGGTTACGGTCTGGGTGACCGTCGAGACTGTGGTGACGTTGGGCTTCTTCTTCGTTTCGCCGGTCAGGGCGTCAGCTCACGTTCCGCTGAACAGCGGAGGTTAGTAGCGGCTATTGCGCGTGGCAGGATGATCAACCCGCCACGTGCTCATCGCCACCTTCACTTGTCGCCGCGGTCGGCAGAAACCGGAGCGGCGAGTAGGCCATCGGCGTGCGGCCAAATGTTCAAAGACAGTGAGCCAAGGTAGGAGCCACGTGCGTGGATCCGGTGCTCGTCCCAGGTGGCAGCCCAGTCGCTGATGTCGGTGTTCGGTGGTGCGCTGAGCAGGGTGCCGTGGGTGAGACGCAGCAGGCTGTGCTTGCTGAGCCATTGCCGCTTGTCTTCCCAGGCCATGTTTCCCAAGGTGGGGTTCAGGCGGGCAGTGACCAGGGTCAGGTTGCCGAGGGTGTGGACCAGTTCGTCGCGGTCGGAGCCTTCGGATGGATCGTTTTCGAGGGGCGGCCAGTTGTCGCGCCAGCTCTGCGGCATGACGTGTTCGATGGTCAACTTCGCGCCCGCCTGCTCGCCGAGGGGGACGACGAGCTGTTCGGTGTGGTCGGTGCGGAGTTCGTCCTCCAGCGCTTCCAGGAGGATGCGTACGCCGCGGCGGTACAGGCGGGTGTAGATGGGGTCCTGTTCCAACGAAGCGCGGAACTCATGGTCGCTCGGCCAATGACGGTGGGCTCCCTGCATTGCCGAGAGGGCCTTGATGACGGCCTCGTCCGCGCGGTCGGGCTGCCGGGCTGCAGCGGCGACCAGGTCACGGAAGACGTTGTTGTGGTCGCGGTTGCTGAGATTGAGCAGCGCCCGGCGAACGAGGTAGCTGTCGATGGCGCGGATCGCCCGTCGACGGCGCTCCGGGGGCAGCACGGACTCGTCCAGGCCGTACAGGAGAAGAAGCAGGGGCATCGGAGTGGAGGTCTGAAGGACTTTCATCCGGTAGAGGAACCGGCCCTCGACGCCGTGCTGCGGGTAATCGTCGATCAGGTCGTAGATCTCGGCGTATCGCGCCAGTTCGGCGAAGACCTCCTCCGTAGGGACGGCAGCCGAGAGCAGCCAGCGCTCGAACTCCTTGAACAGGGCGGAGGCGGTGAACTCCCGCTGTGTTCGCATCGTGAGCCAGTACGTCAGGAACACGTCGAGGCGGCTTCGCGTGATGCGGCCAGTCGTCTGTTCCGTGCGCCATTCGTCCTGGTCGAAGGGAGCCCAGTACGTTTTGTAGAGCCGGTCGATGTCCGCGCCGGCGCGTTCCGCGTCACGGAACAGTAGGTTCTTGATCAGATCCGCGTGCTCCAGCGGTGTACCGCGGCTGTTCAGCGTCTCGAAGACGACCTGAGCGTCGTCGTGCTTTTCCAGATCGATGATGACCAGGCGCAACTGTTCCCGCAGGGTCTGCACCAGCGTCCCTAGCCGCTCCTCCGGTTCGGCGGCTTCTGCCAGCCAAGCGTCGATCTCCTGCTTGAAGTAGGTGATGGCTTCGGCGAACCGTCCTGCCCCGCCCTGACCGCGCATGACGCTGCGGAACTCGTCCCGGTCCGCGTTGGTCGGCCACACCTTGTAGAGGTGATCGGGGTGCTGGACGCGGTCGAACAGGTCCTCGTCGTTCTCCAGGAACTTGCTCAGCAGCCGCACGGACCGCTCATGGTTGAGAGCCGCTGCGGACAGGCGGGCCGCGAACAGGAACAACTGCAGAGTTGTGAGACGCTGCTGGCCGTCAATGACCTGCCGTGTCTCCAGACTTGACGAAAGGTACGGCGTCTCGTCGAAGACAACGGCGCCGAGAAAGTGCGGAGCCACCGTATCGCCGGTCAGGGCCGCCTGCTCTGCCCGCTCGACGGTGCGGCGAATGTCCTCCCACAGAGCCGACCAGTTGTCGTCCCGGTTCCACACGTACGGCCTCTGGAACAGCGGCACCGTGTAACGGATGTCCCTGCCGAAGATCCGACGCAGGTCGACTGTGTCTGCTCTCATGGATCGAGATCCCCTCTTCGCTCTGCGGTTAACACCGTAGCGATCACCACCACAGTCGGCTGGCCTGATCCAGGAAATTCGTTGGCAAGACAGCAGAGGGCACAAGCGGACAACGGCGTTCCGCCGAGTCCCCTGTCGGGGGGGGGGCTTGGTCACGTAAGCAGCGCAGGGAAACCCCAGGCCTTGCATACACTGATTCCGGTCCAGCTCGGCTCTCGTCCGCAGCGGCGCGTACAGGCCACAAGGGGGAGGCACAGCATTGTGGAACCACTGAGGGACGAGGACCCGAAGGAGATCGGGGGCTTCGCCCTCGTCTGCCGGATCGGGGCCGGCGGCATGGGGCAGGTTTTCCTCGGTGAGTCCGCAGCCGGCCACCAGGCCGCCGTGAAGGTCATCAAGCCTTCCGTCCTCGACGAGGACACCCGCGCGCGTTTCCTGTCCGAAGTGGACAGCCTGCGCACGGTGTACGGGCCGTTCGTCGCGGCCTTCGTGGGAGCCGATGCGGACGCTGATCAGCCTTGGCTCGCCGTGGAGTACGTCCCCGGACCGGATCTGCGCACCTTCGTCACCGAGCACGGCCCCCTCCCGCTAGCCGAGACCGCCAGCCTCGGAGCGCTGCTGGCGGAGGGCCTCGGCACCGTGCACGACGCGGGGCTGCTCCACCGTGACCTCAAGCCGCAGAACATCCTGCTGTCCCGGTACGGCCCCAAGGTGATCGACTTCGGTCTCGCCGTGCTCGCCGAGCGCCGCACCACCCTGACGGCGACCGGCTTCGTCGTCGGCAGCGTGCTGTGCATGCCGCCGGAGCAGGCCCGGGGCGAGCACCAGCTGGACCGGTCCGCCGACGTCTACGCGCTGGGCGCGGTGCTGCTGTTCGCCGCGACCGGACACTACCCGTACGAGGGACCCACCTGGCAGGCCGTTGCTCTGAAGATCGAGGACCCGGCGACTCCTCCCGACCTGACGGACTTGCCACCGGAGCTCGGGCCCCTGGTCACAGACATGCTCGCGCCGGACCCCGGCGCCCGGCCCGCTCTGCCCGAGGTCATCAAGCGCCTAGTACGGGCCATCCACGACCAGGGCTTGACCGCTCTCCAGGCCAAGTACCGCCTCACCGACCTCACGCCCGAGATCGTCGTGCCCCAGCTCCCCGCGCCGGCCCTCGGACCCGCACCGGGGGCCGACGCCCCCGCCTACACGCCCACCGCCGTCGACCCGGCGGCGGTGGAGGACGACGAGCAAGCGGTCACGGCGGTACCGGCCGCGGGGCAGCCCGCCGACATCGACGACGAACCCGGCGGGAAATCCGGGAGCGCTGGCCCCTCCATCCCGGGGGAGACCGTCCTCGGGCAGGACGGGAGCTCGTCCCGAAGCCGTGGGAGCGCTGGCGTCCGACTCTCGACCCCCCTCCAGGTCGCTGAGCGGATCCGCGCAGGGTACGCGCGGGAGGCGCGCTTCTGAGCCGCGCCGGTTCGCGTCGCCGATGCCAGTACGAGCCCTTCCTCCCCCGTGACAGACTTGCGGTCGCAGGACTGCTGGACGGCAGGACCACGTGATTGCAGGTGGAACGGGAAGACGAAGGGGCCGCGGGTGACCGACCAGGGGGCGACGCAGGACGGGACTCGGTTCCCGCCGGGAGCGCAGATCCTTGTACGGGACGAGGAGTGGCTGGTCCGCAACACCATCACGACCGAGCATGACGGTGAGCGGATCGAAGCGGTCGGCGTATCCGAGTTCGTCCGGGACGAGGAAGCCGTCTTCTTCAGCGGCATCGACACGGTCGAACTACTCGACCCGGAGAAGACCCGCCTGGTCCCCGACACCTCCTCGTACTTCCGGCGCAGCCGCCTCTTCCTCGAAGCCGTTCTGCGCAAGACGCCGCTGCCGCAGTCGGAGCGGGGGCTCGCCCTTGCGGACCGCTTCCTGCTGGACCCGCTCGTCTACCAGCAGCGCCCCGCCGAGCTTGCCCTGTCCATGCGCAACCTCCGCCCTAGGGTCCTGATCGCCGACGTCGTGGGCCTCGGCAAGACGCTGGAGATCGGCCTGACCCTCGCGGAACTCATCCGCCGGGGACGGGGCGAGCGCATCCTGGTCGTGACCCCGCAGAGCATCCTGGAACAGTTCCAGCACGAGCTGTGGACCCGTTTCTCGATCCCGCTCGTGCGGCTCGACTCGCTCGGCATCCAGCGTGTCCAGCGCGAGCTCCCGGCGGGGCGGAACCCGTTCACTCATTACAAGCGCGTGATCATCTCCGTGGACACGCTCAAGAACATCGGCCAGTACCGGCACCATCTGGAGCGCATCCGCTGGGACGCCGTCGTCATCGACGAGTCCCACAACCTGATCAACCCGGGCAGCCAGCGCCGCGCCCTCGCCGAGACCCTCGCCCCACGCACCGACGCCCTGCTGCTTGCCAGCGCGACCCCGCACAACGGCGACAAGCGCTCCTTCGCCGACCTGATCTCCCTGCTTGACCCGGCCGCCATCGTCGACCGCGACCACTACGACCCCGAGGCGGACCTCGGCCACCTCTACATCCGGCGCACCAAGATCAGTCCCGAGGTGCGCGACGAGATGGGCACCGAGTGGCCCGACCGAGGCCCCACCGTCTCCCTCCACTGCGTCGCCACCGAGGCGGAGGAGCGGATCTTCACCGAGCTGACCGAGCACTGGCTGCCCGCCGCGCGGACGAGCACGGAGTTCGGCACGGCCGACGAGGACCGCACCTCGGTCGCCACCGAGCAGCTCTTCGCCTACCAGCTGCTGAAGACGTTTCTGTCCTCCCACGTCGCCCTCGGCGAGACGGTCGACAAGCGCGTCGCCTCACTCGCCGACCGTGTCCGCAAGGCCGGCGAGAAGGGGCTGCGGCCCGACCCGGCCATCGCCCCCGAGCAGGCGGCCCTGGCCCGGCTGCGGGAGATCATCACCGGCATGGGCGACGGCACCGCCCCCGGCGACTCCGCCAAACTCGACGCGCTCGTTGGGCAGTTGAAGGAGATCGGTGTCGGTCCCCGGTCCACCACCCGAGCGGTGGTCTTCTCCGAGCGCGTCCGCACCCTCACCTGGCTCGCCCAGGTCGTCCCCGCCCGACTGGGCTTCCCGGTCGCGGCCGACGGCACGGCCAAGGCCGTGGCCGTGATGCACGGCGGCCTCAGCGACGACGAACAGGGCGACGTCCTGGAGGCGTTCGGCCTCGCCGACACCCCGGTCCGGCTCCTGTTCACCGGCGACGTCGCCTCCGAGGGTGTCAACCTGCACCGCCAGTGCCACCACCTGATCCACTACGACATCCCGTGGTCGCTGATCCGCATCGAGCAGCGCAACGGCCGTATCGACCGGTACGGGCAGAAGTACGAGCCCCAGTTCCGCGCGCTGATCCTCACCTCCGCCGTCCCCGGCGCCAAGGACGACCGCACGGTCGCGGAGAAGCTGCTCCGCCGGGAGGAGGAGGCCCACAAACTGGACGGCACCGCCGAGGCCGTGTCCGGTTTCTACCGGGCCGAGGAGGAGGAACGCCGGCTCATCAGGGAACTGGTCAGAGGCGGCAGCGTCGAGGAATTCCTGGAGCCCGACCCGGCCGCCGACACCGCCCTCGCCGACCTGTTCGGCCAGGTGGACACCGTCACCGAGCAGGAACTGCCCGCACGCGCCGAGCAGATCTCCCTCTTCGAGGGGGACACGGCCGCCTTCGTCTCCACCGCCCTCGACGAGGTGTACGAGGAGCGCGCCGAGGACCTCGTCGGTCTGTCGTCCGGCGCCGACGCCAAGGGCGGCGAATACTTCTCGCTGTCCCCGGCCATGGCCCCCGACCTGCTCCACCGCCTCAAGGCCCTGCCGCCGTCCTACCTCAAGGAGCAGCGGGTCGCCGAGCGGATGCTGGTCACCTTCGACCGCGCCCTCGCGCAGCGCAAGCTCACCGAGGCCAGGGACAGCAGCACCACCATGTGGCCGGAGGTCTCCTTCCTCACCGACATCCACCCGGTGGTGGAGTGGCTGACGGACAAGGTCCTCGTCGAGTTCGGCAGGCAGGAGGCCCCGGTCATCACCACCCCGCACGTCGACGGCCCGGTCTTCCTCGTCCAGGGCATCCACTCCAACGCCCTGGGCCGCCCCACCGTGGTGCGCTGGATGGCCGTGACCGCCCTCGGCACCGAAGGCGCCGGAAACGGCACGCCCGAGGTGCGCCCCATGGCCGACGCGCTCCGCGACGCGAAGGTCGGCCCGAGGCTCGCCCGCACCGGCGGGCCGGCCGACCCGGACCGTCTCCAGGCCCTCGTCCCGGCCGCCGTCGCCGCCGCCCGCGCCCACCTGGACGCCGGACGGGCCGAGTGGGAGGAGACGATCAGCGAACCTCTCGCCACTTATCGCGATCACGTCGCCCAGTGGCGCACCGACTCCCTGCTCCCCGGCCTCTCGGGCCGCCGGGAACGCCTCGTCGAGGAGACCGCCGACGAACTGGCCCGGCTGCTGGACCAGTTGCACACCACCGGCCGCCCCCTGCTGCGCGTCCTGGCCGTCCTCGACCGCCCCGGCACCCCGACCGCCCCCGAAGCCCAGGCGGAGAACCGAGCATGACGTACGACTCCCTCGTCAACCACGGCGACTACCTCTCGGCCCACTACCTCGCCGAGGTCCTCCCCAAGGATCTCAAGGCCAAGGACGGCCTCCTCACCCGATGGGCCGCCTTCGAGGAGGAGGAACGCCGCCGCCACGCCGACGCCGTCGCCGACGCGAAACGCCAGGGCCTCGACCCCGCCGCAGTCCCCCCGCGCGCCCGCACACCACGCGAGACACTGCGCGCCCTGCACGGCCCCTACTTCGCCGGCCGCGCCGCCCTCGCCCAGGACGCGGAAGCCCTCGCCGAACCCGACGCGCCCGTCCCCGCGGGCTGGCGGAAACGGGTCACCGAACTGCATCTGGACACGCTGCGCGCCCTCGGCCACACCGCCGCCCACGAGCAGACCGTCACCGTCCACCGCGCCGACCACGCGTACAGCATCCAGGTCGTCCACGCCGAACCCGGCCTGTACGCCGTCTCCTGCGGCTGGACCACCGAACCCGACGCCGCCCTCGACCCGGACGGCGCCGGCCGACTCCTGCACCCCGTGAAGCTGGAGGGGTCGCTGGAGATCGAGGACGCCAAGGCCCTCACCGACTTCCTCTTCGCCTGCGACACCCCGGCGCGCTACGTCCTCCTCCTCGTCGGCGGCGTCATCGTCCTCGCCGACCGCCTCGCCTGGCCCGAGGGCCGCTACCTGGCCGCCGACCTCGACGCGGCCCTCAACCGCCGCGACGACCGCCACGGCGGCGAACTCGACACCCTGGCCGCCCTGTTTGGCGCCGACTCACTGCGCGCGCCCGCCGAGGGCGGCACCGCACCGCTCGCCGCCTTCGTCGACAAATCCGGCAAGCACGCCGTGGGCGTCTCCACCGAACTGCGCGAGGGCCTGCGCCTGAGCGTCGAGTGGATCGCCAACGAGGTCCTGGAGCGCCTGCGCGAACCGGAGAACGGCGTCACTCCGGCCGACCTCGACGACCCGGCACGCCTCGCCAAGGAACTCAGCCGCGAGTCCCTGCGCTACCTCTACCGCATCCTGTTCCTCCTCTACGCCGAGGCCAGCCCGGCGCTCGGCATCCTGCCCTCCGACTACCCCGAGTACGAGCAGGGCTACGGCCTCCAGCGCCTCGGCGACCTCGTCCTGCGCGACCTCGTCGGCGAGCGCTCCCGGCGCGGCTTCCACCTCTACGAGTCGCTGAACCTGCTCTTCGACAAGGTCGAGAACGGCCACCGCCGCTACGGCACCGAGCCGGAGGACCTGAAGGCCGAGGCCGCCGCCCGCGAGGCCGCCGCGGCGGAGCACGAGGCGGACCGGCTGCTCGCCGCCGGCTCCCTCACCCGCGCCGAGCACACCGAACGCGTGCGCGAGGCCGACCGCGTCCGCCGCACCGCCGCCCGCAGCACCGGCGCGGGCCTGCGCTTCGAGGCCCTGCGCTCCGAACTCTTCACCAAGGACGCCGTCCGCCTCATCGGCGACGACCGTATCGAGAACCCGGCGTATCGGGGCGGCGAGGGGGAGAAGCGCCGCCCGTTCCTGGACACCCGGCTGCGCAACGAGACCCTGCACAAGGTGCTGCGCCGCCTGATGCTCACGCAGGGCCGGGGCAGGGAGCGCGGCGGTTTCATCTCGTACGCCCAGCTCGGCATCAACCAGCTCGGCGCGGTGTACGAGGGCCTGATGTCCTACACCGGTTCCATCGCCGAGAAGAAGCTGTACGAGGTCGCCAAGGGCGGCGACCCCTCCGGCGGCAGCTGGACTATCCCCGAGGACCGTGTTCAGGACTACGACGACAAGTTCTTCGTCCATCGGACGGACCCCGAGACCGGCCGCCTGGAGCGGGTCGTCCATGACGAGGGCACGTTCGTCTACCGCCTGGCCGGCCGCGACCGCCAGACCTCCGCCTCCTACTACACCCCGAAGTCCCTCACCGAGGTCACGGTCGAACTCGCCCTCAAGCACCGGCTCGACCAGCACGGCACCGTCACCGAGGCCCGCGAACTCCTCGACTGGAAGATCTGCGAACCCGCCCTCGGCTCGGGCGCGTTCCTCAACGAGGCCATCGACCAGGTGGCCGCCGAGTATCTGAGACGGCGTGAACATGAGCTGGGCCGCCGCGTGGACCCCGAGCTGCGGCAGATCGAGCTCCAGAAGACCAAGGCCTACATCGCCCTGCACAACGCCTACGGGGTCGACCTCAACGCCACGGCGGTGGAACTCGCGGAGGTCTCCCTCTGGCTCAACTCCATGCACCCGGGCATGCGCGCGCCCTGGTTCGGCCTGCACCTGCGGCGCGGCAACTCCCTCATCGGCGCGAGCCGGAAGGTCTACAAGGCCGATGCCCTGACGGGCGGCGGCTGGCTGGCGAAGAAGTACACCCTCCCGCCGACCGACCTGCCTTTCCGTGAGGGCCCACTGCCCGAGGGCGCCGTCCACCAGTTCCTGCTGCCCGCCATCGGCTGGGGCGCGGTCGCGGGCGAGCCGGAGGCGAAGCGACTCGCGGAGGACCAAGCCAGGGCGCTCGGCGCGTGGCGCAAGGGCGTCCAGAGGGCCCCGAAGGGACCGAAACCCTTCCAGGAACGCGGCGAGGAGACCACCGAGGCACGGCAGAAGCGATACGACCGGTGGCTCAAGGCCGCCGACAAGACCGAACTGGGCCGGTTGCAGGGCGTGGCCCGGCGCGCCGAGTTCCTGTGGTCGCTCGTCGCGACCCGGCTGGAACTCTCCGAGCGGGCTGTCGCCCGCCGCGTCGACGTCTGGGGCGCGGACTGGCTGGAGCAGTCCTCGGAGGCGGAGGACAAGCAGAAGGTCCTCGACGACCTGACCCGGCACGGCACCCCCTATTGGCGGCTGAAGACCGTCATGGACGCGTGGTGCGCCCTGTGGTTCTGGCCGCTGGACAAGGTCGGCGCACTCGACGGGACCGACCCGGTGTACGGGACGGGCGGCGCGCTGGTCGACGAGGCGTCGGTGGCGGGCCTGCTGGGCGGACCCCGGCCGACCGCAGTGCCGGAGGCATCGACCGGCCCGGCTCCTGGGGATCAGGTGTGGCGGGCGACCGGGCTGTTCGACGACCCGGACGGCGAGCAGGAGGAACTGGGCGCCGACCCCGGACCCGGGCGGACCGCGCCCGTCCGCAAGTCCGTCGCCCGGCCGCCGGAGCGCACGACCGTCCCGCTCCAGAGCCTCGGCGACTGGCTGGACTTCTTGGAGAGCGTCCTCGGCAAGGCCGACATGCCCGAGAACTCCCTGCTCTCGGGAATCGAGAACCTCGGTCCCGACGAGGCACTGGAGTTGCTGGCCGACGTCGAGGACCGCCTGGAGGGCTTCCTCGGCATGCGCCCGGCCCGGCTGCTGCCGTTCCGCTACCCGTGGCTGAACACGGTCGAGGACATCGCCGGCACCACGGAGAAGGACATAAAGGCAGAGGACGGCCACGGCTTCTTCCACTGGGAGTTGCACTTCGCGCATGTGTTCCGTGGGCCGGGGGGTGGGTTCGACCTTCAGGTGGGGAATCCGCCGTGGGTGCGGCCGGACTGGAACGAGGGCGTCGTACTGGCCGAGTTCGATCCGTGGTTCCAGCTCTCTGATAAGCAGCCGGTGGCAGTGCAGAGGCAGCGTAAAAGCGCGCTTCTGACGGACGTTGCCCGTCGCACGGTGTACCTGCGTGAATTGACCGCGACGACGGGTACGGCCGAGATCCTGGGCAGTGCTGTAACGTACCCGCTGATCTCGGGAACGCGTCCTGACCTGTACCGAGCGTTCATGTGCCGCACTTGGGAGCATCTGGGCGAGAGCGGCACCATCGGCCTGGTACACCCGGACTCCCACTTCAGCGGGGACAAGGAAGGGCGGCTGCGGGAGGCCGCCTACACCAGGCTGCGCGTCCATGGCGATTTCGTAAACGCGGGCAATCGCTTCTTTCCGCCTCCCGTCGGCCGGTCCAGTCACTTCGGCGTGCACATCTACGGGCAGGCAGGCGAGATCGGTTTCGACCATCTGTCCTGGCTCTTTTCGGTGGATGCCTTGCGTCTGTCGGCGGACGACGACGGTACGACTCCCGACCCCGGGGTCCGCTACGGAGCCAGCTGGGACGAACGCCCGCACCGCAAGCGCATCGTCCGAGTCGATGAGACGACGCTTGCTCAGTGGAAGAAGCTGTCCGGTGACGAGACACAGCCGACGCGTCAGGCGCGTCTGTTGTCGCCGGTGAGCACGGCTGAGGCTGATGCCATCACGGCACTGGCCGCCTACCCGGTGCGGTTGGCCGAATGGGACCCACAGATCACCAGCGGTTACAACGAGAAGACCGCCAAGGACGACGACCTCATCGGCTACAACACGCCCGACGACACAGGCGCGGTTCGACGACCCGCCGCCTGGTCCGAGGTGATCCTCAAGGGCCCTCAGATCGGTCTGGCCAACCCCATGTTCAAGCAGCCGAGCCAGGGTGGCGGTGAGGTCCTGGGCCTCAACCCGTTGACGCTGGCCGACGACGCCGTGCCCGAGTCCGAGTACGTCTACGTCGCGAAGCCCGACGTGTACCGGGCCGCGCAGGACGTGTGGAGCGACGGGAGGACTCTGGAGCAGCTCAAGGCGTCCGAGCGTGAGGTGACGCGGGCGCGGAACGCTGCGGCGGGGCGGTTCGGGGTGGAGCCTGCCGAGGTTACCGAGGAGCAGGTGGAGGCGGAGCTGGTACGGCGGCTGCGGAGGCCGTATACCGAGTTCTATCGGGTGGCGTGGCGCAAGATGATCGCGCCTGATACGGAGAGGGCGCTCTACACAGCCTTGGTCCCCCCCGGTGCCGCGCACGTTGATGCGTTGCGCAGTGGGGCGTTGCCCGACAACCGGAAGACTGCATTGCTGGCTGGCTTTTGGGCTTCGCTCCCGGTGGACTACTTGCTTCGCACGGTTCGTGTGAGAAACCTCGATGTAGCTCCGGCGAGGCGGCTGCCTGCGCCAGCGGGGGACCACCTGCTAGCCCCCGCCCTCTTGCTGCGCACCCTCCGCCTTAACTGCCTGACGTCCGCCTACGCGGACCTGTGGGAGGAACTGTACGAGCCGACGTGGCCCGGCTACGAGCCCTGGGCAGTGGAGTGGCCGGATATGCAGCCGCTCCACGAGGTCGGTCCGGCGTGGGAACGGGCAACCCCGCTCCGCAGCGAGCGGGCGCGCAGGGCAGCGCTCGTGGAGATCGATGCCCTAGTCGCTGTCTGGCTCGGAGTAAGCGCAGACGCGCTCGCGGCCATGTACAAGTCCCGGTTCCCGATCATGCAGGACTTCGACGCGGTCACGTGGTTTGACGCCAACGAACGCAAGATCGCAGGTGACCGCTACACCTACGGCTTCGGCCAGACCAAGGACCACTACGACCACCTCCTTGCCTACCAGAAGAAGGAGCGCCCCGAGCCCCCCGAGGGCTACACCGCCCCCTTCTACAAGGCCAAGCGCGAAGAGGAAATGCGCGAGGCACACGCCCACTTCACCGCGAGGCTCAAAAAGGCCCAGGACAAGGGCAAGTGAGTGAGCGACAACGCCCCGTGCCGGACGCATCCGGCACGGGGCGAGGAGTGAAAGTCAGCCCTGGGCGGCGAAGTTGACGAAGTCGTTCCACGCGGTGGGGGAGAGGGCGAGTTTGGGGCTCTGTCGGTTCTTGGAGTCCCGCACGTGGATCGCTTGCGTGCCCTGCGCCACCTCAACGCAGGCGTCACCCTGCGAGCCGCTGTAGCTGCTCTTGAACCAGGTCAGTTCGGACATGCTCATAGCGCTCCTCGCAATCGCTTCAGCAGGACTGCGGAGGGGGGCAAGGCCTGCGGGCGCAGTTTCGCATACCGCTGCTGGAGCAAGCTGATCTCCTTTGCGCGTGTTGCCCGTCGCCGTCTCCCCGCGCTCCACGAAGTCACGGTCGGGCATGCGGCGCCCCAGCTCGACCGAGGCCCACCGTGTGCCTCGAGAAGCGGACCAGGTTGGCGAACTCCTCGCGGCTGAGGCCCGCGTGTTCCCGTAAGGCCTGGACGACGGCGCCGAACGTGCGCAAACTGTCCGAGACCCCGGGCTCGCCGCAGCTTCCCAACGGCCGCCCCGCCATCCGTGTTCTCGTAGGCCACCACAAGCCACCTCCCGCGCACCGGTCACGCCGTACCGCTTCTGACTCGCTCCCATAGTCACGCTCAGCGACAAGCACTGTCCACTCTGTGTGTGCGTGCACTGACCCAGAGTACGCAGGGCGTCCCTGGTGAACGCCCCGAACCGCCGCCAGATTGGGCACATGACGCCACCGTCCCCCACAACCCGCCGGGAGCCCGTCACCGTACGTGTGTTCGCCCAGCGATTCAGTTCCACCCCACGCGGAGCCCGTCTCGCCCGTCGCCTCGTGCTGCACCATTCGACGCCTGGGGCGTTCCGTACGGCAGCGAGGCGTCCGACACCGCCGCGCTGCTCGTCGCAGAGCTCGCGGCCAACGCCGTCACGCACGGCCGTGTCCCCGGCCGGGACTTCGTCGTCGCCGTCCGGCTCCTCGGCCGGACCCTGCGTATCGAGGTCTCCGACACCCAAGGCGAGCGCCGGCCACCGGCACCCGGCGCGGCCCGCACTCCCGCCGCTCGCGGAGACCGGCCGGGGCCTCCTGCTCGTGGAAGCCCTCGCTGACCGGTGGGAGGTAGTGGACCGTCTCCCCGTCGGCAAGACGGTCGTCGCCGAGCTGGACCTGCCAGGCTGACCGGCCCGGACCGTCGCGCTGACATGCCGTAAGTCCCGTCTATAGGCTGGGCCGGGAACGGCATTGAGTGGCGGCGGAGGGTAGCGGGGACCATGACGGACCTGGAGGGCAGCGCCGACGGCCGGGGTGTCGGACGAAACCGGGAGGCAGGAGTCCGGGGGTACGCCGTGGCGGGGGACGTCGACGAGCCGGACGCGCTCCTCCTGCCGCTGGGGGCGCCCCTCGAAATCGGGTCCGACGGCCGGCCGACCGGCGTGGAGCTGGAACTCCCGGACGACGAGGAGGGCGGGGACGGCGAGGAGTACAGCGACGCTGACGGCGTCTCGGCCCCGTTCCGGCCCGACAGCATCAAGATCCACACAGAGACCACCACGGTGGACCTGCTGCTGTCCCGGCTGCGGGAAGGCATGATCGACCTCGCGCCGGACTTCCAGCGCCGGGCCGGGATCTGGAGCGACCGCGCGCAGAGCCGTCTAATCGAGTCGCTGCTGCTGCGCATCCCGATCTCCAACTTCCACATGGCCCAGGACGATGAGGACAAATGGGCCGTGGTGGACGGCGTCCAGCGGCTCACCGCCATCGCCCGGTTCATGGAGCCGGGGCTGACCAACCTCGGCCCGCTGACCCTCCGGAGCCTGGACTACCTGTGGAGGTTCGATGGCAGCACGTACCAGGACCTGACCGGACGGTTGAAGATTCGGCTGCGCGAGACCCAGCTCACCGTCCACATCCTGCAGCAGGGCACCCCAGAGGCCGTCAGGTACAACGTGTTCTCCCGGATCAACACCGGTGGTGTGCCGCTGGAGCCGCAGGAATTGCGGCACGCGCTGGTGCGGGGGCCGGTCCGGGAGTTCCTCGCCGACCTGGCCGAGGACCCGGCGTTCGGCGAAGCCACCCGATGGAGCGTGTCCAACGAACGGATGGCCGACCGGGAGATGGTGCTCCGCTTCCTCGCCTTCCGTCTCACGAATCCGGCCAGGCACGAGGAGAAGGACTTCGACAAGTTCCTCATCGATGCGATGTACAAGGTCAACGCGCTCACCGACGAGCGCCGCGAACAGTTGGCACGGGAGTTCCGGGTGGCCATGCGGTGCGCGCGGGACCTGTTCCTTGACCATGCCTTCCGCAAGTGGCGTGGAGGCAAGCGCAGTTCACCCGCCATCAACAAGGCACTGTTCGAGACGATCTCCGTCCAACTCGCGCTTCTCGATGATCAGGAGCGGGCCAGGCTGGTAGCGTCTCGGGAGAAGGTGATCGCCGGGTTCGTCCAGCTCATGGGCGACTGGGACTTCGACCGGTCGATCTCCGTGGGCACAGGGGGCCCGACGAAGATCCGCACCAGATTCAATGCAATGGCACGACTGTTCCGAGGGGTGGCAGAACAGTGATCGACCGTCTGACGCTGCACAACTTCAAGGCGTTCCAGGACGCGTCACTGCCGCTGGGCCCCCTCACCCTCCTCACCGGACTCAACTCGTCCGGCAAGAGCAGCGTTCTGCAGTCGATCGCCCTGCTGCGCCAGTCGTACGAGGCGGGCGACCTCGACGTCTCCTCGCTCCTGCATGAGGCGCGAGCGGTCGGATTCCAGGGGGAGGTCGGAAACCAGGGCTTCCTGCTCAACGGCGAACTTGTCGGCCTCGGCACCGGAGAGGACGTCCTGCACGAGGACTTCACGGAGGACGAGCCGCTGATCGGACTCGGCGTGGACGAGGGGCCGTACCACTACGGCTGGACCGTCGCGTACGAGGCAGAGCAGAACCTGCTGCCGCTGCGGGACGTGGAGTCGCCGCTCACCTCGGAGGGAGCCGCCGCGCCCACCGGACCCGAGGCCGTGACTCCTTCGTTCCTCACCGCCCCCTTCCAGTACCTGCACGCCGACCGGATCTCGCCCGCCGAGTTCTACCCGCGCGACCATCACGCCGTCATGGGCCGCGGCTTCCTCGGCGTACGCGGCGAACACACCGTCAACTTTTTGCGCATCCACGCCGATGACACGGTCCCGGCGGGCCCGCTGCGTCATCCGGGGACCGGGTCCGACCTGCTGCGCGACCAGGTCGCCGCCTGGATGGGTGACCTCTGCCCCGGCGTGGACATCCAGGCGGACGCCATCAAGGGCGCCGATGCGGTGAGCCTCTCGTACGGGTTCCAGGGATCGCTCGGCGCCACTAAGCGCCGCCGTCCCAGCAACGTCGGATTCGGCCTCACCTACGTCCTACCGATCGTGGTCGCCTGCCTCACCGCCCGGCCCGGCTCCCTGGTCCTCCTGGAGAACCCGGAGGCACACCTCCACCCGATGGGGCAGACCCGGATGGCGGAGCTGGCCGCGGCGACCGCCGCGCAGGGCGCTCAGGTGATCATGGAGACGCACAGCGACCACGTCCTCAACGGGGTGCGGCTCGCAGTGAAGAGGGGGCGGATCACGCCCAGCCAGGCGGTGTTCCACTACTTCCGTGGTGACGGCACCGGCGTGGAGGTCGTCAGCCCGCAGGTCAACGGGGACGGCAAGCTCGACCAGTGGCCCACCGGTTTCTTCGACGAGTTCGAGAACACGCTTGACCAGCTCATCGGCTGACACCGCACACGGAGCGGCCGGCACACGGATCGTGGCGGAGGGGGACACATGCCGCACCTGTTTCTGAACGAGAGGTCCTGCGGGACCACAGCCGACCCGGACCGGGTCAACCGTGCCATGAACGAGATGGTCGCGGCCATACTCGCCATGGCCCGTGCGGACCGGAAGGGCACGGCGCTGATCACCCACGCGGACAGCCTGCTGGTGTTACAGCTCGCTCAGGGACACTCGATCAGCAAGTGGATGGGCGCCCCGGGAACCGACAGGGACGCACGGGGGCGGCTGAAAGAACTCGATGACAAGTCGCCTTTCAGGACTGTCTTTCCCAAGGGCGAGACCTATTCCGGCCTCGAATACCGGCACGGCGGTGAGGTCGTGGAAGGGTTGGGCTGGGCGCATGAGCTGGGCGGCATAGGTGTCTCCCTGCCTCTGGAAACGCGCTGGGACGCGGACCGGCTCACCCTTGAACGCGAGGAACTGCTCGACGGCGGGGACGGAGACGCGGGTGCGGAGCTTACCGAGGCCGAGGTGCGGCACGCCGCACGCGCCGAGCACGTCGACACCCACCTGCCGTGGATCCGGCGCGGAGCGAACTCCGCCCGGCAGAAGGCTGTCGAAGGCCTGCGCTCCGGCACCGAACTGTGGAGCCTGAAGTCGGACCTGTTCCCGCTCCTCCAGTTCACCCGGCTCTCCGAGCAGCACTTCGCCGCACTTCCCGAGGTGTGGGTGCGGCCGGTGGGCGAGCGGCTCGGAGAACTCCAGGACGCCGTCAGCGACTGGGATCCGGCCCGGCAGCCCATCTGCCCCCAGTGGCGTTCCTACGTCCGCACCGAGTTCGAGTCCCGTCGGCGTCTGTGCTGGTTCCCCGACGACGATGGCAAGGACGAGCTTTTCGACTGGCACTGCGACTTCCTGCCGTCGCCGGGCCGGATGCACTTCCGGCTGCTCCACGAGGAGCGCACCCTGCGCATCGCGTACGTCGGACGGAAACTCGGCAAGTGATCCGGGCCGGAGCCGGACGGCCGCCCCCGTTACCGTAGACCGGTGAACGGCCGCCCACCGGCCCCACCAGCACAAAAGGAGGACCGCGCGTGCGTCCCACCCTCGCCGCCGACCAGGTACGGGACAGTCTGAGCCAGTACCTCGCGACGACGTACGCGCTGGCCGACGAGAGCACGCGCCGGGCCCTGGAGAACTTCCTCGGCGACCCCGAGGACGGCATCTTCCGGGGGCCCTACCTCCGCGTCCGCACACCCTTCCGGACCGCCGACGGCACGGACTGGAAGCGGCATCTGACCTGGTACCCCGACCTGACCCCGTACCGGCACCAGGAGCGGGCCTGGGAACGGCTGTCCACGCTGCACGGTCCGGCGCGGCCCACCCTCGTCACCACCGGCACCGGGTCCGGGAAGACCGAGTCGTTCCTGATTCCGCTGATCGACCACTGCTACCGCGCACGGCAGGCCGGCCGGGAGGGCGTCAAAGCGATCCTGCTCTACCCCATGAACGCGCTCGCCACCGACCAGGCCCACCGCATCGGCGAGCGGCTCGGTGACCCCAAGGACACCCGGCTGCGCGATGCGGGCGTACGGGCCGCGCTCTACATCGGCGACACACCGTCGCAGGAGTTCAAGCAGGCCAACCCGACGATCACCGTCGACCGGGACGAGATCCGGCGCGCCGTACCGGACATCCTGATCACCAACTACAAGATGCTCGACCTGCTCCTCCAGCGGCCCGAGGACCGGCGGCTGTGGCAGGACCCGGCGCTCGCGTACGTCGTCCTCGACGAGTTCCACACCTACGACGGCGCCCAGGGCACGGACGTCGCGATGCTGCTGCGCCGCCTGGGGTCGGTCACCGGGCACGCCGAACCAGGCCGCCCACTGGGGCCGGTCTGCCCCGTCGCCACCTCCGCCACACTCGGCGAGAACGGCGCCGGCAGCGGCCGAGTGGGAATGAGGGAAGTCGCCGAGCAGGTCTTCGGCGTACCGTTCCCGCCCGACGCGGTCGTGGGCGAGGACCGGCGCTCCACCAAGGACTTCACCGGCGAGAGCGATTTCAGTCTGCCGTTCCCCTCGCCCGAGGAGGTCGACGCTCTCGGCGACCCCACCCGTGACGCGGGTGCCATGGACGACCTCGTGGCCAGGTTCACCCGCCTGAGCGGACCGAGTCCCGAGGACCTCGGGGCCGTGCTGCGTCGGCACCGGCTGACCGCGGCCGTCCTGGAGATCCTCGACGGCACCCCGAAGACCCTCGCCGAGATCACCGAGGTACTGCCCCGCTACGCCTACCACTGGGGCGTGGCTGTACAGCAGCGCCCGCGTCTCGCCGCCCGCGCCCTCGCCCGCTACGTCGCCCTCCTGTCGTACGCCCGCGACCCGGAGCACCCTGGACGGCCTTTGCTGTCCATCGAGATCCACCACTGGGTGCGCTCCGTCTCCCGCGTGCTGCGCGGCATCGGCGTGGCGCGCGCCGAGTTCCGCTGGGACGACGAACGGGTGACCTCCCGCGGGGCCCTGGCCCGCAAGGACCCGGGCCCGGCCGCCCAGCGCTCCCCGTACGACGGGGAGGAGCCGGCCGTTCCGCTCGACGCCGCCGGACAGAGCGCCGTACCCGCCGACGACAGCGCACCGCCGCCCGCCGAGGTCTTTCTGCCGGCCGTGTTCTGCCGCGAGTGCGGACGCTCCGGCTGGGCCGCGTACTCACCGGAGGTCGACCCCGCCGAACTCGACCTGAACGCCACGAAGATCCGCCGCGCCTCGGTCGGGCGCGACAAACGGCGGGTGCGCAACATGATCGCCGCGACCCCGCGGGAGGTGCACCAGGCGGCCTACGGGGCCGGGCCCGAGCGCCGGCGCGGCGGATCCACCGTCATGGTCCTGGAAGGCAGCGGCGGACGGCTGCGGCCCCTGTCGCCCGAGACCGACTTCATCGACGCGGAGGGTCCGGAAGGCGCGGACGGGCCGCGTCGGCCACGGGCCCTGCACAACGCCGCGTTCGTCCACGCCGACCTCGCGGGCGACCGGGCCGCCGAACGCGACCAGTGCCCCGCCTGCCACACCGCCAACTCCATCCGCTACCTCGGCACCGGCCTCGCCGCGCTCGCCGCCGCCGCCATCACCCAGCTCTTCACCGGCGGCGAACTCGACAGGAACCTCAAGGAGAACAAGACTCTCCTCTTCAACGACTCCGTCCAGGACGCCGCCCACCGCGCCGGATACGTCGCCAGCCGCTCCTACACGTTCTCGCTGCGCGCCCTCCTCGCCAGCCGCATCGACGAGAACGAACCGATCACCCTGAACGACCTGGCCGCCGACCTGATAGAGGACGTCGTCGACAGCAAGGCCGTGCAGGCCGCCGTCATCCCGCCGGACCTGCACCCGGTGCGCGGCGTGGACACGCTGCTGTCCGGCCGCAGCCGCGGCTCCCGGCCCACGTGGGAACTGATCGCGCAGCGCCTGGCGTTCGCCACCGTCATGGAGTTCGGCCTGCGGTCCCGGCAGGGCCGCACCCTGGAGCTCACCCGCACGGTCGCCGCCGACGTGCCCCTGACGGACCCCGATGCCGTGGCGGACCTCGTGCGAGAGCTCCTGCTCACCACACCCGGAGAGATCGCCTTCGCGGACGGGTCGGTCCCCGGGCCCGACCAGTACGTCGGATTCGTGCGCGGTCTGCTGGAACGCATGCGCATCCGGGGCGCCGTCCGGCACGCCTGGCTGGACCCCTGGCTGGACCAGGCCGGAGTACGCCGATGGGCGATCTGGGGCGGGCGCGAGACCGGGATGCCCGCCTTCCCCCGGGGCGTGTCCGCGCCCGCCTTCCTGCTCGGCACCCCCAAACAGGGCAGCGAGGACTTCGACGTACTCACCGGCCGCCTCGGCTGGTACCAGGACTGGGCCGTACGCTCCCTCGGCCTGCGACCGGACACGGCCGGCGCCTTCCTGACCCGGCTGCTGCCCGCGCTCGCCGACCTGGGCGTCGTCTCCGTACGCACCGCGCTCGACGGCGCCACCCGCGTCTACGGACTCCAGCCCGGCCACATCCAGGTCCGCAAACTCGCCGACGACACCGTTCCCGACGCCACCGCGCACTGTCCGCAGTGCTTCTGGGAACAGACCGTCCATCCCGACCTCGCCGACCAGTGGCACGGCCTGCCCTGCCCCCGCTACCGCTGCGACGGCATCCTGAACACCGGCCGCGACCTGGACAGCGGGCTCCGCCAGCGGGACTTCACCGACGACTTCTACCGGCGCATGTACCGCGAGGCCGGTGTCTTCACCATCAACACCGCCGAGCACACCGGCGCCCTCAGTCGCGCCCGGCGCGAGGCGGTGGAGAAGGCGTTCCGCGACGGCACCGACGTCCACTACGCCAACCCGCAGGTGCTGTCCTGCACCCCCACCCTCGAACTCGGCATCGACATCGGCGACCTCTCCGCCGTCGTCCTGGCCTCCCTGCCCAAGGCCCCGGCCAACTACATCCAGCGCGTCGGACGGGCGGGCCGCGCCACCGGCAACGCCTACCTGCTGACCATGGTCGACCGGGGCCCGCGCGACCGCTACTACCTCGAGGAACCCCGGCTCATGATCGCCGGGGACGTCCTGCCGCCCGGCTGCTACCTGTCCGCCGCCGAGATCCTGCGCCGCCAGTACCTGGCCCACCTCCTCGACCTCGCGGGCGCCGGACGGCTCACCGCTCCCGACGGGACGCCCTTGCGGCCGCTGCCGGCACGCGCCACCGAGCTGTTCGGGACCTCGGCCTGGCAGGCCGAGTTCACCGAAGCCGCCCTCGCCGACGGCCCCCGGCTCGTACGGGACTTCCTGGACCTCTTCCCGTCGTACGACGAGACCCGTGGCACCGGCGTCGACCCGCAGGCCCGCGCGGCCCTCGTCGCCTACGCCACCGACCCGGGCGAGGAGGGACTCGGCGGTGCCCTGGAATCGGCGCGCCGACGCTGGGAGGACCGCCGCGCCGAACTCCAGCGCCGGACCGAGGCCATCGACCGGGCGCACGGACTGCTCGTCGCCGGCGACCCCGACCACGAACGGCAGGGCCGCGAACTGCGTGCCGAACGCCGGGACGTGTCACGCGTCGCCCGCGACATCGCCCGTACCACCGCGCACGGCGCGCTCGTCGATCTCGGTCTGCTGCCCAACTACAGCCTGATCGACTCCGCCACCGAACTCGAAGCCACTCTCACCTGGACCGAGAAGACCGCCGACGGCCGGCGCGAGAACCACAACAAGACCATCCCCCACCGTCGTCCCGCCCGCCTCGCCCTCACCGAGCTCGCGCCCGGCAACCACTACTACGCGCAGGGCTACAAGCACCGCGTCACCGGACTGGACATCGGCAGCCCCGGCCGCCCGGCCTGGCTCTGGTGGCGGATCTGCCCCGACTGCGGTCATGTCCGCACCCACCGGGCCGAACAGGACGCCTCACTCTGCCCCCGCTGCCGCTCCGCGGCCATCGGAGACGTCGGCTGCCTGCACAAGGTGCTCGTACCGCGCCGCGTCACCTCCCGGGACGAACGCGACGACGTCCGCGTACGCGACGACAGCGACGAACGGGAGCGACGGCACTACACCGTCGTCCCCGCCGTCGACATCGACGCGCGCGATGTCGAACAGGCCTGGAAACACCAACACGTCACCTTCGGCTGGGAGTTCACCCGCCAGGCGCACATCCGCCACATCAACGTCGGAGCCACCCGGGTGGACGGCGGCACCGACACGGCCTTCGCCGGACGGGAGATCCGCCTCAACCCCTTCTGGGTGTGCGACGCGTGCGGCTTCGCCGACCCGGACGGCGGACCCGCCGCGCACGACGCGGGCGACACGTCCGCGACCGCCAGGTACCACCGGCCCTGGTGCCCCAGGCGGCGCGCCGATGCCGCCACCGCCCGACGGGGCGAACGGGTCCTGCTCGCCCACGAACTGCGCACCGACGCGCTGCGCATCCTCATCCCCGCCGTCACCGCCTACACCCAGGAACGCCTCGCGTCCTTCAAGGCGCTGCTGCTGGCCGGGATCGCCCGCAGCTACGGCGGCGACCCCGACCACCTCGCCGTCGTCACCGACTCCATGCCCGACGAGGGCGGCGAGGCCGCGCACCGCCGCCACTTTCTGGTGCTCTACGACACCCTCCCCGGCGGCACGGGGTATCTGCACCGCCTCGCCGACCGGGACGGACTCAAGGGCGTCCTGGAGGCCGCGCGCGAGGTCGTCGAGACCTGCGTGTGCGTGACGCAGGGCCGGACCGCCTGCCACCGCTGCCTGCTGCGGCACGTCACCGACAGCGAGTACGAACTGGTCTCCCGCGAGCACGCCCTGGACATGCTGGGAGACCTGTTGGGCCGGACCGCCGACGGGTGGAGCGTCGAACCGGTCGCCACCACGCGGGACATCACCCTGGTCCTCCAGGTGGAGAGCGAACTGGAGGCACTCTTCCGGCGCGGGCTGCTGGAGTGGGCCGAGCAGGTGGACGACGTCAGCGTCCGCACCGCGCTCACCGCCGACGGCACCAGGGACACCACCCTGCGCTTCACCGCGCCCGACGGCACCGTCCGCGGATGGCGGATGGAGACCCAGACCCCGCTCGGCTTCACCCGGCCGGACGTGGTCTTCCGCAGCACCGACGACGACCGCCGCGTCGCCGTCTACCTCGACGGGTACCGCTACCACGCGAGCCCCGCGCACCTCACCGCCGAGGAGGACACGGCCAAGCGAACCCGGCTGCGCACCGAGGGCTGGCAGGTCTTCCAGCTCACCTGGGACGACGTACGGGCCTGGACCGGGCAGGCCAGGCCGCCCGCCGACCCCGCGTGGAAGCCGTACCCGAACACGGCGCAGAAGGCCGCCATGGACGTCCACCGGCGCATGCACGCCGGAGACACCCGCGACCTGCCACGCCTGATGTGGGCCAACCCGGTGGACACACTGATCGGCTACCTCACCGACCCCGACCCCGGCCTGTGGCGGCGGCGCACCCAGAGCACGCTCGCCGGCTTCGCCGCCGTGTCGGCGACCAGCAGGGCCCTGGCCGACGGCGAGGACATCGCACGCAGGATCGGCGAGGCGCTGCACGGGCGGCGGCTCTCCGGGGGACACGGCGCCGTCCAGGTCATGGCGACCCGGGACACATCGGGATGCCCGCTCACCATCGTGCTCGACCTGCGCCGGGGACAGACCGGGGCGGTCTGGACGGCGCTGACCGTACTCGACGACGACACGGACACGGCCGCGGCGGACGAGGCCGCCCATCGCAGGCGCTGGCAGGCATGGCTGTACTGGAGCAACCTGCTCCAGTTCCTCGACGCGGGCGAGGGGGACGGAGTTCAGCTCACGACGGGCCTGCTGCCCGGATTCGACCCGGCTGAACTGGCGGTCACCGGGGGAGCCGGATGGCTCACCTCGCAGCGCCAGGCGGACGAAGCGGTGGCGCACGGGCCGGTGCCGGAAACGGACCGAGCGGGCGCCGCCGAGCAGGCCCCCGCGGCCGTACGCGATCCGGCCTGGGACGAGGTCGTCGAGTTCCTCGTCGACGATCCCGGGCTGTCCGCACTCGCCGGGGAGCTCGCCGACCGGGGTCTGCCCGCGCCGGAGGCCGGCTACGAGCTGGGAGCAGCCGCCTGGCCCGCCGAACTCGCCTGGCCCGCCCCGCGCGTAGGCGTCGTCCTCGCACACCGTCCGGACCCGGTGACCGGACGGGACATCGACGCCGAACAACGGGACCGGGCCTACCGGGAGGCGGGCTGGCAGGTCCGTACCGCGACGGAATGGGACGCCGACGAACTCGCCCGGCTGGTGAACGGCGACGCACCCGGGGCGACGAACGAGCACGAGGAGAACGAGCGATGACGGTCACCGGCACGCCGAGGACGGGCGTGACCCTGCGCCTGCTCGACAAGGCCGACAAGGAAATCGTCAGGCTGGACCGCGCGGTCCTCGGGGCGTTCTACAAGTTCCAGCACGACTTCCGCCGCAACCCCGATGCCCCCGGGTTCCAGCTCAAGCAGTTGGAAGGCCACGACCGGCTCTGGTCGGCGCGCGTCAACCGGGAGTGGCGGGCCCTGATGATCCGCCTCGGCGGCGACGACTGGCTGCTCGTCTCGGTCAAGCACCGCAGCCACGTCCACCAGAACCTGGACCGGTTCAACTACGGCATCAACCACATCACCGGCGCCATCGAGTACGTCGACCTCCAGGTCGTCGAGGAGGGCGCGCTCCGCCGTGAACTCACGCCGGAGCATGCGGACGCGCAGGGGCCTTCGGGCGTACCGGAGCCTGCGGATAAGCCCCTCTTCGCCGCGTACACCGACGAGCAGCTCGCGGACCTCGGCGTCGCCGGGCCGCTCATCCCGCTCGTCCGGAAGCTCACCACGGACGACGAACTGCTCGGTCTCGCCGAATACGCCCCCCGCCACACCGGGGAAGTCCTCCTCCGGCTGCGCGACGGCGTCCCGTACCAGGAGGTCATGGAACTGGTCACCGCGCCCGTCGCCGTGACCGAGCCGGAGAAGAACCTCGACACCGACGACTGGCAGGCGGCGCTCGACCGCTCCCAGACCGTGGTGATCACCGACGACGAATCACTGCAGAGCATCCTGGAGGAGGGCGACTTCGGACGCTGGAAGGTCTTCCTGCACCCCACCCAGGAGAAGCTGGTCCACCGGCGCTACTTGGGCCCCGCGCGGGTCGGCGGCGGCCCGGGGACGGGCAAGACGATCGTCGCCCTCCACCGCGTGTGCCATCTGGTGCGACAGCTCCCGCCCGGCCGCACCAGGCCCGTCCTGCTCACCACGTTCAACCGGAACCTCGCCGCGGACCTGCGGTCCCGGCTGCTCTCCCTCGGCGGACCCGAGGTGCTGGCCCGCGTCGACATCACCCATGTCGACCAGCTCGCCACCCGCATCGTCAGCGAGGCCGACCCGGGTAACGCGAAGCGGCGGATCGACGACACGGCCGCGCTGCGCGAGTGGCGGGCGCTGCTGGTGGAGGCCGGGGAGACCCGCTGGAGCGCCGAGTTCCTCAGCGACGAGTGGAACCAGGTGATCCTCGGCCAGGCGGTGACGTCCAGGAGCGAGTACTTCACCGTCCGGCGGGCCGGGCGAGGCCGCAGCGTCACCCGCGTCGAACGTGCCGGCATCTGGCAGCTCGCCGAACGCTTCACCCAGCGTCTGGAGACCAAGGGACTGGAGACACACCGGCAGGTCGCGGAGCGCGCCGCACGGCTGGAGACCGCCCGCCGGGCCAGGATCGACCGGCTGTCGGAGGAACGCGAGGAACGCGGCGGTCCTGAGAACCGCCACGTCGAGGCTGGCTCCGGTGCCCGGCTGAACCACCGCTACCGGCACATCGTGGTCGACGAGGCCCAGGACCTCAGCCCCGCCCACTGGAAGATGCTGCGCGCCATGGCGCCCGCCGCCCCCGACGACATCTTCCTGGTCGGCGACACCCACCAGCGGATCTACGACAACCAGGTCACCCTCGGCAGCCTGGGCGTCCACATCCGCGGCCGTTCCTCCCGACTGACCCTCAGCTACCGCACGACCCGGGAAATCCTCCGGGCCGCCGTCCGGGTCCTGGACGACGTCGACTACGACGACCTCGACGGCGACGTCGACACACTCGCTGGATACCGATCGGTCCTCCATGGTCGGCCCCCTTCGCTGCGCGGCGCCCGGAGCTGGGACGAGGAGATGGATCTCGTCGTGGAGCAGCTGCGGGCCTGGCACGACGTCCCCCGCGAGTCCACGGCCATCTGCGTCCCGACCAACGACATGGTCACCCAACTGGCCGACCGCCTCGCCCGCCGCGGCATCACGCCGACGGAAATCACACCGGATGGGCCGCGCGGCGACCAGGGCGTCCACATCGGCACCATGTACCGCTTCAAGGGACTGGAGTACCGCTGCCTGATCATCGCCGGGGTGGCCGAGGGGCTCGTTCCCCGCGCTTCCGTAGACGCTTGGGAACACACGGATCCGAGCCGTCATCAGCGAGAGCTGCACCGGGCGCGCTCGCTGCTCTTCGTCGCGGCGACCCGTCCCCGTGACGCACTCGCCATCACCTGGCACGGTGAGCCGAGCCGGTTCCTGACGCCGTTGCTTCCGCCCAGGTGAGGAGAGGTACGCCCTTCATCAACGTCGGAATGTCACCCCCAGCCCACGCAGTGCACTCGTTTCATTGGGCTGCACCGCTGCGCCGCGGTTGGCGCTCGCCAGAGGTTGGACCATAGCGGCCAGCAGCGCGTTCTTTTCCTCAACCCTGAGGGCGCGGTCTCATTCCTGCAGTTGGCGGCACACAGACGAACGCTAGCTTCACCTTTACGCTCGACGGGCGTCGCATCCAAGATCGCACACGAATAAGACGGAAGATACGGCCCGCAACGGTGGGGTGACCGACAGGCCTGTCGATGGTGACACCAAGGAGTTCGGCACGACGGGCTCTGGGACTTCACCCGCCCAGGCCACCGGGGCGAGTCACGAGAAGAAACCGGAGCTCGTGCGACCCGGTGCAGCCATCTCGCACCGCTGCTGGCCATCTCGCCCGCGCGTCGGCCCCGCAAGGACACCGTCTACATCGTCGACGGCACCCTGGTACCCACCCGCGACCGCGGTGTCGCCGCATCCAGCAAGAACTACCGGTACTCGACCAACCTGCAGGTCGTCATCGACGCCAACAGCCGCCTGGTCGTGGCCATCGGTCTCCCGCTGCCCGGCAGCCGCAACGACTGCCGGGCCTTCGCCGAGTCCGGCATCGATCGGGTTTGCCGCGGCGCCCCGACCCTCGCCGCCGGCGGCTACCAAGGCACTGGCCTCCTCATCCCGCACCGCAAACGACGAGGCCAGAGCCACCTCAGCCCGTCGCAGGAGGCAGAGAACGCCGTCCATCGCCGGGCACGAGCGCGCGTGGAACACGCCCTGTCGCGGTTGAAATACTGGAAGATCCTGCGGGACTGCCGGCTCAAAGGCGACGGAGTTCACCAGGCCATGCTCGGCATCGCCCGGCTGCACAACCTGGCTCTCACTGGATAACTCACACCTCATACGGGACAACCTTTAGTTCAGCATGGCTGCAGACGGCTGTTCTACGCCAGAGAGCTGGGTGCATGGGGTGCGGGAGAGCCGCACTTTGCCCATGGACCGCTTGCTCCCGAAGCAACTGGGACGGGGGTGCTGTCTTGGGCTGCTGCGCGTCGCGCCTGCGCTGATGGTCCATAGAGGGTCGCGCTCCTCCGCCGGTGTTCGTCGGCATTGTCACGCAGTTAGACACTCACCGCGGCTCCGGCCCACTTCTTGTGGCGCTTGCTCGCCCTCTTCTTCAGCTCGGCTTGGCCGCGCTTCGTCCAGTCACCTTGGTGGCGGTAGCAGCGCGATGTGCCCTTGACTGTCTCGTTCTGGCAGCGACCGCCAGCTGCCGTTGGCCAACCGCACTTCCCTTGCTTCCACTCGCCCACCGTCCACCCCCGGCAGTCCGGCTCACCTGTCGATAACCAGCGTGCGTGCCTGTGCAGACGCAGGGGAGAGCGCATGGCAGGCGGCACCCGGGGCCCCACGCGCACGCGGTCAGTACATCCGGCGCATGTCTTACGTCGATGTCCCTCTCGATGCGGTCGAGAGGGACATCGACGCCTGAGTGCCGCCTCTCGCCTTGGGAAGCTGCGATCACCAGCCGCCGGTCTGGATGCTGACCTGAGCGAATGGCAGCGGTGAGGCTTCGGCAGGTGATTTCCTGCAACTCCCCTCCCCTATCCCGCTGTCAGTCCCCCCTGCTAGCTTGCCTGGCGGAGTGAAACACGATCAGTGAACCTTCGAGGTCCGCGGTCGATAGGAAGCGTTGGAGACCGTCGACGGCCTCACGAAGTGAGGATCGACGATTGGGTAGGGCAACGAGATGACACCGGAACTGGCTAAGGGAGAGCTGTGACAGTTCGACGGACCCGACAAGTTCAGCCTAAACCAGATAGAGAAGCTCTTTGGCTTGCGTACGAGAAGCGAATTAAGGAGTTGGTGGGCACCTTAGAAGAGAGCGCATCGGTTACACACAATGCGAAGATCAAGGGATTGCTTAGTGAGGTGGGAAGGCAAATTGATGTACTGGTTGAGGGGACGTTTGCGGGATCACCAACCCGTCTCGTCGTCGAGGCCAAGCGCCGTGGGCGCAGGGTCACGATCGAAACTGTCGATGGGTTCGTTGGCAAGCTACTAGACCTGGGTGTCGAGCGAGGAATAATTTATTCCAGTCGGGGCTTCACTGAGGGTGCGCTTCGCAGGGCAAGTAAACAGAGAAATCCGACTATTGGTCTTGAGCAATTTGACGAGGTGTCCGTTAGGCTGGCCTACGTTGCCGATCGCGTTTGGGATGCCGTGCCGCTTCAGAGCCCTGCTCAAGCTAAGGAATACGCGGTTCGGAGAATCATTTCCGGCCCTGTTGTCGATACGTACGAAGAGTTTCTGAGAGGGGAAGGGTTTTTCTGTAGATTCAGTATGATTTGAATTCCTATCCCGCTTTCCCCCTTCTTCCCTGTTATGACAGCGCTGAGGACTTACGCGCTGTTATCACGGGTCAGCTGTCGTGACTTGCTCTGGTCGACGGAGCCGGTAGCGTGGCTGAGGCTCGTAGGGGTGCAGCGAGACACACGCGTGCGTGATCGGTCGGCGTTCTCACCGTCGTGGCTGACTGTCGTCGACTGAGGGTCAGACCGGGTGCATCGAGGATGCTCGCCGTTAGCTGGGCGCGCAGAAGCTGGGCCGTCCCTGGGCTGGCGGAGGACGCTCGGCAGTGGCCAATGACGACCCACGTGCACCATAAGGCGCACGGGGCCACTGTTCGTGACCTGCCCACGGTTGGGGGCGCTACCCGCCCCGCGCCGCCGGCGCCACTGTCGGAGACATGATTTGACCCCGAGGAAACCGCCACTTAGATAGGAGTTGAGAAACGTTCGATTTTACTGACTCAGGCTAGCGAAACGAGAATAGTGGCCCTGGAAGGCGGTAACGATGCGTCCCGTAGGACCAGTCCTGTTCTTGGCAACCGTGAAATCTGCTTCGCCCGCGCGCGGCGACTCTTTTTCGTAGGCATCTTCCCGATGAAGGAGTATGACCGCATCGGCATTCTGTTCAAGGGACTGCCATTCTCGCAGATCTTCAGTCGTTGGCTGGAGATCTGTCCGCCTGTTTGGCGTCAGCTCCAGCTCGCTGATGGCAACGACCGCAACGTCAAGGTGACGGGCCATCAAGCGGAGATCCCGGGAAATTCGGTTTGCCGAGAAACGTAGTTCCTCCGCGCTTTCACTCTCATGCTGTATGAGCTGCACAGAGTCAATTACCACCAATCGCACGCCGCTATCTGCAACTGATCGCCGGGTCTTGGCTTTGATCTCTTCGACTGGCGGGCTTGATGAATCATCTATAAAGAGAGGTGCGCCAGTAACCTGCGGCATGACGCGGGCTAGTCGGGTCCAGTCCTCATCTGTCATGAGGCCTGACTGCATGTGATGTATGGCTACTCTAGCTTCAGCGGAAAGAATGCGAGTTGCGACTTCATTTCTGCCCGTTTGTAGAGAGAAGAAGAGGCTTGGTGTATTCTCTCGAATTGCGCAGGCACGGATCAAGTCCGTAGCGAAAGTAGTCTTTCCCATTGCTGTACCGGCGGCAACAACAGTCAATTTCCCTGGCTGCAGCCCATTGATGAGGACGTCAAGGTCAGGCAAGCCGGTAGAAAGACCCAGGATGTGGGATTCAGGTTTCCCTATGCCCTCAATTTCGTCTAGTGTGCCTTCCATGATGTCACCGAGTGCCGAGTAATCTGGCTTACCTCGGTGCCGCGCCACAGCTGATATTTCAGCTTGTGCTGTTTCGATTATTTCTTGAACGTCACGCTCTGAAGAATAGCTGAGCTGTGATATGTGTGAACTAGCATCGATTAGGCGGCGGAGTACGGCCTGCTCGTGTACCGTCTCAGCGTGAGCCTCACCCTCACTAAGATCTGTGGGTGCATTTAAGACCAATTTATGCAGGTAAGTCATTCCTCCCGCCTGGGACAGTTTCCCGTTCTCTTCCAGCGTTGCACTTACCGTTTCTGGGTTAACGGTTTCGCGCCGAGCGTACATGGCAGCCACAGTCTCGTGAATCAATTGATGTGCGGCGTGATAGTAATCTTCCGATCCAACGACCTCTACGATATCGGCCGCCGCGTCGGCTGAAATTAGCATGCAACCGAGGGCTAGCGCCTCCGCTTCAAAGTCGTGAGGGGGAGTGGCGTGGGTCTTACCCTGCTTCGTGGCGCTTATAACTCTCGGGCTTGAGAAGTCTCCCTGAGGCAATCGCCCGGTCGGCTCGACTGTGAAGTATGCGGCCTCGCCGCTCTCCCCGACTGGCGAAGTTACTTGAGTTGATATTTGCTCATCATCGGACAGTTCTTGGGCTATTCGGTGAAGAGTTTGATCATCACTGTCATTTACGGCAGTTGCTCGATCGAGCGCATTATCAATGTCAGCTGCCTCATCATCGAGTGCTTGCGGATCATCCATGGTTGTCGAATCGGTGTCCGATTCGCTCAGATCTTTGGATTTGCGCAGTCGATCGAGTTCATCAGTGAGTTGTGCAACTTGCTGCTGAACGAGTGCAGCAAGCTGCTCAGCCTGCCGTCGTTTCTCCTGAGCGCGCTGCAGTTCCAATTCGGCCCGTTCGCGCTGCTGTTCTGCTCTTTCGAGTCGCAGTCGCGTCTCCTCGATCTCGCCGGCGGACGCTCGATTGGCCACCAATTGTTCATTCTTCAGCGTAAGGTCATTGACCTTACGCTGAAGCTGATCAAGCATCCCGAGCATGACCATGATCAAGTTTTGAGAATTTCCGCGAGCTCTTTCAAGATCAGCTTGACGCTCAAGAGCGCGTACTAGTTGGTCGTAAGTTTCAACCTCGATACGAGGCTTCGCGGCAACTCCTGCACTTGTTCGCGTTGGCTTAGCTCGCGGCGCGGATGCCTCTGTCCACAGAGACATGGCTTTACCTTGCCGACGCTCACGAATTAGCGGGTCGGCAACTGTGGCTTTGAGCAAAGCCAATATGAACTCATGAGACGGAATTTTCCCGCTGAGATTTTGGCTTGCTTGCGCCCGAGAGATGGGTATCTCGGCAGCAATGTCCTTCAAGGTTTTCCCACTGGAGTCCACTAGCTGCCGAAGGAACTCTGCTAGGGCCTTGGCTTCTTGTCTCTCAGCCCTGATGGGACCCCAAGGTCTCCCAGGACGCCCGACTTGCGGCATTGCTCCCCCAGTTTTGGCTCAACTCTGACTCGCGGGCGATCGGTTGATCTGAGACAACCCCTCAGTTGTTCGGACTTTACCTCGGTTGATCAGTTCCACAGCTGAGATCTAAACCGATCAATCCCAAGATGCTGCCACATCGTCAACTCACAAGGGAGACCCCGATGTCCATGCGTCAACCGTCGCCCAAGTCCCCGAGCTGGTCCTACGTGGTCCTGGCTGTCCTGATGGCTGCCATAGGCGCTGGGTGGGGGCCGGAAGACATCCGCGCCTTGGGATACATGCTGCTTGCCCTGCTGGCGATCGCGTACGCGGCTCAGCGCGGAAGCTGACCTTCTTGGTGCCAGGCGACTAATCGTTCGTGCGCGCGGCACGGGCGCCGGCCGGGCTGAAGCGGGGCGGAGACAGGAGCGCAGGCCCGGCCGGGGGCCGGGCCGCGCGCGGTGAGCGGAGCGAGCCGCCTTGAACCAGTAGAGAAAGTTTGAATCACGCTCGCGACTGCTGCTGATCACTGCGGCTCGGGCACTCGCTCCGGCGTCTGCTGCTCCGTGGTGTAGAACCCTGACTATGGGGAGTGAACGACGGGAGCGGATGAAGGCGCTTGGGATGCGTCTTCGAGGGCTGCGTGCTGAAGCTGGCCTGACCGGTGCCGTGTTGGCGCAACGCGCCGGCGTAGGGCAACCAACCGTGTCCAAGGTGGAGACCGGGCGCATGGTTCCGAGCTTTGCTGTCCTTGACCGGCTCTCTCGTGCTCTCGGCCTTGATGACTCGTCGGCCCGTGAGGTGCGTGACCTCCTGGTCGCGGTCGAGGCCGCCGCTGACGCCGGGCTTGCACCCGATGATGGCGGAGCCGCCGGGGCGGTGCTCGACGACGCTGTGCGATCGGCTCGGCTAGTGCGGTCGTTCCAGTGCGTGGTACTGCCGGCCATGCTCCAGAGCGCGGAGTACGCCCGCCACGTCTTCCAAAGCGCGCCGAACTCGACGCCTGAGACGGTCGGTCGGGCTGTTGCTGCCCGCGTCGAACGGCAGAGCGTGCTGTACGAGCCGGGGCGCGAGTCAGTGTTCGTGCTGACGGAAGCGGTGTTGCGCACCTGGCCCGGCACCCCGACGCTGATGCTCGCTCAGCTCGACCGGCTGCTGGCCGTCGAAAGTCTGAGTTCGGTCCGTCTCGGGGTGATCCCGTGGCGTAGGGCGGTGCCGGTGCTGCCGCGGCACGGCTTCACGTTGTGCGATCAACAGGCGGTCGTCGTTGAGACGTTCACTGGCGAACTGATGTTGACCGGCGCTGCCGAGGTGGCCGCATGGGAGGAGACGTTCGATCAGTTCGAGCGGGCTGCCGTCTTCGGTGATGACGTGCGCGAGCTGCTGTTGCGGGTGATGAAGGAGTTCCGCGACTTGGGAGACACAGTCACCCAGTAGAGGAATAATTCCTCTAGATGCCTGGCCTGCTGGCCCTGCTTGGGAATACGCTGCCGCTGCACTGTCTAGCCCCCTAGACGAACAGAGGTGTTTTCCCATGCTCACTAAATGGTGCCGTGCCTTCCCCGGCCTCGCCGAGGAAGTGGCTCACGCCCGGCACTTCGTCGCATCACTCACCGCACAACATGGCCCGGTCGACGAGGCCGTCCTGGTTGTGAGCGAGCTGGCGACCAACGCCGTACGGCACTCGCTGAGCGGCGCGGCCGACGGCTGGTTCCTGGTGATCGTGGGCTTCGGCGAAGACCTCGTGCGCATCGAGGTGGTCGACCAGGGCGGCGACCGCGAACCGCACCTGCGCGAGGCGACCAGCCAGGAAGAGGGCGGCCGCGGACTGTTACTGATCGCGGGCTGTGCCAAGGACTGGGGTGTGAAGAACTGGCCCGACGGGCGCTCCGTGTGGGCCGAGCTGGCCCGGGAGGGGATGTGATCACGCTCTATGCGACGGAGGTCGGCGGCCGCCTCGCGGGCGGTGGCGGGTGACTCCTAGGGGTGTGCCTCGGCGGCGGGCCCGGTTCTACGTGGTCGGCGTTCGTACAGGACGGCGGCTCCCGCCGATTCCGTCTAGGGCCCTAGACTCCTGGGTACTGCTGGGAGGTGTGGTCATGTCGGACGAGTTGCAGCGGATCACGGCGATCGATGATCCGTATCTGCTCCTGCGTGAGGTCACGAAGAGGCTGGCCGACGCGCAGCAGGAGGTGACCGAGCTCGCCCGGCTCCGCCGCCGTGTGGTCCAGGACCTCCACGCACAAGGGCTGTCGTATGCGCAGATCGCCGAGAAGGCCGGCCTGAGCCGTGGGCGGATTCATCAGATCCGGCACACCGGCCCGGCACCCGAGGGGGCCTTCCTGGGTGCGGGTGCCGTCACCGTTGCGACTCCGCTGCGGTGGGACAGCGAGAAGAAGCGTCCGGTCGTCGCCATGGCCGACATGAACTCCGGTAAGCGACTGGAGGAGTTGGCAAAGTCTTACGGGCTTGCCGTCAGCTCCGGTCACGTGTTGGTGAGCGGTGAGATCGACCTGAACCGTGACGGCCTGATCGTCGTCTGCGGGCCGGGGATGTCCGAGGCGATGAAGGGTCTTTACGCCCAGGACCCGGTACTCAGCTGGGAACACCCGGAAGGTGAACCGTGGGCGCTGGTGGACCGGCGCACCAGCACGGCCTACCACGCGGGGGCGGACATCGAGCCGCGCCGCCCGCACGACGTCGGATACCTCGGCAGGCTGCCCCGACCGGACGGCAACGGTTCGGTGCTCGCCATTGCCGGAATCCATACGGCAGGCTCCCTCGGTGTGGTCCACCTGCTCACCTCTGACCTCAACACGCTCTGGGGGCAGGTGGGCGAGCGCCACTTCTCCACGCTGGTGAGCGTCGAGTACGACCCCGAGACCGACGAGCCACGGTCCGTGGAGCTGCTCTGTCCCCTCTACCTGCACGACGAGGAGGCGACGGCGTGAACGTCGCCCTCGCCTCGCAGCCAGCTGATCCGGGACGGGAAAACGAGGACTTTGCCGCAGCCGCCTTTGGCGCGGCCGTCCTCCTCGACGGCGCCGGCGTGGCCGGTGCGGAGACCGGATGCGTACACGGCATCGCCTGGTTCTCCTCCACGCTGGGCGGCCTGCTGCTGGCTGACATCGCGGCGCAATCCGCCCGGCCGCTCGCCGACTGTCTCGCCGACTCGATCCGCGCTGTCCGCTCCCTGCACGAGGACACATGTGACCTGACCTATCGAGCCAGTCCGACCAGTACGGTCGTCGCTGTCCGGGCCGATGCGGCAACTCTGGAGTACCTCGTTCTCGGCGACTCGACCCTCCTCCTCGCCGAGACGGACGGGAGTACGGCCGCCATCACCGACCAGCGTTTGGACGACGTGGGCAAGCGCCTGCGTGGACCGGTCGACGCCGTGCCCACGGGGTCGCCCGCACACTCCGCTGCACTAGCGGAGTACCGGGACGCCCTGACCGGCCTGCGCAACCGGCCAGGTGGCTTCTGGATCGCCGGCCCCGATCCGCAGGCAGCCGAGCACGCCCTTACGGGGACGGTGCCGCTTGATTCACTGGCTTCCGTGACGCTGCTGAGCGATGGCGCGACACGCCTCGTCGACAGCTTCGAACTCGCCGACTGGAAAGCCGCGCTGGGCCTCCTTCACTCGTCGGGCCCGGATGGGCTGATCGGTCGCGTACGTGCCGCTGAGGCCGGCGACCCCGACGGTCGGCGCTGGCCGCGTGGCAAGGCGCGCGACGACGCAACCGTCCTCCACTGGGTCCTGCCGTAGTGCGTTCCCGCCGGCTCTGAGACACGCTCGTATACCCCCCTAGACAGTTGACGGGTCGTCGGCTACCTTTAGCGTCAACCCCCCTAGACAGTTAGGCGGGCTCCCTCCTTGGCTGTCTAGGGGGGTATTCAGATCGGATGGCGCCGAGCAAAAGGCGCCGACAACACAGTGAGGTACAGGCAATGCGTGTAATCCCCGTGGAGACTTCCGCCGCGACGCTCCTCGTCACCAAGCTGCCCGAGGTCAAGGTGAGGGACCGGCAGACCGGTGAGATCGCCGTGGACCCGGTGACCAACCAGCGGTTGATGACGCTGGAGCTGGTCTTCATCGCGGCCGGTGGCTCCGACATGATCAAGGTCACCGTTCCTGAGCAGGGCATCGGCGACGGCCTGGTGATGGGCGCCCCGGTCATCCTGTCCGGTCTGGTGGCTCGGCCCTGGGAGAGTGAGTTCGGCGGCCGCACCCGTCACGGCATCGCCTACCGGGCGGACGCCGTCATGGTGAACGCCCCGGCCGCGGTGCAGGGCTGACGGCCATGGCTGACACCGTCCGGGTGCTGTTACCGGTCCTGCTGGTCCTGGTCGCGCTGCTGGTGCTGCGCCGGCGGATGCCCGTCTTGTTCTGGTGGCTCGTCGGGTATCCGGTCGTCGTGGTGCGAATGCTCATCTCGTACCGGGCGACGATGGACGCCTGCGGCCTGACGGTTCCGGCGTCGGCCGTTCGCCGGGCCACGGCCCGGATGATGGGGCGGCAGGCGGCTCCCGTACCGCCTCGCCACTCGTTCCCGCTGCCGACCGGGTCCGGTCTCGTGATGCGGCTCCGTATGGCGGCCGGGCAGGCGCCCGAAGACTTCACCGCCTCGGCCGACCGGCTTCGGCACGCCTGGGGCGCCCACGCGGTGTACGTGCTCCCCACAAAACCGGGGCGGCTCGAACTGCGTCTGGTCGGCTGGGATGTACTCGCCGACGTACGGCCCTCCCGCCGTCGGCTGGCGGCCGGTCCGCTCTGCCTTCCGCTCGCGCTGCGGGAAGACGGCCGATGGCATTCAAGGGACTTCCGTACCGTGCCGCACGAACTGATCCTCGGCGCCACCCAGTCCGGCAAATCCGTCTACCTGCGCAACTTGCTGTGCGGCCTGGCCCGCCAATCGGTCGTCCTCGTGGGCATTGACTGCAAATGGGGCGTCGAACTCGCTCCGTTCGCACCCCGGTTGTCCGCGCTCGCTGACAACCCGGACCGGGCGAACGAACTCCTCGATGCCCTGCTGGCGGAGATGGAAGCACGGTTCCGCCTCATCGGCCTTAGCGGCGGGGCCGGCCCGGAGGCGGTGCTCACCTCGGACGTGTGGGGGCTGCCGGATGACGTACGGCCGGTGCCGGTCGTAGTCGTCGTGGACGAGGTGGCGGAACTCTTCCTCGCTGCGAGCAAGGACGACGAGAAGCGGCGGGACGCGATGGTCACCAAGCTGATCCGCCTCGCCCAACTCGGCCGCGCCGCCGGCATCTATCTGGAGGTGTGCGGACAGCGCTTCGGCTCCGAACTCGGCAAGGGTGCCACCATGCTCCGCGCCCAGTTGACCGGACGGGTCTGCCACCGGGTCAACGACGAGGCGTCGGCGAACATGGCGCTGGCCGACATCGCCCCTGAAGCGGCCCTGGCCGCTACCTCCATCCCGGCCGAACGGCCCGGCGTCGCGATCGTCGGTGACTCCTCTGGCGGCTGGTCCCGCGTCCGCTCGCCTCACCTGACCCTCGACGAGGCGGCGGCCGTGTGCCGCGACACCTCCGGCCTGGTGCCGGAACTGCCCCGGCTCGACTCCTTCCGGCCCGCCATCGCCCTGGAGTCCGCCGGCCCGGCCTCACCTGCCACTACCGCGCCCACAGCTCGCCCGGTGACCGGGTAGCCGCGCTCTTTCCCTCGGTCGGCGTGACCGCCTCACGCCACGTCCCTACCCCCTCCATGCCCGAAACCGGAAGGAACGCCGTGCCCATGCGTGCCCACCTGGTCCGCGTAGACGCCGTGCTCGTGCAGGCGGTCATTGCCGGGGCCCTGTCCTTCTCGCACCTGCACGATCTCGCCGAAGCGTCCGGACAGGGCGGGTGGAAGGCATGGGCCTACCCGATCAGCGTCGACCTGCTGCTGGTCGCCGCCTGGCGCCGGATGCGCGACCAGCAACGTGCCGGACAACCGGCCGGAGGACCGCGGCTGTGGTTCCTGGTCGCCCTTGTCGCGTCCCTCGGCGCCAATGTCGCCACCGCCGGTCTCCTCGACCTGGGCCACGTTCCCGCCGCGCTCCGCGTCGTCGTCGCCGGCTGGCCCGCTGTCGCCTTCTTCGGCGGAACGCTCCTGGCCCACGCCCCGCACGGTCCAGAAGCGCTGGCCGCACCGGGCGACGGTGCGAACGCGGCTGAGGAGTCGCGCGCGGCCCCGGCCACTGCCGATGCGCCCAACCGGGACGCGCTTCCGGCACCCCCCAACGACCCCGAACCCGCTGCTACGGCCACAGCCGCCGAACCGGTCGCCGCCCCCTCCCCGGCTCCCGTTCCCCCCGTCGCACTCCCGCCCGTCCTCATTGATCGCGCTCGTGCTCTGGCCGAGGAACACCGCTCGGCCACCGGTCGTCCCGCCGACCCCGATGCCGTACGCGCCCGGCTCGGCCTGCCCCCGTCCATGACCGCATCCGTCGCCGCCCACCTCTGAGAGGAGCACCACCATGCACCGGCGTTTCCGCAACGTCCGTCGTATCGGCCCGGTGAACGTCGCCTCCTACCTCGACCGCGGAAAGAACCGCCACCTGGCCGCCTGCACAGCGCCCCGCTGCGACTTCTCCGCCGAGTACGACAGCCGCGCCGCCGCCGAACTCGCCGCCCGCACCCACCGCTGTTCGGCCTGAGAGGAAACCACCGCATGGACGTCCCGCTCTGGCTCGCCCTGTTCTGCATCGGGGTCCTGGGCGTCAAGCTCATCCGCCCGCCTTGGTGGCTCATCGCCGTGCTGCTCCTCGGCGGCTACCTCCTCGCCGACAGCCTGCTGGCCCCGGTCATCGACTCCCTCGTCAAGTAACGCGAAAGGAGATCCGCCCATGTTCCGCCCGAACATCCCGACCATGCCCCAGCCCACCGGCCTGGCCACCCCGCCCGCCGTCGTCGAACCGACCACCATCGCCCCGGCCGCCCCGACTCCACCGGCCATAGTCACCTCGGCATCGAATCGCCCCGCCGTCCAGCTCACCCCTGGCGCCATGCTCGCGCTCATCGGCGGCGGTACGGCCGTGGTCCTGGTCGTCGGCGCCGTCTTGGTCTCCATGCTCCTCGCCGTCGCCATCACGGCCACCTCCGTGGCCGTCTGCGCCGTCGTCATGCGCTCCCTTCTCACCAGGCGCTGACCTCATCCGCTCCGCCCCGTCCGGCTTGCTCACGGTGTCTAGCCCCCTGGACGGAGCCGGACGGGGCACTCAGCCCCCGCTGTCCAAGGAGGAACCCGCACATGCGTCCCGCGGCTCCGACCGGAGCCATCCGCCACCTGGTCACCCTCGCCCAGCACGGCGACCTCAGCACCTACGCACGGCAAATCCAGCGCCTCGGCGGCTGCGAGCGGCCGGTACGGATGGAGGGCCACCGGCTCGACGTCCATGCCGCAACCGGCGAGATCGTCCGGGAGATCGTGGACCGCGACCTCCCCGCCGGGCAGCTCCTCATCCGCTGCAACAACCGCCGCGCCACCCGGTGCGCCGCCTGCGCCGAGGTGTACCGCAAGGACACCTTCCACCTCGTCACGGCTGGTCTGAGCGGCGGCAAGGGCATCGGCACGGCCGTCGCCCAGCACCCCCGCGTCTTCGCCACCTTCACCGCCCCCTCCTTCGGCCCCGTCCACAACCGGCCGTCGGGCGGTCGGTGCCGCTGCGGTCGGCGGCACCTGGAGGACGACCCCGCCCTGGGCACGCCGCTCAACCCGGACCGGTACGACTACCGCGCGGCCGTCCTGTGGAACGCACACGCAGGCGCGCTGTGGGCCCGCTTCACCACCTACCTGCGTCATCAACTCGCCTCCCGCGCGGGCATCGGACGTTCCGCCCTGCGCGAGTGCCTCAAGGTCTCGTACGCCAAGGTCGCCGAGTACCAGCGGCGCGGCGCCGTGCACTTCCACGCCGTCATCCGCCTCGACGGCCCGGACGGTGCCGAGGATGCCCCGCCGGCCTGGGCCACAACCGAATTGCTCACCGACGCGATCCGCTCGGCGGTCCGTCTCGCCGAAACCCCCGGCCCCGTCCTCGACGGCCGGTCGTACGCCTTCTGTTTCGGCGAGCAGCTCGACATCCGTCCCATCCGCTCCGCCGACTTCGCGGGTACCTCGGAGCTGTCCAGCCGCGCAGTGGCCGCCTACATCGCCAAGTACGCCACCAAGGGCGCCGAGACTGCGGGCACCCTCGACCGCCCGATCCGCAACCCCATCACGGATTTGATCGGCTCGGGTGTCACCGACCATGCCCGGCGGATGATCCTCACCTGCTGGCATCTCGGCGCCCTGCCCGAACTCGAGCCCCTGCGTCTGCGCAAGTGGGCCCACATGCTCGGCTTCCGCGGCCACTTCTCCACCAAGTCCCGCGCCTACTCCGTCACCCTCGGCGCCCTTCGCCAGGAGCGCGCCGACCACAACGAGGCCCTGGCCCGCGAACGCGCGGCCGAAGCCGGCCACCCGTTGCCCGACCCGGACACCGTCCTCGTCCTCTCGCACTGGGTCTTCGCAGGGACGGGCCTAACTGCGGCGGAACACCTCATCACTCACGGCACTGGCGCCCCGACAGGCCAGGCAGACGACGACACGGAAGGAGCGCTGACATGGACCACCGGCGCGACGAACTGATGACCGTCCCGCAGATCCTCACGGAGCTGGGTGGGGTGTCTCGCCGCACCTTCTACCGGTGGCGTGAACTGGGGCAAGGGCCAGCTGCGTTCAAGCTGCCCAACGGCGAGCTCCGCGTGTGGCGTGCTGACTTCGCCGCTTGGCTGCGGCAGCTGGAGGCGGCGGCGTGAAGTCTCTAGACGTGAAGGTGTGGGGCGTCCGCAAGCGGAACACCAAGAATCCGTCCTATGACGTCCGGTGGATGGTCGCCGGAAAGGTCTTCTCCGAGCAGTTCCGCACCAAAGGGCTGGCAGACCACTACCGGTCCAAGCTGCTCCGGGCTACCCATGCCGGCGAAGAGTTCGACACGGTGGCGGGGCTACCGGAATCGATGGTCGAGAAGGCGGCCTCGATGACCTGGTACGCCTTCGCTCTGAAGTATCTCGCCATGAAGTGGCCGCACGCGGCGCCGAACACACGCAACGGGATCAATGAAGCGCTGACTGCAGTGACGCTGACCCTTCTCGGCGAGCGTCCGGGGCAGCCGTCCGAGGAACTGCTCAGGAAGGCGCTTCGCAACTGGGCCTTTGTCCTTCCCGGCCCGGACGAGCGTGAATTGCCGACCGAGGTCGCAAACGCTTTGCACTGGGTGGCCAAGGCGTCACGCCCTCTCTCGGACCTCGGGGACGCTGCGATTGGCAGGGCCGTCTTGGACTCGCTCAGGTTGAAGCTCGACGGGACGGCGGCAGCCGCGGAGACCGTCCGTCGCAAGCGTCGGACCCTAGTCAACGCACTGCACTACGCGGTGGACCTGGGGGAGTTCAAAGAGAACCCGATCACGGGTATCCGCTGGAAGAAGCCGAAGGTGGCTGGGGAGGTCGATCCTCGGGTGGTCGCCAATCCCGAGCAGGCTCGGACCCTGCTGACGGCGGTTTCGTACGTAGGTGGGTACAGCCGTGCGCGTGGCCGTCGGCTCGTCGGCCTGTTCGCGCTCATGTACTACGGCGCCCTGCGTCCGGCTGAGGCGGTCGGCCTCACCATGGCGGACGTGAAGCTTCCCGAGACCGGCTGGGGGACAGTCCTTCTGAACCGGACACGTCCCAGTGTCGGCAAGCAGTGGACCGACTCCGGCGAGACCCATGACGACCGCGGTCTGAAGAACCGGCCGGCGGAGGAGGTACGCATCGTGCCGATCCCGCCCCAGCTCGTCGCGATCCTCCGGCGGCACCTCGACACCTTCGGTACCGCCGAGGACGGGCGGATGTTCACCAACGAGCGCGGGGGAGTGGTCGGCTCGTCCACGTACTACCGCGTCTGGCAGGAGGCCCGTGCGCTGGCGCTTCCGCCGGCCGCGGTTGCCTCGCCGCTCGCCGCGCGACCGTACGACCTCCGGCACTCGGCCCTGTCGACCTGGCTCAACTCCGGGGTGGACCCGACCGAGGTCGCCGAACGCGCGGGCAACAGTGTCGAGGTCCTGCTGGGCCGCTACGCCAAGTGCATCGACGGTCGGCAAGAGATCGCCAACCGCAAGATTGAGGAGCTTTTACGCGAGTACGAGTGATTTCGGCTTCGCCAGGCGCAGCGCCCGGATGTGTCCGGGCGCTGCGCTTTTGGTGTCAGCCCTATGGTCAAGAATCGTGCGTTGCCAATCCGCCCTCGGGGCTGTACCAGTCGGGAAGTGTTTGAGTGGTTCCCACCTCGAGGCGCATGAGCGCCCGTACATGCCCCTGCTGCGGGATGATTGAGTCCAGGAGGCCGATGACCTGGTTGAGTCTCGTTCGACGAGCGGGTGAGTCCGACTCGCCCGCCGCTTTCATCAGGTACCTATAGGCGGTCGTGAGCCGGTCATTCACTCGGCTCTCAAGCTCAAGTACTGCATCGCTCGCCACCAGCTGGGCTTCCGCGCGTGTGTCTCGTTGTGCCCGCCGAGCGTTACCTACTTCCGCCGCTTCCGCCTCGGCGGACCCCGATTTGAGCGCATAGGCGTACGCCAGCATTACGTCTCTGTAATGACGATCGTGGGCGTTCAACTGAACGTAGCAGTTCCGGAGCTGATCGATCTTGCGCTGATCCGCAGAAGCCTGCTGCTCTGCGAGGCGGATCCCTTTCTCTTCCTCCAGTCTCCGTAACTCAGCACGATGAGCTAGTACTTGAGTGACCACTGCCGAAGCGAGCGTGCCGCCCACGCCTACGACCGCGATGATCACAGAGATGATTGCGCCGGACATCCCCACCCCCTGGCACTCACCTGAGTTCCCTTGATGCGCAGACCGTAGCGAACGCCCCCCACGCCTCATGCCATTCCGCGGCGATCATCGAGGAGCCTGGTGTTGGCCTGGCGCTGCCGGCCACCCTCGGTCAGGGGTGTCTGTCGCCCGGCCTCTCAGCCGGCCCGAGGGCTCACGCTTCCGTTGGTTCTGACCTGGGCAGACGCCCCAAGATCCTGTCCACGAATAGTCCACAGGCCCCGACATACGCCCGCTCCGGGCGACACACGCCTGCACATACGCGAAGACCCCGGCCTCAGCGTTTCCGCTGGTGACGGGGTCTTTGGGCACCTCATGCTGGGTGCCCCCGGCAGGATTCGAACCTGCGCACACGGCTCCGGAGGCCGTTGCTCTATCCCCTGAGCTACGGGGGCGTGTCGGCTGCTGAGCTGCTCGCTCGCGGCGACGGGTAGAACACTAGCAGGTCCGCGGGGGTGATCAGGAATCCGTTTCGACGGGTCGGTGGAGGCGGTCCCCTGTACGGGGTGGAAGTGGGCAAAACCCGGACGCGGTGGCCGGAGCGGACCTACTCTCGAGTTGTGCCAGGCGTGTCGGGTCGGGTGCTTGTTGTGGACGACAACAAGGTCATCCGGCAGCTGATCAGGGTCAACCTTGAGCTGGAAGGGCTCGAGGTCGTGACCGCGGCCGATGGTGCCGAGTGTCTGGACGTGGTGCATCAGGTACGCCCCGACCTCGTGACCCTCGACGTCGTCATGCCCCGCCTCGACGGGCTGCGCACCGCCGCTCGGCTCCGTGCCGACCCCCGTACCCACCACCTTCCCCTCGCCATCATCAGCGCCTGCACGCAGTACGAGGTCGAGACCGGCCTCGACGTCGGCGTGGACGCGTTTCTCGCCAAGCCCTTCGAACCCGCCGAGCTCGTACGCCTCGTCAAGGACTTGATCGGGCGCCGTGACGGGCATCAGCAGAACGGGCAGGGGCGGGAAGGACACAGGCGTCACGGTCAGGGAGGGGCCGGTCCCGAGGCGGAAGCCGGCAGCGGCGGGGACGATGACGGCGGTGCTGATTCCGACGGCAACGGTGTGAGCCGTGACGTCGACGGTGTCCCGGACGAAGTTACCTTCGGCGGTTAGAGCATCTGTCGCCGTCGCCGTCGCCGTTGGTTTGCGTGCATCGTTTCCAGTCGGCGGTTCCCGCATCGGGGGACGAGCCGCGCGGGCCTGGTGAACGAGAGACCCCCTCTGCCGCCTCCGTGGAAGGCCGCAGGTCACACGCCCCCATCGCCCGCGCCGCGACCCGTACCGTCCGCAGGTTGAGCCGCCTCGCCTACCCACCCCCCTCCTCCCCTACGCTTGTCCCGTGACCCCCGTCGAGCTCTCCCGCACCGTGTTGCACGCGGTGCGTCGTGCCGTCGACGGCGGCGAGCTGGACGTGACCGTGCCCGAGCGTGCCCTGGTGACCGAGCCGGGGCCCGGCGGGTGCGGGGACTTCGCCACCAACATCGCCCTGCAGCTCGCCCGGTCGGCCGGGCAGCCCCCGCGGCGCGTGGCCGAGATCCTGCGGCCCCATCTCGCCGGCGCCGACGGTGTCCGGGACGTCGTCGTCACCGGGCCCGGCTTCCTCAACATCAGCCTCGACGACCAGGCCGACGTCCTCACCGCCCTCGTGCGGGAGATCCGGTCCCGCGGTACCGAGTACGGGCACGGTGACGCCCTCGCCGGGGAGGTCGTGGCGCTCCGGGTGCCGTACGAGGTGCGAGCCGAGGTCGTCGCCGACGCGGTCGTACGGATCGTCGCCACCCAGGGCGGACGGGCCACCGTCGAGCACGGCGAGCCCGTCAATCTGCGACCGGTGCCGGCCCCCGAGGACCCCGCGCCGCTCGGTCCCGACGCCGCCCAGTGGGCCCTCCTCCACCCCGCAGCCCACGACCGGCCCCGCATCACCGCCGATCACCTGGTCCAGCGCGAGAGCAACCCCCTCTTCCGCGTCCGGTACGCCCACGCCCGGATCCGCTCCCTCAGCCGCAACGCCGCCCGCCTCGGCTTCACCGCCGAGCCGGGCCCGCTTCAGAAGCCGATGGGTCAGGAGCCGACGGGTCAGGAGCCGACGGGTCAGGAGCCGACGGGGCAAGAGCCGACGGGCCACGGTGACGCCCGCTTCGGTCACGGTGCCCGGCGGCCGGTCGGCGGTCCCCTCGACCCCGCGGCCGACGCCGATCGTGCGATCAACCTCCGCCCCGCGGCCATCACCCGCCCCGCCGTCTCCCCGCACACCGGCGCCCCCGTCGACACCGACACCGACACCGACGCCCAAGGCGCCGCCGCTCCCGCCATCGCCGCCGAGTCCGCCCCCGCCCTGGCGCCGACGGCCCGCGACGACGACCACATCGGTCTCGGTGCCCAGTCGTACGCCGGTCCCGCCGACTCTCCGGCCGACACCCGCCCCGCGGCCTACGCCGATCCCGCAGCCGACGCCGGTCCCGCGGCCAACCCCGGCCCGGTGGCCGACCCCCGCCCCGCCGTCCCCCCGCACCCCGACGCCCAAGGCAACCCCCACCCCCACCCCCAGCGCACCCCCACCCTCCCCACCCCCCTCCAAACCCCCCTGGCCGACCACCCCCGCATCCTCGCCGTGGCCGCCACCCATCGCGCCCCGGATCGGCTTGCCCGGCATCTCGTCACCGTCGCCGATGCCGTGCTGCCGTTTCTGCCCTGTGTGCTTCCCCGTGGTGAGGAGAAACCCTCGGCCGCCCACCGGGCCCGGCTGGCTCTCGCCGAAGCCGCCGGGACGGTGCTGGCCGGCGGCCTCTCCCTGCTCGGCATCGACGCACCCGAACACCTCTGAGGGCCGGTGAAGACATGAGCCCCGGAGAGATACAGAGAGTCTGAGAGTCACGTCATGAGCCGTTCCGCGCACCCCGCCGGGCCCCGCCACGCCGACGTCCTTCCCGAGGGGCACTACTCCGCGCCGCCCGCCGATCTCAACGTCCTCGACCGCAAGGTGTGGGCCCAGACGGTCACGCGCGGCGCCGACGGCGTCGTCAGCGTCGGCGGGATCGACGTCAACCGGCTCGCCGAGGAGTTCGGCACCCCCGCGTACATCCTCGACGAGGCCGATTTCCGGGCCCGGGCCCGCGCCTGGCGCACCGCCTTCGGGACCGACGCCGACGTCTTCTACGCCGGGAAGGCCTTCCTCTCGCGTGCCGTCGTGCGCTGGCTGAACGAGGAGGGCCTGAACCTGGACGTGTGCTCCGGCGGCGAGCTGGCCACCGCCCTGTCCGCCGGCATGCCCGCCGACCGGATCGCCTTCCACGGCAACAACAAGTCGGTCGCGGAGATCACGCGGGCCGTCGAGGCCGGAGTGGGGCGCATCGTCCTCGACTCCTTCCAGGAGATCGTGCGGGTCGCCCATGTCGCGCAGTCCCTCGGAAAGCGGCAGAAGGTCCAGATCCGGATCACCGTCGGCGTCGAGGCGCACACGCACGAGTTCATCGCCACCGCGCACGAGGACCAGAAGTTCGGCATTCCGCTCGCCGGCGGCCAGGCCGCGGAGGCGGTGCGGCGGGCGCTGCAGCTGGACGGGCTCGAACTGATCGGCATCCACTCCCACATCGGCTCGCAGATCTTCGACATGTCCGGGTTCGAGGTCGCCGCCCACCGGGTCGTCGGGCTGCTGAAGGCCATCCGCGACGAGCACGGCGTCGAACTGCCGGAGATCGACCTCGGTGGCGGCCTCGGCATCGCCTACACCAGCGACGACGACCCCCGGGAGCCGCACGAGATCGCCAAGGCGCTCACGGAGATCGTCGGCCGGGAGTGCGAGGCCGCCCGGCTGCGCACGCCCCGGATCTCCGTCGAGCCCGGTCGTGCCGTCGTCGGGCCGACCGCGTTCACGCTGTACGAGGTCGGCACGGTCAAGCCGCTGGAGGGGCTGCGGACGTACGTCTCCGTCGACGGCGGCATGTCCGACAACATCCGGACCGCGCTGTACGACGCCGAGTACAGCGTCGCCCTGGTCTCGCGCACCTCGGACGCCGAGCCGATGCTCGTGCGTGTCGTCGGCAAGCACTGCGAGAGCGGGGACATCGTGGTCAAGGACGCGTTCCTGCCGGCCGACCTGGCACCGGGTGACCTGATCGCCCTGCCGGCCACCGGCGCGTACTGCCGGTCCATGGCGAGCAACTACAACCACGTGCTCCGGCCGCCCGTGATCGCCGTGAAGGACGGCGAGGCCCGGGTGATCGTGCGGCGCGAGACGGAGGACGACCTCCTGCGTCTCGACGTCGGGTGACGGCGACCGGGGCCGGTCGTACTCGGGGGCGGAAGATCTACGGTCTGCCGCCCCCGCACAAATGAAATAGATGTCTCACGATCCGGACGAAGGGTAGAAACTCCCGTCCGGTGAGTGAGACTGGACCAACCGTAGACGGTATGAGGAAACGAGGTCGGATGATGCGTACGCGTCCGCTGAAGGTGGCGCTGCTGGGCTGTGGAGTGGTCGGCTCAGAGGTGGCGCGCATCATGACGACGCACGCCGACGACCTCGCCCAGCGGATCGGCGCCCCGGTCGAGCTCGCCGGGGTGGCCGTGCGGCGCCCGAGCAGGGTGCGTGAGGGCATCGACCCGGCACTCGTGACCACCGACGCCACCGCCCTCGTCAAACGCGGGGACATCGACGTGGTGGTCGAGGTCATCGGCGGCATCGAGCCCGCCCGGTCCCTGATCACCACCGCCTTCGAGCACGGCGCGTCGGTCGTGTCCGCCAACAAGGCCCTGCTCGCCCAGGACGGCGCCGCCCTGCACGCGGCCGCCGACGAGCACGGTCGGGACCTCTACTACGAGGCGGCCGTCGCCGGTGCCATCCCGCTGATCCGCCCGCTGCGCGAGTCGCTCGCCGGGGACAAGGTCAACCGGGTGCTCGGCATCGTCAACGGCACGACCAACTTCATCCTCGACGCGATGGACTCCACCGGGGCCGGGTACCAGGAGGCCCTCGACGAGGCCACCGCCCTCGGGTACGCCGAGGCCGACCCGACCGCCGACGTCGAGGGCTTCGACGCCGCCGCCAAGGCCGCCATCCTCGCCGGGATCGCCTTCCACACCCGCGTGCGTCTCGACGACGTCTACCGCGAGGGCATGACCGAGGTCACCGCCGCCGACTTCCGCTCGGCCAAGGAGATGGGCTGCACCATCAAGCTGCTCGCCATCTGCGAGCGCTCCAAGGACGGTGCGTCGGTCACCGCGCGCGTGCACCCCGCGATGATCCCGCTGAGCCACCCGCTCGCCTCCGTGCGCGGCGCGTACAACGCCGTCTTCGTGGAGTCCGACGCGGCCGGCCAGCTGATGTTCTACGGTCCCGGCGCCGGCGGCGCCCCGACCGCCTCCGCCGTGCTCGGCGACCTCGTCGCCGTGTGCCGCAACCGACTCAACGGCGCAACGGGGCCCGGTGAGTCGGCGTACGCAGCTCTGCCGGTCTCGCCCATGGGCGAGGTCGTCACGCGCTACCACATCAGCCTGGACGTCGCGGACAAACCGGGTGTACTGGCCCAGGTCGCGACCGTGTTCGCCGAACACGGGGTGTCCATCGATACGGTTCGCCAGCAGGGCAAGGACGGCGAGGCCTCCCTCGTCGTCGTCACCCACCGCGCGTCCGACGCCTCCCTCACCGGGACCGTCGGGGCGCTGCGCAAGCTCGACACCGTGCGGGGTGTCGCCAGCATCATGCGGGTTGAAGGAGAGTAACCAGCAATGACCCACCAGTGGCGCGGAATCATCGAGGAGTACCGGGACAGGCTGCCGGTATCCGACACCACGCCGGTCGTGACGCTCCGCGAGGGCGGCACGCCCCTCGTGCCCGCGCAGGTGCTCTCCGAGCGCACGGGCTGTGAGGTCCACCTGAAGGTGGAGGGGGCCAACCCCACCGGCTCCTTCAAGGACCGCGGCATGACCATGGCCATCAGCAAGGCCAAGGAGGAGGGGGCGAAGGCCGTCATCTGCGCCTCCACCGGCAACACCTCCGCCAGCGCGGCCGCGTACGGCGTCCGGGCCGGCATGGTCTCCGCCGTGCTCGTGCCGCAGGGCAAGATCGCCCTCGGCAAGATGGGCCAGGCCCTCGTGCACGGCGCGAAGATCCTCCAGGTCGACGGCAACTTCGACGACTGCCTCACCCTCGCCCGCGCCCTGAGCGAGAACTACCCCGTGGCGCTGGTGAATTCGGTCAACCCGGTGCGGATCGAGGGCCAGAAGACGGCCGCCTTCGAGATCGTGGACATGCTCGGCGACGCGCCCGACATCCACGTCCTGCCGGTCGGCAACGCCGGCAACATCACGGCCTACTGGAAGGGCTACACGGAGTACGCCGCCGACGGCGTCTCCACGAGGACCCCGCGCATGTGGGGCTTCCAGGCGTCCGGCAGCGCCCCGATCGTGCGCGGCGAGGTCGTCAAGGACCCCTCGACCATCGCCACCGCGATCCGTATCGGCAACCCCGCCTCCTGGAACCTCGCCCTCGCCGCCCGCGACGAGTCCGGTGGCCTCATCGACGAGGTGACGGACCGTGAAATCCTGCGCGCCTACCGTCTGTTGGCCGCGCAGGAGGGCGTCTTCGTGGAGCCCGCCTCCGCCGCCTCCGTGGCCGGTCTGCTGAAGGCCGCCGAGCAGGGCAGGGTCGACCCGGGCCAGCGCATCGTGTGCACCGTCACCGGCAACGGCCTGAAGGACCCCGACTGGGCCGTCGCCGGCGCGCCGCAGCCGGTCACCGTCCCGGTCGACGCGGCCACCGCGGCCGAGCGCCTCGGCCTGGCCTGAACGCACGGGTCCCGGGCCCCCGGCAAGGGGCCCGGGACCTTGCCACCGGCAAGAACCGGGGGCCCTCCGTGCCGGGGTGCACGAGGGGCTTCCGACACGCATCGTGCGCCTCCCGTGCGCCCTATGTCGCCACAGAACCTTCCTTCGATAGGCTGTACCGAACCCGCCCACCGCATATGCCCCCGCGTGTGGCACGGCACCGCGTCGTCTCCGCGGCCCGACGGGTCTTCGTACGTCATCGGATGTCCACCGAACATCGGTCGAATGTCCATCGAGTCCCTCGAGCGTCATTCGACCGTCACGCAGCTCAAGGAGAGTCAACGAGCGATGGCCGGTCCAGCGTTCCGCGCCGCCGCCGTCCGGGTGCGCGTTCCCGCCACCAGCGCCAACCTCGGTCCGGGCTTCGACGCCCTGGGCCTCGCGCTGGGGCTCTACGACGACGTGGTCGTCCGGGTGGCCGACTCCGGGCTGCACATCGACATCGCGGGTGAGGGCGGCGAGACCCTGCCGCGGGACGAGAGCCACCTGCTCGTCCGCTCCCTGCGCACCGCCTTCGATCTGCTGGGCGGCCAGCCGCGCGGCCTGGAGATCGTCTGCGCCAACCGCATCCCGCACGGCCGCGGCCTCGGCTCCTCCTCCGCCGCCATCTGCGCCGGAATCGTCGCCGCCCGCGCGGTGACCATAGGCGGCGAGGCCCGTCTGGACGACGCGGCGCTGCTGGAACTGGCCACGGAGATCGAGGGCCACCCCGACAACGTGGCGGCCTGTCTGCTCGGCGGTTTCACCCTGTCCTGGATGGAGGCCGGGGCCGCCCGGGCCATCAGGATGGACCCAAGCGATTCCATCGTTCCGGTGGTTTTCGTGCCCGGAAAGCCGGTCCTGACGGAGACCGCGCGCGGCCTGCTGCCGCGCTCCGTGCCGCACGTGGACGCCGCCGCCAACGCGGGCCGTGCCGCCCTGCTCGTCGAGGCCCTCACCCGGCGCCCCGAGCTGCTGCTGCCCGCCACCGAGGACCGCCTGCACCAGGAGTACCGCGCCCCCGCCATGCCGGAGAGCGCGGCGCTCGTGGAGCGGCTGCGGGCCGACGGCATCCCGGCCGTGATCTCGGGTGCCGGGCCCACCGTCATGGCACTCGCCGACGTCGGTACCGCCGACAAGGTGGAGGCCCTGGCCGGCACCGAATGGGCCGCCAACCGGCTGAGCCTGGACGTCGAGGGAGCGAGCGTGCTGCCGCTTGCGACCTGACACACGGTTGCCGGATATGGAGAGGGGGAATGTTTGTTGGATCCGGTAGTGTTAATCTCAAGTCTGCACCCGACCCCACCATGGCGAGGTGCCTCGTGTCCCCGTCCGGGACAGACATTCTTCCGGGAGCCTCCCGAGCCACTCCGTGTCCCTTGCGCCGTACCTGGGCAGTACGTCGTATGCGGGCACTGAGCGGGCCAACGGTGGGGGTAACCCCTCTGGGGGAGCTCCGGAATCGGTGCGACCACGCCTCGTGACACTGGGTGCCACGACTGCGGGAAGCGCCATCACCAGCAAATTTTCCTCTTCCGCCGCTTTGGCGGACCACCGCCCCGGCACGGTTCACGGAAGACGGGACCGTAGCCGGACAGCACAACCGGTCGCCGAGCCAGACAGGCCGACGTCCGCTCCAGGGAAGGACCCTTCGTGAGCGACACCACCGATCTGATGGGCGCACGTGTCGAGGAGACCGCTGCCGCGCCCGCCACGGACGCCTCCGCGCCTGCCACCGGTGCCGGCTCCCGGCGGCGCCGCGGTACCGGCCTCGAGGGCATGGTGCTGGCCGAGCTGCAGCAGGTCGCATCCGGCCTCGGTATCAGGGGCACCGCGCGCATGCGCAAGAGCCAGCTGATCGAGGTCATCAAGGAGGCGCAGGCCGGTGGGGGCGCTCCGGCCGCCAAGGCCGAGACCGCCACCGAGACCAAGCCCAAGCGCCGGGCCACCTCCAAGGCCCGTACGGGTGAGGACGCGGAGAAGAAGGCCGAGGCGAAGAGCGAGGCCGCCGCCGAGAAGGCCGTGGCCCAGCAGCAGATCGAGATCCCGGGCCAGCCGGCTTCCGAGGACGCGCCCAGCGAGCGCCGTCGTCGCCGCGCCACCGCCGACGCGGGCAGCCCCGCCGCGGGCGGCGCCGAGACCATCGCCGCGGACGCGAAGACCGAGACCAAGGCCGAGGCGCCCGCGCAGCAGCAGGGCGAGGCCAAGGGCGACGCCGGTGACGGCGAGGGCCGTGGCCGCCGCGACCGCCGTGAGCGTGGCCGGGACCGCGACCGCGACGGCCGCCGCAGCAAGGGCGACGACCAGCAGGGTCAGGGCGGCCAGGGCCGGCAGCAGGGCCAGCAGCAGGGCGGCGGCCGCCAGGACCGGCAGCAGCAGGACGACGACGACTTCGAGGGCGGCCGCCGTGGCCGTCGGGGCCGCTACCGCGACCGCCGTGGCCGTCGCGGCCGCGACGACATCGCCCCCGAGCCGCAGCTCGCCGAGGACGACGTCCTGATCCCCGTCGCGGGCATCCTGGACATCCTCGACAACTACGCGTTCATCCGGACCTCCGGCTACCTGCCGGGCCCGAACGACGTGTACGTCTCCCTCGCCCAGGTCCGCAAGAACGGCCTGCGCAAGGGTGACCACATCACCGGTGCGGTCCGCCAGCCCAAGGAGGGCGAGCGCCGCGAGAAGTTCAACGCGCTGGTCCGCCTGGACTCCGTCAATGGCATGGCGCCCGAACACGGCCGCGGCCGCCCGGAGTTCAACAAGCTGACTCCGCTCTACCCGCAGGACCGCCTCCGCCTGGAGACGGACCCGGGCGTGCTGACCACCCGCATCATCGACCTCGTGTCGCCGATCGGTAAGGGCCAGCGCGGTCTGATCGTGGCCCCGCCGAAGACCGGTAAGACCATGATCATGCAGGCGGTCGCCAACGCGATCACGCACAACAACCCCGAGTGCCACCTGATGGTCGTCCTCGTCGACGAGCGTCCGGAAGAGGTCACCGACATGCAGCGGTCGGTGAAGGGCGAGGTCATCTCCTCGACCTTCGACCGTCCGGCCGAGGACCACACCACGGTCGCCGAGCTCGCCATCGAGCGCGCCAAGCGCCTGGTGGAGCTGGGTCACGACGTGGTCGTGCTGCTCGACTCCATCACGCGTCTGGGCCGTGCCTACAACCTGGCGGCGCCGGCCTCCGGCCGCATCCTGTCCGGTGGTGTCGACTCGACCGCCCTGTACCCGCCGAAGCGCTTCTTCGGTGCGGCCCGCAACATCGAGGACGGCGGCTCGCTGACGATCCTCGCCACCGCCCTGGTGGACACCGGGTCCCGCATGGACGAGGTGATCTTCGAGGAGTTCAAGGGCACCGGCAACATGGAGCTCAAGCTCGACCGGAAGCTCGCCGACAAGCGCATCTTCCCCGCGGTGGACGTCGACGCGTCCGGCACCCGTAAGGAAGAGATCCTGCTCGGCAACGAGGAGCTGGCGGTCGTCTGGAAGCTCCGCCGCGTCCTGCACGCGCTGGACCAGCAGCAGGCGATCGAGCTGCTTCTCGACAAGATGAAGCAGACCAAGTCGAACGTCGAGTTCCTGATGCAGATCCAGAAGACGACGCCGACCCCGGGCAACGGGGACTGACCGTCCTCCGCCGAGATCTGTACCACAGGGATCCCGGCCGGTACCGACGCCGGGCGCTCCGCCCGGCCGGGTCGAAGACGCAGGTGAGCGGGGTGTGACCCCGCCCAGGCAGTGACACGGAGTGCCCATCGCCGTAGGCGGTGGGCACTCTGCGTTGTGCAACCCTTTCCCGAGTTTCTCCGTCTGACCGGGCGGAGCGACGATGGTGCGGTGACGACCACGCCTGACCCTGAACGCAGGGGGTAACCGACCGACGAGACCTAGGAGCGATGTGTCCGCCGAGAGCACGCCGGAGCCCGGCATACCGGAGCCGGACCAGACCGGCCCCAGCCGCCGCGGCAGGGGCCGCCGTCGCAAGACCCGCAGCACGAGCCGCAAGGCCCTGCTCGTCACGGCCTGGACGGCCGCGGGCGTGGTCGTGCTGGCCGGCACCGGCTTCGGGTACGTCTACTTCAAGCTCAACGGCAACCTGAAGAGCGTCGACATCAACCAGGCCCTCGGCAACGACCGGCCCACGAAGATCGACAACGGCTCGCAGAACATCCTGGTCCTCGGCTCGGACACCCGCGCCGGCAAGAACAAGAAGCTCGGCGGCGGCACCGACGACGGCAGCGCCCGCTCCGACACGGCGATGATCGTCCACGTCTACCAGGGCCACAAGCGGGCCAGCGTGGTCTCCGTCCCCCGGGACACCCTGATCGACCGCCCCGCGTGCACCGACACCAAGGGCGCCGAGCACCCCGCCGCGAACGGCGTGATGTTCAACGAGTCGTACTCCACCGGCGGCGCGGCCTGCGCGGTGAAGACCGTCGAGTCGATCACCGGCATCCGCATGGACCACTACCTGGAGGTCGACTTCGAGGGCTTCCAGAAGCTCATCGACGACCTCGGCGGGGTCGAGGTCACCACGACGAAGAACATCGCCGACCCGCAGAGCCACCTGCACCTCAAGGCCGGCCCGCACACCCTCACCGGACAGCAGGCCCTCGGCCTGGTCCGCACCCGGCACGGCGTCGGCGACGGCTCCGACCTGGGCCGCATCCAGCTCCAGCAGGCGTTCGTCAAGGCACTGATCGACCAGGTCAAGCACGTCGGCGTCTTCTCGAACCCGAAGAAGCTGTACGACCTCGCCGACACCGCCACCAAGGCCGTCACCACCGACTCCGATCTCGGCTCGGTCAACTCCCTCATGGACTTCGCGGGCGGCCTCAAGGGCATCAGCTCGTCCCACATGAAGATGGTGACGATGCCGGTGCAGTACGACCCGGCCGACCCCAACCGGGTCGTGCTGGAGAAGGCGAAGGCCCAGCAGGTCTGGGACGCCCTGAGGAACGACCGGCCCATCCCGAAGTCCGCCACCGAGGGGACGGCGACCGGCGAGGCCAAGGGCGTCCTCAGCGGCTGAACGGCGACGGCGCTCCCGGCGGCCGGGGACCGCGGACAGCGCCGCCCCCACGCCCAGGAATAGAACAACCGCACCCCCGGTTTGGGTGGATGGCCCCAGTCCTGGCAGACTGGTACGTCGGCTCCGGTTCACGTCCCCGCATCCCGCGGCGGCGACCCGGCGCCCTCCCGAATCTAGGAGACACCTTGAAGCGCGACATCCACCCCGAGTACGTCGAGACGCAGGTCAGCTGCACCTGTGGCGCGTCGTTCACCACCCGTAGCACCATCGAGTCCGGCACCATCCGGGCCGAGGTCTGCTCCGAGTGCCACCCGTTCTACACGGGCAAGCAGAAGATCCTCGACACCGGTGGCCGTGTGGCCCGCTTCGAGGCCCGCTTCGGCAAGGCTGCCGGCTCCAAGAAGTAGCGAGCCCCATTTCGCCGGTCCACGGTCGCGCCCTTCTCGGGGGTGTGCCCGGGACCGGCGTTTTTGGTCGCCCGCCCTTCCCTTTCATCGCAGTACAGGAGCCGAAAGATGTTCGAGGCCGTCGAGGAACTCGTCGCCGAGCACGCCGATCTGGAGCAGAAGCTCGCCGATCCGTCGGTCCACGCCGACCAGGCGAACGCGCGCAAGCTGAACAAGCGCTACGCCGAGCTCACCCCGATCGTCGCCACGTACCGCTCCTGGAAGCAGTCCGGCGACGACATCGAGACCGCGCGCGAGTTCGCCGCCGACGACCCCGACTTCGCGGCCGAGGTCAAGGACCTGGAGAAGCAGCGCGAGGGACTGACCGAGAAGCTGCGGCTGCTGCTGGTCCCGCGCGACCCGAGTGACGACAAGGACGTCATTCTGGAGATCAAGGCGGGTGCCGGCGGCGACGAGTCGGCCCTCTTCGCCGGCGACCTGCTGCGCATGTACCTGCGCTACGCCGAGCGCATCGGCTGGAAGACCGAGATCATCGACGCCACCGAGTCCGAGCTCGGCGGCTACAAGGACGTCCAGGTCGCGGTGAAGGCCCGAGGGCACATCGAGCCCGGCCAGGGCGTGTGGGCGCGGCTGAAGTACGAGGGCGGGGTGCACCGCGTGCAGCGCGTGCCGGCCACCGAGTCCCAGGGCCGTATCCACACCTCCGCCGCCGGTGTGCTCGTCACCCCGGAGGCCGAGGAGGTGGACGTCGAGATCAACGCGAACGACCTGCGGATCGACGTCTACCGGTCCTCCGGCCCGGGCGGCCAGTCCGTGAACACCACCGACTCCGCGGTGCGCATCACGCACCTGCCCACCGGAGTGGTGGCCTCCTGCCAGAACGAGAAGAGCCAGCTGCAGAACAAGGAGCAGGCGATGCGTATCCTGCGCTCCAGGCTGCTCGCGGCGGCGCAGGAGGAGGCGGAGCGGGAGGCGGCCGACGCCCGCCGCAGCCAGGTCCGCACCGTCGACCGTTCCGAGAAGATCCGCACCTACAACTTCCCGGAGAACCGCATCTCCGACCACCGCGTCGGCTTCAAGGCCTACAACCTGGACCAGGTCCTGGACGGCGACCTCGGCGCGGTGATCCAGGCCTGTGTCGACGCCGACTCGGCGGCGAAGCTCGCGGCCGCGTAAGGCACCTACGAGTACTTCCGGAGGACTTGCGTGAACCTGCTGCTCGCGGAGGTGGCCCAGGCCACCCAGCGGCTGGCCGACGCCGGCGTGCCCTCGCCGCGCACCGACGCGGAGGAGCTCGCCGCGTTCGTGCACGGTGTGAAGCGCGGCGAACTGCACTCCGTGAAGGATTCGGACTTCGACGCCCGGTACTGGGAGGTCATCGCCCGGCGCGAGCAGCGCGAGCCGCTGCAGCACATCACCGGGCGGGCCTACTTCCGGTACCTGGAACTCCAGGTCGGACCGGGCGTCTTCGTGCCCCGGCCCGAGACCGAGTCCGTGGTCGGCTGGGCCATAGACGCCGTGCGCGCCATGGACGTGGTCGAGCCCTGCATCGTCGACCTGTGCACCGGCTCCGGCGCCATCGCGCTCGCCCTCGCCCAGGAGGTCCCGCGCTCGCGGGTGCACGCCGTGGAGCTGTCCGAGGAAGCCCTGGTGTGGACCCGCAAGAACATGGCGGGCTCCCGGGTCGACCTGCGGCAGGGTGACGCGCTGACCGCGTTCCCCGACCTCGACGGCCAGGTCGACCTCGTCATCTCCAACCCGCCGTACATCCCGCTCACCGAGTGGGAGTACGTCGCCCCGGAGGCCCGCGACTACGACCCGGAGCTGGCGCTCTTCTCCGGCGAGGACGGCCTCCACCTGATCCGCGGCATCGAGCGCACCGCGCACCGGCTGCTGCGCCCGGGCGGTGTCGTCGTCATCGAGCACGCCGACACCCAGGGCGGCCAGGTGCCGTGGATCTTCACCGAGGAGCGGGGCTGGGCCGACGCGGCCGATCACCCCGACCTCAACAAGCGTCCCCGGTTCGCGACCGCCCGCAAGGCGCTGCCGTGAGCACCCCGAACTTCACCCCGCAGTACGTGTACGAGGAGGCCCGCTAGACATGGCACGGCGATACGACACCAATGACGCGACCGACCGCGTGACGGGTCTGCGCGAGGCCGCGTCCGCCGTCCGCCGGGGCGAGCTGGTGGTGCTGCCGACCGACACGGTGTACGGCATCGGCGCCGACGCGTTCTCCTCCGAGGCCGTCGCCGACCTGCTCGCCGCCAAGGGCCGGGGCCGCAACATGCCCACCCCCGTCCTCATCGGCTCCCCGAACACGCTGCACGGCCTCGTCACGGACTTCTCCGAGCTGGCCTGGGAGCTCGTCGACGCCTTCTGGCCGGGTGCCCTGACGCTGGTCGCCCGGCACCAGCCGTCCCTCCAGTGGGACCTCGGCGACACCCGTGGCACGGTCGCCGTGCGCATGCCGCTGCACCCGGTCGCCATCGAGCTGCTCAACGAGGTCGGCCCCATGGCCGTGTCCTCCGCGAACCTCACGGGCCACCCGGCGCCGGAGAACTGCGACGCCGCCCAGGAGATGCTCGCCGACTCCGTCTCCGTCTACCTCGACGGCGGCCCGACCCCGGGGAACATCCCGTCGTCCATCGTGGACGTCTCCCGCGAGGTGCCGCTGCTGCTGCGCGAGGGCGCCATCTCCCCGGACGAGCTGCGCAAGGTCGTACCCGACCTCGAGGTGGCGAATTGACGGCCCCTGAAGCGGGGCGTGGCATAGGCACCGGGCAGCGTGCGGCGGAGGAGACGACGACCTTCGGCTTTCCGCACGACACCTTCCGCATCCTCCACGTCAGCACCGGCAACGTGTGCCGATCACCCATCACCGAGCGGCTGACCCGCCACTTCGTCATGGAGCGGCTCGGCGTGCTCGGCGGCGGGCTGATCGTGGAGAGCGCGGGCACCTGGGGCCACGAGGGCGCGCCCATGGAGGCCAACGCGGAGGCCGTGCTCGCCGAGTTCGGCGCGGACGCCGCCGGCTTCACCGGCCGGGAGCTGCTGGACGAGCACGTCATCATGGCCGACCTCGTGCTGACCGCCACCCGCGACCACCGCGCCCAGGTCATCTCCATGGGTCACTCGGCGGGCCTGCGTACCTTCACCCTGAAGGAGTTCACCCGCCTGGTCCGCGCGATAGACCCGACGACGCTGCCGCCCCTGGAGGACGGCGTGGTCATGCGGGCCCGTGCGCTGGTCCGCGCGGCCGCCGCGCTGCGCGGCTGGCTGCTGGCCCCGACCGCGGAGGCGGACGAGGTCTACGACCCGTACGGCGCCCCGCTCCCCTTCTTCCGGTCGATCGGCGACGAGATACACCAGGCGCTGGACCCGGTCGTCACGGCGCTGACCGGAGTACCGGCGCGGGCGTAGGCGGCGGGGGCCCCGGCCCCCCGTGCGGCCCATCACCGGGCGCCTCCCGCACGCGCGGGCCTACATTGGGGGGTACGTCACCCTCGACCGCCCGGAGCCCGTCATGTCGGTTCCCACCCTGCACGAGACCGATGTCCTGCGCCGGCAGGACCCCGAACTCGCCGACATCCTGCTCGGGGAGCTCGCCCGGCAGTCGACGACGCTCCAGCTGATCGCCGCCGAGAACTTCACCTCGCCCGCCGTGCTCGCCGCCCTCGGCTCCCCGCTCGCCAACAAGTACGCCGAGGGCTATCCGGGCGCCCGCCACCACGGCGGCTGCGAACTCGTCGACGTCGCCGAGCGTCTCGCCGTCGACCGGGCCAAGGCGCTCTTCGGCGCCGAGCACGCCAACGTCCAGTCCCACTCCGGCTCTTCGGCCGTCCTGGCCGCCTACGCGGCCCTGCTGCGCCCCGGTGACACCGTCCTCGCCCTCGGCCTGCCCCACGGCGGCCACCTCACCCACGGCTCACCGGCGAACTTCTCCGGCCGCTGGTTCGACTTCGTCGGCTACGGCGTCGACGCCGAGACGGGTCTCCTCGACCACGACCAGGTGCGCCACCTGGCCCGCAACCACCGGCCCAAGGCCATCGTCTGCGGTTCCATCGCCTACCCCCGCCACTTCGACCACGCCTTCTTCCGGGAGGTCGCCGACGAGGTCGGCGCGTATCTCATCGTGGACGCGGCGCACCCGATCGGCCTGGTCGCCGGGGGAGCGGCGCCGAACCCGGTGCCGTACGCGGACATCGTGTGCGCGACGACCCACAAGGTGCTGCGCGGGCCGCGCGGCGGGATGATCCTGTGCGGCGCCGAGCTGGCCGAGCGCGTCGACCGGGCCGTGTTCCCGTTCACACAGGGCGGTGCCCAGATGCACACCATCGCCGCCAAGGCGGTCGCCTTCGGCGAGGCGGCGACGCCGGCGTTCGGCGCGTACGCCCATCAGGTGGTCGCCAACGCACGGGTGCTCGCCGGCCACCTGGCCGCCGAGGGGCTCGCCGTCACCACCGGCGGCACCGACACCCACCTCATCACCGCGGACCCGGCCCCGCTCGGCGTGGACGGGCGCACCGCGCGCGGCCGGCTCCTCGCGGCCGGTCTGGTGCTGGACTGCTGTGCTCTTCCCCACGGCGACGGCCGCGGGCTGCGGCTGGGCACGGCCGCGGTGACCACGCAGGGCATGGGGGAGCCGGAGATGGTGCGGATCGCGGCCCTGCTCGGTTCGGTGCTGCGCGGCGGTACGGAGCCGGCCGGGGCGCGGGAGGCGGTGCGCGAGCTGACCGCCGCGTTCCCGCCGTATCCCGGTTGAGCGGGGGTAGGCGACCGTCTGTACATGTCCGATGTGTCCGGTTGCGGAGCGTGACGCACAGCCGCCCGTGCAACCATCGTCGCTACCCGGAAGTCTCCATCCGTAAGCGTCCGTCGCTAGGGTGTGGGGCTGTGATGGCCAGCGAGACCTGTGGGGAAGCCCGTGCGTGAATACCTGCTGACGCTCTGCGTCACGGCCGCGGTGACGTATCTGCTGACAGGGCCGGTACGGAAGTTCGCGATCGTGGCCGGGGCGATGCCGGAGATCCGGGCCCGTGACGTGCACCGGGAACCCACTCCCCGGCTCGGCGGGATCGCCATGTTCTTCGGGCTCTGCGCGGGCCTGCTGGTCGCCGACCACCTGACCAACCTCAACGAGGTCTTCGTCAAGTCCAACGAGCCGCGGGCGCTGCTCTCCGGAGCCGCGCTGATCTGGCTGATCGGCGTCCTGGACGACAAGTTCGAGATCGACGCCCTGATCAAGCTGGGCGGCCAGATGATCGCGGCCGGCGTGATGGTCATGCAGGGTCTGACGATCCTGTGGCTGCCCATCCCCAGTGTCGGCACGGTCGCGCTGACCCAGTGGCAGGGCACCCTGCTGACGGTGGCGCTGGTCGTCATCACCATCAACGCGGTGAACTTCGTGGACGGCCTGGACGGGCTGGCCGCGGGCATGGTGTGCATCGCCGCCGCCGCGTTCTTCATGTACACGTACCGCATCTGGTACTCGTACGGCATCGAGGCCGCCGCCCCGGCGACGCTGTTCGCCGCCATCCTGATGGGCATGTGCCTGGGCTTCCTGCCGCACAACATGCATCCGGCGCGCATCTTCATGGGCGACTCGGGGTCGATGCTGATCGGGCTGGTGCTGGCCGCGGGTGCGATCTCCGTCACGGGACAGGTCGACCCGGACAACCTCGGCTTCGGCGCCTCCGAGCGCAGCACCGTGCACCAGATGGTGCCGGTCTACATCCCGCTGCTGATGCCGCTCACGATCATCGCCGTGCCGGCCGCGGACCTGGTCCTGGCGATCGTCCGGCGCACCTGGCGCGGCCAGTCCCCGTTCGCCGCGGACCGGGGTCATCTGCACCACCGCCTGCTGGAGATCGGCCACTCGCACAGCCGGGCCGTGCTGATCATGTACTTCTGGTCGGCGCTGATCGGCTTCGGGGCGCTGGCGTACTCGGTCAACTCGGCGTCGATGTGGATCGTGCTGGGTGTGGTCTTCCTGAGCGCCGTGGGCCTGGTCCTGCTGCTGCTCCCGCGGTTCACGCCCCGCGTGCCGGCCTGGGCCCAGCGGTTCGTGCCCCCGCGCTACCGGAGGCGGCGTGGCGCGGACGAGGCGGCCGTCCTCGCGGACCCCGCCGCGCAGGCGGCCGTGGAGCCCGCGGAGCCCGGTGACCGGGCCCCCGTCACGGCGGGTGTCTCGGGCGTCAACGGGGCTACGGCGATCGGCCCCCGTTCGCGTTTCCTCGACCGCGGCTGAGCCGGCCAAGGTAAGAATCTGACTAGAGCATTGCCAAGTCGTGGGGGAGCAAAGTCTCCCAATACCAGACAAGTGGGCGCGGTTCTTGCACAGACGCGCACGGTCACTCTCATGTGTGACAGCAAGCACACCCAGCAGGTAAAGACCTCATCAAATAGTTTGTGATACGGTTCACGAGAACCCCGGATAGAGCCGAAGGACCCAGTGCGATGGTCCATCGGAGTGAGGTCTCGACCCCCTCGGCCCGGGACTACGCTCGTCCATGACGACACCTGCCCCCCTGTGAAAGCGGAGTTGCCGCCATGCCGTCCAATGACGTCCGGATCCTGGCCCAGGCCGCCGTGCCCACGGTTGCCGTCGGCGCGATTGCCGCCGCCGTCAGCGGTGTGGTCGCGGGCGGCAAGGGGGCGATCGGGGCTGTCGTCGCGACGGTGATCGTCCTGCTGTTCATGGGTCTCGGTCTCTACGTCCTGCAGCGCACCGCCAAATCGCTTCCGCACCTGTTCCAGGCCATGGGACTGATGCTCTACGCGGCGCAGATCCTGCTGCTGTTCGTCTTCGTGGCGGCCTTCAAGCACACCACGCTGTTCAATCCCCGGGCTTTCGCGCTCACGCTCGTCGCCGGCACCCTCACGTGGATCGCCGCGCAGACGCGTGCGCACATGAAGTCCAAGATCCTTTACGTCGAACCGGATTCGTCCTCGGACGCCTCCTCCCGCGATGAAAAGTCCCACAAGTCGGGGCACTCGTCGTGAGGGGTAGGGCCGGGATAAAGACGCGTGAGAGATCCTGCTATCGTCCGGTGCCAACTGCGGCATCGCGGGCGCGGGCATCCGAGCTGACGCCTGCTCAATCGCGAGGCGAGATGCCCCCCAGCCGCCCCCACATCCGTAACACCAGTCCCGTGCCGAACCGCGGCCTCGCGCCGCGCCGACACAACGAGGTTGCCGTACCTATGCGCCACGCTGAAGGAGCCCGCGGTGAGTGCTGACCCGACGCAGGTGCTCGCCTTCGAGACCGACTGCCACATCTTCGACGGCTGTGGATTCCCGGCTCCTGGCCTGCACTCGTTCCTGTTCAAGCCCCTCTGGGGCGACGCCGACAGCAACGTGTACTTCAACAAGACGATGCTGCTGGCGCTGCTCGGCTCGATCATCATCGTCGGCTTCTTCTGGGCGGCCTTCCGCAAGCCCAAGGTCGTCCCGGGCAAGCTCCAGATGGTCGCCGAGACCGGCTACGACTTCATCCGGCGCGGTGTCGTCTACGAGACGATCGGAAAGAAGGAGGGCGAGAAGTACGTACCGCTGGTCGTCTCGCTGTTCTTCTTCATCTGGATGATGAACCTGTGGTCGATCGTCCCGCTCGCCCAGTTCCCGGTGACGTCGATCATCTCGTACCCGCTCGTCCTGGCGCTGATCGTCTACGTCCTGTGGATCTCGCTGACGTTCAAGCGCCACGGCTTCGTCGGCTTCTTCAAGAACGTCACCGGGTACGACAAGTCGCTGGGCGCGGTGCTGCCGCTGGCCATGACCATCGAGTTCTTCTCGAACCTGCTGGTGCGGCCCTTCACCCACGCGGTGCGACTCTTCGCGAACATGTTCGCGGGCCACACCCTGCTGCTGCTCTTCACGATCGCCAGCTGGTACCTGCTGAACGGCATCGGCATCGCCTACGCCGGCGTCAGCTTCATCATGACGATCGTGATGACGGCCTTCGAGCTCTTCATCCAGGCACTGCAGGCGTACGTCTTCGTCCTCCTGACGTGCACCTACATCCAGGGCGCCCTCGCCGAGCACCACTGAGTGCCGCCCAGCCCCACCCCCTGATCGTCCGGTGGCCAACCCCCACCGGTCCGTAAAGAAGAAGGAAGAATCGGCATGTCCGCTCTCCAGACCCTTGCTGCCGACGGCGTCCACGGCTCCCTCGGTTCCATCGGCTACGGCCTCGCCGCCATCGGCCCCGGCGTCGGCGTCGGCATCATCTTCGGTAACGGCACCCAGGCTCTGGCCCGTCAGCCCGAAGCTGCCGGCCTGATCCGTGCCAACCAGATCCTCGGCTTCGCCTTCTGTGAGGCGCTCGCCCTCATCGGCCTGGTCATGCCGTTCGTCTACGGCACCTGATCAGCCGATCAGCGACAGCCCCCTAGACGAAAGGCACTGACATGAGCCAGCTGCTCATTCTGGCGGCCGAGGAGGAAAACCCCCTCATCCCGCCGATCCCCGAGCTCGTCATCGGCCTGCTCGCCTTCGTCATCGTCTTCGGCTTCCTCGCCTGGAAGCTCCTTCCGAACATCAACAAGGTTCTGGAGCAGCGCCGCGAGGCCATCGAGGGCGGTATCGAGAAGGCCGAGGCCGCGCAGACCGAGGCCCAGAGCGTGCTTGAGCAGTACAAGGCTCAGCTCGCCGAGGCCCGGCACGAGGCCGCGCGCCTGCGTCAGGAGGCGCAGGAGCAGGGCGCCACGCTCATCGCCGAGATGCGCGCGGAAGGCCAGCGGCAGCGTGAGGAGATCGTCGCCGCCGGTCACGCGCAGATCGACGCCGACCGCAAGGCCGCTTCTTCCGCGCTGCGTCAGGACGTCGGCAAGCTCGCCACCGACCTGGCCGGCAAGCTCGTCGGTGAGTCCCTCGAGGACCACGCCCGGCAGAGCCGTGTGATCGACCGCTTCCTCGACGAGCTCGAGGAGAAGGCCGAGGCCACGCGATGAACGGAGCGAGCCGCGAGGCCCTGGCAGCCGCACGTGAGCGTCTCGACGCGCTGACGGACTCCACGTCCGTGGACGCCGCTCAGCTCGCCGAAGAGCTGGCGGCCGTCACCGCGCTGCTCGACCGCGAGGCCGGCCTTCGCCGGGTCCTCACCGACCCGGCGAAGCCCGGAGAGGCGAAGGCCGAGCTGGTCCGGCGCCTGATCGGCGGCCAGGTCAGCGGCACCGCCGCCGACCTGCTGTCCGGGATGGCCCGCGCCCGCTGGTCGCAGTCCCGCGACCTGGTGGACGCGCTGGAGGAGCTGGCGAACATCGCCGACCTCACCGCCGCGGAGAAGACGGGCACGCTCGACGACGTCGAGGACGAGCTGTTCCGGTTCGGCCGGATCGTCTCCTCCAACACCGAGCTGCGCGCCGCGCTGACCGACCGCGCCGCCGGCGGCCAGGCCAAGACCGAGCTGCTGCACCGACTCCTCGGCGGCCGGGCCAAGCCCGCCACCGAGCGTCTGGTCGTCCGCCTCGTGACCGCGCCGCGTGGACGTAGCCTGGAGGCGGGACTGGAGTCCCTGTCCAAGCTCGCCGCGGAGCGCCGGGACCGCATGGTCGCCGTCGTCACCTCGGCGGTGCCGCTGAGCGACGGGCAGAAGCAGCGCCTCGGCGCCGCCCTGACCAAGCTCTACGGGCGTCGGATGCACCTCAACCTCGACGTGGACCCCGAGGTCCTCGGCGGGATCCGGGTGCAGGTCGGTGACGAGGTCATCAACGGCTCCCTGGCGGACCGGCTGGACGAGGCCGCCCGCCGCATGGCGAGCTAGCAGCAACTCGACATCTCGAGAACGCAGTACGTAATTACGGCCCTGGTTGGGCCGTGCAGAGGATTCACCTCTTTCAGGGGGGAGTCCCCATCCCCCCCAAGTGAAACTTCGGGCCCAACAAGGAGAGCAGGGAACCCAGATGGCGGAGCTCACGATCCGGCCGGAGGAGATCCGGGACGCGCTGGAGAACTTTGTCCAGTCGTACAAGCCGGACGCGGCCTCGCGCGAGGAGGTCGGTACGGTCACCCTTGCCGGCGACGGCATCGCGAAGGTCGAGGGCCTGCCCTCGGCCATGGCCAACGAACTGCTGAAGTTCGAGGACGGCACCCTCGGCCTCGCCCTCAACCTCGAGGAGCGCGAGATCGGTGCCATCGTCCTCGGTGAGTTCAGCGGCATCGAGGAGGGTCAGCCGGTGCACCGCACCGGTGAGGTCCTCTCCGTCGCGGTCGGCGAGGGCTACCTCGGCCGCGTCGTCGACCCGCTCGGCAACCCGATCGACGGCCTCGGCGAGATCGAGACGTCCGGCCGCCGCGCCCTCGAGCTGCAGGCCCCCACGGTCATGCAGCGCAAGTCGGTGCACGAGCCGATGGAGACGGGCTACAAGGCCGTCGACGCGATGACCCCCGTCGGCCGTGGTCAGCGTCAGCTGATCATCGGTGACCGCCAGACCGGCAAGACCGCCCTGGCCGTCGACACGATCATCAACCAGCGCGACAACTGGCGCTCGGGCGACCCGAAGAAGCAGGTCCGCTGCATCTACGTCGCCATCGGCCAGAAGGGCTCCACCATCGCCGGCGTGCGCCGCGCGCTGGAGGAGAACGGCGCCCTGGAGTACACGACCATCGTCGCCGCCCCGGCGTCCGACCCGGCCGGCTTCAAGTACCTGGCGCCGTACACCGGTTCGGCCATCGGTCAGCAGTGGATGTACGAGGGCAAGCACGTCCTCATCATCTTCGACGACCTGTCGAAGCAGGCCGACGCCTACCGCGCCGTGTCGCTGCTGCTGCGCCGCCCGCCGGGCCGCGAGGCCTACCCGGGTGACGTCTTCTACCTGCACTCCCGTCTGCTGGAGCGCTGCGCCAAGCTCTCCGACGACATGGGTGCCGGTTCGATGACCGGTCTGCCGATCGTCGAGACCAAGGCCAACGACGTCTCGGCCTTCATCCCGACCAACGTCATCTCCATCACCGACGGCCAGTGCTTCCTGGAGTCGGACCTGTTCAACGCCGGTCAGCGCCCCGCGCTGAACGTCGGTATCTCCGTCTCCCGAGTCGGTGGTTCCGCGCAGCACAAGGCGATGAAGCAGGTCTCCGGCCGCCTTCGTGTGGACCTCGCCCAGTTCCGTGAGCTGGAGGCGTTCGCCGCCTTCGGTTCCGACCTGGACGCGGCCTCGAAGTCGCAGCTGGAGCGCGGTCAGCGCATGGTCGAGCTGCTGAAGCAGGACCAGTACCAGCCGATGTCGACCGAGGACCAGGTCGTCTCCGTCTGGGCCGGCACCACCGGCCGGATGGACGAGGTGCCCGTCGCCGACATCCGCCGCTTCGAGAAGGAGCTGCTGGAGTACCTGCACCGCAAGGAGCAGGGCCTCATGACCTCCATCCGCGAGGGCGGCAAGATGTCCGACGACACCCTGACGGCCATCGCCGACGCGATCGCGGACTTCAAGAAGCAGTTCGAGACCTCGGACGGCAAGCTGCTCGGCGAGGACACTCCGGCCGCTGCCGCCAAGTGACGTAAGGAAGGGACCTGACTCATGGGAGCCCAGCTCCGGGTCTACAAGCGTCGCATCCGATCCGTCACCGCGACCAAGAAGATCACCAAGGCGATGGAGATGATCGCCGCCTCGCGCGTCGTCAAGGCGCAGCGCAAGGTGGCGGCCTCCACGCCGTACGCGCAGGAACTGACCCGCGCGGTCACGGCGGTCGGTACGGGTTCGAACACCAAGCACCCGCTCACCACGGAGGTGGAGAACCCGGCCCGCGCCGCGGTGCTGCTCCTCACGAGCGACCGCGGTCTGGCCGGCGCCTTCAACTCCAACGCCATCAAGGCGGCGGAGCAGCTGACCGAGCGCCTGGAGCGCGAGGGCAAGCAGGTCGACACGTACATCGTCGGCCGGCGCGGTGTCGCCCACTACAACTTCCGTGAGCGCAAGATCACGGAGTCGTGGAGCGGCTTCACCGACGAGCCGTCGTACGCGGACGCCAAGAAGGTCGCGGCGCCCCTGATCGAGGCCATCGAGAAGGACACGGCCGAGGGCGGCGTGGACGAGCTCCACTTCGTCTTCACCGAGTTCGTCTCGATGATGACGCAGACGGCGCTCGACGCCCGGCTGCTGCCGCTGCGACTCGAAGAGGTCGCGGAAGAGGCCACGCCCAAGGGCGAGATCCTTCCGCTGTTCGACTTCGAGCCGTCGGCGGAGGACGTCCTCGACGCCCTGCTGCCGCGCTACGTGGAGAGCCGCATCTACAACGCGCTGCTCCAGTCGGCCGCTTCGAAGCACGCCGCCACGCGGCGCGCGATGAAGTCGGCCACCGACAACGCGGGTGAGCTGATCAACACGCTCTCCCGTCTTGCCAACGCGGCCCGCCAGGCCGAAATCACCCAGGAAATCAGCGAGATCGTCGGTGGCGCCAGCGCCCTGGCCGACGCGACCGCGGGGAGTGACCGATAATGACCACCACTGTTGAGACCGCGACGGCTACGGGCCGCGTCGCCCGGGTCATCGGCCCGGTCGTCGACGTGGAGTTCCCCGTCGACGCGATGCCGGAAATCTACAACGCCCTTCACGTCGAGGTGGCCGACCCGGCCAACGCCGGCGAGAAGAAGACGCTGACCCTGGAGGTCGCCCAGCACCTGGGTGACGGCCTGGTCCGCACCATCTCCATGCAGCCCACCGACGGTCTGGTCCGCCAGGCCGCGGTCACCGACACCGGCAACTCCATCACGGTGCCCGTCGGTGACTTCACCAAGGGCAAGGTGTTCAACACCCTCGGTGAGGTGCTGAACGTCGACGAGCAGTACACCGGTGAGCGCTGGGGCATCCACCGCAAGGCGCCGAACTTCGACGAGCTCGAGTCGAAGACCGAGATGTTCGAGACCGGTGTCAAGGTCATCGACCTGCTGACCCCGTACGTCAAGGGCGGCAAGATCGGTCTGTTCGGTGGTGCCGGCGTCGGCAAGACGGTGCTCATCCAGGAGATGATCTACCGCGTCGCCAACAACCACGACGGTGTCTCCGTGTTCGCCGGTGTCGGTGAGCGCACCCGTGAGGGCAACGACCTCATCGAGGAGATGTCGGACTCGGGCGTCATCGACAAGACCGCCCTGGTCTTCGGCCAGATGGACGAGCCCCCGGGCACCCGTCTGCGCGTCGCGCTGGCCGGCCTCACCATGGCCGAGTACTTCCGTGACGTCCAGAAGCAGGACGTGCTGTTCTTCATCGACAACATCTTCCGCTTCACGCAGGCCGGTTCCGAGGTCTCCACGCTGCTCGGCCGTATGCCGTCCGCCGTGGGTTACCAGCCGAACCTGGCCGACGAGATGGGCCTCCTCCAGGAGCGCATCACCTCGACCCGTGGTCACTCGATCACCTCGATGCAGGCGATCTACGTCCCCGCGGACGACCTGACCGACCCGGCCCCGGCCACCACCTTCGCCCACCTCGACGCGACGACGGTTCTCTCCCGTCCGATCTCCGAGAAGGGCATCTACCCGGCCGTGGACCCGCTGGACTCCACGTCCCGGATCCTGGACCCGCGTTACATCGCGGCGGATCACTACAACGCGGCCATGCGCGTGAAGACGATCCTCCAGAAGTACAAGGACCTCCAGGACATCATCGCGATCCTCGGTATCGACGAGCTGGGCGAGGAGGACAAGCTCGTCGTCCACCGTGCCCGTCGTGTGGAGCGCTTCCTGTCCCAGAACACCCACGTCGCCAAGCAGTTCACCGGCGTGGACGGGTCGGACGTGCCGCTCGACGAGTCGATCGCCGCGTTCAACGCGATCTGCGACGGTGAGTACGACCACTTCCCCGAGCAGGCGTTCTTCATGTGCGGTGGCCTCGAGGACCTCAAGGCCAACGCCAAGGAGCTGGGCGTCTCCTGAGCCCCGTGCTCGTCCGAGGGGGCGGGCGCGTCCCGCCCCCTCTGCCACGCCTACTAGAATTGACCCCAACACCCGGCACTACCGCCGGGTGGTGACCCGAGGAGCCAACCTTGGCTGCTGAGCTGCACGTCGAGCTGGTCGCCGCCGACCGCCAGGTCTGGTCCGGCGAGGCCACCCTGGTCGTCGCGCGCACCACGTCCGGCGACATCGGCGTCATGCCCGGTCACCAGCCGCTGCTCGGTGTGCTGGAGTCGGGCCCGGTGACCATCCGTACGAGTGAAGGTGGAACGGTCGTCGCCGCGGTGCACGGCGGTTTCATCTCGTTCGCCGACAACAAGCTGTCGCTGCTGGCCGAGATCGCCGAGCTGTCGGACGAGATCGATGTCCAGCGCACGGAGCGAGAGCTGGAGCGTGCGAAGGCGGAGGGCGATGCCGCCGCCGAGCGACGCGCGGACGTCCGACTTCGTGCGGCGACCGCGCGCTGACCCAGCCGCGCTGTACGTTGACGTCACTCAGCCGCGGCCGGCCCGGAGCAATCCGGTGCCGGTCGCGGCTGAGGCAGATGTGGGTGTTTTTTCCGTTTCATTACTCAGTAACAAGAGCAGTGCTGCTGCCTGGGAGACGAGGAGGTCGGTGCCGATGGTCCTCGCTCTGACTGTGTGCGGGATCGTGGTCGCGCTCGTGCTGGCGGGACTGTTCTTCTTCGGGCTGCGCCGCAGGCTGATCCAGCGTTCCGGCGGGACCTTCGACTGTTCCCTGCGCTGGGACGTGGCCGAGAAACCGGACGCCGGCGGCAAGGGCTGGAGCTACGGCGTCGCCCGCTACAACGGCGACCGCATCGAGTGGTACCGCGTCTTCTCCTACGCCTTCCGGCCGCGCCGCACGCTGGAGCGGGCGCAGATCGAGGTGGCCGGCCGCCGGCTGCCCGAGGGCGAGGAGGAGCTGGCTCTGCTCTCCGACGCGGTGGTCCTCGCATGCACCCACCGGGGCACGCGGCTCGAACTCGCCATGAGCGACGACGCGCTGACCGGGTTTCTCGCGTGGCTGGAAGCAGCCCCGCCCGGACAGCGGGTGAATGTGGCGTAGTCACATTCACCCTCCCCCGGACGAAGTCCGGGGGAGGGTGACGGTGCTCGGTGCTGTTCGCTCTTACAGGTTGCTGTTGATGGCGCTCACCAGTTCGCCGTTGCCGGTGTCGCCGCTGAACTCCCAGAAGAACGCGCCGCCGAGGCCCTGGCCCTTCGCCCAGGCCATCTTGGTGGCGATGGTGGCGGGGGTGTCGTACGACCACCAGTTGCTGCCGCAGTGCGCGTACGCCGTGCCGGCGACGGTGCCGGTGGCCGGGCAGGACGACTTCAGGACCTTGTAGTCCTCGATGCCCTGCTCGTAGGTGCCGGCCGCCGGGCCCGTGGCCGTGCCGCCCGGCGCGTCCTGGGTGACGCCGGTCCAGCCGCGGCCGTAGAAGCCGATGCCGATGAGCAGCTTCTTCGCCGGAACACCGGACGACTTGAACTTGGCCATCGCGTCGGCGGTGGTGAAGCCCGCCTTCGGGATGCCCGAGTACGAGGTGAGCGGGGAGTGCGGGGCGGTCGGGCCCTTCGCGTCCCAGGCGCCGAAGAAGTCGTACGTCATCACGTTGTACCAGTCGACGTACTGGGCGGCACCGGCGTAGTCGGCGGCCTCGATCTTGCCGCCGGCGGAGCCGTCGGCGGTGGTCGCGGCCGTGACCAGGGCGCTGGAGCCGAACTTGGCGCGCAGCGCGCCCATCAGGTTCTTGAAGGCGGCCGCGCCGCTGGTGTCACAGCTCAGGCCGCAGGCGTTCGGGTACTCCCAGTCGATGTCGATGCCGTCGAAGACATCGGCCCAGCGGGGGTCTTTCACCAGGTTGTAGCAGGACTGCGCGAAGGCCGCCGGGTTGGCCGCGGCCTGGCCGAAGCCGCCGGACCAGGTCCAGCCGCCGAACGACCACAGCACCTTGATGTTCGGGTACTTGGCCTTCAGCTGGCGCAGCTGGTTGAAGTTGCCGCGCAGCGGCTGGTCCCAGGTGTCGGCCACGCCGCTCACCGACTGGTCGGCGGTGAACGCCTTGTCGTAGTCGGCGTAGGAGTCGCCGATGGCGCACTGGCCGTTGGTGACGTTGCCGAAGGCGTAGTTGATGTGAGTGATCTTGGCTGCGGAACCGGACGTCACCAGGTTCTTGACGTTGTAGTTGCGGCCGTAGATGCCCCACTCGGTGAAGTAGCCGAGCTTGACCTTGTCGCCGGTGGGCGGGGGAGTGGTGCCGCCGCCGGTGGTGTGCACCTTGACCGCGCCGCTGACCGGACCGGTCTGGTCGGCGGTGTCGCGGGCCCGCACGGTGTACGAGTAGTCGGTGCCGGCGGTCAGGCCGGTGTCCGTGTACGACGTGGTGGTGACCGTGGCGACCTTGGCGCCGTCGCGCAGCACGTCGTAGTTCTTGACGCCCTTGTCGTCGGTGGCCGCGCCCCAGGCGAGTTTCACCGAGGTGTCGGTGACGGAGGAGGCGGTCGGGGTGCCGGGGGCGGAGGGCGAGGCGTCACCCGGAACGGTGGTGCCGTCGCAGCTGTCGCCGTTCAGCTTGCAGTTGGACGGGGAGCCGGAGCCCGCGCCGTTGAAGCCGAAGGAGACGGAGGCACCGGGGGCGAGGGTGCCGTTGTAGGACTTGTTCTTCGCGGTCCAGTGGGTGCCGGAGCTGGTGACGTCCGCGTCCCAGGCGGAGGTGACGGACGTACCGGAGGGGAAGTCCCACTCGACGGTCCAGGAACTGATGCTGCTGCTGCCGGTGTTCTTGATGGTCCACTGACCGCCGAAACCGGTTCCCCAGTCGCTGGACTTGGTGTAGGTGGCGGTGGCGTTCGTCGCGGCCTGGGCGGGGCTCGCGAGACCGACCAGGCCGGCCAGGGGGAGCAACAGGGTCGCGAACCCTGCCGCGGCTCTGTGTCTGAAGCGCATGCTGCGCCTCCCTCTTCATCGGGGATGTCAGGGGCATGACTGAGCCTTCACGCCCACGGTGCTGCGAGAGTAGAAAGGTCTGGACCACGGGTCAATAGGTCTGGACCAGTTGCCGTGAGGCGGGGTCAGACACCCAACTCCCGCGCGAGCACCGCCGCTTGGACCCGGCTGCGCAGCTCCAGCTTGGCCAGCAGACGGCTGACGTGCGTCTTCACCGTGCCCTCGGCCATCCGCAGGCGCTCGGCGATCTCGGCGTTGGACAACCCCTCGCCGACGCACGACAGCACCTCCCGCTCGCGCCGGGTCAGAGCCTCCAGCACGGCCGGATCCGCCTTCGTCCCCCGCACCGGCCCCGCGGCGAACTCGGCGATCAGCCGCCGGGTCACCGTCGGCGCGACGACCCCCTCCCCACGGGCCACCGTCCGCACCGCCTCCAGCAGATCCCCCGCCTCGGTGTTCTTCAGCAGGAACCCGGCCGCCCCCGCCCGCAGCGCCCCGAACACGTACTCGTCGTGGTCGAAGGTGGTCAGCACCAGGACGTCCGCGAGCCGTTCGGCGACGATCTGCCGGGTGGCGGAGACCCCGTCCAGACGGGGCATCTGCACATCCATCAGGACCAGGTCCGGCCCGGTCTCCCGGGCCAGTTCGACCGCCCGCAGCCCGTCCTCCGCCTCGCCGACCACGTCGATGTCCGGGGCGCTGCGCAGGATCAGGACGAGCCCGGCGCGGACGGCGGACTGGTCCTCGGCGACCACGACACGGATCATGCGGGCTCTCCTTCGCTGAGCGGCAGCGTGGCGTACACGGTCCACAGCGCGTCCCCGGGTCCGGCTTCGAAGGTGCCGCCCAGCAGCGCGACCCGCTCCCGCATGCCGGCCAGACCGGCGCCCGAGCCGGGCGCGCGAGGGGTGTCGCCGGGCCGGTAGGGGCTTGTCACCCTGATGCCGAGCGTCCCGTCCGCCTGCCGGAGGACGATGCGCACGCACCCCCGCGTCGCGTGTTTCATGGCGTTCGTCAGGGACTCCTGCACGATCCGGTAGGCGGCCAGGCCGACCGGCGTGGGCACCGTGCCGTGACCGGCGTCGAGGGTGACGTCCAGACCGTTCGCGCGGGCACCGTCCACGAGCGCGTCCAGACCGTCGAGCGTCGGCGACGCGGCGGGCTCCAGGTCGCCGGAGCCGTCGCGCAGGATGCCGATCAGCCGGCGCATCTCGGCCAGCCCCGCCACGCTGTTCTCCCGGATGACGGCCAGGGCGTCCCCGGAGGTCCGCGGATCGCCGATGGAGAGCGCCGCCGTCGAGTGGATGGCGATGGCGGACAGGTGGTTGGCGACCATGTCGTGCAACTCCCGGGCCATCCGCGCCCGTTCCGCGGTGACCGCCTGCGTGCGGTCCATCTCGGCCAGCAGCGCGGTCTGTTCGGCGCGCAGCCGGGCGGCCTCGGCCGCGTCGCGGTGGTTGCGGACGAGCGCGCCGGTGGCGGCGGGGCCGAACGCGACCACCCCGACGCCCACTCCGATCAGCAGCGCCTGCGGATCACGCCAGAGCGCGGCCGGCACGACCCCGCCGAGCACCGTCAGCATCCCCGTGACCCACGGGATGCGACGGGCGGCGGCCGGTGTGCCGTACAGGACGGCGGCGTACATCAGGTCGGTGTACAGCACGATGGTGACGACGCTGCCGAGCGTCACCGTGTCCAGCACCAGGGCGGCGGTGCCGATCAGCAGACCGAGACGGGGCCGGCCGCGGCGCAGCGGCTCGCACGCGGCCGTCACCGCCAGCGGCACCAGCGGGGCCCACGGGGCGTGCCACAGCACGAGCGGGTCCGTGCCCAGGCGCGGATGGATACCGAGCGCCCACAGCAGCCCCCCGCCGAGCAGCCCGCCCACGGCGATGCGCCAGTCGTCGCGGTGGGGGTGGGGGAGTGCGAGGCGCATGCCCCCATCCAACACGGCCCCCGCACGCCCCGCCTGCTCCCCGGGAAGGGTCCCTGACTGCGACTTTCGTTTACGGCGGTCTCGTCGGCGGTGACGACGATCCGCGCCCCGGCCCACGGGAGCCTTGAGGGGTGGACGAAGGGAGCGAGCCGTGCTCGTCGGATTGATCATCGCCTGTGAGGTGGCGTTCTGGGTGCTGCTGGCGGCCGGACTTCTCTTCCGGTACGGCCTGCGGATGCCCCGCACCGGTCTCGCACTGCTGCTGTGCGAACCCCTGCTGGAGGTGGTGCTGTTCGCGGTCACCGCCGTCGACCTCAGGAACGGTGCGGAACCCGACTGGCGGCACGGCCTCGCCGCCGTCTACATCGGCTTCACCGTGGGCCTCGGCCACTCCACCGTCAAGTGGGCCGACGCGCGGGTGGCCCACCTTTTCGCCGGCGGCCCGCCGCCCGTGCGGCCGCCGAAGTACGGCACGGCCCGCGCCGTCCACGAGTGGAAGGTCGCGGGCCGCTGGATCCTGGCGTGCGCGGTCGCCCTCGCGCTGCTCGAGGCGGCCGTCCGGTACGTCGGCGGCGACGGCGACACGGGTTCGCTGCGGGCCTGGCAGACGCGGATGCTCTGGGTGATCGGCATCAACCTGGTCGTCGCCGCGAGCTACACCCTGTTCCCCGGACGCCGGCCGGAGCACGGCCCGGAGCGGGACCCGGAACCGGCCGAGCACCGCTGACGTTCGCCGCCGCCCGCACAGCCTCGGGCCGTACCCTGACCGGGCGTCGAGGAGGGTGCATGGCTGACACGACAGGCTCCGGCACGGTCCTGGTCGTCGACGACGACGCGGCGATCCGCCGTTCACTGGAGCGCGGGCTGAGGCTGAACGGCTTCGCGGTCAGGACCGCCGCCGACGGGGCCGAGGCGCTCCACGCGATCCGGGACGCGCCGCCCGACGTCCTCGTGCTCGACGTGTCGATGCCCGGCCTGAGCGGCATCGAGGTGTGCACACGGCTCCGCGACGAGGGGCGCGACCTGCCGGTGCTCATGCTCTCCGCGCTCGACGAGACCGCCGACCGGATAGCCGGGCTGCAGGCGGGCGGCGACGACTACCTCGTCAAGCCCTTCGCCCTGCGGGAACTGGTGCTGCGGCTGCACGCCCTGCTGCGCCGGCGGCCGCCGGCCGGCCGGGAGCCGCTGCGGGTCGCGGGCCTGGTGATCGACCCGGCGGCCCGCACCGCCGACCGGGACGGCCGCCCGCTGGAGCTGACCCGCCGTGAGTTCGAACTGCTGGCGGTGCTCGCCCGCAACGCGGGCCTCGTCCTCAGTCGGGACCAGCTGCTGGAACGGGTGTGGGGTTACGACTTCGACGTGCGCACCGACGCCGTCGACACCTTCGTCAGCTACCTGCGGCGCAAACTGGAGGCGGACGGGCGCGGCCGGCTGATCCACACGGTCCGCGGGGTCGGCTTCGTGCTCCGCGCGGAGCGGGGCGCCCGGTGAGGCTCTCCACCCGCATCGGCCTCGCCGTCGGCTGCACCGTCCCGCTGCTGGTCCTGGCCTCCGGCTGGCTGCTGCTGCAGCTGGTCGCCCGCGATCTGCACCGCGCCGAGGACCAGCACCTGCGGCAACGCGCCACGGCCCTCGCCCCGGACGCCCGGGCCCTGCTGCGGGCCACCGCCAACGGCCGCCCCAGGGCAGCCGACACCAGGGAACGGCAGCTGTTCAGCGCCGCTCTCGACGTCGGGGTCCGCGTCACCGGAGCGGGCACGGACGTCAGCGGCGGACCCCGGCCGGGGCCGTCGGTGACCCTGCCCCCCCGCGCCGCCGGACCGGTCACCGTCCGCGACGGCGCCCGTAGGTGGCGCGCCCTGTCCCGGTCCGTCCGCTCCTCCGGCGCCGCCGGCACCCTGTGGGTCTTCGCACCCGACACCGCCGACCGGGCCCAGGTACGGCTCGTGCGGCGGCGGGTGCTGCTGACCGCCCTGCTCGCCGCGCCCCTGTCCGGCCTGCTCGCCTGGGGTGTGGCCGGTGGAGTGAGCGCACCCCTGCGCCGGCTGACCCGCCGTACCGCCGGCCTCGACCCGCGCACCAGCGGCGCCCGGCTCGACCACCGGCCGACCGGGGTGAGGGAGGTCGACGAACTGGCGGCCACCGTACGGACCGTCCTCGCCCGCTACGACGAACAGGCCGCCCGCACGGCCGAGGCCCTGGACACCGCCCGCTCCTTCTCCTCGGCCGCCGCGCACGAACTGCGCACCCCGCTGACGAGCATGGGCACCAACCTGGACATCCTCGCCGGGCACCCCGGCCTGCCCGCACCCGAGCGGGCCGAGGTCGTCACCGACCTGCGCCGCGAACACGCACGGCTGCAGGGCCTCCTGGTGATGCTGCGCGAGCTGGGGCGCGGTGACCTGGTGGAGGCGGAGGCGTTCCGCGCCGTCGATCTGTCGGACCTGGCCGAGGCCGCCGTCGCCGAGGCCCGTCGTGGGGCCCCGGACGCCGACGTACGGCTGGACGCCCCGGCCGGGATCACCGTGCACGGCTGGCCGCCCGGTCTGCGGATGCTGCTGGACAACCTGGTCGGCAACGCGCTGGCCCACGGCCGCGACGAGCGGGGGCGGGCGCTGGTACGGGTGGGGGTGCGCGGGCTGCCGGACCATGTGTCGATCACCGTGGACGATCACGGGCCAGGGGTTCCTCCGGACGCCCGCGGACGCGTCTTCGAGCGGTTCCTGCGCGGCCCGGACAGCACCGGTTCCGGACTCGGTCTCACGCTCGTCGCCCAGCAGGCCGCCCTGCACCGGGGGAGCGTCACCGTCGTCGACGGACCGGACGGGGTGGGAGCCCGCTTCGAGGTGCGGCTGCCCCCGGACGGCGGCGGGCTGCCGGGCCGCCGTGACTGGCTGATCGGCACGGCCTGGGCGGACCGGTCACAGAGTTTCCCCAAAGACCGTCCCTAGCCTCCGTCGCGACGGACGGCCGGCCCCGGCCGTCCAGGACGTGAACGGAGAGGCAGATGGACATGCGACGAGGGACGCGCACGCTGCTCGCCGGGCTCGCCGTGACGGCCGTGCTGGGTACGGCGGGAGTGGCGTCCGCCGCAGGCGGCACGCACGCTGCCGGGCCTGCCGGCGACGGCGCGAAGGCGCTGTGCAAGCGGGCGCCGAAGGTCGACCGGCGCATCGAACGGGCCCTGCGGCGACTGGACGCGGGAGCGGGCACCCGCGGCTCCGTGGCCCGGCTCGAGAAGCGCGTGGACAACGCGAAGAAGGCCGGGCACACCGAGATCGCGACCTACCTGCAGAACCGGCTGACCTTCCGCAAGTCGCTGGGCACCACGTTGCGGCAGCGGCAGAAGGATCTGGCCGCGGTCAGGACGTGGTGCCGCGGCAACGACGACGGGAAGGCGGCGGGCTGATGCGGGCCCGGCGGCGACTGCCCGCCGTCACGACGGCGGTCCTGCTCGTGACGCTCACGGCGGGCTGTACCCACAAGGACGGTGCGTCCCCGGACCCGACGCCCACCGGCGCGCCCTCGGGCTACGCGGACATGAAGAAGAAGGTCGACGCGGCCGAGTCCGCGGCGGCCGCCGCCGACCGGGACGCGACGAGCACCGCGGACCGCTGAACCCGGGCCCACCCGCGTACGGACCGACGGCCGTGCCGGGGAGTCGCCCCCGGCACGGCCCACCCCGGACGAAGCCCTGTGGCGCCCGGTGCGGCCCGGGCCTACCGCCCGTCGGGCCGTTTCAGCGTTCGCCGCCCGGGACCCACAGCACGTCGCCGAGTTCGCCGTTGGCCGCGCGGGCCAGGATGAACAGGAGGTCGGAGAGGCGGTTGAGGTAGGTCGCGGTCAGCGGGTTCATGGTGTCGCCGTGGGCCTCCATCGCCGCCCAGGTGGCGCGCTCGGCCCGGCGGACCACCGTGCACGCCTGGTGCAGCAGGGCCGCGCCCGGCGTGCCGCCTGGCAGGATGAAGGACCGCAGCTTCTCCAGCCGCTCGTTGAAGCGGTCGCAGTCCGCCTCCAGCTTGTCGATGTAGAACTGCTCCACCCGCAGCGGCGGGAACTCCGGGTTCTCCACTACCGGCGTGGACAGATCCGCGCCCACGTCGAACAGGTCGTTCTGGACGCGGGTGAGGACCGCGACGACCTCCTCGTCGAGGCCGCCCAGCGCGATCGCGGTGCCGATCACCGCGTTGGCCTCGTTGGCGTCCGCGTACGCCGAGATCCTGAGGTCCGTCTTGGGCACCCGGCTCATGTCGCCGAGGTTGGTGGTGCCCTTGTCGCCGGTCCTGGTGTAGATGCGCGTCAGATTGACCATGTGACCAGCGTAGTTACGCCCCGGCCGTCCGGAACACCCGTGTGCCCACCGTCACTGCGGCTGCCGCGAACCCGACCGCGACCAGGACGCCGTACAGCATGTGCGCGCTCGTGTAGTGCCCGGTGTACGCGTCGCGCACCGCGTCGACCAGATAGCGGAACGGCACGAAGTGCGAGAGCACGTCCAGCCAGGCCGGCGCGAGCGTCATCGGGAGCATCAGGCCGGACAGCAGCATCGACGGCATCGACACCGCGTTGATCAGCGGGCCGAACTCCTGCGGGGTGCGGACCGTCATCCCCAGCGCGTACGACAGCGAGGCCAGCGCGAGCGTGAGCAGCGCGACGAAGGCGAAGCCGATCAGGATGCCCGCGAGCGGCGCGCGCAGGCCCATCACCAGCGCGGCCAGCACCAGCAGCACCGCCTGGAGCACGAAGACGGAGGCGTCGCGCAGCACCCGGCCGAGGAGCAGGGCGAGACGGCTGACCGGGGTCACCCGCATCCTCTCCACAACCCCCTGGCCGTTCTCGATGATCACCGTGAACCCCGCGAACAGGGCGCCGAAGAGACCGAGTTGGAGCAGCAGGCCGGGTACGAGCACCTGCCAGGAGCTGCCCTCGCCGCCCAACGGCAGGCCCGTGAGCAGCGGTCCGAAGAAGAGCAGGTACAGCAGCGGCGTCAGCAGGCCGAAGAGCAGGGCGAAACGGGAGCGCAGGGACTGGCGGACGTACCGGCCGTAGATGAGGGCCGTGTCGTGGAGGAGCATTCCGGGGTCCTGTCCGGCTCGGGGGTTCATACGGTGACGGGGTCGGCGCCGGCCGGCTCGGGGCCGCGACCGGTGACGGCGAGGAAGGTGTCCTGGAGGGTGGCGTCCGGCGAGCCGCCGTACCGGCGTTTCAGCGCGGCCGGTGTGCCCTCGGCGGCCACGACCCCGTGGTCGACGATCACCAGGCGGTCGGTGAGGGCGTCGGCCTCGTCCAGGTAGTGGGTGGTCAGGAAGACGGTGGTGCCGTACCGGTCGCGCAGCCGCCGGACCAGGTCCCACAGGTCGGCGCGGCTGCCGGGGTCGAGCCCGGTGGTCGGCTCGTCGAGGAAGAGCACCTTCGGGCGGTGGGTGAGCGCCATGGCGATGTCGAGACGGCGCCGCTGGCCGCCCGAGAGCGCGCCGGTCCGCCGGTCGAGGAACGCCACGAGGTCCAGTTCCCGGGCCAGTTCCGCCGCCCGCCCGACCGCGTCCGCCCTGGACAGCCGGTACATCCGGCCCTGGGTGACCAGTTCCTCCCGCACGGTGATCTGCGGATCGACGCCGCCCGACTGGGCGACGTAGCCGCTCACCCGGCGCACCCCGGCCGGGTCGCCGGCCAGGTCGTGACCGGCCACGCAGGCCGCGCCGCCGGTCGGCTTCAGCAGGGTGGTGAGCATCCGCAGGGTGGTCGTCTTGCCGGCGCCGTTGGGGCCGAGGAGGCCGAGGATCTCGCCCTCCCGCACGGCGAGGTCGACGCATCGGACGGCCTCCACGGGCCCGGCCTTCGTCCGGAAGGTGCGGGCGAGGCCCGCCGCACTGATGACTGTTGCCATGCGCCCAGAAAAACAGAGTCAGTGAAAATTTGCAACGACTCCAAGTTTTCAGAGGGTGCAGCGAAGTTAGGATGCGGACATGGCAGAGGGGCTCAGGGAGCGCAAGAAGCGGCAGACCAGGCAGTACATCTCGGATGTCGCCACGGGCCTGTTCCTGGAGCGCGGGTTCGAGGCGGTGACGGTCGCGGAGATCGCCGAGGCCGCCAACGTCTCCGTCAACACCGTCTACAACTACTTCCCCGCCAAGGAGGACCTCTTCTTCGACCGCTCGGCCGGCATGACCGACCGGCTCGCGCGCTGGGTCCGCGGCCGGGACGCGGGCGAGTCCGCCGCCCGCGCCGTCCTGCGCGAACTGCGCGCGGAGGTCGAGGCCGTCTCGCCGAGAGTGGGTCTGCTGGAGGGGTACGACCGCTTCATGCGCGTCATCCACGAGGCGCCGCCGCTGCGCTCCCGGCTGTGGAGCCTTCAGCAGGAGATCCACGACACCCTGGCGACGGCCCTGCGCGAGGAGACCGGCGCCGCCGACGGCGACCCGCTGCCCGGCCTGATGGCCGGTCAGATCTGCTGGATCCATCAGGCGGTCTTCGTCACCATCGGCCGGGAGATGCTGGCGGGGCGCAAACCGGTCGAAGTGTCACGAGAAGTGCTCGTCCTGCTCGACGACATCGAGGACCTGTTGAGCGAGAAGGTGCTCGGCTACGCCGTCCGGCGGGCCGGCTGAGCGTTCCGCCGGGGTTGCCAACCGGTGCCGACCCGCCCGGAATTACCGCCCCGGCCGCCCCGGCGCGCATCCTTCCGTGCGGGCCGGCGGGAGGATCGCCATGTCCGGCAAATCTGACGTGACCGGGGTCTCACCCCCTGAGACAGTGACACGCATTACTTACCGTCCTCAAGTCGTCGCTCGAGCGCTAGGGTCCGCCGAGAGGCAGAAGTCAACAGGGTTCGAGGAGTCGTCAGTGGCACGCAAGCTCGCTGTCATCGGGGCCGGTCTCATGGGATCGGGTATCGCTCAGGTCGCCGCGCAGGCGGGCTGGGAGGTCGTGCTGCGTGACGTCACCGACGAGGCGCTGACGCGAGGCACCGACGGCATCAAGGCCTCGTACGACAAGTTCGTGAGCAAGGGCAAGCTCGCCGCGCAGGACGCCGAGGCGGCCCTGGCCCGCATCACGCCGACCACCGACCTGGACGCCGCCGCCGACGTCGACATCGTCGTCGAGGCCGTCTTCGAGAAGCTGGAGGTCAAGCACGACATCTTCCGCGCGCTCGACAAGATCGTGCGCCCGGACGCCGTGCTCGCCTCCAACACCTCCGCCATCCCGATCACCAAGATCGCGGCGGCCACCGAGCACCCCGAGCGGGTGGTCGGCGTGCACTTCTTCTCGCCGGTGCCGATGATGCAGCTCGTCGAGCTCGTCCGCGGCTACAAGACCAGCGACGAAACCCTCGCCACCGCGCGGGAGTTCGCCGAGTCCGTCGGCAAGACCTGCATCGTCGTCAACCGTGACGTCGCCGGCTTCGTCACCACCCGGCTGATCTCCGCCCTCGTCGTCGAGGCCACCAAGCTCTACGAGTCGGGTGTCGCGACCGCCGAGGACATCGACCTCGCCTGCAAGCTCGGCTTCGGCCACGCGATGGGGCCGCTCGCCACCGCCGACCTCACCGGCGTGGACATCCTGCTGCACGCCACCGGCAACATCTACACCGAGTCCCAGGACGAGAAGTTCGCCCCGCCGGAGCTGATGCGCCGGATGGTGGACGCCGGTGACATCGGCCGCAAGAGCGGGCAGGGCTTCTACACGTACTGAGAATCCGCGGTGCGCCGGACCGGGACCCATCGGTACGGCGCACCGGGGTCCCCGTACGTGTATACGACGGACATTCACCCCGGGAGCCATCACCCTCGAGGGTGAATTCGGTATCGGTTCGCTTACAAGCAGCAACCGCACCGCCACTCACACAGTCAGACGTTGCAATGCACCGTCACGGAGAACGCCAACCGCACTCAACGGGGAGCGCATATGTACATCAGGGGCGACGACGCCGAGCTGGCCGTCGGGGGCCGCCTTGACGTACGCAGCGCGGCGGACGCCCGTACGGCCCTCCACTCGGCCGTCGACGACGGGGTCGGTGACCTGGTGCTCGACCTGTCCGAACTGGACTCCTGGGACGCCACCGGCCTCGGTGTGATCATGGGCGCCCACCGGCGGGCCGGCCGCTGCGGCCGCCGTCTGGTGCTGCGCGGCGTGCCGCCGCAGATGCAGCGCCTGCTGGTGGCCACGCGGCTGCACCGCATCCTCGCCATCGAGGGCGGCATCGGAGTCGAGTCGCTGCCCCGGGTGTAACGCCTCGATCGGGTGCGAACCGGGCGTCGGGGGAGACCCGGGCGCAGCCGCCCAAGGGCGCGTCGCGGGCAATCCTCATGAGACCGTGACGTCTCGGACCGCACGGCACCCCACCCTGTCGGAGATACTGAGCGAAGGTTTAGGGTTCGGTCGCCCGCCGCCTCGCAACCCTCTACCGAGCGGGCCCGGACCAGAAGCGACAGCGCCGTGTGCGACCAGGCCGGGAGGGGCCGGATCACGGCCACACGACGCTTTTTGGGGGGCAGGAACCCATGGACCCGAACACCCCGGGACCCGAGGAGCACGGCCAGGCGTACAGCCGCCGCCCGCCCCGGGACTCCCTCACCTCCGACTTCGTCCCGAACACGCCCGCGCTCGCCCGCACGGTGCGACTCGTCTCCGGTGACCTGCTGCTGACCGTCAACCCGGTCGACGGCAGCGAGATAGAGCCCTGCCCGCCCGCCGAGCGCCCCGCCGTTCCCCGTAAGCGCACCGCCGCCGAGCGCGCCGACGCCGAGCACGCCGCCCGCCCGCCGGTACCGGCCGGACCCGTGCGGCCCGCCCACTCCCTGCTGGAACGGCAGGACGAACGCGAGCGCCTGGTCCGCCTGCTGGCCCGCGGCCGGAACGTACGGCTGACCGGCCCTGGCGGCTCCGGCCGCACCGCCCTCCTCGACCTGGTCGCCGAGGACTGCGTGGACCTCGCACCCGACGGGGTGGTCCGGCTCAGCGGCTTCCACCGCTCGGCCGCCGAGGTCATGCTCGATCTCTTCCACGCCGTCCACGACGCCCCCGGGTACCGCCCGGAACAGGACGAACTGCTCGCCCTCCTGCGGGAGATCGGCGCGGTCGTCGTCCTCGACGACATCGAGTTCGGCGGCACCGCCCTGGACGAGCTGCTCGACGCCACTCCCGAGTGCGCGTTTTTGCTGGGTGCCACCCCGGACGTGCCCCCGCCCTCTCCCGAGTCGGAGGTCGAGGAGGTCTTCCTCGGCGGTCTCGACCGTGCCGCCGGCGTGGAGATCCTGGAGCGGGCCGTCGGCCGGGTCCTCACCGAGGAGGAGGCCAACTGGGCCGGCGACCTCTGGTTCGAGTCCGAGGGGCTGCCCCTGAGGTTCGTGCAGGCCGGCGCCCTCCTGCGGCAGCACGACCAGCTGCGGGCCAGCGCCGGCGCGGTGGACGAGTACGGCGTCTTCGAGGACGTGCGCCGGCCGGCCGACGCCCCCGCGGACCCGGTCGCCGCTCCTTCGGAGGACGTGCCGCTGCCCTCCCTCGGCGAGGCCGCCGCCCCCGCCCCGCTGCTCGCCTCCCGGCTCAGCGCCTCCGCCCGCGCCACCCTGCGCCTCGCGGTCGCCCTCGGCGGCGAGGTGCCCCACCAGGCCCATCTGCCGGCCCTCGTCGGCGACACCCACGCCGACGCCGCCCTCGGGGAGCTCGCGGGCTGCGGACTGGTCTCCCCGGTCGGCGTCCGCTACCGGCTCGCCGCGGGCGTGCGGACCCAGCTGGAGGCCGCCGGGTACGCCGACGACGCTCCGGCGCAGGCACTCACCGCCGCCCAGCACTACGCCTGGTGGGCCGGGCACCCCTCGGTCACCCCCGAGCGGGTCTGCGCGGAGGCCGACGCGGTGCTCGCCGCGCTCGCCGCCGCGGTGCCGCAGACGGTCCCGCCCGTCGAGGGCGAGGAGGCCTGTGCGGTACGGCTCGCCCGCACGGCCGCGCCCGCCTTCGCCGCCGGACTCCACTGGAACGCCTGGGACAGGGCGCTGCGCTCCGGCGCGGAAGCCGCCCGGGCGTCCGGCGAGGTGTCCGAACAAGCCTATTTCCACCACGAGTTGGGTGTCCTCGCGCTCTGCGAGGGCCGGCTCGACCGGGCGCGCGCCGAACTGGAGGCCTCCGGCGGACTGCGCGCGGCACTCGCCGACAAGCGGGGCGCCGTCGCCGGCCGGCGTGCGCTGGCGCTGGTCGCCGACCTCGCGGGCGAGACACCCGGAGCGGCGGCGACGGCGGGCGAGGAGGTGCCGGAGGTACGGCACGAGGAGTCGGCGCCACCGCCGTACACCACCGTCGTGGATCCCCTGGTCACCCGCCGTCCCCCGGACGGCAAGCCGTTCGGCGGCGTCCGGCGGCTGGCCCGGCGCAACCTGGTGGCGGCGGGCTCCGCGGCGCTGCTCGCCGCCGTGCTCGGCACCGTCGTCACCCTCGGCATGACGTCCCACGAGAACGCGGGCGACAACCCGGCCGGCAAGGTCGACGTCAACCCGTCGGCGAGTCAGGACGTGGACGACGGCAGCCTGGACGCCGGCCCCACGGACGACACCGGCACCACCCACGGCACCGGCACGCCCACCGGCCGGCCGACCTCGCCGGGGCCGGACGGCACCTACGGCACGACGGACGACCCGGCACCGCCGGTTCCGGCGGAACCCTCCGCCGGCCCGAGCCGGACCAGGGGGACGGGCGGCGGACACACGTCTCCCACGCCGTCCAGGTCCCGGACGACGAAGCCGTCCACGCCGCACCCGACGAGGACGTCGCCCACGGGCACGCCCTCCTCGACGCCGCCGTCCTCCGGCACGCCGTCGGGGTCGCCGACCCCGACGGGCTCGACGACCCCGTCCACCACGGACACTGCGGGCGGACCGGCGACGTCGGGCAGCCCGGAGAACGCGGCGCGGGACGCCGACGGGGAGGCGCCGGACCTCTTCTTCGGCGGGCTGATGTAGCGCCGGGGCATCCCCCCGGCGCCACCGCCGCACGCCGTCAGAACAGGCGGAGCTTGTCGTCCTCGATGCCGCGCAGGGCGTCGTAGTCGAGGATCTGGCAGTTGATGCCCCGGTCCGTGGCGAGGACGCGGGCCTGGGGCTTGATCTCCTGCGCGGCGAAGACGCCGCGGACCGGGGCCAGGTGGGGATCGCGGTTCAACAGCTCCAGATAGCGGGTGAGTTGCTCCACGCCGTCGATCTCGCCGCGCCGCTTGATCTCCACGGCGACGGTCCCGCCGTCGGCGTCCCGGCAGAGGATGTCCACCGGGCCGATCGCCGTCATGTACTCGCGGCGGATCAGCGAGTAGCCGTCGCCCAGCGTCTCGATGCGGTCGGCGAGCAGTTCCTGGAGGTGCGCCTCCACACCGTCCTTGATCAGACCGGGGTCCACGCCCAGTTCGTGCGAGGAGTCGTGGAGGATCTCCTCCATCGTGATGATCAGTTTCTCGCCTGCCTTGTTGACGACGGTCCACACGCCCTCTTCGTCGCCCGTGCCCTCCTTCAGCGTGCAGGGCGGCGACATCCAGTTGAGGGGCTTGTAGGCCCGGTCGTCGGCGTGGATGGAGACGCTGCCGTCCGCCTTGACCAGGATCAGGCGGGGCGCCGAGGGCAGGTGGGCGGTGAGCCGGCCGGCATAGTCGACCGAGCACCGGGCAATGACGAGACGCATGGTCGGCAACGCTACTCGACGGCCGTCGGTGCGCGCGATCCGCCCGTCCCGCTCCCCAGGGATCGCACCATTTGTCCCTGGAAACTCTTGTTCATCCCTGGCCGATTGTGGGCGTAACGGGACCGTTCGATATACGCAATCTGCTGGTGTGGTCACCGACCGTTGCCTACCGTAGTGAACGGGAGGTCGCGAGCCATGTACTGAGCGTGTTCGAAATCGCGAACTCCCTTATCTGTCCGGCAACCCCTGCTCCGCGGGGGTGCGAGAGGAGAACCCATGTCGCTCGACGTCTCACCGGCCCTACTCGAACAGGCCGAGCGAGGCGAGGTCGACGAAGCAGCATTCGTCGACTGCGTCCGGACCTCCCTGCCCTACGCATGGGAGATGATCAGCTCCCTGGTGACCCAGCTGAAGGTGGACGGCGGCTCCTTCGCCGACAACCAGACGCCCCCGCCGGACGAGCAGGCACGCGGACAGCTGCTGCGTGCGCTCGCGAGTGACGCCATACGCGGCGCGCTGCAGCGGCACTTCGGTGTGCGGCTGGCCTTCCAGAACTGCCACCGCGTGGCGGTGTTCCCGCTGGACGCCTCGGTGGACGAGACGCTGGCCCGCTTCACCTCGGTGCGCAACCAGTTGCTCAACCAGTCGCCGGAGCTCCGGGACTGCTGACGCGCGGCTCCGGCACGGCCGAGCCCCTGAGCCGCTCGCTTGCCGCTCCACCCGCCGGGAGGTGCATTCAGTACTGGGGCGGCAAGCCCCCCAGGTGGCCTGCGCGCGGGATTGGGTCAGCGCAACTGGGGCAGCACCTCGGCGCCGAGCCGCCGCAGGTTCTCCTCCGTGGCCGCGAGGTCGCCCGAGCCCTCCACCAGGAGGGCGAACCGGGAGATGCCGGTGCGCTCCGAGGTGGCCGCGAGCCGGTCGGCGGCGAGCCGCGGAGTGCCCACCGGGTGCAGCCCGCAGAGCAGTTCGGTGTAGGCGTGCGGGTCGCGCATGGAGCGCGCCCGGCCGTCCACCGTCACATGGGCGCCCAGCCCCTGCCTCAGCCAGCCCGGCATGGCCTTCAGCAGCGTCTCTGTCGCGTCCGTGCGCCGGTCGGCGAGCTGGCAGACCCCGGCCGACACATGGGCGGCGTCCGCGACCTCCTCGGCGCTCCGGCCCGCCGCGCGGGCGCACCGCCGCCACAGGGCGACCATCTCGGCCTTCTCCTCGTCCCCGACGTGCATGCCGAGCAGCATCGGCAGACCGCGCTCGGCGGCCAGCCGCACGCTCGCCGGCGAGGTGCACGCGACCACGACCTCGGGTCCCGGGGCGTCCGTCAGCGCCTCCGACGGGCGGGGCACGACCGGCACCTCGCGGAAGGAGAACCGCTCGCCGGAGGCCGCCACCGCCGGTTCGCGCAGCCAGCGCAGCAGCAGATCGAGGGATTCGGGGAACCCCTGTTCGTAGGCCTCCAGGCCCGCTCCGAAGACCTCCAGATCCACCCAGGGCCCGCCCCGGCCCACGCCCAGCGTGAACCGTCCGCCGCTCGTCACGTGCAGCAGCGCCGCCTGTTCGCCGAGGGCGACGGGGTGCGCGGTGGGCAGTACGCTGATCGCCGTGCCGACGCGGATGCGCCGGGTGCGGCCGAGCAGCAGGGCGGCCAGGGTGACCGCCGACGGACAGGTGCCGTACGGCACGAAGTGGTGCTCGGCCAGCCACACCGCGTCCAGCCCGGCCTCCTCGGAGACCTCGGCCGAGCGGACCGCCCGGTGCAGGGCCTCCCCCTGACCCTGGCCCGGGAACTGGGCTGCCAGCACAAAACTTCCTACGTGCATCGCTCTTCCTGCTTCCTTGGCTCCGACCCGGAGCTCCCCCACGCGGCATAACCGTCTGACACGTGCCCAGGACACGGCGTCGCGGAAAGATTTGCGGATTGTCTGCAGAATGAGGCGCTCTGCAGGGGGACTTGTACGGGTTGGTTCCGTACGCCTACCCCTCTCGGCGGCGCGTAGGCTGGATGCAGTCGTGCTTCCTGTATAGCCCCGAGAGGTGTCCCGTGTCCCCGCGTCGCAACCGACCTAAGGCAGCCGGATCGTCGAGCGCCGAGGGCGACGGCGCCGGCCGGTACGGCGGCTGGCAGTCCTCGGAGAGCTGGCAGGGCGAGGACTGGAGCGTGCGGCACGTGGCGGGCGCGAGCACGGAGGGCAAGACCTACCGCTGTCCCGGCTGCGACCAGATGATCCCCTCCGGCGTTCCGCACGTGGTGGCCTGGCCGGAGCACGCGGGGGTGGACGACCGCCGCCACTGGCACAAGGCGTGCTGGAACGCGAAGGACCGCCGCACCACGCGGGTGCAGCGGTCCCGTAACGCGCCGAGGTTCTGAGCGGCGGCTACACGTCCCGGCTGTGCAGCAGCGCGTACGCGGCACCGTACGCGGCCGCCGTCAGGCCGAGGACGATCCACAGCGGGTCCCAGCCGGACGGGCCGGACTCGCTCAGCGAGTTGGCGTAGAACACGCTCAGCTGGTTCGGGATCGAGTACTCGAACAGCCACTCGCGCACCTTGCTCAGCGACTCGGTCGCCATGAACAGGGCCAGCACCAGCGGCGCGAGCACGACGCCGATCATGATGGTGATGGCACCCGCGGAGTGCCGGATGACCGAACCGATCAGCAGCGAGAACAGGCCGAGCAGCGCGATGTAGAGGCTGACGCCGACGGTCGCCTTGAACCAGTCCCCGCCGGTCGGGGTGCGCGCGCCCGTGTTCTCCAGCATGGACGCGTGGATCGTGGCCACGAGGCCGGACGACACCAGGGTGACGACGAAGGCCAGGACGAAGAACACGATCGACTTCGCGGCGAGCACCCGGGCCCGGCTGGGGCAGGCGGTCATCGTCGTGCGGATCATGCCGGTGCCGTACTCGGAGGCCGTGGTCAGCACGCCGAGCGTGATGATGCAGATGCTGCCGAGGAGCAGCCCGAAGAAGCCGAAGGACAGCGGGTTCTCGCCGCTCATGCTGGTCTCGCCGGAGTTGGCCGAGACCAGCGAGCCGGACAGCAGGCCGATGCCGAGGACGAGCAGCACGAACACGCCGAGCGTCCAGATCGTGGAGCGCACCGACTTGATCTTCGTCCACTCGGAGGCCACCGCGTGCCCGAGGTGGGTGCGCACGACGGGGATCGGCGAGGTGTAGCCGGGGTACGGCCCGCCGGGCGCCGCCTGCGCGGCATGCGGGGCCTGCGGCATCGGGGGCTGGTGGGTGCTCATCGGGCGTCCTCGGGCTGGGTCTGGTCGGCGGGGGCGGAGGCGGGCGCCGCTCCGGGCACCGGGGGAGCGGCGGGCGCCTGCTGCGGCGCCGCGGGCGCGGCGACCGGGGCGGCCGGGGCCTGGACGGCCGGCTGCGCCTGCGGTGCGGGGGCGGCCGGGGCACCCGGGACCGGTGCGGCCGGCTGGGCGTACGGGTTGGCGGCCGGCGCGCCGGGGGCACCGTACGCGCTCGCTGCGGCACCGTCGTACGGACCCGTGGGCGCCGCCGGCATCGTGAACGGCTGCCCGCCCTGCTGGGGCGGCGGCGGGGCGTACCAGCCGGGCTGGCCCTGGCCCGGCACCGGCATGGGCGGCTGGGCGCCGGGCGGCAGCGGCTGCTGGAGGCCCGCCTTCTGGTCGACGGTGGAGCGGTAGTCGACGGCGCCCTGCGTCATCCGCATGTACGCCTCCTCCAGCGAGGCCTGGTGCGGCGACAGCTCCCACAGCCGGACGCCCGCGTCGTGCGCGAGGTCGCTGATCCGGGGCAGCGGCAGCCCGGTCACCCGCAGCGCGCCGTCCTGCTCCGGCAGCACGTGGCCGCCGGCCTCGGTGAGCGCGGAGGACAGCTTCTCGCGCAGCTGCGGCTCGGTCTCCGGGGTGCGCACGCGCGCGAAGTCGGCGGAGTTGGCCGAGATGAAGTCCTTCACGCTCATGTCGGCGAGGAGCTGGCCGCGGCCGATGACGATGAGGTGGTCGGCGGTCAGCGCCATCTCGCTCATCAGGTGCGAGGAGACGAAGACCGTACGCCCTTCGGCCGCGAGGGCCCGCATCAGGTTGCGGACCCAGAGGATGCCCTCGGGGTCGAGACCGTTGACCGGCTCGTCGAAGAGCAGCACCTGGGGGTCGCCCAGGAGCGCGGCGGCGATGCCGAGGCGCTGGCCCATGCCGAGCGAGAAGCCCTTGGACCGCTTCTTCGCCACCTCCTGCAGACCGACGACGCCGAGCACCTCGTCCACCCGGCGAGCCGGGATGCCCGACAGCTGGGCGAGGCTCAGCAGATGGCTGCGGGCGCTGCGGCCGCCGTGCACGGCCTTGGCGTCCAGCAGCGCGCCGACCTGCCGGGGGGCGTTCGGCAGCCTGCGGTAGGGGTAGCCGCCGATGGTCACCGAGCCGGACGTGGGGTTGTCCAGCCCGAGGATCATCCGCATCGTCGTCGACTTGCCCGAGCCGTTCGGCCCGAGGAAGCCGGTGACGGCTCCCGGCCGCACCTGGAAGGAAAGGTTGTACACGGCGGTCTTGTCGCCGTAGCGCTTGGTCAGGCCGACAGCCTCGATCATGCTCCGCACCCATCGAAAGGTTCAGGACAGCGGGGCACACGCCCCCGTAAGGGTTAGGAGGATATCGAGGCGCTGACGGTTCCGCCCAAGGGAAGGTAAAGCCAGAACATCACGATCCGTGATTCGGCGGTCTACTGGGCGTCCCGGCGCTTGAGGAGGGCGTAACCACCGAGCAGTGCGGCGATCACCCACAGGACCATGATTCCCAGGCCGCCCCAGGGCCCGTACGGTGTGTCGTCGTCGAGGACCGGCACGACCTGCATGATCCGGCTGCCGGCCTGGTCGGGCAGGAAGCGGCCGACCTTCTTCGTGGCGTCGACATTGCCGAGGATGTTGGAGATCAGGAAGAAGAACGGCATCAGGATGCCGAGCGACAGCAGCGGCGAGCGCAGCATCGCGGCGACGCCCATGGAGAACATCGCGATCAGCGCCATGTAGAGCCCGCCGCCGAGCACCGCGCGCAGCACGCCCGGTTCGCCGATCCCGGTGCCCAGCGAGCCGAGCATCGCCTGTCCCAGGAAGAACGCGGCGAAGCTCGTCACCATGCCGACGGCCAGCGCGAGCACGCCGGCCACCGCGATCTTGCCGAACAGGAAGGTGCCCCGCTGCGGTACGGCCGCCAGCGAGACCCGGATCATGCCGGTGCTGTATTCGTTGGAGACGACCAGCACCCCGAAAACGATCATGGCGAGCTGGCCGAGGGTCATCCCGGCGAAACTGATGACCGTGGGGTCGAAGGAGAGCCGCTCGCGCAGCGGCATCTGCTCGAACTGGCTCTTCGTCAGCGCGGAGATCAGCATCCCGAGGGCGATGGTCACGACCACCGCCAGCGACAGCGTCCAGATCGTGGACGCCACCGAACGGATCTTGGTCCATTCGGACCGGAGCACCTGCGCGGCCGCCATGACGTCAGGCCTCCCTCCAGCCGGCGCCCCAGTCCTGCGCGCCGGGACCCGGGTCGGCGTGCGCGTGGTACTCCACCGCCTCCGCGGTCAGCTGCATGAACGCCTCCTCCAACGAAGCCTGCTGCGGGCTCAGCTCGTGCAGCACGAGCCCGTTCCGGGCCGCCAGCTCGCCGATCTGCTCGGCCTTGCCGCCCTCCACCTCCAGCGCCCCGCCGCCCGACTCCACGACCGTGATCCCGGCCTGGTGCAGCACGTCGAGCAGCCGCTCGCGCTGCGGGGTGCGGATGCGGACGTACGACCGTGAGTTCTGCCGGATGAAGTCGGCCATGGAGGTGTCCGCGAGCAGCCTGCCCTGCCCGATGACGACCAGGTGCTCCGCCGTCAGCGCCATCTCGCTCATCAGGTGGCTGGAGACGAACACCGTCCGCCCCTGCGCGGCCAGCGACTTCATCAGGGTGCGGATCCAGTGGATGCCCTCGGGGTCGAGACCGTTGACCGGCTCGTCGAACATCAGGATCCGCGGATCGCCGAGCAGCGCCGCGGCGATGCCGAGCCGCTGCCCCATGCCCAGCGAGAAGCCCTTGGCCTTCTTGCGCGCCACCGCGGTGAGTCCGACGGTGTCCAGCACCTCCGCCACCCGGCGCGTGGGGATCCCGTTGCTCTGCGCGAGGCACAGCAGGTGGTTGTAGGCGCTGCGGCCGCCGTGCACGGCCTTGGCGTCCAGCAGGGCACCGATGGACGTCAGCGGATCCTTGAGCCGGTCGTAGTGCCTGCCGTCGATGCGGACGTCGCCGGCGGTGGGGTGGTCGAGCCCGAGGATCATCCGCATGGTCGTGGACTTCCCGGCCCCGTTGGGCCCGAGGAACCCGGTCACCATGCCGGGTGCGACGGCGAAGGTGAGACGGTCCACCGCCACCTTGTCGCCGTACCGCTTGGTCAGCCCCTCCAGCTCGATCATGCGGCCACGCTAGGACGGGGTCCGGGGCCCTGCCACTCGTAGGGGGCGGCCCGGGGCACCGCCGTACGGGCTCACCGGGCCGGCCGGCGGATCCGGACGGGCCCGCGGGCCGCGGCCGGATCGACGGGGGAGCCGTGCTGGGTGACCTCCACCCGCCCGTCGGCCGCGAGTCGCGCCGCCGCCCGGCGGACCGGTTCCATCAGCTCCCGCCAGCCCTCGTCCTCGCCGCGGTGCACCGCGCGGGCCACGTCCGAGGGGCAGACGGAGGCACCCGGCGCCCGCCGGTCGAGCAGATCGAGAATGGCGTCCTCCAGGGACCGCCCGCCGTCCGGCATGACAGGCCCTCCTTCCCCGTCCGGCCCGTCCGCGCGACACCGGCCCGCCGCGGCGGGCCACGCCCCGCGCTCCTACGGCCAGGCTACGGCGCCGGACCCGGCAGCCGCGTTCGCGCGACCCCCGCGGTCCGGCCACGGCGCGCGGCGCCCAGGACGGCCGCCGGGCACGCGGAAGGGGCGGCGGGACCTGGTCCCGCCGCCCCCTCACGGCGTCGTACGACTGCCCGGAACTACCGGGACTGCTGCGCCGGCACCCCGCGGGAGATCGGCTCGTCGTCGGTCGACGTGCCGGCCGCGGCCACCGCGGCGCCCGTCAGCGTGGCGAGCATCTCGCGGACGTTCGTCAGCTGGGCGTTGATGGAGTCGCGGCGGTTGGTGAGGGCGGCCAGCTCGCGCTCGGACTCCGAACGGATCCGGTCGGCCTTGGCGTTCGCGTCGGCCACGATGTCCTCGGCCTGGCGCTGGGCCGTCTCCACCGTCTGGCGGGCGCGGCGCTCGGCGTCCGTGCGCAGCTTCTCCGCCTCCAGACGCAGCTGCTCGGCGCGGTGCTCGATCTCGGCGAGGCGCTTCTCGGCCTTGGCCTGACGGGACGCCAGGTCGCGCTCGGACTGCTCGCGGCGCTTGGCCAGGTTGGTCTCGAAGTCGGCGGCGGCCTGCGCGGCCTTGGCACGCGTCTCCTCGAAGAGGGCGTCCGCCTCCTCACGCTTGGACTGCGCGTCCTTCTGCGCCTCGGCACGCAGCTGGGAGGCGTCGGCCTTGGCCTTCTCGACGATCCGGACGCCCTCGTCCTCGGCCTTGCCCTTGCGCTCGGTGGCGTAGGACTCGGCGTCGTTGCGGACCTGCTGGGCCGCCGACTCGGCGAGGTCGCGGTGCTGCTCGGCCGCGCGCCGGGCCTCCTCACGCAGTTCCTTCGCCTCTTCCTCGGCCAGGCGCAGGATCTTCTCGACCCGCGCGCCGAGACCCGCGTACGACGGCTCGGCGTCGGTGACCTGTGCCTGGGCGTTCTGCGTCTCGAGGTGCAGCTCCTCGATGCGCTTCTCCAGGGCGGTGATGCGGGCTAGAGCGCTGTCACGGTCGGAGACGAGCTTGGAGATACGTTCGTCCACCTGAGCGCGGTCGTACCCACGCCGCACAAGCTCGAAGCCGTAGGGGGAAGTGTCGCTCATGGGGTTCCTGTCAATGAGACCGGTGAGGTGATAAGGGGAATCCTAGGGGCCGAAGCGGTGTGTCATCGAGCGGATACGGTTTTGATCTGGAGAATGGCACCTCTTTTGGGTGGCTGACCGCCGGACGGCTTGCCAAGTACCCGGGCAAAGCCCCCAGAAGACAACGGAAGGTACCCCGCGGGCTAGCCGTCCGACGACTTGCCACCCGAACGGGGGGCTCCCACGCTCGCACCCGCCTTGACTCCGCCGTCCTTGGCGCCCCCTGGGGCCTCGAAGGACTCCAGCGCCTCCAGGACGTCCTGCACCCGGGAGATCTCGGTGTTGATGTCCTCGCGCCGGCGCACCAGGATCTCCAGCTCCCGCTTGCCCTCCTCGACCGTGCGCCGGGCCTCCCGGATCGCCTCGGCCTTCAGCTCCTCGGCCTCCTTCACCAAGGTGGCCTTCTTCAGCTCGGCCTCCTTGAGCAGCCCCTCCGCCTTCTTGACGGCGGCGATGCGCACCTTGCCCGCCTCGGAGTTCGCCTCGGACAGCGTCTCCTTGGCCTTCGCCTGCGCCTTGGTCAGCTGCTCCTCGGCGGCCGCGATGAGCGCGTCGCAGCGGTCGCCGGTGGACTTCATCGTCTCGGCGGCCTCGCGTCGGGCCCGCTCGTGCAGCTCCTCGATCTCGCTGGTGATGCGGTCGCGCAGCTCCTCCGCGCGCTCCCTTATGGCGGTGGCGTCCCGTCGGGCGCCGACCAGCAGTTCGTCGGCGTCCGTCCGGGCCTTCTCCACCAGGGTGTTGCCGTCGACGGTCGCCTCGGAGACGATCCGGTCGGCCTCGCTGCGGGCCGCGCCGACCATCGTGTCGGCCTGCGACTCGGCGTCCGCGGTGGTCTTCAGCGCCTGCTGCTGGGCCTCGGCGAGCAGCTTGTCGGCCTCGGCCGCGGTCTCCGTGATCAGCGTGTCGACCTGCTCGGCCGCCTCCGAACGCCGCTTGTTGGCATCCTTGCGGGCCTCGTCCAGGGTCCGCTCGGACTCCTCGCGCGCGGCGTTGACGAGCCGTTCGGCCTCCGCCTCCGCGTCCGCCTTGAGCCGCCCGGCCTCGGACCGCAGCCGCTCCGCGTGCGCCTGCGCGGAACCGACCGTCTCGGCGGCCTCGGCGCGCAGCCGTTCGGCGTCGCCGGTGGCGTCCCCGAGGAGCTGATCGGCGTTCGCGACGGCCTCCGCGCGTACCCGCTCGGCCTCGGCGACCGTCTCCGTCCGGAGCCGCTCGGCCTCGGCGAGCGCCTCCGTGCGCACCCGGTCGGCCTCCGCGACCGTCTCGGTCTGGAGCCGCTCGGCCTCGCTGCGGGCCTCGGTGATGAGGGTGTCCGCCTGGGTCGCCGCGTCCGAGCGGATGCGGTTGGCGTCCTCGCGGGCGTCCGCCCGGGTGCGGGACGCGGCCTGGTCGGCCTCGGCCAGTGAGTCCGACGCCTCGGTGCGCACCCGCTGGGCGTACTCGGAGGCGTCCGAGCGCAGCCGCTCGGCCTCCGAGATCGCCTCCGCCATCGTCCGCTCGGCCAGCGCCTTCGCGGCCTCGGACTCCTCGTTCGCCTCGCGCCGCAGACGGCTCGCGTCCTCGCCGGCCCGCTCCCGCTCGGCGTAGGCGTCGGCGCGGACCCGGTCCGCCTCCTCCTCGGCCTCCCGCCTGGTGCGGTCCGCCGCGTGCTCGGCGGCCGAGCGCAGTCCGGTGATCTCCTCCTGCGCCTGCTCGTGCAGGCCGCTGACGGAGTCCCGTACCTGCTGGGCGTGCTGCTCGGCGGCGGCGACCATCTCCGTGGCGCGCCGGTCGGCCTCCTCGACCAGCCGGGTCGCCTCGGCCTGCGCCTCGTCGACGCGCTTGCGCGCGGAGGCCAGCAGCTCCTCGCTCTGCTCGCGGGCCCGCTCGCGCTCCTGGTCGGCCTCCTCGCGGGCGGCACCGAGGAGTTCCTCGGCCTCGCGGCGGCGCCGGGCGGCCTCCTCCTGGGCGGCGGCCAGCGTCTCGGACGCCTCCGCGCCCAGCCGCTCGGCCGCGGCCTGCGCCTCCGCGCGCACCCGGTCGGCGGTGTCCTGCGCCTCCGCCTTCAGCCGCTCGGCCTCGGCGGCGGCCTCGGAACGCAGCCGTACGGCGACGGCCTCGCCCTCGGCACGGGACGCGGACGCGTCCGACGCGGCCTCGTCACGCAGCCGCTCGGCCTCCCTCTCGGCCTGCTGCTGGAGCGTACGGATCCGCTCGGCGGACTCCGCGCGCAGCCGCTCCGTCTCCTCGCCGGCCTCCCGGCGGATCCGGGCGGCCTCCTCGCGGGCGTCGGTGAGCGCCTGCTCGGCGTTCTCCAGCCGTTCCTGGGTCTCGGTCTGGAGCCGGCTCAGTTCCTCGGCGGCCTCGCCGCGGCGGGCCTCGACGGCGCGCTCGGTCTCCTCGCGCAGCTCCAGCGCGGCCTGCTCGGCGTCCGCCCGGACGGCCTCGGCCCGCTCGTCGGCCTCGGCGCGCAGCCGCTCGGCCTCCTTGCGGGTGCGCTCCAGGGTCTCCTCGGCCTGCCGACGCAGGGAGGTGGCGCGCTCGATGGCCTCGGTGCGCACCTTCTCGCTGTCCGCGGTGGCCTTCTGCCGCAGTTCGTCGGCGTCCACTTTGGCCTTGGCCAGCAGCTCCTCGGCGGACCTGGCCGCCTCCTCGATCTGCGCGACGGCCTCGCGGCGGGCCTCGGCACGGATCGACTCGCCCTCGGCGACCGCGTCGGCCCGCAGCTGCTCGGCCTCCCCGCGCAGCCGGCGGGCCTCCTCCTGGAGCTCGACCGTCTTGGCGCGGTACTCCTTGGTGTCGTCCTTGGCGGCGCCCTTGAGCTGCTCGGCGATGTCGTGCGCCTCGGCGCGCAGGCGGTCCGCCTCGGTCTCGGCCTCGGAGCGGATCCGCTCGGCCTCCTCGGCGGCGGCCTTCGTGGTCCGCTTGGCCTCCTCGGACGCCTTGTTGAGCACGTCCTCGGCGGTCTTGGCCGCCTTGGACAGCTGCGTGGCGCTCTCCTCGGCGGTGAGCGTACGGGCCTTCTCGGACGCCTCGGCGACGATCTTCTCGGCCTCGGCGCGGGCGTCCGCGACCAGCTGCTCGGCCTCGGTCCGGGTCTGCTCGGCCTCCTTGGTGGCCTCCTCGACCAGCCGGGCGACCTGCTCCTTCGCCGTGCGCGTCCGTGTCTCGTTCGCGGCCTCGGCGCTCGACAGCGTCTTGGCGGCGGCCTGCTCGGCCTCCGTGACGACCTTCTCCGCCTCGGCCTGCGCCTTGCGCAGCGCCTCCTCGGCCTGGGTCATCCGCTCCTCGGCGGCCCGGCTCAGCTCGGCGGCCTGCCGGCGGGCGGCGTCCGACTCGGTGACCGTGCTGCTGCGCAGCTGCTCGGCGTGGTCGGTGGCCTCCTGGGCCTGCGTGGAGGCCGCGTTCAGCAGCCGCTCGGCGTCCGTGCGGGCACGGCGCAGAATCTGCTCGGCCTCGGCGCGCGCCGACTCGGCGTCGCTCTGCAGCCGCTCCCGGGCCTCCCGGGTCAGCCGCTCGGCCTCCGCGCGGGCGGCGGCCATCGCCTGCTCGGCCTCCGCGCGGGACTCCTCCAGCAGGCGCCTGGCCTGCTGCTCGGTGCGGGCGCGCAGCTGCTCCGCCCAGGCCACGTTCTCGTTGACGTGGGACTCGACGGTGGAGCGGCGCTCGGCCAGCTCCTGGTCGAGCTGCTGGCGCCGGGTCACCGCCTCCTGGTGCAGCTCCGACTGGAGCCGGGCCGCTTGCTCGGCGTGCTCCTGAAGGATGCGCTGCGTCTGCGCGCGGGCCTGGCTCAGCTCCCGCTCGGCGTCCTGGCGCAGCTGCTCCGCCTGCATCTGGGCGTTGCGGAGCAACTGCTCGGCCTGATAGCCGATGTCACCGCCGTCGTAGGCGGGCCGGGTCATGAGGGTGCGCCGCGCCTCGTGCAGCTTGGCGCGCAGCACCTCGACCTGGTAGCCGAGGTCCTCGGCGTGCTGGATCGCCTTTTCCCGCTCGGTCTTCAGCCGCTTCATCTCGGCCTCGAACCGAGAGAGGTGGTCGACGTCAGCCGCCGGCTCTCGCTCCTGGCTCTCGTAGCCCCGCACTGCGCGGTCCCATCCGTCCCCTGGTCAGCTTCTCCAACGAGCTCCGTCCATCCGCCGAACGGGGCCCCCGGGGAATGGTGTCAGATCAACGGCGGAGCACGGGCTGCCGCCCCGACGCTCGTCCCCCGAAACCCGGACCCCGGCATGCGGTCGCCCCGGTTGAAGGGACGACCGCCCCCAACCCTACCGGCCCATATGTACGGCGGTCAGTGCTCGGGCGACTCAACCGGCGCCGAAGTGACCAGTTCCGTGAGCACACCGTGGCAATCCTTGGGGTGCAGGAAGGTGATCCGCGACCCCATGGAACCGATCCGTGGCCGGTCGTACAGAACGCGTACGCCCTTCTCGCGGATGTCCGCGGCGTCGGTGTCCACATCCGCCGTACCGAAAGCGATGTGGTGGACACCCTCGCCGTTCTTCGCGAGCCACTTGGCGACGGTGGAGTCCTCGCGGGTCGGTTCCAGCAGCTGAAGGTAGGAGGCACCGCCGTCCGAGGTCTCGTTGATCTTGAGCATGGCCTCGCGCACGCCCTGTTCCTCGTTGACCTCGGTGTGGAACACCTCGAAGCCGTACGTGGCCCGGTAGAACTCGACGGTCGCGTCGAGGTCGTGACAGGCGATCCCGATGTGGTCGATTCGCGTCAGCATGGATTCAGTGCAGCGCTCATCAGGTGGTTACGCAACGTGCGCGCGATCACACCGACGGGCCGATGACGGCACGGAGTGCCACTCAGTACATTCGAAGTAAACCCTCGTTCACTCCTCGGCCTGGCCGGTAAGGGGATCGCAGCTCATGCCTTCTGGAACGAACAGCTCGGTGATCGTCGCGGGCGCGCGTACGCCCATGGGACGACTGCTCGGCTCGCTCAAGTCCTTCTCCGGAGCCGACCTCGGCGGCTTCGCGATCAAGGCCGCCCTCGACCGTGCGGGGATCGGCGGCGACCAGGTGCAGTACGTGATCATGGGCCAGGTGCTCCAGGCCGGGGCGGGTCAGATCCCGGCCCGCCAGGCCGCCGTCAAGGCCGGTATCCCGATGAGCGTGCCGGCGCTCACCATCAACAAGGTCTGTCTGTCCGGCCTGGACGCCATCGCGCTGGCGGACCAGCTGATCCGCGCCGGCGAGTTCGACATCGTCGTGGCGGGCGGACAGGAGTCCATGACCAACGCCCCGCACCTGCTGCCGAAGTCCCGCGAGGGCTTCAAGTACGGCGCGGTCGAGATGCTCGACGCGATGGCGTACGACGGTCTGACCGACTCCTTCGAGGGCATCGCCATGGGCGAGTCCACGGAGAAGCACAACACGCGCCTCGGTATCGCGCGCCCCGAGCAGGACGAGATCGCCGCCCTGTCCCACCAGCGGGCCGCCGCCGCGCAGAAGAACGGCGTCTTCGAGGCCGAGATCACCCCCGTGGAGATCCCGCAGCGCAAGGGCGAGCCGGTCGTCTTCAGCAAGGACGAGGGCATCCGCGGCGACACCACCGCGGAGTCGCTCGGCAAGCTGCGCCCGGCCTTCGCCAAGGACGGCACGATCACCGCGGGCTCCGCCTCGCAGATCTCCGACGGCGCGGCGGCCGTGGTCGTCATGAGCAAGGCCAAGGCCGAGGAGCTGGGCCTGGAGTGGCTCGCGGAGATCGGTGCCCACGGCAACGTGGCCGGCCCGGACAACTCCCTGCAGTCCCAGCCGTCGAACGCCATCCGGCACGCCCTGAAGAAGGACGGCCTGGAGGTCGGCGACCTCGACCTCATCGAGATCAACGAGGCCTTCGCCGCGGTCGCCGTGCAGTCAATGAAGGACCTCGGCGTGTCCACGGAAAAGGTGAACGTCAACGGCGGCGCGATCGCGCTGGGCCACCCGATCGGCATGTCCGGCGCCCGTCTCGTGCTGCACTTGGCGCTGGAGCTCAAGCGGCGTGGCGGCGGTGTCGGCGCGGCCGCGCTGTGCGGTGGCGGCGGCCAGGGCGACGCGCTGATCGTCCGGGTTCCGAAGGCCTGAGTTCCCCTTAACGTCTGTGAAGTGAACGGAGCTGTTTGATGCAGGACGTCTCCTCTCTGGTGGCCCAGGCCAGGGAAGGCCGACCGCGGGCCGTGGCCCGGCTCATCTCCCTGGTGGAGGGGGCGTCCCCGCAGCTCAGGGAGGTCATGGCGGCACTGGCCCCGCTGACCGGCAACGCGTACGTCGTCGGTCTCACGGGCTCGCCCGGCGTCGGCAAGTCGACCTCCACCTCCGCGCTCGTCACGGCGTATCGCAAACAGGGCAAACGGGTCGGCGTCCTGGCCGTCGACCCGTCGTCCCCGTTCTCCGGGGGCGCCCTGCTCGGTGACCGGGTCCGGATGTCGGAGCACGCCTCCGACCCGGGCGTCTACATCCGCTCGATGGCCACCCGCGGTCATCTGGGCGGCCTGGCCTGGGCGGCGCCGCAGGCGATCCGCGTGCTGGACGCGGCGGGCTGCGACGTGGTCCTGGTGGAGACGGTCGGTGTCGGCCAGTCGGAGGTGGAGATCGCCTCCCAGGCGGACACCTCGGTCGTCCTGCTGGCCCCCGGCATGGGCGACGGCATCCAGGCGGCGAAGGCCGGCATCCTCGAGATCGGCGACGTGTACGTCGTCAACAAGGCGGACCGGGACGGCGCCGACGCCACGGCCCGCGAGCTGAACCACATGCTGGGCCTGGGCGAGGCCCGCGCCGCCGGCGACTGGCGTCCGCCGATCGTGAAGACGGTCGCCGCGCGTGCGGAGGGGGTCGACGAGGTCGTCGAGGCCCTGGAGAAGCACCGTGCCTGGATGGAGGAGCGCGGGGTCCTCGCCGAGCGCCGCCGGGCCCGCGCGGCCCGCGAGGTGGAGACCATCGCGGTCACCGCCCTGCGCGAACGCATCGGCGACCTGCACGGGGACCGCCGGCTCAGCGCCCTCTCCGAGCGCATCGTCGCCGGTGAACTGGACCCGTACCGCGCGGCCGACGAACTGGTCGCGGGCCTGACGGAGGGCTGAATCTCCCTCGCGCGGCCCGCCTGTTGCTAGATTGGCCACCATGTTCCTCTCCTTGGCGTAGAGCGCGCACCGGATCGCGGGGCCCGACCGTGGCCACCGCGTCCCTCGGTGTCCCCTCTTCCGCCTCACACAGAGGAACGTCAGCATGTCCACGCATGCCTCCGCGCGGCCTTCGTACGCCGCCGTCCTGCGCGTCCCGCACGCGCGCCGCACCTTCGTCTCCGCCCTGACCGCCCGGCTGTCCTATGGCACGGTCTCCCTCGCCGTGCTGCTCTCCGTCACCCGTGCCACCGACTCCTACGCGGTGTCCGGCGTGGTGATGTCCTTGTTCGGCGCGACCTCGGTCTTCCTGATGCCGGTCAGGGCGTCCTTGATCGACCGTCACGGCCCCCGCCGCGCCCTGCTGCCGATGTCGGTGCTCTACGGCACCCTGCTGTGCGTCCTGGCGGCCCTGACCTGGCGCCCGGCGGTACCGCCGACGGCCCTCGCGGCCGCCGCGGCGCTCGCCGGAGCGTGCGCGCCGCCCCTCGGGCCGACCATGCGTGCCCTGTGGGCCGAACTGCTCCCGGACCGGGACCTGCTGCGCCGCGCGTACAGCCTCGACGGGGTCGCGGAGGAACTGCTCTACGTCTCCGGACCGGTACTGATCGGTGCGCTGACCGCCTTCGCGCACCCGGCGTCCGGCCTCCTGCTGAGCGCGTTCCTGATCGTGGCCGGCACCTGCGCCTTCGTCATGTCCCCGGTGATGCCGGGTCCGCGGTCCGCCTCGCGCGCCCAGCGGCGCGGGGGAGTACGGGGGCTCGGGACGCCCGTGGCCGTGGCCCTCGGCGTGGGTCTGGCCCTCAGCGGGGTGGACCTGCTGGCGATGGCCTTCGCCTCGGCGCACGCCTACGATCCCGGCACGGTCCCGTGGGTGCTGGGTGCGCTCTCGGCGGGCAGCGCGGTCGGCGGGCTGGTGAACGGGGCGGTGCCCTGGCGGTCGGCGGCCCGCGAGCGGCTGCTCCTCTTCGCCCTTGCCCTGGGCCTGACGGTGGCGGCGGCCGGCCTGGCACCGAACCTGTGGACGCTCACGGTGGCGATGGCCGTCGCCGGGGCGTTCCTCGCCCCGGCGCTGACGACGGCCTATCTCCTGGCCGACGAGACGGTGCCGGCCGATGCCCGCACCCGGGCCGGGGCCTGGGTCAACATGGGCGTCAACGCGGGAAGTTCCGGGGGAGCGCTGGTGGCGGGGCTGCTGATCGGCCGCCTGCCGCTGTGCGCGTGCTTCGCCCTCGCGGGCGGCGCGGCCCTGCTGCCCGCGCTGTCGGCCGTGCGGTGGCGGGCCGGCCGGGCGGCTGACCACGCCGCTTCGGCCGGGGACACCCCGCCCGAGCGGGCCGGAGCGACCGGCCGCCCGGCCGAGGCCTGTCCGGCAGGCGAACGGAGCTAGGGACGCCCTCGCTGTCCCCGCAGGTGCTCGGCGATCGGCTTGAGCGCCTTGTCCAGCTCTATCAGTGTCTCCGGCGACAGAAGGTCGATGAAGTGCCGCCGCACCGACGCCACGTGGTGCGGCGCCACCTTCCGCATCGTCTCCATGCCGTGCTCGGTCAGCACGGCGAACAGTCCGCGCCGGTCGGACTCGCAGTTCTCACGGCGCACCAGGTTCGCGTTCTCCATCCGCGTGATCTGGTGCGAGAGCCGGCTCTTGGACTGCAGGGTCGCGGAGGCGAGGTCGCTCATCCGCATCCGTACGTCCTCCGACTCGGACAGGTTCACCAGGATCTCGTAGTCGTTCATAGTCAGGCCGAACGGCTGCAAGTCCTTCTCGAGCTGGTACGTCAACAGCCTGTTGACCTCCAGGTGGGTGCGCCAGGCGCACTGCTCCGCATCGGTCAGCCAGCGCGTGGCCGTCTCGGTCTCCATGAATGAAGTCTACCTAAGAAGTTGAATGACGAACTACTTCGGGTGGTGTGACTGCGCGCACGCGTTCGATGTCACACTCCGCAGACTACCGCTCACAGCCCGAAGCGACGCTGGAGGTCTCCCAGCTGTCCGGGAAGGCGCGGTACCCCCGGCGATTGCGGACCGTGTCCACCCGGTGCCGTTACGCCACCGCCGGGGACCCCCGCCTCCGGCGGAACCACCCCCGTGGCCGCCTCGGCCATGAGGGTCTCCGTCGACTGCAGCAGGACCGTCCCGGCCCCCACGAACTCGAACTGGTGCTCCTCGCCGGAGGCTCCGCCGAGGCCGGTCATCGCACGTAGGCCGCCCAGTACACCCGCCAAGTATCCGTGGTCGTAGTGATGGCACGGGGACGGGCAGTCGGCCCACCCGACGAGGGCCTGCGGGTCGACCCGGATCGGAGGTTCCATGAACACCACCGGACCGTTAGATGCGGCGACGAACTTTCCGGTTCCGATCAGGGTCAGAAAACCCGGCACGATCGATTGCTTGAGCGCGAGACTTGGCTGAAAAGCGAGCAGGTTGCCCGCGCGAATGGTCAAGTTCCCGTCGTCCAGGTCGTAGGAGTTGACGTCGAAAGCCCGGTCGGCCAGCAGCATCTTGCCCGAGCCCTGCGCCACGACCCAGTCGCTCGCGTGCAGTGGCGAATGGAACGAGGTACGGACAAGTCGGTCGAGTCGGCCGTGCCCGATGCCGTTGAACTCGATCGCCCCGTAGTAGGCGATCATCTTCCCCTTCTGCAGGAACCACTGGCCGCCCTTGAGCTCGACGCAGAACGTGTAGGTGTTCACGTTGTCGTCGGCGGGCAGCGTCATGGGGTCGTGGACCACCGGGCCGCCGGGCACTCCGTACGCGCTCACAGCCTTTCCTCCGACGCCTGGACGAACACCGTGCCGTTGCCGCTCAGCTCCAGCTGGAAGGCCTCGCCGGAGCCGCGGCCCACCATGTCGCGCCACCCGAGCGCGGTGGACAGCTTGTTGCGCACGTCCCCGTAGTGGGCGACGTAGGCCTGCGGGTCGACGTGGACCGGGCGCTGCGGGGTGACCGGGAGCTCGAAGACGCCGCCGTGCGCCATCACGGCCACCGAGCCGTTGCCCCGCAGGGTGGTGGTGAACAGTCCCTGCCCGGTGACCTGGCCCCGGACCAGGCCCATGACGCCGCCCTGCGAGCCCATGAACATCGTGCCCTGCTGGAGGGTGCCCTCGAAGGCGAGCAGGCGGTCCGCCTCCACGTAGAGGGTGTCGCCGGAAAGGCTGATGACATGGACGTGGTGGCCGCCGTGCCCGAAGAAGACCGTGCCGCTGCCCTCGACCGACATGAGCGGCGTCGCCTCGCCGGCCACCCGTCGCCCGAGCATCGACATCAGCCCGCCCTGACCGCCCTGGATGTCGGGGGTGAAGGACACCTCCCCCTTGTAGGCGAGCATGGCCCCGCGCTGGCTGTACAGCCGCTGCCCCGGCAGCACCGTCGCCTCGACCATCTTGGAGTTGATCTCTCGGAAGGTCATGTCACAGGTCCCCCGCGATCGTGTTCCGCTCGCTCGGCTGCACGTACACCAGGCCGTCGCCCTCGAAGCGGATCTGGAACGCCTCGCCGCCGCCCTCCCCGAAGAACGTGCGGAACGTCACACCGGACTGGAAGGACTGCCGCACCTCGCCCTGGTGGGCGATGTAGGCGCCCGGGTCGACGGTCAGCGGGTACTGCGGGCTGACCCGCAGCACGACCGCCGGGCCGTCGGACATGATCGCCGCCTGGCCGTGCCCCTCGACGGTCGTCGTGAAGAGCCCGTTGCCCTGCGAGGCGCCGCGCAGCCCCGTGAACGTCGTGCCCGTCCTCAGCCCCGCGTCCGTCGCCAGCAGATTGCTCGACTCGACGTAGAGCCTGTCCCCCCGGAGGGCGACCAGGTTGATCTCGGACGCGCGGTCCGCGAACCAGCAGGTCCCCTGCCCCTTCACCTCCATCACCGTCATCTGTTCGCCGGTGAGCCGCCGGGTCACCATCCCGCGCAGCCCCTCGCCGCCGCCGCTCAGCTTCTTGAAGGCCATCTGACCGTCGTACGCGACCATCGAGCCGTTCTTGGCCTTCACGGCGTCCCCGGTCATGTCGACGGCCAGCACCTTGCTGCCTTGGAGTCGGAACATCGCCACGCTGGGAAAGTAGCGGCCGGACGGGTGGGGCGAACAGGGCCCGGGGGTGGAGAACGACCCTGAGCGGACCCCTAGGGCCGCGGTTTGCCACAATGGGAGAACGCTTGTGCGTGCGTTCACAAACCGGCAGTCCGTAATCGGCAGACCGTCGTTCGAAACTCCCACCGAAGGTGACCCGTGGACATCAAGACCGCCACCGCCCTCCGCCGCCTCCGCCTGGTCTCCGCCCCCGAGGCCGTGTCCTTCCTGATCCTGCTCCTGTGCTCGGTGCTGAAGCGGACCACGGACTTCAACGCGGTCCCCGTGATGGGCGCGATCCACGGTGTGCTGTTCGTCCTCTACGTGATCTTCTGGGCGGACGCCTGGAACCGCACCAAGTGGCCCCTGGGCACCGCGGCCCTCTACTTCGTCCTCTCGGTGCTGCCCACCGGCGGCTTCTTCGCCGAGCGCAAGCTGCGCCGTGAGGCCGAGGACGCGGTCATCGCGGCCCGCGCCCGCAAGGAAGGGGTCGTGAACGTATGATCGTCGCCTTCTCCGTGACGCCCCTCGGGGTCGGTGAGGACGTGGGGGAGTACGTCGCCGACGCCGTCCGCGTGGTCCGCGAGTCGGGACTGCCCCACCGCACCGACGCGATGTTCACCTCGATCGAGGGCGAGTGGGACGAGGTCATGGCCGTCGTACGGCGTGCCGTGGCCGCCGTCGAGGCCCGTGCCCCGCGCGTCTCGCTGGTCCTCAAGGCGGACATCCGGCCCGGTGTGACCGACGGCCTCACCTCCAAGGTGGAGACCGTGGAGCGGTACCTGGCGCAGTGATCCGCGGGCCCTCGGCCCCCGAACCCCGGTCCCCAGGACCGGGGTTCCTTCGCACCCGTTCTTTGAGCGATCGCTCAAAGGGGTGTATTTTTTTTCCACGATTGTTTGAGCGGTCGCTCAAACAATGGCCTGACGTGGGGGAACACATGGGTCTCTACATAGAGACGCACATACGCGCCGACCTCGACGAGCTGTGGGCCCGTACCCAGGACCCCGCCCGGCACCAGCGCTGGGACCTGCGCTTCACCGAGATCGCGTACCTCCCGCGCGTGGAGGGGGAACCGCAGCGCTTCCGCTACTCCACGCGCCTGCTGCCGTTCCTCACCGTCTCCGGCACCGGCGTAGCGGCCGGCGAGAAGGAGCGTCCCGACGGCACCCGCACCTCCGCCCTGCGCTTCTCCTCCCCGCACCCCCTCTCCCTGATCGCCGAGGGAAGCGGCTACTGGCGCTACGTGCCGGAGGCGCACGGCGTCCGCTTCCTCACCGGCTACGACTACCGCCCCCGCTGGGGCGCCCTCGGCGCCCTCGGCGACCGGGCGCTGTTCCGCCCGCTCATGGGATGGGCGACCGCGTGGTCCTTCGACCGGCTGAGACTCTGGCTGGAGCGGGGCATCACCCCCGAACGGGCCCTGCTCAACTGGCTCGCGGAACTCGCGGTCCGCGCGCTCGTCCTCGGGCTCTGCCTGAACGCGCTCGGCACCGACCCGTTCCTGCGCCTGTTCGGGCCCTTCGCCGACACCGCGGCCTTCCTCTGCCCGCTGCTGCTCGTGGTCGGCATCTCCCTCGTCCTGTTCAAGGAACCGCTCGCCTGCACCCCGGCGGCCCGGCGCTGCCTGCGGGCCCCCGTCACGCGGACCCGGACGCCCCGCCTGCTGCGCACCCTGGAGAAGCCCTCGTGACCTCGATGTTCGAGACCGTCATGGGCGCCGGCTTCGACCGGCTGCACCCACGGCTGCGGCGCCGCTTCTCCGTGGGCCTCGCGAGCGGCGAGGCCTGCACCGGCCGGGGCGTGATGGACCGCGTCTGGCACGGACCCGCGTTCGTGAAGCCCTTCCTGGCGCTGGGCGCCACCCGCAACATCCTGGTCCCCGAGGCCGGCCGCGACATCCCCTTCGTGATCGAGAACGTGCCGTACACCGACGGCTCGGGGCGTGAGACGGTGAGCTTCGTGCGCACCTTCGAACTGCCCGGCCGCAGCCGCCGTTTCGACGCCCAGATGGTGCTCGGCCCCCGGGGTGACCGCATCCTCGACTACCTCGGCACCCACCAGCACCTCGCGAGCGAACTGCACTTGCGCGCCGAGCCCGACGGCTCCCTGCTCATCCGCTCCGGCGAACACCGCTTCCGGGAAGGGCCGGTGGACGTCCGCGTGCCCGAACTCCTCGGCGCCACGGCCGAGGTGCGCGAGTCCTACGACGAGGACACCGGCCGCTTCCGCATCCGGGTCCGGGTGGTCAACCGCTTCTTCGGACCGCTCTTCGGCTACGAGGGTTCCTTCACGGCCTCGTACACGGACGTCCGCACCCTCGGGGTACGGCCGGGGCTGCGCCCCGTGCGGGAGGAGGTGCGCGCATGAGCCCGGAGACGGCGAAGTCCCAGGAGACCAAGACGAAGCTGCTGGAGGGCGCCCTGCGCACCCTCACCGAGCAGGGCATCGCCAAGACCTCGGCCCGTACGGTGGCCTCGGCGGCCGGCGTCAACCAGGCGCTGGTCTTCTACCACTTCGGCTCGGTGGACGAACTGCTGGCGGCGGCCTGCCGGTACGGCGCGGAGAAGTCCGTGGCCAAGTACCGGGACCGGCTCGCCGCCGTCACCTCCCTGTCCGAACTCCTCGCCGTCGGCCGCGAGATGCACGACCAGGAGCGGGCCGAGGGGCACGTGGCACTCCTCGGCCAGTTGCTCGCCGGTGCCCAGACCCACGCCGGACTCGGCCCCGCCACCGCGGCCGGACTCGACCTGTGGATCGCCGAGATCGAGTGCGCGCTGCGCCGCGTCCTCGCGGCGACCCCCCTCGGCGAGTTCACCGACCCCGCCGGCCTGGCCCGGGCCGTCGCCGCCTCCTTCGTCGGCATCGAACTGTACGAGGGCGTCGACGAGCGGGGCGCCCACGCGGCCCTCGACGCCCTGGAGGGGCTGGGCGCCCTCGTCACCGCGCTGGAGGAACTCGGCCCCGTCGCGCAGCGAGCGGTACGCCACCGTCTGCGCCGGCAGAGCCGCTGACCCAGGAGGTGTCAGCCCGCCGACGTCAGCGCCATCCCCAGAGGTGTCCGCTCGTACAGCACCTGATGGCCGTAGCGGCGGGCGGTCAGCAGGCCCGCGTCGCGCAGCACGGTCAGATGGGCGGAGACCGACGACGGCGCGAGCCGCAGACGGTGGGCGAGGGCGGTGGTGCCGGCCGGTTCGTCGAGCGCGGTCAGCACGGCCGCCGGTTGCGGCCCAGCAGCCGTACCAGCGCCTCGGGCGTCCGCTCGGCCGGTGCCGCCCACAGCCCGTCGTCGCCCCGGTGTTCTCCGGCACTCGCATGGCCACCCTCGCCGACGTCCTCGGCGCCGGTGACCTGTTCGTGCTCGGCCGCTCCCTGCTGCGGATCGTCGCCCAGAGCGCCCTGCTCGTCGGCTACGGCCTCGGCGGTCTGCTGCTCGCCGTGGTCACCCCGCGCCACGCCCTGCTGATCACCGTCGGTACCTTCCTCGCCTCCGCGGCGCTGCTGCGCCTCGGCACCCGGCACCGGCCCGCCCGCACCCGGCCGAGCGGCGACGCCCCACCGGCCTGCGGCAACTGCTCGCCCGCCCCCGCGTCCGGGTGCTGCTCCTGCTGTTCTGGGTGCCGGCGGCGTTCTCCGTCGTCCCCGAGGCGCTGGCCGCGCCGTACGCCGACGCCCTCGGCAGCGGTTCCACCGGCCTCGGCCTGCTGATGTGCGCCCTGCCCGTCGGCACGGTGGCCGGCGAGCTGTTCGCCGGGGCCCGGCTGCGTCCCGCGGCCCGGGAACGCGTCGCGCTGCCCCTGCTCTGCCTGACCCTGCTGCCCTACCTCGGCTACGCCCTCAACCCGGGGCTCACCGGCTCGCTGCTGCTCCTGCTGCTGTCCGGGGCCGGGTCCGCGTACACCCTCGGCCTGGACCAGTGGTTCGTGCGGGCCGTGCCCGAGGAGCTGCGCGGGCGGGCCATGACCCTGCTGAGCGCGGGCCTGACGACGGTCCAGGGCGCCGGCATGGCGCTCGCCGGTGTGGCGGCCGAGGTGGCGGGCGTCGGGGCGGCCGTGGTGGGGGCCGGTGCGGTGGGCGTCCTGTGCTGCTGCGGGCCGGCCCTGGCGGCCCGGGCGACCGAAAGCCGAGACGGGGCTGCCCGGCATATGACCGGCCGGTAGGGTCTGATGACGTGCCGAAGCCACTCAGCCTTCCGTTCGACCCCATCGCGCGTGCCGACGAGCTCTGGAAGCAGCGCTGGGGAAACGTGCCGTCCATGGCCGCCATCACCTCGATCATGCGGGCCCACCAGATCCTGCTCGCCGAGGTGGACGCGGTGGTCAAGCCGTACGGGCTGACGTTCGCCCGTTACGAGGCGCTGGTGCTGCTCACCTTCTCCAAGGCCGGTGAGCTGCCGATGTCCAAGATCGGCGAGCGGCTGATGGTGCATCCCACGTCCGTCACGAACACCGTGGACCGGCTGGTCAGGTCCGGGCTGGTCGCCAAGCGGCCCAACCCCAACGACGGCCGCGGCACCCTCGCCGTCATCACCGACAAGGGCCGCGAGGTGGTCGACGCGGCCACCCGCGACCTCATGTCCATGGACTTCGGCCTGGGCGCGTACGACGCGGAGGGGTGCCAGGAGATCTTCGCGATGCTCCGTCCGCTGCGGATCTCGGCACACGACTTCGACGAGGAGTGACCCGGGGCAAGATCTCCCGGAACGGGTGGTTACGCTCGTGGGCATGAAGAAGAGCGTGCTGACCCGCTACCGCGTCCTGGCCTACACCACCGGTGTCCTGCTGGTGCTGCTGTGCCTGAGCATGATCGCGAAGTACGGGTTCGACATGAGCGGTGCCGCCGACTTCACGCGGGTCGTCGCCATCGCCCACGGCTGGCTGTACGTCGTCTACCTGGTGTTCGCCTTCGACCTGGGGTCCAAGGCGAAGTGGCCGGTCGGCAAGCAGCTGTGGGTGCTGCTCGCGGGCACCATCCCCACGGCCGCGTTCTTCGTCGAGCGCAGGATCAGCCGCGAGCTGGAGGCCGGTACCGTCGGCCGGGCGCCGGCCGTCGCCAAGGCCTAGGTTTTACCGCCGTACGAGTTCCGTACGGCGGTCAGCCATCGACATTTACTAGGACGTCCAAGTAAATTCGAGGGTATGGACGCTCACGCCATCGACGAGGGCCGCCGCCGCTGGCAGGCCCGCTACGACGCCGCACGCAAGCGCGACGCTGACTTCACCACGCTCTCCGGCGACCCCGTGGAGCCGGTGTACGGGCCCCGACCGGGCGACACCTACGAGGGATTCGAGCGGATCGGCTGGCCCGGGGAGTACCCGTTCACGCGCGGGCTCCATCCGACCGGCTACCGCGGCCGCACCTGGACCATCCGCCAGTTCGCCGGCTTCGGCAACGCCGAGCAGACCAACGAGCGGTACAAGATGATCCTCGCCGCGGGCGGCGGGGGTCTGTCCGTGGCCTTCGACATGCCGACCCTCATGGGCCGCGACTCCGACGACCCGCGCTCGCTCGGCGAGGTCGGGCACTGCGGCGTCGCCATCGACTCCGCCGCCGACATGGAGGTCCTGTTCAAGGACATCCCGCTCGGTGACGTCACGACCTCCATGACGATCAGCGGGCCCGCCGTGCCCGTCTTCTGCATGTACCTGGTCGCCGCCGAAAGGCAGGGGGTCGACCCCGGGGTGCTCAACGGCACCCTGCAGACCGACATCTTCAAGGAGTACATCGCGCAGAAGGAGTGGCTCTTCCAGCCCGAGCCGCACCTGCGCCTGATCGGCGACCTGATGGAGCACTGCGCGGCCGGCATCCCCGCCTACAAGCCGCTCTCCGTCTCCGGCTACCACATCCGCGAGGCCGGGGCCACGGCCGCGCAGGAGCTGGCGTACACGCTCGCCGACGGCTTCGGGTACGTGGAGCTGGGCCTCTCGCGCGGGCTCGACGTGGACGTCTTCGCGCCGGGTCTGTCCTTCTTCTTCGACGCGCACGTCGACTTCTTCGAGGAGATCGCCAAGTTCCGGGCCGCGCGGCGGATCTGGGCGCGCTGGATGCGGGAGGTGTACGGCGCGAAGAGCGACAAGGCCCAGTGGCTGCGCTTCCACACGCAGACCGCCGGGGTCTCGCTGACCGCGCAGCAGCCGTACAACAACGTGGTGCGCACCGCCGTGGAGGCGCTGGCCGCCGTCCTCGGCGGCACCAACTCCCTGCACACCAACGCGCTGGACGAGACCCTCGCGCTGCCCAGCGAGCAGGCCGCCGAGATCGCGCTGCGCACCCAGCAGGTGCTGATGGAGGAGACCGGGGTCGGCAACGTGGCCGACCCGCTGGGCGGCTCGTGGTACGTCGAGCAGCTGACGGACCGGATCGAGGCGGACGCGGAGAAGATCTTCGAGCAGATCAGGGAGCGGGGCCTGAGGGCGCACCCCGACGGGCGGCACCCGATCGGCCCGATCACCTCCGGCATCCTGCGCGGGATCGAGGACGGCTGGTTCACCGGCGAGATCGCCGAGTCGGCGTTCCGCTACCAGCAGGCCCTGGAGAAGGGCGAGAAGCGGGTCGTCGGCGTCAACGTGGCCACCGGCTCCGTCACCGGGGACCTGGAGATCCTGCGGGTCAGCCACGAGGTGGAGCGCGAGCAGGTGCGGGTGCTCGCCGAGCGGAAGGCGGCGCGCGACGACGCCGCGGTGCGCTCCGCGCTGGCGGCGATGCTGGACGCGGCCCGGTCCGGCGCCAACATGATCGAGCCGATGCTGGACGCGGTGCGCGCCGAGGCCACGCTGGGCGAGATCTGCGGGGTGCTGCGCGAGGAGTGGGGCGTGTACACGGAACCGGCCGGCTTCTAGCCCGGCGCCGTCCGGCCCGCACCAGGGGCGCCGCCCCCTGGTGCACACGCCGGCCGGGCCCGCCCGCCACCAGGCCCGCCCGCCACCCGGCCCGGCCACACGGCCGGCCGGGGCCGGGCGGGCTACTCGGCCGCGGTCGGTTCCGCCGCCGCCAGGCCGAGCAGCAGGACCCGGGTGAAGTCGTGCACCCAGTCCGCGTCGGCCGGTTTGCCGCTCACCAGGGTGCGGTGCACCACCGCACCCGCCACGACGTCGAAGATGAGGTCCACCGTGCGGGCCGCCTCGGCGGGGTCCGGCTCCGGAGGGAGTTCGCCGCGCCGCTGGGCCCGCTCCCGACCCTCCAGAACCAGCCGTATCTGACGCTCGACGATCGACGCGCGGATGCGCTCGCGCAGCGCGTCGTCACGGGTCGACTCCGCGACCACCGCCATCAGACCGCTCTTGGCCTCCGGCCGGGCCAGGATGGCCGCGAACTGCAGAACCACGCCCTCGATGTCGGCGGCGAGACTGCCGCGGTCGGGCAGTTCGAGCTCGTCGAAGAGCTCCGCCACCGCGTCCACGACCAGTTCGTTCTTGCCGGCCCAGCGACGGTACAGCGTGGTCTTGGCGACTCCGGCGCGCGTCGCCACGTCCCCGAGGGTGAGCTTGGACCATCCCAGCTCGACCAGCGCCTCCCGCGTCGCGGCCAGGATCGCGGTGTCCGCGGCGGCGCTGCGCGGGCGGCCGGTACGGCCCGCTGGGGTGCGGCTCTGCATCCACTGACCATAAACCGGCGGTTCCCGTGGCGTCGTGAGGGAGATCACCGGGGTGTGGTGTCGCGAGGTGCCCCGATGCCATTACGCTACGGGTCGTAGCGAAAGCTCGTGAGGGACGTACACGGGCGACGACCACGGCGTGGGGTGGGGACCCGGCGCCGGCACATCGCTTTTTTCATTCCGGCGCCGGAACGGGGAGGATAGACGCATGCAGCCACGGAACATGTCCATGAGCGGCGTCGTCGACCTCGCCGCGGTGAAGGCGGCCCAGGAGGCCAAGGCCAAGGCCGAGCAGGCGCGCGCCGAAGCCGCCCGGCAGGGTGGGACGGGGGCCGTCTCGCCGGCCGACCTCGTCATCGACGTCGACGAAGCCGGCTTCGAGCGCGACGTACTGCAGCGCTCCGCCGAAGTACCCGTCGTCATCGACTTCTGGGCCGAGTGGTGTGAGCCCTGCAAGCAGCTCAGCCCGGTCCTGGAGCGGCTGGCCGTCGAGTACGCCGGTCGCTTCCTCCTCGCCAAGATCGACGTCGACGCCAACCAGATGCTGATGCAGCAGTTCGGGGTGCAGGGCATCCCGGCCGTGTTCGCGGTCGTCGCGGGCCAGGCGCTGCCGCTCTTCCAGGGGGTGACCCCCGAGCAGCAGATCCGGGAGACCCTGGACCAGCTGGTGCAGGTCGCCGAGCAGCGGTTCGGCCTGACCGGCCTGACCGTCGACCCGGACGCCGAGGCCGGCGGTGCCGCCGGGACCGCGGCGCCCGTGGGCCCCTACGAGGCGACGCTGAACGCCGCCGCGCAGGCCCTCGACGCGGGCGACCTGGGCGGTGCGATCCAGGCGTACAAGAACGTGCTGGCCGACGACCCGGCCCACCCGGAGGCCCAGCTGGGCCTGGCGCAGGCCGAACTGCTCCAGCGCGTGCAGGACTTCGACCCGCAGAAGGTGCGCCGGGAGGCCGCCGAGAAGCCGGCCGACGTGGACGCGCAGATCGCCGCCGCCGACCTGGACCTGGTGGGCGGTCATGTCGACGACGCCTTCGGGCGGTTGATCGAGACCGTGCAGCGCACCGTGGGTGACGACCGGGACACCGTACGGCGCCGCCTGCTGGAGCTGTTCGAGGTCGTGGGCCTCGACGACCCGCGGGTGATCGGGGCCCGCCGCGCGCTGGCGCGCGCCCTGTTCTGACCAGTCGCTAAACGCCCCGGCTTGTGATGCCGGGGTGAAAGATTCGCCGACGAGCTGTCAGGGCGGCCGCGCTTTGCCAAATCTTGGTAATCGCGGCCGCTGTTACTCGGAGTAAATCGAGGCCGTTGATCTGTCTGGTTTCATCCAGGGATCAACGGCTTTGCCCTGGCCCTCGATGCAACCGAGCGTCGCACTCCGAGATCGGCCGGTCGTCCTCCGGTTATCCGCCCGTTACTAGCCAGTAACGAACCCCCTTGTGCCCGGGCCGAGAATGCACCACGATCGGCGACGCTCGGTCCATTCCCGCACCCCGACAACCGGTCGGGTCGCGGGAGACTCTGGGTCCCCACCGAGCAGATCCGGCGGCAGTGGCGCCGGCTCTTGGGCAGGGGGGTCTTCGCCGTCCGGCGAAGCCTGTCCAGCAAGGTTGTGCGTGATGCGTGTCAGGCGCGACCAGTGGTTGTCGCTCGGGGGTGATCGCCGGTGATTCGGGCGCGGTTCGCGCCACCGAGTGCAGGCGCTCTCCTTCCCGAGGACGTAGCACTTCTCCCATCCCTGCCTGGCTGAGCCGCCGACCGGGGCGAGTCCAGGCCAGGAGATGTACGTCCGAGAAGGAGGAAATATGGAGTCCCAGGTGCGTGGCGGGACCAGATGGAAGCGGTTCGCTGTGGTCATGGTGCCCAGCGTCGCCGCCACGGCGTGTATAGGTGTGGCCCTCGCACAGGGCGCTCTCGCCGCTTCGTTCAGCGTGTCCGGCCAGTCGTTCAAGGTGTCCGCCGACTCGCTCGTCGGCACCGGCTTCGAGCAGTACGGAGCCATCGACAGCGGCTACACGATGGACGGCAAGAAGACGGCCCACCCGGTTGCCGTCTCGGCGTTCAAGCACGCCGAGATCACCAACCTGTGCCAGTCCGTGGTCACGCCCGACGTGCCGGTCTTCGGCAACGTCAGCCTGATCCTGCGCGCCGGCGGCGAGGGCCACGACAAGGTCCAGGCCGACAACATCTACATCGACGTTGCCGACCTCAACGCCGACGCGACGTTCGACAACATCGACATCGGTGTGGCCGCGAAGGACGCCTCCAAGGGTCCGGGCATGAAGGGTGGCGGCGAGCAGGCCAACCCCTTCGGCTTCGCGCAGCAGGCCGACAAGGCCACGCTGGTCGGCGTGAAGCAGACGGCGTGGGCGACCACCGCCGGAACCTTCAAGCTCAGCGGTCTCCACATGTCGCTGGCGACGGGTGTCAAGGAGTGCTACTAAGCACTCGATGACGGGCGGGGGAGCCGGTGGCGCCCCCGCCCGTCCCACACTCCGGCCGCGTCCGCGCACGCGGCACACATCACCACCACAGCAACACCGCACCAGGGAGCTGTTTTCCATGAGCGCCGAGACCCCTGCCGCCGCACCCGGCCAGTTCACCCACCGGAGGCAGCAGTTCCGCGCCTGGCGGGGCACGCGTCCGTTCTGGGCCGGTCTGTTCGTCCTGCTCGGCGGCGTTCCGATCATGTACTTCCCGTACGCCCACCTGCAGTTCGGCCATCTGACGCTGGCGATGGCGACCACTGCGGGAGCCGGATCCCTGATCATCGGTGTGCTGCTGATCGTCCTGGGCGTCAGTCTCTGGTTCCAGAAGCACGTGCGGACCTTCGCGGGAGTCGCCGCGATCCTCCTCGCGCTGGTGTCCATCCCCGTGTCCAACTTCGGTGGCTTCGTCCTGGGCTTCCTGCTCTCCCTCATCGGTGGAGCGATGGCCGTGGCCTGGGCGCCGGGCACCACCGAGCAGCCGGAACCGGCCGCCGAGGCCGCCCCGGCCACAGGTGAGGTCCCCGGGACCGCTCCGGACAAGGGCGACGCCGGATTCGCTCCGCTGTCCCACCAGGGCCCGGACCCGGTGAGCACGAACGACCTGTCAGGAACGAGCCCGGCCAACGGGGCGAACGGGAGGCACAGTGCCGGCTGACGAGGCGATCCGCGGGACCGATGTGGACGGGTCCCGCGCGAGAACCGGTCCCCGCCACGCGGCACCCAGGAAGCCGCTGTTCACCAGGTTCCACATGCCGGCCGGCAAGGCGATAGCCTCCGTGGCGATGCCGACCGCGGTGATCGTGGGCATGGGGTTCACCTCCACGCTCGCGCTGGCCGACAACGGCAGCCCGTCCCCCTCGACGTCGGCCAAGAGCCTGACGGCCGACGAGTACAAGGACTGCGTCAAGGCGCTGGACGACTCCGGTGACACCTCGGCCTCGCCGTCGCCGTCCGCCTCGGAGAGCACGAAGCCGACGGACACCGCCACGCCGGGCACCGACGCCGAGGACGGCAAGGACGCCGGCGGTGCCAAGGACACGGGCAAGACCTCTTCGCCGGATTCAGGTTCCGGCGACCAGGGCACCCCCGAGCCGAGCGCGACCTCCGGTTCCTCCGACCCCGGCTCCGGCACGTCCGACAAGGGCTCCGGCTCCGGCGGCGACACGGCCACGCCCACCCCGTCCGCGTCCCAGAGCAGCGGCAACCTGCTGGACACCATCGGCGACACGCTCGGCGACGTCCTGACCGGCGGCGGCAAGGACTCCGGCACCTCGTCCGCGAGCCCCACGCCGTCCGCGTCCCCGTCGTCCGCCGCGCCCTCGGCGTCGGCGTCCGGCTCCGGTACGTCGACGTCGGACTCGGCCGGCACGAAGGTCTCCGACACCGTCAAGGACACCGCCTCCAAGGCGGGCAAGACGGTCTCGGACACGGTGAAGAACACCACCGACAAGGTCTCGAAGACGGCCGAGGACACCGTGAAGGCGGCGCAGGACGCGGCCGGGTCGGCGACGCCGGCCCCGTCCGCGAGCGCCTCCGACGCGGCGGACGGCTGCCCGGTGGCCACGGACGACGAGAGCGGCGTCGACAACAAGACGCCGGTGGCGGACGACCCGTGGTACCTGAACGCCAGCTCCCTGCTCCTCAAGGGCGCCGACTACCAGGGCGTCGTCGAGGTGAAGACGGCCAACGGCACCAAGAAGAAGGTGCTGAAGTACGTCATCTCGGGCGGCACGGACATCGGTGACCTGCACCAGACGGTCAACGACAAGCAGGCGAACAAGACCTACCACGTGCAGGCCGCCAAGGGCTCGACGTCGACCATCCGCAACGGCGACACGGTCATGTACACCGAGAGCATCTCCGGCAACCTGTTCGGCCTGATCCCGGTGACCTTCAGCCCCGACAGCCCGCCCCCGCTGAACATCCCGCTGATCTACTTCACCAACGTGAAGGTGGTCCAGGCGGCCCAGTTCGGCGGCAGCCTCCACGTGCCCGGCATGCACGTGTACACGACCGGCTGAGCGGTCGCGGAAGCCCGTCCGGGAGCCGCGGACGACTGAGGGCGCCCCCCCCTGCGCGGGGGGCGCCCTCAGTGCCGTTCAAGGCCCTTGCGGCGCTCGTCAGTTGCTGCCGCCGATGTGGTGCACGCGGAGCATGTTGGTGGTGCCGGGGACGCCGGGGGGCGAGCCGGCGGTGATGATGACCGTGTCGCCCGAGTCGAACCGGCTCAGCTTGGCGATCTCCTGGTCCACCAGGTCGACCATCTCGTCGGTGGTGTTCACGAACGGCACGACGTGCGACTCGACGCCCCAGCTCAGGGTGAGCTGGTTGCGGGTGGCCTCGTCCGTGGTGAAGGCGATGATCGGCTGGCACGCGCGGTAGCGGGAGAGGCGGCGCGCGGTGTCACCGGACTGGGTGAAGGCGATCAGGCCCTTGCCGCCGAGGAAGTCGGCGATCTCGGCGGCCGCACGGGCCACCGAACCGCCCTGCGTCCGCGGCTTCTTGCCCGGGACCAGCGGCTGCAGGCCCTTGGAGAGGAGCTCCTGCTCGGCCGCCCGGACGATCTTCGACATCGTCCGGACCGTCTCGATCGGGTACGCGCCCACGCTCGACTCGGCCGAGAGCATGACCGCGTCGGCGCCGTCCAGGATCGCGTTGGCCACGTCGGAGGCCTCGGCGCGGGTCGGACGGGAGTTGGTGATCATCGACTCCATCATCTGGGTCGCCACGATCACCGGCTTGGCGTTGCGCCGGCACAGCTCGATCAGGCGCTTCTGCACCATGGGGACCTTCTCGAGCGGGTACTCGACGGCGAGGTCGCCACGCGCGACCATCACGCCGTCGAACGCCATCACGACGGCCTCCATGTTCTCCACCGCCTGCGGCTTCTCCACCTTGGCGATGACGGGGACCCGCCGGCCCTCCTCGTCCATGACGCGGTGCACGTCCTGGACGTCCTTGGCGTCCCGGACGAAGGACAGCGCGACCAGGTCGCAGCCCATCCGGAGGGCGAAGCGCAGGTCCTCGACGTCCTTCTCGCTCAGCGCGGGCACGTTGACGGCCGCGCCGGGCAGGTTGATGCCCTTGTGGTCGGAGACGACACCGCCCTCGATGACGATCGTCTTCACCCGGGGGCCCTCGACGTCCAGGACCTTCAGCTCGACGTTGCCGTCGTTGATGAGGACCTGGTCGCCGCGCGAGACGTCGCCCGGCAGCCCCTTGTACGTCGTACCGCAGATGTGCTTGTCGCCGGGCACGTCCTCGGTCGTGATGACGAACTCGTCACCGCGCTCGAGCTCGACCGGACCCTCCGCGAAGGTCTCCAGGCGGATCTTCGGGCCCTGGAGGTCGGCGAGGACACCGATGGCCCGGCCGGTCTCCTTGGAGGCGGCACGGACGCGGTCGTACCGCGCCTGGTGCTCGGCGTGGGTGCCGTGGCTGAAATTGAACCGGGCTACATTCATGCCCGCCTCGATCATGGCGACGAGCATCTCGTGGGTGTCGACCGCGGGGCCGAGAGTACAGACGATTTTCGAACGGCGCATGGGGCGATCCTATCGGTTTGTTTCGCTACGGAATATTCCGTCTGGCGGAAGATACAAATGAGTGCCACACCGCTCAGGTGCTATTCAGTTGTTCTTTCCGACCAGTGCGTAGGTCTGGGTCGCGATCTCCAGTTCCTCGTCCGTCGGCACCACGGCCACGGCCACCCGCGCGGACGCCGGGGAAATCAGCCGCGGTCCGTCGCCGCGCACGGCGTTCAGTTCCGGGTCGACCGCTGCGCCGAGCCCCTCCAGGCCCGAGATCGCGGCCTCCCGCACCGGCGCCGCGTTCTCGCCGACGCCGGCCGTGAAGGCCACCGCGTCCACGTTCCCGAGTACGGCGAAATAGGCGCCGATGTACTTCTTGAGGCGGTGAATGTAAATGTCGAAGGCGAGCCGGGCCTCTTCGTCGCCCTCGTCGATCCGCCGGCGGATCTCCCGCATGTCGTTGTCCCCGCAGAGACCGAACAGACCGCTCCTCTTGTTGAGGAGAGTGTCGATCTCGTCCATGGACATTCCGCCAACACGTGCCAAATGGAAGATGACGGCCGGATCCAGATCACCGGATCGCGTACCCATCACCAGCCCCTCCAAGGGCGTCAGTCCCATCGAGGTGTCCACGCACCGGCCCCCCTGGACCGCGGACGCCGAGGCGCCGTTGCCCAGGTGAAGCACGATGACGTTCACCTCGGACGGCTCCTTGCCCAGCAGCCGCGCGGTCTCCCGGGAGACGTAGGCGTGCGAGGTGCCGTGGAAGCCGTAGCGGCGGATCCGGTGCCGGTCGGCGATCTTCGGGTCGATCGCGTACCGCGCCGCGGACTCCGGCATCGTCGTGTGGAACGCGGTGTCGAAGACGGCGACCTGGGGCAGGTCGGGGCGCAGCGCCCGCGCGGTGCGGATGCCGGTGAGGTTCGCCGGGTTGTGCAGCGGGGCGACCGGGATCAGCCGCTCGATCTCGGTGAGCACCTGGTCGTCGACCACGGTGGGCTCGGTGAAGAACATCCCGCCGTGCACCACCCGGTGGCCGATCGCGGCCAGGTCCGGCGAGTCCAGGCCGAGCCCGTCGCGGCCCAGCTCCTCGGCGACCGCCTTGAGGGCGGCGTCGTGGTCGGCGATCGGCCCGGTCTGCTCACGGGTGTCGCCCGTGGTCAGGCAGGTGTGCTTGAGCCGGGAGGTCTGCTCGCCGATCCGCTCCACCAGGCCGGCGGCCAGCCGGCTCCGGTCGCGCATGTCGAGCAGCTGGTACTTCACCGACGAGGAGCCGGAGTTGAGGACGAGGACACGGGTCGCGGTCACGGTGTCGGGGTGCTTTCTGTGCTCAGGTGGCGGGCGTCTGGGCCTGGATCGCCGTGATGGCGACGGTGTTGACGATGTCCTGCACGAGCGCGCCGCGGGACAGGTCGTTGACCGGCTTGCGCAGACCCTGCAGGACGGGGCCGACCGCGATCGCGCCGGCCGAGCGCTGCACGGCCTTGTAGGTGTTGTTGCCGGTGTTGAGGTCCGGGAAGATCAGCACGCTGGCCTGGCCGGCGACCTCGGAGCCCGGCAGCTTGGTGGCGGCGACGGACGGCTCCACGGCCGCGTCGTACTGGATCGGCCCCTCGATCTTCAGGTCCGGGCGCCGCGAACGGGCCAGCTCGGTGGCCTCGCGCACCTTCTCGACGTCGGCGCCCGAGCCGGACGTGCCGGTGGAGTACGACAGCATCGCGATCCGCGGCTCGACGCCGAACCGCGCCGCCGTACCGGCCGACTGGACGGCGATGTCCGCCAGTTGCTCGGCGTTGGGGTCCGGGTTGACCGCGCAGTCGCCGTACACGAGCACCTTGTCGGCCAGGCACATGAAGAAGACGGACGAGACGATGGACGACTCCGGCTTCGTCTTGATGATCTCGAAGGCCGGGCGGATGGTCGCCGCCGTGGAGTGCACCGAGCCGGACACCATGCCGTCGGCCAGCCCCTCCTCGACCATCAGGGTGCCGAAGTAGTTGACGTCGGAGACGACGTCATAGGCGAGTTCGACCGTGACGCCCTTGTGGGCGCGCAGCGCCGCGTACTTCCCGGCGAAGGTGTCGCGCAGTTCGGATGCGGCCGGGTCGATCAGCTGGGTGTCGCCCAGGTCGATGCCGAGGTCGGCGGCCTTCTTGCGGATCTGGTCGACCGGCCCGAGCAGGGTCAGGTCGCACACGCCCCGGCGCAGCAGCACCTCGGCCGCGTGCAGCACCCGCTCCTCGGTGCCCTCCGGCAGGACGACCCGCCGCCGGTCGGTGCGGGCCTGCTCCAGCAGCTTGTGCTCGAACATCATCGGCGTGACGCGGTCGCTGCTCGGCGCCGAGACCCGGCGGGCCAGGTCGGCGGTGTCGGCGTACCGCTCGAACAGACCGAGCGCGGTCTCGGCCTTGCGCGGGGTGGCCGCGTTCAGCTTGCCCTCCAGGGAGAACAGCTGCTCGGCGGTGGGGAACGAGTTGCCGGCCACCGAGAGCACGGGGGTGCCGGGGGCGAGGCGGGCGGCGAGAGTGAGGATCTCGTCGCTCGGCACCTCGTTCAGGGTGAGGAGCACGCCGGCTATCGGCGGGGTGCCGGCGCTGTGGGCGGCCAGCGAGCCGACGACCAGGTCGGCGCGGTCGCCGGGGGTGACGACCAGGCAGCCGGGGGTCAGGGCGCCCAGGAAGTTCGGCAGCATCGCGCCGCCGAAGACGAAGCCGAGCGCGTCCCGGGCCAGGCCCGACTCGTCGCCGAGCAGCACCTTCGCGCCGAGGGCCTGGCCGATCTGCGCGACCGTCGGCGCGGACAGCGCGGGCTCGTCGGGGACGACCCAGCAGGGCACCGGGAGCCGGTTCGCGAGCCGCTCGGCGATCTCGTCGCGGTCCTCGCGGGCGACCCGGTTGGTGACCATGGCGAGGACGTCGCAGCCGAGGCCGTCGTAGGCGCGGAAGGCGTTGCGGGTCTCGGCGAGGACCGACTCGGTGCTCTGCCCGCGGCCGCCGACCACCGGGATGACGGAGGCGCCGAACTCGTTGGCGAGGCGGGCGTTGAGGGACAGTTCGTCGGGGAACTGGGTGTCGGCGTAGTCGGTGCCGAGGACGAGGACGACGTCGTAGTCGCGGGCGACCCGGTGGAAGCGGTCCACCAGCGTGGAGACCAGCTCGTCGGTGCCCTGCTCGGCCTGGAGCGCGGACGCCTCCTGGTAGTCCATGCCGTAGCCGGTCGCGGGGTCCTGCGAGAGGCGGTACCGGGACCGCAGCAACTCGAACAGCCGATCGGGACCGTCGTGGACGAGCGGACGGAAGACGCCCACCCGGTCGACCTGCCGGGTGAGGAGTTCCATGACCCCCAGTTCCACTACCTGGCGGCCGTCACCGCGGTCGATCCCGGTCACGTACACGCTGCGCGTCACGTGTCCACTCCGTTCCTCATGTCTGGTGGGTCGCGTCCTCGGCACAAAAACTGCCCACCGAGGTGAGCAGATCCCTCTTGACAATACCCCTGGTGCCGGTTAAGGCGCCCGTCAGGACTTCACCGCCCCGACGGACGTGAAAGAATCGGTTCCGGCTCACCGGTACCCACAGCGAGCAGGAGACACAGCACGATGCGCATCGGAGTTCTCACCGCAGGCGGCGACTGCCCCGGCCTGAACGCCGTGATCCGGTCCGTCGTGCACCGGGCGGTCGCGCAGTACGGCGACGAGGTCATCGGCTTCGAGGACGGCTACCGGGGTCTGCTCGACCGCCACTACCGCACCCTCGACCTGGACGCGGTCAGCGGCATCCTCGCCCGCGGCGGCACCATCCTCGGCTCCTCCCGCCTGGAGCGCGACCGGCTGCGCGAGGCCTGCGAGCGGGCCACCGACATGGTCGAGGAGTTCGGCATCGACGCGCTGATCCCGATCGGCGGCGAGGGCACGCTGACCGCGGCCCGCATGCTCTCCGACGCCGGTCTCCCGGTCGTCGGCGTCCCGAAGACCATCGACAACGACATCTCCTCCACCGACCGCACCTTCGGTTTCGACACCGCCGTCGGCGTGGCCACCGAGGCGATGGACCGCCTGAAGACCACCGCCGAGTCCCACCAGCGGGTGATGGTCGTCGAGGTCATGGGCCGGCACGCCGGCTGGATCGCCCTGGAGTCCGGCATGGCCGCCGGCGCCCACGGCATCTGCCTTCCCGAGCGCCCCTTCGACCCCGCCGACCTGGCCAAGATGGTCGAGGAACGCTTCGCCCGCGGCAAGAAGTTCGCCGTCGTCTGCGTCGCCGAGGGCGCCCACCCCGTCGATGGCTCCATGGACTACGGCAAGGGCGAGATCGACCAGTACGGCCACGAGCGTTTCCAGGGCATCGGCACCGCGCTGGCGTACGAGCTGGAGCGGCGCCTCGGCAAGGAGGCCAAGCCGGTCATCCTCGGCCACATCCAGCGCGGCGGCGTACCCACCGCCTACGACCGCGTCCTCGCCACCCGCTTCGGCTGGCACGCCGTCGAGGCCGCGCACCGCGGCCAGTTCGGCCGGATGACCGCGCTGCGCGGCACCGACATCGTGATGGTGCCGCTCGCCGAGGCCGTCACCGAGCTGAAGACGGTGCCGAAGGACCGCATGGACGAGGCGGAGTCGGTGTTCTAGACCGTTCCCCGTCCCGGACCGCGCCGGCGTCACCCCGGCTCGGGCCGCCACGCCCTCCGCACGGCTCACGGGCTGCTGCCCGCGCCGGCCGTGTCCGCCGCGGCGCCGTCCGGTTCCCGCCATGCGCCGCCCGCCGTTCCCTGCTCCCGGACGGGATCGGGACACACGTCTCCTGGTGCCCAGCGCCCCGGCGGCCGGGCTGACGCGCGCACTGGCTCACCCGTCCGGGTGGCGGCGATGTCCCTGCGGCGCGGTCCCTACGGCGTTCTGCTCTCGACGCCCGCCCAGAAGTTGTCGACGATCCGGTCGAGGAAGTCCCGTCCGGACTCGCTGGCATCGCGCGTACCGCCGCCCCAGCTGAGGGTGGCGGCCATGTGGCCCTGGTAGTCCTGGTGCAATTCCTGGAGGACCTCCTCCAGGACGTTCCGGTCGACCGGGGCCAGCTTCGTCACCGGCCGGACGTAGGCCTGCCAGCGGGTGGTCACCGCGCTGTGCAGCAGATCGGCGAGCTTCGCCTCGCGGCCCGTGACGGACACGAAGTCCGGCAGGGCGAGGTCCAGTACCCGCGCGAGCGCGGCCGACTGGCGCTCGTTGCCCCGCCAGTCGTCGCGCTCCTCCATCCGCAGGTAGCCGCGCAGGTCCATGCCGACGGCGTGGGCGACGTCCTCCGCGGCGACGGCCCGGGCGAGGCGGTGCTCGCGCAGGGTGCGGGGGCGGCCGAGGAGCTCACCCGGCGAGCACCACAACACGCCCGCCAGTGCGGTGAGTTCCAGGTTTTCGGGGGTGGCGGTGCCGCGTTCCCAGGCGGTCACGAGGTCGGGGGTGACGTAGGGCAGTCCGTAGGAGACGCGCAGTCCGTAGGCGACGTGCTCGGGCCCCATGCCGAGCGCGGCGCGGAGCCTGCGGGCGGCCGGGGCGTTGAACGGAGGAGCGGGCCGACTGGGTCGGGATGAGGGTGGGCGCACTCCGCACAAGGTAGGGGCGCACACGGGCCGTGACTACGGGCTGTTCCGCCAACATCACCCTTGGTGGATTCGTACGTCTAGATCGGTTCCGGACCGGTGGCACCGGGTGTCACCGCCGTCACCTGCGGTTACCGGGCGTCACCCCTTCACCGCGCCGCCCAGGGCGAATCCGCCGCCCAGTCTGCGGGCCACCAGCACATAGAGCAGGATCACGGGGGTGGAGTAGATGACGGAGAACGCGGCGAGCTGTCCGTAGGCCACCATGCCCCGGTTGCCGAAGAAGTCGTTGATGCTGACCGAGGCCGGCATCCGGTCCGGGGTGAGCAGCAGCATGAACGGGACGAAGAAGTTCCCCCACATCATCACGAACGAGAAGACGGTGACCACGGCGACGCCCGGTCCCATCAGCGGCAGCACGATCCGGACCAGGGACTGGAGCGAGGACGCGCCGTCCGTCCACGCCGCCTCCTCCAGTTCCCTCGGCACCCCGTCCATGAAGTTCTTCATCAGCCAGATGGCGAAGGGCAGCTGGGAGGCGGCGAAGAAGAGGATGGTGCCCTGGAGGGTGTCGATCAGGTTCACCCGGACGAACAGCGCGTACACCGGCACCATGATCGCCGTGATCGGCAGGCTCGTCGCGAACAGGATCGTCAGCAGGAACGGCCGGTTCAGCCGGGACCGGAACCGGGAGAGCGGGTAGGCCGCGAGCGCGGCGCAGGCGACGGTCAGCGCGGTGGCGCCCCCGCACAGGAGCAGGCTGTTCAGCAGCGGGGTGTAGGTGATGTCCGGGGTGAGGATCGCGTCGAAGTTCGCCAGGGTGAGCCCGTCCGGGACCCTGACCCGCAGGCCGGCGTGCGGGTCCACGGACGACAGCAGCACCCAGGTGAGGGGCAGCGCGAAGGCGACGGCCACCGCGAGGAGCGAGACGTCGGCGGCGAGCCGCCGGGAGGCGCGCTTGCGGGGCATCAGACCTCCGTCCGCAGCAGCCGCAGGTAGACGACGGAGAACAGGGAGCCGACGAGCAGCAGGAGCAGGGCCACGGCGGTGCCGTAGCCGATCATGCTGTTCTGGAAGGCCTGTTCGTACATGTACAGCGGCAGGGTCTGGCTGCGGTCTCCGGGGCCGCCCCGGGTCATCACCCAGATCAGGCCGAAGACGGACAGCGTCTGCAGCGTGTTGAGCATGAGGTTGGTGCCGATGGACCGGCGGATCATCGGCAGCGTGATGTGCCACATCCGGCGCCACCCGCCGGCCCCGTCCACCTCGGCCGCCTCCGTGATCTCGGCGGGTATCCCGTCGAGGGCGGCGGAGTACACGAGCATGGAGAAGGCCGTGCCGCGCCACACGTTGGCGAACGACACGGCGAGGACGGGCAGCGTGAACAGCCAGTTCTGCCGCGGGAGATGGAGCTGGTCCAGGATCGCGTTGAGCGTGCCCTCGCGCCGGAAGAACGCGTAGAGCAGGAACCCCGCGACCACCTCCGGCAGCACCCAGGCCGTGACGACGACCCCGCCGGTGAGGGTGCGGACGGGCTTCGAGGCACGCTTCATCAGCGCGGCCAGGGCGAGCCCCAGGGTGTTCTGCCCGACGAGCGAGGACAGCACGGTGAACACCAGTGTCAGCCACACGGCGTTCAGGAACGCGTCGTCCCGGAACGCCCGGCGGAAGTTGGCGAGGCCGACGAAGGAGGAGTGGGCCTGGCCCGTCAGCTGGAGGTCGGTGAAGGCGATGTAGGCGCAGTAGGCGATCGGTCCGGCGAGGAAGAGCAGCAGCAGGACGAGGGCGGGGGTGAGCGGAAGGGCCCGGGCGGCCCGGCGCCGAGCCGTCACCTGCGGACCACGCGGCCGCCGGTGACGTCCTTCAGTGTGGCGTCGTAGTCGTCGGCCGCCTGCTCCACCGACCGGTCGCCGGTCGTCACGCCCTCCATGGCCTCCTGGACGGCCGTCGACACCTTCGGGTACGCGGGGAACGCCGGCCGGTAGTGGGTGCTCGCCACCAGTTCGGTGAAGAACGCGATGCCGGGCTGCGCGGTGGCGTACGCCGGGTCGTCGGCGACGTCCTCGCGGACGGCGATGCCGGAGTTGGCGATGTACCACTTCCGGGCGTTGTCCTTGGTCTGCATCGTCCGGATGAAGTCGAAGGCGAGGTCGGGGTTGCCGGCCTTGGCGGGAATGGCCCAGGTCCAGCCGCCGGACATGCTCACCCTGCCGGGCGCCTGGCCGGCCTGGGTCGGCATGGCGGCCAGTCCGAGCCGCTTCGACCAGTCCGGCCACTCGTGCCCGCTGCCCGGCAGCCAGTCCTGCGGCAGCCAGGAGCCGTCGAGGTCGATGCCGAGCCTGCCCTCGGGCAGCAGCTCACCGCGCACGGCGGTGGCGAAGTTGGGGTCGAGGGCGTCGGAGACGTCCGGGCCGAGCTTCTCCTTGTACACCGTCTCGACGAATCCGAGCGCGTCCCTGAAACCCCGGCCGCCCGCGATCCACTTCTTGCTCCCGGCGTCGTACAGCGGGTCCGTCTTCCCGTCGCCCGTGCCGTAGAGCAGCATCTCGAAGCCCTGCATGGTGGCGGCCTCGCCGGCGGGCTTGCCGGTGTAGACGTTGATCGGGGTGACGCCGGGTACCTTCCTCTTGATGGTCCGGGCGGCGGTGAGCACCTCGTCCCAGTTCTTCGGCTGCCAGTCGGCGGGCAGGCCGGCCTTCGCGAAGACGCGCTTGTCGAACCAGAGCCCGCGGGTGTCGGTGCCGTCGGGGACGCCGTACGTCTTCCCGTCCTCGCCCTTGGCCGCCGCCTTCGCCGTGCCGATGAACCGGCTCCAGTCCGGCCACTTGGCGAGGTACGGGTCGAGCGGCTTCAGATAGCCGCTGGTGATGTCGGAGTTGATGAGGAAGGTGTCCTCGTAGACGAGGTCCGGTGCCGTCCGCGGTGACCTCAGCATCTGCTGGAGCTTGGTGTAGTACTCCGAGTCGGGGGCCTTGATGGGGACGAACTCCACCTTCTTGCCGGGGTACTGGCTCTCGAACTGCTTCTTGATGCCGGCGAGGTAGGTGTCCATCACCTTGACGGAGTTGTCGGTCGACTGCTTGTACGACACCTTCACGGTGTCGGGGCTGCTGCCGGATCCCGGGCTGCACGCGGTGAGGGCGGTCGCGGCGAGGGCGGCGGTGAGGAGGGCGGAGAGAGCGGCGGTGGGGCGCACGGGCATGACCTCCTGAGCACACGTGGGGGTGGCGCGGAGATTGCTGCCGTGTGAAGGTAAGAGCGGTGGTCCGGTCAGGTCAATGAGCCTGCACGCATTGGCTGGTGACGGTGTGTCAGTGTCCGGCCGGCCCTGTGCCTCACCGTCCCTGGGGCACCCACCGGTACACCAGCTCGGGCCGGCCCACCTGCCCGTACAGCGGGCTCCGGCCGGCCCGTCCCGTGTCGACCAGGTGCTCCAGGTAGCGGCGGGCCGTGATCCGGGAGATCCCGACGGCCTCGGCCGCGGCCGCCGCCGTGAGTCCCTCGGCCGCCTCCCGCAGGGTGCCCGTCACCCGCTCCAGCGTCGGCCCGCTCAGCCCCTTCGGCAGGGCCGCCGGGGCGGGGGCGCGGAGCACCGCCAGGGCGCGGTCGACCTCGTCCTGGCCGCTCGCCTCGCCGACGGACGCGTGGAACTCGGCGTAGCGGACCAGCCGGTCGCGGAGCGTGGCGAAGGTGAAGGGCTTGAGCACGTACTGGACGACACCCAGGGAGACGCCCTCGCGGACCACCGCCAGGTCCCGGGCCGAGGTCACCGCTATGACGTCCGCGTGATGCCCGGCCGCGCGCAGGGAGCGGGCGAACTGCAGGCCGTGCACGTCCGGCAGGTGCAGGTCCAGCAGCAGCAGGTCCACCGGGGTGCGGTCCAGGACCCGGCGGGCCTCCGCGCCCGTGTGCGCCTTGCCGACGGCGACGAAGCCCGGCACCCGGCCCACGTACATCACGTGCGCGTCGGCGGCCACCGGGTCGTCCTCCACCACCAGCACCCTGATCGGCTGCCCGTCGCTCATGCCGCGCCGCCTTCCCGCGCCGGGGAGGCAGCGGCTCCGGCCGTGCGCAACGGCAGCCGCACCTCGAACACCGCTCCGCCCTCACCCTCCCGGTCGGACTCCGCCACCGTCAGCGTGCCCTCGTGGCGGGACACCGCCTGCCGGACCAGGGCCAGCCCGAGACCCCGGCCGCCGGGCCCGGCCGGCTTCGTCGAGAACCCCCGCTGGAACACCAGGTCGCCATGGGCGGGGTCGAGACCGGGACCCGAGTCCGTCACCCTGAGGACGAGCTCGGCGGCCGTAGCGTACGCCGTCACCGTCACCCGCGCGCCGGCACTGCCCTGCGCCGCGTCCACCGCGTTGTCGATCAGGTTGCCGAGGATGGTCACCAGGTCCCGCGCGGACACGCTGTCCGGGAGCAGGCCGTCGTCCAGGCGGCTGTCCTGCGACACCACCAGCTCCACGCCCCGCTCGTTGGCCTGCGCCGTCTTGCCCAGCAGCAGGGCGGCCAGCACCGGCTCGCTCACCGCCGCGACCACCTGGTCGGTCAGGGCCTGGGCCAGTTCGAGCTCGGCCGTCGCGAACTCCACCGCCGCCTCGGCGCGGCCCAGCTCGATCAAGGACACGACCGTGTGCAGCCGGTTCGCCGCCTCGTGCGCCTGGGAGCGCAGCGCCTGCGTGAACCCCCGCTCGGAGTCCAGCTCACCCATGAGGGACTGGAGCTCGGTGACGTCCCGCAGGGTGACGACGGTGCCGCGCCGCTCCCCGCCGGTCACCGGGGAGGTGTTCACGACCAGGACCCGGGACGCCGTCAGATGGACCTCGTCCACGCGCGGCTCGGAGGCCAGCAGGGCGCCCGTCAGAGGGGTCGGCAGGCCGAGGTCCGCCACCGAGCGGCCGACCACCTCCTCCGCCCCGTCCACGCCGAGCAGCTCCCGGCCGCCGTCGTTGATCAGCGCCACCCGGTACTGCCCGTCCAGCATCAGCAGACCCTCGCGCACCGCGTGCAGGGCCGCCTGGTGGTAGTCGTGCATCCGGCTCAGCTCGGCCGCGTTCATGCCGTGGGTGTGCCGGCGCAGCCGGGCGTTGATCACATAGGTACCGACCGCCCCCAGCAGCAGGGTCGTGCCGGCCACCGCGAGCAGGGCCGTGACCTGGTCCTGCACCCGCGCGCTGATCGCCTCCACCTTGATCCCGGCGCTGACCAGGCCGATGACCCGGCCGTTCTCCTCCACCGGGGTCACCGCGCGCACGGACGGGCCGAGCGTGCCGGTGTACGTCTCGGTGAAGGTGTGGCCATGCCGTGCGGGGTCGATGCGGCCGAGGAAGCGCCTGCCGATCTGCTTCTCCTCGGGATGGGTCCAGCGGATGCCCCGCGGGTCCATGATCGTGACGAAGTCGACGTCCGCGTCCCGCATGACCTGGAGCGCGTAGGGCTCCAGCTCGGCCGTCGGGTCCGGGGTGCGGATGGCCTCGCGGACCGAGGGGGCGTCCGCTATCGAGCGGGCGACCGCCGTCACCTGGCGGACCGCCGCGTCCTCGGCCTGCCGCCGGTCGCTGACGTAGGTGAACAGCGCGTACCCGGCGACGACCACCGCGATCAGCACGGCCTGCATGGCGAACAGCTGGCCCGCCAGGCTGCGGGGTCGGCGGAGGAGGGGTAGGCGCATGTCAGCAGTGTGCCTCTCCGGTTAAGCGTGAACTAAATGAACGGAAGGGTGACCGCTCTCACAGGGCGGGAGATAGTCACGGCATTCCCCCGTAACGCCCGGACGTGAGCCGCACGCCGGTTGTTCGCCGACGAAGACGTCAAGGAGGGCAGTCGTGGCCGCCAGCACCCCCGACACGGCACCTGCCGTACCCCGCGTGAAGCGGGACCGGACCCATTACCTGTACACCGCCGTCATCGTGGCGGTCGCGCTCGGCATCGCCGTGGGCCTCATCTGGCCGGATGCCGCGGTCGAGCTCAAGCCGCTGGGCACCGGCTTCGTGAACCTGATCAAGATGATGATCTCGCCGATCATCTTCTGCACCATCGTGCTCGGCATCGGTTCCGTGCGGAAGGCCGCCAAGGTCGGCGCCGTCGGCGGTATCGCCCTCGGCTACTTCCTCGTGATGTCGCTCGTCGCGCTCGCCATCGGCCTCGTCGTCGGCAACGTGCTGCACCCGGGCGAGGGGCTGCACCTGACCGACGCGCTCAAGCAGACCGGGCACGCCCAGGTCTCCAGCGACGCGCTGCCGCCCGTCGACTTCGTGCTGTCGATCATCCCGCTCACCTTCGTCTCCGCGTTCACCGAGGGGCAGGTCCTCCAGACGCTCCTGGTGGCCCTGCTCGCCGGATTCGCGCTGCAGGCCATGGGCTCGGCCGGGCAGCCGGTGCTGCGCGGCATCGAGCACGTCCAGCGCCTCGTCTTCCGCATCCTGGCCATGGTCATGTGGGCCGCGCCGATCGGTGCCTTCGGCGCCATCGCGGCGGTGGTCGGCTCGGCCGGCCTGGACGCGCTCAAGAGCCTCGCGGTGCTGATGCTCGGCTTCTACGTCACCTGCTTCCTGTTCGTCTTCATCGTGCTCGGCGCGCTGCTGCGGATCGTCGCGGGCCTGAACGTCTTCTCGCTGTTCAAGTACCTGGCCCGTGAGTTCCTGCTGATCCTGTCCACCTCCTCCTCCGAGTCCGCGCTGCCGCGGCTGATCGCGAAGATGGAGCACCTGGGCGTGAGCAAGCCGGTCGTCGGCATCACCGTGCCGACCGGCTACTCCTTCAACCTCGACGGCACGATGATCTACATGACCATGGCGTCTCTGTACATCGCGGACGCGCTGGGCACGCCGATGTCTGTCGGCGAGCAGATCCCGCTGCTGCTCTTCCTGCTGCTGGCCTCCAAGGGCGCGGCGGGCGTCAGCGGGGCGGGTCTCGCGACCCTCGCGGGCGGTCTGCAGTCGCACAAGCCCGCGCTGGTCGACGGTGTCGGCCTGATCGTCGGCATCGACCGGTTCATGAGCGAGGCGCGCGCCCTGACCAACTTCGCCGGGAACGCGGTCGCCACCGTCCTGGTGGGTACCTGGACCAAGGAGATCGACAACACGCGTGTCCGGCGGGTGCTCGCGGGCGAGCTGCCGTTCGACGAGACGACGCTGCTCGACGAGGGCGGGTCGACGGTCACCCCGGTCCCCGAGCCGAGGGAAGAGAAGCTGGCCAAGGCCTAGCCGCCCACCGGCCCCGGCACCCGTCGATCTCGGCGCCCCCCAAGTTCCGGACGCCCGGCCCCGCCTGAACCCGGGCCGGGCGTCCGGTCGTTCGCGCCCCGAGGAGTCCGCCAGGACTCCTCCGGGGACTTCTCGCTCAGGACTCCTCCAGGGGCTTCTCGCTCAGGGTTCCTCACTCACCCTGGCCACCAACGAGGTGGCCGGCGAGGCGGGTACGCCCGCCGCGGTCAGCACGGCGACCGTGGCGGAGCGGCCCGCCTCCTCTGCTGTGAGCAGCCCGTCGTTCACCGCCTCCATCACCGCGAAGAGCATCTGCTCGTGCACGTACGCCAGCGCCGCAGCGGGCAGCGGGGAGCTGAACACGCCCGTGTCCAGCCCCTCCTGGAGCACGCGGATCTTGGTCTCGCGCAGCGGGGCGAGGCGCTCGCGGATGCCCTGCACGGTGACGGTGCGCTGGGCCAGGGCGACCAGCAGCCGGTAGCGGTCGGCGACCGCCCAGATCGCCAGCACCGAGCGGGCCACCGCCTCCGCCGGGTCGGTCACCGTCTCCCGGGCGTGGTCGTCGGCGTCCGCCAGCGCTTGAACGGCCCCGTCGACCAGCGTGCTGATCAGCGCCTCCCGGCTGGGGAAATGGCCGTACACCGTCCGTCGTACGACGCCCGCGGCACGGGCGATCTGGTCCATGGAGGCGTCGGGGTCGCGCAGCAGCTCGGCGAGGGCGACATCGAGGATGCGGCGCCGGTTGGCGTCGGCGCGGCTGGTGCTACCCGTGGTCATGGCGGTCATTGTGCCTCCCCGAGTCGACTTGCACAGCATTGTGCAACGACGTACATTGCACATGGTTGTGCAATTGCACGTCACTGTGCAAGTCGATGACGCGCAACCTCGTGAAGTTCTCGTCGCGCATCCGAGGAAGGCGACCCCTGCCATGCGACTCGTCATGACCGAACCGGTCGAGAGGATGAACCGGCCCTACGCCCGGCGCTGGTGGGCACTGCTGGTGCTGTGCCTGAGCCTGCTGATCATCGTGATGGCGAACACCGCCCTCACGGTCGCGGCGCCCGACATGACGAAGGACCTCGGTCTCTCCGGCGCCGACCTCCAGTGGGTGATCGACGGTTACACCGTCCCCTACGCGGCACTGATGCTGCTGCTCGGAGCGATCGGCGACAAGTACAGCCGGCGCGGCGCCCTCGGGCTCGGCCTCGTCGTCTTCGGCGGGGGAGCGGTCTTCGGCTACCTCGCCGGCAGTGCCACCGCCGTCATCGCGGCCCGTGCCGTGATGGGCGTCGGCGCGGCCCTGATCATGCCGGCCACGCTCTCGCTGCTCGCCGCGACCTTCCCGCGCGCGGAGCGGGCCAGGGCCATCACCCTGTGGACGGCCACCGCCGGACTCGCCATCGCCGCCGGACCGGTGGTCGCCGGCGCCCTGCTGCGCGACCACGGCTGGGCCTCGACCTTCCTGATCAACGTGCCCGTCGCGGCCGTCGCCCTCGTCGGCACCTTCGTCCTGGTCCCGCCGTCCCGGGCGGGTCACCACGACCGCATCGACCACGTCGGCGGTCTGCTGTCGGTGACCTGGGCCGGCGCGCTGATCTACACGATCATCGAGGGTCCGCACTTCGGCTGGGGCCCCAAGGCCGTCACGGCCGCGGTGGTCGCGGGCGTCGCCCTGACCGCCTTCGTCCTGTGGGAGCTGCGGCACCCGCGCCCCATCCTGGACGTGCGCCGCTTCACCGGCCGCCGGTTCGCGGGCTCCAACCTCGCCGTCGCCCTGTTCTTCCTCGCCGTGTTCGGCGCCTTCTACTACCTCACCCAGCACCTGCAGTTCGTCCTCGGCTACGACGCCCTGGAGACCGGCGTGCGCATGCTGCCGCTGGCCGGTGCGGTCTTCGTCGGCTCGGCCCTGACCGGCTGGCTCACCCCCCGCGTCGGCATGAAGTGGACCGTCGGCGCGGGCATGGTCGGCGGCACCACCGCCCTCGCCCTGCTCACCCGCGTGGACGTGGCCTCCGCCTACGGCGACCTCGTGGCGCCCCTGGTCATCCTCGGCCTCGCCATCGGCCTCGCGCTCTCGCCCTGCACCGACGCCATCATGGGCGCCTTCCCGGAGTCCGAGCTGGGCGTCGGCGGCGCCGTCAACGACACCTCGCTGGAACTGGGCGGCTCGCTGGGCATCGCCGTCCTCGGCTCGCTGCTCGCGACCTCCTACGGCGACCACCTCACCGACGCCACCGCCGGCTCGAAGCTCCCGGCGAGTGCCCTGGACACCGCGCGGGACTCGGTCGGCGCCGGGTACGCCGTCGCGCAGGGAATCGGTGACAAGGCGCACCAGGTGGCGGCTCGTGCCGCGGCCGCGAAGGACCCGCAGCAGGCGGCACAGCTCAAGCAGCAGGCCGGCGAACTCGCGGGCGGTGCCCGGCAGATGGCCGACGCGGTGGGCTCCGCCTTCTCCGACGCGGTCGCCCACACCAGCCTGGTCGGCGCGGTGATCCTGGGCATCGGCACGGTCCTGGTGGCCGTCCTGCTCCCGCGTCGCGAGAGCCCCGCCCCTCAGGTGACGGAGGAGGAGAGGGAACTCGTGGACAGCGCGGCCGGCTGACCGCCGCGCGTCCGCGTCCGCTAGCGTGCCGCTCCGGATCGACCGGAACGGCACGTTCGCGCGTGGCGTCTGTACACGTATGGAGGCACGGGGGATGAAGATCGACTGGGACCGGCGGACCTGCTCGCGCAAGGGGCATGTGACCTACGCGCCGGACGACCCCCGGCTGCGGGTGCGGCTGCACGCGACGACCGCGCTCGGTGACGTCTGGCGCTGCCTGCGCTGCGGCGACTTCGTGCTCGGCGAGCCGCACGGCTCGGGACCGGCCGCCGACGCCCCGCTGGTGCCGCGCGGCAAGGTGCTGCGCGACCTGTTCATCCTGCGCTTCCTGGCCGTCGAGCGGGCCGTGCGCGGGGTGTTCATCGTGCTCGTCGCGGTCGCGGTCTGGAAGTTCAGCAACAGCCAGGACGCGGTGCGGCGGCTGTTCAACGAGTACCTGGACGTGCTGCGCCCGGTGTTCCGGCATTTCCACTACGACCTCGACCACTCGCCGGTCGTCGGCTCCATCCAGAAGGCCTTCGGCTACCGGCACTCCACGCTGCTGCTGGTGGCCGCCCTGCTGCTGGCCTACGCGCTGGTCGAACTGGTCGAGGCGGTCGGCCTCTGGTACGCCAAGCGCTGGGCCGAGTACCTGACGGTGGTCGCGACGGCCGCCTTCCTCCCGCTGGAGATCTACGAACTCACCGAGCACATCAGCTGGCTGAAGATCGCCACGCTGGTCCTCAACATCCTCGCCGTCCTCTACATCGCCCTGACCAAGCGCCTGTTCGGACTGCGCGGCGGACGCCGGAAGTTCGACGAGGAGCGGCACAGCGCCTCGCTGCTCGAGGTGGAGGAGTCCGCGGGCGTGGTACCCGCGTGACCGCGGTGCCCTCCGCCCGCCGGCCGTTCCCGCTCCGTCAGCCGGTACCGCCCAGCGTCTCGGCGACCGCCCGCGGCAGCCACCGCCGTACGTCCCCGAAGGCGAAACCGAGCCGCACGGCCCGCGTGTTGTCCATGCCGTAGTGGCGGCGGAAGGCGAACGGGGACACCTCGGCCGCGTCGGTCGTCTCGAAGCGCGGCTCACCCCCGCCGACCTGGGCGGCCACCTCGGCGGCCAGCTCCGCGACCGTGAGCTCGCCGTGCGACGCCGCGTTGACCGGGCCCGTGAAGTCCTCGCCCGCCGTCCAGAACAGGAAGTCGGCGATCTCCTCGACGTGGATGTACGTGGCCGGGTGCGCCACGGGCGGTACGGCGATGGGGGCGCCGGTGCGGACACGGTCGGCGTAATGGGCGAGACGTCCGGTGAAGTCGTCGCCACCGCCCAGCACATGGGCCACCCGCACCGAGGCGTACGGCAGGTCCGGGCCGGCCGCGAACACCGCCTCCGCCTGCCGCTTGCCCTCGCCGTAGTTCCGGTCCAGGAACTCCGGGTCGTCCCACGGCAGCCCGGTGTCCACGGCGACCGTCAGCGGGTCCACCGCGCTCTCCGGCACCGGCGCCCCGGAGTGCTGGTGCTCGTACACCTCCACCGTGGAGGTCAGCACATAGCGCCGGGTGCGGCCGGTGAAGACGCGCCGGGCGAGCTCCGCCTGGCGCGGGGTGTAGCAGACCTGGTCGAGGACGACGTCGAAGGTCCGGTCGCCCAGCGCCCGGGTGAGCGCCCGCTCGTCGCCTCGGTCGGCGGTCAGCCCGACCGCGCCCGCGGGCGCCGGCGACGAGCCCCGGTTGAGGACGGTGACCCGCTCACCGGCCGCCAGCAGGCGGGCGATCAGCCGCTTGCCGAAATAGCGGTTGCCGCCGATGACCAGTACCTCTCGTGCCTTTGTCATGGTCATAATTCTCCGGGCCGGACACGGCGCTCTGAAGGGGGAGACATGGGAGAAACGGCCGCCGCGCCGAAAGAACCGCGGCGACTTCGGGTCGTCGCCCGCGAAACGCCGGTGGCCTTCGACGGCGTGGACCGGGACATCCTGCGGCTGCTGCAGACCGACGGGCGGATCAAGCTCAGTGAACTGGGCCGACGGGTCAGCCTCAGCCCCGCGGCCGTGGCCGAGCGGGTGCGCCGGCTGGAGGAGGCAGGCGTGGTCGAGGGGTACGGCGCCCAGGTCGTGCCCGCCCGGCTCGGCTACGGCATCCAGGCCTTCGTACGCGTCGACCCGCACGGCGGGTACACCCTCGGGCACCCGAGGACCCTGGAGCTGATCGAGCGTCCGGAGATCACCGAGGTGCACCACGTGGTCGGCGAGGACTGCTGGATCCTCAAGGTCGCCGTCACCGACACCGTGCACCTGGAGGAGATCCTGGAGCGGACCTCGGCCCTGGGCCGGACGACGACCTCGATCGTCCTGTCGTCACCGGTGCGCCGGAAGCCGCTGCTGCCGCCGGACTCGCCCTGACGCCGGTGCGGGCCCCATCAAAAAATCCCCCGGCAATTGCGCTCGGGGGATTTCTGTGCGTATATTCAGTGGTTCGCGACTTCATTTAAGAATGGTCGCGGAGAAGTTCACTGAGCAGAGTATATCCGGGCGGGAGCGGAATTGTCAAACACCGAATTTCCGGACGATGAATTGCGGCACGAGCAGGAATTCATCGACGGACTGTACGCGCGCGTGGACGGCCTGCGCGGTGAGACCGAGACGTCGGTCGCGGACGCCCTCGCCCAGGGCGACAAGCCCATGCAGGCCCGGCTGGAGCGGGACATCCTGGTCGCCGAGCGCTCCGGCCTGCTCGCCGCGCTGAACGCCGTGGACGGCTCGCTCTGCTTCGGCCGGATCGACCTGACCGACGGCACCGAGCACCACATCGGCCGGATCGGACTGCGCCGGGACGACGCCGAGCGCACCCCGGTCCTCATCGACTGGCGGGCCGACGTCGCCCGCCCCTTCTACCTGGCGACCGGACACACGCCGATGGGCCTGCGCCGGCGCCGGCACATCGCCACCGAGGGCCGGACCGTCACCTCCCTGCACGACGAGATCCTCGACCTCGGCGACGCCACGCGCACCGGGTACGAGGACCCCACCGGGGACGCCGTCCTGCTGTCCGCGCTGAACTCGGCGCGCACCGGCCGGATGGGCGCCATCGTGCAGACCATCCAGGCCGAGCAGGACCGGATCATCCGGGCACCGCACCGCGGCGTGCTCGTCGTGGAGGGCGGCCCCGGCACCGGCAAGACCGCGGTGGCCCTGCACCGGGCCGCCTACCTGCTGTACGAGCACCGGGAACTGCTCGCGCGCCGGGCCGTGCTCATCGTCGGCCCGAACCCGGCCTTCCTCGGGTACATCGGGGAGGTGCTGCCCTCCCTCGGCGAGACCGGGGTGCTGCTGGCCACGGTCGGCGAACTGTTCCCCGGTGTGCGGGCCACCGCCGCCGACACCCCCGAGGCGGCCGCGGTGAAGGGCCGCGCCGACATGGCAGACGTGCTGGCCGCCGTCGTACGCGACCGGCAGGCCCTGCCCGACCCGGTGGTCGCGATCGAGCACGACCGTGAGGTGCTGATGCTCGACGACGGCCTGGTGGGCGTCGCGAGGGAACGCACCCGCGCGGCCAAGCTGCCGCACAACGCGGCCCGCGAGCACTTCGAGGGCCATATCCTCAACGCGCTCACCGAGCTGTACGCCGAACGTGTGGGCACCGACCCGTACGACGGCAGCAGCCTGCTCGACGCCTCCGACATCACCCAGATCCGCGACGAACTCGCCGAGAACCGGGACGTCTGGTCCGCCATCGACCGGTTGTGGCCCCGGATCACCCCGCAGCGGCTGCTCGCCGACTTCCTCGCCGAGCCGGACGGCCATCTGTCCCCGGAGGACGCCGACGCGGTACGCCGCCCGGTGACCCGCGCCTGGACCGTCGCCGACGTGCCGCTGCTGGACGAGGCGGCGGAACTCCTCGGCGAGGACGGCCGGACGGCCCGGGCCCGCGCGGAACGCGAGCGGGAGACCCAGGTGGCCTACGCGCAGGGCGTGCTGGACGTCTCCTACGCCTCCCGGACCTTCGAGTTCGACGACAAGGAGGACAGCGACCCGGAGTCCTCCGAGGTGCTCTCCGCGCACGACATCATCGACGCCGAGCGGTTCGCCGAACGGCACGAGGAGGCGGACCACCGCAGCGCCGCCGAGCGGGCCGCCGCCGACCGCACCTGGGCGTTCGGGCACATCATCGTGGACGAGGCGCAGGAGCTGTCCCCGATGGCCTGGCGGCTGCTCATGCGGCGCAGTCCGACCCGGTCGATGACCCTGGTCGGCGATCCCGCCCAGACCGCGGAGGCGGCCGGTGTCGGCTCCTGGGCCGGCATCCTCGACCCCTACGTCGAGGACCGCTGGGAGCACACCCGTCTCGCCGTCAACTACCGCACCCCGGCCGAGATCATGGACCTGGCCGCGTCCGTCGTCCGCGCCGAGCAGCCGGACTTCGAACCGCCGAGCTCGGTCCGCTCCACCGGGTCACGGCCCTGGGTGCGCCACGCGGCCGGGGACCTGCCCGGCGCGGTCGCCGAGGCGGTGGCCGAGCTCACGCCCGCCGAGGGCCGCCTGGCGGTGATCGCCCCGCGCGAACTGCACCGCTCGCTGGCCGCCCGCCTCGACGGCGTCACGGCCGGCGCCGAGCCCGACCTGACGCACACGGTCGTCCTCCTCGACCCGCGCCAGGCCAAGGGCCTGGAGTTCGACTCGGTACTGGTGGTGGAGCCGGGCGCCTACGGCACGAGCGACCTGTACGTGGCACTGACCCGCGCGACCCAGCGGCTCGGGATCCTGCACACCGGCACGCTGCCGCCGGGCCTGGCCGCGGCCGCCTGACGGCGGAGGCACGGCGGAGGGCCTGGAGCAGCCGCTCCAGGCCCCCGGCCTCAGCCGTCCCGCGGGGACGTACCGGCGGGAACGGCACGTCCGCCGGTCACCACGCCGGTCGCAGCCACACCGTCGACAGGGGTGGCAGGGTCAGGCGGATGCTCGCCGGGCGGCCGTGCCAGGGCTGCGGCTCGGGTTTGACGGCGTCCGGGTTGGTGACGTCGCTCCCGCCGTACGTGCCGGAGTCGGTGTTCAGCACCTCCTGCCAGGCCGGTACGTCCTCGGGCACACCGAGGCGGTAGTCGTGCCGGATCACCGGGGCCAGATGGGAGACGGCGAGGAGCGGGGCGCCGTCGGCGTCCAGGCGCAGGAACGCGAACACGTTGTCGTCCGCCGCGTCCCCCGTGATCCACTCGAAGCCCGCCGGGTCGGTGTCCCGCTGCCACAGCGCCGGAGTCGTCCGGTACACCGCGTTCAGGTCCCGTACGAGATCCCGCACCCCCCGGTGGTCCGCCTCGGCGCCGTAGGACGGGTCGAGCAGCCACCAGTCGGGGCCGTGCGCCTCGGACCACTCGGCGCCCTGGGCGAACTCCTGACCCATGAAGAGGAGTTGTTTGCCGGGGTGGGCCCACATGTAGCCGAGATAGGCACGGTGGCCCGCCCGTTGCCGCCACCAGTCGCCCGGCATCTTCGACACCAGGGACCGCTTGCCGTGCACGACCTCGTCGTGGGAGATGGGCAGGACGTAGTTCTCGCTGTACGCGTACACCATCGAGAACGTCATCTCGTGATGGTGGTACTTGCGGTGCACGGGATCGTGGCTCATGTACTCCAGCGAGTCGTGCATCCAGCCCATGTTCCACTTCAGGCCGAAACCGAGCCCGCCGAAGCCGCTCGGGCCCTTGTGGTGGGTGGGGCGGGTGACCCCGTCCCAGGCGGTGGACTCCTCGGCGATGGTCACCACGCCCGGGCAGCGCCGGTACACCGTGGCGTTCATCTCCTGGAGGAAGGCCACCGCGTCCAGGTTCTCCCGGCCACCGTGCTCGTTCGGGGTCCACTGGCCGGGCTCGCGCGAGTAGTCGAGGTAGAGCATCGAGGCGACCGCGTCCACGCGCAGCCCGTCGATGTGGAACTCCTCGCACCAGTACACGGCGTTGGCGACCAGGAAGTTGCGCACCTCACGGCGGCCGAAGTCGAACTCCAGCGTGCCCCAGTCGGGATGGGCGGCCCGCAGCGGGTCGTGGTGCTCGTACAGCGGACGCCCGTCGAACTCCGCCAGCGCCCAGGCGTCCCGCGGGAAGTGGGCCGGCACCCAGTCCATCAGCACGCCGATGCCCGCCTGGTGCAGCCGGTCCACCAGGTACTTGAAGTCGTCCGGGGTGCCGAGGCGGGCCGTCGGCGCGTAGAAGCCGGTGACCTGGTAGCCCCAGGAGCCGCCGAAGGGATGCTCGGCGACCGGCATCAGCTCCACGTGGGTGAAGCCCATCTCCGTCACGTAGGCGGGGAGTTGGTCGGCGAGCTGGCGATAGGTGAGGCCGGGCCGCCAGGACGGCAGGTGCACCTCGTACACCGAGAACGGGGCCTCGTTGACCGGGGTGCCCGCGCGCCGGTCCATCCACTCCGCGTCGCCCCACTCGTGGTGCGAGGCGTGCACGATCGAGGACGTGGCGGGCGGCACCTCGGTGCGGCGGGCCAGCGGGTCGGCCCGCAGGGTGCGCGAGCCGTCCGGGCGGGTGATCTCGAACTTGTACAGCTCGCCCTCGCCGACGCCCGGGACGAACAGCTCCCAGATCCCGGTGGAGCCGAGCGAGCGCATCGGGTGGCCGGTGCCGTCCCAGAAGCTGAAGGTGCCCGTGACCCGTACGCCCCGCGCGTTCGGCGCCCACACCGCGAACCGGGTCCCCGTCACTCCCTGATGGGTGGTGACGTGCGCGCCGAGCGCCTGCCACAGCTGCTCGTGCCGGCCCTCGCCGAGCAGGTGCAGGTCCAGCTCGCCCAGCGTGGGCAGGAAGCGGTAGGCGTCCTCGGTCTCGTCGACCGTGCCGTCGTACGTCACGAGCAACCGGTACGCCGGGACCTCGCTCAGCGGGACGAGCCCGGAGAAGAACCCGTCGCCGTCGTCGTGCAGTCGCGCGCGCAGCTCGCCGGAGACCACCGTGACGGCCTGCGCGTACGGGCGGAAGACCCGGAAGGCGATCCCGCCGGGCACCGGATGGGCACCGAGGACCGAGTGCGGGTCGTGGTGGGTGCCGTGCAGCAGCCGCTCGCGGTCACCGGCGTCCACCGCGGGGGACACGGCGACCTCGGGAGCGGGCGCCGCCGGCTGCGGGGGCACCCGCGGGACCTGCGTCCCGGGAGTCTCCGGAACCTCCGTCCGCGGTACCTCCGCCCGCGGTGCCTTCGCCCGCGCGGCCTTCTGCGGCGGGACCTTCTTGTCCGACGTGCTCTTGGCGGACTTGTTCTTCGAGGGGACTGGTTTCTTGGACGTCACGAGCGAGTCTCCCGGGCGAGGATCAGATCGGTTCGGACGTGGCGAGGCGGCGGACCGCCGACAGCGGCACGGGCAGCCAGTCGGGACGGTGCCGCGCCTCGTAGACGACCTCGTAGACCGCCTTGTCGGTCTCGTGGGCCCGCAGCATCACCGGATCGGTGCGCGGATCGCGGCCGGCCACCTCCGCATAGCCGGAGCAGTACGCGGCCCGGCAGGCGTGCGCCCAGTCCGGGGCGGCCGGGGTCGCCGAGTGGGCGGCGTAGTCGAAGGAGCGGAGCATCCCCGCGATGTCCCGCACCGGGAGCTGCGCCATGCGCCGTTCCGCCAGCGGTCGGGCCGGCTCGCCCTCGAAGTCGATCAGCGACCACTCACCGGACGGCGAGCGCAGGCACTGCCCGAGGTGCAGATCGCCGTGGACCCGCTGGGCCGTCCAGGTATGTCCCTCGGCGGCCAGATCGGCCAGCGCGGTGTACGCCGACCGCAGCCCCCGCTCGAACGGCCGCAGCGCCGGCACCGCCTGCACGGCCGCCTCCAGCCGCTCGGTCATGCCGTCGGCCAGCGGCTGGAGCTGGGCGTGGCCGAGGGTGACCGTCGGCAGGGCGCGCGCCAGCGCGGTGTGCACCTCCGCCGTGGCCCGGCCCAGCGACCGTGCCTCGGTGAGGAAGTCCTCGCCCTTGGCCAGTTCGCGCAGTGCCAGTTCCCAGCCGTCGGTGGCGCCGCTGACGTAGGGCTGGAGCACCGCCAGGACGTACGGCCCGTCGGGTTCGCCGTCCGCCTCGGCATGGAGCCAGGCCGTCGGCGCGGGCACTCGCGGGCAGCCCTCACGGGCCAGGGCGAGGGGCAGCTCCAGATCGGGGTTCACGCCGGGGACGACCCGGCGCAACAGCTTGAGGATGAACGTATCTCCGTAGACCACCGAGGAGTTGGACTGCTCGGCCGTCATCAGGCGGGCCACGAGGCCCTCGCGTATCTCCAGGTGCGGGTCCCGCTCGAAACGCAGCCCGCCGATACGGGCCCGCGTGCGCAGGGCCTCCATGAGGACCTCGGCGGGCCGGGGGTCGTAGAGGGCTTCGTACACCGTGCGGCCGGCGAGCGGCCCGTCCTCCACGTGACCGATCAGCGCGGGCGCCAGCCGGGGCGGCAGCGCCTCGCGCACGCCTATGAGGAGCTGGTAGCAGTCGCCGGGGTGCGCCGGGGCGCCCAGTGCGGGCGGCTGGTGGACGCGGAGCAGCAGGTGGTACAGGCCCAGTCGGCCGTCGGGGCGCAGCAGTTCGGTGACGGCCACCGGGGTGAACCCGGTGACGGGGCGCCCCTTGCCCGCGAACCAGCGCTGCCTGGGCAGCCATGTGCGCAGCAAGGGGTCGAGCGAGGCGAGCAGCGTGCCGGTGGTGCCGGAGGGAGTGACCGTTTCCGCCATGGGCGTCGCGTCCTTTCCCCGGATGGTCGGGGGTTTACTTCTGCGTGCCCCGGGTGGGGCGGTGGAAACCGACCACCGCCCCACCCGGCCGGACTACGCCGCGTCCCGGCGCAGCCGGAACCAGTAGAAGCCGTGCCCCGCGAGGGTGAGCAGGTACGGCAGTTCACCGATCGCCGGGAAGCGCACGCCGCCGAACAGCTCGACGGGGTGCCGTCCCTCGAACCGGCTCAGGTCCAGCTCCGTGGGTTGCGCGAAGCGGGAGAAGTTGTGGACGCAGAGCACGAGATCGTCCTCGAACTCCCGCAGGAAGGCGAGCACCGCCGGGTTCGACGACGGGAGCTCGGTATAGGACCCCAGTCCGAAGGCAGGGTTCTGCTTGCGGATCTCGATCATGCGGCGTGTCCAGTGGAGGAGGCTGGACGGGGAGGACATGGAGGCTTCCACGTTGGTGACCTGGTAGCCGTAGACCGGGTCCATGATCGTGGGCAGGAACAGGCGTCCGGGGTCGCTGGAGGAGAATCCGGCGTTGCGGTCGGGTGTCCACTGCATGGGGGTGCGGACGGCGTCGCGGTCGCCGAGCCAGATGTTGTCGCCCATGCCGATCTCGTCGCCGTAGTAGAGGATCGGCGAGCCGGGCAGGGACAGCAGCAGGGCGGTGAACAGCTCGATCTGGTTGCGGTCGTTGTCGAGCAGGGGCGCGAGGCGGCGGCGGATGCCGATGTTGGCGCGCATACGCGGGTCCTTCGCGTACTCGGCCCACATGTAGTCGCGTTCCTCGTCGGTGACCATTTCGAGGGTCAGCTCGTCGTGGTTGCGCAGGAAGATGCCCCACTGGCAGCCGGCGGGGATGGCCGGGGTCTTGGCCAGGATCTCCGAGACGGGGTAGCGCGACTCGCGGCGGACGGCCATGAAGATGCGCGGCATGACGGGGAAGTGGAACGCCATGTGGCACTCGTCGCCGCCGGAGGCGTAGTCCCCGAAGTAGTCGACGACGTCCTCCGGCCACTGGTTGGCCTCGGCCAGCAGCACGGTGTCGGGGTACTGCGCGTCGATCTCCTTGCGCACCCGCCTGAGGAACTCGTGGGTGCGGGGCAGGTTCTCGCAGTTGGTGCCCTCCTGCTGGTACAGGTACGGCACCGCGTCCAGCCGGAACCCGTCGATCCCGAGATCCAGCCAGAACTTCAGCGCGGAGATCATCTCCTCCTGCACGGCCGGGTTCTCGTAGTTCAGGTCCGGCTGGTGCGAGAAGAAGCGATGCCAGTAGTACTGCTTGCGTACCGGGTCGTACGTCCAGTTGGAGGCCTCGGTGTCGACGAAAATGATCCGGGCGTCCTGGTACTGCTTGTCGTCGTCCGCCCAGACGTAGTAGTCCCCGTACGGGCCGTCCGGATCGCGCCTGGACTCCTGGAACCACGGGTGCTGGTCGCTGGTGTGGTTCATGACGAAGTCGATGATGACGCGCATGCCGCGCTGGTGGGCGGCGTCCACGAACTCCACGAAGTCGGCGAGGTCGCCGAACTCGGGGAGCACCGCGGTGTAGTCGGAGACGTCGTACCCTCCGTCACGCAGCGGCGACTTGAAGAACGGCGGCAGCCACAGGCAGTCCACGCCGAGCCATTGCAGGTAGTCGAGTTTGGCGGTCAGGCCCTTCAGGTCGCCGACACCGTCGCCGTTGCTGTCCTGGAAGGACCGCACGAGGACCTCGTAGAAGACGGCTCGCTTGAACCAATCCGGGTCCCGGTCCTTCGCCGGAGTGTCCTCGAATGTGTCCGGAACGGGCTCATTGACGATCATATTGTGGGTGACCCTCCGATCTGCGGGTTGGACGGTCGCAGGACGGTGAAGACATGCGCGGGCCTATGACCCGGTTCGAGGCGCACATAGTTGGCCCTGCCCCAGTAGTAGGTCTCGCCGGTGAGCTCGTCGCGCACCGGCACCGACTCGTGCCAGTCCAGGCCGAGTTGCGGCATGTCCAACGAGACCGTGGCCTCCTGGGTGTGATGCGGGTCGAGATTGACGACCACCACAACCGTGTTCGAACCGCTCCGCTTGGAGTAGGCGATCACCGCGTCCTGGTCGGCGTGGTGGAAGTGGATGTCGCGCAACTGCCGCAGGGCCGGACTGCGCCGCCGGATGTCGTTGAGCCGGGTGATGAGCGGGGCGATGGTCCGGCCCTCCCGTGCGGCGGCCTCCCAGTCGCGGGGCTTGAGCTGGTACTTCTCCGAGTCCAGGTACTCCTCGCCGCCCTCTCGCAGGGGGGTGTTCTCGCACAGTTCGTAGCCGCTGTAGATGCCCCAGGTGGGGGAGAGGGTGGCGGCGAGGACGGCGCGGGCCTCGAAGGCGGGCCGGCCGCCGTGCTGGAGGTGGGCGTGCAGGATGTCGGGGGTGTTCGGGAAGAAGTTGGGGCGCATGTAGGCCGCCGCCTCGCCCGACAGCTCCGTCAGGTACTCCGTCAGCTCCTGCTTGTCGTTGCGCCAGGTGAAGTACGTGTACGACTGCTGGAACCCGACCTGCGCGAGGGTGTGCATCATCGCCGGCCGGGTGAACGCCTCGGCCAGGAAGATCACGTCCGGGTCCTTGCGATTGATCTCCCCGATGACCCGTTCCCAGAACACGACCGGCTTGGTGTGCGGGTTGTCCACCCGGAAGATCCGCACCCCGTGGTCCATCCAGTGCCGCAGCACCCTCACGGTCTCGGTGACAAGCCCGTCCATGTCCGCGTCGAAGGCGATCGGGTAGATGTCCTGGTACTTCTTCGGCGGGTTCTCGGCGTAGGCGATGGTGCCGTCGGGACGGTGGTGGAACCACTCCGGATGCTTCTCCACCCAGGGGTGGTCGGGGGAGCACTGCAGGGCGAAGTCCAGGGCGATCTCCAGGTTCAGCTTCCGCGCCTCACCGACGAAGAAGTCGAAGTCCTCGATCGTGCCGAGGTCCGGGTGGACGGCGTCGTGCCCGCCCTCGGGGGAGCCGATGGCCCAGGGCACGCCCACGTCGTCCGGGCCGGCGTGCAGCGTGTTGTTGCGGCCCTTGCGGAACGTCGTGCCGATCGGATGGACCGGCGGCAGGTAGACGACGTCGAAGCCCATGTCCGCGATCGCCCTCAGCCGGCGGGCCGCCGTGCGGAACGTGCCGTGCGGCCGCTCCGCCGTGCCCTCCGAACGCGGGAAGAACTCGTACCAGGAACCGAACAGCGCCCGCTCCCGCTCCACCAGCAACGGCATCGCGTCGGACTCGGTGACCAGCTCCCGCAGGGGATACCGGGTCAGGACCTCCAGGACCTCCGGGGCGAGCGCCGCCGCGAGGCGCCAGGCGGCCGGCCGGTTCTTGTCGCGCAGCGCCGTCACCGTCTCCAGCACGACCGGCCGTCGACCTTCAGGCACCCCGGCGGCCGCACGCTCGTGCAGCCGGGCGCCCTCCTCCAGGACCAGGTCGGTGTCGATGCCCGCCGGGATCTTGATCCGGGCGTGGTGCCGCCAGGTGGTCAGCGGGTCGGACCAGGCCTCGACGGTGTAGGTCCAGCGGCCGGGGCCGTCCGGGGTGACGGTGGCGCCCCAGCGGTCGGTGCCCGGGGCCAGTTCCCGCATCGGCGTCCAGGGCCCGGGCCGGCCCGCCGGGTCGCGCAGCACCACGTTCGCCGCGACGGCGTCGTGCCCCTCCCGGAACACGGTGGCCGACACCTCGAAGGACTCGCCGGTCACGGCTTTCGCGGGCCTGCGCCCGTGCTGGACCACGGGGCGTACGTCGAGGACGGGAATGCGGCCCACCGCGGTGGACCGATCGGGGGAGGACCGCTCCCCGGAGGCGGCCGGAGCGGGCACACCGGCGGCGGGCTCGGCCGCTTTCCCGCCCGGTGGCCTCTTTCCTGCTGCCTTGGCCTTGCTGCTTGTCGAAGGTGCTGACGAGTGGTGCGTGGCGGGCATGACCGCTCCTGTCCGCGTCAACGTCGGTGTGGCGGATGGCTGTGGGGAGGTGGGTCCTGCGGTGGTGCTGGGTGACGCCTGTGGGGTGTGTACCGGAGGAGCCTTCCCACCCGGTTCGGGTGGGCAATCCGGCACTTTGTTAACTACTCACGCGTACGTCCACACACAAGACCGGCCCCTTTTCTCCGAGTGCCCGGTGACCGCGGCTTGACGCCCCGACACCCCCGCCGGGGAGTCCCCCACCGACGCCCGGGTAACCACTACCGTCGAGGGTGACGACGAGACGCACAACGCCGTGCGTCTCACCTGGCAACGCGTCCCGAGGTGGAATGTGAAGGCGATCCGTCGGTTCACCGTCCGTCCCGTGCTCCCCGCCCCCCTCCGGCCGCTGAGCGACCTGGCGCGCAACCTGCGCTGGTCCTGGCATGCGGAAACGCGCGACCTCTTCCAGTCCGTCGACACCGAGGCATGGGCCGCCGCCGCGGGCGACCCGGTACGGCTGCTGGGCACGGTTCGGCCGGCCCGGCTGGCCGAACTGGCCGACGACCGGCGGTTCCTGCGCCGGCTGACCGCGGTCGCCGACGACCTGGACGACTATCTGACCGGCGACCGCTGGTATCAGACACAGGCCGACGGGCTGCCCGCCGCCGTCGCCTACTTCTCGCCGGAGTTCGGCATCACGGCCGCGCTGCCGCAGTACTCCGGCGGCCTCGGCATCCTCGCCGGGGACCACCTGAAGGCGGCCAGTGATCTCGGCGTACCGCTGATCGGGGTCGGGCTGATGTACCGGCACGGGTACTTCCGGCAGAGCCTGTCACGCGACGGCTGGCAGCAGGAGCACTACCCGGTGCTCGACCCCAACGAGCTGCCCGTGACCCAGCTCAAGGACACCGACGGCACCCCCGCCCAGGTCTCCCTCGCCCTGCCCGGCGGCAAGGCGCTGCACGCCCGGATCTGGCTGGCGCAGGTGGGCCGGGTGCCGCTGCTGATGCTCGACTCGGACGTGGAGGAGAACGACCTCGGCGAACGCGGCGTCACCGACCGGCTGTACGGCGGCGGCAGCGAGCACCGGCTGCTCCAGGAGATGCTGCTCGGCATAGGAGGTGTCCGGGCGGTGCGGACGTACTGCCGGCTCACCGGGCACCCGGCGCCGGAGGTCTTCCACACCAACGAGGGCCACGCGGGCTTCCTCGGGCTCGAGCGGATCGCCGAACTGTGCGAACGGGGGCTGGACTTCGACTCGGCGCTGGAGGCCGTGCGGGCGGGGACCGTGTTCACCACGCACACCCCGGTCCCGGCCGGCATCGACCGCTTCGACCGCGAGCTGGTCGCCCGGCACTTCGGGCCGGACGCGGAACTGCCCGGCATCGACGTGCAGCGCGTCCTGGCGCTCGGCATGGAGACCTACCCGGGAGGCGAGCCCAACCTGTTCAACATGGCCGTGATGGGTCTCAGGCTGGCCCAGCGGGCCAACGGGGTGTCGCTGCTGCACGGTCAGGTCAGCCGGGAGATGTTCGCCGGTCTGTGGCCGGGATTCGATCCCGAGGAGGTGCCGATCACCTCCGTGACCAACGGGGTGCACGCCCCGACCTGGGTGGCGCCGGAGGTGCTGCGGCTCGGCGCCCGGCAGATCGGCGCCCAGCGGGCCGAGGACGCGCTCACCGTCGGCGGTACCGAACGCTGGGACTCGGTCGCGGACATCCCGGACCAGGAGGTCTGGGAGCTGCGCCGCACCCTGCGCGAGCGGCTGGTGCTGGAGGTGCGGGAGCGGCTGCGGGCGTCCTGGCGGCAGCGCGGTGCGGGGAACGCGGAGCTGGGCTGGATCGACGGGGTCCTCGACCCGGACGTCCTGACGATCGGGTTCGCCCGGCGCGTGCCGTCGTACAAACGGCTGACGCTGATGCTGCGCGACCGGGACCGGCTGATGGAGCTGCTGCTGCATCCGGAACGGCCGGTGCAGATCGTGGTCGCGGGCAAGGCGCACCCGGCGGACGACAGCGGCAAGCGGCTCGTCCAGGAGCTGGTGCGGTTCGCGGACGACCCGCGGGTGCGGCACCGGATCGTCTTCCTGCCCGACTACGGCATGGGGATGGCGCAGAGCCTCTATCCGGGCTGCGACGTCTGGCTGAACAACCCCCTGCGCCCGCTGGAGGCGTGCGGCACCTCCGGCATGAAGGCGGCCCTCAACGGCTGCCTCAACCTCTCGGTGCTGGACGGCTGGTGGGACGAATGGTTCCGGCCGGACTTCGGCTGGGCCATCCCGACCGCGGACGGCGCGGGCACGGACGCCGACCGCCGGGACGACATCGAGGCGGCGGCCCTGTACGACCTGATGGAGCAGCGGGTGACCCCGCGCTTCTACGAGCGGGGCCGGGGCGGACTGCCCGACCGGTGGATCCAGATGGTCCGGCAGACCCTCACCCTGCTCGGGCCGAAGGTGCTGGCCGGGCGCATGGTGCGGGAGTACGTCGACCGGCTCTACGCGCCCGCCGCGCAGGCTCACCGGGCGCTGACCCCGGACACCGCGCGGGACCTGGCCGAGTGGAAGTCCCGGGTGCGGGCCGCCTGGCCCGGGGTGGGCGTCGGCCACGTCGAGACGACCGCGACGACGGCCACCGCGGAGCTGGGCACGACCGTCGGGCTGCGGGTGCGGGTGGCCCTCGGCGAGCTGGCCCCGGAGGACGTCGAGGTGCAGGCGGTGTCCGGCCGGGTGGACGCGGAGGACCGGATCACGGACGCCACGATCGTCCCGCTGAAGCCGGTCGGCGCCCCCGACCTGGAGGGCCGCTGCCTGTACGAGGGCCCCCTGTCCCTGGACCGCACCGGCCCCTACGGCTACACGGTCCGCGTCCTCCCCGCCCACCGCCTCCTCGCCTCCGGCGCGGAACTCGGCCTGGTGGCCGTCCCGGCGGAGGACGTGGTGGAGGGAGCGGGCGTCCTGCTGAGGTGACGAAGGACTGCGAGGCCGTCCCCCCGAACGGCCTCGCAGCCGCCTACGGCAGGATCAGCCGCATCCCCGAACAGTCACCGCCACCGGCGGGATCCGCGGAGTACAGCCAGTAGACGGTCGCCAGCAGTGCGAGGGACAGCACCAGGCCGAGTACCGCGGCGGCCGCGGCCAGTCCGTGCTGCCGTCCCGCACCCGCGGGGAGCCCGCGCCGTCGCGCGGTGCGGCGCAGCGCGACGTAGACGACCACCGCGCTCACCGAGCAGGCGAGACCGGCCCACGAGGTGACGTACATCCGGGCCGAGGGTCCGAGGTAGCGGCAGTCCTGGAACGTGTCCGCGTCCCAGGCCAGCCGCGCCACCAGCAGCCCCGCCGAGACGACCACGAGCAACGGCACGAGCAGCAGACCCCGCCGCCGGGCGACGGTGGCGGCGGAAGCGGTTGGTGAGGGTGCTTGCAGGGGAGGGGTCATCAGTACCGGTCCGGGTCGGGGCGGACGAACCTGAGGTTCTGGGTCCTGGCGCACATCCGCCGGTGCTGCCTCAGGGCGGCGGGTAAACCATCGCGATGGTGCATACCTGCTGGTCGAAGCGAGCAGAGCACGGTGGTGAGCACGTCGAACGGCGGAGTGAAGGCGTCGTGAGGACGAGTGGCCTCAGCTTTCGTCCGCGTCGGCGCACAGGCGGCGGAGGACCGTTCCGCAGCGGCGGGCGTAGGCGTGCTGGAGGCCGCGGGTCGCGGCGCCGCCGGCGCGGGCGTACCACTTGGCCGGGCGGCTGAAGGCGGCGACCGTGAGCCATACCGTGCCGTCGCCCGTGCGGTCGACCACGAAGGCCTCCTCGCCGCACTCGGGGTGGCCCTCCAGCGTGCCGTACGCCCAGCCGGCCCGGCGGGGATCCTCGGCCGTCCAGATGACGCGGCAGGGGGCCTTGACGATGCCGGCCAGCGTGACCGTGACGTCGACGCCGGGGGCCGCGCGCTCCGCGCCCGCGTCGATGCCCACGCCGAGCGCGCGGTGCATCTCCCAGGTGAGGACCGCCTCGGCGGCCCGCTGGAAGAGCCGCTGTCCTTCGCCGAGCCGGGTGCGCACCAGCAGCGGGCGGAAGCCGGGCGGGCAGAAGGCCAGGTCGTTGCGGGTCGCTCCGACCGGCTCGTAGGTGAAGGGCGCCGAGGACATGGGTCACAAGGGTAGGGCGGTACCCGGGAGGACTTCCTCCCGGGTACCGCCCGAGCCCCGGGGTGCGGCTAGCTGACGTTGACCGCCGACCAGGCCGCGGCGACCGTCTTGTACTCGGTGCTGGTGGAGCCGTACAGCGCGGACGCCGCGTTCAGGGTCGCCGTGCGGGCGGCCTTGTAGTTGGTCGTCGACGTCATGTACGTGGTCAGCGCCTTGTACCAGATCTGCAGCGCCTTGGCGCGGCCGATGCCGGTGACGGTGGAGCCGTTGGAAGTCGGCGAGTTGTAGGTCACGCCGTTGATCGTCTTCGAACCGCTGCCCTCGGCGAGCAGGTAGAAGAAGTGGTTCGCGACGCCGGACGAGTAGTGCACGTCCTTGTTGCCGACCGTGGACGACCAGGAGTCGGCGGAGCCGCCGTCCTTGCTGGGCTTGTCCATGTAGCGCAGCGGGGTGCCGTCACCGTTGATGTCGATCTTCTCGCCGATGAGGTAGTCGCCGACGTCGGAGGAGTTGTTCGCGAAGAACTCCACACCCGTGCCGAAGATGTCCGAGGTGGCCTCGTTGAGGCCGCCGGACTCACCGCTGTAGTTCAGGCCCGCGGTGTTGGATGTGACGCCGTGGCTCATCTCGTGGCCGGCCACGTCCAGCGAGGTGAGCGGGTGGGTGTTGGACGAGCCGTCGCCGTAGGTCATGCAGAAGCAGCTGTCGTCCCAGAAGGCGTTCACGTACGAGTTGCCGTAGTGGACGCGGGAGTAGGCGCCGACACCGTTGTTCTTGATGCCGCTCCGGCCGAAGGTGCTCTTGTAGAAGTCCCAGGTCTCCTGGGCGCCGTAGGCGGCGTCCGCGGCGGCCGTCTGGTCCGTCGAGGAGCTGGAGGCCGCACCCGTGCCCCAGACGTTGTCGGCGTCCGTGAACAGGCTGCCGGTGCCCGACGTCTTGTGGGCCAGGTTGTAGGTCTTGTGACCGCCGCGCGTGGTGTCGTACAGCTGGTACGTCGAGCCCGACAGGTTGGTGGTGAGGCTGACGGTGCCCGAGTACAGGCTCTTGCCGGTGCCGGTCGCGTTCTCGATGCCCTGGTACTCGTAGAGCTTCTTGCCGGTGGTGGCGTCGGTGACGACGTGCAGCTGGTTCGGGGTGCCGTCGTCCTGGAGGCCGCCGACGACCGTCTCGTAGGCGAGGACGGGCGTGCCGGAGCCGGCCCAGATCACCTTGCGCGCGCCGTCCGCGGCGGACTTGGCGGAGCCGAGGGTCTTGGCGGCGGACACCGCCTGCTTCTCGGCCTTGGCGGCGGAGATCCGAGGCTTGAGCGAGGCCGGCTTGATGGCGGACTTGTTCGCTCTGGTGACGCCCTCGGCCTTGCCGGACTTGGCCGTGTGGACGACCAGGTCGCCGCCGAGCACGGGCAGGCCCGCGTAGGTGCGCTCGTAGCGGGTGTGCACGGTGCCGTCGACGTCCTTCACGACGTCCTTGACGACCAGCTTCTCCTTGGCCCCGAGGCCTATGCGCTGCGCGGTGCCGGCGGCGCCGGCCTGCGCCTTCTGGATCAGCGTGGTGCGGGCGGCGGCCGACAGCGTGGTCGGGGCCGCGGCGAGCGGCTTCGCGGCGGCCGATCCGGCCGGCGTCTGGGCCGAGGCGGTCGTGGTCAGACCGGTGGAGAGGAGGGCTCCGGCCGCGACGGCGGTGGCGACGGCCAGGGTGGTGCGCTTGTGACGCGCGTAGAGGGGGCTCACAGAAGCTCCTTCTTGTGGGGAGTCCGTCCGGCGTGGGGATGCCGTCCGGGTGTGGGGTGGTGAAGTTGCTGTGCTGCGGCGGGTGGAGAGAGAGTGACATCAGGGGCGCGTACATGTCAGGACCCTGAAGTGATGTTGGCCGAAAGGCGACTGTCCGATACATGTTGCGGCTATGTGAACAGAGGCCGCCCGAGGGCACGGGACCCTCGAACGGCCTTGTGTTCGTGCGGCTTTGGCGTGCGGTTTACGGGAACGTCAGCTTCCAGCTGTTGATCGTTCCCGTGTCATAGGTGGCCTGATCCTGCACCTTCAACTTCCAGGTCCCATTGGCCGATTCCGCGGCGGCGTTGACCGTGAAGGTCTGGTTCACGTCGTCCGCCGAGTCGGAGCCGCTGAAGCTCTTCAGGCGGTACGAGGTGCCCGACGGTCCGACGAGGTCGATCACCAGGTCGCCCCGCCAGGTGTGCGAGATGTCGACGCTCACCTGAAGGTTGTTCGGCGCGTTGCCGGTCCGGCCGGAGACCGTGATGTTCGAGGTGACGGCCGGCCCGTTGTCCGGGATCGACACCGGGGTGGTGTTCTCGTACGACGTGCCGCCGCCGCCCCCGCCACCGGAGCGCGAGCCGACCCCGACGCCCGCCCAGGCGTCCTGCACCGCCTTGTACTCGGCGCTGGTGGTGCCGTACAGCTCGCCGGCCGCCGCGAGGGTGCCGGTGCGGGCGCCCGCGTAGTTGGTGGTGGACGTCCACTTGGTGGTCAGCGCGCGGTACCAGATCTGCAGCGCCTTGTCGCGGCCGATGCCGGTGACCGGGAGGTTGTCCGCGGTCGGCGAGTTGTAGGTGACACCGTTGATGACCTTGGTGCCGCTGCCCTCGCTCAGCAGGTAGAAGAAGTGGTTCGCGGGGCCCGACGAGTAGTGCACGTCGACGCCGCCGATGCCCGAGTACCAGCTGTCCTTGGACGCGCCGTCCTTGCTGGGCTTGTCCATGTAGCGCAGCGGGCTGCCGTTGCCGTTGATGTCGATCTTCTCGCCGATGAGGTAGTCTCCGACGTCGGTGGAGTTGTTGGCGTAGAACTCCACGCCGGTGCCCATGATGTCGCTGGTGGCCTCGTTGAGGCCGCCGGACTCACCGCTGTAGTTCAGGCCCGCGGTGTTGGAGGTGACGCCGTGGCTCATCTCGTGGCCCGCGACGTCGATGGCGGTCAGCGGCTTGGCGTTGCCGGAGCCGTCGCCGTACGTCATGCAGAAGCAGCCGTCGTCCCAGAAGGCGTTGACGTACGAGTTTCCGTAGTGGACGCGGGAGTAGGCGCCGACACCGTTGTTCTTGATGCCGCTCCGGCCGAAGGTGTTCTTGTAGAAGTCCCAGGTGACCGCGGCACCGTAGTGGGCGTCCGCGCCCGCGGTGGCGGCGTTGGAGTTGGTGCCGTTGCCCCAGGTGTCGTTGTTCTGCGAGTACAGGGTCCCGGTGCCCGAGGAGCCGTGGTTCAGGTTGTACGTCTTGTGGTTGCCGCGCGCCCCGTCGGTGAGCGTGTACGTCGATCCCGACTGGGTCGTGGTCAGCGTGACCTGCCCGCTGTACTGGGTGTTGCCGACACCCGTGTCGATGCCCTGGTACTCGTAGAGCTTCTTGCCGGTCGTGGCGTCGGTGATCACGTGCAGCCGGTTCGGGGTGCCGTCGTCCTGGAGGCCGCCGACGACCGTCTCGTACGCCAGCACGGGCTTGCTGTCCGCCGCCCAGATGACCCTGCGGACGCTGTCCGCGGCCGACTTCGTGCCGCCGAGCGCCTTCGCGCGTCGCACGGCCTGCTTCTCGGCGGTGGCCTTCGCCACGGCCGGGGTGAGGCCCGGGACCGTCAGCGTGGCGTTCGTGGCTCTGACGACGTCCATCGTCTTGCCCGATCTGGCGGTCACGACGAGGTCGCCGCCGAGCACCGGCAGACCGCCGTAGGTGCGCTCGTAGCGGGTGTGGGTCGTGCCGTCGGCGTCCTTGACGACGTCCCGGACGACCAGCTTCTCCTTGCCGCCCAGGCCGATGGACCGGGCGGTCGCGGCCTTCGCGGCGTCGGCGTCGCGCAGCAGCTCGGCGCGCTGCGAGGGGCTGAGCTTGACGGCGACATGGGCCGGATCGGCCTTGCCGGCCTGCGGCTTCGCCGGTGCGGCACTGGCCGCGCCCGTCTGGACGGCGGCGGCGATCAGGGCGGCGACGCCGGCGAGGGCGACGGTGGCGGTGCGGCGGTGCGTGAGGGTGCGCTGCGGGGTGTGGGAGGTGCGTCCGCGAGAGGAATTGCTTCTCAACACTGACTCCTTCTGCATGACCGCGGGTCGCGCGGCCAGGGGAGACCGGACGGTGGGTTGAAGACGTCCGGGCAGAACAGGGCGTTGCGCGGAACCTCGTGCAGGTGCGGAGCCGGCTCACGCAAGACGTGCGTCAGCTGTGGGGTTGCTGTGAGTCGGCCAGGGAAGAGTGACAGGAATCACCGGACCTGTCAGGACCGCGTCACGAATTTGGCCAGAAATACTCCGTTGACCGGATGTTCATGTTCGGTATGCGAACCGGCGGGCCGGCGAGAGGGTTTGAGCCAGGGCGCGCCGCCATGGGCGGACCGGGGCGAGGACCGGGCGCTGACTAGGGTGGTACGCGGGGAGGGCATACGAGGGGGGCGGATGAGCGGACGCGGGACCGTCGGACGGGCGGTACGGGTCGGGCTGGTCGTGAGCGGGGTCCCGGTGCTGCCGTGGGCGGGCCTGTGCCTGCTGGTCGCCGTGGTCGAGCACGTCCGGGGCGGGGACACCGCGCAGGCCGCCGCCGACCTGCGGGGCCTCGGGGTGCTCCTCGGCGGCGGAGCGCTCGTCGGGGTGCTGACAGGGCTCGTCCTCGCCGGTGTGCTGACGCTCGTGTCGCGTCCGGTCCGCGGCACCGCGGGGCTCGCGTGGGCGGGGACGCTGACGGCCAGCGTGCTCTTCCCCGCGGAGTTCGCCGTGGTCGGGGTCGCCTCCGACGGAGGCTACGCGGAGTTCGCGCTGACCTTCCTGCTGTGGCCGGTGATGGCGGCGGTGGCCGGTCTGCACGCCGCCGATGTCGTGGGGCGCGCCCGCACCCGCGACTGGCTCTGGACACCCTGGCCGCCCGGACGGCTCCGGCGGGACTGAACCGGCTCCCGCGGGCGTCCGGACGGGCACCGGTGCGGGGACGCCCCCGTCGGGCTCAGCCTTTCCCGGTGTCCCCGTGCCACGTGTGCCACAGGGCCGCGTAGGGGCCGCCGGCCGTCACCAGGTCCTCGTGCGTGCCCAGTTCCGTCAGCAGACCGTTCTCCATGACGGCCACCCGGTCGGCGTCGTGGGCCGTGTGCAGGCGGTGGGCGATCGCGATGACCGTACGGCCCCGCAGCACCGCGGCCAGGGCGCGCTCGGTGTGGCGGGCCGTGGCAGGGTCCAGCAGGGCCGTCGCCTCGTCCAGGATCAGGGTGTGCGGGTCGGCCAGCACCACCCGGGCCAGGGCGAGTTGCTGCGCCTGGGAGCCGTCGGTGCGGCAGCCGCCCGCGCCGAGCCGGGTGCCGAGGCCGTCCGGCAGGGCGCGCACCCAGTCCTCCGCGCCCACCGCCCCGAGCGCGGCCCACAAGTCGGCGTCGGTGGCGTCCGGTTCGGCGATCAGCAGGTTCTCGCGGACCGTGCCGAGGAACACGTGGTGCTCCTGGGTGACCAGGACCACCTGGCGGCGCAGCACTTCCGGCTCCAGCTCGGCGACCGGCACCCCGCCCACCGTCACCGTGCCGCTCCCCGGCCGGTCGATGCCCGCGAGCAGCCGGCTGAGCGTGGTCTTCCCGGCTCCCGACGGGCCCACCACCGCCAGCCGCTCCCCGGGCCGCACCGTCAGGTCCACCCCGCGCAGCACCTCGCTCCCGCGCTCGTACGCGTACCGCACCCCGCGCACGTCGATCCGGTCGTCCGCCGGCACCGGGGACCCGCCCCCCGCGTCCCCGCGCGGCGCCTGCGCCAGACCCTCCACCCGCGCGAACGACGCACCGCTGCTCTGGAGTTGCTCCACCCGCATCAGGATCTGGTCCAGCGGCTCGGTGAACTGCCGCAGGTACAGCGCCGCCGCCACCACCGCGCCGACCCCCACCCCGCCCCGCGCGTGCAGCCACCCGCCGAACAGCAGCACACCCGCCACCGGGACCGTGTACGTCACCTCGACCGCGGGGAAGAACACCGTCCGCAGGAACAGCGTGCGGAAGCGGGTCCGACGGGACGTCTCCAGCGCGTCCCGGCTCGCCGCGGTCCGGCGCCGCCGGAGCCGGAACGCCTCCACGGTCCGGGCCCCGGCCGCCGTCGAGGCGACGATCTCCGCGATCTCCGACGTCGCCGCGCCCTCGGCGAGATACCCGTCCCGGGCCCGCCGCAGATACCAGCGCAGCGCCAGCGTGATCGGGGTCAGGCCGAGCAGCCCGAACAACCCGAGCAGCGGATCGAGCGCGAACACCGCGCCGAGCACGAACAGCGCCTGCACACCGTTGACCAGCAGATCCGGGCCGACGTCCCGCAACGTGGTGCCGACGGTCGCCACGTCCGCCGTGCCGCGGGCCGTCAGGTCGCCGGTGCCGGCCCGCTCCACCACGGACGCGGGCAGCGCCAGCACCCGCTCGACGTACTCCTCGCGCACCCGGGCCAGCGTCCGCTCGCCGAAGCGGTGGCCCACGTACCGCGCCCAGCGGGCCAGCAGCAGCTGCGCCACCGAACACAGCAGGATCCACAGAGCGGGCCGGTCCACCGCGTCGACGCCGTGCCCGGCCCGCACCTCGTCGATGATCCGCCCGACCAGCCAGGGCCCGACCAGTCCGGCGCCCGCCGCGAGCGCGTTCAGCAGCAGCGCCGCGGCGAACGCCCGGCCGTCCGCCCGCACCAGCCGCAGCGTGGCCCGCCGCACCCGGGCCCGGTCCGCGACCGGCAGCAGTTGCTCACCCGCGGTCATCGCACAGCCCCCTCGGCGTCCGTGCCCACCGTGCCCACCGTCTCCGCCACCTCGTCCGTCTCTCCGGTGTCCCCCGCGTCCGGGGGGTTCCCGGCGTCCCGCGCCACCAGTGCCCGGTAGCCCGCCTCCCGGTCCAGCAGCCGCCGGTGCGGGCCGGTCGCCGCCACCTTGCCGTCGACGAGGAACACGACGGTGTCCGCACGGTCCAGCACCAGCGGGGAGGTGGACGTCACCACCGTCGTACGGCCCTCCCGCGCCGCACCCAGCCGTCCGGCGACCGTCGCCTCCGTGTGCGCGTCCAGGGCCGAGGTCGGCTCCACGGCGAGCAGCACCTCGGGATCGGCCAGCAGTGCCCGTACCAGCCGGAGCCGCTGCCGCTGACCGCCCGAGAGGCTGCGGCCCTGCCCGGCCACCGGCGAGTCGGGCCCCTCGGGCAGGCCGCGCACGACGTCCTCGGCGGCGGCCGCGTACAGCGCCCGGGCGAGGGCCGCGTCGCCGGCCGGGCGCTCGGCCGCCACCACGTCCCGTAGCGGCCCCGCGAACAGGTCGGCCTCGTTGTCGGCGACCAGGATCCGCCCGCGCACCGCGTCCAGCGGGACCTCGTCGAGCCGTACCCCGCCCCAGGTGGCGTCGGTCGGCCCGTACCGGCCGAGCCGGTCGACCAGGGCGGCCGCCTCGGCGGGCCGGGCGGCGGCGACCGCGGTCAGCCGGCCCGGCACCACCCGCACCCCGGACGCTGGGTCGTGCAGCTCGGCCGGTCCGTCGGGAGCCGCCCGGCGGCCGGTGTCGGGCTCCGGCTCCAGCCGCAGCAGCCGTACCACCCTGCGCGCCGCCACCACGCCCCGGTTCAGCTCGTAGGCCATCATGACGAAGAACGCCACGGGCCCGATCAGCACCGCCACATAGCCGTACACCGACACCAGCTCGCCGACGGTGATGGCGCCCCGGGCCGCCAGCCGGGCGGCGAGCCAGGTCACCACCGCCAGGAAGAGGGTGGGCAGGCCCATGCCGAGCGCCTGCACCCAGCTGGCCACCGCGCCCACCCGGTAGCCCTGCGCCCGCAGCCGCTGCGAATCACGCCGGAAGGCGTCCGCGAACAGGCCCTTCCCGCCCAGACCGTTGAGGACGCGGAGGCCGCCCGCGAGGTCACCGATCCGCGCGGTGAGCACCCCCTGCCGCTCCCGGTACTCACTCTCCGCGCCCTGCAGACGCCGCGTCAGCGGCCCGGTGAGCAACGCGATCACCGGCACCCCGAGCAGCACCACGGCGGCGAGCGGGACGGAGACGGCCAGCAGCAGGCCGGCCACCACCGCGTACACCACGACCGAGCCGACACCCGGCCCGACCACGGTCAGCGCCTGCGCCAGGGTCTGCACGTCGCCCACCCCGATCGTCACCACCTCGCCGGCCCCGGCCCGGCGCGGCAGCGCGGCCCCGAGCCGTACGACGTGGTCCACGACCACCTTCACCGTGCGGAAGTTGGCGTCCATCCGCACCCGCGTCATCGTGCGGTGCCGCATGATGCTCAGCCAGGCGTTCACCGCCCCGACCACGAACATCGCCCCGGTCCAGCCGGCCAGCACCCCCGGCCGCCCCGGCACCAGACCGTCGTCCACGGCCCGCGCCATCATGTACGGCTGCGCCGCCAGCAGCACCATCCACGTACTGCCCAGCAGCGCCCCGGCCACGGACCGGCCCGGCTGGCGCAGCACCAGCCACCACAGATAGCGCCAGCCGCCCCGGGTGTCGGGCCTGCCCGGGTCCTCGTAGACGTCGATCATCCGTCCCCCGATCCGCTCGGCCGCGCCGGGAGCGGGGCCCGGCCGCAAACGTCGAACCTATCCGGGGTGGGGGACGCGGCTCCATGGAATAAAGAGCGCCACCCGGGTGAGCGGCCGGCTCCCGCGGCAGCGCGCACGGGCTCGCGAACGCGCAGGTCGTAGGACCAACGGCGGAGCCGGGTCCGGCCGAAACTCAGTGGGCGTTGTCAGCGCCGGTCCGTAGGCTCGCGGTGATGCCCACGACACGTGCAACCACCGAGGACCGTTCCGCCGTACGCACCCTGGCGCGGCTGTGGCCCTACGTCCGGCCCGTCCGCGCCCGGCTGTTCACGGCCGCTTTCGTCGCGGTCGTCGCCTCCTGCACCGGGCTGGTGATCCCGCTCGTCCTGAAGTGGATGGTCGACGGACCGGTCGCCGGACGGGATCCGGCCGGGGTCTGGCTCGGGGCCCTCTGCCTCCTCCTGCTCGGTGTCGCCGAGGCGGTCCTGTTCGGGATACGGCGCTGGCTGGTGGCCCGCCCGCTGTCGCACGTCGAGGCGGAGATGCGGGCCGGTCTCTACCGGCACCTCCAACGCCTGCCGGTCGCCTTCCACGACCGCTGGGCGTCCGGCCAGCTGCTCTCCCGGGGTACGACCGACCTGATGCTGGTGCGGATGTTCCTGGCCTTCCCGCTGACCTTCCTGCTGGTCAACAGCGTCACGATCCTCGTCGGCGTGGTGATCATGCTGGTGCAGGACTGGACGCTGGGCCTGGTCGTCCTCGTGCCCGCGGTCCCCGTCATGTGGACCTGCGTGATCTTCGAGCGACGCTACGCGGAGGTGGCCCGGCGCGCCCAGGACCAGGTCGGCGACCTGACCACGGTGGTCGAGGAGAGCGTGCTCGGCATCCGCATCATCAAGGGCTTCGGCCACCACCGCAGCCAGGCGCGGGCGTTCCGCGATCTGGCGGTCACCCTGCGCGGCACCGAACTGCGCAAGGCACGGCTGCTCGCCACCATCTGGGGGGTCATCGTCACCCTGCCCGAGGTGGCGATCGGGGCGGCCCTGGTCCTCGGCGCCGTGCAGGTGGCCGACGGGGACCTGTCGGCGGGCACGCTGGTCGCCTTCCTCAGCACGGCGCTCGCGCTGCGGTGGCCGGTGGACTCGATCGGGTTCCTGCTCGCCATGAGCCAGGAGGCGGCGACAGCGACCGAGCGGTACTTCGAGGTGCTGGACGAGACGCCGGAGGACGGCCCGGCCGGCGGCGAGGCGCCCGGCCCGGCAGCGCGGGGCGCCACCGCGCCGGGGGAGGCGCGTCCGGCGGCCGCGCGCGGTCTGCGCTTCGAGGACGTGCGGTTCCGCTACCCCGACGCACCCCCCGGCTCCCCGCCCCTGCTCACCGGCATCGACCTGCACATCCGGCCCGGCGAGTCCATGGCCCTCGTCGGGGCCACCGGCAGCGGCAAGACGACGCTCACCGCCCTCGTGCCACGCCTGCACGACGTCACCTCCGGCAGCATCACCCTCGACGGCGTCGACATCACCGCGATGCCCCGCGAGGAACTGCGCGCCCGGGTGGCCGTGGCCTTCGAGGAACCCACGCTGTTCTCCACGACCGTCGGTGAGAACGTCCTCATGGGCGCGGCGGACGGCGCCGGGCAGAAGGAACTCGACCGGGCCCTCGCCGTGGCCCAGGCCGAGTTCGCGCACGACCTGCCGGACGGCACCGGCACCCGCGTCGGCGAACAGGGCCTCAGCCTCTCCGGCGGCCAGCGGCAGCGGCTCGCGCTGGCCCGGGCGGTGGTCGGCCGGCCGGAGTTCCTCGTGCTGGACGACCCGCTGTCCGCCCTGGACGTGCACACCGAGGCCGCCGTGGAGGCGGCACTGCGCCAGGTCCTCTCCGACACCACCGCCCTGATCGTGGCCCACCGGCCGTCCACGGTGCTGCTCGCCGACCGGGTCGCCCTGCTCTCGGACGGCCGGATCGCCGCCGTCGGCACCCACCACGAACTGCTCCGCGACAACGCCGAGTACGCCCGTCTGATGTCCGGGGAATCCGAGGAACAGGAGGACACCCGTTGACCACGACCGCCTCCACCCCCACCGTCGCCGAGGACGACGAACATCCCCGCCCGCAGAACACCGGCGACCCCTTCGACCGGGACGTCCTGCCCGCCCCGCCCGGCGCCACCTCCGCGCTGCTGCGCTCCCTGCTCGCACCGATGAAGGCCCGCGCGGCCCTCACCACCCTCCTGCTGCTGCTCCAGCAGGCCGCCGTGCAGACGGGCCCGCTGCTGGTGGCGTACGCCATCGACAACGCCGTCCCCGCGTTCCGGGACCACCGGCACGGTCCGCTGCTCGCGGTCGGTGCCGGCTATCTGCTGTGCGCCGTCGCCTCCGGCGTGCTCCAGTTCGCGTTCATCGAGACCTCCGCCCGGGTCAGCCAGGACGTCCTGCTCGACCTGCGCGGCCGGATCTTCCGGCACGCGCAGGCGCTGAGCGTCGACTTCCACGAGCGGTACACCTCGGGCCGGCTGATCTCCCGCTCCACCACGGACGTCGAGTCGCTGCGGGAACTCCTCGAGGAGGGTCTCCAGGAGCTGGTGACCGTCGTGCTGTCCTTCGTCTACATCTCGGCGATGCTGCTGTGGCTCGACCTCGGCCTGGGCGCGGTCGCGGTGGCCTCCTTCGTGCCGCTGTACCTGCTGGTCCGGCTCTACCAGCGGCGCGCGGGACGGGTGTTCCGGGCACGCTCCACGGCGATCGCCGCGGTCATCGTCAAGTTCGTGGAGACGATGAACGGCATCCGGCCGGTGCGCGCGTTCCGTCGGGAGGCCGCCAACGAGGGCGAGTTCGCCGTCCTCAACGAGCGGCACGAGCGGACGAACGGCGACTCGCTGCTGGAGATGGCCCGCTATGTGGTCGGCTCGCGTCTGGTCGCCAACACGGCGGTCGCGGGGATCGTGCTGTGGGGCGCCTACCGGGTGGCGTCCGGCTCGCTGGAACTGGGCGTGCTGGCGGCGGCGGTGCTGTACCTGCGCCGGCTGTACGACCCGATCGACCGGCTCGGGATGTTCCTGAACTCCTACCAGTCGGCCGCCGCCTCCCTGGAGAAGATCGCCGGGCTGCTGGCGCAGACCCCGTCGGTGCCGGAGCCGTCGGCACCCCGCGAACTGCCCGCGGCGAAGGCCGGGTTCCCCGGGCGCGACGTGGTCTTCGACGGCGTCCGCTTCGCCTACCGCACCGGCGGCGAGGTGCTGTCCCGCTTCGACCTGACCCTGCCGGCCGGGCAGACCGTCGCCGTCGTCGGCACCACCGGCGCCGGCAAGTCCACCCTGGCCAAGCTCCTCGCCCGGTTCTACGACCCCTCCGAGGGACGCGTGCTGCTGGACGGGGTCGACCTGCGCGAGCTGCCCGTGCCCGAGCTGCGGCGCGGAGTGGTGATGGTGACGCAGGAGGCGTTCCTGTTCTCCGGCACGGTGGCGGACAACATCGCGATCGGCCGTCCCGACGCCGACCGGGAGGAGATCGAGCGGGCCGCGAAGGCGATCGGCGCGCACGAGTTCATCAGCGCGCTGCCCGACGGCTACGACACCGACGTCCGCAAGCGCGGCGGGCGGATCTCGGCCGGTCAGCGTCAGCTCGTGGCGTTCGCCCGCGCGCTGCTCGCCGACCCGGCCGTGCTGATCCTGGACGAGGCGACCAGCTCCCTGGACATCCCGGGCGAACGGGCCGTGCAGCGGGCGATGTCGACGGTGCTGAAGGGACGTACCGCCGTGGTGATCGCGCACCGGCTGTCCACCGTGGAGATCGCGGACCGGGTGCTCGTGATGGAGCACGGCCGGATCGTCGAGGACGGCCACCCCGACGAGCTGATCGCCGGCACGGGCAGATTCGCCGACCTGCACCGGGCCTGGCGGGACAGCCTGGCCTGACCCACGGATCCGGCCCGGCGCGAGCCGGGCCGGATCACGGCACCCCGAGCTCGAACAGGGCGTAACCCGCGTACGAGCCGGAGGCGACGGCCGCGATGCCGAGGAGGGTGCACTGCAGGGGCAGGCTCAGCCGTCGCAAGCCGAACGCCAGCGGCAGGAACAGCGGGAAGCAGGGCAGCAGGTAGCGGGAGATGTTGGCGACGATCTGCTGGCTGCCGAGCACCAGGGCGAGCGTGAGGACGGTGTACACGACCAGCACCGCCGGCGGGCGCAGCCGCACCAGCAACGGCAGCAGCGCGCAGGCGAGCAGGATGACGGCGACCGAGATGACGTCCGCGAAGGGGTAGGCGAAGAGGTAGTCGAACTTGCCCACCGGTACGGACGTCAGTACGTCCCAGGTCTGCTTGCCGTAGTCGAAGCTGTGCGCCCAGGCACCCGACTGGAGTGTGAAGTAGCCGCCCAGGTCGCCCATGCGGTCGCCGACCCAGAGCAGATAGCCGAGCAGCCCGAGCGGTGCCAGTGCGAGGGCGACCAGCGGGCGCAGGGCGCTGTCCTCCCGGCGGCGCAGGGACAGCAGCGCGGCGACGGCCAGCGCGGCGATCAGCGCGGCGGCCGTGGGCCGGTTGAGGCCGGCCGCGAAGGTGAGCAGCCCGGCCGTGAGCCAGCTGCGGGTCAGGACGGCGTAGCAGGCCCAGGCGGCCAGGGCCACGTACAGGGAGTCGGAGTAGACCGCCCACTCCACGCCCGAGCCCGGCCACACCGCCCACAGCCCGGCCGCGGCGAGCCCGGCCCGCCGGCCGCCGAGGCGCTCGGCGACGGCGTAGATGCCGAGGGCGGCGGTGAAGGACGCCACGATCGAGACCAGCAGGCCGGCGCCGTACGAGCCGAGCCCGGTGACCGCTGAGGTCATCCGGATCAGCGCCGGATAGAGCGGGAAGAACGCCGCCGAGTTGCCCTCCAGCGTGATCAGGCCGGTGGCGCCGGGTACCGGGACGAGTCTCGGGTCGTAACCGTGCAGGGCGATCTGCTGGTACCACCAGCCGTCCCAGGTCGCGAGCACGTCCCAGGCGTGCGCGCCGCCGCCGAACCGGGGGTGCTTGGTGCGGTAGTCCCCGGCGGACGACAGCAGGTACATGAAGGAGCAGAAACCGGCCAGTTTGAGCGCGCCGAACAGGGCGAGGACCGGGCCGTGCCGGCGGACGGCGGCCCTCAGCCGGTCACCGGGCTCGGGCCGGGGGGCGGAGGCCAGGGTGCGGGGCAGGGTCGCGGTCACCGGGGCACCGCCACGGTACGCGGCCGGCGGCGGCCGAGCGCGCGCCGCATCCGCGCGATCCCGCGCAGGTCCGCCAGCGCGGTCGCGAGGACGTCCACGCTGCTGTCGGGGTCGTCGACCCAGTCCACCGGGACCTCGTGGATCCTGAGGCCCGCCCGCTCGGCCAGCACCAGCAGCTCGGTGTCGAAGAACCACTCCCCGTCCCGCACCAGTGGCAGCAGCCGCTCGGCGGCCTCGCGGCGCACCGCCTTGAACCCGCACTGCGCGTCGGAGAAGCCGACGGCGAGCGTGCAGCGCAGCAGCACGTTGTAGCAGCGGGATATGACCTCCCGCCTGGCCCCGCGCACCACCCGGGCGCCGGGGGCGAGCCGGGTGCCGATGGCCAGGTCGGAGTGGCCGGATATGAGCGGGGCGACCAGCGGCAGCAGCGCGGCGAGCCCGGTCGACAGGTCCACGTCCAGGTAGGCCAGCACCGGGGCGCGCGAACCCGACCAGGCTGCGCGCAGCGCCCGGCCGCGTCCCTTCTCGGGCAGCCGGAGCGCGGCCACCTCGGGCAGCTCCTCGGCGAGCCGTGCGGCGATCAGCGGGGTGCGGTCGGTGCTCGCGTTGTCCGCGACGGTGATCCGGAACGGGTAGGGGAAGGTGTCCCGCAAATGCGCGTGCAGCCGGCGGACGTTCGGCTCCAGGTCCTTCTCCTCGTTGAACACCGGCACGGCCACGTCCAGGACGGGCTCCTCGTGGTGCGCCGGCAGGGGCGCGCGCCGGGGCACGGGGGCCGCGACGGGTGGCCGGCCCGGTCGGATGTCTGTCACGTGAGTCCCTCGGTGTCGTCGGTCGTCGGGCGTGCCGCGGGCACGCGGGGGAGCGGCAGGACGGTGGCGGGCTAACCGTTCGGGCCGGCCGGAGTGGTCTCCGGCGCCGTGGCCGGCGGTGTGGTGCCGTCGTCCCCGGGCGTGGCCGTCGCCGTGGCGGTCGCCGTATCGGGCGGCGGCTGCACGGTGCTGGTGACCGAACTCCCGCCGCTGATCGGGGGCTCGGAGGTGGTCGGGTCGCCGTTGGGCGTCGGGAGCTCCGACGTCGCCGGTGCGGACGGGGTCGCGCTCGGCGTCGGGGTCGACGAGGTCGTCGTGCTCGGCTCCGTCAGCGGCCGGGGTTGCGGCGCGCTGGGCCGGTCGTCGGTGTGGCCGTGCGGCCACAGGAACAGGCCCAGTCCCAGCCCGGCCACCGCCAGGACGGAACCGGCCGCCCGGCGTACGGCCCGCACCCGTCGGCGCGTCCGGACGCCCGCCCGCAACCGTTCCCGGTGCCGGACGTCGAAGGACGCCTGCTCCCGGCCGGAGTGCATCAGCCGGCTCAGCTGCCGCTCGAAGTGGTCGTGGTGGTCCTCGTGCGCCGGCCCGTCGCCGTGCTCGCCGAGGCGCCGGTGTCCCTCGCGGTCCCGGTGATCTGCGCGGTCCGTGCCGTCCAGGTGCTCCATGCGGTCCATGGGTCTCTCCCTCACCCCACCGGCTCGATGACGTCGGCCAGGAGCCGGCGCAGCCGGGCCACCCCGCGCGCGGCGTGGGACCGGGCCGTGCCCACCGGGCAGCCCAGCACCTCCGCGACCTGCCGGTCCGGCAGGTCCTGGTAGTAGCGCAGCACCACGGCGGCGCGCTGCTGCGGTGTCAGCTGCGCGAGCGCCGCCTCCAGCCGGGAACGCTCCGCCACGGTCGCCGACACGTCGCCGGCCGCCGCCACCTCGGGCAGCTCGTCCACGGGGCGTTCGCCCCACCAGCGCCGCCGGGCGGAGCGGGCCGCGGCCCGGGCCAGCACCTTGCGGACGTACGCCTCCGGTGCCTCGTCGGCGACCTTCGGCCAGACGAACCACAGCTTCACCAGGGACTCCTGCAACAGGTCCTCGGCCCGGTGCCGGTCCCCGCCGGTGAGCAGACGGGCCAGATGGAACAGCACCGACCAGCGGGCCGCCACGAACGCGTCGTACTCACCGGCCCTCGTCTGCTCCATCCCCACGGTCCCCGTCCTCGCCGGCTGTCTACACCAGGGGAAAGGCCCTGGACCCCCCCCGAGTGCTGCACCCGGTCGGCGTGATCCGCGTCACGCACAGCCCGCGCACAGGCTCGGGGAGTGTCCCGCACAGCCGTACGGACGGGTCCGGAGGGCCCGCGGTGACATCGCGCCCAGGAGTTCAGGCGACCTTGAGCAGCAGTACCGCGCGGGCCGGGACCGTGATCTCCACGCCCGCCGTGTGGACCGTGCCCGGGGCTTCGGTCTGCTCCTCCCGGGAGGTGTCCACGACGACCTCGTACCGCTCCGCCCACGGCGGGCCCGGCAGCACGAAGCCCGTCGGCCGGTCGCCCGCGTGCAGTACCGCGAGGAAGCTGTCGTCCACGACCGGCGCGCCCCGTTCGTCCCGGCCCGGGATGTCCCGCCCGGAGAGGTACATGCCGAGCGTGGCCGCGGGCGCGTACCAGTCGCCCTCGGTCATCTCCGCGCCCCGCGAGGTGAACCAGGCGAGGTCCCGCAGCCCGTCCGCCGAGTGGGCCCGGCCGGAGAAGAATGCGCGGCGGCGCAGCACCGGGTGCCGGTGGCGCAGCGCGATCAGCCGCGAGGTCAGCTCGTACAGCGCCCGCCAGCCGGGTTCCCGCAGCAGCGACCAGTCCAGCCAGCTGATCTCGTTGTCCTGGCAGTAGGCGTTGTTGTTGCCGCGCTGGGTGCGGCCCAGTTCGTCACCGGCGACCAGCATGGGCACCCCGGTGGACAGCAGCAGCGTGGTCAGGAGGTTGCGCAGCTGCCTGCGCCGCAGCGCCCGTACCCGCTCGTCGCCGGTCTCGCCCTCCGTGCCGCAGTTCCAGGAGCGGTTGTCGCCGGTGCCGTCCCGGTTGTTCTCGCCGTTGGCCTCGTTGTGCTTGCGTTGGTACGACACCAGGTCGCGCAGGGTGAACCCGTCGTGCGCGGTGACGAAGTTGACCGAGGCGTACGGGCGGCGGCCGCCCCACGCGTACAGATCGCTGGAGCCGGACAGGCGGTAGCCCATCTCGCGGACGTCCGGCAGGGCGTGCCGCCAGAAGTCCCGTACCGCGTCGCGGTAGCGGTCGTTCCACTCCGTCCACAGCGGGGGGAACGCGCCCACCTGGTAGCCGCCCGAGCCGATGTCCCAGGGCTCGGCGATCAGCTTCATCCGGCGCAGCACCGGGTCCTGGGCGATGACCGCGAGGAAGGGGGAGAGCATGTCGACGTCGTGCATCGAACGGGCGAGCGCCGCCGCGAGGTCGAACCGGAACCCGTCGACGCCCATCTCCGTGACCCAGTAGCGCAGCGAGTCCGTGATCAGGCGCAGGACCTGGGGCTGGACGACGTGCAGGGTGTTGCCGCAGCCGGTGTAGTCGGCGTAGCGGCGGGCATCGCCCTGGAGCCGGTAGTAGCCGCGGTTGTCGATGCCCTTCAGGGACAGGGTCGGGCCCAGCTCGCCCGCCTCCGCCGTGTGGTTGTAGACCACGTCGAGGATGACCTCGATACCGGCCGCGTGCAGGGCGCGCACCATCCGCTTGAACTCGCCGACCTGCTGGCCGGTCGTACCGGAGGCCGCGTAGGCCGCGTGCGGGGCGAAGTAGCCGATGGAGTTGTAGCCCCAGTAGTTCTTCAGGCCCCGGCGCAGCAGGTGGTCCTCGTGCGCGAACTGGTGGACGGGCAGCAGCTCCACGGCCGTGACGCCGAGCCGCACCAGGTGCTCGATCGCGGCCGGATGGGCCAGGCCGGCGTAGGTGCCGCGCAGTTCCTCGGGGATGTCCGGGTGCAGCGCGGTGAAGCCGCGCACATGCAGTTCGTAGATCACCGAGTCCGCCCACGGCGTCTTGGGGCGGCGGTCGTCGGACCAGTCGTCGTCGTCGTGGACGACGACCCCCTTCGGCACGTACGGCGCCGAGTCCCGTTCGTCCCGCACGGTGTCCGCGACATGCTGCTCGGGCCAGTCCCGGACGTGCCCGTACACCTCGGGCGGCAGCCGGAACTCCCCGTCCACCGCCCGGGCGTACGGGTCGAGCAGCAGCTTGGCCGGGTTCCAGCGGGCGCCGGTCCAGGGGTCCCAGCGGCCGTCCACCCGGTAGCCGTACCGCTGTCCGGGCATCACGCCGGGCACGAAGCCGTGCCAGATCTCGTGCGTCAGTTCGGTCAGCGGGATCCGGGTCTCCCGGCCCCGCTCGTCGAACAGGCACACCCGGACCGCCTCCGCCCCGGCCGCCCACAGGGCGAAGTTGGTGCCCGCGACCCCGTCCGGGCCCACCCGGAACCGGGCCCCCAGCGGGGTCGGCGCACCCGGCCACACGGCCGGTGCGGGCGGTACGGCCCGCCGGGAGCCGTTCACCGCCGCCGGTTGCCCGCTCCCGGCCGGCTCCCCGGCCGGTGCCCGCTGCTCGGCTGCGCTCGTCACCTTGTCGGCCCCTCTTTCAGTGGCTCGCCCCCGGGGCGGCGCAGTCGGCCGTGCCCGGGGGCCGGGCGTGCCTGCCGGCACCCCTGACCACCCGACACGGCTGCGCCCCGACGGCTCCGGCGCGGGCGCGGCGGCTCCCCAACGTGTCGTCCTTCCCTCTGTTCTGCCCAATGCTTGGGTCGCACTCACGTTTCCCCGGAGCGTGCGCCGTCGTTGAGTCCCGCGTGAGGCACGTACAAGGACGCGCGCGGCGCGCGCTGGCCGCGCTGGCCGCGGCAGTGATGTGGACAGGGCTGACGGCAGGCTGCTCGGCGGACGGCTCGGGCCCGCTGGGTATCGGCGGATCGCTGGGCAAACCCCCGGCTCCCGAGGACGTCATCCGTGTCACCCCGGACGACGGCAGCAAGGCCGTACGGCCCGACAGCCGGCTGCGGGTGCGGGTGCCGGGCGGACGCCTGGAGAAGGTGACCGTCGTCCGGTCGCAGGACGCGCAGGACACCCCGGTCCCCGGCCGTATCAGCGGCGACGGCCTGACCTGGCAGCCCGAGGAGGCCAAGCTGGCGCTCGCCGCCAAGTACACCGTCGACGTGGTCGCGCTCGACTCCCGGGGCCGCCGCTCGGCCCGGCACACCACCTTCACCACCTACGTCCCCGACCAGCGGTTCATCGGCTACGTCACCCCGGAGAACCGCTCCGTGGTCGGCACCGGGATGATCGTCTCCCTCGCCTTCAGCCGGGAGATCACCGACCGTGCCGCCGTCGAGCGCGCCGTCCACGTCAGCGCGCGGCCCCCCGTCGAGATCCGCCCGCACTGGTTCGGCAAGGACCGTCTGGACTTCCGCCCCGAGCGCTACTGGAAGCCCGGCACCGAGGTCACCGTCGACCTGGACCTGCGGGACGTCGAAGGCGCGCGCGGCGCCTACGGGCTGCAGGACAAGACGTTCTCGTTCACCGTCGGCCGCAGCCAGGTCTCCTTGGTCGACGCCGCCAAGCACACCATGGACGTACGGCGCGACGGGCAGCTCCTCGCCACGGTCCCGATCACGGCGGGCGCCCCCAAGCACCCGACGTACAACGGGAAGATGGTGGTGATGGACATGCTGGAGGTCACCCGCATGAACAGCCAGACGGTGGGCTTCGGCGGCGAGTACGACATCCCCGACGTCCCGCACGCCATGAAGCTGACCGACTCCGGCACCTTCCTGCACGGCAACTACTGGGCCCCGGACGCTCCCGGCCAGGTCAACGTCAGCCACGGCTGCGTGGGGTTGATGGATGTCAAGGGCGGCAGTTCGGACACCCCGGCGGGCTGGTTCTTCGACCGCAGTCTCGTCGGTGACGTCGTCGAGGTGGTGCACAGCAAGGACAAAACCGTCTCACCCGACAACGGGCTCGGCGGGTGGAACATGACCTGGAAGGTGTGGAAAGCGGGCAGCGCGGTGAAGTAACCGGGTGAGGGGCCGGGTTCGGGGCGAGGGGGTCAGGCGGAAGTTGCGACGGAACGGTGACATACGCCTGACACCCGCCTCATGACCAGGCGGTTAATATGCGCGCACCAGTGTGGTGGGGAGCGGACCTGGCCAGGTCCGGCGAGGGGGAGTGCGAGTTGAACGTGCGGCCTGTTTCGGGGGCGTCGGTGGCGGAGCGGCGAGGTCGTAGGGGACTGGTGATGGTGGCCGGCGCTCTCGTGCTGACGCTCGCCGCGTGCGGCGGGGGCGGTGACGACAAGGCGGGGCCGGGGGACGGCAAGGACAAGGGCGCGACCCAGCAGGGCAAGCAGTCCACGGCCGCCGTCAGCATCGTGCCCAAGTCCGGTGCCACGGGCGTCGACACGAGCGGCGCCCTCAAGGTGGCCGTCGCCAAGGGCAAGCTGACCGAGGTGACCGTCAAGGACGCCAAGGGCGCGAAGATCGACGGCGTCATATCCGGCGGCGGCGCCTCGTGGACGCCGTCGACCCATCTGGCCGCCGGCACCAAGTACACGGTGCACGCGGTCGCGAAGGACTCCGAGGGCCGCGCGGCCGCCGAGGACTCCAGTTTCACCACGCTGACCCCGAAGAACACCTTCACCGGTTACTTCACCCCCGAGGACGGTTCCACCGTCGGTGTGGGCATGCCGTTCTCCATACGTTTCACGCGGGGCATCACCAGCCCGGACGCCGTGGAGAAGGCGATCCGCATCAAGACCGAGCCGGCCGTCGACGTCGAGGGCCACTGGTTCGGCAACGACCGCCTGGACTTCCGTCCCGAGAACTACTGGAAGTCCGGCACCAAGGTCACCGTCGACCTCGACCTGGACGGCGTCGAGGGCCGCGACGGCGTCTACGGCGAACAGCACAAGACCGTGAAGTTCACCATCGGCCGCAACCAGGTCTCCGTCGTGGACGCGAAGAAGCACACGATGAAGGTCACCCAGGACGGCAAGGTCATCAAGACCATCCCGGTCACCACGGGCAAGCCCGGCTACGAGACCTGGAACGGCCAGATGGTCATGAGCGAGAAGCTCGCCGTCACCCGGATGAACGGCGAGACCGTCGGCTACGGCGGCGAGTACGACATCAAGGACGTGCCGCACGCCATCCGCCTCACCACCTCCGGCACCTTCATCCACGGCAACTACTGGGGCGGCGGCGCCTTCGGCAACTACAACGCCAGCCACGGGTGCGTGGGCCTGCGCGACGTGCGCGGCGGCTACGACAAGGGCGTCCCGGCGGCGTGGTTCTTCAACCACTCCATCGTCGGCGACGTGGTGGTGGTGAAGAAGTCCCACGACCGCACGGTGGACCCGGCCAACGGCCTCAACGGCTGGAACATGTCCTGGGCCGACTGGAAGAAGTGAACCCCGCCCGACGAACGGGCCCGGTGCTGTGAGGAACGGCACCGGGCCCGTTCCCGTTAGTCCCCGTTAACCTGCTCACCATGACCGTCTCTCTCGAAGTCGCCGAAGGCGTCGGAACCCTGCGCCTGGACCGGCCCCCGATGAACGCGCTGGACATCGCCACGCAGGACCGGCTGAAGGAACTCGCCGAGGAGGCCACGCGCCGCGACGACGTGCGCGCCGTGGTGATCTACGGCGGCGAGCGGGTGTTCGCGGCGGGCGCGGACATCAAGGAGATGCAGAACATGGACCACGCCGGGATGGTCCGGCGTGCCCGCGCCCTGCAGGACTCCTTCACCGCCGTGGCCCGCATCCCCAAGCCGGTCGTCGCGGCGATCACCGGGTACGCGCTCGGCGGCGGCTGCGAGCTCGCCCTGTGCGCCGACTACCGCATCGCCGCCGACAACGCCAAGCTCGGCCAGCCCGAGATCCTGCTCGGCCTGATCCCGGGCGCCGGCGGCACCCAGCGGCTGCCCCGGCTGGTCGGACCGTCCAGGGCCAAGGACCTCATTTTCACGGGCCGTCAGGTCAAGGCGGACGAGGCCCTCACGATCGGCCTGGTCGACCGTGTCGTGCCGGCCGCCGAGGTGTACGAGCAGGCGCACGCCTGGGCCGCGAAGCTCGCCCAGGGTCCGGCGATCGCGCTGCGCGCCGCCAAGGAGTCCGTCGACACCGGCCTGGAGACCGACCTCGACACCGGCCTCGCCGTCGAACGGAACTGGTTCGCGGGTCTGTTCGCCACCGAGGACCGCGAGCGGGGCATGCGCAGCTTCGTCGAGGAAGGGCCGGGCAAGGCCAAGTTCCTGTGACGCCCACGGGGTGAACTTCTCCGTAACTCGTCCCGGAACCCTTGCAATTGACACGGCGTCTTACCCGGGTCCCCCGATGGGGCGGTTTATGGAAGCCTTAAGGCAACCTTAAGCCTGTCTTGTCGGGGCGTTCCGGCGATTGCCCGCAAGTGGCCCGTCGTCGCAGGTCAACCGGGATGTACCGGATGTCGGCATGCCCTCGGCATATGCCGCTCGCCGAGCGCACGGCAGGGGCGTACGGGGGGCGTATTCCTCCGGAACGGCCCCCAAGACGGCTCCGGGCGGCCATCATGGGGGCATGGCGGGGCTGGAGGGCATCGAACAGCCGCGGGGACACAGCCGTGCGGCCGCGGCACGATGGTCGCCTGCGGTCGAGGACGAACAGGCGCTCAAGGCGCTCGAACTGTTCGGCAACCCGACGGAGGCGGAAGTACCGCTGCCGTCCCGCCCGGAGTCCGCCGCCACCGCCCGCCGGCTCGCCCAGGTCGTCGTCCTGCGCACCTGGCGGCTGACCCCGAAGCTCACCGAGGACGCCGTCCTGCTCGTGTCGGAACTCGTCGGCAACGCCGTACGGCACACCGGTGCACGCGTCTTCGGTCTGCGCATGCGCCGCCGCCCCGGCTGGATCCGCGTGGAGGTCCGCGATCCCTCCCGCGGGCTGCCCTGCCTGATGCCCGTTCAGGAGATGGACGTCAGCGGCCGCGGACTGTTCCTCGTCGACAAACTCTCCGACCGGTGGGGCGTGGACCTGCTGCCGCGCGGCAAGACCACCTGGTTCGAGATGCGGGTCGCCGACCGCTAGGGCCTGCCGTTTGGATCATGCCCGCGTCGCGTACGCACCCCGCGACCCGATAACACCCCGAACCGGCTAATCGGCGGTTTTCTTACTCTTCACCCCTTAAATGGTGCGGGTGACCACGACCAACCGACGCGAGGTGCTGCGCGCGGGCGCCGGGCTCGTCACCGGCGGCACGCTGGCCGCCGGCTGCGGCTCCGGACGGGCCGCCCAGGCCACCACGCCGGCCGACGCGTCCACCCCCCTGTCCCCGCCCGACGCCTCCGTGTCCGGCCGGCCGGCGGCCACCGCCCGGACTGCGCCCGCACCCCGGGCCTACCCCGGACAGCCGGCCCAGATCACCCACGGCCCGCGCACCCGCCCCCAGGTCGCCCTCACCTTCCACGGCCAGGGCGACCCCGCCCTCGCCCACTCCCTGCTGAGCACAGCCGAGAAGCGCGGCGCCCGCCTCACCGTGCTCGCCGTCGGCACCTGGCTGGACGAGCACCCGGACGTCGCCCGCCGCATCCTCGACGGCGGCCACGACCTCGGCAACCACACCCAGCGCCACGTCTCCGTCAACGCCATGTCACAGGCGTCGGCGCGCAAGGAGATCACCGACTGCGCCGACCGGCTCCGGCGGCTCACCGGCTCCATCGGCACCTGGTTCCGCCCCTCGCGCGCGCCCACCGCCTCACCGCTCGTCGCCGGGCTGGCCCGCGCCGCCGGCTACCCGCACGTGCTGTCGTACGACGTCGACTCGCTCGACTACACCCGCCCCGGCGCCGCCGCCGTCACCCGCAAGGTCCTCGCCGACGTGACCAACGGGTCCGTGGTGAGCCTGCACTTCGGCTATCCGGACACGGTCGCCGCCCTGCCCGACGTCCTCCACGAACTCGACCGCCGCGGACTGCGCGCGGTCACCACCACGGAGCTGCTGAGCTGATGAGAACCACGAAAGCCGCCCGCCTGCTGGCCGCCGGCGCCGCCCTCACCGCCCTGACGCTGCTCTCGGCGTGCGGCGGCGGGCAGGAGCCCCCCGAGAACGCGGCCCCCGCCAGCAAGGCGCCGGTCCAGCCGCGGGCCAAGCAGCCCCAGGTGAACGTACTGCCCGGCATGCCGCCGGTGGAGGACCCGACCGACGTCTACGCCGCCGACCGGCCGAACCGGCTCTCGCCCGTGGTCAAGGACTTCCCCTCCCGGGTGTACGTCCCCAACACCCAGTCCGACACGGTCACCGTCATCGACCCGAAGACCTACCGGGTGATCGAGACCATCCCCGTCGGGCACCAGCCCCAGCACGTCGTACCGTCCTGGGACCTGAAGACCCTCTGGGTCAACAACGACCTCGGCAACAGCCTCACCCCCATCGACCCGCGCACCGGCCGGGCGGGCAAGCCGGTCGAGGTGCACGACCCGTACAACCTCTACTTCACCCCCGACGGCAAGTACGCCGTCGTCATGGCCTCCATGGACCGCGAACTCGTCTTCCGCGACGCCCACACGATGAAGGTCGTCAAGGCCGTCCCGGTCAGCTGCTACGGCGTCAACCACGCCGACTTCTCGGTCGACGGCCGCTACTTCATCGTCTCCTGCGAGTTCAGCGGCGAGATCCTCAAGGTCGACACCGCGGCCATGAAGGTGGTCGCGCAGGAGAAACTGCCGTTCCAGGGCGCGATGCCGCAGGACGTGAAGATCTCCCCGGACGGCAAGCTGTTCTACATCGCCGACATGATGGCCAACGGCCTGTGGATCCTCGACGGCGACAAGTTCACCAGGCCCCGGTTCCTCGCCACCGGCAAGGGCACCCACGGCCTGTACGTCAGCCGGGACTCCCGCGAGATGTACATCTCCAACCGCGGCGAGGGCACGATCTCCCTCTTCGACTTCACCCGCAACCGCCTCACCAAGAAGTGGCGCCTGCCCGGCGGCGGCAGCCCCGACATGGGCGGGGTCTCCGCCGACGGCAAGGTCCTGTGGCTGTCCGGCCGCTACAACGCCGAGGTCTACGCCATCGACACCAGCACCGGCGCGGAACTCGCCCGCATCAAGGTCGGCAGCGGCCCGCACGGCCTCGCCGTCTACCCCCAGCCGGGCCGCTACTCGCTCGGGCACACCGGCATCTTCCGCTGACCCGGCCGCAGCAGCGCCTCCGAGCCCACCGGCCGGTACCCGGACGCCTGGAACGCCCGCATGCTGCGGGCGTTCCCCGCCGCCACCTGGGCCCACACCGGCTCCCCGGCCAACTGCCGGGCCGCCGTCACCAGCGCCCGCCCCAGCCCCCGGTGCCGGTGCTCCTCCGCCACCTCCACGGCCACCTCCAGCCGGCCCGCGACCCCTCGCCCCAGCACCAGCAGCCCGCCGTCCGCGGTCCACACCCGGACCGCGTCGCGACGCCGGCGCGAGCTACGCACCCGGGGGTGGGCCGGGTCGTCGAGCGCGCGCAGGGGGATCCCGGGAGTCCCCGACAGCGGGGCACCCACCAGCAGGACGTCCACGGTGTCGGTGAGGCGGCCCGTCCGGTCCAGCAGCGCGGTCAGGAAACGGGGGCTCATCGCTGCGGCCAGGGCGTCGCTCCCGCACTCGGCCGCGCGCAGCGTCCCGCGCACCCAGCGAGGGTCCTCGTCGGTGAACACGACCGAGTGCCCGGTGAACGCGATCACCCCTGCGTCCCGCTCCGAGGGCTGCGGTACGACCGTCGTCCGGCCGTCCGCCGGCGGGAAGGCGCCGCGCGCCGCCGCGTCGAGAATGTCCCGCAAGGTCTCCAAGGCCCGCTCCTTCGGTCTCGGCCCACTGGACGGCCCAGACTCGCAGGCGCGGAGCCCGGGTGGGTGGCCGAGGCACTGCGCGTCCGGCCGGGCCGTTAATCTGACCTGCGTCAGTACGCCAGCACGGCACGAGAAACACGACCAAAAGGGGCGGATCGGTGGCGGACATCGAAGAAGCACGCAAGGAGTTCCAGCGGATCGACGCGGACGGTGACGGGTTCATCACCGCGGCCGAGTTCAAGTCCGCCCTGGCGCAGGGTGGTGACTGGAACGTCACCGAGACGGTGGCCGAGAGCATCATCGGCACCCGCGACCTGAACGGCGACAAGGTCCTGTCGTTCGACGAGTTCTGGGCCTACCTGAACAAGTAGTCCCGGTCCGCCGGAACCCTGGCGTGCCCCGGAGGGGGTGCCCGTCCCGCGAGCAGCGGGAGGGGCACCCCCTCCGCGCTGTTCCGGCCCCCTCACCCGATTGCCGGGGCCGCGGAATACACCCCCGCCCCGCCGGAGTTGACGCCGGTCGGACGTATGCGTGTGCATCGATACCCGGAGGGCATGTCATGAAGATCGGCATCATCGGCGCGGGCAACATCGGCGGCAACCTCACCCGGCGGCTCACCGCCCTCGGTCACGACGTCCTCGTGGCCAACTCCCGCGGACCCGAGACGCTCAAGGAACTGGCCGAGGAGACCGGCGCCACCGCGGTCCGCGCCGAAGAGGCGGCCGAGGGTGCCGAGGTCGTCGTCGTCACCGTTCCCCTGAAGGCCGTACCGGACCTGCCCGCCGGCCTGCTTGCCGGCGCGGCCGAGGGCGCCGCGGTGATCGACACCGGCAACTACTACCCGCAGCAGCGCGACGGCCGGATCGCCGGCATCGAGGACGAGGGCCTCACCGAGAGCCGCTGGACCGAACGCCACCTGGGCCGCCCGGTGATCAAGGCCTTCAACGGCACCTTCGCCCAGGACATCCTGGACCGCCCCCGCCCGGCGGGCGATCCCGGCCGCATGGCCCTCCCGGTCGCCGGCGACGACGAGCCGGCCAAGGCCAGGGTCCGGGCCCTGATCGACGAGCTCGGCTTCGACACGGTCGACGCGGGCGGCATCGACGACTCCTGGCGCCAGCAGCCGGGCACCCCGGTGTACGGGCTGCGCGGGGACGTGGCCGCGGTCCGCAAGGCCCTCGCGGAGGCCTCTCCGGAACGCCCGGCGGACTTCCGCGGCTGACCCGCACGCGGTTCGTCTCCCGCACGGGAAGGGGGCGGCGCGCGTCGACGGGGTGTCGACGTGCGCCGCCCCCCTCGGGTGCGGGTCGCGGGAGCCGGCCCGCGCTCTCACCGCGGCTACTTCGAATCGCGGTCGAACCTCGCGGTCGACCAGAAGTACCCGAGCACCGCGAGGCCCACGCACCAGGCGACGGCGAGCCAGCCGTGGTGACCGATCCCGGTGCCGAGCAGCAGACCGCGCAGGGTCTCGATGGCGGGCGTGAACGGCTGGTACTCGGCGATCGGCCGGAACCAGCCCGGCATCGCGTCGACGGGGACGAAGGCGCTGGACAGCAGCGGCAGCAGGATCAGCGGCATCGCGTTGTTGCCGGCGGCCTCGGCGTTCGGGCTGACGAGCCCCATGCCGACGGCGATCCAGGTGAGCGCCGTGGCGAAGAGCACGAGCAGTCCGAACGCCGCGAGCCACTCCAGCACGGTGGCGTCGGTGGAGCGGAAGCCGATGGCCACGGCGACGGCGCCGACGAGGACCACGCTCAGGACCGACTGGAGCACGCTGCCCACGACGTGCCCGACGAGCACCGAACCGCGGTGGATCGCCATCGTCCGGAAGCGGGCGATGATGCCCTCGGTCATGTCGGTGGAGACGGACACCGCGGTCCCGACCACGGTGCTGCCGATGGTCATCAGCAGCAGCCCCGGGACGATGTAGGCGATGTAGGCGGAGCGGTCCGGTCTGCCGCCGCCGATGCCCGCGCTCATGGTGTCGCCGAAGACGTAGACGAAGAGCAGCAGCAGCATGATCGGGGTCAGCAGCAGGTTCAGGGTGAGCGACGGGTAGCGCCGGGCGTGCAGGAGGTTGCGGCGCAGCATCGTGACGCAGTCGCGTACGGCGAGGGAGAAACCGTTCGGGCGGGCGGGGGCCAGGGATGCGCTCATCGGACGGACTCCTTGGACTGGTTCGGCTGGTCGGGGATGCCTGCGCCGCCGGTCAGGGCGAAGAAGACGTCGTCGAGGTCGGGGGTGTGCACGGTCAGTTCGTCGGCCTCGACGCCGACCGTGTCCAGCCGGTCGAGGAGGGAACGCAGTGCCCGCTGGCCGCCGTCGCCCGGGACCTGCAGCGCGAGGGCCTCGTCGTCCCGGACGGCCTCGCCCAGGGCGGAGACGGCGCTCCGGTACACGGCCGGGTCGGTGAAACGCAGCCGCACGTGTCCGCCGGGAACCAGCCGCTTCAGCTCCTCGGCCGTGCCCTCGGCGGCGATCCCGCCGTCGTGCAGCACGGCGATCCGGTCGGCGAGCTCGTCGGCCTCCTCCAGGTACTGGGTGGTGAGGAAGACGGTGACACCGCCCGTGACGAGTTCGCGGATGATCTGCCACATGGTGTGCCGGGAGCGCGGGTCGAGCCCCGTGGTCGGCTCGTCGAGGAAGATGACCCGCGGGGCGCCGACCAGGGTCATGGCGATGTCGAGGCGGCGCTTCATACCGCCGGAGTAGGTGGCGGCCGGCTTCCTCGCGGCCTCGCCGAGGTCGAAGCGCTCCAGCAGTTCGGCGGCGACCCGTCGTCCCTCGCGGCGGGAGAGGTGGTGCAGGTCCGCCATGAGGAGCATGTTCTCCTCGCCGGTGATCAGGCCGTCGACGGCGGAGAACTGCCCGGTGACGCCGATCGCGGCGCGCACGGCCCGCGGGTCCCTGGCGAGGTCGTGGCCGGCGACCCGGATCGGGCCGGAGCCGGGGCCGGGGGAGACGAGGGTGGAGAGGATCTTGACGACGGTCGTCTTGCCGGCGCCGTTCGGGCCGAGCAGGGAGAAGATCGTTCCCTGTGGGACGGCCAGGTCGACACCGTCGAGGACGGTCTTGTCGCCGTAGGACTTGCGCAGTTCGTGCGCCGCGATGGCCGAGTCGGTCATGAGAGTGCCCCCTGATGCTGGTCGCGGGTCTACAGGCTGCGGGCGTCGATGTCGCCGTAGCCGGTGGACGCGTGGATGGTGAGGCCGGCGGTGGCGCCGTCGGTGTTGGCGAGTGCGTTGTGGATGCGGCCGTAGGCGGTGCCTGCGTCGAGGGTGGCGGAGGTGCCGCGGGCGGCGCCGACGCAGATCCGGCCGTGCTGGGTGCGCAGGGTGAGGGTGCCGCGGTGGGCCTCGGTGACGGTCAGGTCGCCTTTCTGGGTGCTGATGTCGGCGGGGCCGGCCAGGCGGCCGAGGGTGATGTCGCCGGCCTTGAGGGTGAGGCGGGCTTCGTCGGTCTCGTCGAGTTTGACGGTGGCCTGTGCGGCGTCGAGGGTGACGTGGCCGAGGCGTCCGACGCCGCGGAGTTCGGCGAGGGCGGCGGTGGCGTGGAGGTGGGAGCCGGCGGGGAGTTGGACGGTGACCTCGACGGATCCGGGGTTGCCGAGGACGCGGTGTGCGGGCTCGCGGGCGGTGATGCGCAGGACGCCGGCGTCGTAGCTGACGTCGATCCGCTCGGCGGCCTTCACGTCGCGGCCCTTGGAGGGGTCGGCGGGCAGGATCTCGACGGTGGTGTCGGCGCGGTCGGCGGCGATGAGCTGGATGCGTCCGGCGGGGATGTCGAGGTGGGCGGTCACGGGGGCGGGGGTGGCGAACTTCGGCATGGCGAGACTCCTCGGTCTTCAGGTGCGGGCCCCTGCGGCCCGCCGTTTCTGACACCGGAAACGCTACGTTGCATTCATCTAGTGGGCAACAGACTTGTTGCCTCAAATCCCTTTACTTGCAGGGTGATGCAGGGAAATCGTTGCAACGGCTGGGAATCTAACGCAACAGCGCTGACGCGCCATCGTTGCAATGGAGTGAAGGTGAACGCTATAGTGCGGACGTCACGCACCACGAAGGAGGCCGCGATGCCGGGAGGCAGGCTCACCCAGCAGGAACGTCAGCGGATCGCGCTGGGACTGGCCGACGGCCTCGCCTACGCGGAGATCGCCAGGCGCCTGGACCGCCCGACCTCGACCGTCACACGCGAGGTCATGCGCAACGGCGGACCCACCGGCTACCGCGCCGACCTCGCCCACCGGGCCACCGAACGACGCGCCCGGCGCCGCGGGCAGACCGCCCCGCGGGACCCCGGCACCACCGCGCAGCCGCACGGTCGGGACGCCGAGGCCGTCCGTGCCTACGAGGAGCTGCTCACCGCCGTCTTCATGGGGTCGGGCCTGCCCCGGATGACGGCCCGTGTGCTGGTCTGCCTCTACACCACCGACGCGGGCACCCTCACCGCGTCCGAACTCGTCCAGCGCCTCCAGGTCAGCCCGGCGACCGTCTCCAAGGCGATCGCCTTCCTGGAGAGCCAGGGCCTCGTCCGCCGGGAGCGCGACGAACGCCGTCGCGAGCGCTACGTCGTGGACGACGACGTCATGTACCAGTCGACGATGGCCAGCGCCCGCGCCACCGCCCACCTCGGCGAGACCGCACGGCAGGGCGTCGGTGTCCTCGGCCCCGGCACCCCCGCCGCCACCCGACTGGAGAACATCGCCCGCTTCGTGGACTTCGTCTCCGAGAGCATCGCCCGCGCCGCGGAGCAGGCCCGCGAGATCCTCCACACGAAGCCCGGCGGGGCGCCGGACGGCACCAGCGGGATCTCTGCGGAGCACGGCTAGCCGCGCGGCCCCGCACCCGGCGGAGGCGGAGTCACGCGTCGGCGGCCCACTCCCTGAGCGCCGCCCTGCTCGCGAAGTTCGCCACGTCCTTGTCGTGCGGTTCGCTGGTGTACTGGTGGAACCGCCACTTGGCCTTGATGCGGGGCTTGCCGGCGGTGACGTAGTCCGCGATCCACAGGCCGTCGCCCGCGTACGAGGTCGTGTCGATGTTCAGCCAGAAGTCCCGGTTCGCGTACAGCACGACCCGGTTGTCCGGCCGCAGTTCCTTCAGCTTGCGGATGAAGCGGTCCTTCTCCGCGTTGCTCGCGTGCGTGCCCTCGCCGGTCGTCTCCCAGTCGACGGCGAGGAGGTCCCCCGGGCGGTCGGGGGCGTGGCGGAGGAAGTACTCGGCCTGGTCGGTGAGGCTGCCCGGCCACAGGAAGTGGTAGAAGCCGACGAGCAGTCCGGCGTCTCGGGCGGTCTTCGTCTGGGCGGTGAGCCGGGGATTGACGTAGGAACGGCCCTCCGTCGCCTTGATGAAGACGAAGGAGAGACCGTCCGTGTCGTACGCGGAGGCCTGGTAGGCGCTGACGTCGATGCCGTGGAGCATGCAGGAGTTGTGCCCCCTGCGGCCGCATCCGGAACCTCAGCCTCGGTTCGCGACCGCCCCCAGGACCGACGCGGGCTTCGCCGACCAGTCGGAGGTGATCAGGCTCGCGTGGTTCTTGGCCAACAGGGCCAGCCGGGAGGCGACTTCCGCGTCCGTGGGACTGGTCGAGGAGATCGCCGGGGACACGCCGTCGGCGCCCGTCGTGATCAGGATGTAGTGGTTCGCGGCGTAGAACGACGTGTCGTAGGCGTTGTTGACGTAGGTCGCCGCGTCACCGTCGAATAACACGAACCACGGCCGGATCGACGCGTCGTAGCGGCCGGCGCGCGGGTCGCCGTTCTCGGCGCCGAGCACGGCCGGGAAGGCCTGGGCCTGCCCGAGCTGCCCGGCCCCGGACAGGTCCCGCAGATGGTCGCCGTACTCCTCGTCCGTCCAGTAGTGGTCGAAGGGGTTCGCCTGCTCGACCGTGCCCGGGATCAGCTCGAAGAGGAACTTCCCCCGCAGGGAGTCGCGGGTGGGCCAGGCGTCCGCCCGGGCGGCGGCGTCCAGCGTGCCGTAGGTCCCGCCCAGCAGGTCGGCGGGCTTGTACACGCTGCCGCCGAGCTTCTGCGAGACGAGCCGGTCGAATTCGTCCGGGCCCAGCCCCGCCCGGTCGTTGAAGCCGACCTTCATCTCGACCTTGAACACGATCGGCGGGTGGTCGGGGTGCAGCCGGTTCCAGGCCGCGATGTTGTCGAGGCAGCTGCCGAGATCCTGGTTGCGGCTCTTGCCGTACAGCTCGTCCGGGGACTTCGCCGCCTCGCAGTTGTTGTTGTTCCCGAACGGGTTGCTGTGGCTGACCCGCCACCGGTGGGTGATGCTGTCCACGTACACGTCCAGTTCCAGCAGCGAGGCGCCCGAGTCCAACGCCTGTGCGAAGTACGTGTACTTGGCCTTGTCGTACGCGTTGTGCGTGCCGATCGCCGTCGTCTCGGAGAACTTCGGCGACGCCGCGTGGGCGTGGCCCGGTGCCACCGCCAGTAAGGCGGCGGCGCCCACGAGCGCCGCCGGTCGTCTGATGCCGCGCATGCGTCAACTCCCCTTCGCTGTGGTCGAGTCGACGGCAGCGTAGGGGTCATCGGTTACCGTGCGGTAGCCCCAGGAGGGACATCGGCCCTCGGGGCCGCGGTCCGGTCAGCCGCGCAGGATCCGCGCGGCGCGCACCTCGCCGACCGGTTCGCCGTGACCGAGGACGGGTGCGGTGGCCAGTTCCGCGAGGGTCCCGCCGTCGTCCACCGGGACGCCGAGCCTGCGCAGCGCGGCGACCAGGACGACCGGGCGGGCCCTGCCGGAGCCGTCGGCGATCTTCAGGGCGACGGCCGAGCCGTCGGGGAGCGCCATCGCGTAGACGCCCTCCGCGCCGTCCTTCGCGACCGCACCGGGCAGCGCCCGCAGCAGCCGGGTCACGTCCCGGCCGGTCCCGCCGACGTACTCGGGATGCCCGCCCATCGCCCGTGCGACGCGCCGCTCCGGGGACCCGGGCGGGCTCGTCGCCAGCCGGGCGAACGCGCGCGCCAGGCCCCGGTAGCCGAGCGCGAACAGGGGTGCCCCGCAGCCGTCGACCCCGGTCGCGGCGACCTTCTCGCCGGCCAGGTCCTCGACGGTCTCCCGCAGGGCGCGCTGCAGCGGATGCCGCGGGTCGAGATAGGCCGCCGTGTCCCAGCCGTTGACGACACAGGTGGCGAGCATCGCGGCGTGCTTGCCCGAGCAGTTCATCGTGAGCGGCGCGGGGGTGCCGCCGGCCGCGAGGTGGGCGCGCAGCGCGGCCTCGCCGATGGGCAGCCCGGGCGTGCAGCGCAGGGCGCCGGTGCCGAGCCCGGCGCCCTTCAGGATCCGGCGCACGCCGTCGAGGTGGAAGGTCTCGCCGGAATGGCTGGCGCAGGCCAGCGCCAGCAGCTCGCCGTCCAGGGCGAGCCCGGCGCGCAGCATGCCGAGCACCTGGAGCGGCTTGTTGGCGGAGCGGGGGAACATCGGGCGGTCCGGCTCACCGAGGGCGAGCACGGTCCGCCCCTCGGCCCGCGCCCGTCAGCACTCGATGATGTTCACCGCGAGCCCGCCCCGCGCCGTCTCCTTGTACTTCACGGACATGTCCGCGCCGGTCTCCTTCATGGTCTTGATGACCTTGTCCAGGGACACCTTGTGGGAGCCGTCGCCGCGCATCGCCATCTTCGCGGCCGTGACCGCCTTCACCGCGGCCATGCCGTTGCGCTCGATGCAGGGGATCTGCACCAGGCCACCGACCGGGTCGCAGGTCAGGCCCAGGTTGTGCTCCATGCCGATCTCGGCGGCGTTCTCGACCTGCTCCGGCGAGCCGCCCAGGACCTCGGCCAGCGCGCCGGCCGCCATCGAGCAGGCGGAGCCGACCTCGCCCTGGCAGCCGACCTCGGCGCCGGAGATGGAGGCGTTCTCCTTGAACAGCATGCCGATCGCGCCGGCGGCGAGCAGGAAGCGGACCACGCCGTCCTCGTCGGCTCCGGGCACGAAGTTCATGTAGTAGTGCAGGACCGCCGGGATGATCCCCGCCGCGCCGTTCGTGGGGGCGGTGACGACCCGGCCGCCCGCCGCGTTCTCCTCGTTCACCGCCATCGCGTAGAGCGTGATCCACTCCATGGCGTGCGCCAGCGGGTCGCCCTCGGCGCGCAGCTGGCGGGCCGAGACGGCGGCGCGGCGGCGGACCTTCAGACCGCCGGGCAGGATGCCCTCGCGGGACATGCCGCGCTGGACGCACTCGCGCATGACACGCCATATCTCCAGCAGACCCGCCCGGATCTCGTCCTCGGTGCGCCAGGCCCGCTCGTTCTCCAGCATCAGCGAGGAGATCGACAGGCCGGTCTCCTTCGTCAGGCGCAGCAGCTCGTCGCCCGTGCGGAAGGGGTACTTCAGGACCGTGTCGTCCAGCTTGATGCGGTCCGCGCCGACCGCGTCCTCGTCCACGACGAAGCCGCCGCCGACCGAGTAGTACGTCTTGGACAGCAGCTCGTCGCCCGAGGCGTCGAACGCCCAGACCGTCATGCCGTTGGCGTGGTACGGCAGGGCCTTGCGGCGGTGCAGTACGAGATCGCGGTCGAAGTCGAAGGCGATCTCGTGCTCGCCCAGCAGGGCGATCCGGCCCTCGGACTTGATCGCCTCCACGCGCGCGTCCGCCGTCTCGACGTCCACCGTGCGCGGCGAGTCGCCGGCCAGGCCGAGCAGGACGGCCTTCGGGGTGCCGTGGCCGTGTCCGGTCGCACCCAGCGAGCCGTACAGCTCGGTGCGGACCGCGGCCACTTTCTCCAGCAGCCCTTCGTTGCGCAGGCGGCGGGCGAACATCCGCGCCGCACGCATCGGGCCGACCGTGTGGGAGCTGGACGGGCCGATGCCGATCGAGAACAGGTCGAAGACCGAGATGGCCACGGTCACTCCTCAGAAAAGCTGCAGCGGGTGGTGGGGCACCCCTGGCGGGTGCCCCACCGGGGACTACTTGTTCAGGCCCGCGTACAGCGGGTGCTTGTCGGCGAGCGCCTGCACGCGCGCCTTGAGGGCCTCGGCGTCGTACGACGGCTTCAGCGCCTCGGCGATCACGTCCGCGACCTCGGCGAAGTCCTCGGCCGTGAAGCCGCGGGTGGCGAGGGCGGGCGTGCCGATCCGCAGACCCGAGGTGACCATCGGGGGCCGAGGGTCGTTCGGGACGGCGTTGCGGTTGACCGTGATGCCGACCTCGTGGAGACGGTCCTCGGCCTGCTGCCCGTCCAGCTCGGACTCACGCAGATCCACCAGGATCAGGTGCACGTCCGTGCCGCCGGAGAGCACGTTCACGCCGGCCTCGCGGGCGTCGGGCGCCGTCAGGCGCTCGGCGAGGATGCGGGCACCCTCCACCGTACGACGCTGGCGCTCCTTGAACTCCTCCGAGGCGGCGACCTTGAAGGAGACCGCCTTCGCCGCGATCACGTGCTCCAGGGGACCGCCCTGGAAGCCCGGGAAGACGGACGAGTTCAGCTTCTTGGCGAAGTCCTTCTTGGCGAGGATGATGCCGCCGCGCGGACCGCCGAGGGTCTTGTGCGTCGTGGAGGTGACCACGTCCGCGTGCTCGACCGGGTTCGGGTGCAGACCGGCGGCGACCAGACCCGCGAAGTGGGCCATGTCGACCCACAGGTACGCCTCGACCTCGTCGGCGATCCGGCGGAACTCGGCGAAGTCCAGCTGCCGCGGGTACGCCGACCAGCCCGCGATGATCACCTTCGGGCGGTGCTCCTTGGCGAGCCGCTCGACCTCGGCCATGTCGACCAGGCCGGAGTCGTCCACGTGGTACGCGACCACGTTGAACTGCTTGCCGGAGAAGTTCAGCCGCATGCCGTGGGTCAGGTGGCCGCCGTGCGCCAGGTCCAGGCCGAGGATCGTGTCCCCGGGCTGGGCCAGCGCGAACAGGGCCGCCTGGTTGGCGGAGGCGCCGGAGTGGGGCTGGACGTTCGCGTACTCGGCGCCGAACAGCTCCTTGATCCGGTCGATGGCGATCTGCTCGGCGACGTCGACGTGCTCGCAGCCGCCGTAGTAGCGGCGGCCCGGGTAGCCCTCGGCGTACTTGTTGGTGAGGACCGAGCCCTGGGCCTCCATCACCGCGAGCGGCGCGAAGTTCTCGGAGGCGATCATCTCCAGGGTGGACTGCTGGCGGCCGAGCTCGGCGTCGACCGCGGCGGCGATCTCCGGGTCCAGCTCGTGCAGGGGCGTGTTCAGGACGGTCATCGGGCTACGACTCCTCAGCCGGCGGTGTGGGCGGCGTACTCGTCGGCGGAGAGCAGGTCGGCCGGCTCGTCCGAGATGCGGACCTTGAACAGCCAGCCGCCCTCGAAGGGGGCGGAGTTGACCAGCGACGGGTCGTTGACGACGTCCTCGTTGATCTCGGTGATCTCGCCGGTCACCGGCGAGTACAGGTCGGAGACCGACTTCGTCGACTCCAGCTCACCGCAGGTCTCGCCCGCCTCCACGGTGGAGCCGACCTCGGGGAGCTGGGCGTAGACCACATCGCCGAGCGCGTTGGCCGCGAACTCGGTGATGCCGACCGTCGAGACGCCGTCCTCGGCGGCCGACAGCCACTCGTGCTCCTTGCTGTAGCGCAGCTGCTGGGGGTTGCTCATGGCCTGAATTCTCCTGTACGCGCGGGAGTGCTGGTGAATGGGGTACCGCTGGGACGGTTCGCGGGCAGGCGGAGGACGCGCGGGTCGTGCGACCGGTGCGTTCCGCCGCCCAGTGTCTACTTCTGGCGCTTGTAGAAGGGCAGCGCCACGACCTCGTACGGCTCGTGGCTGCCCCGGATGTCCACGCCCACGCCCGCGCTGCCCGGCGCCGCGTGCGCGGCGTCGACGTAGGCCATGGCGATCGGCTTGCCCAGGGTGGGGGAGGGGGCGCCGGAGGTGACCTCGCCGATCACCTGGCCGTCCGCGACGACGGGGTACCCGGCGCGCGGCACCCGGCGGCCCTCGGCGATCAGGCCGACCAGGACCCGGGGCGGCTCGGCGGAGGCGCGCTCGGCGGCCGCGGCGAGCGCCTCGCGCCCGACGAAGTCGCCCTCCTTCTCGAACTTGACCACGCGGCCGAGCCCGGCGTCGAAGGGGGTAAGGGAGGTGGTCAGCTCGTGCCCGTACAGCGGCATGCCCGCCTCCAGGCGCAGGGTGTCCCGGCAGGACAGACCGCACGGCACCAGACCGGCGCCCTCGCCGGCCTCGGTCAGCGCCTGCCACAGCTCGACCGCGTGCTCCGGCTTCACGAACAGCTCGAAGCCGTCCTCGCCGGTGTAACCGGTGCGGGCGATCAGCGCGGGCACGCCGGCGACCGTGCCGGGCAGGCCGGCGTAGTACTTCAGGCCGTCCAGGTCGGCGTCGGTGAGCGACTTCAGGATGCCGGGGGACTCCGGGCCCTGGACGGCGATCAGCGCGTAGGCGTCCCGGTCGTCGCGGACCTCGGCGTCGAAGCCGGCGGCACGCTCGGTGAGCGCGTCCAGCACCACCTGCGCGTTCGAGGCGTTGGCCACGACCATGTACTCGGTCTCGGCGAGCCGGTAGACGATCAGGTCGTCCAGGATGCCGCCGTCGGCCTGGCAGATCATGGTGTAGCGGGCGCGGCCGACACCGACCGAGGCGATGTTGCCGACCAGGGCGTGGTTCAGCAGGGCGGCCGCATCGGCGCCGGACACGGTGATCTCGCCCATGTGGGAGAGGTCGAAGAGGCCGGCCCTGGTCCGCACGGCGAGGTGCTCGTCGCGCTCGGAGCCGTAGCGCAGGGGCATGTCCCAGCCGGCGAAGTCGGTCATCGTCGCACCGAGCGAGCGATGCACGGCATCGAGCGCGGTGAGACGGGGTTCAGTGCTGCTCATCGGTCGGTCGTCTCCCAGGACAGGAATGGGACGGGCGAGGAACGTTCCTCCCCATCTGTCATCGGAACCTGAGAGGTTCGCCACGACCGCCACAGGGACGATCACGGCTTGCACCGTGGGTGGGGCCGCTGTCACAGCGGCCCGCTTTTCAGATGTGCCTCGCCCGCGCGGTAACGGGGCCTGAGAGATTCAAGGGAGGGACTTGCTCCTTCGGCGCCCCGGTGAAGACTGCCGGGGACTCTCCCGCGCGGATTCAAACGGCCGGTATGCAGTTGGCGGGCTCATCATTGCACGCCGCGCCCCCACCCGTCAGGGCCCGCATTCTGTAACCGACCTGTGGCAGTACGCGCACCCAACCGCATTACCTTCTCTTTACATTTAGCGGGCAAGGGGGTTACCGAACCCACAGGGGAGGACGATCACGGTGAACAGGACCTCGGCCTACGCCGCCACCACCGGCATCGCGGTGCCGAAGCAGCCTTCCGCGCCGGCCCGTGAGCGCGCGGCGGCCCGCTCCGTCCCGGTCGTCCGCGACCTGCGCGACCGCGCGGGCCGCAGCCCGCACGCCCTGCTCTTCGGGCCGGCCGACCTGGTGGTGATCACCGGCCTGCCCGGCAGCGGCAAGTCCACCCTCATGCACCGCACGGTCACCGGCCACCGCATCGACTCCCAGGACACCCGAGACCGCTGGGACACCAAGGTCCCGCGCGCGCTCCCGTACGCGCTCTACCGCCCGCTGGTCCGCCTCGCCCACTACACCGGCCTGCGCAGGGCCCTGCGCACCGGCGAGGGCGTCGTCGTGCACGACTGCGGCACCCAGCCGTGGGTGCGCGCCTGGCTGGCCCGCGAGGCCCGGCGCCGCGGCGGCACCCTGCACCTGCTCCTCCTCGACGTCCCGCCCGGCACGGCCAGGGCGGGCCAGCGCGAGCGCGGCCGGGGCGTGTCCCGCTACGCCTTCCGCCGCCACCGCCGTACGGCCGAGCGCCTGCTGTGCGCCGTGGAGAAGGGGGAGCTGCCCGCCGGCTGCGGTTCGGCGGTGCTGCTGGACCGGGACGCGGCGGACGTCCTCAGCCGCGTGGGCTTCACTCGGTGAGGCGCTGTCACAGCCACCCGCTAGCCTTCTAGCTCACAGCAGTGGTTCCCAGCAGGCGGTAGGCAGATGGACTTCCCGGCGGACATCAGCGCGGACTTCCCGGCACAGGCGCACCCCCACCCGCACGGCGGCTGGCCGGGCAACGAACTGGAGGAGGTGCTCTCGGCATCCCTCGGCATACCCGCGGCCGGCGGCCGGATCGTCGAGGTCCTCGGCCGGAGCTTCCTGTGGATCCCCCTGCCCAACGGCGGAGGCCCGGACAGCGGCCCGCTCGACCTGCCCACCACCGAGATCGACGGCCAGGTGTACGTCCCGGTGTTCAGCTCCGAGGAGCAGCTGCGCCAGGTGGCCGGCTCTCACATGTCGTTCACCATCGCCCCCGCCGTGGAGTTCGCCCAGGGCCTGCCCCCGCAGGCGGGCCTGGTCGTGAACCCGGGAGGCGTGGTCGGCGTGCCGCTGCCGCCCGAGGCGGTCGCCGAGCTGTGCCGGGCCGGCCGCACCCCGCTCGACGGGCTCGGCACCGGCGGCCGGGTCCGGCTCTTCGAGCCCGACTGGCAGGACGACCCGGTCGACTTCCTCGCCGCCGCCTCCGCCGAGTTCGCGCAGACCGGCGTGGTGCTCACCGCCCGCCGCTGCCTCGCCGCGATCGAGACGGCCGACCCGGTGATGTTCGTGGGCGTCGAACTCTCCCAGTGGGACGGCGACCTGCGCGCGCTGCCGCTGGAGGCCCTGGGCCGGGCCCTCGGCAAAGTCCCGGTCAAGTGGCCGGTCAACCTCGTCCTCCTGGACGTCGCCCAGGACCCGGTCGCCGACTGGCTGAAGACCCACGTCCGCCCCTTCCACCAGTACGGTCACTAGACCCGACGCGGGCGCGGGCGACCCCGGGAGCGCGCGGCCGCGTCCGGCGGGCGCCGCCGCCGCGGGGCGCGTGGACCCACCACCTATCCGCACCCGCGCACGAACACGAGGCCCCGGGCTCCTGGGCGCTTAAGCTGTCCCCACACGCGGGGAACAATCGGAGGGGCGGTAAGACAGGTGAGCGCGAGCCCAAGCGGCAGCGTGGAAAACATGCTGCGCCAGGTCACGCCCGGACGCTACGACGCCTACGAGGCCCTGCTCCGCGCCCTCGCCACCCCCTCCTCCGGCCAGATCTGGATGCTCCTGTGGCACGGCCAGGCCGGCTCCCCGGACGCCCAGTACGGGGACATGGAGGTCGACGGCTTCCACTACGCCCCCTGTGTCACCTCCGCCCAGGAGCTGTCGGCCAGCGGCTGGAACCGCTCGTACGAAGTGGTCGACGGGCTCGACGTGGCCCGCACCCTCTACCCCGACCACTACGGCCTCTGGCTCAACCCGCACGCCCGGGGCGGCGGCGTCGGCATCCCCTGGCTGGACCTGCGCCGTCTCGCCACCGGACTGGACCGGCAGCCCGCCGGCCCGCTCCGGCTCGCCGAACCCACCATCGAGATCCCGCAGTTCTACGCCCTGCTCGCGCAGAACGCCCACCGCACCCCGGCCCTGCGCTCCCTGCGCCGCGCCTGGGTGCAGCCGGCGCTCGGGGCGCCGTACCTCGCCCTCGGCCTGGACGTGTACGACACCTCGCCCGCCGCGGTCGACTCGGTCCGCGGGATGATGCAGCAGTCCGTCGGGGCGGTCCCGGAGGGGCTGCCGGTGTCGACGGTCGCGATGACCGACGAGTACGACCCGGTGGTGATGTGGATGCGGGCCAACGCGCGCCCGTTCTACGACCGCGAGGCCCACGCGGCCCCGCCCCAGCCCCAGCTGCAGGCCGCTCCGCAGCCGCAGGCGCCGGCCGCGGGATACGGCTATCCGCCGGTGCACGGTGGCTACTGATCAACTCGTCGCGGCACCCCGCTCCTTGGCGCCGGAACGCAGGATTTGCGCGGACCGAGTGCTTCTGCGCGCGTAGACATCAGCCGTACGCCCCAAATCGCGCAAATTCCCCGTTCCGCCACAACTGGCCCGCGTCCGAGAGCCGTTACCCACTGTTCGGATAACGGAATCCCCCGCACTGCATCACGGTTGCGCATACTTTCGCCGCCACATCTGGCGGGTGATCGCGGCCACGCTGAAGACTCGCGACTCAGACGCGAGGTCGAGACCTCGTGATCGATGGCAAGTCGACAAAGCCGCAATCCGCGGCAGGCGCAGGCCGGTCACCACCGGCGAGAGGGGTCGCTCACCGTGACCGCACCGATCGAGACCACCGGGGCGGCAGCCGAGGCACAGCCGGAGGCTGTGCTCGCGGGTGCCGGTAAGGGGCAGATCGAGGGTCGTTCTCTGGGTCAGATCGCCTGGACCCGGTTCAAGAAGGACAAGGTCGCCGTCGCCGGCGGCATCATCGTGATCCTGCTGATCCTCCTCGCGATCCTCTCGCGCCCCCTCCAGGCCGCCCTGGGGCTCGACCCCAACGCCTTCAACCAGGACCTGATCACCCCGGACACCTCGCTGCCCAAGGGCAGTTGGGGCGGCATGAGCGCGGACCACCCGCTCGGCGTGGACCCCAAGTTCGGCCGTGACATCGCCACCCGCGTCCTGGAGGGCTCCTGGGTGTCGCTGGTGGTCGCCTTCGGCGCCACCATCCTGTCCAACGTGATCGGCGCGATCATGGGTGTCATCGCCGGCTACTACGGCGGCCGCGTCGACAACGTGATCAGCCGGCTGATGGACACGTTCCTGGCCTTCCCCCTCCTGCTGTTCGCCATCGCCATCTCCGCGACCCTGCAGGGCGGCGCGTTCGGCCTCAACGGGCTCCCGCTCCACCTGAGCGTGCTCATCTTCGTCATCGGCTTCTTCAACTGGCCCTACCTGGGCCGGATCGTCCGCGGGCAGACCCTCGCCCTGCGGGAGCGCGAGTTCGTCGACGCCTCCCGCGGCATGGGTGCCAAGGCCCCGTACATCCTGTTCCGGGAGCTGATGCCCAACCTGGTCGGCCCGATCATCGTCTACTCGACGCTGCTCATCCCGACCAACATCCTCTTCGAGGCGTCCCTGAGCTTCCTCGGCGTCGGCATCCAGCCCCCGCAGGCGTCCTGGGGCGGCATGCTCCGCGAAGCGGTCACGTACTACCAGGTCGACCCGCAGTACATGATCGTTCCCGGTCTCGCCATCTTCGTGACCGTCCTGGCCTTCAACCTGCTGGGTGACGGTCTCCGCGATGCTCTCGACCCACGCAGCCGCTGACGCCGGCGGCGGAGAGCCCGAAAAGTTTCCAACAATGGAGGGGAAAGCGCCCATCATGCGAAGGTCAGCGCTGGCCGCGATCGCGGCCATCGGCTCCGTCAGCCTGCTTCTTGCAGGTTGCAGCAAGGCCGATGACAACAAGAACGAGAACGGCACCAAGTCGGCCGGGGCCAACGCCGCGACCAAGGACGTCGTCAACGCCTCCGACAAGAAGGGCGGGACGCTCACCTACGAGCTGTCCGACGTCCCGGACTCGTTCGACCCGGGCAACACGTACTACGCGTACATGTACAACCTCAGCCGGCTGTACGCCCGCCCGCTGATGACGTTCCAGCCCGGCGCGGGCGAGAAGGGCAACACCCTCGTCCCGGACCTCGCGGCGAGCAAGGGTGTCCCGAGCGACGGCGGCAAGACCTGGACGTACAAGCTGCGTGCGGGCCTGAAGTACGAGGACGGCACGGCGATCACGTCGAAGGACGTCAAGTACGCCGTCGAGCGCTCGAACTTCGCGCGTGACGTGCTCTCCCTCGGCCCGAACTACTTCCAGCAGTTCATGGCCGACGGCGACAAGTACAAGGGCCCCTACAAGGACAAGAGCGGCAAGGGCCTGTCCTCCATCGAGACGCCGGACGACACCACGATCGTCTTCCACCTGAAGCAGGCCTTCCAGGAGTTCGACTACCTGGTCGCAGCCCCGCAGACGGCTCCGGTGCCCCAGGCGAAGGACAAGGGCGTCGACTACGTCAAGAGCATCGTGTCCTCCGGCTCCTACAAGTTCCAGAGCTACGAGGACGGCAAGCAGGCCGTGCTCGTGCGCAACGACAAGTGGGACGCGAAGACCGACCCGCTGCGCAAGCAGCTGCCGGAGAAGATCGTCGTCAAGCTGAAGGTCAACCCGGAGACCATCGACCAGGACGTCCTCGCCGGCGACGCGATCGACCTGGCCGGTACGGGTGTCCAGGCCTCCACGCAGGCCAAGGTGCTCACCGACGCGGACAAGAAGGCCAACACCGACAACACCTACGGTGGCCGCCTGGTCTACATGGCGATCAACACCACGGTGAAGCCGTTCGACAAGGTCGAGTGCCGCAAGGCCGTGCAGTTCGCGATCGACAAGGTCTCGGTGCAGACCGCCGAGGGCGGCCCGATCCGCGGTGACATCGCCTCCACGGTCCTGCCTCCGGACATCCCGGGCTACGAGAAGGCCGACGCCTACGCGACCCCCGGCAACAAGGGCGACGTCGCCAAGGCCAAGGAGCAGCTCAAGGCCTGCGGCAAGTCGTCGATCTCGACGAACATCTCGGCCCGCTCGGACCGTCCGCAGGAGATCGACGCCGCCACGGCGATCATCAACTCGCTGAAGAAGGTCGGCATCAACGCCAGCCTGAAGCAGTTCCCGTCGGGCAAGTACTTCACCGACTACGCGGGTGTGCCGAAGTTCACCAAGAAGCAGAACATCGGCCTGGAGATGATGCAGTGGGGTGCCGACTGGCCCTCCGGCTACGGCTTCCTGCAGCAGATCCTGAACGGCAAGGCGATCAGCCAGTCCGGTAACACCAACCTGTCGCAGTACGACAACAAGGACGTCAACGCTCTGCTCGGCAAGGCGATCGGCACCCAGGACGACGCCGCGCGCAACAGCCTCTACACGCAGATCGACAAGAAGACCATGGACGATGCCGTCCTCGTCCCGCTGACCTACTTCAAGGTCCTGCTGGCCCGCCCGCAGAACTACACCAACCTGGTTTCCACGGCGGCCTTCAGCGGTCAGTACGACTACCTCAACATCGGCGTCGCGTCGAAGTAGCAGCCCCGGAAGGCAGGTGAAGGCATTGGTGCCCGCGGGCTTCGCGGCCCGCGGGCACCAGCGCCGGTCCCCGTGATCTCGTACATCCTCCGCCGGACGTTCGCGGCAGTGATCCTGCTGCTGGTCGTCTCCGCGGTCACCTTCGCCATCTTCTTCCTGCTGCCACGGCTTGCCGGCCAGACAGCGGACCAGCTGGCGCAGCAGTACATCGGCAAGAGCCCGTCCCCGGCGGACATCGCCGCTGTCAAGCACAACCTCGGTCTGGACCAGCCCGTCTACGTCCAGTACTGGCACTTCATCAAGGGGATCGTGGCCGGCGCCACCTACGACCTCGGCCCCACCACGGTGCACTGCGACGCACCCTGCTTCGGTTACTCGTTCAAGAACCACCAGGCCGTGTGGCCGGAGCTCACCTCCCGACTTCCGATCACCCTCTCGCTGGCCGTCGGTGCCGCCGTGCTGTGGCTGGTCTCGGGTGTCGTGGCCGGCGTCGTCTCCGCACTGAAGCCGCGTTCGGTCCTGGACCGGGCCTTCATGGGCATCGCGCTCACCGGCGTCTCGCTGCCCATGTTCTTCACGGGAAACCTGGCGATCCTGCTCTTCACCTATCAGTGGCCGATCTTCGGCAAGACCTACGTCCCGTTCACCGAGAACCCCTCCCAGTGGGCCAACACCCTCTTCCCGGCGTGGTGTTCGCTCGCCCTGCTGTACTCCGCGATCTACGCCCGGCTCACCCGCTCGGGCATGCTGGAGACGATGAACGAGGACTTCATCCGCACGGCCCGCGCGAAGGGCCTGCGGGAGCGCACCGTCGTCACCCGGCACGGACTGCGGGCCGCCCTCACCCCGATCATCACGGTCTTCGGCATGGACCTCGGTCTGCTGCTCGGCGGCGCCGTGATCACGGAGTCGGTGTTCTCGCTGCCCGGCATCGGCCAGTACGCGGTGCAGGGCATCACCGACAACGACCTGCCCAAGATCCTCGGCGTGACCCTGCTCGCCGCATTCTTCGTCGTCTTCGCAAATCTCCTGGTGGACGTGCTCTACGCCGCCGCCGACCCGCGGGTGAGGCTCTCGTGACCGAACTCTCCAAGACCGGTGCCGCGGTGGGGGAGCCCACCTCCGCCCGCAAGGCGCCCGAGGCCTTCCTCGAGGTCCGCGACCTCAAGGTGCACTTCCCGACCGACGACGGCCTGGTCAAGTCCGTCGACGGGCTCAGCTTCTCGCTGGAGAAGGGCCGGACCCTCGCCGTCGTCGGCGAGTCCGGCTCCGGCAAGTCGGTCACCTCGCAGGCCATCATGGGCCTGCACCGGCTCGGCACCCGCGGCAAGAACGTGCAGATGTCCGGCGAGATCTGGCTGGACGGCAAGGAACTGGTCTCCGCCGCCCCGGACGAGGTGCGCAAGCTCCGCGGCCGCGAGATGGCGATGATCTTCCAGGACCCGCTGTCCGCGATGCACCCCTACTACAAGGTCGGCGACCAGATCGTCGAGGCCTACCGGGTGCACCACAACGTCAGCAGGAAGGTCGCCCGGAAGCGGGCAATCGAGATGCTCGACCGGGTCGGCATCCCCGAGCCGGCCAAGCGGGTGGACGGCTACCCGCACGAGTTCTCCGGCGGTATGCGCCAGCGCGCCATGATCGCCATGGCGCTGGTGAACAACCCCGAGCTGCTCATCGCGGACGAGCCGACCACCGCACTCGACGTGACCGTCCAGGCGCAGATCCTCGACCTGATCCGGGATCTGCAGAAGGAGTTCGGCTCCGCGGTCATCATGGTGACCCACGACCTCGGTGTGGTCGCCGAGATCGCCGACGACGTCCTCGTGATGTACGGCGGCCGGTGCGTGGAGCGCGGTCCGGCGGACCAGGTCTTCGAGCAGCCGCAGCACCCCTACACGTGGGGTCTGCTCGGCTCGATGCCCCGCATCGACCGCGACACCTCCGAACGGCTCATCCCCGTCAAGGGCCAGCCGCCGAGCCTCATCAACGTCCCCTCGGGCTGCGCCTTCCACCCGCGCTGCCCGTACGCGGACATCCCCAAGGGGAACGTCACCCGCACGGTGCGCCCCGAGCTGGAGCTGGTGAGCACCGGGCACTGGTCCGCCTGCCACCTCTCGGCGGAGGACCGTCAGCGGATCTGGACCGAAGAGATTGCGCCGAAGCTGTGAGTGAGACCAAGAAGACGGACACCGTCGCCGAGGCCACGGTCCCGAAGCAGGCGTCGTCCCCGGAAGAGCGTGACGTGCTGCTCAGGGTCGAGGGCCTGACCAAGCACTTCCCGATCAAGAAGGGAATCCTGCAGCGGCAGGTCGGCGCCGTGAGGGCGGTCGACGGCATCGACTTCGAGGTGCGCAAGGGCGAGACCCTGGGCGTGGTCGGCGAGTCGGGCTGCGGCAAGTCGACCATGGGCCGGGTCATCACCCGCCTCCAGGACCCGACCGGCGGCAGGATCACCTTCGAGGGCCAGGACATCACGCGGCTGAGCACCGGGCGGATGCGCCCGCTGCGCCGCGACATCCAGATGATCTTCCAGGACCCCTACGGCTCCCTGAACCCCCGGCACACCATCGGCTCGATCGTCTCCGCGCCCTTCCGGCTGCAGGGCGTCGAGCCCGAGGGCGGGGTGAAGAAGGAGGTCCAGCGGCTCCTCGAACTGGTGGGTCTCAACCCCGAGCACTACAACCGCTACCCGCACGAGTTCTCCGGCGGCCAGCGCCAGCGCATCGGCATCGCCCGCGCGCTCGCCCTCAAGCCGAAGCTCGTGGTGGCGGACGAGCCGGTGTCCGCCCTGGACGTGTCGATCCAGGCGCAGGTCGTCAACCTCATGGACGACCTCCAGGAGGAACTCGGCCTCACCTACGTGATCATCGCCCACGACCTCTCCGTGGTGCGGCACGTCTCGGACCGCATCGCGGTGATGTACCTCGGCAAGATCGTCGAACTCGCCGACCGCACCTCGCTGTACGAGGCGCCGATGCACCCGTACACCAACGCGCTGATGTCGGCCGTGCCGGTGCCGGACCCGAAGCGCCGGGGGCAGAAGAGCGAGCGCATCCTGCTGCGCGGCGACGTGCCCTCGCCGATCGCCCCGCCGTCCGGCTGCCGGTTCCACACCCGGTGCTGGAAGGCGACGCAGATCTGCAAGACGACCGAGCCGCAGCTCGTCGAGCTGAAGCCGGGTCAGCGGGTCGCCTGCCACCACCCGGAGAACTTCGCCGACCAGGCTCCGCAGGACACCGTCCTGCTGTCGGTGGCGAAGGCCGCGTCCGAGCTGGTCCCGGACGCGATCGCCGGCGGCAGTTCGGCGGCGGAGGAGCCGGCGGCCGAGGAAGCCACGGTGTCCGAGACGGCCGCCGCCGAGAAGACGGCCACTGCCGAGGAGACGGCCATCGCGGCGAAGCCTGCTGCCGAGGCCAAGCCCGAGGCCGAGGCCGAGCCTGAGGCTGAGTCTGCTGCCGAGGCCAAGGCCGAGGCCGTGCCCGTCGCCGAGGACGAAGCGGCTGCCGAGGCCGCCGCGGAGTCCGGCGCGAAGACCGGTCCCGGGGCGAAGGTCTCCACCGGGAAGGCCGAGCCCGCGGCCGACGGCGCGGCCGACGCGCCCGAGGCGTCGGCCGGTGCCGCCGCCGACGCTCCCGCCGGGGAGCCGGAGGCCGTCGCCGAGCAGGCCGGCCGCGAGGCCGAGGCGGAGCGCGACGCCGAGTCCGGGGCGGAGGCCGAGCCGGCGTCCGGGTCCGGCACGGCAGCCGCGGCGGACGCCGACTCCGGATCCGACTCCCAGGAGTCAACCGACAAGTAGCACATGACAAGTCGGCAAAGTCATGTACATGCCTGAACGGGAGAGCGCAGAGTCGTCCGTGTCAGTCCACTGACCGGCACATGCTCGAAAGGGACGACTCATGGCACTCTCCCGTTCGGCACGTCTGGGGGCCCTCGCGACCGCGGCGGCCTCCTTCCTCGTCATCGCCGCCTCCTCCGCCCCCACCCCGGGCACGGCGGGCATCGGCGATCCCTACTTCCCCGAACTCGGAAACGGCGGCTTCGACGCCCGCCACTACGACCTCGCCCTCGCCTACGCCCCCGACACCGGCCGCCTCGACGGCCGTGCCACCCTCACCGCGCGCGCCACCCAGAACCTCTCGTCCTTCGACCTCGACCTCCAGCAGTTGGAGGTCAGCCGCGTCGAAGTCGACGGAAGACGCGCCGCGTTCACACGGGACGGCGACGAGATCACCGTCACCCCGCGCCGCTACCTGCGTGCCGGGCGGCACTTCACGGTGAGCGTCACCTACGGCGGCATACCCCGGCCGCTCAACGGCCCCATCGTGTTCGGGTCGGACTACGGCTGGATGAAGACCGGTGACGGCGTCTTCGTCGCCTGCGAGCCCAACGCCGCCTCCACCTGGTTCCCGTCCAGCGACCACCCCTCCGACAAGGCCACCTACGACATCCGCGTCAAGGCCCCGAGGGGCCTGACCGCCGTCTCCAACGGCCGGCTGGTGTCGACGTACGACCGGGGCGGCTCGACGTACACCCACTGGCGCGAGCGCAGGCCGATGGCGACCTACCTCGCCACGGCCACCATCGGCAAGTTCGACGTACGCACCGGCAGGACCCCCGGCGGCACCCCGATCTACGTCGCCGTCGACCCGGTGCTGAAGAACGGCAACAGCGTCGACGTGTACGCCGTCACCGCGGCCGCCACGGACTACTGGTCCCAGGTCTTCGGGCCCTACCCGTTCGAGGAGACCGGCGCGATCGTCGACGACATGCCCGAGGCCGGGTTCTCGCTGGAGGTGCAGAGCAAGCCCGCCTACTCGGCCGTGCGCAGCGAGTCGACCATCGTGCACGAGCTGGCCCACCAGTGGTTCGGCGACTCGGTGAGCGTGGCGCAGTGGAAGGACATCTGGCTGAACGAGGGATTCGCCACGTACGCCCAGTGGCTGTGGGCCGAGCACCAGGGCACCCGCTCCGCCCACGACTCCTTCCGCGCCGGCTACGACTCCCGTCCCGCCGGCTCCGCCTTCTGGCAGATCAAGGTGGCCGACCCGCAGCGCGACACGATGTTCGCCTCCGCCGTCTACCAGCGCGGCGCGATGACCCTCCAGGCGCTGCGCGAGCGGATCGGGGACCGGGCCTTCTTCCGCCTGCTGCCCGCCTGGACCAGACTCCACCGGTACGGCAACGCGGACACCGCCGACTTCGTCCGCCTCGCCGAGCGGGTCAGCGGGCAGCAGCTGGACGACCTCTTCGACGCCTGGCTGTTCACAACAGGGAAACCGGCCCTGTGAGCCTGGCTTTGTAAGGTTCACCCGCTCCGTCGGGTGAGAATGTCAGGGTGCAGCTCCAGCAACTCTTCAGTCCCTCCGTCCAGCACACGCTCGATGTGATCGGCATCTTCGTGTTCGCGATCTCCGGCGCTCTCCTGGCCGTCCGGAAGAACTTCGACGTCTTCGGCATCGCCGTGCTCGCCGAGGTCACCGCGCTGGGCGGAGGACTGTTCCGCGACCTGGTCATCGGAGCGGTTCCGCCGGCCGCCTTCACCGACCTCGGCTACTTCGTCACCCCGCTGCTCGCCACGCTCGTCGTCTTCTTCCTGCACCCGCACGTGGAGCGGATCCAGATGGGCGTGCTCGTCTTCGACGCCGCCGGTCTCGGCCTCTTCGCCGTGAGCGGCACCACGAAGGCGTACAGCTACGGCCTCGGGCTGACCGCCTCGGCAACGCTGGGCCTCGCCACCGCCGTCGGCGGCGGCGTGCTGCGGGACGTGCTCGCCAACGAGGTGCCGTCGCTGCTGCGCTGGGACCGCGATCTGTACGCCGTCCCCGCCGTCGTCGGCGCCTCGATGGTCGTGCTGTTCATCCGCTATGACGCCCTGACCCCGCTCACCAGCGGGCTCGCGGTCGTCATGGCCTTCGTGCTGCGGCTGCTCGCGATGCGGTTCCACTGGCGAGCGCCGCGTGCGTGGAACCGCCGGTCGACGGTGACCGAGGAGTAGCCCCGGCCGGTCGACGGGCCCCGGCGGCGGTCCCGGTGAGGGACCCGGTGGCCCCTGGGAGGGAGCCGGCGGGGCCGTCCGCGGCGCCCACCCGCCCTCCGGCGCGGCCCTGGCCCATCTCCAGGGTCAGCCAGCGGAAGACCGGGGTGACCTGCGGCCGCCACAGCGCCATGTTGTGGCCGCCCGCGCTGCGCGGTACGAACACCACGTGCACGGTGGTCGGCGCCTTGGCCGCGGACCGCAGGGCTGTGCCCGCCTCGTAGCCGTCGCCGGGCTGACCGGAGAGGTACAGCGCGATCCGGGGCGGTACGGGTGCCTTCCGCAGGAGCAGGTACGGATCGTTCGCGGCGCGCAGGGCGGGGGTCTGGGCGGCGAGGGAGTTGCGCTCGCCGATCGGGTCGTTGTACCCGGACATGCTCACCGCGGCCCGGTACCGGTCCGGGTGGGCCACGGCCAGCTTGGCCGCGCAGTGCGCGCCCGCCGAGTACCCGGCCACCGCCCAGCCCTGCGGTGCCGGCTGGGCCCGGAAGTTGTCGGTGACCATCTTCGGCACGTCGATGCTGAGCCAGCTGTCGGCGTTGACCTGGCCCGGGATGTTGGCGCAGCCGGTGTCGACGCCGGCCAGCAGGTTGGTGCGCGGCGCGACCAGGATGAACGGCGCGACCTGCCCGCTCCGCATCAGCGGCAGCAGCTGCTCGTGGGCTCCCAGCGAGCCGAACCAGGCCTTCGCCGATCCCGGGTAGCCCGGCAGCAGCTCCACGACCGGAAACCTCTTGCCTCGGTAGGCCGGGTCGTCGTACTGGGGCGGCAGCCACACGTAGACCTCGGCGTTCACGCCCGAGACCCGGCCCCTGAGCTGGGTGACGCGTACTCCGCCGGCCGCGCGCATGCCGGGTCCGTCGGCCGCCGTGAAGGTCTGCTCGACCCTGGGCAGCCGCTGCACCGCTATCCCGCCGGTGCCGTCGCCGCCGAGGTCCGCGGCCTGCTGGACGTGATCGCCGGTGCCGAGGAGGTCGGCCCAGTTGTCGTACAGGGCGTTCTGGTTGTTCACCAGGACGAAGACCAGGGTGACCGCCGTGCCCTGGGCGAACAGCAGCATCAGTGTCCGCGCCGCCAGCCGCAGCGGCCGGGGCCCGCGCATCCGCGACCACGTCAGGAGCGGCAGCACGAGAGCGACCACGGACAGGGCGATGGTCGTGCAGAGGAACGGAGTCCCGGTGAGGCTCATGTCCCCCTAGAGGGGAATTCCCGGCTCCGGGTTGTGGACGTGTCCGGACACTTACCGGGAAACTGCCGGATCCTCACCTTGGCGACGAGGCATCGAGCCAAAAGCTACCGCTTAGTAGTTTGCTGTTGTACCGTTCACCCATGCCAGAAGCAGCTTCCGCCTCCGCTCCTTCGCGGGCCGTGATCGGTGCCGGCGAGTTCGACCGCGACACCGCGGTGACCCGGCGCGCGCCCGGCGTCTACGACATCGACCTCTCGGCCGGCTGGACCATCATCAGCGCCGTCAACGGCGGCTACCTGCTGGCCGTGCTCGGCAGGGCCCTCGCGGACACCCTCCCGCACCCGGACCCCTTCACCATCTCCGCGCACTACCTGACCGCCTCCCAGCCGGGCCCGGCGGTCGTCCGCACGGAGACGGTCCGCACCGGCCGCACCCTCTCCACCGGCCAGGCCTCGCTCCTCCAGTACGACGAGGAGGGCAAGGAGGTCGAACGCATCCGCGTCCTCGCCTCCTACGGCGACCTGGGCACCCTGCCCGACGACGTCCGTACGACCGCGAAGCCGCCGGCGATCCCGCCCATGGACCAGTGCTTCGGCCCCGAGGACGGCCCCGCCCCGGTCGAGGGCAGCTCCGCGATCACCGACCGCCTGATGCTCAAGCTCGATCCCACGACCCTCGGCTGGGCCCTCGGGGCACCGTCCGGCAAGGGGGAGATGCGCGCCTGGTTCGGCCTCGCAGACGGCCGGGACGCGGACCCCCTCTCCCTGCTCCTAACGGTGGACGCCCTCCCGCCCACCGCCTTCGAGATCGGCCTCAAGGGCTGGGTGCCCACCGTGGAACTCACCGTCCACGTGCGCCACCGTCCGGCCCCCGGCCCGCTGCGGGTGTCGATCAGCACCCGCAACCTGGCCGGCGGCTTCCTGGAGGAGGACGCCGAGGTCTGGGACTCCGAGGACCGCCTGGTCGCCCAGTCCCGCCAGCTGGCCCGCGTGCGGCTCGGCTGATCCGGGTCCCGGGGCCTCAGCTCCGGCGGAGCGGTGTACGCCCCAGCCAGGCCGCCAGCCGCTCGTAGGGGCCGGCCCCGTCGGACGCCTCCCGGCGCTCGGCGAAGGGCGTCGCCGCGTCGCGGGGCCGGGAGTCGGGCAGCACCTTGCGGGCGTTGGCCAGGGCGAACTCGGCCAGTTCGGGATCCAGCTCCCGCGGGTGCCCGATCGCCTCGGAGAGGTCCCAGGTGTGGGTGACGATCTCCATGACGTAGCCCGACAGCGCCGCGTGGCCGGGGACCTCGCCCCAGGGCACGCGTACCGCGCTCGTCATCCGCTCGTCGCTCTCCCAGGCCTTCAGGACGCGCACCCGTACCTCGTCGTACGCCGCCGCCCAGCCGTCGTCCGCCACGCCGTCGGCGGTCGGGTGCACGGCGAGCCCGTCGCCGCCCTCGCCGACGACCGCGATCCGCCGGGTGCCGCCGACGACGTGGCTCAGCAGGGACCGTACGTCGAACTCGGTACACGGCGTGGGGGCGTCGAGGTGCTCGGGGCGCACCGCCTTGATGATCTCGGCCGCCTGCTCGGTGGCACGGGTGTAGACGGGGCGTGGATCGGTGAATCCGGTGGTGGTCATCGTGATGTCTCCCTCGTGATCGGTAGGAGGAGCATCCCCGGATAACCTGACAACTTCCGTCAACATTTGCGCGGGACTTCGCGGAGGCGGGAGTCTGGGGACGTGAAGTCCGACCGTCTGCTGTCGATCCTGCTGCTCCTCCAGACCCGGGGCCGGGTGCCGGCACACGAACTCGCCGGCCGGCTGGAGGTCTCGGTCCGCACCATCTACCGGGACGTCGAGGCGCTGTCGGCCTCGGGCGTCCCCGTCTACGCCGAGCGCGGCCGGCACGGCGGCATCGAACTCCTCGCCGGCTTCCGCACGGACGTCACCGGCCTGACCGCCGACGAGTCCCGCGCGCTGTTCATCCTGGCCGCCCAGGGCGCCCACGCCGCGCTCGGGCTCGACGCGGCCCTCGGTTCCGCCCTGCGCAAGGTGATGGCCGCGCTCCCGGCGCCGTACCGGCCCGCCGCCGAGGTGACCAGCCGCCGCATCCTGGTCGACGCCACCCGCTGGCGGAGCGGGCCGCAAAAGGCTGTCGACCTGGAGGTGCTGCAGGACGCGGTCTTCTCCGACCGGCGTCTCAGGCTGCGCTACCGGCACAGCGGGGAGCGGGAGCCGCGGGCGTACACCGTGGACCCCTACGGGCTGGTGGCCAAGGCGGGGGTCTGGTATTTGGTCGCCGACCGGCGCGGCGCCCCGCGCCTGTTCCGGGCCGACCGGGTGCGCTCGGCCCGGCTGCTGGACGACCCCGTACGGCGCCGGAAGGGCATCGAACTGGCCGACGTCTGGGAGATGCTGCGCCGCCAGGTGGAGGACCGGGAGAACGGGGTCGAGGTCACCGTCCGGCTGCGGCGCGAGCATCTCGACATGTTCCAGCGGATGGCCGCCGCCCAGCTCACGGCCCTGTCCGGCGACGACGGCGAGAGCGAGTGGGTGACCGCCCGGCTGTCGTACCCGGTGCTGCGCGCGGTGCGGCAACTCCTCGCCTTCTCCGACCGGTTGGAGGTCCTGGACCCGCCCGAGGCCCGCGCGGAGCTGCTGGCGGGGGCCCGCGCCGTCACGGCCCTGTACCGGGGCGCGTCCCCCGACGGCGACGAGAACCCCGGGTGAGGGGGGGGCACTTGGGATGCGCTTTGCCTGTTCGACAGGGTGCGGACAGGGCGCTCCCAGGGACGTCCCACACGCCGTTGATCGAGTGCAAGCCCCAGGACCTTCTCATCGATCTCGGAGCCGGCTCTCATGAAGCGTGCCCGGATTCTCCCCGCCGTCGTCCTTCCCACCGCGTCCCCCCCCCGCTGCTGACCGCGTGCGGCTCCGGCGGCTCGTCCGCCTCCACCACCCAGGACTCAGGCGGGCAGCGCGACTGCCGGGCTCCGTCCGGCATGCCGACGGGCGGCGCGTCCGGCGGGCCGAGCGGGGCCCCGTCCGGTGCGCCGTCGGGGCCTGCCGCGGGCGGGCCGACCGGCATGCCCAGCGGGATGCCCACGGGTGTGCCGAGCGGCGCGCCCGGCGGTCGGGGCGGCCCGGGCGCAGGGCGGGCCGGGGGCTGCGGCGCTCCGGGCGGCGGACAGGCGGGAGGCCGGACCGGGGGAGCGGCCGAACAGGGCTGAGCGGAGCTGGGCGGGGTGGCCGCTTCGAGAGCGCGGGCCTCAGTCCCGCCAGTGGTTGCGGCCGATGCTGATGAGCCTCAGCTGGCGGGCGGCGAGCTGGGTCACCCGCTCCCGCTCCTCCTCCGGGGCCTCCAGCGCCTCCAGGAACAGGGAGGCGGTGATGAGCATCTGGTCGACGTAGAGGTGCGCGAGCATCAGCAGGTCGTCGTCGTTCCAGCCCGCCGCCTCGGAGTCCTTGGCCAGCTCGGCCTTCACCTCCTCGGCGAACCGGGCGAGTTGCTCCCGGATGGCCGCGCGTACCGGCTGCACCCCGCCGTGCCGCTCCCGGGCGATGAACCGGACGTGTGCCGGATAGGCGTCCACGTGGTGGGCGATCAACTCGATGGCCCGCGTGATGCGTTCCTCGCTGTCGCCGGTCGTGGACACGGTCGTCCGCACCATCGGGTGCAGGCTGCCCAGCGCCTCGTCGACCAGGGCCACGCCGAGATCCGCGGTCGAGCGGAAGTGCCGGTAGAAGGCGGTCGGGGCGACCCCGACCGCCCGGGCGACCTCGCGCAGGCCCAGGCTGCTCAGGCTCTGCTCCTCCAGCAGCGCGAGTGCCGCGTCGAGGAACGCCTGCCGGGTCTTCTGCTTCTGGGCCTGCCGGATGCCGAGGGTGTGACTCATGTCATCCAGTTAACAACTGTTCTCTGGAATTGAAAAGCCGTGGGACGCGCTAGACTCGAAGTCAGTGAACAACTGTTACTACAACTGTTCACCCAAACTTCACAACGGCTCGACACGAGGCATCTCGGAGGGGGGATCTGATCCCATGCTGTTCCTCGTCGCCGCACTCATGCTGCTCGGCGTGGTGCTGGGCACCGTGGCCCACGCACCGCTGACCGTCACCGGCCTGCTGGCCGCCGTCATCGCCGTCTGGCTCGGCGTTTTCGCGATCCGCGAGCGCCATGGCCGCCGTCGCCGCACCTCGGCCGAGTGACCGTGCCGCACACGGCCGTCTGACCGTCACGAAAGGACTTCAGGAGCTGAGCATCATGCAACTCACCGCACCGGCCACCGGCCGCACCGACACCCGCCCGCGCACCCGCGACGCCGACGGCATGGCCGTCGCGTCCTTCATCCTGGGCCTCCTCGGCCTGCTCGTCCTCAACGTCTTCCTCGGCCCGGTCGCCATCGCCCTGGCCGTCGTCGCCCTCTGGCGCGGCACGAGCCGCCGCGGCCGCGCCTACCTGGGCCTGGCCCTGGGCATCGCCGACCTGGCCGTCCTGCTGACGGCGATGCAGATCTCCCACACGGTCTCCTGGAGCCTGTGACCGCGCCCTGACCCCCACGCGCAGGAGGCGGCCCCGAGGACGACGGGGCACCCCACCGCCCCCGCCCGCTGTGGACGGTCGTTGCGCAGGGTGGAACGGGTGGCACGGCCCGACAGTGCCGGGTACGCCGCCACCGAGCCCGGTGCGGCTCGGGCGGGGCGCAGCCCCAGGTGCCGCCGAAGCCGACCCCAAGGGCCCCGTAGAATCGGCCACACCATGGCTTACCTCGACCACGCCGCCACGACCCCGATGCTCCCGGAGGCGGCAGAGGCACTGACCGCCCAGCTGAGCATCGCCGGCAACGCGTCCTCCCTGCACGCCTCCGGCCGCCGGGCCCGCCGTACGGTCGAGGAATCCCGCGAGACCCTCGCGGAAGCGCTCGGCGCCCGCCCCAGCGAGGTCGTCTTCACCTCCGGCGGCACCGAGGCCGACAACCTCGCCGTGAAGGGCCTGTACTGGTCCCGCCGCGACGCGGACCCGGCCCGTACCCGCATCCTCGCCAGCCCCGTCGAGCACCACGCCGTCCTCGACGCCGTCCACTGGCTCGGCGAACACGAGGGCGCCACGGTCGAGTACCTCCCCGTCGACTCCCACGGCCGCGTCCACCCCGAGGTGTTGCGCGAGGCGATCGCCCGCGCTCCCGAGGACGTGGCCCTGGCCACCGTGATGTGGGCCAACAACGAGATCGGCACGCTCATGCCGGTCCGTCAACTGGCCGAAGCGGCCGCCGAGTTCGACGTACCGCTGCACGCCGACGCGGTCCAGGCCTTCGGGCAGGTCCCGGTCGACTTCGCCGCCTCCGGCCTCGCCGCGATGACCGTCTCCGGCCACAAGGTCGGCGGCCCGTACGGCATCGGCGCCCTGCTCCTCGGCCGCGAGTACACCCCCGTCCCCGTCCTGCACGGCGGCGGCCAGGAACGTCACGTGCGCTCCGGCACCCTCGACGTGCCGGCCATCGCCTCCTTCGCCGTCGCCGGCCGGCTGGCCGCCGGACAGCGCGAGTGGTTCGCACGGGAGATCGGCGCCCTGCGCGACCAGCTGGTCGACGCCGTGCGCGGCGCCGTACCGGACGCGATCCTCGGCGGGGACCCGGCGCCCGAGGGCCGCCTCCCGGCCAACGCGCACTTCAGCTTCCCCGGCTGCGAGGGCGACTCCCTGCTGCTCCTGCTGGACGCCCAGGGCATCGAGTGCTCCACCGGCTCCGCCTGCACCGCGGGCGTGGCCCAGCCCAGCCACGTCCTGCTCGCCACCGGCACCGACCCGGACCTGGCCCGCGGCACCCTGCGCTTCTCGCTCGGCCACACCTCCACCGAGGCGGACGTCGAAGCGGTCGCCAAGGCGATCGGCCCGGCCGTGGAGCGCGCACGGGCGGCCGGCCTCAGCTGAACGCGAAGCGACCTACGAGGCGGGTTCCCTTCGCCGGTATTGTCCGGATCAGGTGATGGGGGTCGCCGTCCGGTTCTGTCGAAGCAACCGTTTCGGCCTCTCAGTCCGAGCGTCGATGTCGGCACCAGCGGAGACCGTGTGCCTCTCGCTGAAGTCGGCTACTCCGCTTGAACTCCCTCACTCGTCTCGCAGGTCTTGCTTCCAGAATAGAACTCCTCATACCAGACAAAAAGCCCTTATTTCTTGATTTTTTATGCGTGGTCCTCATGCCGCCCCGGTTCCGCGCGCCTTCCGCACCAGCCGCAGGTACCGCTCCCAGTCCCAGTGCGGCCCCGGATCGGTGTGGTCCGTGCCCGGCACCTCCGCGTGGCCGACGATGTGCTCGCGGTCCACGGGTATGCCGTACCGCGCGCAGACCGCCGCCGTCAGCCGCGCCGAGGCCGCGTACATGGCGTCCGTGAACGAGGACGCGTGCTCGACGAAGCCCTCGTGCTCGATGCCGACACTGCGCTCGTTGTACGCCCGGTTCCCCGCGTGGAAGGCCACGTCCAGTTCCCGGATCAACTGGGTGACCTGGCCGTTCCTACGCACGATGTAGTGCGCGGCCGCCTGGTGCCCGGGGTCCTGGAAGACCTTCACCGCCGACGCGTAGCCGCCCTGGGTGACGTGGACGACCACCCGGTCGACCGGATAGTCGTCCGGACGGTCCGCCCGCCGGTAGTTCGCGGATGACGCCGCCACCCAGCGCGCGCCCCGGAAGTCCACCGCGCCCGCCACCCGTGACTTCTCCACGCCCGGCAGCCGCCACCACAGCCGGGACAGCTCCTCCCGGGCCAGCGCGGCCGCGCCCACGGCCGCCGCCGCCCCGCCCGCCAGCAGGGCCCGCCGCCCCAGCCGCCGGTCGGTGTCGCCCTTCGACGCTCCCGCGCTCATGCCGCCCTCACCCCCTGATCGCCCTCGTCACCCCGGTCGTCCTCGTCGCCCCACTCGGCCCCTGCGATCTTCAACGGATATCCGGCGGACCCGGTTCCCGCGCCCCCGTACCCTGGAGAGGCTATGACTGACACCCCGCAGCGCCCCCGCCCCCTCCGCGTCCTCGCCGCCATGTCCGGCGGAGTCGACTCCGCCGTCGCCGCCGCGCGCGCCGCGGAAGCCGGCCACGACGTCACCGGCGTGCACCTCGCGCTCTCCGCGAACCCGCAGTCCTTCCGCACCGGCGCGCGGGGCTGCTGCACCATCGAGGACTCGCGCGACGCCCGCCGCGCGGCCGATGTCATCGGCATCCCGTTCTACGTCTGGGACCTCGCCGACCGCTTCCGCGAGGACGTCGTCGAGGACTTCGTCGCCGAGTACGAGGCGGGCCGCACCCCCAACCCGTGCCTGCGCTGCAACGAGAAGATCAAGTTCGCCGCGCTGCTGGACAAGGCGCTCGCCCTCGGCTTCGACGCCGTCTGCACCGGCCACTACGCCCAGGTGATCCTCCGCGAGGACGGCTCCCGCGAGCTGCACCGGGCCTCGGACATGGCCAAGGACCAGTCGTACGTCCTCGGCGTGCTGGACGAGAAGCAGCTCGCCCACGCGATGTTCCCCCTCGGTGACACGGTCACCACCAAGGAGGAGATCCGTGCCGAGGCAGAGCGCCGCAACCTCGCCGTGGCCAAGAAGCCCGACTCGCACGACATCTGCTTCATCGCCGACGGCGACACCCAGGGCTTCCTCGCCCGGCGGCTCGGCCGGGCCGAGGGCGACATCGTCGACGAGGACGGCAACCGCCTGGGCACGCACGAGGGCGCCTACGGCTTCACCATCGGCCAGCGCAAGGGCCTGCGCATCGGCACCCCGGCCCCGGACGGCAAGCCGCGCTACGTCCTCGACATCTCCCCGGTCAGCAACACGGTCACCGTCGGCCCGGCCGACGCCCTCGACGTCAGCGCCCTGACCGCGATCAAGCCCCGCTGGTGCGGCACCGCCCCCACCGGCCCCGGCACCTACACCGCCCAGCTGCGGGCCCACGGCGGCGAGACCGAGGTCACCGCGGAGCCGGTCGACGGCGAGCTCCGCGTCACCTTCGGCGAGCCGGTCCGCGGTGTCGCCCCCGGCCAGGCGATCGTCCTCTACGACGGCACGCGCGTGGTGGGCTCGGCGACGATCGCCTCGACCACGCGCACGGCCTCCGCGACGGTGTGAGCCGACCGGGCTCCTCAGCCCGTGAGGAACCCGGCCAGCACCGGTCCCAGCACATCCGGTTCGACCATGTGCGTCTGGCCCTCCAGCACGCGGTACGTACCCTCGGGCACCGTGTCCGCGATCACGCGGCCGGCCTCGCGCATCCACTCCGGGCTCGCCCCGCCGACCACCGACAGCACGGGCACGGTGATCGCGGCGAGCCGTGCGCGGGGCAGCAGTCCGTCGCCCATGACCGCGTCGTCGTACGCGAGGCTGGGCGCCACGCCCTCCATGCCCGCCCACATCGGCGACTGACGCGCGCCCTGGATCATCTCCTCGCCGAGGCCCGTAAACCGCAGGAACAGCTCCACCGCGTCCCCGCGCCTGCCCGCCGCCAGCGCCTCGTTCAGCTGCTCCTTGTACGCCGCCTCGCGCTCGGCACCGCCCGGCAGGAAGTCGACGAACGGCGCCTCGTAGAGCGCCACCTGACGTACCGGCAGTCCGCTCGCCGCCGCCTCCAGGACCAGGGCTCCGCCCGAGGAGACCCCGAACAGCGCCGCCTCGCCCCCCACCGCCTCGACCAGCGCGGCCAGGTCCTCCACCTCACGGGCGACCGCGTACGGCGCGGTGTCGCCGCTCGCGCCGCGGCCCCGGCGGTCGTAGACGACGGCCGTGCAGCGGTCCGCGAGCCGCGCCGCCAGGGGCGCCACGGTGCCCCCGGTGGACATCGCGCCGCTCACCAGGATCACCGTGGGCCCCCGGCCCGTCACTTCGTACGCGAGGCGGGTGCCGTCGTGGGAAGTCGTCTTCTTGTCCATGGCCGTGCAGACTGCCGCACCGTACCGGACCCATCGGTCACGACACGTCGGTGCGGCCCGCTCTCATGACACTTCGACCTCGTAGAAGCACAGGTGGTCCTTGATCTCCGCCACCTCCGGCTTCGGGTCCGGATACGCCCAGACGAGATCGGGCGCGTCGGGCAGCGACCAGTAGGAGGCCGTGCCCTTGAAGGGGCAGACGGTCCGGGTGCCGGAGGAGGTCAGCAGTTCGAGGCGGACGTCCTCGGCGGGGATGTAGTACCGCACCGGACAGCCCGTCTCGCGCAGCACCAGGGCGCGGTCGCTCTCCGCGAGCACCTGGTCGCCGTGCACCACGCGCACGTGCCGCTCGCCCTGCTCGATGGTGATCGTGTGTCCTTGGGTCATGTGGACAACAGCACCGGGCGGCCAGCACTTCTTCCCGGGCGCGGCGGGAGCCGTACGGTTGGGCGCATGAACATCTGCGTCTTCCTGTCCGCCGCCGACCTCGACGAGCGCTACACGCGCCCCGCGCGCGAGTTCGCCGAACTGCTCGGCAAGGCCGGTCACGCCCTGGTCTGGGGCGGTTCCAACGTCGGTCTGATGAAAGTGGTCGCCGACGGCGTGCAGGAGGCGGGCGGCAGACTGCTGGGCGTCTCGGTGGAGTTCCTCGCGAACAAGGCGCGGCCCGGCGCCGACGAGATGGTCGTCGCGGCCGACCTCGCCGAGCGCAAGAAGCTGCTGCTGGAGAAGGCCGACGCCGTGGTCATCATGGTGGGCGGCACCGGCACGCTGGACGAGGCCACCGAGATCCTGGAGCTGAAGAAGCACGGCCGCACCGAGAAGCCGGTCGTCCTGCTGAACACCGAGGGTTTCTACGACGGCCTGGAGGAGCAGTTCCGCCGCATGGAGGCCGAGGGCTTCCTGCCGCGCCCGCTGTCCGAGCTGGTCTTCTTCGCCGCTGAGCCGGCCGGCGCCCTGGCCCACCTGGAGGAGCGACTCGGCCGCCACTGATGCGAGCATGGCGGGCATGGCTACTCATGTGATCACCGGGGCCGGTTCCGGTATCGGCGCCGCCGTGGCCCGCCGGCTGCACGCGCGCGGGGACGAGATCGTGCTGCACGCGCGCGACGCGGGACGGGCGAAGGAACTGGCCGCCGAGTTCCCCGGGGCGCGCACCCTGGTCGGCGACCTCGCGGACCCGGACAAGCTGTCCTGGGCGTTCTCCCACCAGACGCTCCCGGACCGGGTGGACTCGCTGCTGCACATCGCCGGCGTCGTCGACCTCGGCGCGGTCGGTGACCTGACGCCCAAGTCCTGGCGTCACCAGCTCAACGTCAACCTGATCGCCCCCGCCGAACTCACCCGCCACTTCCTGCCCCAGCTCCGCACGACCCGCGGCCATGTGATCTTCGTCAACTCGGGCGCCGGACTCAGCGCCCACGCCGACTGGGCCGCGTACGCCGCCTCCAAGCACGGCCTGAAGGCGCTCGCCGACTCGCTGCGCCAGGAGGAGCACGCGGCCGGCGTCCGGGTCACCTCGGTCTACCCCGGCCGCACGGCGAGCCCCATGCAGGCCAAGGTCCACCAGCAGGAGGGCAAGGAGTACGACCCCGGGCGGTGGATCGACCCCGAGTCGGTGGCCACGACGATCCTCATGGCCCTGGACCTCCCGCGGGACGCCGAGGTCAACGACCTGACGGTGCGGCCGGGACGATGACCTCCGCAGCCGCCGCGACGGCCCGGGGCCGCGGACGGGGGCGGGGTTCCGCGCGGCGGTCACGGCATACCCTGCGGGGGTGAGTGAGAACAGCGTGATCAGGTTCGGTGGTGCCACCGGTGTCGGGTCCCTGCCCGGTGGCGACGCCCGTGAGGCCGCCAAGACCGCCACCGGGTCCCTCGAGGACTTCCCCTTCCTCGCCGAGCTGCCCGCGCGCGGCCCCGGAGCCGACATGATCGGCCGTACCGCCGGCATGCTCGTCGACCTGTACGCGCGGGTGGAGCCCAGCGGCTGGCGGATCGGGGACCGGCCCGGCCGTGACACCAAGCGGGCCCGGTCCTGGCTCGGCGAGGACCTCGACGCCCTGGAGGAGTTCACCCAGGGCCACGAGGGCGACCTGAAGGTGCAGGCCGTCGGGCCGTGGACCCTGGCCGCCGCCCTGGAACTGCGGAACGGCGAGGCCGCGCTGTCGGACCCGGGGGCCTGCCGCGACCTCGCCGCCTCCCTGGCCGAGGGACTGCGGCTGCACCTGGCGGAGGTCAGCCGGCGGGTGCCCGGAGCGCGCATCGTGCTCCAGCTCGACGAGCCCTCGCTCACCGCCGTCCTGCGTGGACAGGTCCGCACGGCGAGCGGCTACCGCACCCACCGGGCCGTGGACCGGCAACTCGTGGAGGCGACGCTCCGGGACACCGTCGGCGCGCACGCCGACGGCCCCGTCATCGTGCACTCCTGCGCGCCCGACGTGCCCTTCGCGCTGCTGCGGCGGGCGGGCGCGGCCGCCGTCTCCTTCGATTTCGCGCTCCTCACCGAGCGTGACGACGACGTGATCGGCGAGGCCGTCGAGGGCGGGACGCGGCTGTTCGCCGGTGTCGTACCGGGGACGGACGGCCCATTGTCAGACCCTGCCGGTAGCGTCATGGGTGTCAGGACGCTGTGGCGCAGGCTGGGCCTGCATCCGGGGCTGCTCGCGGAGGCGGTCACGGTGACCCCGGCGTGCGGTCTGGCAGGCGCATCCCCCGCCTACGCACGCCAGGCGCTCGCCCACTGCGTCCGGGCGGCGAGATCTCTCGCGGACAACCCAGAGTAACGGGAGGACAACACGGTGGCCGGCGACAAGCAAGCGGAGACTACAGCGGTGCCCGCGGAGGCCCGCGAGAAGCACGCGCGGCTGGCGGAGCAGGTCGAGGAGCACCGCTTCCGGTACTACGTGAAGGACGCCCCCGTCGTCAGCGACGCGGAGTTCGACCGGCTCCTGAAGACCCTGGAGGCCCTGGAGGCGGAGTATCCGGAGCTGCGCACCCCGGATTCGCCGACGCAGAAGGTCGCCGGGTCCTACGCGACGGAGTTCACCGCGGTCGAGCACCGCGAGCGGATGCTCTCGCTCGACAACACCTTCAACGACGACGAGCTGGCCGCCTGGGCCGACCGCATCGCGAGGGAGCTCGGCGAGCAGGAGTACCACTTCCTGTGCGAGCTGAAGGTCGACGGCCTCGCGGTCAACCTCACCTACGAGAACGGCCGTCTCACGCGCGCGGCGACCCGCGGCGACGGCCGCACCGGCGAGGACATCACCCCCAACGTCCGCACGATCGCGGAGATCCCGGACCGCCTGGCCGGCGACGAGGTCCCCGCCCTCGTGGAGATCCGTGGCGAGGTCTACTTCCCGATGGAGAGGTTCCTCGACCTCAACGAACGGCTGGTCGCGGCCGGCGACAAGCCCTTCGCCAACCCCCGCAACGCCGCGGCCGGTTCGCTGCGCCAGAAGGATCCGCGGGTCACCGCCACCCGTCCGCTGCACATGGTCGTGCACGGCATCGGCGCGCTGGAGGGCTTCTCGGGTATGACCCGGCTCTCCCAGGCGTACGACCTGCTGAAGACCTGGGGCCTGCCCACCTCCCCGCACAACCGCGTGGTCGACGACCTCGACGGCGTACGGAAGTTCATCGCCCACTACGGCGAGAACCGCCACTCCGTCGAGCACGAGATCGACGGCGTCGTCGTCAAGCTGGACGAGATCCGGCTCCAGGGCCGCCTGGGCTCCACGGCCCGGGCGCCGCGCTGGGCGATCGCGTACAAGTACGCGCCGGAAGAGGTCAACACCAAGCTGATCGACATCAAGGTGGGCGTCGGCCGCACCGGTCGCGTCACGCCGTACGCCCAGGTCGAGCCGGTCACGGTCGCGGGCAGCGAGGTCGAGTTCGCCACCCTGCACAACCAGGAGGTCGTCAAGGCCAAGGGCGTGCTCATCGGTGACACCGTCGTGCTGCGCAAGGCCGGTGACGTCATCCCGGAGATCCTCGGCCCGGTGGCCGACCTGCGGGACGGCAGCGAGCGGGAGTTCGTGATGCCGGGCGAGTGCCCCGAGTGCGGCACCCCGCTGCGGGCCATGAAGGAGGGCGACATCGACCTCCGCTGCCCGAACGCCCGCACCTGCCCGGCCCAGTTGCGGGGACGCCTGTCCTACCTCGCGGGCCGCGAGTGCCTGGACATCGAGCACTTCGGCGACGTGGCGGCGGCCGCCCTCACCCAGCCGCTGGAGCCGGCCGACCCGCCGCTGGTGGACGAGGGCGACCTCTTCGACCTCACGGTGGAGAAGCTGCTGCCCATCAAGGCCTACGTCCTGGACCCGGACAGCGGGCTGCCCAAGCGCGACCCGAAGACGGGCGAGGAGAAGGTCGTCACGGTCTTCGCCAACCAGAAGGGCGAGCCGAAGAAGAACACCCTGGCCCTGCTGGCGAACATCGAGGCGGCCAAGGAGCGCCCGCTGGCCCGGTTCCTCAACGGCCTGTCCATCCGGCACGTGGGACCGGTGGCGGCCCAGGCGCTGGCCCGGGAGTTCCGTTCCCTCGACCGCATCGAGCAGGCCACCGAGCAGGAGCTGGCGACCACCGACGGCGTCGGCCCGATCATCGCCGCCGCGCTCAAGGAGTGGTTCGCCGAGGACTGGCACCGGGAGATCGTCCGCAAGTGGAAGGCCGCCGGAGTCCCGCTGGAGGACCAGTCGGCCGGCGAGGACGAGGGGCCGCGCCCGCTGGAGGGGCTCACCGTCGTCGTGACCGGCACCCTGGAGAACTTCACCCGGGACGGCGCCAAGGACGCACTGCAGAGCCGGGGGGCGAAGGTGACCGGTTCCGTCTCGAAGAAGACCGCGTTCGTCGTCGTCGGTGACAGCCCTGGATCGAAGTACGACAAGGCCATGCAACTCAAGGTTCCCGTTCTGAACGAGGACGGTTTCGGCGTCCTTTTGGAGCAGGGCCCGGAAGCGGCGGCCGAAGTCGCGCTTCCGAGCGGGGAGTAGCGGTTGAAGGCCACCCGTTCGGTGCATATCAGTTGCATACGGGTGGCCCGGGCGCATTCGGGCAACCGTCGACGACCGGTGCCCGAGGAAGCCTTCCGCGGCCTACTGTTGAGATGTGCGCCTGCCGTGCCCGGCTGCGGTTGGGGCATCCCCGCGCCCTGTGAGGGCGCGGGGAGGGTTTCTTCGACGCGGAGCTGCTGATGGCTGTCGGACATCGGACCGCGTGGCGTGGGCACCGCCGGCTGTGAGAGGGACGGGAATGGAACCGACCGAGAGCGCCGCCCCGGACTCATGGCTGCGCCGTCGCGCCGACGCGTGGCGGGGAAGCCGGTGGACGGGTCGGCACGAAGGACGGACGGGCGGCCCGCCGCGCCCGACCGCACCCGGCACCACCGTCGAACCGCACCTCCCGGTACCCCTGGCCATCGAGCCCGCCCCCGGCCTGACCGAGGCCGACTCCGCACGGCACCCGTCCTGGCCCACGCCGCCCTCGGCGGTCGTGGCCGCGGCCGGGCTCGTCCTCGGTGCCGGCTTCTACCGTGCCTTCACCGGCCATCACGCCCTCTTCCCGTGCCACACGGTCGGCCTGTCGCTGGCTCTGCTGACCGGCCTCATCGTCGGACACCTCGTCATGCTGGGGCGCGCCCGCTGGGTGGGCGGCACCGGGTCCGGCGCCGCCCTCACCCTGGCCGTGCTGCTGCTGTACGGCTGGGTGTCCGCCGGCATGGTCAGCCTCACCGTCGTCGTCCTCGTCGGCATCGCCCGGCGCCACCGCTGGCGGCAGGGCGTCCTGCACGGCGCGGTGGACATCCTCGGCATCGCCGCGGGCGCCCTGCTGCTCGGCGCGTTCGGCCGGGTCCCGAGCGTCGAGGAGCCCTGGCGGCCCGACAGCTGGAGCCTCACGACCGCCCCCGCGTTCGTACTCGTCGCGGGCGCCTACCTCGCGGTGAGCCGCGGTCTGCTCTGGTACCTGAACGCCCCGCGCGGCAAGGTGCCCACCGTCGCCCGTACCACCCTGGTCAGACAGGGCCTCGTCGCCGTCGCCCTGCTCGGCATAGCGCCCCTGCTCTGTGTCGTCGCGGACGCGCAGCCGATCCTGCTGCCGCTGTTCGCCATCCCGCTCATCGCCCTCGACTCCACCCTCTGGATGGCCCGCGCCCGCGCCGAGGAGCAGCTGCGCGACCCGCTCACCGGGCTGCCCAACCGGCAGTGGCTGCTGGAGCGGATCTGGACCGCGCTCGACGACGCGGAACGCATCGGCGCCCGCTCCGCCCTCATGCTGATCGACCTCGACCGGTTCCGCTCGGTGAACGACACCCTGGGCCATCTCGCCGGTGACCGGCTGCTGCTGCAGATCGCCGACCGGCTGCGGCTCGCCCTGCCGCGCGGGGCGGAGGCCGCGCGACTCGGCGGTGACGAGTTCGCCGTGTTACTTCCCGTCGCCGACTCCACCACCTCGGCCACCCGGGTCGCCCGCGGGCTCGTCACCGAGCTCAGCTCCCCGCTCGATCTCGACGGACTCACCCTCGTGCTGGAGGCCAGCGCCGGAGTCGCCGTATTCCCGGACCACGCCCTGGACGCCGAAGGGCTGCTGCGCCGGGCCGATGTGGCGATGTACCAGGCGAAGAGGGACCGTACGGGCGTCGAGGTGTACGAGTCCAAGCGGGACTCCAACACCCCGGACCGGCTGGGCCTGCTGGGCGATCTGCGCCGGGCGCTGGACGCGCACGAGGTGCAGCTGCACTACCAGCCGAAGGTCCGCTTCGACGGCCAGGTCGCCGGTCTGGAGGCGCTGGTGCGCTGGGTGCACCCGGAGCGGGGGAAGGTTCCGCCGGACGAGTTCATCGCGATCGCCGAGTCCTCCGGTCTGATGCCCCATCTGACGGAGTACGTCCTGGAGACCGCGCTCGGGCAGGTCGCCCGGTGGCGCGCGCAGGGCCTGTACGTCCCGGTGGCGGTCAACGTGTCCCCGCGCGACGTCCACACGCCCGGCTTCGCCGGATCGGTCGCCGCACGGCTGGCCCGGCACGGGGTCCCGGCCGGGGCGCTCCAGCTGGAGATCACCGAGCACGTCCTGCTGGAGGACCCGCAGCGCGCCGCCGACACGCTGGCCGGGCTCACCGGCCACGGAGTGAAGATGTCCCTGGACGACTTCGGCACCGGGTACTCGTCGCTGGTCCATCTGCGGCGGCTGCCCGTCAGCGAGCTGAAGATCGACCGTTCCTTCGTGGCCCGTCTGGCCGTCGACGCCCAGGACGCGGAGATCGTGCGCTGCACCGTCGACCTGGCGCATTCGCTGGGCCTGCTCGTCGTCGCCGAGGGTGTGGAGGACGACGAGACCTGGGAGCGGCTGCGGGACCTCGGCTGCGACGCGGTACAGGGCTGGCTGGTCGCCGCGGCGATGCCGCCGGAGGAGACGACGGCCTGGCTGCTGGCCCGCGGCTCCCGGGGCTGGCAGCGCCCGAGAGCGGCCCTGCCGGCCGCGGAGTAACGCTCCTTCAGCCGGCCGGCCGGCCGCGTCAGGCCGCCCTCGGTACCGACGAGGTGCCGGCCGGCTGTCTCCCGACCTGTGCGGCGCGCCCCTCATGAAGCGGAGCCACCGCTGTGCGTGCGGGCCGCCGAGCCTCGGCCGCGCCCCGCGAAGTGGCCGACCAGCAGGGCCAGGCGGCGTTCGTGGGTGGGCTCAGGGAGGCGGCCGCTGCGCATCAGGGTCGCCAGACCGTGCAGGCCCGCCCAGAAGGTCTCCGTGAGCGGGCCGGGGTCGTCGTCGCCGACCGCGATCGGCTCCACCGCCCACAGCAGTTCGTTGAACGCCTCCCACAGCGGCGCCGGTGCCCCCTGCGTGGCGGACGGCAGGTCCACCAGGTGGGTGAACATCGCGTCGTAGAGGGCGGGCCGCCGCCCGGCGAAGGACGTGTACGCCGCCGCGACCGCCCAGAGCGCCCCCCGCCTGTCCCGCGCACCCGTCCGCGCCGTCCGCAGCTCGGCCGCCAACTCGCCGAACCCCTCCAGGGCGACGGCCGTCATGATCGCGCCCTTGCCCTCGAAGTGGCTGTAGAGCACCGGCTGGCTGTACTCGATCTCGGCCGCCAGTCGGCGGGTCGTCACCGCGCCCCAGCCCTCGGTCTCGGCCAGCTCCCGTGCGGCCGTGACGATCAGCCGCTCGCGTTCCGCTCGTTCGCGCTCCCGGCGCGTCTGGATCGACACGTACTGGATTCTAGCAGCGCTAGACAATCTGTCGCTGCTCTGCTAGCTTCGCTCTTGTCCCTAGCACTGCTAGAAACAGGTAAGAGGAGAAACAGACATGACCGTCACCGCGTACACCCTCGCCGTTCTGCTCGACCTGTTCTGCGTGTTCCTCGGCTACCGGTTCCTGTTCCAGCCGGGCTCCGCCGCCACCGGCTACGGCGCCCCGGCCGACCCGCACGGCGACGCCGGCGCCTACCTGTCGGTCAAGGGGCTTCGCGACGGCACCCTCGGCGTGGCCGGCCTCGCCGTGCTGGCCTTCGCCGGAGCGCACGCCGAGGCCTGGTTCATGCTGGCCGTCGCCCTCGTCCCGTTCGGCGACACGCTGATAGTCCTGCGCAACGGCGGCACGAAAGCCGTCGCCTTCGGGATCCACTTCGCCACCGCGATCGTTGTACTGATCAGTGCCGGCCTGCTCTTCGCGGTCTGACGACAGCCGGACGACACCCAGAGGGGGGAACCACCATGTCGCTGTTCGTCCCGAAGTTCGACGACACCGTGCTCGTCCGTGACGCGGAGGCCGAGGTGGTCGGCGGAGCGCCCACCAGTGTCAAGCTGCTCGCCGACAGCAGCGCCAGCGGAGGCGCGCTGTCCACCGTCCGGGTCACCCTCACGGAGGGCGCCGACGGCGCCCGCCCGCACCTGCACCGCAACTCCGCGGAGATGTTCTTCCTGCTCGACGGCGAGGCCGAGCTGCTGTCCGGCGACGACGTCGTCACCGCCCGGTCCGGCGACCTGGTCGTCGTGCCGCCCGACCGGCCGCACGCCTTCGCCGCCGCCCCCGGCAGCACGGCCGACATCCTGATCGTCATCACCCCGGGCGTCGAGCGCTTCGAGTACTTCCGCCACCTGCGGCGCATCCGCCTCGGCGAGGTCACCCCGGAGAGCCTGCTGGAGGTCCAGGAGCTGTACGACAACCACTTCCTGCGCAGCGAGTCCTGGGACGGGCGGCACCGCTGAGGAGCCCGGCGGCGTCCCCCGGGACGGGGCCCGGGCAAACCGTTTCACGGGCACGGGGCCTCGCCCCATAGGATTGGCCCCAAACCACACACACTCACCCCAGAGGATCGCTGCATGCCGAGCATCACGCGCGAGGAGGTCGCCCACCTCGCCCGGCTGGCGCGTCTGGAGCTGAAGCCCGAAGAACTCGACCACTTCGCAGGCCAGCTGGACGACATCATCGGCGCGGTCGCCCGCGTCAGCGAGGTCGCCGACCAGGACGTACCGCCGACCTCTCACCCGCTCCCGCTGACGAACGTCATGCGGGCGGACGAGGTCCGTCCCTCGCTCACCCCCGAGCAGGCGCTCTCCGGCGCCCCGGCCCAGGAGCAGCAGCGTTTCAAGGTGCCGCAGATCCTGGGGGAGGACTGACCATGACGGACAGCAACATCATCAAGCTCACGGCGGCGCAGACCGCCGAGAAGATCGCCTCCGGTGAGCTGACGGCCGTCGAGGTCGCCGAGGCCCACCTCGCCCGGATCGAGGCCGTCGACGAGAAGGTGCACGCCTTCCTGCACGTCGACCGTGAGGGCGCCCTCGCCCAGGCCCGCGCCGTGGACGAGAAGCGCGCCCGCGGCGAGAAGCTCGGCCCGCTGGCCGGCGTCCCGCTCGCGCTGAAGGACATCTTCACCACCGAGGGCGTGCCGACGACCGTCGGCTCGAAGATCCTCGAGGGCTGGATCCCGCCGTACGACGCGACGCTCACCAAGCGGCTGAAGGCCGCCGACGTCGTCATCCTCGGCAAGACCAACATGGACGAGTTCGCCATGGGCTCCTCCACCGAGAACAGCGCCTACGGACCGACCGGCAACCCCTGGGACCTCACCAAGATCCCCGGCGGCTCCGGCGGCGGTTCGTCCGCCGCGCTCGCCTCCTTCCAGGCCCCGCTCGCCATCGGCACCGACACCGGCGGCTCCATCCGCCAGCCGGCCGCCGTCACCGGCACGGTCGGCGTGAAGCCGACGTACGGCGCGGTCTCCCGCTACGGCATGGTCGCCTTCTCGTCCTCCCTCGACCAGGGCGGCCCCTGCGCCCGTACGGTCCTGGACGCGGCCCTGCTGCACGAGGTCATCGCCGGGCACGACCCGCTCGACTCCACCTCCATCGACGCCCCGGTCCCGCCGGTCGTCGAGGCCGCGCGCAACGGCAGCGTCGAGGGCATGCGGGTCGGTGTGGTCAAGCAGTTCCGCGGCGAGGGCTACCAGGCCGGTGTCATCCAGCGCTTCGACGAGTCCGTCGAGCTGCTGAAGGGGCTGGGCGCGGAGATCGTCGAGCTGGACTGCCCGTCCTTCGACCTCGCGCTGTCGGCGTACTACCTGATCGCGCCGTCCGAGTGCTCCTCCAACCTCGCACGCTTCGACGGCCTGCGTTACGGCCGGCGCACCGGCGACGACGGCGGCCACTCGGCCGAGGAGGTCACCTCCCTCACCCGTGAGGCGGGCTTCGGTGCCGAGGTCAAGCGCCGCATCATGCTCGGCACGTACGCCCTGAGCTCCGGCTACTACGACGCGTACTACGGCAGCGCCCAGAAGGTCCGTACGCTGATCAAGCAGGACTTCGACAAGGCGTTCGAGCAGGTCGACGTGATCGTCTCCCCGACGACCCCGACCACGGCCTTCGCGATCGGCGAGCGTGCCGACGACCCGATGGCGATGTATCTCGCGGACCTGTGCACCATCCCGACCAACCTGGCGGGCAACGCGGCCATGTCCCTGCCCTGCGGCCTCGCCCCGGAGGACAACCTCCCGGTCGGTCTGCAGATCATCGCCCCGGTGATGAAGGACGACAGGCTGTACAAGGTCGGCGCCGCCGTCGAGGCCGCCTTCGTGGAAAAGTGGGGGCACCCGCTGATCGAGGAGGCTCCGTCGCTGTGAGCGCACTGAACAAGGCCAAGGGCTTCAAGAAGTCGAAGTCCGGCACGTACCTGTCGATGGCCGGAACCGCCTTCGGCGCGTTGGGTGTGGCCAAGCAGATCAAGAAGGCGCGCGCCGAGCACGACACGCTGCGGCTGATCGACGCCACCGTGTCCGCCGTCGCCATCGTCACCGGCCTCGCCATCCTCTACCGCGAGCTGAAGCGGCTGGGCGACGACGACGTCCTGCTGGGCTGAGAGGGAAGTTTTCACCGTGACCACCACGACCGACCTGGTGTCGTACGAGGACGCGCTGGCGTCGTACGACCCCGTCATGGGCCTCGAGGTCCATGTCGAACTCGGCACCCACACCAAGATGTTCTGCGGCTGTTCGACCGCGCTCGGTGCGGAGCCGAACTCCCAGACCTGCCCGGTCTGCCTCGGCCTGCCCGGCGCGCTCCCGGTCGTCAACGCGACCGGCGTCGAGTCCGCGATCAAGATCGGTCTCGCGCTGAACTGCGAGATCGCCGAGTGGTGCCGGTTCGCCCGGAAGAACTACTTCTATCCGGACATGCCGAAGAACTTCCAGACCTCCCAGTACGACGAGCCGATCGCCTTCAACGGCTTCCTCGACGTGCAGCTGGAGGACGGCGAAACCTTCCGCGTGGAGATCGAGCGCGCCCACATGGAGGAGGACACCGGCAAGTCGACGCACGTCGGTGGCGCGACGGGCCGTATCCACGGCGCCTCGCACTCCCTCCTCGACTACAACCGCGCGGGCATCCCGCTGATCGAGATCGTCACCAAGCCGATCGAGGGCGCCGGTGAGCGCGCCCCCGAGGTGGCGAAGGCGTACGTCCGCGAGCTGCGCGAGCTGATCCGTGCCCTCGGCGTGTCCGAGGCCCGCATGGAGATGGGCCAGATGCGCTGCGACGTGAACCTGTCGCTGCGTCCGAACGGCACCACGAAGTTCGGCACCCGCTCCGAGACGAAGAACGTCAACTCGCTGCGTTCCGTGGAGCGTGCGGCCCGCTTCGAGATCCAGCGGCACGCGGCCGTGCTGTCCTCGGGCGGCACGATCATCCAGGAGACCCGCCACTTCCACGAGGACACCGGGTCCACGACCTCGGGCCGCGTCAAGGAAGAGGCCGAGGACTACCGGTACTTCCCGGAGCCGGACCTCGTCCCCGTGGCGCCCTCCCGCGAGTGGGTCGAGGAGATCCGCGGCGCGCTGCCCGAACTGCCGCTGGCCCGCCGCACCCGGCTGCTCGCCGAGTGGGGCATCTCCGCCACCGACATGCAGGCGATCCTCAACGCCGGCGCGCTGGACCTGATCGTCGCCACGATCGACGCCGGTGCCGACGCGGCCTCCGCCCGCAAGTGGTGGATGGGCGAACTCGCGCGCAGCGCCAACGAGTCCGGCCGCACGCTGGACGAGCTGGCGATCACGCCGCAGCAGGTGGCCCGGGTCACCGAGCTGGTCGCGAAGGGTGACCTGAACGACAAGCTGGCCCGCCAGGTCATCGAGGGCGTCCTCGCGGGCGAGGGCACCCCGGACGAGGTCGTCGACAAGCGCGGTCTGAAGGTCGTCTCCGACGAGGGCGCGCTGACCGCCGCCGTCGAGGAGGCCATCGCCGGCAACCCGGGCGTCGCGGACAAGATCCGCGGCGGCAAGGTGGCCGCGGCCGGCGCCCTGGTCGGCGCGGTCATGAAGGCCACCCGCGGCCAGGCCGACGCGGCCCGCGTCAAGGAGCTGATCCTGGAGAAGCTGGGCGTCAGCGAGGGCTGAACCCCGAGCATCCGCCGTGCGGCCCCGCAGGACGTGTCCTGCGGGGCCGCACGGTCGTCCGCGGCCTCGCCGGGCCGCCGCCCGGCTTGCCCGCCGTGCTCCCGACCGGGCCGGGACGCGGCCCCCGCACCCGGCCCGCCACGGCAGGGGCGCTACGCTCGCCCGCCATGAGAGGACGCACCGATTCCGGCACCGAACCGTCGATATCCGAGGACGGGGAAGAGGAGTACGTCGAAGACGCCCGCCGGGCCCGCTGGACCGCGGCCGGCTCCGGAGCGCTCCTCGGCCTCGCCGGGCTCGCCGCCGCCCTGCTGCGCCTCACCGGCACCGCCCCGGCCCGCGTGCCCGCCGCCTACGCCCTCGGTGCCGCCGTCTGCGCCCTCGCCGCGTTCCTCGGTGCCAAGGGCCGTACCCGCAGGGCCCTGTGGCTGCTGATCGTGGGGACGATGGTCATGGCACTCGGGGACCAGTTCGACTGAAGTGCCCGTGGGGGTGACAGAGTTCGCCGGACTGTCCTGTGACGCCCCTCCCACTCCTGTGAACAACCCCACGAAAACGGCAAACGATCTCTTTCGCCTGCAAGAGTGTCCTGCGATTGCTCATGCGTTCTTTGCGGGCTGTTCAGTTTACGGACGATCGTTCCCGGTCAAAGATCCACAAATAGTCCTCCGGGAGCACGTCCGTGGCAGCCCTCGCGCGTTGGTGCGTCCGCCACCGGCTCATCGCCGTCCTGCTGTGGCTCCTCGCCTTCGGCGGAGTCACCGCGGCGGCCGCCGTGGCCGGTTCGGCGTACTCGAACGACTACGGGGTCCCCGGCACCGAGTCCGGACGCGCCGCCCGGCTGCTGCAGGAGGGCTTCCCCGGCCTCGGCGGCGACAGCGACACCGTCGTCTGGCGCACCGCGGACGGCAGCGTCCGCGCCGCCGGCGTCGAGCGGACCATGACCCGCACCCTGCACCGGATCGCCGGACTGCCCGGCGTGGCCTCGGTGTCCGGCCCCTACGGCGGCCACCGCAGGCACCCGGGCCACGGCGGCCACGACACCCACCGCATCAGCGAGGACGGCCGGACGGCCTACGCGACGGTGACCTTCGCACAGCAGGCCGAGGACATCGGCAGGTCCGAGGCGCGGTCCGTGGTGCGGGTCGCCAAGGCCGCCGAGCGCGACGGGCTCCAGGTGGAACTGGGCGGCAGCGCCGTCGAGGTCACCGAGTCACCGCGCGGCCACACCGCCGAGGTGGTCGGCGTGGGCGTCGCGGCCGTCGTCCTGCTCCTCGCCTTCGGCTCGCTCGCCGCCGCGCTGCTGCCGATCGCCACCGCGCTGGTCGGCGTCGGCACCGCCTACGCGGGCATCGGGCTGCTCGGACACGCCATGACGGTCGCCGACTTCGCACCCATGCTCGGCATGCTGATCGGCCTCGGCGTCGGCATCGACTACGCGCTCTTCATCGTGACCAGGCACCGGCGCGGCCTGAAACGCGGACTGAGCGTCACCGAGGCGGCCGAGAGCGCCGTCGCCACCACCGGGCGCGCGATCGTCTTCGCGGGTGCGACGGTGTGCATCGCCCTGCTGGGCATGCTGATACTGCGGCTGGGCTTCCTCAACGGGGTGGCCGTGGCGGCCTCCTTGACGGTCGTGCTCACCGTCGCGGCCTCCGTGACCCTGCTGCCCGCCCTGCTGTCGTACATCGGACCGCGGGCCCTCAGCCGTCGCGAGCGGCGCCGGCTCGCCGAACGGGGACCGCGCCCGGAACTGCCCACCGGCCTCGCCGCCCGCTGGTCCGCGCTGGTCGAGCGCCGCCCCAAGCTGCTCGGCTCGCTGGCCGTCGCCGTCGTCGCGCTGCTCGCCACGCCGACCCTCTCCCTCCACCTCGGCACCTCCGACCAGGGCAACGACCCCCGCGCCTCCACCACCCGCAAGGCATACGACCTGCTCGCCGAGGGCTTCGGTCCCGGTGTGGACGGGCCCCTCACCCTGGTCACCCGCGTGGACGGCGGCGACGACAAGCTCGCCCTGGACAGCCTCGACACCACGCTGCGCGCCACCCGGGGCGTCGCCTCCGTCACCCCGGCCGTCTTCGCCTCCGGCGGCCGGATCGCCCACCTCACCGTGGTCCCCACCACCGCGCCCCAGTCGGAGGCGACCAGCGACCTCGTGGACCGGCTGCGCACCAAGGTGCTGCCGCGGGCGGAGACCGGCACCTCCCTCGACGTCCAGGTGGGCGGAGTGACCGCCGGTTACGACGACTTCGCCGAGGTGATCATCGGCAAGCTGCCGCTGTTCGTCGGCGTGGTCATCGGATTCGGCTGCCTCCTGCTGCTGGTCGCCTTCCGGTCGCTCGGCATCCCGCTGAAGGCCGCCGTGATGAACGTCGCCGCCGTGGCCGCCGCGTTCGGCGTCGTCGTCGCCGTCTTCCAGTGGGGCTGGGGCAGCGAACCGCTCGGCCTCGGCCGTGCCGGCCCGATCGAGCCCTTCCTGCCGGTGATCATGGTCTCGGTGCTCTTCGGGCTCTCCATGGACTACCAGGTCTTCCTGGTCAGCCGGATGTACGAGGAGTGGCTGGAGACCGGCGACAACCGGCGTGCCGTCCGCGTGGGCCTCGCCGAGACCAGCCGGGTGATCAACTCCGCCGCGGTCATCATGATCTCGGTCTTCCTCGCCTTCGTGCTCAGCGGCGACCGCGTGATCGCCATGTTCGGCATCGCCCTGGCCTCCGCGGTCGCACTCGACGCCTTCGTGCTGCGCACCCTGCTCGTGCCCGCCCTCATGCACCTGCTCGGCGCCGCCAACTGGTGGCTGCCCGCCTGGCTGGAGCGCCGTCTGCCCCGCATCAGCATCGAGCCGCCCGAGTGCCGGGCCGCGCATGAGAGGCTCGGCAGCGTCTCGGTGGAGGAACTGCGGGAGGAGCAGCAGCACGATGTACGCGATATCCCTGGGTGACGACGGCGCGGAACTGCGTGCCCTGGAGGTCTGGCACGCCGAGGAACTGCTGGCCGACATCGACCGGGGACGGGAGTTCATCGGCCGGCACATCGGACTGCCGGACGTGGTGACCGACCTGGAGTCCGCGCGCGCCTTCCTGGCGTCGTACGCCGAGAAGCGCGGTGCCGACGCGGGCAGCCTGCACGGGATATGGCTGGACGGGAAGCTCGTCGGCGGGCTGCTGTTCCGGGTCTGGGACACCCCGAGCGGGGTCTGCGAGGCGGGCTGCTGGCTGGAGCCGTCGGCGGCCGGGCGGGGGCTCGTCACGCGCGGCATGCGGGTGCTGTTCGACTGGGCCTTCGAGGAACGCGGCATGCACCGGGTGGAGTGGCACGTCTCCTCGGTCAACGAGCCCAGCATCAAGGTGGCCCGGCGGCTCGGCATGACCCGCGAGGGACTGCTCCGTGAGAACTATCCGCACCGCGGTGTGCGGACCAGCACCGAGATCTGGTCGGTGCTGGCGCCCGAGTGGCGTGAGGCCCGCGCGCGTGGCGCGCGCGGCGATCATTAAGAGACCTCTCAGACAGCGTCCGTACGGTGCCGGGCATGGCAACGAAGGCAGAGGAAGGCGCCGGGGCCGGCACCGCGGCGCGCAGCGACGGGACCCCGGCGGAGGCCGGCACCGCAGGAGAGGAACGCACACCCGGGACGAAGGGCCCGGACGCCGCCGCGGCCGGAACGGCCGACGCCCGTGCCGACGCCACGGCGCGGACCGAGGAGGAGACCGGCGAGGAGAGCGGCGAGGTGACCGGCGAGGACGAGGCCGCCCCGGCCGCCGGCGCGGAGGGCCGGAGCCCCTCCGGGGTGGGCCAGGGCGCCGCTGCCGTCGTCTCCGCCGCGCTCGGCCTGGTCTCGCTCACCGGCGGCTGGATCGGCACCGTCGCCGGAGCCCGTGAACAGCTCGTCGGACAGCTGCGGACCTCGACCGGTGCGAGCGTCGCCACCCAGCTCAAGGAGGTCTACGCCGACTCCTGGCACACCACCGCCCTGTGGGCCGGCCTGTTCGCGCTGACCGCGCTGATCACCGGCGTGGTCGTGCTCGCGCGGCCCGCTTTCGGCGCGCCCGGCCGCCCGCAGGCCGCCTGGATCAAGTCGGTCGCCTGGGCCGGCGTCTCGCTCGGTGTCATCGGCCTGCTGCTGGCCGTCCTGAAGTACTGCGACGCGCTGATCAACCTGCCCTCGGCCGGCTGAGAACCCCCGGGACGACAGGGGCCTTAGGGAATCCGTGAGCACCTTACGGACGCCCTGAGGCCCCTTACGCGCGCGTACGGCCCTCCGGCGGCCCGAACATGCGGAACCCTCCCGATGTGGCGCACCCCCCTGGGCGGCGAAGGTGGAGGCATCGCAGAAAGCGAAGCACCACACCACCTCCCGAAGGACACGCCATGTTCCAGATGGACCATCACCGGACGCGCTCGGCCCAGCTGATCCGCGAGGCCCAGGAGGACCGCCTGGCCCGCGAGGCCGCCCGGGCCCGCCGCACCGCCCGCAAGGAGGCGTCCGGCCGCGTCGGGGACCGGGTCGCCGAGTCGCATACCGACCGCCCCCGCCGGCACCGGCTGCCCCGCACCGCGTGACCGCCGGCCGGCCGGGCCCCGGTGGCACCGGCACGGACGGGACTCGGGGCGGCCGCACGGGGGTCGGCCGCCCCGGGGCTCAGGGCCGTACGACTTCCCCGCGGAGTCGTACGGCCCTTCGGCGTGGTCGTACGACCCTTCCGGCTGCCGGTACGACCATCGCACCGGACCTGTGGAAAACCGGTGACCCGACGGCCGGGCCTCATGCGATGCTCGGGCCTGTGGAAACCAGGTCCGTCAGCCCCGTGTTCATCGGCCGCGCCGCCGAGTTGACCACCCTGCTCGACGCGCTCGACCGCGCCGCCGCCCAGGGTCCCTCCCCGGCGTCCGGCGCCTGCGGCGAGCCGCAGGCGCTGCTGCTCGGCGGCGAGGCCGGTGTCGGCAAGACCCGCCTCGTCGAGGAGTTCACCGCGGCCGCGGCCCGCCGCGGTGCGGTCGTCGCGCTCGGCGGCTGTGTGGAGATCGGCGCCGACGGCCTGCCGTTCGCCCCCTTCTCCACAGCTCTGCGCGCCCTGCGCGAGGCCCTGCCCGAGGAGTTCGCCGCCGCCGCGGCCGGACAGGAGGAGGAACTGGCCCGGCTGCTGCCCGAACTGGGCGAGGCCGGCTCCGGCCGCCACGACGAGCAGGGCATGGCCCGCCTGTTCGAACTCACCGTGCGTCTGCTGGAGCGCGTCGCCGCCGGCCACCCGGTCGTGCTCGTCCTGGAGGACCTGCACTGGGCCGACGCCTCCACCCGCCACCTGCTGGCCTACCTCTTCCGCACCCTGCGCGCCGGCCGGCTCCTCGTCCTCGCCACCTACCGCTCCGACGACATCCACCGACGCCACCCGCTGCGCCCGCTGCTCGCCGAACTCGACCGGCTGCGCACCGTCCGCCGGATCGAACTCGCCCGCTTCACCCGCGAGGAGGTCGGCCGCCAGATCGCCGGCATCCTCGCGGCCGAACCCGACCCCGTCCAGGTCGACGAGATCTTCGAACGCTCCGACGGCAACGCCTTCTTCGTGGAGGAACTCGCCGTCGCCGCCTGCCAGGGCAACTGCACCGGCCTGACCGAGTCCCTGCGCGACCTGCTCCTGGTGCGCGTCGAGGCGCTGCCCGACAGCGCCCAGCGGGTGGCCAGGATCGTCGCCGAAGGCGGCTCCACCGTGGAGTACCGGCTGATCGCCGCCGTCGCCCGGCTCACCGAGGACGACCTCATCGAAGCCCTGCGGGCCGCCGTCGGCGCCAATCTGCTCACCGTCACCCCGAACGGCGACGGCTACCGCTTCCGGCACTCCCTGGTCCGCGAGGCCGTCGCCGACGATCTGCTGCCCGGCGAGCGCTCCCGGCTCAACCGCCGCTACGCCGAGGCCCTGGAGGCCGACCCCACGCTCGTCGCGGCCGACGCGCGCGTGATGCGCCTGGCCAGCTACTGGTACCACGCGCACGACGCGGCCAAGGCCCTGCCCGCCGTGCTGGTCGCCTCCGTCGTGGCCCGCCGCCGGCACGCCTACACCGAGCAACTCGGTCTCCTGGAGCGGGCGATGGAGCTCTGGGACTCCGCCCCCGAGGAGGTGCGCTCCGCGCTGCGCCCGGTCGACTGCACGGAGGCCTACCCGCCGTGCGGCTGCGACCCGGCCACCACCCCGCTGCGCTACCTCGACCTGATGGCCGAGGCAGCCGTCGCGGGACGCTTCGGCGGCGAACGCGAACGCGCCCTGAAGATCACCAAGCGGGCGCTGCGCCTGCTGGACGAGGATCCGGATCCGCTGCGCGCCGCCTGGTTCTGGGCGCAGCGCTCCCGGCTGGTCCAGGCCCAGGCCCGCGGCGACGGCTGGCACGAACTCGCCACCGCCCAGGACCTCGTGCGCGGACTGCCGCCGTCCGAAGTGCACGCGGAGGTGCTGGCGCTCGCCGCCAACTGGTCCATGCTGCACCGGCCCGGCCCCGAGGCCGTCGCCGCCGCCGAGCGGGCCGTTGAGTACGCGCGGATGGTGGGCGCCCGGGACATCGAGCTGCATGCCCGCCTCACCCTGAGCGGCCTCAAGGTGGACTCCGGCGAGGCCGAGACCGGCCTCGCGGAGATGCGCCAGGTGCTGGAGGACACCCTCGCCGAGGGGGCGCACCAGGTCGCGGCACGCGCCTATGTGAACCTGCCCTCCGAGATGCAGAGCGTCGGCCGCGACCGGGAGGCCGCCGAGATCCTGCGCGAAGGCATCGCCTTCACCCGCCGGTACGGACTGCTGGACTCCGAGGCCTGGGCCTGGGGCAACCTGTCCGACGCGCTCTACTCGCTCGGCCAGTGGGCAAAGGCCGCGGAGGCCGCCGCGCACGCCACCCGGGTCGGCCACAGCGCCAAGCCCCGCGGTGCGGGCGCCCTGAAGCTCGCCCACCTCGCCCTGGCCCGCGGCGACCTCGCCGAGGCCGGCCGGCAACTGGCCACCTCCCGCGCCCACTACGGCACCCACGACCCCATGTCCCAGCACTCCGTGCCGGTGGCCCGCATCGCCCTCGGCATCGCCGCCGCCGAGGGCCGCATCGACGACGCCCGCGCCGAACTGCTCAAGGCCCTGGACGCCGGTTTCCCGCCCGGCACCCACCGCTACGGCTGGCCGCTGCTGCTGGCCGCCGCCACCGCCGAGGCCGACGCCCGCGCCCTGCCCGCCGCCCGGCCCGACCGCGCCGCGATCCTCGACCGGCTCGCCGCCGCCGTGCGCGGACTGACCACCGGCGCCCCCCTCTGGGCGGCGTACGACCACTGGACTCGCGCCGAACTGCGGCGCACCGAGGGCACGGACACCGCCGACACCTGGTCACCCGTGGTCAGCGCCTTCGAGTGCCTGGACCGTCCCTACGACCTCGCCCGGGTCCGCCACCGCCTCGCCGCAGCGCTGCTGGCCGAGGGCGGCGACGACGAACGCGACCGCGCGGTGGAACTGCTCCGGCTGGCCGCCGCCGTCGCGGACCATCTCGACGCCCGCCCCCTCGCCGACTCCGTCGCCCGGCTCGCCCAGCGCGCCCGCCTCACCCTGGGCCACGGCCCGCGGCAGGCCGGCGCCCCGGCCGACCCGGCCGCGGAGCTCGGCCTCACCAGCCGGGAGCGGGACGTGCTGCGCCTGGTCGCGGACGGCCGCACCAACCGCCAGATAGCCGAGGAGCTGTTCATCTCCCCGAAGACCGCCAGCGTCCACGTCTCCAACATCCTCGGCAAGCTCGGCGTGTCCGGCCGGGGCGAGGCGGCCGCGGTCGCCCACCGGCTGGAACTCTTCACGGCCCGGACGCTCACTGCCGGAACGGCGCACTGAGACCTACGCTGGAGGAAACCGGCGAAGGGGGAGCAGCCGTGTTCAACGTCTTCGAGGAACTGTTCGCGCCCGGCCGCAAGCACACCCGGGACGAGGAGAACCGTCTCGAACTGACCCGCGAGGACGTCGGGGACAACGACCCCGGGCGCGGCCCCATCGACCTGGCCTCCGGCAAGGCGGTCATACGGCTGCCGGAGCCGCCGCCGGCAGCGGCGGAACCGGAGGCGGAGTGAGCAGGGGCGGCGGACGCTACTTCACCTGGAGCTCCAGGATCCGGTCGTCCCCCTTCTCCGGTGACCCGCGGCCGTCCGTGTTGCTCGTGACCAGATAGACCTTGTCGCCGTCCGCCGGGAGCACCGTGCGAAGGCGGCCGTACTTGCCCGTGAGAAACGCCTGCGGGGCCGCCGAGGCCTCCGTGCCGCGCAGCGGGACGCGCCACAGGCGCCGGCCCTTCAGACCCGCCATCCAGATCACGCCGTCGACGTAGGCGATGCCGCTGGGGGAGGCGTCGTCCGTGTGCCACTGCGCTATCGGGTTGTGGAACCCGGCCTCGGAGGACTTCCCCTCGGCCTTCGGCCAGCCGTAGTCGTCGCCGGGCTTGATCGCGTTCAGCTCGTCCCAGGTGTCCTGGCCGAACTCCGAGGCGAACAGCCGCTGTTTGTCGTCCCAGGCCAGTCCCTGGACGTTGCGGTGGCCGTACGAGTACACGGGGGAGTCGGGGAACGGGTTGCCGGGGGCCGGCTCGCCCTCCGGGGTCATCCGCAGGATCTTGCCGCCCAGGGACTCCTTGTCCTGCGCGAGGCCCTTGCTGCCGCTCTCACCGGTGCCCGCGTACAGCATCCCGTCCGGACCGAACTCGATCCGGCCGCCGTTGTGGATGAAGCCCTTGGGGATGCCCTTGAACACCGTGTCCGGCGCGCCCAGCTGATCACCGGGCGGCCGCTGCTCGTCGTACAGCACGCGGACGATGCGGTTGTCCGAGGCCGAGGTGAAGTAGGCGTAGATCATGTGGTCCGAGGCGTAGTCGGGGGAGAGGGCGATGCCCAGCAGGCCTCCCTCGCCGGCCGGGGAGACACCCGAGACCGCACCCAGCACGGTCTTCTTCCCCGTCTTCTCGTCGATCCGGGTGATCGTCCCGTCGTTGCGGGAGGAGACCAGCAGACCGCCGCCGCCGGGCAGCGGAGCCACCCCCCACGGAGTCTTCAGGCCCTCGGCCACCGTGCGCAGCACCTTCACCGATCCCTTGGCCGGAGGGGCCGACTCGGTGGGCCCGGCCGACGGGGTGGCGCCGGACGCGGTACCCCTCGGGGCCGTACTCCCGGCGCCGTCCGGGGATCCCCCTCCGCCGGAGGAGCAGCCGGCCGTCAGCCCGGCCGTCAGCAGGAGGGCGGCCGTGGCCAGAACGGCCGGCACAGCTCGACGATGCACGATCATGGTCCCTTCGCGGCGGTGATCCAAGCGCTGCTACTCCCTCTCATACACCGCTTGTCCCGCGCGGGTTCCCTTTCCGCGGCAACCCGTCACGGAAACCAGTGGGTACCGCTCAGTCCCACGACTCAGTCCCACGACTCAGTCCCACGACCCCAGGGCGGCCGGCAGACCCGACACCTCGGCCAGGTCCTCCTCGGTCAGCCGGAGCCCGGCCGCGGCCGCGTTCTCGGCCGCCCAGCGCTCCCGCTTGGTGCCCGGCAGGGCGATCACGTGCGGGCCCTGGGCAAGCACCCAGGCCAGGGCCACCTGGGCGGGGGTGACGTCCTCGCCGTGCCGCCGCGCTATCCGGCGCAGTCCCACGACGATCGGCTGGTTGGCCGCCATCATCTCGCCCGTGAACCGGGGGTGGCGGGCGCGCACGTCGTCCGGTTCGAACCCCTCTCCGGGCGTCAGGGTGCCGGTGAGGAAACCGTTGCCCAGCGGCATCGCCGCGAGGAAGCCGACGCCGCGTGTCTCGCACCACGGCAGCAGCGCGTCCAGCGCCTCCGGCGACCACACCGACAGCTCCGCCTGCACCGCGCTCACCGGGAACACCTGCTGCACCCGCTGGAGTTGGCGCAGGGTGGTGTCGTGCAGCCGGCCCCCGGAGCGGCGCCCGCCGCGCGCTCCCACCGCGCACAGGCCGAGCGCCCGCACCTTCCCGGCCCGCACCAGGTCGGCCATCGCGCCCCAGGTCTCCTCCACCGGGACCTCGGGGTCGGCGCGGTGCAGCTGGTAGAGGTCGATCACGTCCGTCTGCAGCCGGCGCAGGGAGGCGTCGCAGGCCCGCTTCACATATCCCGGGCGGCCGTTGGCCACGATGTGCTGCTCGCCCACCAGCAGCCCCGCCTTCGTGGACACGAACGCGTCCCGGCGCCGCTCCCTGAGCACCCGGCCCAGCAGCAGCTCATTGGTGAACGGGCCGTACATGTCGGCGGTGTCGAGCAGGCTGGTGCCCAGGTCCAGCGCCCGGTGCACGGTTCTCACCGACTCGTCCCCGCGTTGCCGGGATCCGCTGTAGGCCCAGCTCATCGGCATGCACCCGAGTCCGACGGCCCCCACCGCGAGCGACCCCGCGCCGATCGTCCTGCGCTCCACCTGCTCGTGAACCTCCCTCAGCCAGGCCACCAACCTAACCTCTGGTTCCGCGGGGCCTGACATAGCCTCCTCGCATGAGCGCAGACGTATGGCTTCCCATCCCGCCGGAGGAGATCGAGGGGCTGCCCGACGGGCCCAGGTACCTGTTCTGGGACGGGGGCGAGGACGGTGACCAGCCCTTTCCCGGGGACCCGGCGGACTGCGCCGTGTACGTGGTGCCGTACATGAAGCGGTGGCCGGTCAAGGTCCGCCCGCTGGAGCGGCTGACCGGCGTGAAGGTCATCCAGACGCTCACGGCGGGCGTCGACGACATCACCGCCCGGCTGTCGTCGATCGTGCCGGGCGTGCAGCTGTGCAACGCGCGCGGAGTGCACGAGGCGAGCACCGCCGAACTCGCGCTCACCCTCACCCTCGCCGCCCTGCGCGGCGTCCCCGGCTTCGTCCGGGCCCAGCAGGAGGGGCGCTGGGAGAGCGGGTTCCACCCCTCCCTCGCCGACAAGAACGTCCTCATCGTCGGGTACGGCTCCATCGGCGCCGCCATCGAGGACCGGCTCGTACCCTTCGAGGTTGCGCGGGTGGCGCGCCTCGCGCGCTCCTCGCGCACCACGGCGCGCGGTCTTGTGCACCCGATCACCGATGTGCTCTCACTGCTCCCGGACGCGGACGTCGTGATCCTCTCCACGCCGCTCACCGAGGCCACACGGGGTCTGGTGGACGCCGAGTTCCTCGCGCGGATGAAGGACGGCGCGCTGCTCGTGAACGTGGCGCGCGGCCCCGTCGTCGACACCAAGGCGCTGCTCACCGAGCTGGAGAGCGGCCGGATCACCGCCGCCCTGGACGTGACGGACCCCGAGCCGCTGCCGCCCGGGCACCCCCTGTGGCGGGCGCCCGGTGTGCTGATCAGCCCCCATGTGGGCGGTCCCTCCTCGGCCTTCCTGCCGCGCGCCGAGCGGCTGCTCGTCGACCAGTTGACCCGGTTCGTGAACCAGGAGCCCTTGCGGAACGTGATCCTTACGACGGGAGCAAACGGGCAGTAGTCCGCTTCCGGCACCCTCCGCTACCTTTCGGGCGCGGCGCGTGCCCGCGTCGCCACTGATCGTCACGGAGCGTAGAGAACCTATGTCCCTGAGTGACGATCCTGGTGTATCGTCCCGACAGGGGCTGCGCCGCCGACCATTTGGCGCTGGGGACGGACATTTCAGATTTGTGAGGGGGGCGACGGGCGATGCACGGCCTATGGACGAACGATCCGACGCGGCGGAGCCGCCGGCGGCGACCCTGGCGCGCGGCCACGCGCAGACGCGGCCATCACACCGGCCACCACAGCCACCGCCAGCGCAGGCACACCGGCCGCAGAAGGCATGCGCACCCGGCGCACCGGGAGCGGCAGGACACGGGAGCGGCGCGGACCGGGAGGCCCCGGTGAGTGCGCCGCCCTCGGTCTCCACCGCGCTCGAAGCACCGGTGCGCGCACCGCACCCGCAGGAGACGCCGCCGCCCCGCCGGCCGGCCTGCCGCGAGGGCACGCGACTGACGGAGCAGCTCGTCCTCGCCCTGGTCTGCGCGGCCTACGGCGTGGGAGCCGCGTTCGACTGGGGGGCCGAACAAGTCGCACTGATCATGGGCGACTTCGGGCTGAGCGCCGCGGCGGGCACCGCCGCCGTCTCGTGCTTCCTCTACGCCCGCAGCGCGCGCGTGCGCTTCCGGTCCGCCTGGCTGCTGTTCGCCCTCTCCTCCACGATGGCCGCCCTGGGCAACGCGGTCTGGGGCTGGTACGAGGTCGTCCTCGAACGGACCGTACCCAGTCCCAGCTACGCCGACCTGTTCTTCCTCTGCTTCGCCCCGCCCGCCATCGTCGGCCTGCTGGTCCTCGCCAAGCGCCCGGTGACGAAGGCGGGCTGGATCTGCCTGGCGCTGGACGCCTGGCTGATCGGCGGCTCCCTGCTCACCCTCTCCTGGAGCCTCGCCCTCGCCCAGGCCGCTCGCTTCGACGGACCGAGCGTGGCGCACACCGCGCTGTCGCTGGCCTACCCGCTGCTCGACATCGCGCTCGTCAGCATGGTCCTCGCCCTGCACTTCCGCCGAGCCCCGGGCAACCGCACGGCGGTGAACACGGCGATCGGCGCGCTCGCGCTGACCGTGATGTGCGACGCGCTGTTCACCTCCCCGCTGCTGCACAGCAGTTACCGTTCGGGGCAGCTGCTCGACGCGGGCTGGTTCGGCGGCTCCCTGCTGCTCGCCTACGCCCCCTGGGCCGCGCCCCGGCGCCGGGGCGCCCAGGAGAAGCGGGTGCCCGACGGGCACACGCGCGTGGTGCACGAGCACGTGCCCGGCCAGCGCGGCACGAGCCACCACCACGCCTCCGCGCCCGCACCGTCGCCGACACCCGCGCCGGGAGGTGACCACGGCCGGTATCCGGCCGGACGCCCGATCACCGGCTCGCTCGCCGCGCTCACCCCGTACCTCGCCGCGGCCGTGTGCACGCTCGGCATCCTGTACAACGTCCTGAACGGCCGCAGACCCGACCACGTGGTGCTCATCACCGCGGGTGCCGTCGTGCTCGCCCTCGTCATCCGCCAGGGCATCATGCTGCTGGACAACATCACCCTCACCCAGGAACTGGCGCAGAAGGAGAACCACTTCCGCTCCCTGGTGCAGGGCTCCAGCGACGTGATCATGATCGCCGCGCCCAACGGCGTCCTCCGGTACGTCTCCCCGGCCGCCGCGGGCGTCTACGGCCGGCCCGCGGAGGACCTGGTGGGCAGTGAGCTGGCCGCGCTGATCCACCCGGAGGACCTCGGCTGCGTGGTGCACGAGGTGCGCCGCTTCCTCGCCGCCAGCCCCCAGGACGAGCCCACCACGCGGATCGAGTGCCGGTTCCGCTCCGGCGGTGGGGGAGGCTGGCTCAACGTCGAGTCCACCGTCAACCGGCACCACGGCGGGCTGATCTTCAACAGCCGGGACGTGACCGAGAGAGTGCGCCTGCAGGCGCAGTTGCAGCACAACGCCGAGCACGACCCGCTGACCGACCTGCCCAACCGCGCCCTGTTCACCCGGCGGGTGCAGCAGGCCCTGTCCGGCCGCCGGGCCACCGATCGGGGCGCCGCCCTGCGCGGCACGGCCGTCCTCTTCATCGACCTCGACGGCTTCAAGGCCGTCAACGACACGATCGGCCACCAGGCCGGGGACGAGCTGCTCGTCCAGGCCGCCCGCAGACTCCAGGACGCGGTCCGGCAGGGGGACACCGCCTCCCGGCTGGGCGGCGACGAGTTCGCGGCCCTGATCGTCGGGGACGGCACCCGCGACCGCGCGGCCCGGGAGCGCAACATCCTGGAGCTGGCCGACCGGCTGCGGTCGACCCTGTCCCAGCCGTACGCCATCGACGGCAACGATGTCCGGGTCAACGCCTCCATCGGCGTGGCCTTCGCCGAGTCCGGGCTCGGCGCTGGCGAACTGCTGCGCAACGCCGACCTCGCGATGTACCGCGCGAAGTCGGCCGGAAAAGGCCGGGTCGAACTGTACAAACCGCAGATGCAGCAGGACGTCGTACGCAAGGCGGAGCTGGCCACGCGGCTGCGTGCCGCGCTGCACGACGGCGAGTTCGCGCTGCTGCACCAGCCGGTGGTGTGCCTCGGCGACGGACGCGTCACCGCGGTCTCCGCACAGGCCCGCTGGCGCTCCTCGCAAGGCGTGCTGTTCACGCCGGCCGAGTTCCTGCGGGTGACCGAGGACGGCGACAAGACCGCCGAGCTGGACCGCTGGGTCCTCCAGGAAGCCGTGGAGCAGGCCGCCGAACGGGCCGCCACCGGCCTCGTCGTGCCCGTCGCGGTACGGATGAGCGCCCGGCGCCTGCTGGACCGCTCGATCCCCCTCGGCTCCGTGGAGGCCCTGCTGACCCGGCACGGACTGCCGCCCGGCGCCCTGGTCGTCGAGCTGTCCGACACCGATCCCCGCGTCTCCCTGGACGAGCTGGAGCGCCGCCTGAACGCGCTCAGCAGACTCGGGGTGCGGATCGCCCTGGACGGCTTCGGCAGCGGCTACGCGGCGATCACCGCGCTGAGGCGGCTGCCCGTGGACATCCTCAAGCTCGACCGCAGCCTGGTCGAGGGTGTCGTGGAGTCCGCGCGCCTGCACAAGATCACCGGCGGGCTGCTCCGGATCGCGGGCGATCTCGGGCTGCAGTCCGTCGCCGAGGGAGTGGACCTGCCCGAGCAGGTGGTCGCGTTGCGCGCGATGGGCTGCACGCACGGCCAGGGCATGGCGTTCGCCGGCCCGCTGGACGAGTACCGGCTGCGCCGGGCGCTCGGATCCGGCCATTACCCGGTGCCGCACGCCCCGGCCGAGCCCGCATTCGCGGGGAGCGGCGCGCGGGAGTCCAAAGGGGTGTACACAGGGGGTGTTCCCGCTGTTCTCGGAGGCGGCAGTGCCCTTCGCTCACATGCTGAGACGCCCGTCCCACCCACTTGACACGTGGTGCGTGCCGGGGAGAGGGTCAGTGCCATGCGCACCCGAATTCTCGTACTTGGAAAGCGCGTCGGCTGAGCTGGGACCCACCGGAGGACGATCCGGAATCCCCAGCGACCACACCGGCGCGCTCCCCTCGCTTGCCTTGCGGCACGAGGGGTTTTTTGTTGCACGAGTGACTTTCGTGCAGCGTCCGAACTCCGCACGAACCTCGCAAAAACCCTCAGCATCGAGAAGAGAATGCCGATGACCGAGCAGGCCACCGGGGCCCACCATCCGCAGCCGCGGCCCCGTTCCGGAGGACAGATGTCCGCCCCCGTCGAGCACGTGACTGGTGCGCAGTCCCTCATCCGCTCCCTCGAGGAGGTCGGCGCGGACACGGTGTTCGGCATTCCCGGGGGCGCGATCCTGCCGGCGTACGACCCGTTGATGGACTCCACCCGGGTGCGTCACGTGCTGGTCCGTCACGAGCAGGGCGCGGGTCACGCGGCCACGGGGTACGCGCAGGCCACCGGCAGGGTCGGTGTCTGCATGGCCACCTCGGGTCCGGGAGCGACGAACCTGGTGACGCCGATCGCGGACGCGCACATGGACTCGGTGCCGCTGGTCGCGATCACGGGTCAGGTCGCGTCGAAGTCGATCGGGACGGACGCCTTCCAGGAGGCGGACATCGTCGGTATCACGATGCCGATCACCAAGCACAACTTCCTGGTCACCAAGGCGGAGGACATCCCGCGGGTGATCGCGCAGGCGTTCCACATCGCCTCCACGGGCCGTCCGGGCCCGGTCCTGGTGGACATCGCCAAGGACGCCCTGCAGGCGAAGACGACGTTCTCGTGGCCGCCCACGATGGACCTGCCCGGCTACCGCCCGGTGACCAAGCCGCACGCCAAGCAGATCCGTGAGGCCGCGAAGCTGATCACCTCCGCGAAGCGGCCCGTCCTCTACGTCGGCGGCGGCGTCATCAAGGCCGGCGCCACCGCCGAGCTGAAGGTCCTCGCCGAACTCACCGGAGCGCCCGTCACCACCACCCTGATGGCGCTCGGCGCATTCCCCGACAGCCACCCGCTGCACGTGGGAATGCCGGGCATGCACGGTGCGGTCACCGCCGTCACCGCGCTGCAGAAGGCCGACCTGATCGTCGCCCTCGGAGCCCGCTTCGACGACCGCGTCACCGGCAAGCTGGACAGCTTCGCCCCGTACGCCAAGATCGTCCACGCCGACATCGACCCGGCGGAGATCGGCAAGAACCGCGCCGCGGACGTGCCGATCGTGGGCGACGCCCGCGAGGTCATCGCCGACCTGGTCCAGGCGGTGCAGAAGGAGCACGGCGAAGGCGGCAAGGGCGACTACACGGCCTGGTGGAGCGACCTCAACCGCTGGCGCGAGACCTACCCGCTGGGCTACGACCAGCCCGCGGACGGCTCCCTGTCCCCGCAAGCGGTCATCGAGCGCATCGGGCAGCTCGCGCCGGAGGGCACGATCTTCGCGGCGGGCGTGGGCCAGCACCAGATGTGGTCCGCGCACTTCATCCAGTACGAGAAGCCCGCCACCTGGCTGAACTCCGGCGGCGCCGGAACGATGGGCTACGCGGTCCCGGCCGCGATGGGCGCCAAGGCGGGCGCGCCGGACCAGACGGTCTGGGCGATCGACGGCGACGGCTGTTTCCAGATGACCAATCAGGAACTGACCACCTGCGCCCTGAACAACATCCCGATCAAGGTCGCCATCATCAACAACGGCGCTCTCGGGATGGTCCGCCAGTGGCAGACGCTGTTCTACAACCAGCGCTACTCCAACACCGTGCTGCACTCCGGCCCCGAGGCGGACGGCAGGCAGCCGAGCGCCGGCACCCGCGTCCCCGACTTCGTGAAGCTGTCGGAGGCCATGGGGTGCCACGCGATCCGCTGTGAGCGCCCGGAGGACCTGGACAAGGTCATCGAAGAGGCGAACTCCATCAACGACCGCCCGGTCGTCATCGACTTCATCGTCCACGAGGACGCGATGGTGTGGCCGATGGTCGCCGCCGGCACCTCCAACGACGAGATCATGGCCGCCCGGGACGTCCGCCCCGACTTCGGCGACAACGAAGACGACTGAGCGAGAGAGACGTAAAAGACCATGTCCAAGCACACGCTCTCCGTCCTGGTGGAGAACACCCCGGGCATCCTGGCCCGGATCGCCGCCCTCTTCTCCCGCCGCGGCTTCAACATCGACTCGCTCGCGGTCGGCGTCACCGAGCACCCCGACATCTCCCGCATCACCATCGTGGTGGGCGTCGAGGACCTGCCGCTGGAGCAGGTCACCAAGCAGCTCAACAAGCTGGTCAACGTGCTGAAGATCGTCGAGCTGGAACCCGGTCAGGCCGTTCAGCGCGAACTCGTTCTGGTGAAGGTCCGGGCGGACAACGAGACCCGCTCCCAGATCGTCGAGATCGTCCAGCTGTTCCGTGCCAAGACCGTCGACGTCTCCCCGGACGCCGTCACCATCGAGGCCACCGGGTCCGGCGACAAGCTCTCCGCCATGCTCAAGATGCTGGAGCCGTACGGCATCAAGGAACTGGTGCAGTCCGGCACGATCGCGATCGGCCGTGGCGCCCGCTCCATCACGGACCGCTCGCTGCGCGCGCTCGACCGATCCGCGTAAGGCTGGATACGGGCGGTCGGTGCATCGCCGGCCGCCCGTATGCCGAGATCCTGAATCTTCCTTCCCCCTCACCGTCATACGGTGGGACGCACCATCTGCACACCAAGGAGAGAACCCAAAGTGGCCGAGCTGTTCTACGACGCCGACGCCGACCTGTCCATCATCCAGGGCCGCAAGGTCGCGGTCATCGGATACGGCAGCCAGGGCCACGCCCACGCGCTGTCGCTGCGTGACTCGGGTGTCGACGTGCGTGTCGGTCTGCACGAGGGCTCCAAGTCCAAGGCCAAGGCCGAGGAGCAGGGCCTGCGCGTGGTGACCCCGGCCGAGGCCGCCGCCGAGGCCGACGTCATCATGATCCTCATCCCGGACCCGATCCAGGCCCAGGTCTACGAGGAGTCCATCGCCCCGAACCTGAACGACGGCGACGCGCTGTTCTTCGCGCACGGCTTCAACATCCGCTTCGGCTTCATCAAGCCCCCGGCCGGCGTCGACGTCGCCCTGGTCGCCCCCAAGGGCCCCGGTCACCTGGTGCGCCGCCAGTACGAGGAGGGCCGCGGCGTCCCCGCGATCGCCGCCGTCGAGCAGGACGCCACCGGCAACGCCTTCCCGCTCGCGCTGTCGTACGCCAAGGCCATCGGCGGCACCCGCGCCGGCGTCATCAAGACGACCTTCACCGAGGAGACCGAGACCGACCTGTTCGGCGAGCAGGCCGTGCTGTGCGGCGGCACCTCCGCCCTGGTCAAGGCCGGCTTCGAGACCCTGGTCGAGGCCGGCTACCAGCCGGAGATCGCCTACTTCGAGTGCCTGCACGAGCTGAAGCTGATCGTCGACCTCATGTACGAGGGCGGCCTGGAGAAGATGCGCTGGTCCGTCTCCGAGACCGCCGAGTGGGGCGACTACGTCACCGGCCCGCGCATCATCACCGACGCCACCAAGGCCGAGATGAAGCAGGTCCTCGCCGAGATCCAGGACGGCACCTTCGCCCAGACCTGGATGGACGAGTACCACGGCGGTCTGAAGAAGTACAACGAGTACAAGCAGCAGGACTCCGAGCACCTGCTGGAGACCACCGGCAAGCAGCTGCGCAAGCTGATGAGCTGGGTCGACGAGGAGGCGTAAGCCTCATGGCAGGGGCCGGGGCGGATCACCCCGGCCCCTGTTGTCCACCCCGTCCAGCCACGGACGGGTGATCCTTCCGTAGAGGCGCAGAACGACCACCGCCACGCCACTACACTTCTGCACAACACGCGTCAGGCCCACAGCGTCGTGCGTCTTCCGCGGCTAGCCCCCTCCACCGCCTGCGGCCGTCGGGACGGCCGTCCGCATTGGACTTGTGAGGACTCACGTGAGCTCGAAACCCGTCGTACTCATCGCTGAAGAGCTGTCGCCCGCGACCGTCGACGCGCTCGGCCCGGACTTCGAGATCCGGCACACCAACGGAGCGGACCGAGCCGAGCTGCTCCCCGCCATCGCCGACGTCGACGCGATCCTGATCCGTTCCGCCACCAAGGTGGACGCCGAGGCCATCGCCGCGGCGAAGAAGCTCAAGGTCGTCGCGCGTGCCGGCGTCGGCCTGGACAACGTCGACGTCTCCGCCTCCACCAAGGCCGGCGTCATGGTCGTCAACGCGCCGACCTCCAACATCGTGACCGCCGCCGAGCTGGCCTGCGGTCTGCTCCTCGCCACCGCGCGCAACATCCCGCAGGCCAACGCCGCGCTGAAGAACTCCGAGTGGAAGCGCAGCAAGTACACGGGCGTGGAACTCGCCGAGAAGACCCTCGGTGTCGTCGGTCTCGGCCGCATCGGCGCCCTGGTCGCGCAGCGCATGTCCGCCTTCGGCATGAAGGTCGTGGCCTACGACCCCTACGTGCAGCCCGCACGGGCCGCGCAGATGGGCGTCAAGGTGCTGTCGCTGGACGAGCTGCTCGAGGTCTCCGACTTCATCACCGTCCACCTGCCCAAGACCCCCGAGACCCTCGGCCTGATCGGCGACGAGGCGCTGCGCAAGGTGAAGCCGAGCGTGCGCATCGTCAACGCGGCCCGCGGCGGCATCGTCGACGAGGCGGCGCTGTACGCGGCGCTGAAGGAGGGCCGGGTCGCCGGTGCCGGCCTCGACGTGTACGCGAAGGAGCCGTGCACCGACTCCCCGCTGTTCGAGCTGGACCAGGTCGTGTGCACGCCGCACCTGGGCGCCTCGACGGACGAGGCCCAGGAGAAGGCCGGTATCGCCGTCGCCAGGTCGGTGCGGCTCGCCCTCGCCGGTGAGCTGGTGCCGGACGCCGTCAACGTCCAGGGCGGTGTCATCGCCGAGGACGTCAAGCCGGGTCTGCCGCTCGCCGAGCGTCTCGGCCGTATCTTCACCGCGCTCGCCGGTGAGGTCGCGGTCCGCCTCGACGTCGAGGTCTACGGCGAGATCACCCAGCACGACGTGAAGGTACTGGAGCTGTCCGCGCTCAAGGGTGTCTTCGAGGACGTCGTCGACGAGACGGTGTCGTACGTCAACGCCCCGCTGTTCGCGCAGGAGCGCGGCGTGGAGGTCCGCCTGACCACCAGCTCCGAGTCGGCCGACCACCGCAACGTGGTGACCGTGCGCGGCACGCTGGGCGACGGCGAGGAGGTGTCGGTCTCCGGCACGCTGGCCGGGCCGAAGCACGTACAGAAGATCGTCGCGGTCGGCGACTACGACGTCGACCTCGCGCTCGCCGACCACATGGTCGTGCTGCGCTACGAGGACCGTCCGGGTGTCGTCGGCACCGTCGGCCGCATCCTCGGCGAGGCCGGCATCAACATCGCCGGCATGCAGGTCGCCCGGGCGACGGTCGGCGGCGAGGCGCTGGCCGTGCTGACGGTCGACGACACGGTCAGCCCCGCGGTCCTGGCCGAGGTCGCCTCCGAGATCGGCGCCACGTCGGCCCGGTCGGTGAACCTGGTCTGAGTCCTCCACCGGCCCACCCGTCCGGGTGGGCCGGGCGCTGGACGCGTTCGTCACGAAACGCCGGACGGGCCGACTTCGAGTCGGCCCGTCCGGCGTTTCGTGTGTGCCGTCCTAGTGGTCGGCCCGGACCTCGATCCTCCGCAGGCTCACCGCGGCGCCGACCGCGGCGAGGGCCAGCAGCACCGCGCCGGCGATCGCCACGCCGTGCATCCCGCTGGTGAACGCCTCCTTGGCGGTGGCGAGGAGGGAGTCGCCGGCCCCGCCGGGCAGCCGGGCCGCGTCGGCCAGGGCGCCGCCCAGGGTCTCGCGGGCCTCCGCCGGGTCCGTGGCCGGCATCCCGTGGCGGTAGAGCGCCGTACCGATGGAGCCGAGGACGGCCATGCCGAGCGCGCCGCCGAACTCCGTACCGGTCTCCATGAGGGAGGACGCGGTGCCGGCCCGCTCCACCGGGGCGCTGCTCATGGCCAGGTCGGTCAGCTGGGACATCACCGCGACCACTCCGCAGGCCAGGACGCCGGCCGCGGCCAGCACCAGCAGCAGGGAGTCGGTGCCGGTGAAGGCGAGCAGCGCGTAGCCGGCCGCCGTGACCGCGAAGCCGCCGGCGACGACGTAGGCGCGGTTGACGCCCCGCTGGACGAGCTGGGTGGTGAGCGGTGCGGCGACGCCGATGAACACCGACGGGAGCAGGCTCCACAGCGCGGCCGCCAGCGGGCTCTTGCCGAGGACCGACTGGAGGTACTGCGTGGTGAAGATGGCCGAGCCCATCATCCCGAACGCGGAGACCAGGGTCAGCACCAGCGACGGGGTGAAGCCGTGGCCCCGGAAGAGGGCGGGCGGCACCAGGGGGGAGGCGCCGGTGCGCTGGCGGCGGACGAACACGGCGGCGAAGAGCAGGCCGACGGTGATGGAGACGACGTACAGCGGGTGCCAGCCCTCGGACGGGATCTCCTTGAGGCCGTAGATCACGGGCAGGACGGCGGCCATCGACAGCGGCACGCTCACCCAGTCGAACCGTCCCGGCTCGGGGTTGCGGGACTCGGGCAGCAGCACCGGGCCGAGGACCAGCAGCAGCACCATCGCGGGCAGGTTGACCAGGAAGACCGAGCCCCACCAGAAGTGCTCGACGAGGACACCGCTCATCACCGAGCCCAGGGCGATGCCGCCGGTCATCACGCCGGACCACAGACCGATCGCCTTCGCCCGCTGGCCGGGGTCGGTGAACATCGTGCGCACCAGGGCCATGGTCGACGGCATCAGGGTGGCCCCGCCGATGCCGAGGATCGCGCGGGCGGCGATCAGGGTCTCGGCGCTGTTCGCGTAGGCCGCGAGGAGCGAGGCCCCGCCGAAGGCCGCGGCGCCCATGAGGAGGAGCTTGCGGCGGCCGATGCGGTCGCCGAGGGCGCCCATCGTCATCAGCAGGCCGGCCAGCACGAAGCCGTAGATGTCGAAGATCCACAGCTGCTGGGTGCCGCTGGGCCGCAGGTCCGCGCTGATCGCGGGGGTGGCGAAGTAGAGCACGGAGACGTCCATCGAGACCAGCAGCAGCGGCAGCATCAGCACGCCGAGGGCGGTCCACTCGCGGCGTCCGGCGCGGGTGGCGGAGGTGGGCGGTGCGGTCGGGTCGGTGCTCGTCGAGTTGGTCATGACAGGGAATGTACGCGCGTCTTAAACGCTTGTCTAGAACGCTTGTATAATTCATGCGTCTAGGACGTCTGTATGGATCGCGGGTAGGGTGAAACGCATGGGACACCGTGAAGATCTGCTCGAGGGCGCCAAGAGCTGCCTGCTGGAGAAGGGGTTCGCGCGGACCACCGCGCGGGACATCGTGAAGGCGTCGGGCACCAACCTGGCGTCGATCGGCTACCACTACGGCTCCAAGGACGCGCTGCTCGCGCAGGCGTACGTGGCACTCGTGGAGAACATGTCCGGCGCCTTCGACGGCGACGACGCCTCCGTGATCGAGGGCGCGCCCGGATCGCTGGAGCGCTTCCGATGGGTGTGGACGAACATCGTCGGCACCATGCGGGAGCCCGGCTCGGTGTGGCGGCTGAGCATGGAAGTCATGACCATCGACCTGCCGGAGGTGCGCGAGCACCTGTCCCGCGCGCAGCGGGAGGGCGGGCGCGGGCTGGTCGCGATGCTGATGGGCGTCCCCGAGGAGGAGGTCTCCGACGAGACCGCGGACACGCTCGGCCGGTTCTACCTGACCCTCATGACCGGGCTCATCGCCCAGTGGACGTTCGACCCCGGCACCGCCCCCGACGGGGACGCCCTGACCGAGGGCCTCCGCCTGATCATCGAGTCGGCCACGAAGGGCTGAACCGGCCGGGTCCGGCGGGTCGCGGCCAAAGGGCCGAACCGGGACCGGGCCCCGCGGGCTACAGCCGCGCCCGCTTCAGCGCCATGTGCAGCAGCAGCCGGTCCTCGCCGTCGTCCAGGTCGAGGCCCGTCAGCTGCTCCACCCGGGAGAGGCGGTAGTACAGAGTCTGCCGGTGGATGCCCAGTTCGGCGGCCGCGCGGCCGGCCTGGCCCGCGCAGTCGAGGAAGACCTCGGCCGTCCGGGCGAGCTCGCGGTGGGCGGGGGTCAGCAGCGGGCCGACCACGGGGTCGTGCGCGGACTCGGGGGGCAACGCGGTCAGCAGCCGGTACGGCCCGATGCGCGCCCACTCCGCGACCGGCCCGAACCGCGGCTCGGCCAGCGCGGCGCGGGCGGCGGCCAGCGCCTCCTGCCAGACCGTGCCCAGCTCGGCGAGACCGGTCCGGGGCTCCCCGACCCCGGCGGCGAAGCCCGCGGCACCACCGGGCCCGCCGGAGCGCGCGGCCACGGCGGCGGCCGTACGTGCCCCGGTTCCCCACGCTCTCGCCGCACCCGCTCCCTCCGCCTCCTTCAGCAGCCGGGCGGCCGCCGTCAGCGCGGGGGTCGGCACGTCCGGGGAGCGCAGCCGCACCAGCACCGCGAGGCTCAGGCCCGTCGCTCCCCACGGCAGTGTGCACAGGGCCGAGGCGTGCGGGACGGTGCGCGGCGAGGGGGCGTCGTCCGGGTCGGCGGACGGCCAGGGGGCGAGACAGACCAGCGTGTGCGGGCCGTCCGCGCGCGGGCCGAGAGCGGTGCGCAGTTCGGCCACCGCCATGTCCCGCTGCCAGCCCCGCTCCGCGGTGAGCACTGCCCGCAGCTCCCGACTCAGCCCGGCCCCGGCCTGCGCCTCGTCCGCGAGCAGCGCACCGATCCGGCCCGCCACCTGCATGGCCGCGGCCAGTTGGGCGTCGGTCGGCCCCGGATCGGCCTCCAGCAGCCAGACGTAGCCGAGGACGACACCCCGATGGCGTACCGGCAGGCAGATCCGGCCGCGGTACACCCCGGCCTGCGGGCCGGGCGGGATCCGCACCGGCCCGGTGGCGCGGGTGATGCCGAAGCCCTCGAACCAGGAGCGCACGGTCGCCGTCGAGCGCCGGGTCAGGATCGAACGGGTGCGCACCGGGTCCAGCGCGGCGGGGTCCAGCTCGTCCTCGCTGTCGTAGGCACCGAAGGCGATCAGCTCGAAGTCGCGGTTCTCCAGGGTCGCCGGCACGCCCAACAGCTCCGAGATCTCGTCGACGAGCTCCTGGTAGTCACCCTTGTAATCGGCGCTCACCCGGGCATTCTCCCCCATTCCCCGGCCGTCTTCATACATCTGTCTGAGATCCCGTGCGCGGATGCGTGACAGCTGTCGATGGCTGACGATCGAGGGAATCCCTAGGTTTCACGGTGGTTCTCCGTGCCGTACCCGAAACGTCGGGTGGCGGCCGTTTCGGTGCTTGTCTGTGGAGGTGCCCCGTGCTGGGTCCCGTGATTCTCGCCGCGTCGCGCAGCGACCGGATGCGACGCCTGATCTCGGCGGCCCCGGTCACCAAGCAGGTCGTCGACCGCTTCATCCCGGGTGAGACCGTGGACGACATCGTCCCGATCATCGCGGAGCTGACGGACAAGGGCCTCGAGCTGACGATGGACGTCGTCGGCGAGGACATCACCACCCCCGAGCAGGCCGCCGCCGCCCGTGACGCCTACCTGGCGCTGATCGACCACCTCAAGCAGCTGGGCCTGGGCGAGCGGGTCGAGATGTCCGTGAAGCTGTCGATGTTCGGCCAGGCGCTGGACGGCGGCCACGAGCTGGCCCTCGCCAACGTCCGCCCGGTCGTCGAGGCCGCCGCCGCCATCGGCACCACCGTCACGCTCGACGCCGAGGACCACACCACCCTGGACTCGATGTTCGCCATCCACGAGGAGCTGCGGAAGGAGTTCCCGCAGACCGGCTGCGTCATCCAGGCCTACCTCTTCCGCACCGAGGCCGACGCCCGCCGCCTGGCGGAGGCCGGCAGCCGTGTGCGCCTGGTGAAGGGCGCCTACAAGGAGCCCGCCGAGGTCGCCTACCAGCAGAAGCACGAGATCGACAAGGCCTACGTGCGCGTCCTGAGGACGCTGATGGAGGGCGAGGGCTACCCGATGATCGGGTCCCACGACCCGCGCCTGATCGCCATCGGACAGGAGCTGGCCCACCAGGCCGGCCGTAAGCTCGACGAGTACGAGTTCCAGATGCTGTACGGCATCCGCAGTGACGAGCACCTGCGGCTGGCCGCCGAGGGCCACCGCATGCGCGTCTACACCGCATACGGCACCGACTGGTACGGCTATTTCATGCGCCGTCTCGCGGAGAAGCCGGCGAACCTGCGCTTCTTCCTCCGGTCGATGGTCAGCAAGGGCTGAGCCCGAACACCCGCTCACGTACAAGGAGTCAAGGATCTCATGGACGCTGTGACCCAGGTCCCCGCCCCCGTCAACGAGCCGGTGCACGGCTACGCCCCCGGTTCGCCCGAGCGCTCCCGCCTGGAGGCCAAGCTCAAGGAGCTGGCCGAGAACCCGATCGATCTGCCGATGACCATCGGCGGCGAGAAGCGCATGGGCGGCGGCGAGCCGTTCCAGGTGGTCCAGCCGCACAACCACAAGGCCGTCCTCGGCACCCTGCGCAACGCCACCCAGCAGGACGCGCAGGACGCCGTCGACGCGGCCCTCGCCGCCGCCCCGGCCTGGCGTGCCATGTCCTTCGACGACCGCGCGGCGATCATCCTGCGCGCCGCCGAGCTGCTGTCCGGCCCGTGGCGCGAGACCATCGCCGCCTCCACCATGCTCGGCCAGTCCAAGACGGCCCAGCAGGCGGAGATCGACAGCCCCTGTGAGCTGGTCGACTTCTGGCGCTTCAACGTCCACTACGCCCGTCAGATCCTGGCCGAGCAGCCCCCGGCGAACTCCCCGGGCGTGTGGAACCGCATGGACCACCGCCCGCTGGAGGGCTTCGTCTACGCGATCACGCCGTTCAACTTCTCGGCGATCGCGGCCAACCTGCCCACCGCCCCGGCGCTCATGGGCAACGTCGTGGTGTGGAAGCCGTCCCCGACGCAGACCCACGCGGCCGTCCTGCTCATGCAGCTGCTGGAGGAGGCGGGCCTGCCCAAGGGCGTCATCAACCTCGTCACCGGCGACGGCATCGACGTCTCCAAGGTCGCACTCGAGCACCGCGACCTCGCGGGCATCCACTTCACCGGCTCGACCAAGACCTTCCAGTACCTGTGGAAGACGGTCGGCAACAACATCGAGAAGTACCGCTCCTACCCGCGTCTGGTCGGCGAGACCGGCGGCAAGGACTTCCTGGTCGCCCACCCGAGCGCCGACCGCGCCGTGCTGAAGACCGCCCTGACCCGCGGTGCCTTCGAGTACCAGGGCCAGAAGTGCTCGGCCACCTCCCGCGCCTACATCCCGGCCTCCATCTGGAACTCGGGCTTCAAGGAGGAGTTCGCGGCCGAGGTCGACTACCTCACCATGGGTGACGTCACCGACCTGTCGAACTTCCTCGGCGCCGTGATCGACGACCGTTCGTTCGCCAAGAACAAGGCCGCGATCGACCGCGCCAAGCAGGACCCGACCTGCACGATCGTGGCCGGCGGCACCTACGACGACTCGGTCGGCTACTTCGTCCGCCCGACCGTCGTCGAGTGCACCGACGCGGAGAACGAGGTCTTCACCACCGAGTACTTCGGCCCGTTCCTCGCCGTGTACGTCTACGAGGACGACCAGTACGACGAGATGCTGACCCAGATGGAGTCGGTCTCTGACTACGCGCTCACCGGTTCGGTCATTTCCAACGACCGCGCGGCCGCCGCGTACACGATGGAGAAGCTCCGCTACGCCGCGGGCAACTTCTACATCAACGACAAGTCGACCGGTGCCGTCGTCGGCCAGCAGCCCTTCGGCGGCGGCCGGGCCTCCGGCACCAACGACAAGGCCGGCGCCCCGCAGAACCTGATGCGCTGGACCCTGACCCGCGCCATCAAGGAGACCCTGGTCGCACCGACCGACTACGGGTACCCGCACATGGGCTGACCCGCCCCGCGAACCCGGGCCGGGAGGCCTGCCACGAGCAGGCTTCCCGGCCCGTTGCCATGTCCGCAGGGCGTCCCGCCGCCGGGTCAAAGGGCCCGGCCGAGAAAGTCCCGGACCAGCCCGGCGATCCGGTCCGCGTGCGTCTCCAGCGCGAAGTGGCCGGCCGGCAGGAGATGGATCTCCGCCTCGGGCAGGTCCCGGCGGAAGGCGAGTGCCCCCTCGGGCACGAAGATCTCGTCGTGCGCGCCCCACACCGCGAGCAGCGGGACCCGGCTCTCGCGGAAGTAGGCGTGGAAGGCCGGGTACAGCGCGAAGTTGGAGCCGTAGTCGGAGATCAGGTCGAGCTGGATCTCCGCCTGGCCGGGGCGCGCGATCCGGGCGGTGTCGTGCTCGTAGGCGTCCGGGCTGACCAGGGTCGGGTCCGGGACCCCGTGCAGGTACTGCCACTTGATGCCGTCGGGGGAGTAGATCTCCCGCACCGGCGCCTCGGTCTGCGGCGTCCGCTTCTCGATCAGCGCCAGCACCGGCGCCCAGGCCTCGGCGCCGAGCCCCTCCTCGTAGGCGTTGCCGTTCTGCGTGACGATCGCGGTGACCCGCTCGGGGCGGGCGAGGGCGAGCCGCAGGCCGATGGGGGCACCGTAGTCCTGGATGTAGAGGGCGTAGCGCTCCAGCCCCAGCAGGTCGGTGAACTCCTCGGTGATCCAGGCCAGTTCGTCGAAGGTGTAGCGGAACTCGGCGGGGTCCGGCGTCGCCGAGCGGCCGAAGCCGATGTGGTCCGGGGCGATCACCCGGTACCGGTCGGCCAGCAGTGGGATCAGGTCGCGGAACATGTGGGAGCTGCTCGGGAAGCCGTGCAGGAGGAGCAGGACGGGGGCGTCGGCGGGTCCGGCCTCGCGGTAGTACACGTCGAGGCCGCGGACGGTGACGGTGCGGTGGTGGATCCGGTGCGTAGCCATGGAGGCAGTCCAGCACGCCGGCCACTAACCAGTCAAGAGAGTTTTAAGGGTTAGGTGCCATACTGGGGCGCATGCCGACCGACCTCCGTCTCGCGCACACCGCCGACCTGGAGCCCCGTGAACTGCGCGCCGTGCGCGCCCTGTTGGACGAGGCGTTCGACGGTGACCTCTCCGACGAGGACTTCGACCACGGGCTCGGCGGGATGCACGTGCTGCTGTACGACGGCGGCGGACTCGCCGCGCACGGCTCCGTCGTGCAGCGCCGTGTGCGGCACCGGGGGCGCTGGCTGCGCACCGGGTACGTGGAGGCCGTCGCCGTACGGGCCGATGTGCGGCGGACCGGGCTCGGCGGGCGGGTGACGGCCGAGCTGGAGCGGGTGATCGCCCGGGCCTACGACCTCGGCGCGCTGTCCGCGAGCGACGAGGGCGCCCCGCTGTACACCGCGCGCGGCTGGCAGCCGTGGGCCGGCCGCGTCCACGCCCTGTCCCCGGACGGGATCGTGCGCCTGCCGGAGGAGGAGGGCGGCCTGTACGTGCGGCCCGCGCTCGCCGGGCCCCTCGACCCTGCCGGCGAACTGGTCCTCGACTGGCGCGACGGCGACGTCGCCTGACCGACCGCGAACCCCGCCGTCCCCCGGCCGGTCCTCCCTCGAACGCACGAACACGCACTTCAGAGCGGCGTGAGGGAGTTCGCCGTCTCAGATAGTAGGAAGTCCGAGTAATTGTGCAGACAGACCCGGCCCGCTCCCTTAGCTTGGAAGGAGCCGAACGTCTCGCTCGATCCAGCGAATGGCGGTCGTGAGCCGTGGCCCCGTGCAGGCAACCCCTGCGGCCGGTGCTCCCCGCCCCCTCCGGCGTCTCGTAACCCCCCTTGCCGTACTCCACGTTTGCCGAAGGAGTCGATTTCCATGGCCGAGACGACCGTCTGCCGCCGAGTCCGCCACGTGTCCCACGCGAGCGACTCCGACCGCAAGAACGCCGCCGCCGCGCTCCAGCGCGCCCTCGACCGCCGCGACAACGGCGGCGAGACCGGCCACTGAGCACCGGGCCCGCGAGCCACGCTGCCGCGCAGCGCCCGCCGGCGCACCGATCCCGGGAGCCGCACCGGTTCGAGGTGCGGCGCGGCCCTCATCCGCCGTGCCGCACCTCGAAGTGGTCGATCCGCCGGCCGTCCTGCGCCAGCGCCGACACGGCGAGCCGCGGCGAGGTGCCCGCCCGGGCCTCCACCGCGAGGAGCGAGAAGCCGGTGTACCTGACCCGCGACCACTCCACCGTCTCCGCCGCGCGGCCTCTGCCCTTCGCCCAGTGGAAGGTCTCGACCGCCTCGTGCCGGGTGACGTGCCCCTCGTAGCTGTCCTCGACGCCGGACGGGAAGGCGTACAGGTCCCGGCCGCCGCCGCCCGCGGTGACGTACACGATGCCGTCGCGGGCCGGGTCGGTGGAGCCGCCGGCCGGCACCGTCCGGCCGACCTTCCCGCCCCTGATCGCGTCGGTGCGCTCGTACACGTGGTTGTGTCCGTTGATCACGAGGTCCACCCGGTGCCTCTCGAACAGCGGCAGCCACTGCGCGCGCACCCCGCCGTCGGAGGCGTGCTGCGAGGTCGAGTAGGCGCAGTGGTGGAAGAAGACGACCACGAAGTCGACGCCGTCGGCGGCGCGCAGCCCGCCCAGCGTCCGGTCCAGCCAGGCCGTCTGCCGGCCGCCGCTGTGCCCGAGGTTGGCGGGGATCTCGTACGACACGTCGTTGGCGTCCAGGGCCACGAAGCCGACGTTCCCGTACCGGAAGCTGTACGCGCCGGGCGTGCCGTGCGGGTCGAAGCCGTTGTCCGGCAGGGAGAAGCGGGCCAGCTGGCCGCCGTAGCCGTCGGGCGAGTACCAGGCCTCCATGTCGTGGTTGCCGGTCGTCACCATCCACGGCACGGATCTGGCGACGGGCTCGTTCTGCTTCAGGAAGAGGTCCCAGAAGCCCGGGTCGTACCCGTCCTGCTGCCGGCCGCTCCCGTTGACGTTCGCGTAGCAGATGTCGCCGGCGTGCAGGTGGAACGCGGGCTTCTGGCGCAGCACCAGGTCGTCGTTGGCGTCCGCGGCCCGGCCCACCCCCTGGTCGCCGAAGGCCGTGAACACGAACCGCTCCGGGCTCGCGGGCGCCGTGCGGAAGGAGGCCAGGGCCGCGCGGTGGCCGGGCGCCGCGGGGTCCCAGCCGTCGTGGCCGACCCCGTAGTAGTACGTCGTGCCGGGCGTGAGTCCGTCCAGGGCCGCGTGCACGTAGTACTGCTCCAGGGCGAGCCGCACCCCCGGCACCCCGGGTGTGTGCAGCGCGCGCACCTCGGCATCGATCCGCCGGCCCAGGTCGTCGGGCCGGAGCCCGACCCGCACGTACGGCCGCCGTACCGCGGACGGCACCTGCCAGGAGATCCGCATCCGCGTCCGCGGGTCGGCGCCGAAGGCCAGATGACGGCCGAACGGCACGACCGCCGAGCCGGGTGCCCGCGAGGTCGCCGCGGCGGGCCTGGCGTCGGCGGCGGTCGGGGAGGAGCAGCCGGTCAGCAGGCCGCCCGCCACCGCCCCGGCCGTCACCAGCGTGCGGCGGCCCACCACGCGGGCGCGCAGGTACTCGTACTGCTCGGCCATGCTCATCCGCTCGGCGAGGCGGTGCGGGATGCCGACGTCGGGGGTCTCCATGCGGGTGAACCTTCCACCGGCTCGCGACACCCGTCCCACGCGGGGGTGAACAGCAGTCGACCGGCCGACACCGGGACACGGCGCCTGTCCGCATGGCGGACAAGGCGTGTCATCCCCTGGGACGAGGAGTAGGGTGCCCGCATGTCTCGCAGCATCAATCTCGCAGTGATCCCCGGTGACGGCATCGGCCAGGAGGTCGTGGCCGAGGGTCTGAAGGTCCTCTCCGCCGTCCTGCCGCAGGATGTGAAGCTGGAGACCAAGGAGTACGACTTCGGCGCCAAGCGGTACCACGCCACCGGTGAGACGCTCACCGACGCCGACCTCGCCGCCCTCAAGCAGCACGACGCGATCCTGCTCGGCGCCATCGGCGACCCGTCGGTGCCGTCCGGCGTCCTGGAGCGCGGCTTCCTGCTCAAGCTCCGCTTCGCCTTCGACCACCACGTCAACCTGCGTCCGTCGAAGCTCCTCCCGGGTGTCGCCACCCCGCTCGCCGGCCAGCCGCAGATCGACTTCGTCGTGGTCCGCGAGGGCACCGAGGGCCCGTACACGGGCAACGGCGGCACCATCCGCCGCGGCACCGAGCACGAGGTCGCCACCGAGGTCTCCGTCAACACGGCGTACGGCGTCGAGCGTGTCGTCCGCGACGCGTTCGCCCGCGCCCAGGCCCGCCCGCGCAAGAAGCTCGCGCTGATCCACAAGAACAACGTGCTGACCTTCGCGGGTCACCTGTGGACGAACGTCTTCAACAAGGTGGCCGCGGAGTTCCCCGACGTCACCACCGAGTACATGCACGTCGACGCGGCGACCATCTACCTGGTCACGCAGCCCGAGCGGTTCGACGTGATCGTCACCGACAACCTCTTCGGCGACATCATCACCGACCTCGCCGCGGCCGTCTCCGGCGGCATCGGCGTGGCCGCCTCCGGCAACATCAACCCCGGCCGTGAGTTCCCCTCCATGTTCGAGCCGGTCCACGGCTCGGCCCCGGACATCGCCGGCCAGGGCAAGGCCGACCCGACCGCCACGGTCCTGTCCGTCGCCCTGCTGCTGCGCCACCTGGGTCACGACGGCGAGGCGGACCGCATCGACGCGGCCGTCACCGCCGACCTGACCGAGCGTGCCGCGCTCGGTGCCCGCAGCACCGCGCAGATCGGTGACGCGCTCGCCGCCCGAGTAGCCGGCTGACCCGGCGCTCGACCATCAGAAGCCGCCGGGTCACCACACCCGGCGGCTTCCACGTGTCCCCGCCGGGTGCCACCATCGACCCCTGGGCCGCTCTCACCCCGACTCCGTCGGCCGTGGTGCCCCGCGCGATAATCGAACGCGGAGCCGCGGTATGAGGGAAAGCTCGGACGTCCTAGCACTGACGACTGGCAGTATGGGCGTGAGCGCGGCCCGTCACTACGACCGGTGAAGGACAACCACTCATGACGACGCCCACGATCGAGCTCAAGCCGTCCGCCCACCCCCTGGCCGCCGCGGAGCGCGAGGCGATCCTGGCCAGCCCGGGATTCGGCCGCCACTTCACCGACCACATGGTGACGATCAAGTGGACCGAGGGCCGCGGCTGGCACGACGCCCAGCTCGTTCCGTACGGCCCCATCTCGATCGACCCCTCGACCCACGTCCTGCACTACGGCCAGGAGATCTTCGAGGGGCTGAAGGCGTACCGGCAGCCCGACGGCTCGATCGCGCTGTTCCGTCCCGAGGCCAACGCCCGCCGCTTCCGCAACTCCGCCCGCCGCATGGCCATGGCGGAGCTGCCCGAGGAGCTGTTCATCGCGGCGCTCGACGCGCTGCTCGGCCAGGACGCGGACTGGGTCCCGGCGCACGGCGGCGAGGCGTCGCTGTACCTGCGTCCGTTCATGTTCGCCACCGAGGCCGCGCTCGGCGTGCACCCGGCCAACGAGTACCTGTTCATGCTGATCGCCTCCCCGTCCGGCGCCTACTTCGCCGGTGGCGTCAAGCCGGTCACCATCTGGGTCTCCGAGGACCACGTCCGCGCGGTCCCGGGCGGCACCGGCGACGCGAAGACGGGCGGCAACTACGCGGCCTCCCTCCTCCCGCAGGCCGAGGCCGCGGCGAACGGCTGCGACCAGGTCGTCTACCTCGACGCGGTCACCCGCACCAAGGTCGAGGAGAGCGGCAGCATGAACGTCGCCTTCGTCTACGGCGACCGGATCGTCACCCCGTCCCTGACCGGCTCGATCCTGGAGGGCATCACCCGCGACTCGCTGCTCCAGGTCGCCCGCGACCTCGGCTACACCGCCGAGGAGGGCGTCGTCACCCTGGAGCAGTGGCGGGCGGACGCCGCGTCCGGCGCCCTCACCGAGGTCTTCGCCTGCGGCACCGCGGCCGTGGTCACCCCGATCGGCCACGTCAAGACCCGGACGGACGCCTGGACCCACGGCGACGGCAACCCCGGCCCGGTCACCCTCCGTCTTCGCGAGGCGCTGCTCGGCGTCCAGCGCGGCATGACGGAGGACAAGCACGGCTGGATGCACCGCATCGGCTGACCGCTCCCCGCGCCCCCTCGTGGGCGCCAGGGCCTAGCGGCTCAGGGCCGCCTCGGACTCCTCGACGTCCGCGGCGGCCCTCGGCCGCTCCGGGCCGGATCCCAGCAGCAGGTACGCCAGCCCGCCGACCGCCCCCGACAGCAGGAAACTGCAGTCCACCCCGCCGGTCAGCGCCAGCAGCGGGCCCTCGTACGACGGCAGGGAGACCGCCAGCAGGCCGACCAGCGCGCCGGCCGCCCAGGAGACGGTGGCCCGGACGTTCCAGCCCGCCCGGTACCAGTAGATCCCGCCCCGGGCGCGGCGGTTGAAGACCTGGAGGGCGTCGGCGTCGTACACGCCGCGGCAGCGGACGAAGCCGATGAGGGTGATGACCGCCCAGGGCGTGCCGACGGCGGTGAGCAGGAGCACGAAGGAGGTCATCGCCGACTGCGCGTCCCAGGCGTAGTGGCCGGCGAAGACGCATGCCGTGGCGACGACGGCGACCGTGCAGGTGGCGCGGGCCCGGGAGGCGCGCGGCAGGATGGCGTCCAGGTCCAGGCCCATGGAGTACAGCATCAGGCCCGCGTTGCCGACCGAGCCCGCCGAGGCGGACAGCAGCAGCGGCACCAGGTACCAGGCGGGGGAGGCGGCGACCAGCGGGCCCGCGTAGTCGGTGGCCGCGTGCGCCGCGTACGCCGTGAAGGTGCCGAACAGCTGCGGCACCAGCAGCCCGAGGATCAGGCCGAGCCAGGTGGAGCGCAGCACCGTGCGGCCGGAGTGGCGGGCGGGGGAGATGTAGCGGGTGTAGTCGCCGAGCAGCGTGATGAAGGCGATCGGTCCGGACAGGCCCGCCGCCACCGTGGCCAGGAGCCAGGTCGGCCAGAACGAGCCCAGCAGATAGCCGCCGGCGTCCGGCAGCGCCGACGTCGTGAAGTGCGGGGCGTAGGCGAGGACTCCGAGGACCAGCAGGGCGGTCATGCCGACGGCCAGCACCCGGGACATGGCCAGCAGCACCCGGTAGCCGTAGACGGCACCCGCGACGGTGGCCCCCGCGAGCACCGCGTACACCAGGGCGTAGGACAGCCCGTCCGCCGGTACTCCGAACAGCCGGCCGAGCACGCCGAGCATCACGTCGCCGCCGATCCACACCGTCAGGGCGGTGTAGCCGAGGGCCAGCAGCAGACCGACCACCGAGCCGACCAGCCGGCCCCGCACACCGAACTGGGCGCCGGAGGAGGTGGAGAGGTTGGTCGCGGTGCGCAGCGAGACGAGCGCCAGCGGTGCGGTGAACAGCGTGCCGACCACCGTGCCCGCGACGATGGCCCCGACCGACGCCCACCAGCCCAGCCCGAAGGACGGGGGCAGCCAGCCGAAGATGATCACCCCGAGGCAGAGGTTGGAGCCGAGCAGGATCGAGACGAGGTCGCGCGGACCGCTGGTCCGCTCCTCGTCCGGGATGGTGTCGACTCCGCGCTGTTCGATCGGCATGGCTGCATCTCCTTCGACGGCCGCCTGATGGTCCGGGCTCGCTGGGCGGTGGTTTGAGCGACGTTCAATGTGGCGTGAACTGCGGTCGCCGGTCAATGCTTCTGTTTCATGAATTCTGTGTTTAGAGTGATGTTCTAACCTACGGAAGGCAAGGAGGTGCCGCGTCGTGAGACTGACCCCGACGGAACGTGACCGGCTGCTGCTCTTCGGAGCCGCCGAGCTGGCCCGGGCCCGCCGCGCACGCGGCCTGAGGCTGAACGTGCCGGAGGCGACCGCGCTGATCGCGGACACCGTCTGCGAGGCGGCCCGGGACGGCCGGCGGCTCGCGGAGGCGATCGATGCGGCCCGGTCCGTGCTCGGCCCCGAGGACGTGCTGCCGGGTGTCGCCGACGTCGTCACCGAGGTGATGGTCGAGGCCGTCTTCGACGACGGCTCCCGCCTCGCGGTGGTCTCGGACCCCATCGGCGGCGGCCTCGGCGAGGACGCGCCGGGTGCCCTGCTGCCCGGCCCCCAGCACGCCGACCCCGAGCCGGTGATCCGGCTCGGCGTCACCAACACCGCGACCGTGCCGGTCTCCGTCACCTCCCACTTCCACTTCTTCGAGGCCAACCCGCGCCTCGACTTCGAGCGCGCCGCCGCCTACGGCATGCGGCTCGCCGTACCCGCCGGGTCCTCGGTCCGCTTCGGCCCGGGGGAGAGCGAGGAGGTCGGGCTCGTCCCGATCGGCGGAGAGCGGATCGCGATCGGCTTCGCCGGGCTGGTCGACGGGCCGCTGGACGCGCCCGGAGCGCGGCAGGAGGCCCTCCGCAGGGCTGCCGCCTGCGGATACCTGGGAATCACCGAGGCCACGGACGGCACGGAAGCCACGGGCGAAGGAGGCGAGACGCGATGAGCCGCTCCAAGGGACGCGAGGTCAGCCGGGCGATCCATGTCGACCCGCGGGCCTACGCCGCCACCCACGGCCCACGCGCCGGCGACCGCGTCCGCCTCGGCGACTCGGGACTCACCGTCCGCGTCGAGTCCGACTCCCAGCGGTACGGCGACGAGTTCCTCGCCGGCTTCGGCAAGACCGCCCGCGACGGACTGCACCTGAAGGCCGCCGCCGTCCGCGACACCTGCGACGTCGTCATCAGCAACGTCCTCGTGATCGACGCGGTGCAGGGCATCCGGAAGGTCTCCATCGGCATCCGGGAAGGCCGCATCTGCGCCGTCGGGCGGGCCGGCAACCCCGACACCCTCGACGGTGTCGACGTCGTGGTCGGCACGGGCACCTCGATCGTCTCCGGCGAGGGGCTCATCGCCACCGCCGGTGCCGTCGACACCCACGTCCACCTGCTGTCGCCGCGCATCATGGAGGCCTCCCTCGCCTCCGGCGTGACCACGATCATCGGGCAGGAGTTCGGCCCGGTGTGGGGCGTCGGCGTCAACTCGCCGTGGGCGCTGCGGCACGCCTTCAACGCGTTCGACGCCTGGCCGGTCAACATCGGCTTTCTGGGCCGGGGCTCGTCCTCGCACGACGCGCCGTTGATCGAGGCGCTGGCCGAGGGTGGTGCGTCCGGCTTCAAGGTGCACGAGGACATGGGCGCGCACACCCGTGCGCTGGACACGGCACTGCGAGTGGCCGAGGAACACGACGTCCAGGTCGCCCTGCACAGCGACGGGCTGAACGAGTGCCTGTCGGTGGAGGACACCCTGAAGGTGCTGGAGGGGCGGACGATCCACGCCTTCCACATCGAGGGCTGCGGCGGCGGGCACGTGCCCAACGTGCTGAAGATGGCCGGCGTGCCGAACGTCATCGGTTCCTCCACCAACCCCACCCTGCCCTTCGGCCGGGACGCGGTCGCCGAGCACTACGGCATGATCGTCTCCGTCCACGACCTCAAGCCCGACCTGCCCGGCGACGCCGCCATGGCCCGCGACCGGATCCGCGCCGGGACGATGGGCGCCGAGGACGTACTGCACGACCTGGGCGCGATCGGCATCACCTCCTCCGACGCCCAGGGCATGGGCCGAGCCGGGGAGACCGTCCGCCGCACCTTCGCCATGGCCGGCAAGATGAAGGCCGAGCTGGGCCCGATGGAGGGCGACGGCGAGGGCGACGACAACGCCCGCGTCCTGCGCTACATGGCCAAGCTGACCATCAACCCGGCCATCGCGCACGGCCTCTCCCACGAGATCGGCTCGATCGAGACCGGCAAGCTCGCCGACATCGTGCTGTGGCGCCCGGAGTACTTCGGCGCCAAACCGCAGCTCGTCCTCAAGGCCGGCTTCCCGGCGTACGGCGTGGTCGGCGACCCCAACGCGGCCACCGACACCTGTGAACCCCTGGTGCTCGGGCCGCAGTTCGGCTCCTACGGCGCCACGGCCGCGGACATCTCCGTCGCCTTCGTCGCCCGGGCCGCCGTCGACCAGGGCAACGACACGATGCCGACCCGGCGCCGCCGGGTCGCCGTGCGGGGCACCCGTGGCATCGGGCCCGCCGACCTGCGGCTGAACGCCCGCATCGGAGCGGTCGACGTCGACCGGCGCACCGGCCTCGTCAGCCTCGACGGCGACCCGCTGCGCTCCGCGCCCGCCGACTCCGTCTCCCTCAACCGCCTCTACTTCCTCTGATGCACCGGACGCAAGGAACCCGACACATGACCACTCCCGCCGCCGACGGCTTCCGCATGCCCGCCGAGTGGACCCCGCACGAGCGCACCTGGATGGCGTGGCCGGGCCCCAACCCCACCTTCGACGATCCGGACGACCTGCGCCTCTCCCGTACGGCCTGGGCGTCGGTGGCCCGTGCCGTCCTGCGCTTCGAGCCGGTGACGGTCGTGTGCGGACCCGGCCAGTCGGCGCACGCCCGGACGCTGCTCGGCCCGGGCATCGACACCGTCGAGCGGGACCTCGACGACGCCTGGATGCGCGACATAGGCCCCACCTTCCTCACCGACGGCAAGGGCTCCCTCGCCGCCGTGGACTGGACGTTCAACGGCTGGGGCGCCCAGGACTGGGCCCGCTGGGAGCACGATTCCAAGGTCGCCGCGCACGTCTCCGACCTCGCGGGCGCGAAGACGTACGCCTCGAAGCTGGTCAACGAGGGCGGCGCGATCCACGTCGACGGCGAGGGCACGGTCCTGCTCACCGAGACCGTGCAGCTCGGCCCCGAGCGCAACCCGCACTGGTCCCGGGAGGAGGTCGAGGCGGAGATCCACGCCCACCTCGGCACCAGCAAGGCGATCTGGCTGCCGCGCGGCCTGACCGGCGACTACCCGCCCTACGGCTTCGGCACCCTCGGCCACGTCGACATCGTCGCCGCCTTCGCCCGTCCCGGCGTCGTGGTCGCGCACCACCAGCCGGACCCCGCCCACCCCGACCACGAGGTCAGCAAGGAGGTCATCGGCATCCTCCGGTCGGCGACCGACGCGCGCGGCCGGCCCCTGGAGGTCGTCGAGGTGCCCGCCCCGACCGTGCTGGAGGCCGACGGCCACTGGGCCGACTACTCCTACATCAACCACTACCTCTGCAACGGCGGCGTCGTGCTGTGCGGCTTCGACGACCCCCGCGACGAGATCGCGGCGGGCATCTTCCGCAGGCTCTTCCCGGAGCGGACGGTGACCCTGGTGGATGCACGTACGATCTTCGCGGGTGGGGGCGGCATCCACTGCATCACCCAGCAGCAGCCGAAGGCATGAGCGGGTAGGAGTCGGGATGGCCGGTGAGCCCCGGGCGCGGAGGAACGCGCCCCCCCGCGAGACCGTCCTCGCCGCGGCCATGGACATGATCGCCGAGCGCGGTCTGGAGAAGCTGACCATGGCGGGGCTCGGCCGCGAGGTCGGGATGAGCAGCGGCCATCTGCTCTACTACTTCCGCTCCAAGGACGAACTGCTGCTGCAGGCCCTGGAGTGGAGCGAGGGCCGCCTCGGCGCGGAGCGGGGCCGGCTGCTCACCGGCGGCGGAACCGCCCGCGAGCGGCTGGCCGCCTACGTCGACCTGTACGTGCCCGACGGCCACCGCGACCCGCACTGGACGCTCTGGCTGGAGGTCTGGAACCGGTCGCAGAACGCCGACGACGAGGCCCGCGTCCGGCAGGCGGCCATCGAGGGCGCCTGGCACCGCGACCTGGTGGCACTGCTCGCCGAAGGCATCTCGCGCGGGGAGTTCCGGCCGGTGGACGCGGACCGCTTCGCGGCGCGGCTGCGCGCGCTGCTCGACGGGTTCTCCATCCACGTCGCCATCGGGCTGCGCGGCACCGACCGGGCGCAAGTGCTGGCGCACGTGCGGGAGTTCATCGCCGACGCGCTCCTGGCGGATCCCGAGGCGCGCGGCCGGGACCCCCTGCCGCGGTAGAGGAATCCTTCGCTCCGCCGCCGGGCAGGTAACGGCGCATGGGACGACAACACTGGAAGCGCATCTGGGTCGGCTCGGCGGGCAACATGGTCGAGTGGTTCGACTGGTTCGTGTACGCCAGCTTCGCCACCTACTTCGCGGGCGCGTTCTTCCCGAGCGGCAACCCGACGGCCCAGCTGATGAACACCGCCGGCATCTTCGCCGTCGGCTTCTTCATGCGCCCCGTCGGCGGCTGGCTGCTGGGCCGGGTCGCCGACCGCAGAGGCCGCAAGGCGGCACTGACCCTCACCGTCAGCCTCATGTCGGCGTCGGCGGTCCTGATCGCGGTCGCGCCGACCTACACGGCCGCCGGCTACGGCGGCGCGCTCGTGCTGCTCGTCGCCCGCCTGCTGCAGGGCCTGTCGGTCGGCGGCGAGTACGCGGCCAGCGCCACCTATCTGACGGAGGCGTCCGACCCCGGCAGCCGCGGTTTCGCCTCCAGCTTCCAGTACGTGTCCATGACCGCCGGCCAGATCGCCGGCCTCGGACTCCAGATCGTCCTGCAGCGCACCCTGTCCGACGCCGCCCTGCACAGCTACGGCTGGCGCATCCCCTTCGTGGTCGGCGCGGCGGGCGCGGCCGTCGTCTTCTACCTGCGCCGCAGCATGCTGGAGACCGAGGTCTACGCGGAGGACACCTCGCGCACCGCAGAGCGCGGCACCCTGCGCGCCCTGTGGCGGCACAAGCGGGAGGCGCTGCTGGTCGTCGCCCTCACCATGGGCGGCACGGTGGCCTACTACACGTACACCACCTACCTGACGAAGTACCTGTCCAACTCGGCGGGCCTGTCCAAGGAGACCGCGACCCTCGTCTCCTTCACCGCGCTGATCGTCTTCGCGTGTCTCCAGCCGCTCGCCGGGCGCCTCTCCGACCGCGTCGGCCGGCGTCCGCTGCTGATCACCTTCGCCGTCGGCTCCACCGTCCTCACGGTCCCGATCATGACGCTGCTCCGGCACGCGGACGGCTACTGGCCCGCCCTCGGCCTCGCCCTGCTCGCGCTGACCGTGGTCACCGGCTACACCTCGATCAACGCCTGCGTGAAGGCCGAACTGTTCCCGACCGGCGTCCGCGCGCTGGGCGTGGCCCTGCCGTACGCCGTGGCCAACGCCCTGTTCGGCGGCACGGCGGAATACGTCGCCCTGTGGTTCAAGAACGCCGGCATCGAGTCCGGCTTCTCCTGGTACGTGGCGGGCTGTGCCGCCGTATCCCTCGTGGTGTACGTCACCATGCGGGAGACCAAGGATCTGGATCTGGCCAGGGTGCGGGCCGCCGAGGGGTCGGGGGAGTCCAGTTTGACGCCCGCATCCTGAGACGACCGGTGAGCCGGGGGCGGTGCTGTGCCAGACTTCCCCCGTGCTCTCGTTCGCCATGATTATTGGCAGCAGGCGCGCCGGTCCGCAGTGACCACCTCGTACGACCAGGTGCGGGTGGCCACCGTCGTTCTCGACCCGCGCGCAGACCTCTCGCACCCGCGAGGGGTTTTTTCGTTTTCCGGCCCACCCACGGCCGGGAGCGGAGCGCGAGGGAGTATTGCGGGGACGGTGGAGCCGGTCATTCCGGTACGACCGAAGATTCACAATCAGGAGCCTTGAGACCATGACCGAGACGGCAACCAGCGAGCTCGACGACTCGTTCCACGTCTTCGACACCACGCTCCGCGACGGCGCGCAGCGCGAGGGCATCAACCTCACCGTCGCGGACAAGCTCGCCATCGCCCGGCACCTGGACGACTTCGGCGTCGGCTTCATCGAGGGCGGCTGGCCCGGCGCGAACCCGCGGGACACCGAGTTCTTCGCCCGCGCCCAGCAGGAGATCGCGTTCAAGCACGCGCAGCTGGTCGCCTTCGGCGCCACCCGCCGCGCGGGCGCCAGGGCCGCCGACGACCCGCAGGTCAAGGCCCTGCTGGCGTCCGGCGCCCCGGTGATCACCCTGGTCGCCAAGTCGCACGACCGGCACGTGGAACTCGCGCTGCGCACCACCCTCGACGAGAACCTGGAGATGGTCCGCGACACCGTCTCCTACCTGCGCGAGCAGGGCCGCCGGGTGTTCGTCGACTGCGAGCACTTCTTCGACGGCTACCGGGCGAATCCCGAGTACGCGAAGAACGTCGTGCGCACGGCCTCGGAGGCGGGAGCGGACGTCGTCATCCTCTGCGACACCAACGGCGGCATGCTGCCCGCCCAGGTCCACGCGGTCGTCTCCACCGTCCTCGCCGACACCGGAGCCCGGCTCGGCATCCACGCGCAGGACGACACCGGCTGCGCCGTCGCCAACAGCCTCGCGGCCGTCGACGCGGGAGCCACCCACGTCCAGTGCACGGCCAACGGCTACGGCGAGCGCGTCGGCAACGCCAACCTCTTCCCGGTCGTCGCCGCCCTGGAACTGAAGTACGGCAAGCAGGTCCTGCCCGAGGGCCGGCTGCGGGAGACGACCCGCATCTCGCACGCCGTCGCCGAGGTCGTGAACCTCACCCCCTCCACCCACCAGCCCTATGTCGGGGTCTCCGCCTTCGCGCACAAGGCCGGCCTGCACGCCTCCGCGATCAAGGTCGACCCGGACCTGTACCAGCACATCGACCCCGAGCTGGTCGGCAACACCATGCGCATGCTGGTCTCCGACATGGCCGGCCGCGCCTCGATCGAGCTCAAGGGCAAGGAACTCGGCGTCGACCTCGGCGGCGACCGCGAGCTGGTCGGCCGGGTCGTCGAGCGGGTGAAGGAGCGGGAGCTCAAGGGCTACACCTACGAGGCCGCCGACGCCTCCTTCGAGCTGCTGCTGCGCGCCGAGGTCGAGGGCAGGCCCCTGAAGTACTTCGAGGTCGAGTCCTGGCGGGCCATCGTCGAGGACCGCCCCGACGGCAGCCACGCCAACGAGGCCACGGTCAAGCTGTGGGCCAAGAGCGAGCGCATCGTCGCCACCGCCGAAGGCAACGGCCCGGTCAACGCCCTGGACCGGGCCCTGCGCGTGGCGCTGGAGAAGATCTACCCGCAGCTCGCCAAGCTCGACCTGGTGGACTACAAGGTCCGCATCCTGGAGGGCGTGCACGGCACCTCCTCCACCACCCGGGTCCTGATCTCCACCTCCGACGGCACGGGCGAGTGGTCCACGGTCGGCGTGGCGGAGAACGTCATCGCCGCCTCCTGGCAGGCGCTGGAGGACGCGTACACCTACGGCCTGCTGCGGGCCGGCGTGGAGCCGGCGGAGTAACCGGACGAGGCGCCGTACCCCCCTCCCGCCGCACAGTGGAGGCATGACCACAGACGACGATGGCGTGCTGTCCCGGGCCCGCGTGGCGACCCGGCTCCCGGCCGGGGACCTGGAGCGGGCCCGGCGCTTCTACGCCGAGAAACTGGGCCTGCACCCCGTGGACGAGCGCCCCGGCGGGCTGCTGTACCGCTGCGGCGGGACGGACTTCGTGGTGTTCCGCTCCACCGGGGCCTCGCCCGGCACGTTCACCCAGATGGGGTTCGAGATCGACGAGGACATCGAGTCGGCCGTCGCGGAACTCCGGCGGCGCGGCGTGGTGTTCGAGGACGTGGACGTGCCCGGGTTCAGCACCCGGGACGGCATCGCCGAGATCGAGGGCAACTACCCGAGCAAGGGCGCGCGCGGGGAGCGGGCGGCCTGGTTCCGCGACAGCGAGGGCAATCTGCTGGGCATCGGCCGGCCCACGCGGTGATCAGGGCGCCCGCCAGATGTTGTCGAAGGCCACGTTCTCGATGCGCCGCCGCTCGCGCACGGCCTCCAGCTCGGTCACCGCGTCGCCGACCGCCAGCAGCACGGTGACGACCGACTCGTCGTCCGGCTCCTCCTCGGCGGGCCGGTCGGTCTGGATGCGCAGGGTGGCGGCGAGGCCGGTCAGGACGGGTTCGTGGGACCACCAGCGGTCGGCCGCATGCCGCCGCGCCGGGGTGTCGGCGTGCAGCTCGTCCGCGCTCCGCAACGACAGCCAGTGCCGGCGCTTCCCGGACAGCTGCCCCGCGGACTCCAGAGCGTCGCCGTAGGCCACGGCCAGTCCCTCGCCGCGCCGCCACAGCCAGTCCTCGACCTTTTCGTACGGCTCCTGCCGGACGAGCGCCGACTGCGCCTCGTCCAGCAGCCGCTCGCCGGTGGCCAGCGGCGCGCCGGGCACGATGCGCTCGCCGTCCAGGGTCAGCGCGCGGGTGCCGAGCAGGTCGATCAGCTCGGCGCCCGCGAGCGCCAGCGACAGGTCGCCCTGCTCGACGGGACGCTCGCCCGGGACGTCCAGGCTGACGAGGAACAGATCCTGCGGTGTGGTCATACGGGACTCCAGGACGGACGGGCACACGGACGGGTCAGGACGGGCCGGGGTCGTTCGGGTGGGGTTCCAGCGGGGTGACCCGGAACGTCATCCAGGGGCGCAGCGGAAGGGTGCCCAGGACCTTCGACTCGAGTTCCTCGCCGTCCTCGGCGCGCCAGATGCCGATGCTGCGTGCCTCGCCGACCGGGCGCCACAGCCGCGCCAGATGACCGGCGGCGGCCAGTTCCCGGGCCCGGACGGCTTCGGCGGCGCGCCGCTGGGCGACCTCTTCCTCACTGGTGCCCTCGGGTACCGACGTGGTGATCTCGACCAGGAACTCGCGCATGGTCCCGCTCCCTCGGTGAGACGTCCGGCGGGGCCGCCGGTCTCCCCCAATCGTCCCCCAGTGATCGGGCGGACGCCGCTCAGCAGGAGTCCTCGGCGAGCCTCTCGAACGCGTCGCGGCTCATCGGCCGGCCGTCCGCCCAGACCTGGCCCGGCCGCAGCCGCCCGATCCGTTCGGCGGTGAACTCCACGATGCCGTTGTAGGAGTCGCCGGTGACGTAGTGCCCGAACCCGAGGACGTACGTGTGCCGGGGCAGCAGCTCCTGCTTCCCCCGGTGCCGGGCGTGCCAGCTGCCGGGCGGGGTGAAGAGCGGGAAGCGGGCGTCCCCGTGCAGTCCCTCCGCCCGCGCGTCCCAGCCGGTGGTGGCGGGGCCGTCACCGGCCCCGCGCGCTCGCCCGTCGAGGTGCGGCCCCTGGTACCCGTCGTCGCCGCAGGGCCGGACCAGGGCGTACGGCACCCCGTCCGACCCGAGCCCGACCCCGGCGAGCGGCAGATCGACGGCCGCGCAGCCGCTGAGCAGCAACAGCCCGCAAACGCCACCGAGCAGCCCCGCCGCCCGCCGTCGCGCGGCGGCGCGGCGCGGTCCACCCGCCCCCGCGCTCGTACGACCGATCACGTCCCGCCCCCCTGGAGGGCGGGACGTGCCCGCCCTACTGCAGATGCCACTTCTGGTTGGCCGCCCCGGTGCAGGACCAGATCTGTGCCCGGGCACCGTTCGCCGACGAGTTGTCCGTGACGTCGAGGCACTTGCCGGCCGCCGTGTTCACCACATCACCCGTGGCGGAGTCGTACGACCACCGTTGCGCACCGGTTCCGTTGCAGTCGTACAACTGTGTCCTGGCCCCGTTCGCAGTCGAACCGGACGCCACGTCCAGGCACTTGCCGAGCGCCTGGACCGAACCGTCGGCCTGCACCGTCCACTTCTGGGCCGCGCTCCCGTTGCAGTCGTAGAGCTGCACGGCCGTGCCGTTGGCGTCCGAACCGCCCGCCACGTCCAGGCACTTGCCCGCGAGTCCGGTGAACGAGCCGCTGCGGCCGCCCCCGCCGGACTGCGTCCCGGACCAGGTGAACGTGGCCGAGGTCCTGCCCGGCAGGGAGTAGGTGGCGTGCCGGCCGCCCCAGTTGACGGTGACCGTCCGCGCCGTCGAGGCGTCGTTGTAGGCGATCAGCGCCTTGCTGCCGTCCGGGTTGCGCCACGCCACGTTCGGCACCGCCGTGGACGCCGTCGAGGCGATCCGCTGGGCGCCCGGCCGGACGAACTTCGTCAGGTGGCCCATGGTGTAGTACTCGACCGTGTAGTCGACCGTCCCGCTCGCCCCGTCCCCGTTGTGCACGGTGATCAGGCCGGTGCAGGTGCCGCAGCCTCCGTTGTGCGGGCCCATGTTCTGGTCCACCGCGAGCGACCACTTGGTCACCGACTTCGCCCAGTTGCGGGTGTAGTCGATGATGTCGGCCATGTCCTCGCGCTGCTGGTTGGCGATCCAGGTGCCGCCGGAGTGCTCGGTGCCGAAGGCGTCCAGTGTGGGGTACTGGTTGTGCACCGAGGTCTGCTTGCCGATGTCGCCGCCGTACCCGTGCCAGGCGATCCCGCCGAAGTTCGGGTGGTCGCGCACGGCCGCGTCGTCCACGGTCGGGGCGGCGTAGGAGTCGTAGACGTCCCAGTTCCAGTCGTGCGCCAGCACCTTCGTCGTCAGGCCGGCCGCCTGGAGCCTGGGCAGCAGCTCGCTCTTGGTGAAGTACGCGAGGCCGCTCGCGTTCCAGCTCATGGACGGGTACCCGGAACAGCAGGTCGGCTCGTTCTGCGCGGTCACGTAGGAGACGCCGATCCCCTGGGCCTTGTAGGCCTGGAGGTACTTCACGAAGTAGGCGGCGTACGCCCCGTAGTCCTCCGCCTTCAGCCAGCCGCCGTTGAGCGAGCCGCTGTCCTTCATCCAGGCCGGTGCCGTCCACGGCGAGGCCATCACGGTGAGGGACGGATTCAGCTGGAGCGCCTGCCGGGTCAGCGGCACGACGTCCGCCAGGTCGTGGGTGATCGAGAACTTCGCCAGGCCCGGATCCGTCTGTCCGGCCGGCACGTCGTCGTACGTGTAGCCGTACCGGGCCAGGTCCGAGGCACCCATGGGGTTGCGCAGGAACGACAGCCCGATCCCGTCGGTCGGCGAGAACAGCTTGCGCATGGTCGCGTCCCGCGTCGCCGGGGACAGCGCCCCGCTGCCGTTCATCAGCCAGGCCGCGGTGTCCGTGAAGGAGGCGCCGCCGCCGGTGAAGGTCTGGTAGCGGGTGTTCTCGTCGACGGTGATGTTCTCGCCGCCGCCACCCGTCCCGGACTGGAAGGCGAACGGCGTCTGCGCCTGGAGCCCGCGGACCACGTGCCGGCCCGCGGAGTCGTCGGTCGTGGTGAGCCAGGCCGTGACCTGCTCGTCGGCGGCGTGCGCGGAGCCGGTGCCGAGGGTCGTGAGCCCGGCGGTGGTCAGCAGGCCGGCGAGGAGCAGCCGGGCCGTGCGCAAGCGTCTTCTCATGGTGCGTCGCCCTTCTGGGGAGAGCCAACGTGCCTGGTGTGGCAGAGAGTTCGTGCCCCAGGCGTCCTGACGTGCCGTCTTGACGGGCCTGTGGGCCCCCAGTTAACTCATGACGTGAGCTAAGTCATGAGTGAACCACGAGAGCCGAGGGAAGGTCCATGCGAAGAACCGCCCTGCTCGCCTCCGCCGCACTCCTCACCGGTCTGCTCCCCTGGGCGACCGCGCGAGCCGCGGACGACCCCCCACCCACGCCCGTCGACCGCTTCGAGGGAGAGGTCCCCTTCGCCTCCCAGCCCGCCGAGGGCATCTTCACCTGGGGGAGCGACGCCGACGACCCGCCGGCCCTGCGGTTCGCCGCCCGCGCCGACGCCCCCGAGGGCGGCAAGGTCCTCGGCGGCACCTACGACATCAGCGGCTACGGCGGCTTCACCCACGACTTCGCCGCCGGCGAACCCGCCCACGACTGGTCGGTCCACGAGGGCGTCCGCTTCTGGTGGGACGGCCACGACAGCGGCAGGAAGATCGCCTTCGAGATCAAGGACGGCGGCGCGAACGGCGAGGCCTCCGAACTCTGGACGGCCGCCTTCACCGACGACTTCACCGGCTGGAAGCAGATCCGGATCCCGTTCGCCGACTTCGCCTACCGCACCGACTACCAGCCCGTCGGCGGCATCGACCACGTCCTCGGCCTCAAGGAGATGTGGGGTTACGCCGTCACGCTCCCGGTCGGGGTCAAGGGCGACTTCGCCATGGACGGCGTGGAGCTGTACGGCCGGGCCGACCAGTCGCTGCGCGCCTCCGTCACCACCGACGCGGCCGTCCACCCGGTCCGGGAGGGCGCCACGGCACAGGTGAAGGTCGTCCTGGCCACCACCGGCTCCGCACCCGTCGAGGAGCCGGTGACCGTGCACTACGAGACGGGCGACGGCACCGCCGAGCCCGGTACGGACTACACGCCCGTCTCCGGCACCCTGACCTTCCCGGCCGGCTCGGCCTCCGGTACCGCGCGGACCGTCGCGGTTCCCACCCGCCGGGACAAGGCCGCCGAACCCGCCGAGACGGTACCGCTGAAGCTGACGGTGACCGGCGCCAAGGCCCCCGCCGAGACCCCGCAGGTCGTCATCGACGCGCACGGACTGCCGTACCTGGACACGAAGTTGCCGGTGCGCAAGCGCGTCGCGGACCTGCTCTCACGCATGAACCTGGCGGAGAAGGCCGGGCAGATGACCCAGGCCGAGCGGGGCGCGGTGGGCGCCGGGAGTGACATCGCCGTCTACGGCCTGGGCTCGCTGCTCTCCGGCGGCGGCTCCACCCCCACGCCCAACACCCCGGCGGCCTGGGCGAAGATGATCGACGGCTTCCAGCTCCGCGCGCAGGCGACCCGCTTCCAGATCCCGCTGGTCTACGGCGTCGACGCGGTCCACGGCCACAACAACCTGGCCGGCGCCACGATCATGCCGCACAACATCGGCATCGGTGCGAGCCGCGACCCACAACTCGCCGAGGACACCGGGTCGGTGACGGCGGCCGAGGTCCGCGCCACCGGTATCCCCTGGGACTTCGCACCCTGTCTGTGCGTCACCCGCGACGAACGCTGGGGCCGTTCCTACGAGTCCTTCGGCGAGGATCCCGCCCTCGTGGAGTCCATGGAGACCATGATCCAGGGCCTCCAGGGCCGGGCCGACGGCCGGGACCTGAATCGCGACGACAAGGTGCTCGCCACCGCCAAGCACTTCGTCGGCGACGGCGGCACCGCCTACGGCTCCTCCACCACCGGCACCTACACCATCGACCAGGGCGTCACCACGGTCACCCGGCAGCAGCTGGCGGACATCCACCTGGCGCCGTACCGGACCGCCGTCCGGCGCGGGATCGGCACGGTCATGCCGTCGTACTCCTCCCTCGACATCACCGGCGACGGCAGAGGCGCGGTGAAGATGCACGCCCGCGGCGACATGATCAACGGCGAGCTGAAGGGCCGGATGGGCTTCGACGGCTTCGTCATCAGCGACTGGAACGCCATCGACCAGCTCCCCGGCGACTACGCCGCCCACGTGCGCACGGCCGTGAACGCGGGCGTCGACATGATGATGGTGCCCTACGGCTACAAGGACTTCGCCGGCGCGCTCGTCGACGAGGTGGAGGCGGGCCGGGTGAGCGAGCGGCGGATCGACGACGCCGTCTCCCGCATCCTCACCGAGAAGTTCGCGCTGGGCCTCTTCGAGCACCCCTACGCCGACACCTCCGGTGCCGCCGCCATCGGCTCCCCGGCCCACCGGGCGGTCGCCCGCAAGGCCGCCGCCGAGTCGCAGGTGCTGCTGAAGAACGACGGGAACGTCCTGCCGTTGAGGAAGAGCCAGAAGGTCTACGTCGCCGGCTCCAACGCCGACGACCTCGGCAACCAGACCGGCGGCTGGACGCTCACCTGGCAGGGCTCCTCCGGGAACGGCACCTCCGGCACCACCATCCTCCAGGGCCTGCGCCGGGCCGGCGGCGACGTCACCTACTCCAGGGACGCCTCGGCCCCGACCGGCGGCTACGACGTCGGTGTGGTCGTCGTCGGCGAGACCCCGTACGCCGAGGGCGTCGGAGACGTCGGCAACGGCCACGACCTGGAGCTGTCCGCGGCCGACAAGGCCGCCGTGGACACGGTGTGCGCGGCCATGAAGTGCGCGGTGCTCATCGTCTCCGGCCGCCCGCAGCTCGTCGGCGACCGGCTGGCCGGCGTCGACGCACTGGTGGCCTCCTGGCTGCCCGGTACCGAGGGCGACGGCGTCGCCGACGTCCTCTACGGCGCGCGCCCCTTCACCGGACAGCTCCCCGTCACCTGGCCCCGGTCCGGGGCGCAGCTCCCGATCAACGTCGGCGACGCCTCGTACGACCCGCAGTTCCCCTACGGCTGGGGTCTGACCACCCGCACTTCGGTCCCGAAGGGCGGTGCGGCGACGCTCCGGGTGCTCGCCGCCGCGGCGGCGACGGCCGAGCGGGCGCACGCCGGCCGGACCGGACGCGAGCTGGTGACCAGGGCACGGCTGCTCGTCCAGGAGAAGGCGGACGGCCAGCTGACCGAGGCGGTGGCGAAGCCGTTCGCCGACGCCGACCACCTGCTGCTGACCGGCCGGTACGGAAAGGCGGTGGAGAAGCTGGCGGAGGCCTACCGGGCCGCATAGCCCGCTCGGCCGTTCCGCTTGTATGACCAGTTCTGGGAGGCTTCGGGTAAGTTCGAAGCATGAAGGCCGTCCCGCGGACCCGAAGCCTCCCGGCCCTGCTCCTCGCCGCCCTCGTCCTGCTGCTGGCGAGCACGTTCGCGCCCCGCGCGAGCGCGGATACCAGCGTCTCGGCGATCGCCCGGGCGCTGCGCCAGAGTCCGGTCTACGTGGACCCGGCGGCGTCGGCCCAGTTGCCGAAGGCGGACGCCGACGCGCTGGCGAAGCAGATCAAGGGCGCGGACAAACCCCTGTTCCTCGCGGTCCTGCCGGCCGGCTACCCCACGGCGGACCTCTTCACCGACCTGCGGGCCGCGACCGGCGTCACCGGCCTCTACGGCGTTCGCCTCGGCGACCGCTTCGACGCCCGCGCCGACTCCTCCGTGATGTCGGCGACGGCCCGGCGGAACCTGGTGGCCAGTGTCCGGGGCGAGGACGCCAAGGCCCAGCTCGCCGACTTCACCGGTCGCGCCCTGGCCAACATGGGCGGCCACGCTCCGAAGAGCTGGGGCACCTCGTCCGGCTCGGACGGCGGCGGTGCGTCCGGTGCTGCGCTGATCACGGCGGGCGCGGTGCTGGTGGCGGGCGGTGTGGGCGCGTACGCGCTGGTCCGCCGCAACCGCCGGCGGCGCGAGGAGGAGCAGCAGGCCGCCCTCGACCGTCTGCGGGTCGTCGTGGACGAGGACATCACCGCCTTCGGCGAGGAGCTCGACCGGCTGGACTTCAGCCCCTCGGAGCCGGGCGCCGACGACGCGATGCGCGACGACTACGCGCGGGCCCTGGACGCCTACGAGACGGCGAAGCAGCGCATGGCCGAGGCGCACAAGCCGGAGGACGTGCGCACGGTCACCGAGGCGCTGGAGGACGGCCGCTTCTCGTTGGCCCGGCTGGCCGCCCGCCGCGAGGGCCGCGAGCTTCCGGAGCGCCGGCCGCCCTGCTTCTTCGACCCCCGGCACGGGCCCTCGGTCGCCGACGCCACCTGGACCCCGCCCGGCGGGGCCGAACGGCGGGTCCCGGTCTGCGCGGCCGACGCGACCCGGCTGGCCGACGGCCGTGACCCGGTGATCCGCGAGGTCGACACGGACTACGGCCGCCGGCCCTACTGGGACGCCGGACCGGCCTACGGCCCCTGGGCGGGCGGCTACTTCGGCGGCGGCATCCTTCCCGGCCTCCTCGTCGGCACCCTGCTCGGCAGCGTCATGGCCGCGCCGTCCTACGGGGCCGGCTACGGCACCGGGTACGGGGACTTCGGCGGCGGCGACTACGGCGGGGACTTCGGCGGCGGCTACGAGGGCGGTGACGTGTCCGGCACCGATTTCGACCCCGGTGACTTCGGCGGCGGCTTCGGCGACGGCGGGGGAGGCGGCGACTTCGGGGGCGGCGGAGGCGGCGGCGACTTCGGCGGCGGCTTCTGACCGGAGGGCCGGAAGCCGAGCGCCCGCCTCCCCGGTTCCGGGGGGCGGGCGCGCTCGTGGTGCGTCCGGCGGGGCGCCGGAGGGGTCACGCGTTCTTGATCGCGGAGATGTCGAAGTTCAGCTTGATCTTGTCGGAGACGAGGACACCGCCGGTCTCCAGGGCCGCGTTCCAGGTCAGACCCCACTCGGAGCGCAGGATCTCGGTCTTGCCCTCGAAGCCGACGCGCTCGTTGCCGAAGGGGTCGGTCGCGGCGCCGTTGAACTCCAGGTCGATGCTGATCGACTTGGTCACGCCGAGGAGGGAGAGGTCGCCGGTGATGCGGTAGTCGTCCCCGCCCAGGGACTCGGCCTTGGTGGAGCGGAAGGTCATCGCCGGGTACTCGTCGATCTTGAAGAAGTCGGACGACTTCAGGTGACCGTCACGGTCGGCGTTGCCGGTGTCGATGCTGTCCATCTTGATGTCCAGCGTGGCGGTGGACCGGGTGGGGTCGGCGCCGTCCAGGTGCAGCGTGCCGGTGAAGTCGTGGAACGCGCCCTTGACGTTGGTGACCATGGCGTGGCGCGCCACGAAACCGATCGTGGTGTGCGCCGGGTCGATCGTGTAGTCGCCGGTGAGCGCGGTGAGGTCGGGGCCCGCGGCGGCCGGGGCCACGGTCGTCTCCGGGGTGCTGTCCTTGCGGCTGAAGATGCCCATGACGGTGCTCCTCGCTAGTCCTGTTTAACGTTCAACTAACTTGCGTCTCCGACGATAGACCCATCCTGTTCAGTTTTCAACATCATTCGGAGTGTGTCTTCATGGTCGCACGGAGTGATGATGTCCGCCCTCTTTCGGACGCGCGTAGAACTCGGGCACCATCTGCATGCACCACCTGCACAGCCGACCCCACCGGAAGCACGGCCCACCGCAGGAAGGTCTCCATGAAGCTCTTGAAGGTCCGCTCTCTCCTGACCACGCTAGCCCTGGTCGTCGCCCCGGGCGTCGCCGTCGTCGGCACCGCCACCGACGCCTTCGCCGTCACGAAGATCAGCCAGGCCACCGCCGAGTCGATGTTCCGGCAGGTCGGCATCACCTGGTCGTCCTCCGGCAACTGCACCAACCGGAACAACTCCACCTGCACGTCCTTCGACCAGCTCAATCTCGCCACCGCGCAGGGCGCCCAGACCCTCAAGCGGGCGAGCGGCTGCGCCCTGAACATCACCGGCGGCACGGAGACCGGCCACGCCTCCGGCACGTACTCCCACTGGAACGGCTACAAGCTCGACTACGGCAAGAACACCTGCGTGACCTCGTACATCAAGAACAACTTCACCTACATCGGCCTGCGCGGCGACGGCGCCCCGCAGTACCAGTCCGGTTCCGGCAACATCTACGCCGACGAGGGCAACCACTGGGACGTCCTCTACTACAACTGCGGCGGCTGCTGAGCCGTACGAGAGGGCGGTGGCCGGTCCATGGGCATGACCCGTCGTGCGCTGCTGCTGGCCGCCGCCCTGCTCCCGGTCACCGCACCCGGCGCCCGCGCGGCCGACGATCCCCACGACCTGCTGCGCCGCCGCTGGCTGGCTCTCACCCTGGGGACGGGATACGACCCGGCCGCCGAGCCGTACGCCTCTCAGCTGGCCCGACTCGGCTCCCTGGCACGGGACTTCGGCGCCACCATGGCCCCGGCGCCCGCCTCGCTCTGGCCCGGTCACCCCTTCGACCCGCCGGCCGGCATCACCTTCGCCCTCGGCCGGCTGTGGACCATGGCCCAGGCCCACGTCCAGCCCGGCACCGGCAGCACCGGCGACCCCGGCCTCCTCGCCGCCGTACTGCGCGGCCTCGACCACCTCCTGGCCACCGTCTACCACCCCGGGACCGTCCCCTACGGCAACTGGTGGGAGTGGCGGATCGGCAGCCCCCGCCTGCTCATGGACATCACGGCCGCCCTGTACGAACAGCTCGGCGCGGCGCGGGTCGCGGCGGCCTGCGCGGCCGTCGGCCACTTCGTCCCGGACGCGCTGCTCACCGACTACTCCGGCGTCTCCACCGGTGCCAACCGCGTCGACCTGTGCCGCTGCGCCGCCCTGCACGGCGTCCTCGGGCGGGACGCCGGCCGCGTCTTTCTGTCGCGGGACGCGCTTTCGCCGGTCTTCCGACATGTCACCGGCGGCGACGGCCTGTACGCCGACGGCTCCTTCGTCCAGCACACCCGGGTCGCCTACTCGGGCACGTACGGCCAGGTCCTGCTCGACGGCCTGGCCCGGCTGTTGGCGCTGCTCGCCGGATCGCCCTGGCAGGTCATCGACCCGCTGCGGCGGAACGTCCTGGACAGCGTCGAGCACGCCTACGCGCCCCTGATCCACGACGGGCTGGTCATGGACTGCGTCAACGGCCGTGCCATCAGCCGGGGTTGCCTGCGCGACGACGACCTGCGGGTCATGCGCGGCGACCACTTCCACGGGCAGAACCTCATCGCCTCCGTCGCCCTGCTCGCGGGCGTCGCGGACGAGCCGGAACGCACCAGGTGGCACGGCCTGATCAAGGGATGGACGGAGCGGGACACGGTGACCCCGATCGCCGCCGCCCGGCAGCTCGGGGTCGCCGACCTCGCCCGTCTGGACGCCGTCGCCCGCACCGCCGTCCCGGCGGCCCGGGAGCCCGTCGGGCACCGGCTCTTCCCGGCGATGGACCGCGCCGTCCACCGCGGACACCGGTTCACCGCCGCCCTCTCCATGGCCAGCGACCGCATCGCCCACTACGAGTGCGGCAACGGTGAGAACCCGCGCGGCTGGCACACCGGCTCCGGCATGCTCTCCTGGTGGCCGCGGGGACGCAGCGACCAGTACACCGACTGGTACTGGCCGACCGTCGACTGGTACCGGCTGCCCGGCACCACGGTGTCCACCAAGCGGCTCGCCGACCGCGCCGGCGGCGAGTGGGGCGCGCCCCGGCCGGACGTCCGCTGGGTCGGCGGGACCACGGACGGCCGGTACGCGGCCGTGGGGCAGCACCTGAAGGGGCTCGGCTCCACCCTGGAGGCCCGCAAGTCCTGGTTCTTCCTCCCCGACGCGGTGGTCTGCCTCGGCGCCGGGATCAGCTGCGCCGACGGTGTCCCGGTGGAGACGGTGGTGGACAACCGCAACCTCGGCGAGAACGGCACCCAGGCGTTCGTACGCGGCCGGAACTGGGCCCATCTGGAGGAGCACGGCGGCTGGATCCTGCCGCGCGGGGGAGAGCTGCGCACCCTGCGCGAGGACCGCACCGGCGCCTGGGGCGACATCAACGCCGCCGCCACGGACGAACGGCGGACCCGGCGCTGGCAGACCCTCTGGCTCGACCACGGCACCGCCCCGGCCGCCGCCGGCTACCTCTACGTCCTGCTGCCCGGCGCCTCCCGGGCCGGGACCGCCGCCCGGGCCGCCGATCCGCACTGGCTGTACGTCCTTGCCGACGACGACACCTGCCAGGCCGTCGCCGTACCCCGCCAGGGCCTGACCGCGGCCACCTTCTGGCGGGCGGGTACGGTGGGGCGGCTGACCGTCTCGGCGGGAGCGGGCGTGCTCGTCGTGCGCCGGGGCCGGACGGCCACCCTGCACGTGAGCGAACCGCCCCGGACGGGCGAACCGCTGGAGCTCGTCTGGGACCGTCCGGTGCGTGCCGTCGTCCGCGCCGACGACAGCGTGGTGGTTCTGTCGGCGGACCGCCGTCTGAGGGTCCGTGTCACTCCGGGGATGGCATGTTCCACCCACGAATGTGAGGTGGCTCTCAGGTGACGACTTTGTGGCACATCTACAACGCCGGTGCCCTCTGAGCAGTCGGAACGGCTGCACGGCGCTGTGGTTCTGTTCACTGGTACCAGGAAAACGGGCTGGAGACTGTACGGAGTCGACGGCTCGCTTTCCTTGGTGTCCTTCGTAAGGTCGCTACATGACCGTTTTGGAAGAGACGACGGGTGAGCCGACCGGCGAGCCGACGGACGCGCGCGGACGGGTCGCCGAGCTGCACGAGATTCGTGCCCACGCAGTGGCGGGCCCCAGCGAGAAGGCGACCGAGGCGCAGCACGCCAAGGGCAAGCTGACGGCGCGGGAGCGGATCGAGCTGCTCCTCGACGCGGGGTCCTTCCAGGAGGTCGAGCAGCTGCGCCGGCACCGGGCGACCGGATTCGGCCTGGAGGCGAAGAAGCCCTACAGCGACGGTGTCATCACCGGCTGGGGCACGGTCGAGGGCCGCACGGTCTTCGTCTACGCCCACGACTTCCGGATCTTCGGCGGCGCGCTGGGCGAGGCCCACGCCACCAAGATCCACAAGATCATGGACATGGCCATCGCGGCCGGCGCGCCCCTGGTCTCCCTCAACGACGGTGCGGGCGCCCGCATCCAGGAGGGCGTCAGCGCGCTCGCCGGCTACGGCGGCATCTTCCAGCGCAACACCAAGGCCTCGGGTGTCATCCCGCAGATCTCCGTGATGCTCGGTCCGTGCGCGGGCGGCGCGGCCTACAGCCCCGCCCTGACGGACTTCGTCTTCATGGTCCGTGAGACGTCCCAGATGTTCATCACCGGCCCGGACGTCGTCAAGGCGGTCACGGGCGAGGAGATCACCCAGAACGGCCTGGGCGGCGCCGACGTCCACGCGGAGACCTCCGGCGTCTGCCACTTCGCGTACGACGACGAGGAGACCTGCATCGCCGAGGTGCGCTACCTCCTCTCGCTGCTCCCGCAGAACAACCGCGAGAACCCGCCGCGGGTGGAGACGTCCGACGCCGTCGACCGCCGCGGCGACGTGCTGCTCGACCTGGTCCCGGCCGACGGCAACCGGCCGTACGACATGGCCAAGGTCATCGAGGAGATCGTCGACGACGGCGAGTACCTGGAGGTCCACGAGCGCTGGGCGCGCAACATCATCTGCGCCCTCGCCCGGCTGGACGGCCAGGTGGTGGGCATCATCGCCAACCAGCCGCAGGTCCTCGCCGGTGTCCTGGACATCGAGGCGAGTGAAAAAGCTGCGCGCTTTGTCCAGATGTGTGACGCTTTCAATATCCCGATCGTCACCTTCCTGGACGTGCCGGGGTTCCTCCCCGGCGTCGACCAGGAGCACGGCGGAATCATCCGCCACGGTGCGAAGCTGCTGTACGCCTACTGCAACGCGACCGTGCCGAGGATTTCGCTGATCCTGCGGAAGGCGTACGGAGGTGCCTACATCGTCATGGACTCCCAGTCGATCGGCGCCGACCTGACCTACGCCTGGCCGACGAACGAGATCGCCGTGATGGGCGCGGAAGGCGCCGCCAACGTCATCTTCCGGCGGCAGATCGCCGATGCCGAGGACCCCGAGGCCATGCGTCAGAAGATGGTCAAGGAGTACAAGGCCGAGCTGATGCACCCCTACTACGCGGCCGAACGCGGCCTGGTCGACGACGTCATCGACCCCGCCGAGACGCGTGAGGTCCTGGCCAAGTCCCTGGCCATGCTCCAGACCAAGCACGCCGACCTGCCCTCCCGCAAGCACGGCAACCCCCCGCAGTAACCGAGCGGACCCGCCGCGGCAACCCCGCGGACCTCTCTCTCACGGAGACTGACACCCATGAGCACTGCTGACATCCGCGTCGAGAAGGGCCACGCCGAGCCCGAGGAAGTCGCCGCCATCACGGCCGTCCTCCTGGCCCGCGCCGCCGCCCGCACCGAGCCCTCGGCCCAGACCCACCGCGGCCGGCCCAAGGCCGGCTGGCGCCGCCTGGAGCGCGAGCCCGGCTTCCGCGCCCCGCACAGCTGGCGCTGACCCCTCCCGCGTGACCCGGCCCCGCCACTCCTTCGGGAGGGCGGGGCCGCGCCGTGTCCACCGAATGGGCCAACGGCGTACGACAAAGGGGCCCTTCCCATCGGGAAGGGCCCCTTCGACAGCGCGGCGGCCTAGCGCAGGCGGGCCATCAGGGCGTGCTCGACCAGCGTGATCAGCGCCGACTTGGCGTCCGCGCGGTGACGGGCGTCGGTCGTGATGATCGGGGTGTCGGGGCCGATCTGCAGCGCCTCGCGCACCTCGTCCGGCTGGTAGGGCTGGTTGCCGTCGAAGCCGTTGAGGGCGATGACGAAGGGCAGGCCCGAGTTCTCGAAGTAGTCGACCGCGGGGAAGCAGTCGGCCAGGCGCCGGGTGTCGACCAGGACGATCGCGCCGATGGCGCCGCGGACCAGGTCGTCCCACATGAACCAGAAGCGGTCCTGGCCCGGGGTACCGAAGAGGTACAGGATCAGGTCCTGGTCGAGGGTGATACGGCCGAAGTCCATGGCCACCGTCGTGGTGGTCTTGTCCCCGGTGTGGGTGAGGTCGTCGATGCCGGCGGACGCGGACGTCATGACGGCCTCTGTGCGCAGCGGGTTGATCTCCGAGACGGCGCCGACGAACGTGGTCTTGCCCACGCCGAAGCCGCCCGCAACCACGATCTTCGCGGAGGTGGTGGAGCGGGAAGGACCGCCGCTAGAGCTTGCGAAGTCCACTGAGCACCCTTTCGAGCAGTGTCACGTCTGGCTGGCCACCGGCGTTCTCGTCGCCGCCGGGCTGATGGATGGCGACCAGGCCCGCCTCCGCCAAGTCGGCGACGAGGATCCTGGCCACGCCGAGGGGAATCGTGAGGAGGGCCGAGACCTCGGCCACCGACTTGATCTCCCGGCACAGGTTGCAGATCCGCTGATGCTCGGGCAGCTGGCCCTGCATCTGGTGCGGAGCGGCGGTGGTGTGCACCAGTGCCTCGATGGCGAGCTGGTAGCGCGGGCGGGTCCGGCCGCCGGTCATGGCGTACGGACGCACCAGGGGATTGTGGGACGCCGAGGCCGGCGCCGGCTCGGGGCGGCGCTGCGGCTGCACCGGCTGGATCCGCGGCGTAGGCGGCTGGTCGTACGGCGACGGACCTGGGCCCTGCGGGGCGTACGGCTGCCGGTGGCTGGGTGCGGAGGGGAAGTTGTACCGGTTCGCCGAACCGTCGCCCTGGCCCTGGGCAGGGCCGTACGACCAATTGCCCGAAGACGAACCGCCTGGGGGTGTTGCCACTTTCTCCTCCTCCGACTGCGCCGGGCGCCCAAACCTGTGGAGCCGCGTCCCGAAACCTTACGGCCCCGGGACGCGAATACGCACCGTCCGATTACTAGTTGAGAAGGCTTCCCTGGAGCTCCGCGCGGAGATCCGGGGTGAGAACCGTGCCCGCCCGGTCCACCAGAAGTGCCATCTCGTACCCGATGAGACCGATGTCCGCCTCTGGATGGGCCAGAACCGCGAGGGACGACCCGTCGGAAACGGACATGATGAAGAGGAATCCCCGCTCCATCTCCACAACCGTCTGGTTCACGCTGCCGCCCTCGAAGATGCGCGAGGCACCGGCGGTCAGCGAGGTCAGACCGGAGGCGACGGCGGCGAGCTGGTCGGCGCGGTCGCGGGGGAAGCCTTCGGACATCGCCAGAAGGAGTCCGTCGGCGGAGACCACCACCGTGTGGGACACCCCCGGGGTGTTGTCCACGAAGTTGGTGATCAACCAGTTCAGGTTCTGTGCCGCCTGGCTCATCGGGCTCACACTAACGCTCCTGGTTGTAGGTGCTGTCAGGACCGAAGCCCTGGCCGTTCGTATCACTGCCTGCGCTGCGTCCGCGCTGGACGCCCCTGCGCAGGTTGCTCAGCCTGCCCCGGACGTCCTCCGGGGCGCGGGAGACCTGAGGGCCTCCCTGGGGGGTGGTCTCAGCGGCGCCCTCGACCAGATTGGCCTTGGGCACCCGCCGCGGCAGACCGGAGGCGGTGACCCCGCCCGCCTTCGGCTTGCGGAGCTGCGAGGCCTGCTGCCACCGCGTGTCGTTCGCCGAACGCCAGCCGTTGTCGCCGTTGGTCGCCGGGACGTTGCCCGGCGCGGGAGACGGCGTCTCCTGCCGCACTTGCGCCTGGCCGTTCGCACCGGCCGCACCGTTGGAGCCGCTCGCCGCGGAACCGCGGCGGGGCAGCCCGGCGTCGGTCAGCTCGTGGGAGGCGGGAGAGGCCGTTCCCGGACGGTCGAAGCCTACGCGGTTCCGCTCACTCGCGTCACCGGCCTGCGGGGACTCCGGCTCCGGAGCGTACTGGGCCGGCCGGCCGTTGCGGTAAGCGTCCTGCTGCGGCCAGTCGTCCTGGTAGGACGGGGCCTCGTAGGAGCCGAACCCGTCGGCCTCCTGGCCGCGCGCGGACCGCTGCTCCTCCTGAGGGGGCTCGGCGTACGCCGGGTCCGGGTAACCGCCGTTCGCGGAGTAGCCGTTGTCCTGCGGCAGACCGCCGTTCGGCGCGTAGTACTGCTCGTCGTACGGCTGCTCGTAGGACTCCTGGTACGCGGTGTGCTGCTGCTCCTCGTACGAAGCCTGCTGCTGCTCCTGGTACGACTGCTCCGGGTAGCCGGTGCTGCTGCCGTCGTAGGGCTGCTGCGCCTGGAACCCGTCGCGGTACTCGGCGGGGGACTCCCCGCTCTCCTGCTGCGGCTGGCCCGGCATGCCGTGCGTCTGCGCCTCCAGCGCCGCGCGGCGCTCCTCACGCATCAGCGAGCGGCCGACGGGGTTCAGATCGCGGATGTCGTCGGGGACGTCCGTGTACTGGGTGTCGTCGAAGCCGAGTTCGGCGGCGGTGCGCATCGGCTGCACCTGGCTGAAGTTCTCGGCCTGGAACTGCTGCTCCGGGATGATCTGCGAGACCGTGAACTCCTCGCGCTCCAGGGTCTCGCCGCCACCGCCGTGCGTGATCGCGTCCGGCAGCATGACCAGGGAGGTCGTACCGGCCTGCTCGCCCGAGGGGCGCAGCTGGACCCGGATGCCGTGCCGGTCGGACAGCCGGCCGACCACGAACAGGCCCATGCGCTGGGAGATCGCGGCGTCCACGGTCGGCGGGTTGGCCAGCTTGTGGTTGATGTCCGCGAAGTCCTCGGCCGTCAGACCGATGCCCTTGTCGTGGATCTCGATCATGACGCGGCCGTCGGGGAGTCGGGTCGCCGTCACGCGGACCTTGGTCTGCGGGGAGGAGAACGTGGTGGCGTTCTCCAGCAGCTCGGCGAGCAGGTGCACGAGGTCGGTGACCGCGCGGCCGTGGATCTCGGCCTCCGGCACGCCCGACAGCTCGATGCGCTCGTACTGCTCCACCTCGGAGGAGGCGGCACGCAGGACGTCGACCAGCGGGACCGGCTGGTCCCAGCGGCGGCCGGGCTCCTCGCCGGCGAGGACCAGGAGGTTCTCGCCGTTGCGGCGCATACGGGTGGCCAGGTGGTCCAGCTTGAAGAGGTTCTCCAGCTGGTCCGGGTCGGCCTCGTTGTTCTCCAGGTCGGTGATCAGGGTCAGCTGGCCCTCGATCAGCGACTGGTTGCGGCGCGACAGGTTGGTGAAGATCGCGTTGATGTTGCCCCGCAGCAGGGCCTGCTCGGAGGCGAGCCGGACCGCCTCGCGGTGGACCTGGTCGAAGGCGCGGGCGACCTCGCCGATCTCGTCCTTGGTGTGGATCGGGATCGGGGCGACCCGGGTGTCGACCCGGCCGGGGTCGGTACGGGAGAGCTGGTCGACGAGCATCGGCAGACGCTGCTCGGCGATGCCGAAGGCGGCGTTGCGCAGCTGGCGCATCGAGCGGCTCATCTGGCGGGCCACCAGACCGGCCAGGATGAAGGCCAACAGCAGAGCGATCACGACGACGGCACCGGTGATGAACGCCGAGGTCTTGGCGTCGTCGGCGATGGACGAGGCCTCGTTCACCGCGGTGTCGGCCATGTCCGACTCGATCTGGCGGTAGGCCTTGTACTTCAGCGTGTTGACCGCCCACCAGTTGTCCAGGGTGATGCCCTTGGTCGCCAGCGCCTCACGGGTGAGCGTGGTGGTGTCCCTCATGGAGGCGAGGCGGACGACCATGTCGGTCGCGCCGGACGGCGGCGGAACGTAGCTGTCGTTGCCCGTAGCGGCCTTCTTGGCCAGTTCGGCGGCGTCGGACTTGACCTTGTTCTCGGCGTCGCTCAGCTTCTGCGCGTCGGCCTCGGTACCACCGCCGAGGTACTCCTCCCGGGCGATGCGCTCCAGGTAGGCGTACGAGGACAGGGAGGTCCGCTGCGTGGCCAGGTTGCCGGCGTCCGGGCCCGGCTTGACCAGCAGGTGCGTACCGATCGACCGCTCCAGCGACAGGGCGGCCTTGGTCAGCGAGATGGCGTAGACGGTACGGCCGTAGGAGGTGATGTTGCCGGTGCCCAGACCGAGCTCGTTGGCGAACTCCATCAGGGGGTGGCTGATCCCGACGTAACCCTCTTCGGTGTCGACACCGATCATCTTGGAGGTGTACGCGGCGGCCCGCAGCTGCGCCAGTTTCGGCTCGACCTCGCGGAACAGCTTCAGCCGGCGCTGCAGACCCGAGTCGTCGGGCATGCTCTGCGCGGCCTGGTCGAAACCGTCGGCGGCCTGGTCCGTGGCCTTGCGGGCCGCGTCGATGGTCGCCTTGTCGGTGCCGGTCTTCTTGGCCTTCAGCAGGGGAGCCGCGGTGACGTCACGCTCGTTCTCGAGGGCGTCGGCGTAGGCGAGCGAGGCGCGCACCAGGCGGGCGGTGCTCTCGGCGTCGCGGGCCTGCTGCCAGGTGTCGATCGAGGCCTTCACCTGGAAGCCGCCCATGACGAGACCGACCGCCACGGGTATGAGCAGAATCGCGTTCAGACGGGTAGGCACCCGCCAGTTGCGCGGTGAGAAGCGGCCGCCGCTCGACGCGGGAGTGGCCGCCGGCTCCGCACCCTGCACAGGGGTGGGCGCCGCAGCGCGCGGCGGCGGGGTGAAGTTGCCCCGCGCCGACGGCTCGGGACCGTTCTTGCTTCGCCTCACTCGACCAACAACCTCTCGGCGGTCGGCACCTTCGTCGTGCCGCAGTCTCTCAGAGCCCGTTTCGTCATCGACCACGCAGTACGTCGTTGACCATTGGGCAGTTCAGGCATTCCAGCACGTGGACCAGTGCACTTCCAAACAGTGGAAACCCGTGGAGCACGCTCTTGTAAGTCCCAGATAAAACGGTCATAAAGAACGAGCCCCGCCAAAAGACGGGGCGTTTGTGAGCGCAGCGGCACCGCCCGAACGCGTCGCGTGGCGATACCGGGCGATTCCTCTGCCGAACTGTTATGAACACCGGAGCCGGCCGTGTCAAAGGCCACAGCCGGCTCCGGTTTCCTTACGGCAACTGCCGTAGCGCGCGTCGTACTTGAGTGCTAGCGCAGGCGCGCCATCAGGGCGTGCTCCACCAGCGTGATCAGCGCGCTCTTCGCGTCGGAGCGGTGACGGGCGTCGGTCGAGATGATCGGGGTGTCCGGCCCGATCTGCAGCGCCTCGCGCACCTCCTCCGGCTGGTAGGGCTGCTGGCCGTCGAAGCCGTTGAGGGCGACGACGAACGGCAGACCCGAGTTCTCGAAGTAGTCGACCGCGGGGAAGCAGTCGGCCAGGCGCCGGGTGTCCACGAGCACCACCGCGCCGATGGCGCCGCGGACCAGGTCGTCCCACATGAACCAGAAGCGGTCCTGGCCCGGGGTACCGAAGAGGTACAGGATCAGGTCCTGGTCGAGGGTGATACGGCCGAAGTCCATGGCCACCGTCGTGGTGGTCTTGTCCCCGGTGTGGGTGAGATCGTCGATGCCGGCGGACGCGGACGTCATGACGGCCTCTGTGCGCAGCGGGTTGATCTCCGAGACGGCGCCGACGAACGTGGTCTTGCCCACGCCGAAGCCGCCCGCCACCACGATCTTCGCCGAGGTGGTGGCCCGGCCCGTGTCAGAGCTTGCGAAGTCCACTGAGCACCCTTTCGAGCAGCGTCACATCCGGAGCGCCGCCGTTGTTCTCGTCGCCACCCGGCTGGTGGATGGCGACCAGGCCGGCCTCGGCGAGGTCGGCCACCAGGATCCGGGCCACGCCGAGCGGCATGGCCAGCAGCGCGGAGACCTCCGCGACCGACTTGACCTCCCGGCACAGGTGGCAGATGCGCTGGTGCTCCGGGAGCAGGCCCATGAGCGCGGCCGGGTCGGCCGTGGTGCTGATCAGTGCCTCGATGGCGAGCTGGTAGCGCGGCCGGGTCCGGCCGCCCGTCATCGCGTACGGCCGCACCAGCGGCTGGTCGCCCTCGTCCCCGTACGACTCCGCGTACGGATCATGATGGGCGGTGGGCGGGGTCATGAATCCTCCGGGCGGGACAGCAAGTCGGTCAGTCAAGCCGTCTGAGCGGGGCCGGTGGGGGGATTGTGGCGGCCGGACGGTGTTTTTGTGAGGTGGGTGGTGCCGCGGGAGGTCAGTGAAGCAGACTTCCCTGAAGTTCGGCGCGCAGATCCGGAGTGAGTACCGCACCCGCGCGGTCGACGAGCAGTGCCATCTCGTAGCCGACGAGGCCGATGTCCGCCTCGGGATGGGCCAGGACCGCGAGGGACGACCCGTCCGAGATGGACATCAGGAAGAGGAAGCCGCGTTCCATCTCGACGACCGTCTGTGCCACGTCGCCGCCCTCGAAGATCCGGGACGCCCCGGCCGTCAGGGAGGTCAACCCGGACGCGACGGCCGCCAGCTGGTCGGCGCGGTCCCGCGGGAAACCTTCGGACATCGCCAGCAGAAGGCCGTCGGCGGAGACCACCACCGTGTGGGACACCCCAGGGGTGTTGTCCACGAAGTTGGTGATCAACCAGTTCAGGTTCTGTGCCGCCTGGCTCATCGGACTCAACTAACGCTCCTGCTGGTGAGTGGGGCTCGGGAAGCTGCCGGTCTGGCCGCTGCCGGCCTGACGGCCCTGAGCGATGCCCCGACGAAGATTGGTCAGCCGTCCGCGCACGTCGTCAGGCGCACGCGAGACCTGCGGACCGGTTTGGTTCTGCTGCTGCTGGGCCGTACCCGGGACCAGGTTCGCCCGGGGGACCCTGCGCGGCAGACCGGAGGTGGTGATCCCGCCCGCGGCGGGCTGCCGGACGCGCTCTGCCTGCCGGACGAGTTCGTCGTTCGGCGAGGTGCGCCAGGAGCCGGTGCTGGGAGCCGGGCGCTGCGGAGCCGGGGCGGGTGCCTGCGACTGCTGCGGTGCCGGCGCCGGCGCGCCACCCTGCTGCTGACCGTGGAACCAGTTGGTCTCCAGCGTGTCGTACAGCGGGGTACGGCCGTCACCCGGACCGCTGGCCGGGGGCAGGGCCTCCGGCTCGTGGCGGACCGGACGCTGCTGGGCCGGCGGACGCGGGGCGGCGTAGTCGTCCCGGCCGGTCGGCTGCGGACGCTCGAACTGACCCGTGTTCTGCGGGTTCTGACGGCCCGGCAGGGCGTGCTGCCCGGTGGAGCCGTTGTCGTAACCGCCGTTGTAAGCCTGCGGGGCCGCGAACTGCCCCGTGTTCTGAGCGCCGTTGTTCTGCTGCCCGGGCGCCGATGTGCCGAACACGTCGGGGCGGACGAACGAACCGGAGCCCTGACCGTCGGCGGGCCGCGGTGCGAACGGGTCCTGGCCACCGGCGTCGGGACGCGCGTACCGGCCCGTGTTCTGCGGGTTGTCCGGACGGGCGAACTGCCCCGTGTTCTGCGGGCCGTTCATGCCGTTCATGCCGTTCAGCTCGGCGCGCGGGAACTCGCCCGTGGCGGCCGGCCCCGCGTCGATGCGCGGCATCTCCGAGGTCGAGCCGGGGCCCTGCCGGTCGTCCACGCGCGGCATGCGCGAGGTCTGCGCCGAGTCCTGCTCGTCGTGGCCGCGCGGGGCGTCCAGCGAGGCGCGGGACGGCGGGGCGTGGGTGCCGCCCCAGTCCGGGGTGCGCGACTGCGGTTCGCCGCCGGGCAGTTCGGCCCGCGGGCCGCCACGCGGCGGCAGCTGGGGCTGACGGCCCTGGTCCGAGGCGGTGGGACGCTGCTGGCCACGGCCGCCGAAGAGGTCCTGCTGCGATCCGCCCTGGTTCGGGGACTGCAGACCCTGCGGGACACCGGGTGCCTGGCCGCCGAAGGCGCCCGCACCGGAACCCGCGGGCATCGGTCGGCCGCCCTGCTGCGGGCCACCGGGGCCACCCTGCGGACCACGGGCTCCGCCCGGCGCACCGGGACGGCCGCCCTGGCCCGTGCCGGGCAGCGCGGCCCGGGGACCCTGGCCCGCGCCGACCTGGCCGCGCGGGCCGGAACCGGCACCGAGCAGACCGCCACCGGCCGGGCCGCCGCCGTTGCCGCCGTTCTGCCGTCGGGCCGCGGCCACACCGGCGGCGGCCTGCGCGGCGGCGGGGCCACCGGAGCCGATGGGAGCGCCGGGCTTGCCGCCCGCGGGCTTCTTGCCGCCCTGGGCGACGTCGACGGGGAGCATGACCAGCGCGGTCGTACCACCCGAGTCGGACGGGCGCAGCTGGATGCGGATGCCGTGGCGCTGGGACAGACGACCGACCACGAAGAGGCCCATGCGGCGGGAGACGGAGACGTCCACGGTGGGCGGCGAGGCGAGCCGCTCGTTGATCGCCGCGAGGTCCTCGGGGGAGAGGCCGATACCGGTGTCGTGGATCTCGATCAGCACGCGGCCGTCGGGCAGCGCGTGACCGGTGACCTTGACCTTGGTCTGCGGGGAGGAGAACGAGGTGGCGTTCTCCAGCAGCTCGGCGAGCAGGTGCACGAGGTCGTTGACCACGCGGCCGGCGACCTCGGTCGTCGGCACGGCGGCCAGTTCGATGCGCTCGTACTGCTCCACCTCGGACGCGGCGGCGCGGAGCACGTCGACCAGCGGGACCGGGCGGGTCCAGCGCCGGCCGGGCTCCTCACCCGCGAGGACGAGGAGGTTCTCACCGTTACGGCGCATGCGGGTCGCGAGGTGGTCGAGCTTGAACAGCGAGGACAGCTGGTCCGGGTCGGCCTCGCGGGACTCGAGTTCGGAGATCAGCGACAGCTGGCGCTGGATGAGGCCCTGGGAGCGGCGCGAGAGGTTGGTGAACATCGCGTTGACGTTGCCCCGCAGCAGGGCCTGCTCGGCGGCGAGTCGGACCGCCTCGCGGTGCACGTCGTCGAAGGCCGCGGCCACCTGGCCGATCTCGTCCCGGGAGTGCACACCGACCGACTCCACGGACGTGTCGACGTCCTGCGGGTCGGACTCGGAGAGCTGCTTGACCAGCTCGGGCAGACGGTCCTGGGCGACCTTGGTGGCGGTCTCCTGCAGGCGGCGCAGCGAGCGGATCATGGAGCGGGCCACGACGAACGCGCCGACGAGTGACACGCCGAGGACGATGAGGATCAGCGCACCGGAGATGATCGCCTCGCGCTCGGAGGCGTTGCGCAGCTCGCGGGCCTTCTGCTCCATGTCCTCGAGCAGCGTGTGCTCGATCTTCTTCATCTGCTCGATCTTGGTCGAGCTGGTGTCCACCCAGTCGCGGTACGAACGGGCGGGCAGCGACTCCAGGCCGTCGCGCGACTCGAAGGAGCGCTTGGCGTAGGTGTCGGCCGTCTTGATCGTCGGGTTGCCCTCGTCGATCGGCTTGAGGAGCTCCTCGGCGTTTTCGTCCGAGTAGATCTTGCGGAAGATCTGGAGCTCGGAGCCCTCGCTCTCGTAGGCCGACTGGCCGTAGAGGCGGTCGTTCTCGGAGAGGTGGCCCTTGCTGTCGGTCGTCGCGGGCAGTGCCGCGGCGATCGTGGCGCGCTGGATCGAGGCGTACTCCTTGGCGGTCGAGAAGGCCGCCAGGGCGCGGGTGCGCGAGATCATCTCGGGGTTGCTGGACGCCTCGGCCATGTCCTGGGACAGGCCGATCAGCTGGGTGATGAGCCGGTGGTAGGACTCGACCGTCTGGGTCGCGTTGTCCTTCGACTGGTAGGCGTGCTGGCGGATCTTGGAGAGGTCGTCCAGCTGGTTGGCGAGACCGACCAGCGTGTCGCGGACGCCCTGGAGGTTGCCGTCCTTGCTCGCCGCGTCGATCTCCTCAGAAGCGTTGAGGAAGTTCTCGCGGGCCCGGTCGGTCTTCTCCTGGAGGCCCTTGACCGTGAAGTCGTTCGCGCCGCCGTGGGCCAGGGGGCCGGCCGACTGGTCGCGCTCGTCCTGGAGCTGCATGGCCAGCTCGGTGGCCTGCTTGGTCATCTCCGTCAGCAGCTTCATGTTGTCGAGCTGCTGGATGTCGTCCATGGACTGGTTGATGCGCAGCGCGCCCAGCGAGGTCGCCGCGACCACGGGCAGCGCGAGCAGCGACACCAGACGCGTCGAGATGCGCCAGTTGCGCAGCGCCACCCGCGTGCCGGGGCCGGTCGGGCCCTGAGCGGGCTTCGCCTTCGGCGTGTTGTTCCCGGGACCCGCCGGCTTGGCCGAGGCCGACGCGGTCGACGCGCCGGGACGCCCGGAGCGCTCACCGCCGTCGCCGGACGGACCCGGACCCGGGTTCTGGGCGTGCTGGGGCGAGGCGCTGCCCTTCATGGGGCCAGTCCCGTCGCGCGGCTCCGGCTCCGCCGAAGCGCTGCCATCCCTCTTGAAACGTCCCTGCACTAGCGTCGCAACCTCTGGACCAGGCACCCCTCCGCGCGAACGGAGGGACACGGTGTCGGCGTTTGGAGAGCGCCCTGAATACGCACTCCGGTGGTCTTGAGTGACCGGCGCTGGTTCCCCCCTGTCCCACCGCCACCCGGCGCTGCGTCGCGCCCCGTGCGCCGGCTCGATCCCGCGGCGGTCCGTGGAATTCCAGCACAGTGCAGGATCTCCAACAAGAGCCGTGTCCCGAGCTGTGACCTCCGTGACGGCGTGTGAGTGACGCACTACGAGGCGTGGAGGGTGATTCGGTACGAACCGGACGTACACCTGCGAGTCGTCGCTCGGTGTCACGTGTCCCAGTCGACATGATCAGGAGCGGAATGATGGCTTCAGGGGCGCAATGTCCGTTTCGCAGGCCCGAGTTGTCGGTCGGAATTGACCGATTTGCCCGTGAGGTCGTGAGCAAACTCACATGCCGATCATGGGCAGTTGCCCGTCCGGGCGGGGAATTCGATGTTTAGCCTGACGCTTTACAAGAGGGACGACTCTGACAACCGACTCGATCAGAGGGCACAGGACCACAACGGTGAGGACGACGACGATGTTCCGCAACATAGCCAACCCGCGACGCACGACCCTGGCGCACCTCGACGACGCCGGTGCCATGCAGACGCCCGAGCTGCCGGAACACTCCGTCGACCTGCCCACGCAGACGGCCAACCCCCGGCGCACCGTCCTGATGGACGTGCCGGTCGGCGCGGGAGTCGCGGCCGGCGAGTAGCCGACCGGACGCTACGCCATTCGGGCACCGGCCCGCCGAGCGCGGCCCGGAGGATCACGCATCCGCGACGATCCTCCGGGCCGCGCTCGGTTTTTCCGTACGCCGTGCCCTGAGCCGCCGCACCGCCCCCAGGTGCGAGGCACTCCCACCGGGCGCCGCCCCGTCCCGCGACTCCGGCTTTCCGTGCTTTTCCGCGTCGCTTCCGGGGGGCTTTCCGAAGACCGCGCGCTCGTCCGGGCCGGCTTACGGTTGCGCCCCGGACGGCTCCGGCAGCGGATGAATTCCATGGCGTTTCGCACCGGCCGCACGGGAAATCCCGGGCCGGCCGCATCGGGCGGCAAGAGGCGCCGAAACCCCTCATGCGCTGCCCGGGCCGGATTCCGCCGCACGCACGTGACGACCGCGTGAGCGGCGCCGTCGCGCCGTACGCCGCGACGGGGAAGCCGGAGGAGTGAGAGGGGAGCGGGAGCTCTTCCCGGGATGATCGCAAAGCCGGATCGCGGCCGTGTAGACAGGCATTCCTGCCGGAGGTCATCCGCAAAGCCCTGGAATTCGGAATTCCGTCGCACTGCTCACGGACCCCGTAAAACACCTGACCGGCGGCCGTACCGACCGAACACCGGGTCGCCCGACCGGTTAACCTGGGGCGTCAGTACGCCGGTCTAGTTGAGGGGCGCAAGGATCCCGTGCGCATCGCCAGGTTCTCCATCGACGGGAACGTTGCCTTCGGCGCGGTCGAGGGCGGCAAGGAGGACGAACTCGTCCTCGACATCGTCAAGGGCATCCCGTTCGCGGACTACGAGCTGTCCGGCACGAAGGTGCCGCTGAGCAAGGTCAGGCTGCTTCCGCCGGTCCTCCCCAACAAGGTCGTGGCGTTCGGCCGGAACTACGCCGAGCACGCGCGCGAGCTGGGCAACGAGGTGCCCGAGGCGCCGTTCGCCTTCTTCAAGCCCTCCACCTCGGTGATCGGCCCCGGCGACGACATCCAGTACCCGCCGTTCTCCGAGGAACTGCACCACGAGGCCGAGCTGGCCGTCGTCATCGGCCGCATGTGCCGCGAGGTCCCGCGCGAGCGGGTCAAGGACGTGATCCTCGGCTACACCTGCGCCAACGACGTCACCGCCCGCGACGTGCAGAAGCGCGAGAAGCAGTGGGCCCGGGCGAAGGGCTTCGACACCTCGTGCCCGCTCGGCCCCTGGGTGGAGACGGACCTGGACCTCGACCGCGCGAACGACCTCACCGTCCAGCTCACGGTCAACGGCGAACAACGCCAGCTGGGCCGCACGAGCCAGATGACCCACCCCATCGAGGACCTGGTCGTCAACATCTCCGAGGCCATGACCCTGCTCCCGGGCGACGTCATCCTCACCGGCACCCCCGCGGGGGTCGGCCCCCTCAACGTCGGCGACGAGGTCGCCGTCACCATCGAAGGCATCGGCACTCTCACCAACAAGGTTGTCAAGCGTGGCTAGCGCACCCGGCTCACCCGTACGCGTCCGTTTCTGCCCCTCGCCCACCGGTAACCCCCACGTGGGCCTGGTGCGCACCGCCCTGTTCAACTGGGCGTTCGCCCGGCACCACCAGGGCACCCTGGTCTTCCGCATCGAGGACACCGACGCGGCCCGCGACTCCGAGGAGTCGTACAACCAGCTGCTCGACGCGATGCGCTGGCTCGGTTTCGACTGGGACGAGGGCCCCGAGGTCGGCGGCCCGCACGCGCCGTACCGCCAGTCGCAGCGCATGGACATCTACGCCGACGTCGCCCGGAAGCTGCTCGACGGCGGGTACGCGTACCACTGCTACTGCTCCCAGGAGGAGCTGGACAGCCGCCGCGAGGCCGCCCGCGCCGCCGGCAAGCCCTCCGGCTACGACGGTCACTGCCGCGACCTGACCGCCGAGCAGGTCGAGGAGTACAAGGCCCAGGGCCGCGCCCCGATCGTCCGCTTCCGCATGCCGGACGAGGCGATCACGTTCGACGACCTGGTCCGCGGCGAGCTGACCTTCACGCCGGAGAACGTGCCGGACTACGGCATCGTCCGAGCCAACGGCGCCCCGCTGTACACGCTGGTCAACCCGGTCGACGACGCCCTGATGGACATCACCCACGTCCTGCGCGGCGAGGACCTGCTCTCCTCCACCCCGCGCCAGGTCGCCCTCTACAAGGCGCTCACCGAGCTGGGCATCGCCAAGCAGACCCCGGCCTTCGGCCACCTGCCGTACGTGATGGGCGAGGGCAACAAGAAGCTGTCCAAGCGCGACCCGCAGGCCTCCCTCAACCTCTACCGCGAGAAGGGCTTCCTGCCCGAGGGCCTGCTCAACTACCTCTCACTGCTCGGCTGGTCGCTCTCCGCCGACCAGGACGTCTTCTCGATCGACGAGATGGTCGCCGCCTTCGACATCGCCGACGTGAACCCCAACCCGGCGCGCTTCGACCTGAAGAAGTGCGAGGCGATCAACGCCGACCACATCCGCATGCTGGAGGTGAAGGAGTTCACCGAGCGCTGCCGGACGTGGCTGAAGGCCCCCTTCGCCCCCTGGGCGCCGGAGGACTTCGACGAGGCCAAGTGGCAGGCGATCGCCCCGCACGCCCAGACCCGTCTGAAGGTCCTCTCCGAGATCACGGAGAACGTCGACTTCCTGTTCCTGGCGGAGCCGGTCTTCGACGAGGCCTCCTGGACCAAGGCCATGAAGGAGGGCAGCGACGCCCTCCTGCGCACGGCCCGCGAGAAGCTCGACGCCGCCGACTGGACCTCCGCCGAGTCGCTCAAGGAGGCCGTCCTGGCCGCCGGCGAGGCCCACGGTCTCAAGCTCGGCAAGGCCCAGGCCCCGGTCCGGGTCGCCGTGACCGGCCGCACGGTCGGCCTGCCCCTCTTCGAGTCCCTCGAGGTCCTGGGCAAGGAGACGACGCTGGCCAGGATCGACGCGGCGCTGGCGAAGCTCGCCGCCTGATCCGAGCACGGCCGGGGCGGCATCCGGGCGACCGGGTGCCGCCCCTTTGTCACCCCTGTGCGGCCACGGTCCGTGTGACGACCCTCACGCACCGCGACGGGCACCGTCGTCCCGGTTCCCCGGACGGCCCCCGGGCGCCAGGGCTACCGTCGGGTCATGAGCATCAGAGCCGTGGTCTGGGACGTGGACGACACCCTGTTCGACTACACGGCCGCGGACCGGCGCGGCATGCGGGCGCACCTCGCGGCCGAAGGGCTCCTCGCCCGGTACGGCGGTGCGGAGGAGGCCGTGGCCCGGTGGCGGCGGGTCACCGCCCAGCAGTGGGCCCTCTACGCGGCCGGGGAGAACACCTTCGAGGGGCAGCGCAGGGACCGGGTCCGTGCGTTCCTCGACACGACTCTGACCGACGCCGAGGCCGATGCCTGGTTCCAGCGCTACCTCGGGCACTACGAGTCCGCCTGGAGTCTCTTCCCGGACGTCCTGCCCGTTCTGGAGGCCCTCGCCCGCAGCCACCGCCAGGCGGTGCTGTCCAACTCGAGCCTCACCGTCCAGGAGCACAAGCTGCGCACCCTCGGTGTCCTGGACCGCTTCGAAACCGTGCTGTGCGCCGCGGAGCTGGGCGTCTCCAAGCCGGAGGCCGGCGCCTTCCTGGCGGCGTGCGAGGCGCTGGACCTGCCGCCGCACGAGGTGGCGTACGTCGGTGACCACCCGGAGATCGACGGACGCGGGGCGGCCCAGGCCGGGTTGCTCTCCGTGTGGATCGACCGGGGGGCGGCGTACGCGCAGGCCGCCGGGGAGGTCGTGGCGCACCGGATCTCGACCCTCTCCGAACTCCCCGCGCTGGTCCGCTCGGATACTCGTTTTGGAGCCCCGTCCACCTTCGGGTAATGTTCTTCCTGCGCCGAGGGGAGCGGGCCGAAAGGCCGGAGCCCCGAGGAGCAAACTAGAACGAGACCCCCGCAGGGGCTTGAGTTCCAGTGGCCTATGGTGTAATTGGCAGCACGACTGATTCTGGTTCAGTTAGTCTTGGTTCGAGTCCAGGTAGGCCAGCTCGCAGAGCTCATCTGCAAAGCCCCCGTTGTGTAGCGGCCTAGCACGCTGCCCTCTCAAGGCAGTAGCGCCGGTTCGAATCCGGTCGGGGGTACTGATCCTGATCTTGTCGGGATCGCTAGGGCCCCCGTTGTGTAGCGGCCTAGCACGCCGCCCTCTCAAGGCGGTAGCGCCGGTTCGAATCCGGTCGGGGGTACTGACTGGTCTAAACCATCATTGGTCTATGGTGTAATTGGCAGCACGACTGATTCTGGTTCAGTTAGTCTTGGTTCGAGTCCAGGTAGACCAGCTCGGACCTGCGGAAACGCAGAGTCCAGGCCCCCGTTGTGTAGCGGCCTAGCACGCCGCCCTCTCAAGGCGGTAGCGCCGGTTCGAATCCGGTCGGGGGTACAGGAAGAAGGCCCTTCGCTTCGGCGGAGGGCCTTCGTCGTGCTCGGCGGCGGCTGTGCGAGGCCGTACCGTCGCGATCAACTCGGCGTACGGCGCGAGCAGTTCCGCCCCGTGGGAAGCGTCGCACCAGCCGCTGCGCAGGCCCGCGCGGGTGCTGCGAGGCCGGGTTCTGCCGACCGCCGCGCCGCTGATGTACTACCTCGTGCAGTACTGGGGGCGAGGGGACGTCGCACGCCTGCGCGACGCTCGCAGCAGGACCCGGTGAGCGGAAGAGGCGGGCCGAACGGGCTCGGGCGCGGGGTGGGGGGAGCGAGAAGGGCCTGCCGCGGCGTTGAGGCAGGCCCTCCCTCTCTGTTCCCGTCGGCCGGCTCTCAGCCCGAGCGGCGCAGGGCCTCGGAGAGACGGGCCGCGGCGTCGATGACCGCCTGGGCGTGCATACGGCCCGGGTGGCGGGTCAGGCGCTCGATGGGGCCGGAGACGGACACGGCCGCCACCACGCGGTTCGACGGGCCGCGCACGGGCGCCGAGACCGAGGCGACCCCCGGCTCGCGCTCGCCGATGGACTGGGCCCAGCCGCGCCGGCGTACACCCGACAGCGCCGTCGCCGTGAAGCGGGCGCCCTGGAGGCCGCGGTGCAGCCGCTCCGGCTCCTCCCAGGCCATGAGGATCTGCGCCGAGGAGCCGGCCTTCATGGTCAGCGTCGAGCCGACCGGGACCGTGTCCCGCAGACCGGACAGCCGTTCCGCCGCGGCCACGCAGATACGCATGTCACCCTGGCGACGGTAGAGCTGCGCGCTCTCGCCGGTGACATCGCGGAGATGCGTGAGCACGGGGCCGGCCGTCGCCAGCAGGCGGTCCTCACCGGCCGCCGCCGCGAGCTCGGCGAGGCGCGGTCCGAGGATGAACCGCCCCTGCATGTCGCGTGCCACCATGCGGTGGTGTTCCAGGGCCACGGCCAGGCGGTGGGCCGTGGGTCGTGCCAGTCCGGTGGCTCCGACCAGACCCGCGAGGGTCGCCGGACCGGACTCCAGAGCGCTCAGGACGAGGGCCGCCTTGTCCAGAACGCCGACGCCGCTACTGTTGTCCATGCAACGATACTCGCGTCTCACTCTGTGAAACGCAAGTTCAATTTTCCGTGGAACGCGCCACCCTGGAATCACACACCCGGCCCGAGAACCACAAGGGCCGTGCGGCGGACGCCCGGAATCACGACTTTCAGGGGCCCCGGAGGGGCAGCCGTCGCATCCTCAAGATCTCTAGTTGGGCCGGTGGACGTTCGCCGGCCGGAGGGAAAGCGATGGGTAGGACACTCGCGGAGAAGGTCTGGGACGACCATGTCGTCCGGCGCGCCGAGGGCGAGCCCGACCTCCTCTACATCGATCTGCACCTGCTGCACGAGGTGACCAGCCCGCAGGCCTTCGACGGACTGCGCAAGAACGGCCGCCAGGTGCGTCGCCTCGACCTCACCATCGCGACCGAGGACCACAACACCCCGACCCTCGACATCGACAAGCCCATCGCCGACCCGGTCTCCCGCGCCCAGCTGGAGACGCTGCGCAAGAACTGCGCCGAGTTCGGGGTGCGCCTGCACCCGCTGGGCGACGTCGAGCAGGGCGTCGTGCACGTCGTCGGCCCCCAGCTGGGCCTGACCCAGCCCGGCACCACCGTCGTCTGCGGCGACTCGCACACCTCCACGCACGGCGCCTTCGGCGCGCTGGCGTTCGGCATCGGCACCTCCCAGGTCGAGCACGTGCTGGCCACCCAGACGCTGCCGCTGGCCCGCCCCAGGACCATGGCCATCACCGTCGAGGGCGATCTGCCCGACGGCGTCACCGCCAAGGACCTGATCCTGGCGATCATCGCCAGGATCGGTACGGGTGGCGGCCAGGGCTACATCCTGGAGTACCGCGGTTCCGCCATCGAGAAGCTCTCGATGGAGGCCCGGATGACCATCTGCAACATGTCGATCGAGGCCGGCGCCCGCGCGGGCATGATCGCCCCGGACGAGACGACCTTCGCCTACCTGAAGGGGCGCCCGCACGCCCCCGAGGGCGCCGACTGGGACGCGGCCGTCGAGTACTGGAAGACCCTGCGCACGGACGAGGACGCGGTCTTCGACGCCGAGGTCGTCATCGCCGCCGACGAGCTGTCGCCGTTCGTCACCTGGGGTACCAACCCCGGCCAGGGCGCGCCGCTTTCGGCCTCCGTCCCCGATCCCGCTTCGTACGAAGACGCTTCGGAGCGCCTGGCCGCCGAAAAGGCCCTGGAGTACATGGGGTTGGAGGCCGGGCAGCCGCTGCGCTCCATCGACGTGGACACCGTCTTCGTAGGCTCGTGCACCAACGGCCGCATCGAGGACCTGCGGGCGGCCGCGGATCTGCTGCGGGGCCGCAAAGTCGCCGACGGCGTACGGATGCTGGTCGTCCCGGGCTCCGCGCGGGTCGGTCTCCAGGCCGTCTCCGAGGGCCTGGACGTGGTCTTCAAGGAGGCCGGCGCCGAATGGCGGCACGCGGGTTGCTCGATGTGCCTCGGCATGAACCCCGACCAGCTGGCCCCGGGCGAGCGCTCCGCCTCCACCTCCAACCGCAACTTCGAGGGCCGGCAGGGCAAGGGCGGCCGCACCCACCTGGTGTCGCCGCAGGTCGCGGCGGCCACCGCCGTCCTGGGCCACCTCGCCTCGCCCGCCGACCTGTCCGACGTCCCCGCTGGAGTCTGATCAGCCATGGAAGCCTTCACCACCCACACCGGCCGGGCCGTCCCGCTGCGCCGCAGCAACGTCGACACCGACCAGATCATCCCTGCTCACTGGCTCAAGAAGGTGACCCGGGACGGCTTCGAGGACGGGCTGTTCGAGGCCTGGCGCAAGGACCCGGAGTTCGTCCTCAACCGCCCCGAGCGGCAGGGCGGCACGGTCCTGGTCGCCGGCCCCGACTTCGGCACCGGCTCCTCCCGCGAGCACGCCGTCTGGGCGCTGCAGAACTACGGCTTCAAGGCCGTGATCTCCTCCCGCTTCGCCGACATCTTCCGCGGCAACTCGCTGAAGAACGGCCTGCTCACGGTGGTCCTGGACCAGAAGGTCGTGGACGCGCTGTGGGAGCTGACCGAGCAGGACCCCACCGCCGAGGTCACGGTGGACCTGGAGGCGCGTGAGGTGCGCGCCGAGGGCATCACCGCCTCCTTCGAGCTGGACGAGAACTCCCGCTGGCGGCTGCTGAACGGCCTGGACGACATCTCCATCACGCTCCGGAACGAGGGCGACATCGCCTCCTTCGAGAGCGAGCGGCCCGCCTACAAGCCGCGGACGCTGCAGGCCTGATCCACACGGCCCCGACGGGCCGGTTTCGGCCACCGCAACACCCCGTCTGTACCCCCGATCGCCACGATTGGGGGTACAGCCATGTCTGCACCCGAACGGCCCTGCGCGTCCGCGCCGGTCAGCCCAACTTCCCACGTTACGAAGGCTGTTGCCCGGGTAGGTGAGTGCTGTGTTCGCGTCCTCCGCAAGTGCCTGGAAGGCCATTTGAGGCGGCAGTTGCCCCCTGCGCAGGCGACAACTCGCCCCAGATGGCACAATCTGTGCATGGAACACGACGGCCAACTCCAGCTCTACACGGCGGTCGCGAACCAACTCAAGGAAGCGCACGCAAGAGTGCGCGCACTGCAAGTCCCGGAGGGCGTACGGATGGCGCTGACCCGGAAGCTGCTGGTCATTACGGCCGCGGCCAAGCACGATCTCGCCGGTGCGGCAAGGCGACTCGAGCGGTTCACCGCGGACCTCGACGCGGGACGGATCCCCGACGAGGACTGCTGAGCGGTTCGAGACAACCGAATCCGTTGCGGCACAAGGGTGATAAGCCCGTTTCGTGTTTGATTTGCGGTATATATCTGCCTAACGTGCGAAAAAGCTTGAACACTTTCGTTCTGGCGATGTCTCCGAAGGGGAAGACGTGAACAAGGCGCAGCTCGTAGAAGCGATTGCCGACAAGGTGGGTGGCCGCCAGCAGGCCGCCGAGGCTGTCGATCATGTCCTGGACGCCATCGTCCGCGCGGTCGTCGCGGGCGAGCGGGTCTCGGTCACCGGCTTCGGGTCCTTCGAGAAGGTGGACCGTCCCGCCCGCTACGCCCGTAACCCCCAGACCGGCGAGCGTGTTCGGGTCAAGAAGACGTCCGTGCCGCGCTTCCGCGCCGGTCAGGGCTTCAAGGACCTGGTCAGCGGCTCGAAGAAGCTGCCGCGCGGTGGCGAGGTCTCGGTGAAGAAGGCGCCCAAGGGCAGCCTGTCCGGCCCGCCTCCCACCATCGCCAAGGCCGCCGGCAAGAAGGCCGCCGCCAAGAAGACCACGGCCGCCGCGGCGAAGAAGGCGACGGCGAAGAAGACGACGGCCAAGAAGACGACGGCCACCGCGAAGAAGACCACGGCGAAGAAGGCGCCCGCCAAGAAGACCACGGCGACCGCCAAGACCACCGCGTCGAAGACCACCGCCAAGAAGACCGCGGCGAAGAAGGCTCCGGCGAAGAAGGTCACCGCGAAGAAGGCCCCGGCCAAGAAGTCGACGGCCCGCAAGACCACTGCGAAGAAGGCCTCCGCCCGCAAGGCGACGTCGTAAGGCCGACTGGGCATTCACGCGCCGGGCCGGGCTCCCCTCGGGAGCCCGGCCCGCGGCGTGTGCAAGGGCAGTTACAGGGTCTGCAGGGTCACGAGGGTGATCCGCAGGGCGTCCCCGGCGCCCTCGGTCTCGATCCGCACGCGCTGGCCGGGCCGCAACAGCCGCAGACCGCCCGCGTCGAACGCCGGGGCGTCGAAGGGTACGGGGGTCCCGTCGTCGAGCAGCACCTGTCCGCTGCGGGTCTCGACGTCGTACGTGTACGCGGTGGCCTGCATGGCAGCAGCGTAGTGCCTCCGGCGGTTCGCCGCCCGGGACCGTGTCCGTCGCCGGTTCGCCGTGAGTTGCCCGCCGGCGCCGGTGGTCTGTTCGTCCCGGCCGTGGGTGGTCGGGTGCGGGTGTGCGGTGGCTGGTCGCGCAGCTCCCCGCGCCCCTTCGGGGCGCACCCGTGGATGATCGTCACGCTTCCGGAATGAGAAGCCCCGCCGAGACCGCCGCCGTGTGCGGGCCCACTCCCAGTGCCAGTGCCGCCCGCAGATCGTCCCCGGTGTCCACGTCCTGCCGTACCGAGTCGACGTCCGCGAGGTCGAGTTCCGCCGCTCCCGAGGCCCGGTGCCGGGTACGGGAATCCGTGCCGAACGCCGGCCGCAATTCGAGACCCGGTGCCGCGGTGAGCAAAGTCGTGCCGAGTGCCGCTGCATCCGCGAGAAAAGCGCGCGGGAATTCCCCAGCGGCCCGGAGCACCCGCGCCAGTTCCGGCGGCCGCAGCGCCGGCAGATCGGCGTTGAGGGTCGCGACCGGTGTGCGGGGGCGCATGTCCCGTACGACGGCCGCGCCGTACGCCAGAGCGGCGTTCAGGCCGTCCGCGGGGGCATCCGGGACGATCCGCGCGCCCAGCGCCGCCAGCGCGCGCCCGGCCAGTTCGTCGTCCGTGACGACCGCCACATCCGCCACAGCCCCGCAGGCCAGCGCCGCGGCCACGGTGTCCTGGGCGAACGCGAGGGCCAGTCCCGGGCGCACCCCGTCCGCCGCGGTGTCCGCGAGCCTGCTCTTGGCCCGCGTCAGGGGCTTCAGGGGAATGACCAAGGTCCACTGCACCGGCGTACCGTCCCTCTCTTGTCGCGCTCATTGTCACCCGCGGCGGCGGACGCCCAGCGTGTCGGGCGTACGGTGTTCTCGACAGACCGGCGCCCCGGGGCCACACTTGTGCGGCCCCCAGCCGGGGTGGCAGCCCTAGAGGAAGGTGTCCTTGTGCCCCGCCGCAGAATCGGCTTCTGGTACCGCTTCGCAGCGGTGCTCTGCAAACCGCCGCTGGTGGTTCTGATCAAGCGGGACTGGCGCGGAATGGAGCACATTCCGGCCGAGGGCGGATTTATCACCGTGGTGAACCACAATTCCCACGTGGACCCCTTCGCGTACGCGCACTATCAGTACAACACCGGACGGGTTCCGCGATTCCTCGCGAAGAGCGGTCTTTTCAAGAAGGGATTCGTCGGTGCCGCCATGCGGGGCACCGGGCAGATCCCCGTCTACCGCGAGAGCACGGACGCGCTGAGCGCGTTCCGCGCCGCCATCGACGCCGTGGAGCGCGGTGAGTGCGTCGCCTTCTACCCCGAGGGCACCCTCACCCGCGACCCGAACGGCTGGCCCATGACGGGCAAGACCGGCGCGGCCCGGGTGGCGCTGCAGACCAAGTGCCCGGTCGTTCCCGTCGCCCAGTGGGGCGCCAACGAACTGCTGCCGCCGTATGCCAAGAAGCCGCACCTCTTCCCGCGCAAGACCCATCGCGTGCTGGCGGGCCCGCCGGTCGACCTGTCGCGCTTCTACGACCGGGAGATGACCCCGGAGCTGCTGAAGGAGGCGACCGAGGTCCTCATGGCGGCCGTCACCCGCCTGCTGGAGGAGATCCGCGGCGAGCAGGCCCCCGAGACGCCCTACGACCCGCGCCGGGAACGGATCGAGCAGCGGCGCCGGACCCAGGTACAGGCCGGCAGGGGCAGGGAACGCACCGAGGTGCAGAGCGGCGAGGAACAGGAGACCAGTTCGTGAGCAAGCCTGTCCGGGCGGCCGTCATGGGCACCGGCTCATGGGGCACCGCCTTCGGCATGGTCCTCGCCGACGCGGGCTGCGAGGTCACCCTGTGGGCCCGCCGCCCCGAGCTGGCCGAGGCGGTCAACTCCACGCGGACCAACCCCGACTACCTGCCCGGTGTCGAACTCCCGCGGAACCTGCGCGCCACCGCGGACGCCGCCGAGGCCCTCGGCGGCGCGGACTTCACCGTCCTCGCCGTGCCGTCCCAGACCCTGCGCGCCAACCTCGCCGAGTGGGTCCCGCTGCTCGCGCCCGGCACCGTCCTCGTGTCCCTAATGAAGGGCGTCGAACTCGGTTCCACCATGCGGATGAGCGAGGTGATCGACGACGTCGCCAAGGTCGGCGCCGACCGCATCGCGGTGGTCACCGGCCCCAACCTGGCCCGGGAGATCGCCGCCCGCATGCCGGCCGCCGCCGTGGTCGCCTGCACCGACGAGACGGTCGCCCAGCGCCTCCAGGCCGCCTGCCACACGCCGTACTTCCGGCCCTACACCAACACCGACGTGGTGGGCTGCGAACTCGGCGGCGCGGTGAAGAACGTCATCGGCCTCGCGGTCGGCATCGCCGACGGCATGGGCCTTGGCGACAACGCCAAGGGCTCGCTCATCACCCGCGGGCTCGCCGAAACCACCCGGCTCGGCATGGCCCTCGGCGCCGACCCGCTGACCTTCTCCGGGCTCGCGGGCCTCGGCGACCTGGTGGCCACCTGCTCCTCGCCGCTGTCCCGCAACCACACCTTCGGCACCAACCTCGGCAAGGGCATGACCCTGCAGGAGACCATCGCGGTCACCAGGCAGACCGCCGAGGGCGTCAAGTCCTGCGAGTCGGTGGCGGATCTGGCCCGCCGGCACGGGGTGGAGATGCCCATCACGGAGACGGTCGTGGACATCGTGCACGAGGGCAAGCCTCCGGTGGTCGCCCTCAAGGAGCTGATGTCGCGCAGCGCGAAGCCCGAGCGACGCTGAGCGACCGCCCGGGCGACGCGGGGCCACGGGGGCACGGCGGGCGCTGACTCGGGGGATACCAACGGGTACTCTCAACGCGATATGAGCACCGAGAACCTCCCCCAGAGCCCTGAGCAGCCGTCGCGCAAGCCGCGCGTGGCCGTCGTGTTCGGCGGTCGCAGCTCCGAACACGGGATCTCCGCGGTCACCGCGGGCGCCGTCCTGAGCGCCATCGACCGGTCGAAGTACGACGTCCTGCCGATCGGCATCACCCGGGAGGGCCGCTGGGTGCTGACGGCCGACGAGCCGGAACGCATGGCCATCTCCGACCGCCGCACCCCCGAGGTCGCGGACCTGGCGGAGTCGCACGAGGGCGGCGTGGTGCTGCCCGTCGACCCCGGCAACCGCGAGGTCGTCTACAGCGAGCCCGGCTCCGTGCCCAAGGCGCTCGGCGAGGTCGACGTGGTCTTCCCGGTGCTGCACGGCCCCTACGGCGAGGACGGCACCCTGCAGGGCCTCCTGGAGCTGTCCGGGGTGCCCTACGTGGGCGCCGGTGTGCTCGCCTCGGCCGTCGGCCAGGACAAGGAGTACATGAAGCGGGTGTTCACCTCCTTCGGGCTCAAGGTCGGCCCGTACGTGGTGATCCGCCCCCGCGAGTGGGCCCAGGACGAGTCCGCCGCCCGCAAGAAGATCGTCGACTTCGCCGGGGAGCACGGCTGGCCGCTGTTCGTGAAGCCCGCCCGCGCGGGTTCCTCGATCGGCATCACCAAGGTCGACGACCTGTCCGGCCTGGACGAGGCGATCGCCGAGGCCCAGTCGCACGACCCGAAGATCCTGATCGAGGCGGCCGTCCGCGGCCGCGAGATCGAGTGCGGCGTCCTGGAGTTCGAGGACGGCCCCCGTGCCTCCGTGCCCGCCGAGATCCCGGCACCGGACGCGCACGCGTACTACGACTTCGAGGCGAAGTACATCGACTCCACGCCCGGCATCGTCCCGGCGCCGCTCACCGACGAGGAGACCGCCGAGGTGCGCAGGCTCGCGGTCGAGGCGTTCGACGCGGCCTCCTGCGAGGGCCTGGTCCGCGCGGACTTCTTCCTCACCGAGGACGGCGAGTTCGTCATCAACGAGATCAACACCATGCCCGGCTTCACGCCGATCTCGATGTACCCGCAGATGTGGCAGGCCACCGGCGTGAGCTACCCCGAGCTGATCGACCGGCTGGTGCAGGCGGCGCTGAACCGCCCGACCGGACTGCGCTGACCCGCGTCCTCACCGCATGGAGGCGATCCCCTCGGGGATCGCCTTCCTGACGGGAGCGGCGAGCTCCGTGAGGACCGACGTCCCCTCGTCCTGCGCGGACATCCCGTCGACCAGGCTCACCTGCACATACGCCTCCCGGCCTGCCGTGGTGAACCGCCAGGTGCCGTCGTCCTGCTTCTCCATCAGCCAGTCGACGCCGTTCACACCGCCGGCGACCGCGTCCGGGTCGCCCCCCTCGGCCACCTTGGGATCGATCATCTTCGGCGGCCGCACCACCCCGCAGCGCAGTATGATCGCCGGGTTTCCCCAGCCCGCTGTGTAGGCGGACCGGGGCTCGGGGTCGTTGCGGCTCCGTCCGTCGAGCTTCTGCGGCAGCACACGGTGCAGCTCCCGGCACACCCCGGCCGTCTTCGCGTCGGGACGGGGAACCGCCACCGCGGCGCTGTCGTCCGTTGTGGAGCAGCCCGCTGCCGCGATCAGCAGAGCCGGCGCGAGCAGGCCGAGGGGCCGGTGACGGAAGAAGTTCACCGGCCAAGGGTAGACGGGGGCTACAGATGCACGACCGGACAGGTCAGGGTGCGGGTGATGCCGTCCACTTGCTGGACCTTCGCGACCACCATGCGACCCAGGTCGTCGACTGTGTCGGCCTGCGCGCGCACGATGACGTCGTAGGGCCCGGTGACGTCCTCGGCCTGGATCACTCCAGGGATCTTGTTGATGGTCTCAGCGACGGTCGACGCCTTGCCGACCTCCGTCTGGATCAGGATGTACGCCTGTACCACGGAACCTCCAGGGCGGCCACGAGGATCATGTGGGGAAAAGGAACGCCACGGTATCGCGTTGCCGCTCCCCGCGGGGAGACCTGCGGGAACCGGGCTTGCGCGCCAGGGTGCAGGCACGACGGAAGTTGACGGTCACCTCGACCGCGGCGACGGCCATTTCCGACCGCGCCGACGGTCACCTCGACGGTATCGGGGACACTGGTGACGCGCGACCGGGCACGGCACGGCAGAGAAGGGGAGCCAAGGGAAATGAAGGGCACTGTTGGTGAGCTCGGGGAGTTCGGGCTCATCAGGGAGCTCACCTCCCGTCTCACCACCACCCCGGCGGTCCGGGTCGGCCCCGGCGACGACGCCGCGGTGGTCGCCGCGCCCGACCGCCGGGTCGTGGCGAGCACCGACATCCTGCTGGAGGGGCGGCACTTCCGCCGCGACTGGTCCACGGCCTACGACGTCGGCCGCAAGGCGGCGGCGCAGAACCTCGCGGACATCGCCGCGATGGGCGCCGTGCCGACCGCGCTGCTGCTCGGCCTGGTCGTCCCGGCCGAACTCCCGGTCACCTGGCCGAGCGAGCTGATGGACGGGCTGCGCGACGAGTGCCAGGTCGCGGGCGCCTCCGTGGTGGGCGGGGACGTCGTACGCGGCGACACGATCACGGTGTCGATCACCGCGCTCGGTGATCTGCGCAACCAGGAGCCGGTGACCCGCGCCGGTGCCCAGCCCGGCGACCTCGTGGCCGTCACGGGCTGGCTGGGCTGGTCCGCGGCGGGCTACGCGGTGCTCTCCCGCGGCTTCCGCTCGCCGCGCGCCTTCGTGGAGGCCCACCGGCGCCCCGAACCGCCGTACCACGCGGGCCCGGCCGCCGCCGCGCTCGGCGCGACCGCGATGTGCGACGTGAGCGACGGTCTCATCGCCGACCTCGGACACATCGCCGAGGCCAGCAAGGTCCGTATCGACATCCGGTCCGGCGCGATCGACATCCCGACGCAGATGAACGACATCGGGCAGGCCGTCGGCGTGGACCCGCTGCAGTGGGTGCTGACCGGGGGAGAGGACCACGCGATCGTGGCGACCTTCCCGTCGGACGCGAAGCTGCCCGCGCGCTGGAAGGTCATCGGCGAGGTCCTCAACCCCTCGGCGCTGCCCCAGGTGACGGTCGACGGGGCGCCCTGGACCAGCAAGGGCGGCTGGGACCACTTCGGAGACATGGAGTCATGAGCATCCCCAGGGTTCTCACGGTGGCCGGCTCGGACTCCGGCGGCGGCGCCGGGATCCAGGCCGACCTGAAGACCATGCTGGCGCTCGGCGTGCACGGGATGAGCGTGATCACCGCGGTGACCGCGCAGAACTCCGTCGGCGTGCAGGGCGCCTGGGAACTGCCCGTCGCCGCCGTACGGGCCCAGTACCGCAGCGTCGTCGACGACATCGGCGTCCAGGCCGTGAAGACCGGCATGCTGGCCTCCGCGGAACTGGTCGAGGCGGTCGCCGAGTTGATCTCCGGCACGGACGCGCCGGCCGTGGTCGACCCGGTGGGCGTCTCCAAGCACGGCGATTCGCTGCTGGCCGCCTCCGCGCTGGACTCGGTGCGCACCAAGCTGCTGCCGGTGGCGACCGTGGCGACCCCGAACCTGGACGAGGTGATCCAACTCACCGGAGTCCGCGTCGAGTCGGAGGACGGTCTGCGCCGGGCCGCGGCGGCCGTCCTGGAGTACGGCCCGCGCTGGGTACTGATCAAGGGCGGGCACCTGCCCGGGGACGCCGTGGATCTCCTGACGGACGGCTCGGCGGAGCACTGGCTGCGGTCCCCGCGCCACGACAACCGGCACACGCACGGCACGGGCTGCACGCTGGCCTCCGCGATCGCGTCCGGACTGGCGAAGGGACTGCCGGTCCCGGAGGCCGCCCACGCCGCCAAGGAGTACGTCACCGGAGCGATCGCCGCCGGATTCGCCCTCGGGGCGGGCATCGGACCGGTTGACCACGGCTGGCGGTTCCGCGCGTGACGACGGTTCCCGGCCCCCGGCAGGGGTCGGGACTCGGTTCGTCGAGGAGGAAGGGAAGGGGCCCGGTGACATCACCGGGAACGGCAAAAAGCCGGCCCACCCGCAGGTGGACCGGCTTCGTGCAGCGAACCAAGCAGTGGCCGCGCGCTCAGCTGTAGCGTCAGCGCGAGACCTTGCCGGCCTTGATGCACGAGGTGCAAGCGTTCACGCGCTTCGGCGTCCCGCCGACCACGGTACGCACACGCTGGATGTTCGGGTTCCAGCGGCGGGGCGTACGGCGGTGCGAGTGCGAGATGTTGTTGCCGAAGCCCGGCCCCTTGCCGCAGACGTCGCAGTTGGCAGCCACGGGTCACTCCAAAGACTTCAGATGCACTTACGGTTGATCCCGGCATGCCGGGATCGAGATCATCAGACTTGAGACCTTGAATGGCGTTGCCAGGGGGAATGGCCCGATCGGATCGGGCAACCGGAGCAGCATACAACGACTGCGTCCGTACAACGAAACTACCATGGCAGCTCAGGGCCCCGCCCCCGGCCCTCTTCCGGTGAGGACCGGCCCGGGGTCTACGCTGCGTCCCACGTACGGCCGGCTCAGGGAGGCGCAGGTGCCGCAGGTGCCGCAGACATTCTTCGATGCTCTCGCGGTGCGCACCTGGTGCGGTCTGGCGCTCCGGGCACTCGGGCGGGCCCGTGAGGAGATCGACGCGATCAACGTCTATCCCGTGGCGGACGGCGACACCGGGACCAACCTCTATCTGACCCTGGAGTCCGCGACGACCGCCGTGGAGGCCGTCTTCGCCGGCCACGGGACGGGTGCCGAGGAGCCGTCCCTCGCGGACGCGGTGCGCGCGATGGCCCACGGGGCGCTCATCGGGGCCCGCGGCAACTCCGGGACGATCCTCGCGCAGCTGCTGCGGGGCATGGCCCAGGTGCTCGCCGACGACTCCCGGCCCGGATCCGCCGACCCCGACGGTACGGGGCTCAGGCTGGCCCTGCGGCGGGCCGCCGACTCCGCCCGGGAGGCCGTGGCCCATCCGGTCGAGGGCACCGTGCTGACGGTCGCCTCGGCCGCGGCCGACGCCGCCGAGGGCGCCGAGGGCGACTGCGGAACCGTCGCGCGGGCGGCGTACGAGGGTGCGCGGGCGGCCCTGGCCGCCACTCCCGGCCAGCTGGCCGTGCTGCGCCGGGCCGGAGTGGTCGACGCGGGCGGACGCGGACTGGTGACCGTGCTGGGGGCGCTCGTGGAGGCGTTCACCGGGGAGGCGGTGCGCGAGTCCCTGCACGCCGCCCAGGCCGCCTCGGACGCGCACGCGCGCGTGACGGGTGTGCCCGGGGGCACCGCGGCCGGACCGTGGACCCGTGCGGAAGGGGCCGCCTCCGAAACCGCGGACGCCGCCTCCGCCGTCCCCGGGGAGGGCACGCGGGCCTGCGCGGCCGTCTCCGGACCCGCTGGCTGCGCCGACGGCGCCGAGCCGGGCGGTCCCGCCTTCGAGGTGATCTACCTGCTGGAGGCCGACGACGCGGCCGTGGCCCGGCTGCGCGCGCGGCTCGACGCCCTCGGCGACTCCCTGGTCGTCGTCGGCGGCGACGGACTGTGGAACGTCCATGTGCACGTCGACGACGCGGGCGCCGCCGTGGAGGCGGGCGTCGAGGCAGGGCGGCCGTACCGGATCCGGATCACGCACTTCGGGCTCGGCGATGTCCACACCGGCGGGGAACGGCCGCCGCGCGAGCGCGTCCAGCGGGCCGTCGTCGCCGTCGTACCGGGCGAGGGCCTGGCCGGGCTGTACGCCGAGGCCGGCGCGACCACCGTCCTCGCCCGCCCCGGGGAACCGCCCGCCAGCGGGGAGCTGGTGCAGGCCCTGCGGCGCGCCCACGCGCGCGAGGTGGTCCTGCTGCCCAACGACGCCGAACTGCGCCACACGGCCGCCGCCGCGGCCGAGCAGGCCCGCACCGAGGGCATCCGGGTGGCCCTGATCCCCACCAGGTCCGCGGTCCAGGGCATCGCCGCGCTCGCCGTGCACGAGCCGGAGCGTCGGTTCGACGAGGACGTCGTCCAGATGACCTCGGCGGCGGGCGCCACCCGGTACGCCGAGGTCGTCGTCGCCGAACGCCAGTCCTGGACGACGGCCGGGATCTGCCAGGCCGGAGACGTCCTCGGCCTGATCGACGGCGACGTGGCGGTGATCGGACCGGACGTCACCGCCACCGCCGAGACCCTCCTGGACCGCATGCTCCAGGCCGGCGGTGAACTCGTCACCCTCGTCGTCGGCGACGAGGCCCCGCCAACCGTCGCGGGCCGCCTCCAGACCCGGGTGCGCGAGTCCTACCTCGCCGTGGACACCGTCGTGTACCCGGGCGGCCGGCAGGGCGCGCTGCTGCTCATCGGCGTGGAGTGAGCGGCCCGGCCGCCCGCGCCCCGCTCACGCCCCGGCCCGCGCCGCCCGGAGTATCCGGTCCGCCTCCGCCCGCCGGGCCAGGACCGTCTCGTCCTCGTCACCGGCGCCCTCGTAGGCCGCGAGCACACCACGCGCGCGTGCCGCCGCCCCGGCGGGCCGGCCCAGGTCGGCCTCCAGCCGCCCCGCGGCGAGCTCCGCCCCGGTACGGCCGTGCAGCCCGCCCGCGCCGAGCGTGCCGAACACCGCGACCGCCTCCTCCGTCCGTGCCAGCGCCGCCTCCAGCGCGGCCCGGACCACGCCGTCCGCCGCCTCCTCCTCGGCCTGCTCGGCCGCCCAGCGGGCCAGCAGGTCACCGAACTGGCGGTGGGTGTGGCCCAGTTCGTCCGTCAGCTGTTCCCGGGCCACCGGGTCGGCGGCGGCCGCCAGCGCCTCCTCGCACTCCCTTACCGCCTCCGCCATCAGATCCCGCGCGCCCTCCACCCCGGACGCACCGCGCAGCGCCAGCCAGCCGCGGGCGCGCAGCGACCGCACCAGGAAGTACGGGTTGTCCAGGGCGCGCCACAGCTCTCCCGCGCGCGTGTAGGCCTCGTCCGCCTCGTCCAGCAGACCGGCGCTGCCCAGGGATTCGGCGGCCAGATGCGCGAGGGTGGCGTGGTCCTGCTGCTCGGGCCAGTGCCGGGCGATGTCGGCGGCCCGCAGCCGGTGCTCGGCGGCCTCCCGGTGCTCGCCCAGCTCGCCCAGGCAGTCGCCGAGCCACCAGCGCGCCTGCACGACCACCCCGTCACCGTGCGTCCCCGGGTCCAGGTCGGCCAGCGCGGACTCCAGCACCTCGGCGGCCTCCGCGTACCGCCCCTGGCGCAGCAGGAAGCCGCCCAGCTGCTGCCGCGCCCAGGCGCCGAGCGTTCCGCTCTCGCCCGCCTCGTCGGCCCAGTGCGCGGCCTCCAGGGCGTGCTCCGCGGCCTCCACGGCCTCACCCCGGCCGCCGATCACCTCCGCGAGCTGCAGGTGCAGCTGCGCCCGCCCGACCGCCTCCACGTACGGCCCGCCGTGCTCCAGGGCCCCGCGCAGGGCCCGCTCGGCCCCGGCCAGGTCACCGGCCTGGTGGGCCAGGGCGGCGACCTGTACCTCGTACTCGACCGCGAACCAGGGCAGCCCCGCGGCCACGTACTCGTCGACGGCCCGCCGGAACAGCTCGGCCGCCCGGCCGGCGTCCCCGGCGTGCCCGGCCAGTTCGGCGAGCATCGCCCGGGCCTCGGCGGCCCGCGCCGCCAGCCGCACCTCGTCCCCCTCCCGCCCGTCGACGAGCGCCAGCACCTCGCGCACCGCCCGCTCGGCGGCCGTGAGCGCCGTCCCGGCGGCCGGTCCGGCGGGCTCCTCGCGCATACGCCGCATCAGGATCCGGGCCCGGCTCATCACCACCGCGGCCGTCTGCCGCACCCCGGTGGCCCCGTCGGCGTAGAGCGCGAGCACCTCGTCGTACAGGCCCGCCACGACGGCCAGGGCCGCGTCGACCTCGCCGTGCAGCGCCCGGACGTAGGCCCCGCGCGCGCGTGCCGCCAGCGCCTCGCCGGGATCGCCCGCCTCCGCGTAAAGCGAGGCCGCCCGCTCGAACAACTCGACGCCCTCGGGCCCGCCCGCCATCGCCTCGTGGTCGGCGATCTCCGCGCGGTCGCGCGGCTCCAGCTCCGCGTCCCGCGCCGCTTCCGCCACCGCCGCCCAGGCCCTCAGCGCGTGCGGCCGCAGGGTGTCCGACATCCGCCGCGCCTCGGCGAGCAGCACGGTCAGGTCGGCCGGCCCGTCGGCGTTCCCGGGCACCGGGGCCGCCGCTGCCGACGCCGGCGCCGGGCGCACCGTACGCACACCCAGCGGGAGCCGCTCCACCAGCGGGCGCTGCGCCATGCGCGCGCGTGTCCGCTCGCCGACGTACGAGGTGCCGTTCCTGCGATCGAACCGCTCGGCCAGCTCCGTCGCCTCCGCGCGCGCGTGCACGGCCAGCTCCCGCGCGGTCCACGTCCGCCCGGCGGGCCCCGGCACCCGCTGCCCGCCCAGCCCCAGCTCGGCCAGCCGGTCCGCGAGCAGCGCCACCACGGCCATGAAGTCGAGCCGGCTGCGCGGATGACCGGTGTCCGTGAAGTACGCCGGCCGCTCGGCGAGCAGTTCGAGACCGCGTGCCTCGTTGCCGGTCAGCGCGCAGAACTCCACGTGGTCCGCGTAGGCGCCGCGCATGCTCTCCATGGGGCGCACCAGCCGGAAGCCCCGCAGATGGTTCGCCCGGGCCTCCTCCACCCGGCCGAGCCGCAGCAACGGCTTCAGCGACGAGGCCAGGACCGTGTGCGGCTCGTGCGCGCAGCTGTACTCGCCCTCCAGCACCGGCCGCCACAGGCCGAGGGCCTCCGCGTCCCGGCCGGACTCCGCCTGCCAGACACCCTGCCCGTGCAGCTCGCACGCGTGGCAGTCGGCCATCGCGTCGCGGTCCGCGGCCAGCCACGCGGTGTACGCCCGCTCCGCCCGCGCCAGGTCCCCGACGTGCGCGGCCACGCTGAACTCGGCGCTGCGCACGGCCCGTTCGGAGTGCCCGGCGAGCCGGTAGCGGTGCTCCATCTCGCCGAGCCACTTCTCGACCGACGTGAGCGGGACGTGCGGCTGGTCCAGCATGCCCGCCGACATCCACTTGAACACCCAGTGCAGCGAGTGCGCCTCGTACGCGTCGAAGTCCTCCGGCCGTTCGTCCCACATCCGCAGCAGCCGCGCGAACGGGACGAACATCTTGTCCTTCTCGGAGCTGTAGTTGTAGACCTTCAGCTGGTGCCCGAGCGCCTCGATCACGGCGAGCGGCACCTCCAGCCGCTCCGCCTCGGCCAGCAGCAGCTCCGCGCGCGCGTTGCGGGCCGGACCCTCCGGCTGCTCGGAGTTCTCCGCCAGTGCCCGGCGCAGTGCGTCGAAGTCCGCGATCTCATCCATCAGCGGTCGCTCTCCCCGTGCGTGGCCCACTCCAGCAGGCCGATGAACGCCCGGTTGAGCAGCGCCGAGTCGGCCGGCCGCAGCGGACGCTGCGCCATCAGCAGCGCCTGCCCGTACAGCGACTCGGTGGCGGTGCCGATCAGCTCCGGGTCCTTGATCGAACTGATCCGCCGGACCAGCGGGTTGAGATGGTTCAGCACCAGACGCGCGCGCGGGGCGCCGCCGCGCAGCGAGCCCAGGATGCCTGCCCACAGGTCGTCGGCCCGCTCCTCGGCCTCCGCCCGCGCCTGCTCGTGCCGTGCCGCCCGGTCGTCCAGGTGCAGGGCGGGCACGGACAGCGGGTGGAAGGCGCGCAGGACCACGTCGCAGCCGAGCGGATCGAGCTTCGCGCGCGCGGCCGCCAGGAAGCCCGACAGGGCCAGTTCCCCGGCCGGGTCCACGGCGTCCAGGTGCGCGGTCACGGTGTCCGCGTCCAGCTCGGCGACGACCGTCCCCGGCCGCACCCGCGGCAGCGCCTCGACCAGCTCGCTGTCGTAGGTGTAGCCGCCGTTGACGACCCCGACGCCCTGCGCGGAGGCGATCGGCGCGACCTGCCGGTACTCCTCGACGGTCCGCGTGAAGTGCACCACCGGGTGCCGCTGCGCGAACTCCTCCAGGGACAGCTGTCCGTCGGTCGTCTCGAACGGCAGCCACGGCAGCATCGTGCGCAGCATGTCGGCGTCGTGCCTCGCGAGGGACTTCACCCCCAGGTGGTGCACGGCGAGGAAGGCCGCGAGCCGCTCCGGATCACCCGCGGCGAGCCCGGTCAGCCAGGACCGGATCCGCTCGCCGAGCGCGTCCCGCACGGCGGCGAGGGTCTCGTCCTCGTACAGCGACTCGCGCGAGGCGGTCGGCCGCAGGCTGTCGGTGTCCAGCACGCAGCGCACGAAGAACGCCCAGTCCGGCAGCAGCTGTTCGGCCCGCTCGGTGAGCAGCATGCCCTTCAGGTGCACCCGGTGCGTCGCCCGCTGGGCCGGGCTGACCGCCGACGGCAGCACGTACGCCACCCCGCGGACACCGGCCAGCGGCACGTCCAGGCCGATCGAGTCCAGCGGGGTGAACCCGAACAGCTCGTGGCAGTGCCGGGCCAGCGCCACCCGTCTCGCGGCGGGGCTCGGGTACGGGCGGTCCCAGGGCGCGGGCAGATCGGTGATCCGCTCCCCGCCCACCCGGACGTCGTACGGCAGCAGCGCGCCGAAGTCCCGGGCCAGGGTGAGGACCCGCTCGGGCGACAGCCACTCGGCGGCCCCCGCGCGCGGGGTCAGGTACACGGTCGTGCCGGGCTCGGGCCGTTCCGTGTGCGGCAGCGTGCGCACGGTGTACGACCCGTCGTCGCGGGCCGTCCACTCCACCGGCGGCGCCTCGGGCGCCCTGGCGCTGCGGCTGACCACGCGGATCCGCTCGGCGACCACGAAGCAGGCGAGCAGCCCGATGCCGAACTGGCCGAGGAAGTCGGACCGGGCCGCCTGCAGTCCCTCGGCCCGTTTGGAGCTGCGGCCGATGGTCGCCAGGAGGGCGTGCACGTCCGACTCGCTGAGCCCGACGCCGCTGTCCTCCACGCGCAGGCCGCCGTCCGCCGCGTGCAGCCGGACCAGCGCCGGGGCGTCCGGCTCCTCGGCCCGCCGGGCGGTGACGGCGTCCACGGCGTTCTGCAGCAGCTCCCGCAGGTAGACCTTGGGGCTGGAGTAGAGGTGGTGCGAGAGCAGGTCCACCAGGCCGCGCAGGTCGACCTGAAACGTATGAGGTTGGTGGGGTGACTGGGATGCCTGGGATGACTGTGAGGTCTGGGAGTCCATCGTCACTGCGCCGGAGGGGGGAGCGCGTTCGGCGCGGGGTCGGGCGGTCCCGGGTGGGCGGTGACCGCGAAGGATGGCCGGAGCACGTCATCCTAGGCCCGCAACAGCCCCCCTGACCAGGGCTTTCCCGGATCTCTCCGACGAAGTGGAGGCCCCGCGGGACGAAATCGCAGGGCAGCGTCTACGGCATTGTCAGTGCGGTGGTGTGCAATGGATCTCGTGCCCGCACTGGAAGAACCACTGAAACAACCCCTGAAGTCAGTGCTCGGCCCCGCCACCGCGAAGGTGATGGCCGAGCACCTCGGCCTGCACAGCGTCGGCGACCTCCTGCACCACTACCCGCGCAGATACGAGGAGCGGGGGCAGCTCACCCACCTCGCCGACCTCCCGATGGACGAGCACGTCACGGTGGTCGCCCAGGTCGCCGACGCCCGTCTGCACACCTTCGCCTCCGCCAAGGCCCCCCGGGGCAAGGGCCAGCGCCTGGAGGTCACGATCACCGACGGCAGCGGCCGGCTCCAGTTGGTGTTCTTCGGCCACGGCGTGCACAAGCCCCACAAGGAGCTGCTGCCGGGCACCCGCGCGATGTTCGCCGGCAAGGTCTCCGTCTTCAACCGCCGTCTCCAACTCGCCCATCCCGCTTACGAGTTGCTGCACGGCGACAGCGAGGAGACGGTCGAGACCTGGGCCGGCGCCCTCATCCCGATCTACCCGGCCACCGCCAAGCTGGAGTCCTGGAAGATCGGCAAGGCGGTCCAGACCGTGCTGCCCAGCGCCCAGGAGGCCCTGGACCCGCTCCCGGACACCCTCCGCGAGGGCCGTGGCCTGCTCCCGCTGCCCGAAGCCCTGCTCAAGATCCACCGGCCGCACACCAAGGCGGACATCGCCGGTGCCCGCGACCGCCTCAAGTGGGACGAGGCCTTCGTCCTCCAGGTCGCCCTGGCCCGCCGCCGCCACGCCGACACCCAGCTCCCCGCCGTACCCCGCACCCCCCGGCCGGACGGCATCCTCGCGGCCTTCGACGACCGCCTCCCCTTCACTCTCACCGAGGGCCAGCGGAAGGTCTCCAAGGAGATCTTCGACGACCTGGCCACCGACCACCCGATGCACCGGCTGCTCCAGGGGGAGGTGGGAAGCGGGAAAACGATGGTCGCCCTGCGGGCCATGCTCGCCGTGGTCGACGCCGGTGGCCAGGCGGCCATGCTCGCGCCCACCGAGGTGCTCGCCCAGCAGCACCACCGCTCGATCACCGAGATGATGGGCGAGCTCGCCGAGGGAGGCATGCTGGGCGGCGCCGAGCACGCCACCAAGGTGGTCCTGCTCACCGGCTCCATGGGCGCCGCCGCCCGCCGCCGCGCCCTGCTCGACCTGGCCACCGGCGAGGCCGGCCTGGTCATCGGCACACACGCCCTCATCGAGGACAAGATCCAGTTCCACGACCTCGGCCTGGTCGTCGTCGACGAACAGCACCGCTTCGGCGTCGAACAGCGCGACGCCCTCCGGGGCAAAGGCAAGCAGCCCCCGCACCTGCTCGTCATGACGGCCACGCCCATCCCGCGCACGGTCGCCATGACGGTCTTCGGGGACCTGGAGACCTCCGTCCTCGACCAGCTCCCGGCCGGCCGGTCCCCGATCGCCAGCCACGTCGTGCCCGCCGCCGACAAGCCGCACTTCCTTGCCCGCGCCTGGGAGCGGGTCCGCGAGGAGGTCACGAACGGCCACCAGGCGTACGTCGTCTGCCCCCGCATCGGGGACGAGGAGGACGACCCCAAGAAGGCCGGGCGGAAGAAGTCCGCCGAGGACGAGGCGGAGAAGCGGCCCCCGCTCGCCGTCCTGGACGTCGCCGGCCAGCTGAACAGCGGCCCCCTCCAGGGCCTGCGGGTCGAGGTGCTGCACGGCCGTATGCACCCCGACGACAAGGACGCGGTGATGCGCCGCTTCGCCGCGGGCGAGACCGACGTCCTGGTCGCCACGACCGTCATCGAGGTGGGCGTCAACGTCCCCAACGCCACCGCCATGGTGATCATGGACGCCGACCGTTTCGGCGTCTCCCAGCTCCACCAGCTGCGCGGCCGGGTCGGCCGTGGCGCGGCGCCCGGCCTGTGCCTCCTGGTCAGCGAGATGCCCGAGGCGAGCGCGGCCCGCCAGCGCCTGAACGCCGTCGCCTCCACCCTCGACGGCTTCGAGCTCTCCCGCATCGACCTGGAACAGCGCCGCGAGGGCGACGTCCTCGGCCAGGCCCAGTCCGGCGCCCGCTCCAGCCTCCGGGTCCTCGCGGTCATCGAGGACGAGGAGGTCATCGCCCAGGCGCGGGAGGAGGCGGCGTCCCTCGTGGCGGCGGACCCCGAACTGGAGCGCCTCCCCGGCCTGCGCACGGCCCTGGCCGCCCTCCTGGACGAGGAGCGGGAGCAGTACCTGGAGAAGGGCTGACGCCGCAGCCGGCGGCGGCACCCGGGCAGTGGCACGCGAGCCGGACCACGAGGGTGCCGCCCTCGCGTACGGAGCCCGGCGAGACGCGTGCCGTACGTCCGCCTGCCAGACTTACCCCGTACAGCCGCTGAAGCCGCCCATGACGAAGGACCCGAAATGACCCGCGTGATCGCCGGCGCAGCCGGTGGACGCCGGCTGGCCGTTCCGCCAGGCACCGGCACCCGGCCGACCTCGGACCGAGCGCGCGAGGGCCTCTTCTCCACCTGGCAGTCCCTGCTGGGCGGTCCCTTGGACGGCGAGCGGGTCCTGGACCTCTACGCCGGTTCCGGAGCCGTGGGCCTGGAGGCCCTGTCCCGGGGCGCCGGCCACACCCTCCTGGTGGAGGCGGACGCACGCGCGGCCCGCATCGTCCGGGAGAACGTCCGCGCCCTCGGTCTGCCGGGCGCGGAGGTACGGGCGGGCAAAGCGGAACAGATCATCAGAACCGCACCCCCGGCCGATCCGTACGACCTCGTCTTCCTCGATCCTCCGTACGCCGTCACCGACGACGATCTTCGGGAGATTCTGCTCACACTCCGCACGGAAGGCTGGCTCGCCGGGGAAGCCCTCGTCACCGTGGAGCGCAGCACCAGAGGCGGCGAATTCCACTGGCCGGACGGCTTCGAGGCGATCCGGTCCCGTCGCTACGGCGAGGGAACGTTTTGGTACGGTCGCGCCGCCTCTACGTGCGAAGACGCACGATGACCGGACCGGAGAGCGAGGGATCACAAGTGCGCCGCGCCGTCTGTCCCGGGTCGTTCGACCCGATCACCAACGGACACCTCGACATCATTGCCCGAGCCTCCCGTCTGTACGACGAGGTCTACGTGGCGGTGATGATCAACCAGTCCAAGAAGGGCCTGTTCGCGATCGAGGAGCGGATCGAGCTGATCCGCGAGGTCACCGCCGAGTACGGCAACGTCCGGGTCGAGGCCTTCCACGGCCTCCTCGTCGACTTCTGCAAGCAGCGCGACATCCCGGCCATCGTCAAGGGCCTGCGCGCGGTCAGCGACTTCGACTACGAGCTGCAGATGGCCCAGATGAACAACGGCCTCACGGGCGTCGAAACGCTGTTCGTGCCCACCAACCCCACCTACAGCTTCCTCTCCTCCTCCCTGGTCAAGGAGGTCGCGGCCTGGGGCGGGGACGTCTCCCACCTGGTGCCCGCCCAGATCCTGGACGCCCTGAACACGCGCCTGCGCAAGGACTGATGGGGCTACAGTCGTCCCGTCCGTCTCCAACCCGGCTGTAGAGAGTGGCGAGCACAGGTGGACGTGCAGAAGAAGCTCGACGAGATCGTCTCCGCGGTGGAAGGCGCCCGGGGCATGCCCATGTCGGCGTCCTGCGTGATCAACCGTGCCGAGCTGCTCGCGATGCTGGACGAGGTGCGCCAGGCCCTGCCCGGCTCCCTCGCACAGGCGCAGGAACTGATCGGCGACCGTGAGCAGATGGTCGAGCAGGCCCGCGCCGAGGCCGACCGGATCATCTCCGACGCGCACGCCCACCGCGGCTCGCTGATCTCCGACACGGAGATCGCCCGCCGCTCCAAGGCCGAGGGCGACCGGATCCTCGAGGAAGCCCGCAAGGAGGCCGACGAGGTCCGCGCCGAGGCCGACGACTACGTCGACTCCAAGCTCGCCAACTTCGAGGTCGTCCTCACCAAGACGCTCGGCTCGGTCGGCCGCGGCCGCGAGAAGCTGCTCGGCACCGGCCCCGGCCTGGACGAGAACGGCTACGAGGACGAGGACGCCCCCGAGCGCAGCCAGGACCCCGAGACCCTGCGGCACAACGCCGACGCGTACGTCGACGTCAAGCTCGGCGCCTTCGAGGCGGTCCTCGCCAAGACCCTGGAGGCCGTCGGGCGGGGCCGGCAGAAGCTGCACGGCCGGATCGCCACGGACGACCTCGGCGCCCTCGCCGACGACACCACGACCTTCCAGCACTCCAGTGACGCCGACTACCTCGCCGACCTCGCGGACTTCGCCGACACCCCGGCCGAGCGCCCCGCGCCGCGGCAGCCGGAGCCGTCGTACGAGCCGCAGCCGGCCTACGCCCCCGCCCCCGGCTACGGTCCGGCGGGAGGCGATCCCGTCCCGCAGCAGCCGGACCCGTACGCGGGCTTCCCGCAGCAGCCGGACTATGCCCAGCAGCAGGACCCGTACGGCTACCAGCAGGCCGACCCCTACGCCTACCAGGGGTACGACGCCCAGCAGCCCGCCTACGACCCCCACCAGGCGCAGCAGCAGGCCCATCAGCACTCCCAGCAGGGCTACGACCTCGACGAGGCCAGCCTCTTCGACACGAGCATGATCAGCGCGGAGCAGCTGAGGGCGTACGAGCAGGGCCGGGGCCTGCAGTAGCAGCCGGAGCCGTACCGGATTGGGCCCTGAGCGAAAGGTCCAGTATCCTGGCTCTTCGGTCGCGCGTATGTCCGCGATCACCGCTGCCCGGAACACCGTCGGGTGGCGTCCCCTCGAGTTCAGAAGATCGAAAGCAGGAATGGCCTCCAACGCCCGCCTCGACCACCGCAACCCCTTCGTGTTCGACACGCACGAGCTGGGTCGGCGTCCTGGCGCGCTGCAGCGCCTGACCCGCACGATCGACGCCCCGGCCGATCTCGGCATCCCGGGTGTCATCGGAGTGCCGCAGGGCGCCCCGGTGGAGCTCGAACTCCGACTCGAGTCGGTCATGGAAGGTGTGCTCGTCACAGGCACCGCCCGTGCACAGGCCGAGGGGGAGTGCGTAAGGTGTCTGGAGCCGGTCGGGCTGGAGCTCGAAACGGACTTCCAGGAGCTGTTCTCGTACCCTGACGCCGACGACCGGGGCCGCGTGATCGCGGAACCGGGCGACGACGCCGAGGACGACGAGGACAGGTTCTACCTCGAGGACGGCTTGTTCGACCTCGAACCTCTGCTGCGCGATGCGGTGGTGCTCGCACTGCCGATGCAGCCGGTGTGCCAGGAAGACTGCCCGGGCCTGTGCTCCGAGTGCGGAGTGCGGCTCGCGGACGACCCGGACCACCACCACGACGCCGTCGACATCCGTTGGGCGGCTTTGCAGGGACTCGCCGGTTCACCTGAAGACGGCGAGAAGGACGAGATGAGCGGCGCTGACGCGGAAGCGGGCGTCGACGAGAAGCAGGAGAAGTAGCCGTGGCTGTTCCGAAGCGGAAGATGTCGCGCAGCAACACGCGCCACCGCCGGTCGCAGTGGAAGGCTGCGGTCCCCACCCTGGTTGCGTGCGAGCGCTGCCACGAGCCCAAGCAGCAGCACATCGCGTGCCCGTCTTGCGGCACCTACAACAAGCGCCAGGTCCTCGAAGTCTGAGCGGGCTGGTGAGAGGCACTGTGTCCAGTCCCAAGAGGGCGGAAGACGCCAAGGCGGACGTACCCGCCAAGAAGAAGGTGGACAACCAGGCCTCGTCCCACACGCTTCTGGAAGGGCGGCTCGGCTATCAGCTCGAGTCCGCCCTTCTGGTGCGTGCGCTGACCCACCGTTCGTACGCGTACGAGAACGGCGGTCTGCCGACGAACGAGCGACTGGAGTTCCTCGGGGACTCCGTGCTCGGCCTCGTCGTCACGGACACGCTGTACCGCACCCACCCCGACCTGCCCGAGGGCCAGCTGGCCAAGCTGCGGGCCGCGGTGGTCAACTCGCGTGCGCTGGCGGAGGTCAGTCGTGGCCTCGACCTGGGCTCCTTCATCCGGCTCGGCCGTGGTGAAGAGGGCACGGGCGGCCGGGACAAGGCGTCCATTCTCGCCGACACCCTGGAAGCGGTGATCGGCGCGGTCTATCTCGACCAGGGCCTCGACGCGGCCTCGGAGCTGGTGCACCGGCTCTTCGACCCGCTGATCGAGAAGTCCTCGAACCTCGGAGCCGGCCTGGACTGGAAGACCAGTCTCCAGGAGCTCACCGCGATCGAGGGGCTCGGCGTGCCCGAGTACCTGGTCTCGGAGACCGGTCCCGATCACGAGAAGACCTTTACTGCTGCTGCCCGCGTCGGAGGCGTCTCGTACGGCACCGGCACCGGCCGCAGCAAGAAGGAGGCGGAGCAGCAGGCCGCCGAGTCCGCCTGGCGGTCCATCCGGGCAGCCGCGGACGAGCGCGCCAAGGCGGTCGAAGAGGCCGCTGCGAAGGACGGCAACCCGTCGTCCGCCTCCGCCTGACGAAGAGAGCAGTATCCGGACGCCCGCCCCACCGTTCCCGACGGGGCGGGCGTTCGGCTCATCCACCGCTGTGTACGGGGGTCCCGATGCCCGAGTTGCCCGAGGTCGAGGTGGTCCGGCGCGGTCTGGAGCGATGGGCCGCCCATCGCACCGTCGCCGAGGTCGAGGTGCTGCACCCGCGCGCCGTCCGCCGGCACGTGGCGGGCGCCGACGACTTCGCGCACCGGCTCAAGGGCAAGCACATCGGCACCCCCAGCCGTCGCGGCAAGTACCTGTGGCTGCCGCTGGAGGAGACGAACGAGTCCGTCCTCGCGCACCTCGGCATGAGCGGCCAGCTGCTGGTGCAGCCGCACGAGGTGCCCGACGAGAAGCACCTGCGCATCCGGATCCGGTTCGCCGACTCCCTCGGCACGGAACTGCGCTTCGTCGACCAACGCACTTTCGGCGGACTGTCGTTGCACGAGAACACCCCCGACGGGCTGCCCGACGTCATCGCGCACATCGCCCGCGACCCCCTCGACGAGCTGTTCGACGAGGAAGCGTTCCGGCAGGCCCTGCGCCGCAAGCGCACGACCGTCAAACGGGCCCTGCTTGACCAGTCGTTGATCAGCGGGGTCGGCAACATCTACGCGGACGAGGCCCTCTGGCGCGCCCGCCTCCACTACGAGCGGCCGACGGCGAACCTCACCGGCCCGGTCGTCACCGAACTCCTGGGCCACGTACGGGACGTGATGAACGCGGCCCTCGCCGTCGGCGGCACCAGCTTCGACAGCCTGTACGTCAACGTCAACGGCGAGTCGGGCTACTTCGATCGCTCCCTGGACGCGTACGGCCGTGAGGGCCTGCCCTGCAAGCGGTGCGGCACCCCCATCCGCCGCCGGCCCTGGATGAACCGCTCCAGCTACTTCTGCCCGAAGTGTCAGAGGCCGCCGCGCGTCTCGTCGTAACGCGCACGGGACGCGAGCACGTCGTCCATCGCACCCTCCACGCAGTGGATGAGCGCCAGCAGGCGCTCGGCGACCTGGCGGCCCAGGGGGGTGAGTTCGTAGTCCACGCGGGGCGGGTTCGTCGGCTGCGCCTCGCGGTGCACCAGTCCGTCGCGCTCCAGCGCGTGCAGTGTCTGGGACAGCATCTTCTCGCTCACACCGTCGACCCGGCGGCGCAGCTCGTTGAAGCGCAGCGAGCCCTCGTGCAGCGCGCCGAGCGTCAGTCCGCCCCAGCGGCCCGTGACGTGCTCCAGCGTGCCGCGTGACGGGCAGGCCTTGGCGAAGACGTTGTAGGCGAGGTCGTCGTGGTCCGGGGCGATGGCGGTCATATCGGAAAGGGTACGCGCGCGCAGCGCCACCTGCCAGGTTGCACTAACTTCTAGCTAGTGCTTTCCTTTGGTTATTGCTTTTGAGCTGCCCCTTCCAAGGAGTGTCATGTCCTACCCTGTCGTTTCCATCGCCTACCACTCCGGTTACGGCCACACCGCCGTCCTCGCCGAGGCCGTCCGTGCGGGCGCGGCGGACGCGGGTGCCGAGGTGCACCTGATCAAGGTCGACGACATCACCGACGAGCAGTGGGAGACGCTGGACCGCTCGGACGCGATCGTCTTCGGTTCGCCCACCTACATGGGCACCGCCTCCGGTGCCTTCCACGTCTTCGCCGAGGCGAGCTCGCGGCGCTGGTTCGGCCAGGACTGGAAGGACAAGCTGGCGGCCGGCTTCACGAACTCGGCCTCGAAGAGCGGCGACAAGCTGCACACCCTGCAGTTCTTCCAGACGCTCGCCGCCCAGCACGGTATGCACTGGGTCAACCTCGGCCTGCTGCCCGGCTGGAACAGCAGCACCGCCTCGGAGAACGACCTCAACCGCCTCGGCTTCTTCGCCGGCGCCGCCGCGCAGAGCAACAACGACCAGGGTCCCGAGGGCGTCCACAAGGCCGACATCGCCACGGCCGAGCACCTCGGCCGCCGCGTGGCGGAGACCGCGCTGCTGTTCGCGCGCGGGCGCGCCGCCGCGTAGGGCGGCTCCGGGCGCGGTGACGGGCCCGGCGACGGATCCGGCACCCCGGCCCCGGGCCCGGAATCCCGGGGCTCGGGATCGCCTGGGTGGTACGTTCCGTCGAACGGGTGTTACCTGGTGTGAGCGGAGATACCGGAGGGGTGTGGATATCTCGGGGTGAAGGAGGCCGACATATGCGCAGCAACCCGGTCATGCGAACCCTGGCCGCCGCCGTCCTCGCGGGCGGTGCCGTCGCCGGAACGGTCGCGGTCGCGAACCCGGCGTCAGCCGCGGTGACCACGGACAGCGTCCGGTCGCTGTCACCAAGCGTCCAGACGCACGGCGGATGCCGCTTCGGTGCGGGCTTCAACCGCGGCTTCAACAACTGCGGCTTCGGCACACTCGGAGCCACGGGGTTCTATCCGTTCGCCGGCTATCCCTACAGCTCCGTCCCCGTGGTGATCATCATCCGCTGACGCGGCGCGCCGGCGAACCACCGGGCCGGACCCGGAGAAAGGGCCGCCGCACCCCATGCGGCGGCCCTTTCTCGCCGGCCGGGGGCGAGCCGTGAGGCGGCCCGGGCGACATCGGTGGTGCCGGCCGGTGGCTACGCTCCGGACGTGGAACCCTCGCAAGGGCGTGCGCGGCGGCGACCCGCTCTGGTCTACGCGGCGGACGTCGATCTCGGCGATGTGCGGGCGATCGAGCGGTTCCTGTCCGCACGGATCGCTCCGCTCGCGAGCGCGGAGCGCGGCAGCGACGAGCGCCAGCCGCTGCTTTCGTGCCGTTCGTAGACCTCGTTGAGGGCCAGAACGACCCGCTCCACGATGTGGAGCACCCGTTCGTCCGAGGGCGACTCCGTGAGTGCGCTGACGTCCCGCTCGGACCCTGCCGGCACACCATCCGTGTCGCTCAGGAAGGCCTCGAAGTACGAGTCCGCCATGTGTGCGCACTCGGAGTCCGACGTGCCGGCCGCGTGCCGGCCGCGACCTCTCGCGCCTCTTTGAGCGTGCCCGACGGGTCGGCACAGTCCCTGCGACTCTCCCGGCTACGCTCGCGTGGGAGCGCCCCGCGGCGCGTGGCTGCGGGGCGCTTTGCGAGGGTCAGTCGATCTTTTGCCCGTCGTACGTTCCGCCCTTGCAGGTCCAGGTCGCCCAATCAACTGTTCCGCCGCCCTTCTCGCACTCACCCACGGTCGGGGCGGCGCCGGTGGGGGCGGCGTGGGTGGCGGCGGTGGCGGTGGCGGCGCCTGTCAGGCCGAGTCCGGCGAGGGCTGCCGTGGTGATGACGGCGGCGAGGCTTCGTCGAATGCGCATTTGGTTCGCCTTTCACGGATTGCCTCTGTTGGAACACTATTCAGCTTGATCTTCACCCATGTGGGTGGCACGTCGTGTTGAGCCAATCGGGTGACAGTGCCGGCGGGTGCGGGGGCGGTGATGCGCCCCGTCGGACAGGCCCTGGATGTGCAGCAGACGTCGTGAACCAGCAGTCCCGGTGAGCCCCCGTCTAGCTGGAGGGATCACGTACGTGAGCGCTGCTGAGCTGGCCTTCTGCTGACCTGCCGGCCCGTCGTCCCCGTTGTTCCCCCTCGGCCACCGCCTCTCAGGGAACGCGTGGGGCACGCCTATGAGAAGGCGCGAGGTGCCAACGGGGTGCACAGGAGGACGAGCAAGGCCAGGATCCCCCCACAAGTTGCGCGACCTCGGTTGCCTTCTCGATCAGCGACTTGTGAGTTCGATCGACGGGGCACTACCGCGGTGAGGGCTCCACGCTGGTGCTCGCCCACTGGACGTACTCCGGACAGGGCCACCCAGCGCGCCCCGGACCCGGGCCGCCGTCGATGCGGTCTTCGGGGCTGACTCGGCTACCGCTGACGGTCCTGAGACGGCCCAGGAGACCTCATAGAGCGCTGACCTGCGAGAATCTCAGTAGCCGAAGTCCTGCGTCCACCAGGGGCCGCCCTGGCCCACGTGGACGCCGACGCCGAGGGTCTTGTAGTCGCAGTTCAGGATGTTGGCGCGGTGGCCCGGGCTGTTCATCCAGGCCTCCATCACGGCCGCCGCCGACGCCTGGCCGCGGGCTATGTTCTCGCCGCCGAGGTCGGTGATGCCCGCCTTCGCGGCCCGGTCCCACGGGGTGGCGCCGTCCGGGTCGGTGTGGTCGAAGAAGTCCCGCGCGGCCATGTCGTCACTGAAGGCGCCGGCCAGTCGCGCCAGCGAGGAGTTCGCCGCCAGGGCGCTGCACCCGACCTTCGCCCGCTCCTCGTTGACCAGCTTCAGCACCTCCGCCTCGGCGGCGGCCTCCGTCGACACCGGGCCCGGGGCGGTGGAGGCACTGGGCGCCTTGGTCGCCGTACGCGACGGGGTGGTCTTCGGCCTCGACGGTGCGGGCTTTCCGGGAGTCGTGCGCGACGGGGAGGTCTCGCGCGCCGGCTTCGAGGCGGAGGGCGACGACGGAGAAGGAGACGAAGGGGAGGAAGGGGAGGAAGAGGGGGACGAGGAAGCGGGGGCGGCGGGGGTGCCGGGCTGCGATCGCCCGTTGTTCCCGCCCGCGGCCGGGCCGTCGGGGCTGTCGGCGCTGCCCGAGGTGCCCCCCTGCTCGCTGGCGGTGTTGCTGGGGGAGTCGGCCGCCTGTATTCGGTCACCGCCCGTGGTGTGCGTACCGCCGCCGAGCCGGTAGTCCTGCAGACCCGGCACCACTCCGGTGGCCACGGCGACCGTGCCGAGGGCGACGGCCGCGGACACCCCGAGCAGCCCGGTGCGCACCGGCCGCGCGGCCTTCTTCCGGTGCCGGTGACCCGGCGCGGGGACACCGGCGGGGGTGAACCCGCCGCCCGCGGGGGCGGATCCGGCCGGGCCGTGGCCGTTGCCGTCGGCCGAGAACAGGTAGGCGTGAGCCCGGGCGTTCGTCTCGGCGTAGGCCTCCGGGTTGAGATAGGGAGCAATGCCCATCGGCACCCGTCCGCCCGCGGACGCGTGCCGGGGATCGTCGCCCCCCGGGGCGGAGTGCGTGTACGCGGCTCCCGGGGCGCGGCCCTCGGATGCGCGGCCGGCGGCTGAGCGTCGGTGGCGTCCCATGTCCTTGCCCTCTTCCTCGTGCCCGCGGTCGACCGGTGCCGGCGTGCCGAGTGACCCCCTGGCCGACCAAACCCACTCGATCGAGTGAGTTTCATATGAGATGTAGTGGGTGCGGACGCTACCGCATGCCGTTGGGGCGCGACGTGTGCCGAGCGACATCGGCCGGTTAGGTTGCACCCATGAGCGAGGATGTACGACTGGTCGCCTGGGTTCGCGGACGCGTGCAGGGTGTGGGTTTCCGCTGGTTCACGCGCGCCAAGGCACTGGAGATCGGCGGCCTGAGTGGTTTTGCTCTCAATTTGGCCGACGGCCGGGTCCAGGTGGTCGCCGAGGGATCGAGGAACGGCTGCGAGGGTCTGCTCGCCTGGCTCCAGGGTGACGACACGCCCGGACGCGTAGAAGGAGTCACCGAGATCTGGGACACACCCCGCGGCGGCTACGACGGCTTCGCCATCCGCTGAGCCGATTTCTGTACAGACCCGCAGGCCGAGGCGGGGTGAGCTGCCAACGGCACATGCGCGGAGCAGAAACGACCTGGTGGTTGCCAGATGCGACGTGGCGTGGCAGGCTCCGCTGGTACAGCTGATCGTCGGCTGGTCACCACGCCCTGAGGGCACCGGAAGAGACGCAGCGCCGCCGTTTTCCCGGCCGCGCGCCCCGGTCAGCCCGCCAATACAGGGTGTGATCGTGTTGACCGTCAAACTTTTTGGTGAGACGCTGAAAGCCCCGCGCACCTTAGCTGTTTGGCATGAAGCAACAGCAGAGCAACACCACGATGTGCCAAGCACCGCGGGTGCGATTCCCTCACGACCCACACCGCATCGGTCGGTCACTCAGTGTGGAGGACCATCCATCATGGCAAAGGCGCTTCTCGGTTACGTCGGCGGCTCCGACCCTCGACTCCTCGCCGAGATGCGACGGCTGCAGCAGCGCGTTCAGGACCTGGAGTCCGAGCTCGTACGGATCCAGGCGGAGAACGAAGCGCTGTCGGCTGCCGCCTCTCAGGACAGGATCATGGAGAGCATCGACGCACACCAGGCGGAGCCTGCGCTCACCTGATCACTGCATCGCTCCACGACAGCAGTCGCAGAAGATCGGGCTGCCCGTATCAACCGCTCAGTTGATCCGACGACCGCAACCCGGCCGTCAGAGTTGCAAGGGACGCTTCGGCGTCCCTTCTTTCTTTCCCCCGCGCATCCTTTCACCTTCTTTAACGTACGGTCTGCCCTGCATGTTCATGGGCGAAACCGCGCGGTTGCGAGGGTTCATGGAGTGAGATAGCGGCGCCCGGTAGAGTCCGGCGGCGTGCACCTCAAGGCCCTGACCCTCCGCGGGTTCAAGTCGTTCGCCTCGGCGACCACCCTCCGGTTCGAGCCGGGGATCACGTGTGTCGTCGGCCCGAACGGCTCGGGCAAGTCCAACGTCGTGGACGCGCTCAGCTGGGTCATGGGCGAACAGGGCGCCAAGTCCCTGCGCGGCGGCAAGATGGAGGACGTCATCTTCGCCGGCACCACCGGCCGCCCGCCGCTGGGTCGCGCCGAGGTGTCCCTGACCATCGACAACTCCGACGGGGCGCTGCCCATCGAGTACGCCGAGGTCACCATCACGCGGATCATGTTCCGCAACGGCGGCAGCGAGTACCAGATCAACGGTGACACCTGCCGGCTGCTCGACATCCAGGAACTCCTCTCCGACTCCGGCATCGGCCGCGAGATGCACGTCATCGTCGGCCAGGGCCAGCTCGACTCCGTGCTGCACGCCGACCCCATGGGCCGCCGCGCCTTCATCGAGGAGGCCGCCGGCGTCCTCAAGCACCGCAAGCGCAAGGAGAAGGCGCTCCGGAAGCTCGACGCGATGCAGGCCAACCTCGCGCGCGTGCAGGACCTCACGGACGAACTGCGCCGTCAGCTCAAACCCCTCGGACGTCAGGCGGCGGTGGCGAGAAGGGCCGCCGTCATCCAGGCGGACCTCCGCGACGCCCGGCTGCGCCTGCTCGCCGACGACCTCGTACGGCTGCGCCGAGCGCTCAAGGCCGAGATCGCCGACGAGGCCGCCCTGAAGGAGCGCAAGGAGAGCGCCGAACACGAGCTGAGGAAGGCTGTGCACCGCGAGTCCCTGCTCGAGGACGAGGTACGGCAGCTCACGCCCCGGCTCCAGCGCGGCCAGCAGACCTGGTACGAGCTGTCCCAGCTGGCCGAACGGGTCCGCGGCACCGTCTCCCTGGCCGACGCCCGGGTGAAGAGCGCCACCTCCGCGCCCCCCGAGGAGCGGCGCGGCCGCGACCCCGAGGACCTGGAGCGCGAGGCCGCCCGCGTCCGCGAGCAGGAGGCGGAACTGGAAGCCGCCCTTGAGGCGGCCCAGCACGCCCTGGACGACACGGTCGCCCACCGCGCCGAACTGGAACGGGAGCTGGCCGTCGAGGAGCGCCGGCTCAAGGACGCGGCCCGCGCCATCGCCGACCGCCGTGAGGGACTGGCCCGGCTGTCCGGGCAGGTCAACGCGGCCCGCTCGCGCGCCGCCTCCGCCCAGGCCGAGATCGACCGGCTGGCCACGGCCCGGGACGAGGCCCAGGAGCGGGCCGTACGGGCCCAGGAGGAGTACGAGGCCCTGCAGACCGAGGTCGACGGCCTGGACGCCGACGACGCGGACCTCGCCGAGCGGCACGAGGCGGCCAGGAGGCAGCTCGCCGAGGCCGAGGCGGCGCTCGGCGCGGCACGGGAGGCGGCCACCGCGGCGGAACGAGAACGCGCCGCGACCCGGGCCCGCCACGAGGCGCTGGCGCTGGGCCTGCGCCGCAAGGACGGCACCGGCATACTGCTCGGCGCACGCGATCGCCTCACCGGCGTCCTCGGTCCGGCCGCCGAACTGCTGACCGTGACCCCCGGCCACGAGGTGGCCCTCGCCGCCGCCTTCGGCGCCGCGGCCGACGCCGTCGCCGTGACGACCCCGGCCTCGGCGGCGGACGCGATCCGTCTGCTCCGCAAACAGGACGGCGGCCGGGCGGCCCTGCTGCTGGCGGGCGACCCGGAGATGCCCCACGGGGACGCGGGGAACGGCGCGGCCGGCCACGACGACGGAGCGGCCGGCCGGCCGCCCGGCTCGGCGACCCCCGCCGCGCAGCTCGTGCGGGGCCCCGCCGAACTGCTGCCCGCCGTCCGCCGTCTGCTGCGCGGCATCGTCGTCGTCGCCACTCTGGAGGACGCCGAGGAGCTGGTCTACGCCCACCCGGAGCTGACCGCGGTGACCGCCGAGGGCGATCTGCTCGGCGCCCACTTCGCGCACGGCGGCTCGGCCGGCGCGCCCAGCCTGCTGGAGGTGCAGGCCTCCGTGGACGAGGCCGCCGCCGAGCTCGCGGAGCTGGCGGTGCGGTGCGAGGCGCTGGCCGAGGAGCAGGAGGCGGCGGCCGAGCGGCGGACGCGGGCGGCGGCCCTCGTCGACGAGGTGGGGGAGCGGCGCCGGGCCGCCGACCGGGAGAAGTCGGCCGTGGCCCAGCAGCTCGGCAGGCTCGCCGGACAGGCGCGTGGCGCGGCCGGTGAGGCCGAGCGGTCCGCGGCTGCGGCCGCGCGGGCGCAGGAGGCGCTGGACAAGGCCGTGCGGGACGCCGAGGAACTGGCCGAGCGGCTGGCCGTGGCCGAGGAGATGCCGGTCGACGACGAGCCGGACACCTCGGCGCGGGACCGGCTCGCCGCCGACGGTGCCAACGCCCGGCAGACCGAGATGGAGGCCCGTCTCCAGGTCCGTACCCACGAGGAGCGGGTCAAGGGGCTCTCGGGCCGGGCCGACTCGCTCGACCGGGCCGCCCGCGCCGAACGCGAGGCACGCGCGCGTGCCGAGCAGCGCCGGGCCCGGCTGCGGCACGAGGCGGCCGTGGCGGAGGCCGTCGCCTCCGGCGCCCGGCAGCTGCTGGCGCACGTCGAGGTGTCGCTCGCCCGTGCCGAGCGGGAACGCGCCGTGGCCGAGGCCGCCAAGGCGCGGCGGGAGCAGGAGCTGGCCGTCGCCCGCACGACCGGCCGCGAACTGAAGTCCGAGCTCGACAAACTGACGGACTCGGTGCACCGCGGGGAGGTCCTCGGCGCCGAGAAGCGGCTGCGCATGGAGCAGCTGGAGACCAAGGCGCTGGAGGAACTGGGTGTCGAACCGGCCGGCCTGGTGTCGGAGTACGGGCCGGACCAGCCCGTGCCGCCCTCACCCCCCGCCGACGGCGAGCAGCTGCCCGACGATCCCGAGCACCCCCGCAACCAGCCCCGGCCCTTCGTACGCGCCGAGCAGGAGAAGCGGCTGAAGGCCGCGGAGCGCGCGTACCAGCAGCTGGGCAAGGTCAATCCGCTGGCGCTGGAGGAGTTCGCGGCGCTGGAGGAGCGGCACAAGTTCCTCAGCGAGCAGCTGGAGGACCTGAAGAAGACCCGCGCCGACCTGCTCCAGGTGGTGAAGGAGGTCGACGAGCGCGTCGAGCAGGTGTTCACGGAGGCCTACCGGGACACGGCCCGCGAGTTCGAGGGCGTCTTCGGCCGGCTGTTCCCGGGCGGCGAGGGACGGCTCGTCCTGACCGACCCCGACAACATGCTCACCACGGGCGTGGACGTCGAGGCGCGCCCGCCGGGCAAGAAGGTCAAGCGGCTCTCCCTGCTTTCGGGTGGTGAACGCTCGCTGACGGCCGTGGCGCTGCTGGTGTCGATCTTCAAGGCCCGGCCCAGCCCCTTCTACGTCATGGACGAGGTCGAGGCCGCGCTCGACGACACCAACCTGCAGCGGCTGATCCGGATCATGCAGGAGCTGCAGGAGGCCTCGCAGCTCATCGTGATCACGCACCAGAAACGCACGATGGAGGTCGCCGACGCGCTCTACGGCGTCTCGATGCAGGGCGACGGCGTGTCCAAGGTGATCTCCCAGCGGCTGCGCTGAGCCGCCCTTTTCAAGATCCACTCACCCTATGTTCACTAATTGAACACGAAACCCTCGGGCGCGTCTCGAAGCTCACAGCAACCCGACTATTGACTTCGAAACTTGAAGGCATAGTCTCTGCAGCGTTGCTTTTACCTTCAGGTGTCAGTGGTGTGAAGTTGTGCCCCACTGGATACCAGAGAGGGATCACCCCACCCCGGCAGCGTTGCCGCGGCCCGAGGAGTCTTTCGTGACCAGCACTGCGCAGGCACCACAGCCAGGAGCCAACACGGCTCATCCCGAACATCTCGGGCACGTCATCTTCATCGCGGCGGCTGCCGCCATGGGCGGTTTCCTGTTCGGCTACGACAGCTCCGTCATCAACGGCGCCGTCGAGGCCATCCGGGACCGCTACGACGTCGGCTCGGCGGCCCTCGCGCAGGTCATCGCGATCGCCCTGATCGGCTGTGCCATCGGCGCCGCCACGGCCGGCCGCATAGCCGACCGCATCGGCCGCATCCGCTGCATGCAGATCGCCGCGGTCCTCTTCACGATCAGCGCCGTCGGCTCCGCGCTGCCGTTCGCCCTGTGGGACCTCGCCTTCTGGCGCATCATCGGCGGCTTCGCCATCGGCATGGCCTCGGTCATCGGCCCCGCCTACATCGCCGAGGTCGCCCCGCCCGCGTACCGCGGCCGTCTCGGTTCCTTCCAGCAGGCCGCGATCGTGGTCGGCATCGCCGTCTCCCAGCTCGTCAACTGGGCCATCCTGAACGCGGCGGGCGGCAACCAGCGCGGCAAGCTGATGGGCCTCGAGGCCTGGCAGGTCATGCTCGGCGTCATGGTGGTCCCGGCGGTCCTGTACGGTCTGCTCTCCTTCGCGATCCCCGAGTCGCCGCGCTTCCTGATCGAGGTCGGCCGCAACGAGCGCGCCCGTGAGGTGCTCAAGGAGGTCGAGGGCGACAAGATCGACCTGGACGCCCGCGTCACCGAGATCGAGCGCGCCATGAAGCGCGAGCACAAGTCGACCTTCAAGGACCTGCTCGGCGGCTCCTTCTTCTTCAAGCCGATCGTCTGGGTCGGTATCGGCCTGTCGGTCTTCCAGCAGTTCGTCGGCATCAACGTCGCGTTCTACTACTCCTCGACGCTGTGGCAGTCGGTCGGCGTCGACCCGACGGAGTCGTTCTTCTACTCCTTCACGACGTCGATCATCAACATCGTCGGCACCGTGATCGCGATGATCTTCGTGGACCGCATCGGCCGCAAGCCGCTCGCCCTCATCGGCTCGGTCGGCATGGTCATCGGTCTCGGCCTCGAGGCCTGGGCGTTCTCCTACAACCTGGTCGACGGCAAGCTCCCGGCCACGCAGGGCTGGGTCGCCCTGATCGCCGCCCACATCTTCGTCCTCTTCTTCGCCCTGTCCTGGGGCGTGGTGGTCTGGGTCTTCCTCGGCGAGATGTTCCCGAACCGGATCCGCGCCGCCGCCCTCGGCGTCGCCGCCTCCGCGCAGTGGATCGCCAACTGGGCCATCACCGCGAGCTTCCCGTCGCTGGCCGACTGGAACCTCTCCGGCACGTACGTGATCTACACGATCTTCGCCGCGCTCTCCATCCCGTTCGTCCTCAAGTTCGTCAAGGAGACGAAGGGCAAGGCGCTGGAGGAGATGGGCTGACCGGCCCCCCGTACTCGGGGAGAAGGGCCAAGTCCCCGCTGCCCCTCTCCTCGTACCGTCCGCCGCCCCCGATCCCGGCCACCGCCCGGATCGGGGGCGGCGGTGTCGCATCACTGGCGCGTGCCGGGGCCGCCCGGACCGCCTCCCGCGTGCCGACGCTCCCACCGGGGACGCGACCGCCCGAGCCCCTGCTCGCGAACGGAAGAGCGGTGCCGCCGCCCACGGGCCGCCCGCAAGGGGCCGCGACACCTGCCCTGCCCGCGCCCGGTCCGGTGGCGGCGCCTCCAACGCCACGGACGCGGAGCCGCGACGCTCCGGCCGGGTCTTCGTGGCGTGGTCGGGCGCCAGCGCACCCAAGCCGTTCAGGGCGCCGGCGAGCGCCGCGCACACGGTCGTCCGCCCGCACCGTGCGCCGGACCCGCCTTGTTCCGGAACGGCCGCAGCCTCTCCTCCACCGATCACCCAGGCTTCACCGATCACGAAGCTTCACCGATCACGGAGCTTCACGGATCGTCCGGCCGTACCTCTCGCCCGCTTCGGCCCGGTCCCCCTGCCGGCAGCCGAGCCGGGACCCGGGACGCGGCGGCCGCCTCCGCCCCGCACGCCTCACCCCTCCAGCGCCGGGATCACCCGCTCCGCGAGCAGACGCAGGCTTCGCCAGCCCTCCTCCAGGGGCATGCCGCCCGCAAGCGGATGGAGGACCAGGCTGTCCAGCCGCTGGGCGACGCACTCCTGCGGGGTGAGGATCCGGTACACACCCTCCGCGCGCAGTTCCGCGACCGAGGTCGCCGCGGACCTCACCGCCGAGCGGATCTGGTCCGACTGCCAGGAGGCGTACGTCCGGGCCTCGTGCAGGAAGTGCTCGCCGTACTCGGCCCAGGTCCGGTCCGGGTCCTCGGCGAGGTGGAGGAGAGGGGTCTCGGCGGCCGGCATCATCGTCCAGCCCTCGGTGCCGTACGCGGTGAGCTGCTCCTTGTAGTACGCCTCCAGCTCCGGCAGGTGCGCGCTCGGGAAGAACGGCAGGCCCAGCCGGGCGGCCCGGCGGGCGGCAGCCCTGGAGGAGCCGCCGACCAGCAGCAGCGGATGCGGATCGGTGAACGGACGCGGAGTGACCCGCACCCGGCGGCCCCGGTACGCGAACTCCGCGCCCGACCACGCCTTCAGCAGCGTCTCCAGCAGCTCGTCCTGGAGCCGGCCGCGCCGTTTCCAGTCGACGCCGAACAGCTCGTACTCCTCGGGCCGGTAGCCGATCCCGGCCACGGTCACCAGGCGGCCGCCGCTGAGCAGGTCCAGTACGGCGATGTCCTCGGCCAGCCGCAGCGGGTCGTGCAGCGGGCCGATCACCGCCGACACCGTCACCGCGATCCGGCGGGTGGCCCCGAACACCGCGCCAGCGAAGGTGAACGGCGACGGCAGCCAGTTGTTGCCCGCGCCGTGGTGCTCCTCGGTCTGCACGGTGGTGATCCCGTGCTCGTCCGCGTACGCGGCCATCTCCAGGGCGGTCCGGTACCGGGCGGCGAGGGAGGCGGGCGTGGCGCCGGGCTCGACGAGATTGAAACGTACGACCGTGACGGGCATGCGAAGTCCCCCTCCGGTGCGAAGAGCGGTGGAGGGGGACGGTAGCTGACGAAGCGTCAGATTGCTATGACGAGGAAGGCGGACTCGTGGACGACCCGCGCGGGCACAGGGCGGCCGCTCCGGCCGGCCCCGGTCAGACGCCCGCGGTCACGGGCTCCTCGGCCGGCTCCTCGGTCCGTGCCGGGGTGGTCACGGCCGGCTTCGGCAGGGCGAGGTACAGCAGGCCCGAGATCACGATCGTGGCGACCCAGCCGAGGCCGTACTCGCCGATGACGTTGTTCTTCGCGAGCGGGCCGGTGAACCAGTCCGAGGTGGTGAACATCAGACCCGAGACCAGGCCGATCGCCCACGCGGCCACGGCCGCGGGGGAGAAGCCGCCCCGGTACCAGTAGGCGCTGGTGCGGGTGGTGTCGGCCATCGCGCGGGCGTCGTACTCCGTGCGGCGCAGCATGTCCGCGCCGAAGACGCCCACCCAGGCGGAGAAGGCGACCGCCAGCAGGGACAGGAAGGCGATGAACGAGCCCATGAAGCTCGTCGCCACCAGCATCAGCACCCCGCCGAAGATCAGCGAGATCACGGCGTTGACCGAGACCGCCCAGTGGCGCGGCACCTTGAAGCCGAGGGTCTGCGCGGTGAACCCGGCCGAGTACATCGACATCGAGTTGATCAGCAGCATGCCGATCAGCGCGATGCACAGGTACGGCACCGCGATCCACGTCGGCAGGATCTCGCCGAGGAAGGACACCGGGTCGCTCGCCGACGCCAGATCCGGCGTGGACACCGCCATGACCGCGCCCATCAGCACCATCGGCAGGACGACGACACCCGCGCCGCCCACCGCCGTGCCCACGATCGCCTTCGACGAGGCCGTGCGCGGCAGGTAGCGGGTGAAGTCCGGCGCGGACGGGATCCAGCTGACACCGCCGGCGGCGATCATGCCGATGCCGGTGATCACCGCGGCCGTCGAGCCGGCGCTGTGGTCCATGACCTTCGACCAGTCGGTGTTCGCCACCAGGTAGCCGAGGACGAGCACCGAGAACACGCCGAACAGATAGGTGGCGTACTTGTTGCACTTCTGCACGGCGTTGATGCCGAGCCCCGAGATCGCGAAGGTCGCGACGACGAACACCAGCAGCGTGACCATGTCCAGCACGCTGTTCGCCCGGATGCCGAACAGGATGTCCAGGATGGTGAGCATCGCGTAGGCGCCGGTCACCGCGTTGATCGTCTCCCAGCCCCAGCGGGCCACCCAGATCAGCGAACCCGGCAGCAGGTTGCCGCGCTGTCCGAAGACGGCGCGCGAGAGCGCCATGCCGGGCGCTCCGCCCCGCTTGCCCGCGATGCCGATCAGCCCGACCAGGCCGTACGACACGATCGGCGCGGACACCGCGACGACGAGGGCCTGCCAGATGTTCAGGTGGTACGCGACGACGAGGCTCGCGCCCATCGTCAGCAGCAGCACGCTGATGTTCGCACCGACCCAGGTGGGGAACAGCTCACGGGTCTTCGCGGTGCGCTCGTGGTCGGGGACCTGTTCGATGCCTCGGGTCTCGAGAGCGCCTTCGGTCTCGACTGTTTTGCTCATGAAAGAGGGTGCCCAGACGTGGGGGGACAGGGACGAGGGGACTCTACGCGCGTCAACAGCGCCGCCACCATCGTACTTTGATCCCACTCCTCGCCATACGTGGCGTTTGTCTCTCGGAGGAAGCCACAAACGAGGGCCTGCGGTTACCCATGGCTGATACTGGACGGGTTATGGAAACCATCATCCTTGCTGTAGTCATCGCCGTGGTCGTGCTCGGCGCGCTCGGCGGGCTGATCGTGGGCAGCCGGCGCCGGAAGCCGCTGCCACCGCCGCCCCCGAAGACGCCCGACATCACCGCGCCCCCGGCCGAGCCGCACGTCGGCGACGAGGCCGAGACGCCGCGCGACGAACCGCGCCGGACGATCGAGGAGGTGGATCTCCCCGGCGGCCCCGCACCGGTCGTCGTAGAGGAGCCTCCCGCCGGCCCCGAACTCGAGGTCCCGCAGCTCGAGATCCCGGAGCCCACCGCCGGTCGGCTGGTCCGGCTGCGCGCCCGCCTGTCCCGTTCCCAGACCGCCCTCGGCAAGGGTCTGCTCACGCTGCTCTCGCGCGAGCACCTGGACGACGACACCTGGGAGGAGATCGAGGACACCCTGCTCACCGCCGACGTCGGTGTGCAGCCCACCCAGGAACTGGTCGACAGCCTGCGCGAGCGGGTGAAGGTGCTCGGCACCCGCACCCCGGTGGAGCTGCGCGGCCTGCTCCGCGAGGAGCTGCTCAAGCTGGTCGGCACCGACGTCGACCGCACGGTGAGGACCGAGCCCGAGGACCGCAAGCCGGGCATCGTGATGGTCGTCGGTGTCAACGGCACCGGCAAGACCACCACCACCGGCAAGCTCGCCCGCGTGCTCGTGGCCGACGGCCGCACGGTCGTGCTCGGCGCCGCCGACACCTTCCGCGCCGCCGCCGCCGACCAGCTCCAGACCTGGGGCGAGCGCGTCGGCGCCCACACCGTGCGCGGGCCGGAGGCGGGCGACCCCGCCTCCGTCGCCTTCGACGCGGTGAAGGAGGGCAAGGAGATGGGGGTCGACGTGGTCCTCATCGACACCGCCGGCCGGCTGCACACCAAGACCGGTCTCATGGACGAGCTGGGCAAGGTCAAGCGCGTCGTGGAGAAGCACGCGCCGCTGGACGAGGTGCTGCTGGTCCTCGACGCCACCACCGGCCAGAACGGCCTGGTGCAGGCGCGGGTCTTCGCCGAGGTCGTGGACATCACCGGCATCGTGCTGACCAAGCTGGACGGTACGGCCAAGGGCGGCATCGTCGTCGCCGTCCAGCGCGAGCTGGGCGTCCCGGTCAAGCTGATCGGGCTCGGCGAGGGCGCGGACGACCTCGCGCCGTTCGAGCCGGAGGCGTTCGTGGACGCCCTGATCGGCGACTGACACCGGCCGCCGATCGCCTGCGGAGCACTCCGGGTCGCTCTGGGGCGCCCCGGTTCGCTCCGGGCCACCTCCGGGTCGCCGGGGACGACCGGCCGGACACGGCCGGGACGCGGGTTCCGGACGCGGCCCCGGACACCGCAAGAAGCGCCCGCCCCCAAGGTGCAGTCGGGGACGGGCGCTTCGCTCTGTCCGGGGCGCTACGCCCGTGTGCGCGACCGGTGCGCCACGTACGCCAGGGTGCCCAGCAGCAGCCGGGCCGCCGGCGGCCGGGTCGCCGAGTCCAGCGCGGGCGGCCGCAGCCAGCGCACCGGGCCCAGGCCCCCGCGGTCGGAGGGCGGCGCGGTGATGTGGGAGCCCGGGCCGAGACCGCGCAAATCCAGCGCTGAAGGATCGTCCCAGCCCATGCGGTACAGCAGCCGGGGGAGCCCGGCGGCGGCGCCGGGGGCCACGAAGAAGTGGGCGCGGCCGTCGGGGGTCGCGGTCACCGGGCCGAGGGGTAGGCCCATGCGTTCCAGGCGGACCAGGGCGCGGCGCCCGGCGGCCTCGGAGACCTCGATGACGTCGAACGCCTGGCCGACCGGCAGCATCACCGCGGCGCCCGGGAACTCGGACCATGTCTTGATCACCTCGTCCAGCGTGGCCCCGGCCGGCACTTGCGGGGCGAAGTCCAGCGGATGCGCGCCGGGCGCCGGGCAGCCGGTGCGCCCGCACGAGCAGACGCCCGCCGCGGCGCGTGCGCCGGGGACCGCGTCCCAGCCCCACAGCCCGGTGAACTCGGCGACGGCGGTGCACTCCGACGAACGGCCGCGCCGACGTGTGCCGGAACGGATCTCGCGAATGCCGCCGATCGTGAAGCCCATGCCCCCTCCAACGGGTCCTGCGCGCCGGTGGTTACGACACGGAACGAGACGGAAGCGGAACGTAACGCTACGGCTCCGCCTGCCCTCGGTCCCGTGAGGCCAAGGCGGCGCATCGGAGCGCTTCGGGTGGCGCGCCGGTGACCATGCGCCCCCGGGTGCATCACTCCGCCGACTTCCAGTCGTCCTATGTCAAGTGAATCGCGCCTGGGCGACCGTGAGTTCATTCGAAGGGGTGGCGAATGGTGGCGTTTCAGGGATCCACGTGGCTGAGCCGGTGATCGTAGGACTACGGTGAGTGTGCGAGTCCAGGAGGCATATGCATCAGTGGGTATGCCGGAGGCGAGTCGTCAACTCGTTCGAAGGGTGAGAACCGGCGGACGGGAAGCCGTATTTACCGGCATTCTGATAGGGCTTGGCGCACTCGGCGACAAGTGGTCTCAGGGATGGGGGCGTTCCAGTGGGCGGCAACGGCGGTAGCGGCGCGAACGCTGACAAGCGCCCCAATGAGCTGCTCGGCTCGTGGTTCGTGCGCAGCGGCTGGTCCAAGGGCGAGCTGGCCCGCCAAGTGAACCGCCGGGCACGCCAGTTGGGTGCCAACCACATCTCCACCGACACCTCGCGCGTACGGCGCTGGCTGGACGGGGAGAATCCGCGCGAGCCGATCCCGCGGATCCTCTCGGAGCTGTTCTCGGAGCGCTTCGGCTGCGTGGTCTCCATCGAGGACCTCGGCCTGCGTGCCGCCCGCCAGTCACCCTCCGCGTCCGGCGTCGATCTGCCGTGGACCGGCCCGCAGACCGTCGCCCTGCTCAGCGAGTTCTCGCGCAGCGACCTGATGCTGGCCCGCCGGGGCTTCCTCGGCACCTCGCTGGCGCTGTCCGCGGGCCCCTCGCTCATCGAGCCCATGCAGCGCTGGCTCGTGCCCACCCCGGGTTCCGCGACCCCGCCCGAGCCGGAGAGCGGCCTCGATGCCCGCAGGCCGGGCCGGCTGTCCAAGCCCGAGCTGGACCTGCTGGAGTCCACGACGCGGATGTTCCGCCAGTGGGACGCCCAGTGCGGTGGCGGCCTGCGCCGCAAGGCGGTCGTCGGTCAGCTGCACGAGGTCACCGACCTCCTCCAGGAACCCCAGCCCGAGGCCACCACCCGCAAGCTCTTCAAGGTCGCCGCCGAACTCGCCGAACTCGCCGGCTGGATGTCGTACGACGTGGGTCTCCAGCCCACCGCGCAGAAGTACTTCGTCCTCGCCCTGCACGCGGCCAAGGAGGCCGGCGACAAGCCGCTCGGCTCGTACGTCCTGTCCAGCATGAGCCGCCAGATGATCCACCTCGGCCGGCCCGACGACGCCCTGGAGCTCATCCACCTCGCCCAGTACGGCAGCCGCGACTGCGCCAGTCCGCGCACCCAGTCGATGCTGTATGCGATGGAGGCCCGCGCCTACGCCAACATGGGCCAGCCCGGCAAGACCAAGCGCGCCGTCCGCATGGCCGAGGACACCTTCGCCGAGGCCGACGAGTGGGACGAGCCGGACCCCGACTGGATCCGCTTCTTCTCCGAGGCCGAGCTGTACGGCGAGAACTCCCACTCCTTCCGCGACCTCGCCTATGTCGCCGGCCGCAGCCCCACCTACGCGTCCCTCGCCGAGCCGCTCATGCAGCGCGCGGTGGACCTGTTCGCCAAGGACAGCGAGCACCAGCGGTCGTACGCGCTCAACCTGATCGGCATGGCGACCGTGCACCTGCTCCAGCGGGAGCCCGAGCGCAGCACGGACTATGCCTCGCGGGCCATGGCGATCGCCAAGAAGGTCCGCTCGGAGCGGGTGAACACACGCATCCGCAAGACGGTCGACACGGCCGTGCGCGACCACGGCGACCTCACCGCCGTCGTCGACCTCGGCGACCAGCTCGCCGTGGATCTGCCCGAGACCGCCGAGGCGGTCTGACCCACCCCGGATCCCCCGAGCCCCGGCCGCGGCCGGTCCTCCCGAACTGCCCGACTCGGCTCCCCCATGCCAGGTCATCGAGAGGCCGCCCGCGGCCGGTCTGTCTCCTCCCGCATGCCTGCCGGAGAAGGTTGCGTCACGATAACGATGGCGCGGCCGGGTCTCCCGCACTTCACCGACGCGTAACACGCACGGCGTCTTCGTCACCCCGGCGAAACAACGAGGGGCCTCCACCGAAACCGCGCTGCGCCAGTCTCATGGCGCATAACCGGCCCACCCCTCACCCCGACCGGACCGCTCAGGCACCGCCCGCACGGGGCCGTACCAACCGACGAGGAGACGCCGATGGCACCAGCCATCACGCTTGCCGCGGAGGCACCCAAGCTTTCCTCCGCGAACACAGGCTTCATGCTCATCTGTTCCGCCCTGGTGCTGCTCATGACACCGGGCCTGGCCTTCTTCTACGGAGGCATGGTCCGCGTCAAGAGCACTCTCAACATGCTGATGATGAGCTTCATCAGCATGGGCATCGTCACCATTCTCTGGGTGCTCTACGGCTTCTCCCTCGCCTTCGGCACGAGCAACGGCCTCATCGGGTGGAACTCCGACTGGCTCGGCCTGAGCAACATCGGGCTGACGGAGCTGTGGGACGGCTACACCATCCCGATCTTCGTTTTCATGGTCTTCCAGCTGATGTTCGCCATCATCACGCCGGCCCTGATAAGCGGTGCCCTCGCGGACCGCGTGAAGTTCTCGGCGTGGGCACTGTTCATCGCCCTGTGGGTCACGATCGTCTACGTCCCGGTCGCCCACTGGGTCTGGGGCGCCGACGGCTGGGCCTACAAGCTCGGTGTGATCGACTTCGCCGGTGGTACGGCGGTCCACATCAACGCGGGCGCCGCGGCGCTCGGAGTGATTCTGGTGATCGGCAAGCGCGTCGGCTTCAAGAAGGACCCGATGCGCCCGCACAGCCTTCCGCTGGTCATGCTCGGCGCGGGCCTGCTGTGGTTCGGCTGGTTCGGCTTCAATGCGGGCTCCTGGCTCGGCAACGACGACGGCGTGGGCGCGCTGATGTTCGTGAACACGCAGGTCGCGACGGCCGCGGCCATGCTGGCCTGGCTCGCCTACGAGAAGATCCGGCACGGCGCGTTCACCACGCTGGGCGCCGCCTCCGGCGCGGTCGCCGGCCTGGTCGCGATCACCCCGTCCGGCGGCGCGGTCTCCCCGCTCGGCGCGATCGCCGTCGGCGCCATCGCCGGTGTCGCCTGCGCCGCCGCCGTCGGCCTGAAGTTCCGGTTCGGCTACGACGACTCCCTCGACGTTGTCGGCGTCCACATGGTCGGCGGCATCATCGGCTCCCTGCTCATCGGCTTCTTCGCCACCGGCAAGGGTCAGTCCGCCGCCACCGGTGTCTTCTACGGCGACCACTCCTTCACCCAGCTGTGGAAGCAGTGCGCCGGTGTCTTCGCGGTCCTCGCCTACTCCCTGATCGTCTCCGCCGTCCTCGCCTTCCTGCTCGACCGGACCATCGGGATGCGGGTCTCCGAGGACGAGGAGGTCTCCGGCATCGACCAGGCCGAGCACGCCGAGACCGCGTACGACTTCAGCGGCGCCGGCGGCGGTGTCCTCGGCTCCGCCGCAGCCGTTTCGGCCCTCGCCGCCACGCAGAACAAGAAGGTGGACGCATGAAGCTCATCACCGCCGTGGTCAAGCCCCACCGGCTGGACGAGATCAAGGAGGCCCTCCAGGCGTTCGGCGTCCAGGGGCTGACGGTCACCGAGGCCAGCGGCTACGGTCGGCAGCGGGGCCACACCGAGGTCTACCGCGGTGCCGAGTACACCGTCGACCTGGTCCCCAAGATCCGCATCGAGGTGCTGGCCGAGGACGACGACGCCGACCAGCTGATCGAGGTCGTCGTCAAGGCCGCCCGCACCGGCAAGATCGGTGACGGCAAGGTCTGGTCCGTGCCGGTCGACACGGCCGTACGGGTCCGCACGGGTGAGCGCGGCCCGGACGCCCTCTGACACGGCGGTAGGGCTCTGACACAGCACAAGGACGGGAGTCGCCGGGTGACGGGTACGGATGTGCGGACAGAAGCGGAAGACTCGGGACCCGGCGGCTACGCGGCGGCCCGGCTGCGCCTCCTCACCGAGGGGGCGCGGTCCGGGCCGCCGCGCCGTGCCGCCCTCGCGGAACTGACCGACGACTGGCTCAGCGGCCTGTTCACGGCGGCGGCCGGCGGCTTCCGGGGCGCCTCCCTCGTCGCCGTGGGCGGCTACGGGCGCGGTGAGCTGTCCCCGCGCAGCGACCTCGACCTGCTGCTGCTCCACGACGGCTCCGACCCGGTCGCGGTCGCCGCCCTCGCCGACCGCCTCTGGTACCCCGTCTGGGACCTCGGCCTCGCCCTGGACCACTCCGTGCGCACCCCGGCGGAGGCCCGGAAGACGGCCGCGGACGACCTGAAGGTCCAGCTGGGCCTGCTGGACGCCCGCCATCTCGCGGGCGACCTCGGGCTCACCGCGGGTCTGCGCACCGCCGTCCTCGCCGACTGGCGGAACCAGGCCCCCAAGCGCCTCCCCGAACTCCAGGCGCTCTGCGCCGAGCGGGCCGAGCGCCAGGGCGAGCTGCAGTACCTGCTGGAGCCCGACCTCAAGGAGGCCCGCGGCGGACTCCGCGACGCCACCGCGCTGCGCGCCGTGGCCGCCTCCTGGCTCGCCGACGCGCCCCGCGAAGGGCTCGCGGACGCCCGTCGGCGGCTGCTCGACGTGCGCGACGCCCTCCACCTGGCCACCGGCCGCGCCACCGACCGGCTCGCCCTCCAGGAGCAGGACCAGGTCGCGGCCGAGCTGAGCCTGCTGGACGCCGACACGCTGCTGCGGCAGGTCTACGAGGCGGCGCGGATCGTGTCGTACGCCAGCGACGTCACCTGGCGCGAGGTGGGGCGCGTCCTGCGCTCGCGTGCCGTCCGGCCGCGCCTGCGCGCCATGCTCGGCGGCGGCAAGCCGGTCGCCGAGCGCTCCCCGCTCGCCGAGGGCGTGGTCGAGCAGGACGGCGAGGTGGTGCTCGCCCGCGCCGCCCGGCCCGAGCGCGACCCAGTGCTGCCCTTGCGCGCCGCGGCCGCGGCGGCCCAGGCCGGGCTCCCGCTGTCCCTGCACGCCGTACGGCGCATGGCCGCCACCGCACGACCCCTGCCCACGCCCTGGCCCGCCGAGGCCCGCGAGCAGCTGGTGACCCTCCTGGGGTCCGGCCGTCCGACGGTCGAGGTCTGGGAGGCACTGGAGGCCGAAGGGCTGATCACGCGCATCCTGCCGGACTGGGAGCGGGTCCGCTGCCGCCCGCAGCGCAACGCCGTCCACGTCTGGACGGTCGACCGGCACCTGATCGAGACGGCGGTCCGCGCCTCCGAGCTGACCCGCCGGGTCAGCCGCCCCGACCTGCTCCTGGTCGCCGCCCTGCTGCACGACATCGGCAAGGGCTGGCCCGGCGACCACTCGCTGGCGGGCGAGATCATCGCCAGGGACGTGGCCGCCCGGATCGGCTTCGACCGCGCCGACGTGGGCGTCCTCGCCACCCTCGTACGCCACCACCTCCTGCTGATCGAGACCGCCACCCGGCGCGACCTGGACGACCCGGCCACCCTCCGCTCGGTCGCCGACGCGGTCGGTACCCAGAGCACCCTGGAACTGCTGCACGCCCTGACGGAGGCCGACGCGCTCGCGACCGGACCGGCCGCCTGGTCGTCCTGGCGCGGCTCGCTCGTCGCCGACCTGGTCGGACGCGTCGCGGCCGTCCTCGCCGGGGACGCCGCGGAGGAACCCGAGCCCGCCGCGCCCACGGCCGAGCAGGAACGCCTCGCCGTCGAGGCCCACCGCACCGGCGGCCCGGTCCTCGCCCTGCGCGCGCAGCCCGAACCCGTCACCGGCGAGGAGCCCTCCGGTGAGCCGGAACCCCTCGGCGTCGAACTGCTCATCGCCGTGCCCGACCAGCCCGGGGTGCTGCCCGGGGTCGCCGGCGTCCTCGCCGTGCACCGCCTCACCGTCCGCACGGCGGAGCTGCGCACCCTGAGCCTGCCGGACGGCGTCGACGACGGCTCGGTGCTGCTGCTCAACTGGCGGGTGGCGGCCGAGTACGGCTCGCTGCCCCAGGCGGCCCGGCTGCGCGCCGACCTGGTCCGTGCGCTGGACGGCTCCCTGGACATCGCCGGGCGCCTCGCCGAACGGGACGCCGCCTACCCTCGCCGGCGCGGCTGGAGCGCCCCGCCACCGAGGGTGACGGTGGCCCCGGCGGCCTCCCACCTCGCCACCGTGATCGAGGTCCGCGCCCAGGACGCCCCCGGACTGCTGCACCGGATCGGCTCAGCCCTGGAGAAGGCCGGGGTGCGGGTGCGCAGCATGCACGTCAGCACGCTCGGCTCGAACGCCGTCGACGCCTTCTACGTCACGTCCGGCACGGGTGCTCCGCTGCCCGCGCAGGACGCCGCGGCCACGGCCGGAGTGCTGGAGGAGGCCCTGCGCGGGTGACCCTGCTCCGGTGGCTCCGGCTCCGGGATACCCTGGAGGGCGATTCCCTGAAGACCGTCACCGACCCCGAGGACCGCGAGCGCCGTGTTCGACACTCTCTCCGACCGCCTGTCAGCGACTTTCAAGAACCTGCGCGGCAAGGGACGGCTTTCCGAGGCGGACATCGACGCCACGGCACGCGAGATCCGCATCGCGCTCCTCGAGGCGGACGTGGCCCTGCCGGTCGTCCGCACGTTCATCAAGAACGTCAAGGAGCGCGCGCTCGGCGCCGAGGTCTCCCGGGCCCTGAACCCGGCCCAGCAGGTCCTCAAGATCGTCAACGACGAGCTCGTCACGATCCTCGGCGGGGAGACCCGCCGGCTGCGGTTCGCCAAGCAGCCGCCCACCGTGATCATGCTCGCGGGTCTGCAGGGTGCCGGTAAGACCACCCTCGCGGGCAAGCTCGGCCGCTGGCTGAAGGAGCAGGGCCACTCGCCCCTGCTGGTCGCCGCCGACCTCCAGCGTCCGAACGCCGTCAACCAGCTGAGTGTCGTCGCCGAGCGCGCCGGCGTCTCCGTCTACGCCCCGGAGCCGGGCAACGGCGTGGGCGACCCGGTGAAGGTCGCCAAGGACTCCATCGACCACGCGCGGTCCAAGGTCCACGACATCGTGATCGTGGACACCGCCGGCCGGCTCGGCATCGACCAGGAGATGATGCAGCAGGCCGCGGACATCCGCGACGCCGTCTCCCCGGACGAGATCCTCTTCGTCGTCGACGCGATGATCGGCCAGGACGCGGTCAACACCGCCGAGGCCTTCCGCGACGGCGTCGGCTTCGACGGCGTGGTCCTCTCCAAGCTCGACGGTGACGCCCGCGGTGGCGCGGCCCTGTCCATCCGGCAGATCACCGGCAAGCCGATCATGTTCGCCTCCAACGGCGAGAAGCTCGACGAGTTCGACGCGTTCCACCCGGACCGGATGGCCTCCCGCATCCTCGACATGGGTGACCTGCTCACCCTGATCGAGCAGGCGGAGAAGACCTTCAGCCAGGAAGAGGCCCAGAAGATGGCCTCCAAGCTGGCGTCCAAGAAGGGCCAGGACTTCACCCTCGACGACTTCCTGTCCCAGATGGAGCAGGTCCGCAAGATGGGCAGCATCAGCAAGCTGCTCGGCATGCTTCCCGGCATGGGTCAGATCAAGGACCAGATCAACAACCTGGACGAGCGGGAAGTCGACCGCGTGGGCGCGATCATCAAGTCGATGACCCCGGGCGAGCGCCAGGACCCGACGATCATCAACGGTTCGCGCCGCGCCCGTATCGCCAAGGGTTCCGGCGTCGACGTCAGCGCCGTCAAGGGCCTCGTCGAGCGGTTCTTCGAGGCCCGCAAGATGATGTCCCGCATGGCCCAGGGCGGCGGCATGCCGGGCATGCCCGGGATGCCGGGCATGGGCGGCGGCCCCGGCCGCAGCAAGAAGCAGCCGAAGAAGGCCAAGGGCAAGCAGCGCTCCGGCAACCCGATGAAGCGTAAGCAGCAGGAGCTGGAGGAGGCCCAGCGCCGCGAGGCCGCCGCGCAGGGCGGAGCCCTCGGCCTGCCGCAGCAGGGCGCCCAGGACTTCGAGCTGCCGGACGAGTTCAAGAAGTTCATGGGCTGAGTCCCGCGCGTACGTCCGCCGAGGGCGCTCCCTTCCGGAAGGGGGCGCCCTCAGCGCATGCCGAGGCCCGCCGCGTGTCGTAACGTCCAGATATGAGCAATGCGGCGCCACCCCGCAAAGCCCCTGACCAGCCGTGGCGAGCCGAGGGCACACCGGACGAGCCGCCTCGGCGCGGCGGATGGCGGGGCGGCCGATGGTGGGGACTCTTCGCCACCGCGGTGATGGTGTTCGTACTGGCCTACGTCGGACTGAACTACCTGGGCCAGGGCAATGAGCCGACGATCTCCTACACGGAGTTCAGCAAGGAGGTCGGCGCCGGAAACGTCGCCGAGATCTACTCCAAGGGCGACGCGATCCAGGGCCGGCTCAGGAGCCCCCGCGCCAACCCCGAGGGTGGCGGCGACTACAAGGAGTTCCGGACCCAGCGGCCCGCCTTCGCGGACGACAAGCTGTGGCAGAGCCTGAGCAGCCACGGCGTCACGGTGACCGCGCGACCGGTCGTGCAGGAACGCAGCTACCTGTCCAACCTGCTGCTGTCGCTCATCCCCATCGTGATCCTGGCCGCGGTGTGGATCTTCTTCGCCCGGCGGATCCGCGCGGGCATGGGCGGGGCGGGCGGCATGTTCGGCCGCAAGCCACCGCCGAAGCCGGTCGAGCTGCGGCCCGGCAGCGGGCGTACGACGTTCGCGGACGTGGCGGGCATCGACGAGGTCAAGGGCGAACTGGACGACGTCGTCGACTTCCTCAAGTACCCGGACACCTACCGCCGGATGGGCGCGAAGCTGCCGCGCGGCGTCCTGCTCGCGGGTTCGCCCGGAACCGGCAAGACCCTCCTGGCCCGGGCGGTCGCGGGGGAGGCGGGGGTGCCGTTCTTCTCCGCCTCGGCGTCCGAATTCATCGAGATGATCGTCGGCGTCGGCGCCTCCCGGGTCCGCGAACTGTTCGGCGAGGCGCGCAAGGTGGCACCCTCCATCATCTTCATCGACGAGATCGACACCATCGGACGGGTGCGCGGCGGCGGTGCCTCGGTGAGCGGCCACGACGAGCGCGAGCAGACGCTGAACCAGATCCTCACCGAGATGGACGGCTTCTCGGGGTGGGAGGGCGTCATCGTCATCGCCGCGACCAACCGGGCCGACATCCTGGACCCGGCGCTGACCCGGCCCGGCCGCTTCGACCGGGTGGTCAGCGTGGCCCCGCCGGACCGCGGGGGGCGCGAGGCGATCCTCGCGATCCACACCCGGGAGATGCCGCTCGACCCCGATGTGGACCTCACCCACCTGGCGCGCGTGACCCCCGGCATGACGGGTGCGGATCTGGCCAATCTCGCCAACGAGGCCGCACTGCTCGCGGTCAAGCGCAAGCAGGAGCGGGTGACCCGGGCGGACCTGTCCGAGGCCCTGGAGAAGGTCCAGCTCGGCGCCGAGCGGACCCTCGTCATGCCCGAGGAGGACCGTCGGCGGACCGCCTACCACGAGAGCGGCCACGCCCTCCTCGGCATGCTCCAGCCCGGCGCGGACCCCGTCCGCAAGATCACCATCGTGCCGCGCGGGCGGGCGCTCGGCGTGACCATGTCCACGCCCGAGGTCGAGCGGTACGCGCACTCGGAGGAGTACCTGCGCGGCCGCATCATCGGCGCCCTGGGCGGCATGGCGGCCGAGGAGGTCGTCTACGGAGTCGTCACCACCGGCGCGGAGAACGACCTCGAACAGGTCACCAACATCGCGCGCGGAATGGTGGCCCGCTGGGGCATGAGCGAACGCGTCGGCCGGCTCTCCGCCCTCCCCAGCGACGCCCAGCAGGCGTACGGACTGTCGGCCGCGCCGCAGACCCTGGACGTGATCGACGCGGAGATGCGGCGCATCGTGGACGCCTGCTACGAGGAGGCGCTGCACAAGCTCCGCGACCACCGCGGCCAGTTGGACGCCCTAGCCCAGGCACTCCTGGAGAACGAGACGCTGGAGGAGGCGGACGCGTACCGGATCGCCGGAATCACCCGCCTGACCAAGAACGGCGAGACGTAGCACGCAGTCCCCCCGGCACCCGGCGCCCTTCCGGGACGGGGGGCGGTCGACAGTCCGCACCGGCGGGGCGGGGTGGGTGCAGGGCGTGTGGCGGTGCTCCGGTGCGGGAAGCGCTGCCATCCTCGTCGTCCATGGACGTCAGCACCTTCTGCGCCCTGTTCTCCGCCACCTGCTTCACCCTGGTCGGCCTCTGGTGGAACGTCGTCCAGAGCCACACCCACTGGATGCGCGAACCGGCCCTGCGCCGCGTCGTCGGCGGGATCCACCTGTCGTTCCTGCTGCCCGCCCTGATGGGCCTGTTCGCCCAGGTCGGCGGCGCCCGGCAGCCGCAGGTCTGGCGGTGGCGTTCATCGCCCTCGCCGTGGTCGGCTGCACCCTGCGGCTGCTGGCCCGCGACCGCGGCGAACCGCTTCGTCACCTGGCAGCAGGCCGGTGCCGCCCTGATGTACGCCCTGATCGCCGTCGTCGGCGCCTTCCCGGAACTGGCCCGGCCGCTGGGGCTGACCCCCGTCCAGGCCGAGGCCCTCATGCTGATCGTCCTCGCCGTCCTGGGACCCGGTCTGGCGGTTCATGGCGGGGGCGGGCCGCCCGGCCGAGGACGCGCCCGCGGCCTAGGGCACCCGGGCCACGAGGTAGCGGAAGACGTTCGGCATCCACACGGTCCCGTCCTGCCGCCGGTACGGATGCAGCGTCTCCGTCAGCTCCTTGTCGACCTGCTTGGCGTCCGTCGCCGCGATCGCCGCGTCGAACAGGCCGGTCGACAGCAGCCCGCGTACGGCGCTGTCCAGGCCGGCGTACCCGAACGGGCAGGAGACCCGCCCCGAGCCGTCCGGCTTCAGCCCCGCCCGCTGGGCGACCTCCTCCAGGTCGTCCCGGCAGGCCGGCCGCCAGCTGCGCGCGCCGCGCAGCGGATCCGCCAGTTTCGTCGCCACCCGCAGCACGGAGGTGGTGGCGCAGCGCTCCGGCGGACCCCAGCCCACCAGCACCACCGCGGCACCCCGGCGGGCCGCCGGCAGCGCGTCCGCCAGCTGCTCGCCGAGCCCCTCGGAGTCACCCGCCAGACAGCCGATCGGCTCGAAGACGGTCACCACGTCGAACCCGGCCGCCTCCGCGCCTGCCGCGTCCTCGCCCACGGCGGCGAGCAGTCCCGGAGCCGTACGCGCGCGCGTGCCGCCGTTCTCGCCGTGCCCCGCGTCCCCGCCGCGGGCCGCCTCCGGCAGCAGGCGTTCGCGGGCGAGGGCGAGCCGCTCCGGCGAGGTGTCCACGCCGGTCACCGCCGCCCCTCGGGAGGCCGCCATCAGCAGCGCGAGCCCGGCGCCGCAGCGCAGGCCCAGCAGCCGGGTCGCCGGGCCCACTTCGAGCCGCTCGTGGACCGCCTCGTAGAGCGGGACCAGCATCCGTTCCTGGATCTCCGACCAGTCACGCGCGCGTGCCCACGGGTCCACGCGGGATGTGGAATCCGCGTGTGACCGGTGCTGCCGCACGAGCGTAGGTGTCATAGGTAAGCGCCCCAATCCGCCGACAAGTCGCCGCTGTGCCCGGTTGCGTGGCCCCCGTGCCGTGCGCGCGCACTTCCCACGTATGCCAGGTAACTCCCGGCTCGCGGCCCCGTCCAGGGGTCGTGGGGCCCGGCTTGCCGTCCGGGGGCGAGTGTGGCGAGATTTCACATCCCGGCAACCCGGGTGACCGTACGGTGTCCGCCCCGAGGTACGGGCCGGTGCCGGGGGGTCCGGACGCGCGCGGTAACGTCACGGCCGTCACAGACGCTGAACAGGACGAGGCACCGCCGGCAGAGCGGCCGAAACACGTCTTGCGCAGCCGCCGGCCGGCGTCGCACTCGCGTACTACACGCCGGTCGTATCACTCACTACGCACCAGCTTGGTACGAGCTGTGAGGCTTCTCCGCAGATCAGCGCACCCGCCCTCGTCAGCACGCATCAGCGGCAACTGACGGGTACGTGCAAATTATTTGGGATGGCCCGGAATCGGAACACAGCGGTACCCCCGCTCGTTGTCATTACGTGAGCACGACACAGACACCACCTGTTCTCGCCGCAGAGCTGGCGCAGGCGTGGGCCGACATTCAGCGGTACCACCCCGAGTTGCCGGACCTTGCCGCGCCAGAGTCCCTGATCGGGGAGTCGTCGTCCGCGTGCGGTCACGAGCTCTCCTTCGAGCGACTGCTCCACGAGGCAGTCCACGGCATCGCCGCAGCCCGCGGGATCCGCGACACCTCCCGGGCCGGCCGCTACCACAACCGCCGTTTCCTCGCGATCGCCGAGGAGCTGGGCCTCGACCACCCCGAGGAGCCGCACCCCAGCAGCGGCTTCTCCCTGGTCACGCTCAACCCCGAGGCGAAGCGGCGCTACCGCCCGACGATGGAGCGGCTCCAGCGCGCGCTGAGGGCCCACACGGCGGCCACCTCCTCCGACACCTCCCGCACGTTCCGCGGTCCGGCCGCCCGGCACGGCTCCTCCGGGGGCGGCGTCCGCGTCAAGGCGGTCTGCGACTGCGGGCGCAACGTCCGGGTGGTCCCGTCGGTCCTGGCCCAGGCCCCGATCGTCTGTGGCGGCTGTGGTAAGCCGTTCCGGATCCCGGAGGTCGCGGGAGCGGCGTAACCGCCGGCCGCGTGTACCGGCATCTCGTGGGTGCCGGTGGGGCCGAGCGATCGGGGTGCTGCTGCGCAGACAGCCGCACCTCGTGGCGCCGAGCGGCGCACCCGACGTACCTCACCTCCGCGCCGGGTGCTCCTCCGGCATGCCCGGGCGCCCGGAACCATCTCGGCCGAGAGCGGTCCGCGGGGTGTGGCACAATGGCTAGCTGTACTCGACAGCCGCACAGGACCCCTCTCTCCTCCGGCTGACGCGTCCATCGGGCACTCGGGTACCGCAACCCCACGCGGCAACCTGCCGTGCCCAACCACGTCAAAATCAGGAGAGTCCACTCCCGTGGCAGTCAAGATCAAGCTGAAGCGTCTGGGCAAGATCCGTTCGCCTCACTACCGCATCGTCGTCGCCGACTCCCGCACCCGCCGTGATGGTCGTGCGATCGAGGAGATCGGCAAGTACCACCCGACCTACAACCCGTCGGTCATCGAGGTGGACGCCGACCGTGTGGCGTACTGGCTGGGTGTCGGCGCGCAGCCGACCGAGCCCGTCCTCGCCATCCTGAAGAAGACCGGCGACTGGCAGAAGTTCAAGGGCGAGCCCGCCCCGGCGCCGCTGCTCGTCGCCGAGCCGAAGGCCACGCGTCCGTCGTTCGAGGCTCTCGGCGGTGACGACGAGGGCAAGGGTGAGGCGATCACCCAGAAGAAGAAGGCTGAGAAGAAGGACGAGGCCGCTGCCGAGTCCGAGTCGACCGAGGCCTGAGCAGCATGCTCGAAGAGGCGCTTGAGCACCTCGTGAAGGGCATCGTCGACAACCCTGACGATGTGCAGGTCGCCTCGCGCAACCTGCGCCGCGGGCGCGTGCTGGAGGTCCGGGTGCACCCCGACGACCTCGGCAAGGTGATCGGCCGCAACGGCCGCACCGCGCGTGCTCTGCGTACCGTCGTGGGCGCCATCGGCGGTCGCGGTGTCCGCGTCGACCTCGTCGACGTGGACCACGTCCGCTGACGCTTCATCGCAACCGGCTCGGGCCGGGGAGGGCCACTGAGCCGTCCCCGGCCCGCAGTCGTATGACAGGAGAGCAAGCACAGTGCAGCTGGTAGTCGCACGGATCGGCCGTGCCCATGGCATCAAGGGCGAGGTCACCGTCGAGGTGCGTACCGACGAGCCCGAACTCAGGCTCGCGCCCGGCGCCGTACTCGCCACCGACCCCGCATCCACGGGGCCGCTCACCATCGAGACGGGCCGGGTGCACAGCGGCCGGCTGCTCCTGCGCTTCGAGGGCGTACACGACCGCAACGGCGCCGAGGCCCTGCGCAACACCCTCCTGATCGCCGAGATCGACCCCGAGGAACTCCCCGAGGGCGAGGACGAGTACTACGACCACCAGCTGATGGATCTCGACGTGGTCACCGAGGACGGCACCGAGATCGGCCGGATCACCGAGATCTCGCACCTGCCGTCCCAGGACCTGTTCATCGTGGAGCGCCCGGACGGCACCGAGGTGATGATCCCGTTCGTGGAGGAGATCGTCGCCGAGATCGACCTGGAGGCGCAGAGGGCCGTCATCACCCCTCCGCCAGGCCTGATCGACGACCGCGCCGAGATCGACTCCTCCCGGGACGAGGACGAGTCCTGATGCGCCTCGACGTCGTCACGATCTTCCCCGAGTACCTGGAGCCCCTGAACGTCTCCCTCGTCGGCAAGGCCCGCGCGCGCGGCCGGCTCGACGTGCACGTGCACGACCTGCGGTCCTGGACGTACGACCGGCACAACACCGTCGACGACACGCCCTACGGCGGCGGCCCCGGCATGGTCATGAAGACCGAGCCCTGGGGCGACGCCCTGGACACGGTCCTCGCCGACGGCTACGAGGCCGGCGGCCGGGCCCCCGCGCTGATCGTCCCCACCCCGAGCGGCCGTCCCTTCACCCAGGAACTGGCCGTGGAACTCTCCGAGCGCCCCTGGCTGATCTTCACCCCGGCCCGCTACGAGGGCATCGACCGGCGCGTGATGGACGAGTACGCGACCCGCATGCCCGTCCACGAGGTCTCCATCGGCGACTACGTCCTCGCCGGCGGTGAGGCGGCCGTCCTGGTCGTCACCGAGGCCGTCGCCCGGTTGCTGCCCGGCGTCCTCGGCAACGCCGAGTCCCACCGGGACGACTCCTTCGCGCCCGGCGCGATGGCGAACCTCCTGGAGGGCCCCGTCCACACCAAGCCGCCCGTCTGGCGCGGCCGCGGCATCCCCGACGTGCTGCTCAGCGGCCACCACGGGAAGATCGCCCGCTGGCGCAGGGACGAGGCACTGCGGCGCACCACGGCCAACCGGCCCGACCTGATCGAGCACTGCGAGCCCAAGGCCTTCGACAAGAAGGACCGCGAGATGCTCTCCATCCTCGGCTGGGAACCGGACCCCGAGGGCGAGCGGTACGGCCGATTTTGGCGCCGGGCCGGGGGCGTGGAAGAATAGACCGCTGTTGTGCGTCCGTCCGGTGTGCGCCCCTGCCACAGGGGGACACGACGCCCGCCCCGACCCGCACGGCAGTCTCCTGTACATCTATCTCCCGTTGATGACCTGTGGCATCAGCGAAGAAAGCAGACGAAATGTCTCACCTGCTCGACTCCGTCGACGCGTCGTCGCTGCGCAGCGACATCCCGGCCTTCCGTCCGGGTGACACCGTCAACGTCCACGTGCGCGTCATCGAGGGCAACCGCTCCCGTGTGCAGCAGTTCAAGGGCGTTGTCATCCGCCGCCAGGGCGCCGGTGTCCGCGAGACCTTCACGGTCCGCAAGGTCTCGTTCTCCGTCGGCGTCGAGCGCACCTTCCCGGTGCACACCCCGATCGTCGAGAAGATCGAGCTCGTCACCCGTGGTGACGTGCGCCGCGCCAAGCTGTACTACCTCCGTGACCTGCGCGGCAAGGCCGCGAAGATCAAGGAGAAGCGCGAGAACTGAGCGCTTCCCCGGCGTCACAGCGGGGCCGGATAACATCTGGCTCCGATGGACACCGAAGCTCAGCAGACGGAACGCGACCGCTCCTCCCACCCCGGTACTCCGGGGCCGGAGGGCCGGTCGCGTTTCGCGTTGCCGTCGCGGATCACCGTGTGGCTGCCGGGGGGACGGATCACCGTCACCGTCTTCGCCTGCCTGGCGTTCGTCCTGCTGCTGAACACCTTCGTGGCGCAGCCGTTCGAGATTCCCAGCGGATCCATGGAGCGGGGTTTGAGGATCGGGGACCGCGTTCTCGTAAACAAGTTGGCGTACCGTTTCGGTGCCCAGCCGCGCCGCGGCGACGTGATTGTGTTCGACGGCACCGGGTATTTCGGAGACGCGGACTACGTCAAACGCGTTGTCGGGGTGGGGGGAGACCACGTGGTCTGCTGCGACAAGGAGGGCAGGATCGAGGTGAACGGCCGGTCGGTCGACGAGTCGTCGTTCCTCTATCCAGGGAACAGCGCCTCCAGCGTTCCCTTCGACGTCGCCGTGCCCGCGGGCCGCCTCTTCGTCCTCGGCGACCACCGCAGCCACTCCAGCGACTCCCGCGACCACCTGGGCTCGCCCGGCGGCGGCATGATCCCCGTGGACGACGTCATCGGCCGCGCCGACTGGATCGTCTGGCCGTACGGCCACTGGGCGCACCTGAGGCGCCCGCCGGCCTACGCGCGCGTGCCCGCGACCCCGGCGGAGGGGGCCCATGGGTAACCGCGGCAAACCGCGCGGGGTGCCCGCGACGCCCGCCGAGAACCTGCTGCCCACCGGGATCCGCCGCACCGGCTCGTCCGGGGGCGGTGGCCGCACGCGCGCGGAGCGCCGCAAACTGCAGCGCAAGGTCAAACGCAAGCGCCGTCGTTCAGCCGTTCGGGAGATCCCCCTTCTGGTCGGTGTCGCGGTCCTCATCGCGCTCGTCCTGAAGACCTTCCTCGTCCAGGCGTTCGTGATCCCGTCCGGCTCCATGGAGCAGACGATCCGGATCGGCGACCGTGTGCTGGTCGACAAGTTCACCCCCTGGTTCGGCTCCAAGCCGCAGCGTGGGGACGTCGTCGTCTTCCACGACCCGGGCGGCTGGCTCGCGGACGAACAGACCACCAAGAAGAACGACCCCATCGTCGTCAAGCAGTTCAAGGAAGGCCTCACCTTCATCGGCCTGCTGCCCTCCGACAACGAGAAGGACCTGATCAAGCGGGTCATCGGGGTCGGTGGCGACCACGTCAAGTGCTGCGACGCCCAGGGCCGCCTCACCGTCAACGGCGTACCGCTGACCGAGGGCGACTACATCTATCCGGGGGACGCCCCCTCCGCCACCCCCTTCGACATCACCGTGCCCAAGGGCCGGCTGTGGGTGATGGGTGACCACCGGGGCAACTCCGCTGACTCCCGCTTCCACCAGGACACGCCGTACGGCGGCACGGTCTCCGAGGACTCGGTGGTCGGCCGGGCCATGGCCATCGGCTGGCCGATCGGCCACTGGACGCGCCTTCAGGAACCTAAAACCTTCGCAAGCGTCGCCGACTCCGTGTCGGGGGCGACCGCCGGTACCCGGCAGTCGCATAGGGTTGCCTCAGAGAACCAGAACGGATCGACCCGGCTCCCGAGCCCTGCGGAACTCCCGCTCGTTATGGGAGTGGTGGGCCTGCACCGTATCCGGCGCGGGCGGCGGCACAGAGTGAGGAGTTGGCGTGGGGGATGTGGCGGTTGGCGCACGTTCGGGACACGACGGCGAAGAGCACCGCGGGCACCCCGTGGAGGCGAACGGTCCCGTCCCGGACGGCACCATGACCCCCAGGAATGACCCGGCCGACGACGGCGCGCCGGCGGACGAGCCCCGCACCCAGGACGCGGGCACGGGTGAGACCACGCACCGGCCGGCGAAGCAGCGCTCCTTCTGGAAGGAGCTGCCGATCCTGGTGGTCATCGCGCTGGTGCTGGCACTGCTGATCAAGACGTTCCTGGTGCAGGCGTTCTCGATCCCGTCCGACTCGATGCAGAACACCCTCCAGCAGGGTGACCGCGTCCTGGTCGACAAGCTCACCCCCTGGTTCGGTTCCGAGCCCGAGCGCGGCGAGGTCGTCGTCTTCCACGACCCGGACAACTGGCTGGCCGGCGAGCCGGCGCCCAACCCGAACGCCGTGCAGAAGGTGCTCAGCTGGATCGGCCTGATGCCGTCCGCCGAGGAGAAGGACCTGATCAAGCGCGTGATCGGCGTCGGCGGCGACACGGTCCAGTGCAAGGGCACCGGCCCGCTGGTGGTCAACGGCAAGGCGCTGAACGAGCCGTACGTCTACCCCGGCAACACGCCGTGCACCGACGACGACCTGGGCGGCCAGTTCAAGGTGAAGGTGCCCAAGGGCTACCTCTGGGTGATGGGCGACCACCGCCAGAACTCCCGCGACTCCCGCTACAACCAGTCCGACAAGCACCACGGCATGGTCCCCGTCGACGAGGTCGTCGGCCGTGCCATCGTCAAGGCCTGGCCGATCAATCGCTGGGGCACCCTGCCGATCCCGGACACCTTCGACCAGCCCGGGCTCGACGAGCAGTCCTCCGCCTCCGCCTCCCTGACGGTGGCCCCCCAGGGCGTGGCCCTCGTCGCGGTGCTGCCGGTGGCGGTGTGGCGGCGCCGGCGCTCGGACCGGCCGGAGTCCAAGGCCGTACCGACGAGGTCCGCCGGGCGGCGCTGACCCCACCCGGCCGGGCGGACCCGCCCGGCCGGTCCTCCCTCCGTCCTCACGCCCGGCCTGCCTGGGCGGGGGAAACAGGGGGCTGACCTCGCCCGGTACCGCCGGGTAGGGTGCGGGTCCATGGGTGGCGAGAGCACGACGCGTACGGCCCCGCACGGCGGCGGCACAGGCACGGCACGGGCCGGCGGCGGCAGAATCGGGCAGAGACTGTCCGGGCTGGCCGTGGCGCTCGGCCTGGTGCTGTTCCTCGGCGGATTCGCGTGGGCGGCGGTCACCTACCGCCCGTACACCGTGCCGACCAGCTCCATGACCCCCACCATCGACGCCGGTGACCGGGTGCTCGCCCAGCGGGTCGACGGCGACGAGGTGCGGCGCGGTGACGTCGTCGTCTTCGAGGACAAGAGCTGGGTCACCAACGCGAAGGTGGTCAAGCGTGTCGTAGCCGTCGGCGGTGACACCGTCTCCTGCTGCACCGACGGCAAGCTGACCGTCAACGGCAAGCAGGTAGACGAGCCCTACCTGCCCGAGGGCAGCCTGGCCGAGATCAAGAACATCCCGACCGTCACCGTCCCGAAGGGCCGGCTCTTCCTCCTCGGCGACGAGCGCCAGGGCTCATTGGACTCCAGCGCGCACCTCACCGACACCGCCAAGGGCACCGTCTCCCGCGACGCCGTCTCCGCCCGCGTGGAAGCCGTCGTGTGGCCCTGGAAGGGTTCGCTCAAGAGCCCCACCGGCTTCGAGTCGCTCGGCGCCCTCTCCCGGCCCGGTCCGCTGCGCACCATCGAGCTGATGATCGTCGCCGGAGCCGTCCTGGTCCTCGGCGGCGGCGCGTACGGCCCGATCGCCAAGCGCCTGGGCCGCTCCCGCGCCCGCACCGGCCCGGAGCCCGTCGGTGCCCGCTGAGACCACGCCGGCGGACGACTCCCGCGAGGGAGGGCTGCGCAAGGTCGCCCGGGTTGTCCTCCTCGACCCCGCGGACCGCATCCTGCTGCTGCACGGTCACGAGCCGGACGATCCGGCCGACGACTGGTGGTTCACCCCCGGCGGCGGTCTGGAGGGCGCCGAGACGCGCGAGGAGGCCGCGCTGCGGGAACTCGCCGAGGAGACCGGCATCACCGATGTGGAACTCGGTCCCGTGCTGTGGCGCAGGCGGTGCTCCTTCCCCTTCGCGGGACGCCGCTGGGACCAGGACGAGTGGTACTACCTGGCCCGTACGACCCAGACGGTCGGCGTGGCGACGGGGCTGACGGAGCTGGAGCGGCGCAGTGTCGCCGGAGCGCGCTGGTGGACGTGTCGGGAACTGACCCGGGCACATGAGACGGTGTATCCGACCAGACTCGCCGGGCTGCTGCAGCGGCTGCTCGACGAAGGTCCCCCGGCCAGGCCCGTGACCCTCGACACGGAAATCGTCTGAGGGCTCCCGGGACTGGCGCACAATGGGGGGATCGCACGGCTGAAGGGGAACATGCCATGAGCGCCGAGGACCTCGAGAAGTACGAGACCGAGATGGAGCTGAAGCTCTACCGGGAGTACCGAGACGTCGTCGGTCTGTTCAAATACGTGATCGAGACCGAGCGGCGCTTCTACCTCACCAACGACTACGAGATGCAGGTGCACTCGGTCCAGGGTGAGGTGTTCTTCGAGGTGTCCATGGCCGACGCCTGGGTCTGGGACATGTACCGGCCGGCACGCTTCGTCAAGCAGGTCCGCGTCCTCACGTTCAAGGACGTGAACATCGAGGAGCTGAACAAGAGCGACCTGGAGCTTCCGGGCGGGTGACGGGGTTTTCCACAACCGCTGAGCCGTCCACCAAGATCAACACGGGTGGGCCCGCTGCGTGACCGTTGGTGCCGGAGGTGGTGCCGACATGAGCAGGGCACGCAGTGCACTCGGCAAATACGGCGAGGACCTGGCCGCGCGGCGGCTGGTCCGGTCCGGGATGACGGTCCTGGAGCGCAACTGGCGCTCGGGCAGATCCGGCGAGATCGACATCGTGGCGCGGGACGGCGACGCGCTCGTCATCTGCGAGGTGAAGACCCGCAGGAGCGGTTCCTACGAGCATCCGATGGCCGCGGTCACCCCGCGGAAGGCCGAACGGCTCCGGGGCCTGGCCGAACGCTGGATCCACGCCCACGGCGGAGCACCGCCGGGCGGCGTCCGCATCGACCTGATCGGCGTGCTCCTGCCCCGCCGGGGCGCCCCGCTCGTCGAGCACGCTCGGGGGGTGGCCTGAGATGGGATTCGCCCGTACGTGCTCGGTGGCCCTGGTCGGAGTCGAAGGGGTCGTCGTCGAGGTCCAGGCCGACCTCGAACCCGGCGTCGCCGCCTTCACCCTGGTCGGCCTGCCGGACAAGAGCCTGACGGAGAGCCGCGACCGGGTCCGGGCGGCGGTGGTGAACTCGGGCGGCGAGTGGCCGCAGAAGAAGCTCACCGTCGGACTCAGCCCGGCGTCGGTGCCCAAGGCCGGTTCCGGCTTCGACCTGGCCGTCGCCTGCGCCGTGCTCGGCGCCGCCGAACGGATCGACCCCCGGGTCCTCGCCGACATCGTCATGATCGGCGAACTGGGCCTGGACGGCCGCGTGCGACCGGTCCGGGGCATCCTGCCGGCCGTCCTAGCCGCGGCCGACGCGGGCTACGAGCAGGTCGTCGTGCCGGAGTGCGCCGCCGCCGAGGCCTCGCTGGTCCCCGGTGTGTCGGTGCTGGGGGTGCGCAGCCTGCGCCAGCTGATCGCCGTGCTGACCGACGAGCCCGTCCCCGAGGAGCAGCCCGACGAGCAGGGGCGGCCCGACCCCCTCCTGGCCGGACTGCGCGTGCCCGGCACCGGCGCCGCCACCGGTATGCACAGCCTCGGCGCCGCACAGCACGACCACGATCACGACCTGGCCGACGTCGTGGGCCAGACCTCCGCCCGCACGGCGGTGGAGGTCGCCGCCGCCGGCGGACACCACCTGTTCCTGGAAGGCCCGCCCGGTGCGGGCAAGACCATGCTCGCCGAGCGCCTGCCCGCCGTGCTTCCCCGGCTCACCAGGGAGGAGTCGCTGGAGGTCACCGCCGTGCACTCGGTGGCCGGACTGCTGCCGCCGGGCAAGCCCCTCATCGACGTCGCGCCCTACTGCGCCCCGCACCACTCGGCGACGATGCAGTCCCTCGTCGGCGGCGGACCCGGCATCGCGCGCCCCGGGGCCGTGTCCCTCGCCCATCGCGGCGTGCTCTTCCTGGACGAGGCACCCGAGTTCCACGGCCAGACCCTCGACGCCCTGCGGCAGCCCCTGGAGTCGGGACACGTGGTGATCGCCCGCAGCGCCGGCGTGGTCCGCTTCCCGGCGCGCTTCCTCATGGTCCTGGCCGCCAACCCGTGCCCGTGCGGACGCTTCTCGCAGCGCGACTCGCTGTGCGAGTGCCCCCCGTCGGCGATCCGCCGCTACCAGTCCAGGCTGTCCGGCCCGCTGCTGGACCGGGTGGACCTGCGGGTGGAGGTGGATCCCGTCAGCCGGGCCCAGCTCACCGTGCCCGGCGCCCGGGGCGAGTCCACCGCGACCGTCGCCGCCCGGGTGCGCCAGGCCCGTGAGCGGGCCGCCGCCCGCCTCGCCAAAACCCCCTGGCGCACCAACAGCGAGGTCCCCGGCCGGGAGCTGCGCGGCCGGTACCAGGCCGTCACCGGCGCCATGGACGAGGCGGAACGCAACCTGGAGCGGGGCGTGCTCACCGCCCGGGGGATCGACCGGGTGCTGCGTGTCGCCTGGACGGTCGCCGACCTCGTCGGGCACGAACGCCCGGACGCCACCGACGTGGCGCTCGCCCTGCAACTGCGCACCGGCGTGCCCCGAGGGGTGCCGATGGCCATCGGGGCGCTGACGTGACCGCGGAAGAGGACTCCGACGGCGACCGGCTCGGCAGGGTGTTCCTCTGCCGGGTGGCCGAGCCGGGGGACGAGACCGTCGGGCGGTGGGTGCGCGAGTTCGGCGTGCGGGCGGTGGTGCGGCGGCTCCGCAAGGGCGAGGAACCGCTGCCCGGGATGAGTGCGACACGCTGGGCCGGGCTTGTCGCGCGGGCCAGGCGGGCCGAGCCGGAGCGGGATCTCGCGACGGCCCGGGCCGCCGGGGCGCGGTTCGTGTGCCCCGGGGACGCCGAGTGGCCCGGGCAGCTCGACGACCTCGCGGACGCGCGGCCCGTCGGGCTGTGGGTGCGCGGCCGCGCCGGCCTGCGGATGTGGGCGCTCAGATCCGTCGCCGTGGTGGGGGCCCGGGCCTGCACCGAGTACGGCACCCATGCGGCGGCCACGCTCGCCGCGGGGCTGGCCGAGCGGGGGTGGGTCGTCGTGTCCGGCGGCGCCTACGGCATCGACGGTGCCGCCCACCGCGGTGCCCTCGCCGCCCGCGGAGCCACTGTCGCCGTCCTCGCCTGCGGTGTCGACCGGTCCTACCCCCGCGGCCACGCCGCGCTGATCGACAGGATCGCGGAACAGGGACTCGTCGTCGGCGAGTTGCCGCCGGGCGACCACCCGACACCGAGCCGGTTCATCCTCCGCAACCGGGTCATCGCCGCGCTGACCAGGGGAACCGTCGTCGTCGAGGCCGCCTGCCGCAGCGGGTCACTGGCCACCGCGCGGGCCGCCCAGCGGCTCGGCCGCTTCACCATGGGCGTGCCCGGCCCGGTCACCAGCGCCCTCTCGGCCGGTGTGCACGAACTGCTGCGAGGTGAGGCCGCCCTGGTCACCGACGCGGCGGAAGTGGTGGAACTCGTCGGCGACATGGGAGAGCTGGCACCGCCGCGGCGCGGCCCGGTGCTGCCGCGCGACCTGCTGGAACCGGCCGCCCGCGCCGTCCTCGCCGCCCTGCCCGGCGACCGGGCGGCCCCCACCGACGAGATCGCGCTCGGCGCGCGGACCACCAGGGACGAGGCGATCGCGAGACTGTACGAACTCCGAGCACTTGGCTACGTCGAACGACACGGCGATGGCTGGAAGTTGACACGCCAGGCGATGATCTCGCTCCGGGACGGTCACCGACCGTGTTGACCGACGAGGTTCGGCCGTCCGGGGGAATCCCCGACGCCCTTGCGAATGCGCGGAGTTGGCGACCCCGGCCGGTCACGCAGAGCGAGCCCGGCGGCGGGGTCACGGGGGCGGCCGAGGAGCCCCGCGCACGAGTGGTGCCCCGGTGTTCGCACACCGCGACACCTCAGTCACGCTACGCTCACGAAGGGTCGACACAGACTGCGCCAACGCGACACCAGACCGACAGCTCACCCAGGCAGCCCACTTCACCCGAACGAACCCGTACCGGCCCACTTAACGGCACTTCACGGCACTTCACGGCAGAACGGCACAAGGCGACGAATGCCCCAGCACACCTCCGGGTCCGACCGGGCGGCGATCCCCCCAGCCGCCCGCGACGGTGGCAGCGTGCGGCCGCCCGCTCCCTCGACGCTCGACGAACTGTGGCGGTCGTACAAGGCGACGGGGGACGACCGGCTGCGTGAGCAGCTGATCCTGCACTACTCGCCGCTGGTCAAGTACGTGGCCGGCCGGGTGAGCGTGGGGCTGCCGCCCAACGTGGAGCAGGCGGACTTCGTGTCCTCCGGCGTGTTCGGGCTGATCGACGCGATCGAGAAGTTCGACATCGACCGGGAGATCAAGTTCGAGACGTACGCGATCACCCGGATCCGCGGCGCGATGATCGACGAGCTGCGGGCGCTGGACTGGATCCCCCGTTCGGTCCGGCAGAAGGCGCGCAACGTCGAGCGTGCCTACGCCACCCTGGAGGCCCGGCTGCGCCGCACCCCGTCCGAGATCGAGGTCGCCGACGAGCTGGGCATGGAGGTCGACGAACTCCACGCAGTTTTCAGCCAGTTGTCGCTGGCCAACGTGGTCGCCCTGGAGGAGCTGCTGCACGTCGGCGGCGAGGGCGGGGACCGGCTCAGCCTGATGGACACCCTCGAGGACACCGCCGCCGACAACCCGGTGGAGGTGGCCGAGGACCGGGAGCTGCGGCGGTTCCTCGCGCGGGCGATCAACACACTGCCCGAGCGGGAGAAGACCGTCGTCACGCTGTACTACTACGAGGGACTCACCCTCGCCGAGATCGGCAATGTGCTCGGCGTCACCGAGAGCCGGGTCAGCCAGATCCACACCAAGTCGGTGCTGCAGCTGCGGGCGAAGCTCGCGAGCTTCGGGCGCTGACTCGTCCCGGCCACGCTGCGTCGGCTCCCGTTGTCCCGGGCGCGTCCGTAAAGTGGTGCCGTGCCAAGGATTCGAGCGGCCTCCGTGGCCGAGCACCGGTCGATGCAGCGAGCCGCCCTGCTGGACGCGGCTCGGTCCCTGCTGTCCGAGGGCGGGACGGAGGCGCTGACCTTTCCCGCGCTGGCCGAGCGGACGGGGCTGGCGCGGTCGTCCGTCTACGAGTACTTCCGGTCGCGCGCGGCCGTGGTCGAGGAGCTGTGCGAGGCCGACTTCCCGCTGTGGGCGGCGGAGGTGGCCTCCGCCATGGAGCGGGTGGACTCACCCGAGGGCAAGGTCGAGGCGTACGTACGGCAGCAGCTGGCGCTGGTCGGGGACCGGCGCCACCGGGCGGTCGTCGCGATCTCCGCGAGCGAGCTGGACGCGGGGGCCCGCGAGAAGATCCGGGCGGCCCACGGCGGCCTGGTCGCGATGATCGTCGAGGCGCTCGGGGAGATGGGCCACGCGCAGCCCCGGCTGGCGGCGATGCTGCTCCAGGGCGTCGTGGACGCGGCGGTCCGCCGCATCGAACTCGGCGCGGCCGAGGACCCCACCGTCATCACCGACGCCGCCGTGGCCATGGCCCTGCGGGGCGTACGGGGCTGAGGCGGCCGGGCGGCGGCGGATTCCGCCGGCCGGCGCCGACCTGGTGCCGCCGCGCCCCCGTGCCGCCCCGAGTCGGTTCGTGTGGCGGGCCGTGGGCGGCGGTCAGCACGGTTCCCCGCGCCACCGGAGACACTGCCGCGCTACAGGCCGGAGACCCGGCGGTGGCTGCCCCGGCGGTACCGGGAGCAGCCTCGACGGCCCCCTCGCCAGCAGCCAGGGCGGCAGCAGGGAGAGCGGGTCCAGGTAGGTCTCGCCCCGCAGCAGGCCCCAGTGCACGCAGGTCGCCGGTCCGCAGTGCGAGCCTCCCGCCTGGACCGTCCCCACCACGCCGCCCGCCACCACCTCGTCCCCCTTCCGCACCGCCGCGGTCACCGGCTCGTACGTGGTGCGGAGATCCGTTCCGGCCAGCTCCACGGCAACCACGCCCCGGCCGGCCACCCGGCCCGCGAAGGACACCCGGCCCGCCGCGACCGCGCGCACCGCCGAACCGGCCGGCGCCGCCAGGTCGACGCCGCGGTGGCCGGCGCCGTACACCGTCGCCGGGGGCTCCCAGCCCCGCAGCACCGAGGGGCGCACGCCCACCGGCCAGGCGCGGCCCACGGCCGGCACCGGGTCCGCGGGGGCGGAAGACGGCCCCGGCACCGGGGGGTCCGCCCGGGCCGGAGGGGTGAGGGCGCCCACGGCCGGGCTCAGCAGCACAGCCGCCCCCATCAGGACCCATCGCATCGCTCGTCGCATGCGGCTCACCGTCCCGCACGGCGCCGATCATGTCCGGAGCCTGTGGAGAACCCCCCGCTTGTGGAGAGCGGCGTCACCCGGCGCCTTCCCGGTCCCGTACACTTCTTCTGGCGATCCGGGTCACCGGGTCGACTTCGCACGCCCCGGTACGGCACCCGGCAAGGGTTCGTACCAAGCGCCTCTCGGTCCTTCGCGGCACGGCGCATCGCGGGCGTCAGGCGCGGCCGCCGTCCGGCGGACGCGGCACAACCGAGAAATTCAAGGAGATACGGCCATGGCCGTCGTCACGATGCGGGAGCTGCTGGAGAGCGGCGTCCACTTCGGTCACCAGACCCGTCGCTGGAACCCGAAGATGAAGCGCTTCATCTTCACCGAGCGCAACGGCATCTACATCATCGACCTGCTCCAGTCGCTGTCGTACATCGACCGCGCCTACGAGTTCGTCAAGGAGACCGTCGCCCACGGCGGCACGGTCATGTTCGTCGGCACGAAGAAGCAGGCGCAGGAGGCCATCGCGGAGCAGGCCACCCGCGTCGGCATGCCCTTCGTCAACCAGCGTTGGCTGGGCGGCATGCTCACCAACTTCTCGACCGTCTACAAGCGTCTGCAGCGCCTCAAGGAGCTCGAGCAGATCGACTTCGAGGACGTCGCGGCCTCCGGTCTGACCAAGAAGGAGCTTCTCGTGCTCTCGCGCGAGAAGGCCAAGCTGGAGAAGACCCTCGGCGGTATCCGCGAGATGTCCAAGGTTCCCAGCGCCGTCTGGATCGTGGACACCAAGAAGGAGCACATCGCGGTCGGTGAGGCCCGGAAGCTCAACATCCCGGTCGTCGCGATCCTCGACACCAACTGCGACCCCGACGAGGTCGACTACAAGATCCCGGGCAACGACGACGCGATCCGCTCCGTCACCCTGCTCACCCGCGTGATCGCCGACGCCGTCGCCGAGGGTCTCATCTCCCGCTCCCGCGTCGCCACCGGCGACAAGGGCGAGAAGGCCGCCGCCGCCGAGCCGCTGGCCGAGTGGGAGCGCGACCTGCTCGAGGGCGAGAAGAAGGACGAGGCTCCGGCCGCCGAGGCTGCTCCGGCCGCTGAGGCTGCTCCGGCCGCCGAGGCCACCGAGGCTGCCCCCGCCGCCGAGGCCGCTCCGGCCGAGGGCGAGAAGGCCGCCGAGGGCGAGCAGGCCTGACGTCAGCGTTGACGGCGGGGGCGGTGACATGAAGTCCGCCCCCGCTGTTCACCCGTAGGACGGCACCGTGTACGGGATCCGCGGCTCCCTGTGGATCCCGGACCGTGCGGACCTGAAGATCTCCCAGACTTCGAGAAAGACTCACAGACTCATGGCGAACTACACCGCCGCCGACGTCAAGAAGCTCCGTGAGCTCACGGGCGCCGGCATGATGGACTGCAAGAAGGCGCTGGACGAGGCCGAGGGCAACGTCGACAAGGCCGTCGAGGCGCTGCGCATCAAGGGCCAGAAGGGCGTCGCCAAGCGCGAGGGCCGCTCCGCCGAGAACGGCGCCGTGGTCTCCATCATCGCCGACGACAACTCCTCCGGCGTCCTCGTCGAGCTGAAGTGCGAGACGGACTTCGTCGCCAAGGGCGAGAAGTTCCAGGCCGTGGCCCAGGCCATCGCCGAGCACGTCGCCAAGACGAACCCGGCCGACCTCGAGGCGCTCCTCGCCTCCGAGATCGAGGCCGGCAAGACCGTCCAGGCGTTCGTGGACGAGGCCAACGCCAACCTCGGCGAGAAGATCGTCCTGGACCGCTTCGCGCAGTTCTCCGACGGCTACGTCCTGGCCTACATGCACCGCACCATGCCCGACCTGCCCCCGCAGATCGGTGTCCTGGTCGAGCTCGACAAGCCCAACGCCGAGGTCGCCAAGGGCATCGCCCAGCACATCGCCGCCTTCGCGCCGAAGTACCTCTCCAAGGAGGACGTGCCGGCCGAGGTCGTCGAGACCGAGCGCCGCGTCGCCGAGGAGACCACCCGCGCCGAGGGCAAGCCCGAGGCCGCGATCGCCAAGATCGTCGAGGGTCGTGTCAACGGCTTCTTCAAGGACGCCACGCTGCTCGGCCAGCCGTACGCGCTCGACAACAAGAAGTCGGTCCAGAAGGTTCTGGACGAGGCCGGTGTCACCCTGAAGCGCTTCTCGCGCATCAAGGTCGGCATCTGAGTCCGTACCGCGATCGACGCGCGACCCACGGAGAAATCCCGATAGGGTCGACAGCAGTCGTCCGCGCACACCGCCACACCCGGGCGTGCGGCGGACGGCAGCAGATCTGACGAGGAGGCCATTGCCGCGCATGGGAGCGAAAAGCGAACCCATCGGCAATGGCCTTCTTCGTATGTGCAACACGTGAAAGAGGCGGGATCTCCATGACCACGAAGGCCCAGAAGAGCGACGACGGCAAAGTACGCGGCCGGTTTCTGCTGAAGCTGTCCGGAGAGGCCTTCTCCGGTGGCGGGGGCCTGGGCGTCGACCCCGACGTGGTGCACAAGATCGCCCGCGAGATCGCCGCCGTCGTCCGCGACGGAGCGGAGGTCGCGGTCGTCATCGGCGGCGGCAACTTCTTCCGCGGCGCCGAACTCCAGCAGCGCGGCATGGACCGTGCGCGCTCCGACTACATGGGCATGCTCGGCACCGTGATGAACTGCCTCGCCCTCCAGGACTTCCTGGAGAAGGAGGGCATCGACAGCCGGGTGCAGACCGCCATCACCATGGGGCAGGTCGCCGAGCCGTACATCCCGCTGCGCGCCGTGCGCCACCTGGAGAAGGGCCGCGTGGTCATCTTCGGCGCCGGCATGGGCATGCCGTACTTCTCCACCGACACCACCGCCGCCCAGCGCGCCCTGGAGATCGACGCCGAGGCGCTGCTCATGGGCAAGAACGGCGTGGACGGGGTCTACGACTCCGACCCCAAGACCAACCCCGACGCCGTCAAGTTCGACGCCCTCGGCTACGGCGAGGTCATCACCCGGGACCTCAAGGTCGCCGACGCCACGGCCATCACCCTGTGCCGCGACAACAAGCTCCCGATCCTCGTGTTCGAGCTTCTTGCGGAGGGCAATATCGCCCGCGCCGTCAAGGGTGAGAAGATCGGCACGCTGGTGGGTGAGCAGGGCGGCCGGGACTGACCGGCACGACCCCGCCACCCGGGAGCGCCACCTGTCCGAGGGACGGACGGGACGCACCCTGGCCGGGGGATGGACAATGTCCTGCCGGTCGGGAACCGTGCAGGAAGAAGACGCGACGCAGCCGGCCGCCGCTCCGATCGCGGAACCGCGGCCGGGCCTTACTCAAGACACGCAGGAGCAAGTGGTGATCGAAGAGACCCTCCTCGAGGCCGAGGAGAAGATGGAGAAGGCCGTCGTGGTCGCCAAGGAGGACTTCGCCGCGATCCGCACCGGCCGTGCGCACCCGGCGATGTTCAACAAGATCGTGGCCGACTACTACGGCGCCCCGACGCCGATCAACCAGCTGGCCTCGTTCTCCGTGCCGGAGCCGCGCATGGCGGTCGTGACCCCGTTCGACAAGAGCGCGCTGCGCAACATCGAGCAGGCGATCCGCGACTCCGACCTGGGCGTCAACCCCAGCAACGACGGCAACATCATCCGAGTGGTGTTCCCCGAGCTGACCGAGGAGCGCCGCCGCGAGTACATCAAGGTCGCCAAGGGCAAGGGTGAGGACGCGAAGGTCTCCATCCGCTCCGTGCGCCGCAAGGCCAAGGACGCCATCGACAAGCTGATCAAGGACGGCGAGGTCGGCGAGGACGAGGGCCGCCGTGCGGAGAAGGAACTCGACGACCTGACGGCGAAGTACGTCGCCCAGGTGGACGAGCTCCTCAAGCACAAGGAATCGGAGCTGCTCGAAGTCTGATGAGCGACTCTTCCTGGGGGGCACCGTCGTACGCGGGGCAGGCCGGGTACTGGGGGTCCACCGACGGTGGACCTGTCCAGGGGGCCGCCCCGGCGGGTCCCCCGTACGATGCGCCTGAGGCGCACCAGACTCGCCCCATGCCCATCGTGCCCGAGGCCCCCGCGTTCGGCGGGGCCCAGGACGACGACCGGGGGGCCGCTCGGCTGGGCGGTCCCTTGTTCCGAGACGAGACCTTCCAGGACCGGCCCGTCCCGGCCGAGACCCAGAATCCGGAGCCCATGCCCGACGCCCCGCAGCCGGCGCCAGCGCCGCAGAAGAAGAGCGCGGGCCGTGACCTGAGCGCGGCCATAGGCGTCGGCGTCGGGCTCGGTGTGGTGATCGTCGCGTCCCTGTTCGTCGTCAAGGCCGTGTTCGTCGGTGTCGTGGCGATCGCCGTCGTCGTCGGTCTGTGGGAGCTGACCAGCAGACTGCAGGAGCGCAAGGGCATCAAGGCGCCGCTCGTGCCGCTCGCGGTCGGTGGTGCGGCGATGGTGGTCGCCGGCTATGTGCGCGGTGCCGAGGGGGCGTGGGTCGCCATGGCCCTGACCGCCCTCGCGGTTCTGGTCTGGCGCATGACCGAACCACCGGAGGGCTACCTCAAGGACGTCACGGCCGGCGTCTTCGCCGCGTTCTACGTGCCGTTCCTGGCCACCTTCGTCGCGATGATGCTCACCGCCGACGACGGCCCCTGGCGGGTCCTCACCTTCTTGCTGCTGACGGTCGTCAGCGACACGGGCGCGTACGCGGTCGGCTGGCGTTTCGGCAAGCACAAGCTCGCCCCGCGCATCAGCCCCGGCAAGACCCGCGAGGGGCTGCTCGGCGCGGTGACCTTCGCCATGGTCGCGGGCGCGCTGTGCATGCAGTTCCTGATCGACGACGGCACCTGGTGGCAGGGCCTGCTGCTGGGGCTCGCGGTCGCGGCCAGTGCCACCCTGGGTGACCTGGGCGAGTCCATGATCAAGCGTTACCTGGGCATCAAGGACATGGGCACCCTGCTCCCCGGCCACGGCGGCATCATGGACCGGCTGGACTCCCTGCTGCCGACCGCGCCCGTGGTGTGGCTGCTGCTGGTCCTCTTCGTCGGTTCCGCCTGAGCACGCAGGCAGCCGACCCGCACGTCGTACGGCTTCCGGGCCCCCGTCCAGAACAGGGCGGTGGCCCGTTGTCGTGTCCGGGGCCCCGCTGGTCGGCCGCCGTGTGATCCGCTGCCGCACTCCGGGCTTCGGGCGCCCGCCACCGGATTCAGGAGCCTCGGGGCTCGACGGCGCACCAACGAGTACGGGGCGGCCCGTCGCCCTACCGTTCCGGGGCCGTCGCCGTACCGCGGGCCGGGAGGAGCCTCGTCCACGTTGCCAGGGGCTTCGGGCGCCGGGGCTCCTCGCCGTTGCCGGGGGCTTCGGGGCGTCGCCGTACCGGAGGGTTCCCCGGGGCGGAGCCGGCGGCACCCGGATGCCGCAGTACAAGTCGGCGCCCGGAGCCGGTGCGCGGCAGACTCCCTGGCAGGGCGGTGTGTCCGCCGCCGCAGCCCCGCCGCAGGGAGTGTGCCCGATGCCCCTCGACCCCGCTCCGGCCCCGCCTCCGCCGCCGGTGAGGTTCTGGCCCGTCGACGATCTGCCCGCGCTGGACCCCGACCCCTTCCTGGACGAGGTGTTGCGCGAGGAACCGGTCACCCGGATCAGGCTGCCGCACGGCGACGGGTACGCCTGGCTGGTCACCCGCTACGAGGACGTCCGCTTCGTCACCTCCGACCCGCGCTTCTCCCGGGAAGAGGTCGTCGGCCGCGATGTCACCACCATGCGCCCCGTGCCGGTGGCTTCGCAGACGGCGGGACTGCAGTACATCGACCCGCCCCGGCACAACCGGCTGCGCCGGGTCGTCGCGCGTGCGTTCACCGGCAGGAGCATGCAGCGGCTGCGGCCGCTGGCCGAGCACCGGGCCGCCGAACTGCTGGACGCGATGGAACGCGCCGGCGCACCGGCCGACCTGATGGAGCACCTGCACGGGCCGTTCCCGATCGCCGTGATCCGTGACTTCCTCGGCGTCGACGAGAAGGACTGGCACCGCTGGGCGCAGACGGGCGAGGCGCTGCTGTCGGCGGGTGTCGAGTCCAAGGAACGTGCCGCCGAGGCCGCGAAGGCCACCCGGGCCCGCATCGTCGAACTGCTCCAGCAACGCCGCGAGGATCCCCGCGAGGACCTGGCCGGCGTGCTGGCGCAGGCCGCGGCCTCCGGCGAGATCACCGACGACGAGGCGATCTCCCTGGCCACCGCGATCCAGGTCAGCGGCGGTCACGCGGTCCGCAACAACAGCGGCTCGATGATGTACGCGCTGCTCACCCACCCCGGGCACATGGACCGGCTGCGCCGTGAGCCGGAACTGCTGCCCCGGGCCGTGGACGAACTGTTCCGCTACGTCCCGCACCGCAACGGCGTCGGCATCCCCAGGGTCGCCACCGAGGACGTGGAGGTGGGCGGCCAGCTGGTCCGGGCCGGCGACGTGGTCTACAACGCGTATGTCTCCGCCAACCGGGACCCGGACGTGTTCGCCGACCCCGACAGCCTGGACTTCGACCGCGAGACCGCCGCCCATCTGGCCTTCGGCCACGGCCCGCACCACTGCCTGGCCGCCATCATGGCCCGCATGGAGGCCGAGGTGATGATCGGCTCCGTACTCACCCGCTTCCCGGCGATCCGGCTGGCCGTGCCCCCCGAGGAGGTCGAGTTCCAGCGCCAGGGCCTGATCCGCGGTCCACGGACCCTGCCCGTGACCTGGTGAGGGAACCGATCGCGCACGTGCGGCGTCTGCCGGAACGACCAAGGCTTCCGGCATGACCGCGGCCTGACCGCACAGGTGGGGGAGAAATGATCGTTGTGCTGCTCGGCGTCCTGGCGCTCGTCATCGGCGGATGCGTCTGCGTGGTGTGGGCGGAGCGAGGCGGCCCACGCTGGGCCCGCGTCGTGGCGAAGGTGACCCTCGTGGCCGCCGAAGTCGTCAGCACCTCCACGAAGAACCGGAGCCGGGGCCGCAACAACAGCTCCGGCGACGACTGAGGGGCCACGGCGTGGGCGGGCCCCGGCCCGCGCCGCCGGGCTCGGCTCCCCGTCGGTCGAGCCGGACGAGCATGGCGTCTTCCGCCGCCGCGGCAGCTCCGAAGAACCCCGTCGCCGGGACGGGCCGGGTGCGCTCGACCGGGGGCGCCGCCGGTACGACGGGCCGGAGCCGGTCGTACGTGGTGTCGCCCGGCGCATGCGCCGCGAGCCGGACCCGGTCGGGCCGCAGGTATCTCGGCGCAACGCACGCGCCGGCCCGGGCGGTCAGCAGGCCCGAGCCGGCGGACGGAGGGTACGCACCCACGATCACGTCAGTCGGCCGGTCGGCTCCGCCGGACGACTAGGCACTGCGCGGTTTCCTGCCCGGTGCCTTCTTCGTGGTCGTCTTCTTCGCCGTGGCCTTCTTGGCCGGCTGCTTCTTGGCGGGCGCCCTCTTCTTCGGTGGGGGCAGTTCGTGGACCTCCGCCGGGCCCGCTCCCTCGCCCCGGGACCTCTTCGCCTGCTGCACGGACGCGTTCAGTGCGGCCATCAGGTCGAGCACCTGCGCCGGCTCCTCCGGTTCGGGTGCCTCCGGGAGCGGCTTGTTCCCGCGCTTCGCCTCGATGATCCGCGCGACGGCCTCCGTGTACTGGTCCTGGAACTCGGGTCCTTCGAGGGAGTCGGCGGTCATGGTGTCCATGAGCGCGAGGGCGCCCTCGATCTCCTCGTCGGTGATCTCGACCGGAGCGGGGAGCAGCTCGGTGGGATCGCGGATCTCGTCCGGCCAGCGCATCGCGTGCAGCACGAGAACGCCGTCGCGTACCCGCAGCAGGCCCAGCCGCTCCCTGCCGCTCCACGCGTACTTCGCGACGGCGACCTTGCTCGAGCGGCTGAGGGCCTGCACCAGCAGCTTGTACGGCTTGGCGGCGACCTGGCCCGCCGGCTGGAGGTAGTACCCGTCGGAGATCCGGATCGGATCGATCGACGCGAGGGGAACGAACGCGTCGATCTCGATGGCCTTCGCCGTGGGCAGCGGCAGATTGCTCAGGTCCTCGTCCGTGATCGGGACGACCTGTGTCCTGGTCACCTCGTAGCCCTTGCCGATCTCGTCCTGCGGGACCTCGCGGTCCTCCAGCTCGCACACCTTGCGGTAGCGCACCCGGCCCATGTCCTCCAAGTGGTACTGGTGGAAGTGGATGCTGTGGTCCTCCGTGGCGCCGACCACGTTGATCGGCACGGTGACCAGGCCGAACGAGATGGCGCCTGACCAGATGGTTCGGGGCATGACCAACCTCCGCAGTCGCCCCGAGCACCGTCAGCCTATGAGCGCCCCAGCCGCACCGCACGCGGGCCTACGCCACGCTCTGGCCCCTGCTGCGGCCGGTCGAGCGGGCCACACCCCCGGGTCACCCATGTGGATCTGCGACACTGGTAACGCTATGCCTAAGCCCGGAGAACTGATGTGCTGCGGGCACGAAGAAGCCCCCCACCAGCGATGATGTCGCCGGTAGGGGGCTGTCCTAAGCCCGCTGGGCCGCCTCTGGGCCGTCAGGGCTCCTGGGCCGTGTCGAAGACCGCGTCCAGGGCCCGGCGGGCTCGCTCGCTGCTGCTGGGCATCAAGTGGGCGTACACCCGCAGCGTCATCGCCGGATCGGCATGGCCGAGGTACTCGCTCACGGCCTTGATGCTCTCGCCCGAGTCCAGGAGGACCGAGGCGTAGAAGTGGCGAAGGGCGTGCATCCCGTGCTGCCGCGCGGAGGCGTACGGCTTACCCGGTTCGGGCGTCGGGATGAGGCCGGCAGACGCGAGAGCGGGCTTCCACTCATGGGTGTTGAAGTTGCTGCGCCAGACGATTCCAGCGGCCTTGTTGGTGAAGATCAGGCGCCGCTCGGTCAACGGGCCGTCCGGCCTGCCCCACGGCAGCTTGATGCCCACGGGCGGGTGACTCTTCGTGTGCTGCCGCAGGGCGGACGCCACCGAGGACGGCAGCGGTACGTCCCGCTCCTTGTTGCCCTTGGGCGGAGCGAAGACCGCGACACCCCGGATCAGCTTGACCTGAGTGGTGACCCGCAGCGTGTCTCCGTCGAGCTGCACGGCGTCCTCCGACAGACCGATGATCTCGCCCTGCCGGAGACCGCAGCCGCTGCCCACGGAGACCATGGCCTGGTACCGCTCGGGCAGAGCGTCCCGGACCGCACGAACCTGGGACGGGAGCCACGGCACGACCCGGGCGGTCGAGACGGCGGGCGGCCGGACAGATGCCGCCGAGCACGGATTCCGGGCGAGGTGGCCGTCATCCACGGCGGCCGAAAGCACCGCGCGGACGTTGGCGTTGCGGGCGTAGGTGCCGCCTATCGAGTCGTTCTCCAGGTCGCGCACGAACTCGCGGATGTGGACCGGGCGGAAGGAGCCGAGCGGGCGCGCCCCGATGCGAGGGAAGGCGTGTAGCCGGAGCCGGGTCTCCACTCCGATGCGGGTGTTCAGGTCGGTCGTCTGCCCGGTGATCCAGCGCTCCGCGTACTGCTGGAAGGTCATCCGGGCGGCCTTTGGGTCGACGTACTGACCGCGGGACATGTCGGCAGCCGTCTCGGCCAGCCACTCTTCCGCCTTGCGCTTCTGACGGTCGGGGAAGGACCGGCTCTTCTCGGTGCCGTCCGGCCCGACGTACCGAGCCCGGTAGCGGAGGCCGCTGCCGTAGCGGTCGGTCTTCACCTTCATAGGCTTGCCGTCCGGGCCCGTCTCGGTCTTGTACCAGCGCTCCTGCACGTGGCCGGGCATCAGGCGGCCACCTCGGTCAGCCCGTCGACCCACTGACGAAGCCGGACAGGGTCGTAGCGAAGATGCCGGCCGACGCGGAAGGCCGGAGGACCTGTGCGCTTGCGCCGCCACTGGTAGAGCGTCTCGACCGGAACACCGAGCAGCTCGGCGACGTCGGCCGGGGTCAGGTACCGCTCGGGAAGCGTGCGGACGGTCATGCGGCGGCTCCTTCCAGGGCCAGGTCTTGCAGGGCTTCACGGGCGGTTTCACGGTTGAGCTGGAGGCCGCGGGCGATGGTGGCGGCCAGGACGGATTCACCGGGCGTGTGGCCGTGGCCCGCGTGCTGCCAGTCGGTTAGGACCAGGACGGTGTCCGGCTCCTGGTCCTCGAGGACGAGGGCGGCGTGCTCCTGCGCCGCGCGGTAGTCGGCGCGGGCCTGGCGGAGAGCGCCGAGGGTGGTGGAGTAGCGGCGGGACTTCGAGGAGAAGTGGCCGCGGAAGCCGAGCATGTGCGCCCAGGCCCACAGGCGGCGCTCCGGATACAGCGGATCGAGCAACTTGCAGGCTTCGATCAGGCGGCGGGTGTGGTCGACCTGCTCGCCGAGCCGACCCTGCTGGAGTGGACAGCCGACAGCGGCACCCGCACGGTGCCGGCGCTTCGCTCGGCGCTGATGAACTACCGCCAGCTCACTCCGCTGTTGGGGGTCACCACCGAGGGCGAGGCGACCTCGCTCGACGAACTCCGTGCCAGCGTCGGTGAGGTCTGGGACGCCTACCAGGACTCCCGTTACGCGTTCGCCACCCGCCGTCTGCCGTTGCTGCTGGCCGACGCGCTCATTGCGGCCCAGGCCTACGAAGGCCGGGAACGCGAGCAGGCGCACGAACTCATGGCGATGACCTATCAGGGCGCGGCCATGGTGCTCACCAAGATCGGAGAGACCGACCTTGCATGGATCGCGGCCGACCGCGGCCTGGCCGCAGCCCAGCAGTCCGGCAATGCGGTGGTGACCGGGTCCCTGTTCCGCTCCGTGGCTCACTGCCTGCTGTCCAACGGCCGCTTCGATGCCGCCACACAACTCGTCGGAGACGCCGGCGAGTACCTCCGCCCCGGCATGGACAATGCAAGCCCCGAGTTTCTGTCCATCTACGGGACACTGTTCCTCGCGGGCTCCATCGCAGCGGCCCGAGCGGAGGACCGCGCAACCACTCAGGCCTTCATCACGGAGGCCGACCGGGCGGCGCAGCGCCTCGGAACCGATGCCAACCATGTCTGGACCGCTTTCGGCCCGACGAACGTGGCCATCCACCGAGTGGCGACCGCCGCAGAGCTGGGAGACATGCAGGTCGCCGTCGACCTGGGCCCGCAGATCGACACCAGCGGCCTGCCGACCGAGCGCCGGACCCGGCACAACCTCGAGGTGGCCCGAGCCCTCAGCGCCCACAACCGCATGGACGACGCACTGGCCAAGATCCTGGAAGCGGAGAGCTGGGCCCCCGAGCAGGTACGAAGCCACTACCTCGCGCGCGAGCTCGTACTCACCTGGGTGCGGAACCAGCGAGGCAAGCCCAGCCGCAGTCTGGCGGACCTGGCCGACAGGCCGCATGTCGTCTGAGCTGGGTACGCTCGGCTGCATGGCGCCGAATGCACAGGAAGCGAAGATGGCGCACCCGCGCATGGCAGCGGGTGCGCTCTTCTTTGATGCCGCGGGACGGGTCCTCATGGTGGAACCCACGTACAAGGACTACTGGGAGATCCCCGGCGGATACGTCGAGACTGGCGAGTCCCCGCTGCACGCTGCCATCCGCGAGGTCCAGGAGGAGCTGGGCATCACCACCCCGCCCATCGGGCGCCTGCTCGCGGTCGACTGGGCCCCGAATGAGGCCGAGGGCGACAAGGTGCTGTACCTGTTCGACGGCGGCCGGCTCAGCCAGGAGGACCTGGCACAGATCACCTTGCAGCCCGACGAGCTGAAGAGCTTCGAGTTCCTCTCCCCGGAGCAGATCACCGAGCGCACGATCCCACGACTGGCCCGACGCGTCCTCGCAGCGACAGCAGCCCGAAACGAGGCCGCACCGGTCTCCCTCGAACACGGGCAGAAACCCGGCGGCAAGGCCGCATGACCACACCACGCAGCATGAGCCGAGAAGCAGGCATCGGCCTTGTTCAGCGGCTCATGGACTCCGACTACGCCGACGAGGCCGAAGCCGACGAGATCATCGCAGCACTGGTCCGCGGACTCGGCTGCCCACACGTCAGTGACTACATCTTCTGGGACTTCGACCCCCAGATGACGGCCGAGAAGGTCGTGGACCGAGCACTGGCCTACGAACCGTTCGCTCTGTGATCAGTGCCGGATCACAGCTGATGCTTGACGGTTCTGGTCCCAGGTGATGTTTGACGGTGGGCCTTAGGGACTGTCCCGTCTCCAGTTACCCTCCGGTCATGGAGCAGGACTACCCCCTTGTCCGCGCCGTCTTTCCGGGGCTCGTCACAGAGCTGATCACTCTCCTGGAGAACGAAGGAGAACGTGAGCTAGCCATCTGTGCGTGGGATCTTCGTCTGGTTGACGAGTGCGGCTGCGGCGATGACTTTTGCCAGAGCTTCCAGACCGCAGCTCATCCGCGGGGGCAGCCATACGGCCCTGGTCATCGGTGTGTGCCGCTTTTGCCCTCGCGAGGCATGCTGTGCCTGGACGTCGTTGATGGCCGGATCATGTACGTCGAAGTACTCGATCGGCCGCCCATGCACCGCCAGAGTGAGCGACCGTGAGGTCGGCCTCGACATCAGCTGGGACCGAAACAAGCATCTACCGGGAGCGGACATCGCTCTGTGAGCAGAGCGCGGTAAGACTTTCCCTACTTCATCAAGCCCCGGCTGCGCTCCGCTCCGCCGGGCGCGCTCCCGGCTCCGCTGTGGGCAACGCTCCTGCCTCCGGCCCGCTCCGCCCGCGCTGCGCCGACGCGCGCCCACATGTGGATAGGGCCGGAGGCCATGAACCGATCACCGCATGCACGGCCACGGTCAGAACAGAGCCTCCGGCGGGGGATCGGCCGGCACCGGGATGGAGGGGGCGCCGTCGCCGACTGCGGGCTCGTCGTGGCAGATGCTAGGGGCTCCCATCCCGTACGCCATCGACCCAGGCAAAGCCGAGCAGACGCGGCCCTTGGCGTCCAGGTCGTTCGTACAGTGGCGCGCTCCACCTGGACGCCATGAACCACGCCTGCTCCACGGAGTGTGGGTCGACGGCGTACGGGATGGGAGCTGGGGAGTGGTGACCGGAGTGAGACGCTGCGGGGGCCCACCGCTCCTAACCGAATTCGTCGCGAATGTGGGCTGTATGCGTCTCGGGGACATCCGAATGCCGCTGCCCGAGATGCTGCACATGCCCAGCTGGCATAGGTTCAGCCGCATGCGTCACTAAATGTGGACGCCTCGTCTCGCCTGGTGATCACTGTGGTCGCGGATGCTGAAACGGAGCCGACAGATCAGCACAACTCGACCTCGGACATACCCACCGCGGACGCCAAGCACCCCAGTATGAGCGCCAGTGAAGGCACGGCCGGGCCGCCCAGCCGCCGCGGCATCCTGCGCTCCGCGCTGGCACTGGGCGCTGCCACACCCCTGGCAGCCTGCACGACGCTCAACATGGAGCCCACCGGCGGCGAGGCCACCGGGAATCCGGGCCAGCCGGAGCGCCTCGCCACCACCTCGGCCCACTCTCTGTTCACCCTGCCCGAGGACCACAAGTGGCACGCGGCCGGCATCTACAACGGCGGCCTGCTGGAGGAGTGGCACTACTGGACCGGATACGTCACCGACCAGGACACCGGCGAAGACCTCGGGCTCTTCTACAACGTCTTCAACGAGGGCGTCTCCCCAGGCCAGACGCAACGTCGCTTCTTCTTCTCCCTGGGCAACCTCAAGACGCACGACTTCGTCTGGACGGAACGGACCCTGCCCGAACCGCTGACCGCGACCGCCCCTCCGGGATCCGACTCGCTCAACGACTTCCTCTACAGCGCACAGGGCGGGAACACCAGCTTCACCACGATCCACCGCGCCAAAGCCGACATCTGGTCGCTGAGTTTCACGAGCGTGACGACCAACACCAACGCGAAGATCAACATGAAGGTGGAGCTCAGGACCCACACTCCGTACGGCTACATCCCCATGACGCCGTACGGCGTGGAGAACGAGAACACGCCCTGGACCGGGCAGGCCGACCCGCAGACGATGTCCTCGCTCTCCTACTACTACGGCGCCCCGAAACAGAACATCACCGGCACCATCACCATCGGCAACCGCACGCGACGGATCAGCGGCTCGATGTGGTTCGAGCACCAGTGGGGGAACTTCTCCATCGCGAAATTCCCGTGGGTGGCGGCGTACGTGTGGTCGGCGCTCCAGTTCAACGACGGCTCGATCTTCACCTACCGGCAGTGGTACGACCAGAAGAACAAGCCGCTGCTGAACATCGGCCGCTACGTGTACGCAACCCCCAGCAGCGGCCCCTCCTACGGGTTCGGCGAAGCCGTGCAGTTCGAACCCCTCAAGACCTGGAAGTCACCCGTCAGCGGACGCAACTACCCGGTCTACGCACGCCTGCGCACCCCCTACGGCACCTGGTACTACACCCCGATCTTCGAAAGCTACGAGATGCCGTTCGGCTACCCCCCGTACGGCACAGGCGGGCACACCATCTACGAGGGAGCCTCCTGGATCCGCAAGGACTCCCTCACCGGGCCGATCATCGGGAAGGCGTTCCTCGAACTGCCCAACTCCCTCACCGAGACCTTCCCCATGCTCTCGTAGGAGGGCGGGTTTCTGGGTCCATACGAGCGTTGGCCACTTGCGATCCTGGGGGCCTCGGCCACCGAGCCCGCCGACACGTGATCGCCAAATGAGGCTAAATCGCGACCTGACATCCACGGCTGACATCAACGACGGCGGACGGGTACGTACACCAGCACCTCTGTCCGGCAGCCGTGCCCATCGATTGCAGCAGCCGGAGGGGGTTCGGATCGAACTCCTAAAGCGGGGGCTTCCTGGCAACCAGCGGCCGTGGCCAGCTAGCGCAGGCCACGAGTGCGCTGCCGTCCTCGGTGAGGAAGAGCAGGGTGAACCGTGTCCGATTGTCAGGATCGATCAGCGCTGTGCGCACAGGCCGGCCATATTCCCTGATGAGCTGCACTGCTCGCTCCAGGCCAGGAGGTTCGAATCCGCGCATCCGCATGCGCTGAAGTCGGCGACTGAAGACGCCAGCATGCGCACCAGTGGGTTGTACCCGCTCCTCCACCGAGTAGGGGGCGCCACTGCGGAGGGCGGCCAGAGCTATCACGGACGCCTCGTCATCACCGATCAACAGCGATTCCGGCACATGCCGTTCCATGGTCACCCCGTTTGGATCGTGCGGTACAGCAGCCAGGTACCGCAACCCTAGTAACCGCCCCCGCACGGTAGCGTCCCTCCGGGCCCGCCCAGCGGCCGGTATGCCCCCCGCCGACCGATCGCGCTGGAGCTACTGCTCGATCACGTCGTCCCCGTAGGCGGTGCGGATGCCGGCTGATCAGAAGGTGGCCGTGCCCTTCCCGTGCCCGTTCAGCTGGGAAACAGCGGGGAGCAGCGGTCACTGGCGGACAACGCTCATGAGAACGGCCCCTGACCGGGTTACCTGGTCAGGGGCCGTTTCACCTGGCGGTGGGTGTGGGATTTGAACCCACGGTGACTCGCGCCACGACGGTCTTCAAGATCGCGTCCATTGGGTCATGAGTAGAAGTTCGCCCAGTACTCCTCGTGGCTCTTGGTGAAGTCGGCCGGACGTTCCCGTCGCAGCACCTCGTAGCGTGCGACGTAGGCGTCGAGGGCTTCATGCAGAGAGCAGCCGAGGTGATCACGTAGCGTCTTCAGCCCGATGATGATCCGCCCAGCGACGATCATGTCGTCGGCCACGCCTGCATCCGTCTCGCTGTTGCCAGGACCCATAGGGTGATCACACCCCACCTCCACAGCCAGGTCAACGCGTTATCCCGCGCTGTTTCTGGGCCGTCTCTGGGCCGTCCGAGGGGGATCAGCGGCGACAGACGACGACCGCCAGCGACAGGTGTCCAGCCCGACACCCGCAGGTCACCCAATTGGATCTGCGACACTGGTACAGCCATGCCTAAGCCCGGAGAACTCATCTTTGTCGCGCCGCGCGGAGCCAAGAAGCCGCCGCGGCATCTCGCCGACCTCTCGCCCGCCGAGCGCAAGGACGCGGTGGCCGAGATCGGGGAGAAGCCGTTCCGTGCCAAGCAGCTCTCGCAGCACTACTTCGCGCGGTACGCGCACGACCCCGAGCAGTGGACCGACATCCCCGCCGGGGCGCGCGGCAGGCTGCAGGAGGCGCTGTTCCCGGAGCTGATGACCGTCGTACGGCATCTGTCGACCGACCAGGGGACCACGCGCAAGACGCTGTGGCGGCTGTTCGACGGGACGCTCGTGGAGTCCGTGCTGATGCGGTACCCGGACCGGGTCACCATGTGCATCAGCTCGCAGGCCGGGTGCGGGATGAACTGCCCGTTCTGCGCCACCGGCCAGGCCGGCCTCGACCGGAACCTGTCCACCGCCGAGATCGTCCACCAGATCGTGGACGGCATGCGGGCGCTGCGCGACGGCGAGGTGCCCGGCGGTCCGGCGCGGCTGTCCAACATCGTCTTCATGGGGATGGGCGAGCCGCTCGCCAACTACAAGCGGGTCGTGGGCGCCATCCGCGCGCTGACCGATCCGGCCCCGGACGGGCTCGGTCTGTCCCAGCGCGGTATCACCGTCTCCACCGTCGGGCTGGTGCCGGCCATCCACCGGTTCGCCGACGAGGGCTTCAAGTGCCGGCTCGCGATCTCCCTGCACGCCCCCGACGACGAGCTGCGCGACACCCTCGTCCCCGTGAACACGCGGTGGAAGGTGCGCGAGGTGCTGGACGCCGGGTTCGACTACGTCGAGAAGAGCGGCCGCCGGCTGTCGATCGAGTACGCGCTGATCCGGGACATCAACGACCAGGCCTGGCGCGGCGACCGGCTCGGCCGGCTGCTCAAGGGCAAGCCGGTGCACGTCAACCTGATCCCGCTCAACCCGACTCCCGGTTCCAAGTGGACCGCCTCCCGGCCGGAGGACGAGAAGGCGTTCGTCGAGGCCATCGCCGCGCACGGCGTACCCGTCACGGTCCGGGACACCCGTGGCCAGGAGATCGACGGAGCCTGCGGTCAGCTCGCCGCGACCGAGCGGTAATCTGGCCACGTTCCGACAACCTCATATTCCGACAGGGGAGCGCCACAGCGCTGAGAGTGCGGCAACCGGGCCGCAGACCCTCTGAACCTCGCCCAGGTCATTCTGGGTAGGAAGTTCGGTCTTTCACTCAAGCTGTTGCGCCCTGCCCGGGCCCCCTCGCGGGACCCGGGCGGGGCCGCGTCTCTTCCTGGCCAACCCCAGGAGGACATCCAGTGCACAACAAGACCTTGGTGGCCGTGGCGGTCGGGCTCGGCCTGATCAGCCTGTCCGCGTGCGGTTCCGGCGAGAGCAAGGCGTCCGGTGACAGCAGGACCGTTACCCTGGTCAGCCACGACTCGTGGGCCGTCTCCAAGAAGGTGCAACGGGACTTCGAGAAGCAGTCCGGCTACAAGCTCAGGATCCTCGAGGACGGCGACGCCGGCCAGGCCGTCAACAAGGCCATCCTGACCAAGGACCATCCGCAGGGCGACGTCTTCTTCGGCGTCGACAACACCCTGCTCTCCCGCGCCCTCGACAACGGGCTGTTCCAGCCCTACACGGCCAAGGGCCTCGACAAGGTCGGCGCCCCGTACCAGCTGGACAAGGACAAGCACCGGGTCACGCCCGTCGACTACGGCGACATCTGCGTCAACTACGACAAGGCCTGGTTCAGCAAGCACAAGCTGGCCCCGCCGCGGACCTTCGCGGACCTCGCCGAGCCCGCGTACAAGAACCTCCTCGTCACCGAGAACGCGGCCACCTCCTCGCCCGGCCTCGGCTTCCTGCTCGGCAGCGCCGCCGAGTACGGCGACCAGGGCTGGCAGGACTACTGGAAGAAGCTCAAGGCCAACGGCGTCAAGGTGGTCGACGGCTGGGAGCAGGCCTACTCCCAGGAGTTCTCCGGCTCCACCGGAGGCAGGAAGGCCGGCGGTGACCGCCCGCTCGTGGTCTCGTACGCCTCCTCGCCGCCCGCCGAGGTGATCTACGCCAAGAAGCGGCCCGGCACCGCCCCGACCGGAGTCGCCACCGGCACCTGCTTCCGGCAGATCGAGTTCGCCGGGCTGCTCGACAACGCGCGGAACACCAAGGGCGGCAAGGCGTTCATCGACTTCCTGGTCTCCAAGGAGTTCCAGGAGGACATGCCGCTGAACATGTACGTCTACCCGGTGGTGCGGGGAGCCGGGGTGCCCACCGAGTTCACCGAGTACGGCCCGGCCGCCGAGCACCCCGAGACCATGGCGCCCGGGAAGATCGCCGCCAACCGCGACCAGTGGGTCAAGTCGTGGACGTCGCTCGTACTGAGGTAGCCGTGTCCCGGCGGGGGAGCGCGGCGCGGCTCGGCCTGATGGCCCTGCCCGTCGCGTTCTTCGCGCTGTTCTTCGCCTGGCCCGTGGCCGCGATCGTCACGCGCGGGCTGAAGGCGGACGGCGCCTGGCGATTCGGGCGGATCGTGGACGTGGTCACCCAGCCGGACATCCGGCACGTGCTGTGGTTCACCACCTGGCAGGCGCTCGCCTCCACCGCGCTCACCCTGCTGCTCGCGCTGCCCGCCGCCCATGTCTTCGCCCGCCTCGACTTCCCGGGCAAACAGCTGCTGCGGGCCGTCGTCACGGTTCCGTTCGTGCTGCCCACCGTCGTCGTCGGCAGCGCCTTCCTGGCGCTGGTCGGCCACAACGGGCTGCTGGACGAGCTGTGGGGGGTACGGCTGGACACCACGGTGTGGGCGATCCTGCTGGCCCACGTCTTCTTCAACTACGCGGTCGTCGTCCGCACGGTCGGCGGGCTCTGGTCCCAGCTCGACCCCCGCCAGGAGGAGGCCGCCCGGATGCTGGGCGCCTCACCGCTCACGGCCTGGCGCAAGGTCACCCTGCCCGCGCTCGCGCCCGCCGTGGCCGCCGCCGCCCTGATGGTGTTCCTGTTCACCTTCACCTCCTTCGGGGTCGTGCAGATCCTCGGCGGACCGGCCTTCTCCACCCTCGAAGTGGAGATCTACCGGCAGACCTCCGAGGTCTTCGACCTGTCCACGGCCGCCGTCCTCACCCTCGTCCAGTTCGCCGCGGTCGGCGCGATCCTCGCCGTGCACGCCTGGACCGTACGGCGGCGCGAGACCGCCCTGCGGCTCGTCGACCCGAAGACGACCGTCCGCCGGCCGCGCGGGTTCGGGCAGTGGGCGCTGCTCGCCGGGGTCCTCGCCACCGTCGCGGTGCTGCTGCTCCTGCCGCTCGCCGTACTCGTCCGGCGTTCCCTCGACGGCTGGGGCCTCGGCTACTACCGGGCCCTGACCGATTCCGACGGCGGTACGTTCCTGGTGGCGCCCGTGCAGGCCGTGTGGACCTCGCTCGAGTACGCCCTCGCCGCCACCGCCATCGCCGTGGTGATCGGAGGTCTCGCCGCCGCCGCGCTGGCCCGCCGGGACGCGGGACGGCTGGTACGGGGTTTCGACGCGCTGCTGATGCTGCCGCTCGGCGTGTCCGCCGTGACCGTCGGCTTCGGCTTCCTGATCGCGCTCGACAAGCCGCCGCTGGATCTGCGCCAGTCCTGGATCCTGGTGCCGCTGGCCCAGGCGCTGGTGGGCGCCCCCTTCGTCGTACGGACCATGCTGCCCGTGCTGCGCGCGGTGGACGGGCGGCTGCGGGAGGCGGCGGCCGTGCTCGGCGCGTCCCCCTGGCGGGCGTGGCGTGAGGTGGACCTGCCGATGGTGCGGCGGGCGCTGCTGGTCGCGGCCGGCTTCGCGTTCGCGGTGTCCCTCGGCGAGTTCGGCGCGACCGTGTTCATCGCGCGTCCCGACAACCCGACGCTCCCGGTGGCGGTGGCCCGGCTGCTGAGCCGCCCCGGAGAGCTCAACTACGGCCAGGCGATGGCCCTTTCGACCATTCTCATGATGGTCTGCGCCGCTGCGCTGCTGGTGCTGGAGCGGCTGCGCACCGACCGGACGGGGGAGTTCTGATGCTGCTGAGCCTCGATGCCGCGACCGTGCGCTTCGGTGAGCGGGCCGCGCTCGACGCGGTCGGCCTCGACGTCGCCGAGCACGAGGTGGTGTGTGTGCTCGGGCCCAGCGGCAGTGGCAAGTCGACGCTGCTGCGGGCGGTGGCCGGGCTCCAGCCGCTGCACTCCGGGCGGGTGCTGCTGGACGGCCGCGACCGGACGCGCACGCCCGCGCACCGGCGCGGGGTCGGCCTGATGTTCCAGGACCACCAGCTCTTCCCGCAGCGGGACGTCGGCGCGAACGTGGCCTTCGGGCTGCGCATGCACGGGGTCGCCAAGGGCGAACGGGACGCCGAGGTGGGCCGGTTGCTGGCGCTGGTCGGGCTGCCGGGGGCGGCCCGGCGGGCCGTGGCCGCGCTGTCCGGCGGGGAGCAGCAGCGGGTGGCCCTCGCCCGGGCGCTCGCGCCCCGGCCCCGGATCCTCCTGCTGGACGAGCCGCTCGGCCAGCTCGACCGCTCCCTGCGGGAACGGCTGGTCGTCGAGTTGCGGGAGCTGTTCGGCCGGCTGGGGACGACCGTGCTCGCCGTCACCCACGACCAAGGCGAGGCGTTCGCGCTGGCCGACCGGGTGGTGGTGATGCGGGACGGGCGGATCGCGCAGTCCGGGACGCCCCTGGAGGTGTGGCAGCGGCCCGCCGACGCGTTCGTGGCCCGCTTCCTCGGCTTCGACAACGTGGTCCCGGCGACCGTCGTCGGCTCGGCCGCCGACAGCCCCTGGGGCAAGGTGCCGGTCCCCGACGGCTCGCCGCAGGGGAACCGCACGCTCCTCGTCCGGCCCGCCGGGGTACGGCTCGTGGCGTCCGACGCCGGCCTGCCCTGCACGGTGACCGCCCGCACCTTCAGGGGCACCCATGTGGCGGTCCACCTCCAGCCCCAGGACGGGCCCCGTCTGGAGGCGGCCTGCGCGCTCCGGGACGCGCCGGAGGCCGGGGACCCGGTCGGCGTGGAGTTCGACGCCGCGGAGATCGTCGTACTCGACTGATCGGCGGGCCGCCCGGCCCGCTTCACGGCCTGGACCCGCTCGCGTCGGACATGACCGCGGCCCGCCCCCTGGGGATAGGAGGACGGGCCGCGGTGCCGTACGGGAGGGCGTCAGCCGTTGCCGCGCGTTCCACGTCGGCGCATGCCGAAGAAGACCGCGCCACCGCCGACGACGACGAGGGCACCCGCGACACCGGCGATCAGGCCGGTGTTGGAGTTGGCACCGGTCTCGGCGAGGTTCGAGTCACCGGCCGCCGGGGACGGCGCGTTGCTCGACGTGCCCGCCGGGGCGGAGCTCGACTCGGACTCCGACGGGGTCGGCGTCGCCGACTCGGCCGGGGTGGACTCGGACGGCGACGGCTTGGTGGAGGCCGTCGGCGTCGGAGACTTGCTCTCCTCGGTCTTGCAGGCGGTCGACTGGGTCACCAGGTCGGGCTTGATGTCCTCGTCGACGATCTTCCCGGCCTTGATGTGGACGCGGTAGGTCGCGTCGGGCTTCCAGTTCTCCGGGAAGGAGACCTGGGTCCCCTCCTTCGAACCGGTGACCTCCTGCTCGCCCACCTTGGTCTCGACGCCGCCGTCACCCTCCAGGAAGACGGTGACGGTGGCCTTGACGCGGGAGGCGTCGGTGTCGGTGACGACGATGAGGCCCTTTTCGCCGTCGCACTTGGCTTCGGCCTTGAAGTCACGGATGTTGCACGCGAGAGCGGAGCTGGACAGACCCAGCACCACCGCGGCGGAGGCGGACGCAACACCGAGGATGCGCACGGAACGGCGTACGCTGCGGCGAGTTATGGACACGTTTGTCCTTTACAGAGCATAACTGCGGGGGGTTTACAGGGTGTTGGGGCGAGGGATGAGGTGAGGCCCCAGCACCCCCAAGAGGCTCACAGGTCTATAAGCGCTCCGTAAGCAGTGTCAATGCATATGCCGTCAACAACCGTTGGCTTTGCCGTCTTATTAACTGCCCAGACGTTTGATCGTGTCCGCGGCGTGCTCGATCCGGTCAACGAGGGCGATTCGGGACTCCATCGCACGGCCCCGCGCCAGCGCTTGCAGCAACCCCCATGCCGGCAACTCCGTCGTCCAGTGCGCCTCGTCGACGAGCACCATCGCAGTCGGCTCCCCGCGCGACTCGTAGTAGTTCGGGGTCGCGTTGTCGAAGATCTCCTGTACGGTCCCGGCCGCGCCCGGCAGGAAGACCACACCGGCGTTGGAGCGGGCCAGTAGTCCGTCCTCGCGGGTCGCGTTGGCGAAGTACTTGGCGAGGTGCGAGGCGAAGGCGTTCGGCGGCTCGTGGCCGTAGAACCAGGTGGGGATGCCCACCGACTCCCCGCCACCGGGCCAGCGTTCGCGCACCTCGAAGGCGGCCCGCGCCCAGTTGGTGACGGACGGCCGGAACGAGGGCGCCTTGGCGAGCAGTCGAAGGGCCTCGTCGAGCATGCGGTCGGCGAAGGGGGCGGTGTACGCGCCGAGGTTGGCTGCCTCCATCGCGCCCGGTCCGCCGCCGGTGGCGACGGTGTATCCGGCGCGGGTCAGCTCGCGGCCGAGCCGGGCCGCACCGGCGTACGCGGTGGTCCCGCGTTCCATCGCGTGACCGCCCATGACGCCCACGACCCGGGCGCCGACGAGGAGTTCGTCCAGTGCGTCGGATACGGCGTCGTCGTGGACGGCGCGCAGCATGGAGGAGAAGACGTCACCGTCGGCCTTCGTCCGCTGGAACCAGGCGTAGGCCCGGGCGTCAGGCGTCGCCTCGTACCCCTCGGCCAGGGACTCGAAGAGTTCGTCGGGTGAGTAGACGAAGCCGCGGTACGGATCGAAGGGGAGGCCCGGGACGGGCGGGAAGACCAGGGCGCCGGACGACCGGACCCGGGCGGCGGCCTCGGGGCTCATCGGGCAGCCGAGGAAGACGGCGCCGGTGGCGTCGAGGCGGAGGAGGTCGGCGGTGCGGCCGGTCAGGTCGACCGCCTGTATACGGAACCGGGCGAGTGAGCCGTGCGCGGCGACCACCTCGTCGAACTCGGCGAGGGACTCTATCTCGCGGTCCGGGGCGGCGCGGTGCGGCTGGGCGGGTGTCGGATGCACCCGCCCATGCTGGCACGGCTGTTGGGCCGGGAGACTGTCAGCCCTGCACCGCGGCCGGGTCCATCCACACGACCTCCCAGGTGTGGCCGTCGGGGTCGTCGAAGGAGCGGCCGTACATGAAGCCGTGGTCCTGGGTCTCGCCGCTCGCCGTGCCGCCGACCGCGATGGCCCGGTCGACCAGCTCGTCGACCTTCTCGCGGCTCTCGGCGCTCAGACAGATCAGCACCTCGCTGGTCGTCGTCGCGTCGGCGATCTCCTTCTTGGTGAAGGTCGAGTAGAACGGCTTGGTGAGCAGCATCGCGACGATGGTGTCGCTGATCACCACCGAGGCCGCCTTCTCGTCGCTGAACTGCGGGTTGATCGTGTAGCCCAGCTCCGTGAAGAACTTCTTCGAGGCGTCGAGGTCGTTCACGGGCAGGTTCACGAAGATCATCTGCTGGTACATGGAGGCGTCTCCCGTCGGGGTGTTCCGGCCGCGGTGTTCGCGGTCGGTGGGTAGACCGGCGGCCCGCGCCGAACTCATCGGCGGCCGGCGGCCTTCTTTCCGGCCGGGCCGGTCAGCGGGCCGCCGGGAGTGCCGCAAGGGCGGCGATCGCCACGGTGAGCGGGCCGAACAGGGCCAGCAGGGCGGCCACGCGCAGGGCGGCCGCGCCGCGCAGCATGCCGGCCGGCGCGCCGAGCCGGAGCAGCGCCGCGATGGTGTCGGCGCGGCACTGGCGGGCCTCGACAGCCGCGGTGAGCAGGGTCGCGACCGTGCAGCCGGCGACCAGGAGCGCGCCGAGGGCGGTCAGCGGGCCGTAGGAGGGCGCCGAGCCGGAGTACAGCGAGGTCATGGCGTAAGCGGCCGATGCCACCGCGCAGACCACGCCGAGGGGGCGGCCGATCCGGCCGGCCTCGGACATCAGGACACGGCCGGCGAGCAGCCGGAGCGCACCGGGACGCGCGCACTGCAGGAGCAGGCCGCAGAGGTGGGTGAGGCCGGGGGCGACGAGGACGAAACCGACGGTCGTCAGCAGCCAGCCGAGCAGCACCGTGACGGCCTCGCCGGGCAGGGTGACGAGGGGCGGGGCGGGGCCGGACCGGCCGGCGTACGCGTGGACGGTCAGGCCGGCGGCGAGCAGGGCGATGCCCCAGGGCAGATCCGCGGGGACCTTGCCGACGGGCGCGGGGACCGTGACCGCGGGGGGCGTGGCCTCGGCGCCGTCCGGGCCGGTGTCCTGGCCCGTGGGCTCGTCGTCCGCCGCGGCACCCGGCGTCGGCAGGGTGCCGTCCGGCGCGGAGACGGTGCCGTCCGCACCCACCAGCGCCGACGTCCGGCTGCGCTCGCGCGGGGTCTCCGTCGCCCCGGTGGCACGGCCGCCCGCGGTGCGCGCCTCGGCCGCGTCCGGCCCGGTGCCGGCCGCCCGTGCCCGGGTGCCGGTCCCGAACCTGCCGTACGACCCGAACGTGTCCCTCGCCGCCGCGCGGCCGTGCGCCCCGAAGCGGCCGAGCCGCAGCGCGCCCCGGGGAGCCGGGCGGGGGTCCGTCGGGCGGAAGGCGAGGGCGACCGTGGCCGAGGCGGCCGCGGGTGCCAGGGCCAGCAGGGTCAGGGCCGCGGGGACGGGGAGGGGCCGGCCGGCGGCGAGGAAGTCCGCGGCGGCGCCGTCGAAGGGCAGCCCCTTCAGGTCGCCGCGCAGATGCAGGAAGAACAGCAGCGCCAGGAGCGAGCCGACCGTGCAGGACAGGGCCGTGGTCAGCGCCGAGATCGCCATCAGACGGGCCGGGCCGAGGCCGACGGCGGAGAGCCCCGGGCGTGGCCGGGTGCCGGGGTCGGTGCGGGCCACCGCGAGGGCGAAGTACACGGTGGCGGCGAGCGGCACCGCGCACCAGGCCAGGCGCAGCGCGCCGCCCCCCGCCGCCTCGGGGCGGTCCAGGGCGTAGCCGAGGCAGGACAGGAGGAGGAAGCCGGTGCCCGCCGAGGCGGCGGCCACCAGCAGGCGGCGCAGCTGTACGGCGGGGCGGGCGGCGCGGGTCAGACGGAGAGCGAGCACGCCGCCCGGCCTTCCGTGCCGGCGGCTTCGGGCAGGTGCACGGTACGGACGCTCCGCCCGTCCAGCAGCGCGACCGTACGGTCGGCCAGGGCGGCCGTCTCCGCGTCGTGCGTGGCCAGGACGACGGTGATGCCGTGCGAACGGGCCGCCGCGGTCAAGGTGCGCAGGACGTGGCCGCGGTCGGCGCGGTGCAGCGGTGCCGTCGGTTCGTCGGCGAAGAGGACCGTGGGGGCGGGGGCGAGGGCGCGGGCGATGGCGACGCGCTGGCGTTCGGAGTGCCGCAGCTCGTGCGGGCGGTTGCGGACCCGGTCGCCGACGTCCAGGCGCTCCAGCCACTCCAGCGCGGCCACCTTGGCCCGTCGGCGGCCGGCCCCGCGCAGCATCAGCGGGAGCGCGGCGTTCTCCCACACGTTCAGCTCGGGCACCAGGACCGGTTCGGGGTCGATCCAGCCGAAACGGTCCCGGCGCAGCCTCTCCCGGGCGATCGGGCCCAGGGTGTGCACGGGCGCGCTGTTGAACCAGACCTCGCCGCGCCGCACCGGCACCTGGCCGGACAGACAGCGCAGCAGGGTGGTCTTGCCGCTGCCGCGCGGGCCGCTGACGGCGAGGATCTCGCCCTCCCGGACGCCGAGCGAGACACCGGTGAGTCCGGGGGAGCCGTCGGGGTGGGTGAAGTGCAGGGAGCGTGCCCAGAGCACGTCGTTGTCCGGCGGGGCCTCCATGGGCGTAACACCTCGGTTCTGATCCGTTTTCCCGGTGTCCGTTCCCCCGTGCGGGGGAACGAGGGCTGGGCCGATCGGTCACTGGAACGCTAGGCAGCCCTACCAGGGAGGCCGGACAGCACACGGCCCCGGGCCGCCGTTCTCACTCGAACGGGTGGCACCGGGGCCGGTGTTGATCAGCTGATCGGACGGATCGGGATCAGAGCTTGGTCCACGCCTCCGTCAGCGTCGCGCGCAGGATCTGCTCGATCTCGTCGAAGGTCTCCTGGTTGGAGATCAGCGGCGGGGCGAGCTGGATGACCGGGTCGCCGCGGTCGTCGGCACGGCAGTAGAGGCCGTTGTCGAACAGGGCCTTGGAGAGGAAGCCGTACAGGACGCGCTCGGTCTCCTCGTCGTTGAAGGACTCCCTGGTGTTCTTGTCCTTCACCAGCTCGATGCCGTAGAAGAAGCCGTTGCCGCGGACGTCGCCGACGATCGGCAGGTCGTGCAGCTTCTGCAGGGTCTGCAGGAAGGCGCCCTCGTTGTCGAGCACGTGCTGGTTGAGGCCCTCGCGCTCGAACAGGTCGAGGTTGGCGAGACCCACCGCGGCGGACACCGGGTGGCCACCGAAGGTGTAGCCGTGCAGGAAGGTGTTGTCGCCCTTGTAGAACGGCTCGGCGAGCCGGTCCGAGACGATGCACGCGCCGATCGGGGAGTAGCCCGAGGTCATGCCCTTGGCGCAGGTGATCATGTCCGGGACGTAGCCGAACTTGTCGCAGGCGAAGGTAGTGCCCAGGCGGCCGAAGGCGCAGATGACCTCGTCCGAGACCAGCAGCACGTCGTACTGGTCGCAGATCTCGCGCACGCGCTGGAAGTAGCCGGGCGGGGGCGGGAAGCAGCCGCCGGCGTTCTGCACGGGCTCCAGGAAGACCGCGGCGACGGTGTCCGGGCCCTCGAAGAGGATCTGCTGCTCGATCTGGTCGGCGGCCCAGCGGCCGAAGGCCTCCGGGTCGTCACCGAAGATCGGCGCGCGGTAGATGTTGGTGTTCGGCACCTTGTGCGCGCCCGGCACCAGCGGCTCGAAGGGGGCCTTCAGGCCCGGCAGGCCGGTGATGGACAGGGCGCCCTGCGGGGTGCCGTGGTAGGCGACCGCGCGGGAGATGACCTTGTACTTGGTGGGCTTGCCGACCAGCTTGAAGTACTGCTTGGCGAGCTTCCAGGCGGTCTCGACCGCCTCGCCGCCGCCGGTGGTGAAGAAGACCTTGTTCAGGTCGCCCGGGGCCTCGTCGGCGAGGCGCTCGGCCAGCTCGACGGCCTTGGGGTGGGCGTAGGACCACACCGGGAAGAAGGCGAGTTCCTGGGCCTGCTTGAAGGCGGTCTCGGCGAGTTCCGTGCGGCCGTGGCCGGCCTGGACCACGAACAGGCCCGCGAGACCGTCGAGGTAGCGCTTGCCCTTGTCGTCGTAGATGTAGGTGCCCTCACCCCGCACGATGGTCGGGACGGGGGAGTTCTCGTACGAGGACATGCGGGTGAAGTGCATCCACAGGTGGTCGTACGCGGTCTTGCTGAGGTCCTTTGAACTCACGGTTATCGGGTTCCCCACATGTAGGTCTGCTTCTTGAGCTTGAGGTAGACGAAGCTCTCGGTGGAGCGCACGCCGGGCAGGGCCCGGATGCGTTTGTTGATGACGTCCAGCAGGTGGTCGTCGTCCTCGCAGACGATCTCGGCGAGGATGTCGAACGAGCCCGCGGCCATCACCACGTACTCGACTTCCGACATGCCGGTCAGCGCGTCCGCGATGGACTCGACATCGCCCTCGACGTTGACGCCGACCATCGCCTGCCTGCGGAAGCCCACGGTGAGCGGGTCCGTGACGGCGACGATCTGCATCACGCCCTGGTCCAGCAGCTTCTGGACGCGCTGGCGCACGGCCGCCTCGGACAGGCCGACCGCCTTGCCGATCGCGGCGTACGGCCGGCGGCCGTCCTCCTGGAGCTGCTGGATGATGGCGAGGGAGACGGCATCCAGCTGGGGAGTGCCGTTCCTGGACTCGCGGGACGAGTCCCTCTGGTCTGCGCTTCGACTGGCCACGACCTCACTCTGCACGACGTCTCGACAGTTTCGCAAGGCCGTAGCGATGAAATTCGTTGTTTACGACTCCCAGTCTTGCGGATTTCGCAGAAGGAGTGCCGACAGGGGTGTTGAAAACGCGGGTCGGCGGATTAGGGTGGGGTGTCTCAGTGATCGGACAGCCGGACAGGCTGACCGCGCTGGACAGCTCGAACCCTCGAACCAGATCAGGAGGCCGGCAGTGAGCACCGAGCTGCGTCGTCTGCGCAACTACATCGACGGTGAGTTCCGGGACGCCGCCGACGGACGGACCACCGAGGTGGTCAACCCCGCGACGGGCGAGGCGTACGCGACCGCGCCGCTGTCCGCACAGGCGGACGTCGACGCCGCCATGGAGGCCGCCGCCCGCGCCTTCCCGGCCTGGCGCGACACGACGCCGGCCGAGCGCCAGAAGGCCCTCCTGAAGATCGCGGACGCGTTCGAGGAGCGCGCCGAGGACTTGATCGCGGCCGAGGTGGAGAACACGGGCAAGCCGACCGGGCTGACCCGCTCCGAGGAGATCCCGCCGATGGTCGACCAGATCCGCTTCTTCGCGGGTGCGGCCCGGCTGCTGGAGGGGCGTTCGGCCGGCGAGTACATGGAGGGGATGACCTCGATCATCCGCCGTGAGCCGGTCGGCGTCTGCGCGCAGGTCGCGCCGTGGAACTACCCGATGATGATGGCCGTGTGGAAGTTCGCCCCGGCCATCGCCGCGGGCAACACCGTCGTCCTGAAGCCGTCGGACACGACCCCCGCGTCGACCGTCCTGATCGCCGACATCATCGGCTCGATCCTCCCCAAGGGCGTCTTCAACGTCGTCTGCGGCGACCGCGACACCGGCCGCGCGATGGTCGAGCACCCGACCCCGGCGATGGCCTCCATCACCGGCTCCGTCCGCGCGGGCATGTCCGTCGCCGAGTCCGCCTCCAAGGACGTCAAGCGCGTCCACCTGGAGCTGGGCGGCAAGGCCCCGGTCGTCGTGTTCGAGGACACCGACATCGCCAAGGCCGTCGAGGACATCTCGGTGGCGGGTTTCTTCAACGCCGGCCAGGACTGCACGGCCGCGACCCGCGTCCTCGTCCAGGAGTCCATCCACGACGAGTTCGTGGCCGCGCTCGCCAAGGCCGCCGCCGAGACGAAGACCGGGCAGCCGGACGACGAGGACGTGCTCTACGGCCCGCTGAACAACCCCAACCAGCTCAAGCAGGTCACCGGCTTCATCGACCGCCTGCCGGCCCACGCCAAGGTCGAGACGGGCGGCCAGCGGGTCGGCGACAAGGGCTACTTCTACGCCCCGACCGTCGTCTCCGGCCTCAAGCAGGACGACGAGATCATCCAGAACGAGGTCTTCGGCCCGGTCATCACCGTCCAGTCCTTCTCGGACGAGGACCAGGCCGTCGAGTGGGCCAACGGCGTCGAGTACGCCCTCGCGTCCTCGGTGTGGACCAAGGACCACTCCCGCGCGATGCGCATGTCCAAGAAGCTCGACTTCGGCTGCGTGTGGATCAACACCCACATCCCGCTGGTCGCCGAGATGCCCCACGGCGGCTTCAAGAAGTCCGGCTACGGCAAGGACCTGTCGGCGTACGGCTTCGAGGACTACACGCGGATCAAGCACGTCATGACGTCGCTCGGCGAGTAGACCCGCCGCGGTTCGAGCGGAACCGCGCCGGCTCCGGCCCCCGGACGGGACACCTCCCCGTCCGGGGGCCGCGCGTTTCCCGTCCGGAGGTCTGCGGGAGGGCTCTGCGGCTTGGCGGGGGCGGCGTGCCCTGTGCTTGGGGTTCGGCTGCTCGCCGGGGCGGTGTGCCTTGTGCTGGGGTTCGGCTGCTCGCCGGGGCGGTGTGCCTTGTGCTGGGGTTCGGCTGCTCGCCGGGGCTGTGTGCCTTGTGCTGGGGTTCGGCTGCTCGCCGGGGCTGTGTGCCTTGTGCTGGGGTTCGGCTGCTCGCCGGGGCTGTGTGCCGTGAGCCGGGGCTCTGCTTCTCAGCCGGGCGGTCTGCCCTGCGCGGGCGCTCCGCTGCTCGCCGCGGAGCTTTGCTTCCCGCCCGGCTCGGCGCGGTGATCGACAGGGTGTCGGACAGGGCCCGTCCCGCTCGACGCTGCGTCGATTGCCCGTCCACCGAGCGGAGCGGCATGCTTCCCGGGTGCCCCAGACTTCCTCCCGTACCTCCGCGCTGTCCCGCCGTTCCCTTCTGGCCGCGCTCGGCGGTACCGCCGTGCTCGGTGCCCTGACCGGCTGCGGCGTCCCCGCCGCCTACGTCGGGCCCGGCGACCGGGCCGTGGCAGACGAGTCCGCGGCCGACAAGAAGCTGAAGTGGGCGAACTGGCCGCTGTACATCGACACGGACGACGACGACCCCAACCGGCGGCCCACCCTGGAGGCGTTCGAGAAGCGCACCGGGATCTCCGTGGACTACGTCGAGGAGATCAACGACAACGACGAGTTCTTCGGCAAGATCAGCCCCGCGCTGATGAACCACCAGTCGACCGGCCGGGACCTGATCGTCACCAGCGACTGGATGTGCGCCCGTTTCGTCCACCTGGGCTGGGTGCAGGAGATGGACCGCGCGGCCCAGCCGAACGTCGCGGCACACCTCGACCCGCTGCTGCGCTCGCCGGCCTTCGACAAGGGCCGCCGGTTCACCGTGCCGTGGCAGTCCGGCATCACCGGCATCGCCTACAACCGGCGCAAGCTCGGCCGCGAGATACGGCACGTGAAGGACCTCTGGGCGAGCGACCTCAAGGGGCGGGTGACCCTGCTGTCCGGCCTGGACGAGGCGTTCGCGCTGCTCATGCAGGGCAACGGGGTGGACATCACCCGGTGGACCGCGGACGACTTCCACCGGGTCTGCGACCAGGTGGAACGGGAGGTCCACGCAGGCCAGATCCGCCGCTTCACCGGCAACGACTACACCAAGGACCTGGTCAGCGGGGACGTGCTGGCCTGCCAGGCGTACTCCGGCGACGTCATCCAGCTCCAGGCGGACAACCCCGACATCCACTTCGTCGTGCCCGAGGAGGGCGGCGAGCTGTGGGCCGACTCGCTGATGATCCCCGACCGGGCCCGGCACAAGGCCAACGCCGAGCGCCTGATCGACTACTACTACGACCCCGCGGTCGCCGCGCGACTCGCCGCCTGGGTCAACTACGTCTGCCCGGTGCCGACGGCCCGCGAGATCCTGGCCGCCGACAAGGACAAGGACACGGCGGCCCTCGCCGACAACGCCCTGATCTTCCCCGACACCGGCATGCGATCCCGCCTCGCCGTCGCCCGGGACATCACGTCCGAGGAACGGGTGGAATTCGCGAAACGGTGGAACGGGATCGTGGGGCTCTGACAGCGGAGTGGGCCGCGCAGTGGCAGGGGTGGCTGGCGCGCTCGCCGGCGAGGGTGGAACTGCTCGTGTGGTGGCGGGACATGGGGGTGACCTGTGCACCCTCGTCGGCCCGGACCGTTACCGGGCCGTCTCGCCGCACTGCTGTCGCCGGCCTCGCCCCCGGACGTGGCGGCCATGGGGATCGGCTGCACGCGCCGTGCCGTCCGGCCCTGCCGGGACGCGAGGACGTGCGGTCAGGACCCGGACGACTGGACTGCCGAGCGGTTCCACGTCGCGCAGGGACAACACCGGACCGTGTCCTGGCGATTGGTTTTTGAACACGTTCAAATGTAGGCGTACGCTGCTGCCATGAGCGACAGAGCCGCCCTGCTCAAGGGCATTCGCGTCTGGCTGGTCATCTTCGTGGTGTGCCTCGTCCTCAGCGGGGCCACCGCCTTCCCCCTGGTGCACGAACTGCGCTGGACCGAGAGCGTTTTGCGGGCGCTGTCCGTACCCGACCTGCTGCCCGGGCTCATGGAGTGGATCTCCCGGGTGCGGGACGGGCTCGACACGGTCGACGCCGAGTACCCGTTCGTGCTGTACGGGACGGACTGGCTCGCCTTCGCCCACCTCGTCATCGCGGTCGCCTTCTACGGCCCCTACCGCGACCCGGTCCGCAACATCTGGGTGATCGAGTTCGGGATGATCGCCTGCGCCGGGATCATCCCGCTCGCCCTCGTGTGCGGACCGGTCCGGGGGATCCCCTTCTGGTGGACCCTGATCGACATGTCCTTCGGGATCCTCGGCGTCCTCCCGCTGTACGTCGTACGGAAGAAGATCAAGCGGCTGGAGGCGCTCGGCGCGCCGACGGCCCTGCCGGCTCCGGCCGTCGGCTAGATCCGCGGCCGTGCGGCGCGCGCCGCACGGCCGTACCGTCGCGTCAGCCGCCGTCGCGCAGCGCCTCCAGCGCGTCGATCCGGTTCGTGGTGATCGAGTCGACTCCCAGGTCCAGCAGGCGGCGCATGGCGCGACGGGTGTCCGGGGTCCAGACGGACAGCAGTTGGCCGCCGCGGTGGACCCGGGCCGTCAGCTCCCGGTTCACCAGGGAGAAGCGGTAGTTGAGCCAGCGCGGGCGCACCGCGTCCAGGACGGCGGCCCGTGGTGGCGCGAGGCTCGTCCAGGTCAGGGCGATCTCCGCACCGGGGTCCGCGGCACGGACGGCGAGCATCGCCTCGGCGCCCGCGCAGTAGTAGACCCGGTCCTGCGCCCCGGTCTGCCGGACCACGTCCACCACCCGGTCCGCGATCCGGCGGTCGACCCGCCCGCACAGGTCCAGCATCATCCGGCTGTCCCCGGTCGCGGCCAGCGCCTCCGCCAGCGTCGGCACACCGCCCGCCGTGAGTCCGCGCACCTCTTCGGCGGACAGCGCGAGCAGCGGCCGGTCGTGCCGCCACAGCCGCTCCAGCGTCGCGTCGTGCAGCAGCACGGGCACGCCGTCACGGGTGAGTCGTACGTCGACCTCCACCGCGTCCGCGCCCTGGTCGAGCGCGGAACGCAGCGAAGGAATCGTGTTCTCGCGGAAGCGGTAGGGGTCGCCGCGGTGGGCCACGGCGGTCACGGTCTGCATGGCCCCCATTGTGGTGGGTGCCCCGCGGCCCCGGTCAGGGGGCGAGCCAGGCCGCGGTGTACGCGTCGATCTCGGCCGCGATCCGCGCCTTGCCCTGCGCGTCGAAGAAGGACGCCTCCACGGCGTTCTTGGCGAGGTCGGCGAGGCCGCGCTCGTCCAGCTCGAGAAGGCGGGCGGCCACCGCGTACTCGTTGTTGAGGTCGGTGCCGAACATCGGCGGATCGTCCGAGTTGATCGTGACGAGCACCCCGGCCCGGGTGAACTCCTTGATCGGGTGCTCGTCGAGGGTGCGGACCGCCCGGGTGGCGATGTTGGAGGTCGGGCAGACCTCCAGCGGGATGCGGTGCTCGGCGAGGTGGGCGAGCAGCGCGGGATCCTGCGCGGAACTGGTCCCGTGCCCGATGCGCTCGGCGCGCAGCTCCTTCAGCGCGTCCCAGACGGTCTCCGGGCCGGTCGTCTCACCGGCGTGCGGGACGGAGTGCAGGCCGGCCGCGATGGCCCGGTCGAAGTACGGCTTGAACTGCGGCCGGGGCACCCCGACCTCGGGTCCGCCGAGGCCGAACGACACCAGGCCCTCCGGGCGGATCCGGTCGTCGGTGGCGAGCCGCGCGGTCTCCTCCGCCGACTCCAGGCCGGCCTCGCCGGGAATGTCGAAGCACCAGCGCAGTACGGTCCCGAACTCGGCCTCGGCCGCCTTGCGGGCGTCCTCGATCGCGGCCATGAACGCGGTCTCCTCGATGCCGCGACGGGTGGAGGAGAAGGGGGTGATGGTCAGCTCGGCGTACCGCACCTGCTGACGGGCCAGGTCACGGGCCACCTCGTAGGTGAGCAGCCGGACGTCCTCCGGGGTGCGGATGAGGTCGACGACCGACAGGTACACCTCGATGAAGTGCGCGAAGTCGGTGAAGGTGAAGTAGTCGACCAGGGCCTCGGGATCGGTGGGCACCTTGGAGTCGGGGTGGCGGGCGGCCAGTTCCGAGACGATGCGGGGGGAGGCGGAGCCGACGTGGTGCACGTGCAGTTCGGCCTTCGGCAGTCCGGCGATGAAGGTGCGCAGATCGCGGTCGGGCGTGCCGGCGGCGGGCACGGAACTGCTGTCGGTCATGGGGTCCTCCCCGGGGCAGGCGCCTGCGGAGCGAGGTCCGTCGCGGCGCGGTGATCGGCTGATCGATGACGCGGGATCATCGTAGGCCCCGGCCAGCGACCGGCCCCGGCGGCCCGTAGCATGACGGGACGTCCAGCACGGACGGGACGTCCACCAAAGGGGTCTTCCACCATGTCCGACGAGGTGCCGCAGTCCACGCCACCGGAGCAGCCCACCGGAGCGGGGCCGGTGCCGCCTCGGGTGTCCCTGGGCAAGGAGGCCGACGCCCCGGCACCGGTGCGGGACTCGGTCCCGGGCTCCGGCGACGTGCGGGACTCCGTTCCGCCCGCGGACCGGCCGGCCGCGCCTGAGTACGGCTCGGCGGCCGCGGGACAGCCGGGCTCCTTCGCGGCGGGACATCAGGGATCCGGGCCGACCCCCGCCGTCTCCGCCCCGGCCCCCGGGTCCGTGCACGACCAGCAGACGCTCATATCCGCGCCCGGAGCGCCGGGAAGCGCCGCCGGTGCCGCGCCCGCGCCATGGGCCACTCCGGCGGGTCCGACGGCACCCCGGGACAACCCGTACGCGGCCCCGGACAACGGGTACGCGCCCTCGGCACATCCGTACGCGCCGGCGGCAGACCCGTACGCAGCCCCGGCGAACCCGTACGCACCTCCGTCCGGACCCGCCGCGCCCCAGGCCGGTCCCCCTGTCTCCCCGGCCGGTCCGTCCGCGCCCCAGGCATCCGCGCCTCCGCGGAATCCGTTCGCCCCGCCGGCTCCCTCGGCCGCCGGTTCGTACCCGCCGCCCGCCGCCCCGGCGAACCCCTTCGCCCCGCCGTCCGCGGCGGCGACCGGAAACCCCTTCGCCCCGCCGGCGCCCGCCGCGCCGCACGGGGGAGCCGAAGCGGTACCTCCGCCGCCCATCGCCCCCGACGGCCCCGGACAGGTGCCGTACGGGTATCCGGGCGGGCCCGCGGGATACGGCTACCCCGGGCAGCCGCAGCCCCAGTCTCCCTACGGCGGCCCTTACCCGGCCCCGAACGGCTACGGCTGGCCCGGTATGCAGGCGCCCCCGAGCGACGGCATGGGTACGGCCTCGCTGGTGCTGGGCATCCTGGCGTCGGTCGGCTTCCTGCTCTGGCCGGTGGCCCTGGTGCTGGGTGTCCTGGCGATCATCTTCGGCGCGATCGGCCGCGGTAAGGCCAACCGGGGCGAGGCGACCAACCCGGGCGTGGCCCTGGCCGGCATCATCTGCGGAGTCGCGGGCATCGTCCTCGTCCTCGGACTGTTCGCCTTCGTCATCGCGTTCGCCATCTGAGCGGGTGGCCGGGGGCGGGGACGCGCGGTCGTCACCCGAGGCGGAGTCGCGGCGAAGTCGGGCCCGACGGCCGGGCCCGACGGCCGGGGCCCTGCCGCACCGGCGCCGGGCCTGAGATCGGGTTCAGCTCAACGCCGAGCCGAGAAGGGCAGCCCCGCGCCGGGGCCCGCCCCCTCGCGTCAGGCCCCCGCCCCCTCGCGTCAGGCCCCCGCGCCCGCCAGTCTCTCCCGCGCCTCCATCAGTGCGAAGCCCAGCAGGTTCGGGCCGCGCCATCGCTCCGGGTCGAAGGCCGCCTGGTCGTCCGCGGCGAGGCCGATGCCCCATATACGGTCCACGGGACTGGCCTCCACCAGGACCCGGGCGCCGGTGCCCAGCAGGTACATACGGAGGGCGTCGTCGGCCGCGAACTTGTGCACGCTGCCCTCGACCACGATCCGGAAGCGCTCCCGCTCCCACGCCGCGTCGTCGAAGCCGCGGACCAGCCGCCCGGCCTTCTTGGCCTCCGCGGGGTGCGTGGCGGCCAGCACCCGGCGCTCCGCCTCCGCGTCCCCGAACAGCCGGGCCTTGGCGGCCATCATCCAGTGCTCGGCCGTCGCGTAGTGCACGCCGTCCACCACGAACGGTGACGGCCACCACTGGCTGAGACAGCTCGCGCCGATCGTGCCGTCCGGCCGCGGCCGGTGCCCCCAGAAGTGCAGATACCTGATCCGCGCCCCCGCCCGGACCTCCCTGATCAGGGCGTCAACCCCGTCGATCTTCCCCATGCACGCGAGTCTGGCACGTACCACTGACACTCCGTCCGTCCTTTTCCTTCCCGACTCGACACCTGGTCGACAGATTCCGTCGCGTAACCAAAAGGCAACAACGGAATCACTTGTTGGAGTGCACTTGCTCTGTCAGGATCGGCACTCAAATCGAGCTGGAGCTACGCCACCCGCCTTCCGGGACGGGGCGAACGGCGGAGGAGAGCGACATGCACAACCCGGGCAGCGTCACCCCGGAACGATTTCCCGCACAGGACCGTTTCGCCGACGGCGCGCAGTTCATCGCCGGCCGGCTGACCAAGGGCACCTCGGGCCGCACCCACACCGTGGTCGACCCGGCCACCGGCGAGGAGGTGTACACCTACGAGCTGGCCGGCCCCGACGACGTCGACGCGGCCGTGGCCGCCGCACGCGCGGCCTTCCCGGGCTGGTCCGGCGCCACCCCGGGTGAGCGCTCCGACGCGCTGCACCGGTTCGCCGCCGTGCTCGCCGACCGCGCCGAGGACTTCGCCCGCGCCGAGTCCCTCCAGTGCGGCAAGCCGCTGAAGCTCACCCGCGAGTTCGACGTGCCGGGGACCGTCGACAACACCGCGTTCTTCGCGGGCGCCGCCCGGCACCTGCAGGGGCAGTCCGCCGGTGAGTACTCCGGCGACCACACGTCGTACGTACGGCGCGAGGCCATCGGTGTCGTCGGGTCGATCGCGCCGTGGAACTACCCGCTGCAGATGGCCGCCTGGAAGATCCTCCCGGCGATCGCCGCGGGCAACACCATCGTGCTGAAGCCGGCCGAGCTGACGCCGCTCACCTCGCTGCTCTTCGCGCAGGCCGCGACGGACGCGGGCATCCCGGACGGGGTCGTCAACATCGTCACGGGGACCGGCAGGGAGGCCGGCGAGCACCTCGTCGGGCACCCCGACGTCGTCATGACCTCCTTCACCGGGTCCACTGCGGTCGGCAAGCGCGTCGCCGAGGTCGCCACCGCCACCGTCAAGCGGCTGCACCTGGAGCTGGGCGGCAAGGCCCCCTTCGTCGTCTTCGACGACGCCGACCTGGAGGCCGCCGTCCACGGAGCCGTGGCCGGTGCGCTCATCAACACCGGGCAGGACTGCACGGCCGCCACGCGCGCGTACGTGCAGCGCCCGCTGTACGAGGCCTTCGTCGAGCGGACGGCCGCGCTGATGGAGACCGTACGGCTCGGGGACCCCTTCGCCCCCGGCACCGACCTCGGACCGCTCATCTCGCACGTCCAGCGGGACCGGGTCGCCGGGTTCGTGGACCGCGCGCGGGCCTGCGCGCGCGTGGTGACCGGCGGCGAAGCGCCCGAGGGCGACCTGGCGGCCGGCGCCTACTACCGGCCCACCCTGATCGCCGACGCCGCGCAGGACAGCGAGATCGTCCAGTCGGAGATCTTCGGTCCTGTACTGGTCGTCCTGCCTTTCGACAGTGATGATGAGGGCATCGGGCTGGCCAACGACACTCCGTACGGCCTCGCCGCCTCCGCGTGGAGCAGCAACGTCTACCGGGCGAACCGGGCCACCCGCGAGATCAAGGCCGGATGCGTCTGGATCAACGACCACATCCCGATCATCAGTGAGATGCCGCACGGCGGCTACAAGGCGTCCGGCTTCGGCAAGGACATGTCGGCGTACTCGTTCGAGGAGTACACGCAGGTCAAGCACGTAATGTTCGACAACACCGCACAGTCCCGCAAGGACTGGCACCGCACGATCTTCGGGGACCGGTAGCAGCCGTCGCGCCCGGCGCGAGCCGGACGGCACGGACAGCGGCTGCCGCCGGGTGTGAAGACCCGGCCCCGACCAGGCCGACCCCTCCCTCCCGAAAGGGCACCACGAGCATGGAGCAGTACGAGCCCGACCGCCTGACCCCGGCCCAAGTGGCCGCCATGCGCCGCAGCCTGCGCAACGGCCGGGCCGCCATGACCCGCCGATCGCTGCTGCGGGTGTCCGCGGGCGGTGCGCTCGCGGCCGGCGGTATCGGGGCGCTGAGCGGCTGCGGCATCCCCGCCGCGGGCAAGACCGCGGGCGGCATGTCCGCCCAGGACCACTCGGCGCAGGAGAAGGTGGTGAACTTCTCCAACTGGACCGAGTACATCGACGTCGACGACAAGGCCAAGGGCCACCCGACGCTCGACACCTTCCGCCGGCGGACCGGCATCACGGTCAAGTACACCGAGGACATCAACGACAACAACGAGTTCTTCGGCAAGATCAAGCCGCAGCTCGCCGCGGGCCAGGACACCGGCCGGGACATCCTCGTCCTCACCGACTGGCTGGCCGCCCGGCTGATACGCCTCGGCTGGGTCCAGAAACTGGACCCGTCCAACCTGCCGCACGCCTACACCAACCTCTCGCCCCAGTTCCGTGACCCGGACTGGGACCCCGGGCGGGCGTACTCGTACCCCTGGCAGGGCATCTCGACCGTGATCGCCTACAACAAGAAGGCGCTCGACGGCGTCGAGGTGCGGTCGGTCTCCGACCTGCTCGACAACCCGAAGCTCAAGGGACGCGTCGGCTTCCTGTCGGAGATGCGCGACTCCGTGGGCATGACCCTGCTCGACATGGGCAAGGACCCGGCGAAGTTCACCGACGACGACTTCGACGCGGCGATCGCCCGTCTGCAGAAGGCCGTCGACAGGGGGCAGATCCGCCGCTTCACGGGCAACGACTACACGTCCGACCTCACCAAGGGCGACCTCGCGGCCTGTGTCGCCTGGGCGGGCGACGTGGTCCAGCTCAAGGCGGACAGCCCGGACGTGGACTTCGTGATCCCGGACAGCGGCTACATGACGTCGACCGACAACATGTGCGTCCCCAACAAGGCGCGGCACAAGACGAACGCCGAGCGGCTGATCGACTTCTACTACGAGCCCGAGCAGGCCGCCGCGCTCGCCGCCTACATCAACTACGTGTCTCCGGTCGAGGGCGTGAAGCCCTACCTTGCGAAGATCGACAAGGACGCGGCGAACAATCCGCTGATCGTTCCGGACAAGGCCATGCAGGCGAAGTCCCATGCCTTCCGCTCCCTGAGCCCGAAGGAAGAGACGGCCTACGAAGAGAAGTTCGCGAAGCTCACAGGGGCGTGACGACGATGAAGACGACACCAGACAACAGCGGCGACGTCCGCCTCTCCGGTATCTCCAAGACGTACGGTGCCTTCACCGCCGTACAGCCGCTGGACCTGACCGTGCCGCAGGGCTCCTTCTTCGCTCTGCTCGGTGCCTCCGGCTGCGGCAAGACCACCACACTGCGCATGATCGCCGGCCTGGAGGAACCTTCCTCCGGGACGGTGCACCTGGGTGACCAGGACGTCACCCACCTGCCGCCGTACAAGCGGCCGGTCAACACGGTCTTCCAGTCCTACGCCCTCTTCCCGCACCTCGACATCTTCGAGAACGTCGCCTTCGGCCTGCGCCGCCGCGGCCTGAAGAGCGTGAAGAAGCAGGTGGAGGACATGCTGGAACTGGTCCAGCTCGGCGAGCAGGCGCGGAAGAAACCCCACCAGCTATCCGGCGGCCAGCAGCAGCGCGTCGCCGTGGCCCGGGCGCTGATCAACCACCCGAAGGTGCTCCTCCTCGACGAGCCCCTCGGCGCCCTCGACCTGAAGCTGCGCCGCCAGATGCAGCTGGAGCTCAAGCGCATCCAGACCGAGGTCGGCATCACCTTCGTCCACGTCACGCACGACCAGGAGGAGGCCATGACCATGGCCGACACGGTCGCCGTGATGAACGCGGGCCGCGTGGAGCAGCTCGGCGCGCCCACCGACCTGTACGAGAACCCGCAGACCACCTTCGTCGCCAACTTCCTCGGCACCTCCAACCTCATCGAGGCGGAGATCGACACGAAGAACGGTGACGACATCGTGCTCAAGGCCGGCGGCGGCAAGCTGGTGCTGCCCGAGGCGCGCTGTTCGGCGCCGACGACGGCCGGCGGCAAGGTGCTGGTCGGCATCCGCCCCGAGAAGATCGCGCTCACCCACGCCGACGACGCGGGGGAGATCCCGGCGGGCCGCAACCGCCTCACCGGCAAGATCGCCGACGCCAGCTTCATCGGCGTCTCCACGCAGTACGTGATCGACACCCCGGTCTGCGACGAGTTCGCGGTGTACGTGCAGAACGTCGAGCGCGACGGCCGTCTCCTGCCCGGCGCCGACGTCGTCCTGCACTGGAGCCCGGCCCACACCTTCGGCCTGGACGCGGCCCAGGACATCGACGCCGGCGTGGAGACCGTCGAGGAAGAGGCCGCGTGACCATGTCGACGCTCCAAGAAGCGCCCCCGCCCCTCGCGGCCGCGGAACCCGCGAAGAAGCCCGCGCGCAAGCGCGGCCGGTTCACCCCGTACTGGCTGCTGCTGCCCGGCCTGCTGTGGCTGATCGTCTTCTTCGCGCTGCCGATGATCTACCAGGCCTCCACCTCCGTGCAGACGGGCTCCCTGGAGGACGGCTACAAGGTCACCTGGCACTTCGCGACCTACTGGGACGCCCTCGCCGAGTACTGGCCGCAGTTCCTGCGCTCGGTGTTCTACGCCGCCGCCGCGACCGTCCTGTGCCTGCTGCTGGGCTACCCGCTCGCGTACCTGATCGCCTTCCGCGCCGGCCGCTGGAAGAACCTGATCATGATCCTGGTGATCGCGCCGTTCTTCACCAGCTTCCTGATCCGCACGCTGGCCTGGAAGACGATCCTCGCGGACAACGGCCCGGTCGTGCACGCCCTGAACTCGCTGCACATCCTGGACCTCACCGCCTGGATCGGCTGGACGGCCGGCGACCGCGTCCTCGCCACACCGCTGGCGGTCGTCTGCGGTCTGACGTACAACTTCCTGCCGTTCATGATCCTGCCGCTCTACACCTCGCTGGAGCGGATCGACGGGCGGCTGCACGAGGCGGCCGGCGACCTGTACGCCAAGCCGTGGACCACCTTCCGCAAGGTGACCTTCCCGCTGTCGATGCCCGGTGTGGTCTCGGGAACCCTGCTGACCTTCATTCCGGCGGCCGGCGACTACGTCAACGCCGAACTCCTCGGCTCCACCGACACCCGCATGATCGGAAACGTGATCCAGACGCAGTTCCTGCGCATCCTGGACTATCCGACGGCGGCCGCGCTCTCCTTCATCCTCATGGCCGCGATCCTGGCCATGGTCACGATCTACATCCGCCGGTCCGGGACGGAGGATCTGGTTTAAATGCCCTTCGTCAACTGGCTCAAGCGCAATCTCGTCGTCATCGCCGGGCTCTGCACACTCGCCTACCTCCTGCTGCCGAACATCGTCGTCACGGTGTTCTCCTTCAACAAGCCGAAGGGGCGCTTCAATTACGAGTGGCAGCAGTTCTCGACTGCCGCCTGGAAGGACCCGTGCGGTGTCGCCGACATGTGCGGCTCGCTCTCCCTCAGCCTCCAGATCGCCTTCTGGGCGACGGTCGGCGCCACGCTCCTCGGCACCATGATCGCCTTCGCGCTGGTCCGCTACCGCTTCCGCGCGCGCTCCGCCGTGAACTCGCTGATCTTCCTGCCGATGGCCATGCCCGAGGTCGTCATGGCGGCCTCACTGCTCACGCTGTTCCTGAACATGGGCGCGCAGCTCGGCTTCTGGACGATCCTGATCGCGCACATCATGTTCTGCCTCAGCTTCGTCGTCGTCGCGGTCAAGGCCCGCGTGATGTCGATGGACCCGCGCCTGGAGGAGGCGGCCCGCGACCTGTACGCCGGCCCCGCGCAGACCTTCCTGCGAGTCACCCTGCCCATCGCGGCACCCGGCATCGCCGCGGGCGCGCTGCTCTCCTTCGCGCTCTCCTTCGACGATTTCATCATCACCAATTTCAACGCCGGTTCGACCGTCACGTTCCCCATGTTCGTGTGGGGTTCGGCGCAGCGCGGAACGCCCGTGCAGATCAATGTCATCGGTACGGCCATGTTCCTCCTCGCCGTACTGTTCGTCCTGACCTCGATGGTCATCAGCAATCGCCGCAACAAGCAAAAGGCATAAGCCCCTGTAGGGAGTTGAAATCATGGCCCCGAGCGCCATGAGCCGTGGTGAAGACAAGTGGATCGCCTCTCTTTCCGAAGCCCAGCCGGTCCCGTACTGGCTGGAAGACCCCGGCAAGCCCCCCGCCGAGCCCGCTCTCACCGGCACCGACACCTGCGACCTGCTGGTCGTCGGCGGCGGCTACAGCGGACTGTGGACCGCGCTCAACGCCAAGGAGCGCGACCCGCAGCGCGATGTGGTGCTGCTGGAAGGCCGTGAGGTGGGCTGGGCCGCCTCCGGCCGCAACGGCGGCTTCTGCGCCGCCTCCCTGACCCACGGCCTGTCCAACGGCCTCAGCCGCTGGCCGGACGAGATCGGCAAGCTGGAGGAGCTGGGCCGCCGCAACCTCGACGAGATCGAGGCGGCGGTCGCCCGGCACGACATCGACTGCGACTTCGAGCGCACCGGTGAGATCGACGTCGCCACCGAGACCTACCAGGCCTGGGAACTTGGCGACTGGCACCGCCAGTTGACGGAGAAGGGGCTCGCCGACGGCGTCGAGTTCCTGGACACCGACGCCGTGCGCGAACAGGTGAACTCGCCGACCTTCGAGGCGGGCCTGTGGGACCGCCGCGGTGTGGCCATGCTGCACCCGGCGAAGCTGGCCTGGGGCCTGAAGCAGGCGTGCATCAGGCTCGGTGTCCGGGTCTACGAGCACACGCCCGCCCTGACCCTGAAGAGCTACGGCGCCGGCATGGCCGTCCGCACTCCGTACGGCGCCGTCCGCGCCCGCCGGGTCGCGCTCGGTACGAACATCTTCCCGAGTCTGCTGCGGCGCGTGCGCTCGTACACCGTGCCGGTCTACGACTACGCGCTGATGACGGAGCCGCTGAGCGCCGACCAACTGGCCGAGATCGGCTGGAAGAACCGGCAGGGGCTGGGCGACAGCGCCAACCAGTTCCACTACTTCCGGCTGTCCGCGGACAACCGCGTCCTGTGGGGCGGCTACGACGCGATCTACCCGTACGGCGGCCGGATGCGCGCCGAGTACGACGACCGGCCGGAGACGTACGCCAAGCTCGCGGGCCACTTCTTCACCTGCTTCCCGCAGCTGGAGGGCGTGCGCTTCACCCACGCCTGGGGCGGCGCGATCGACACCTGCTCCCGTTTCTCGGCGTTCTTCGGCACCGGCCACCAGGGGAAGGTCGCGTACGCGGCCGGCTACACCGGCCTCGGCGTCGGCGCGACCCGCTTCGGTGCCGACGTGATGCTGGACCTGCTGGACGGGGAGCGCACCGAGCGGACCGAGCTGGAGATGGTGCGCAAGAAGCCGCTGCCGTTCCCGCCGGAGCCGTTCGCCTGGACGGGCATCGCCCTCACCAAGTGGTCCCTCGCCCGCGCGGACGCGCACGGCGGCCGCCGCAACCTGTGGCTGCGGACGATGGACCGGCTGGGGCTCGGCTTCGACAGCTGATCCCGTGGGGTGTGCCCCACCTCACTCGAAAGAGGGCGCGGAAGTCGCGTAATGCCCTGCGGAAAGCCTCCCTCTCTCTCCCCGACGCCACCGCGTCGCACGAGAGAGGGAGGCTTATCGATGACTGGGGCGAAGACGGCGGTCGAATGGCTGGCAGCCGTCGCACCGGACCCCGAGGCCTGCCGCTGGGAGTGGGAGCGCAACCCCCTCGGGGTCGCCCTGCTGCCCGCGGGCAAGGCCTGGGACGTACTGATCCTGCCGGGCGAGCTCGGCTACCCGACGCTGGACGTGCTCACCCGCATCCTCGACCGGCCCGGGCCGGTGCTCGTCGACTTCGGCGACAACCGGGTCGGCTTCTTCGTGCCGCCCGGCACCGCGGCCCGCTGGCTCGGCACCGGCATCCGTACCGCCGGGCCCGGCACCTGGATCGTCGTGCCGTACCCGGGCCGGGCGACCCGGGCGGTGCGCTGGCTGGTCGTGCCGGACGGTTCGGGCATGCTCACCGACCCCGCGCTGCTGGAACTGGCGATGCACGAGGCGGCGGCGGGGCCGGCCGGGGGGCGGACGGAGGACGGGTAGCGCCCCGACCCCTTGACAAGAGGATTGGTCTGGACCAAGTTGTGGGCGCTCCACGCCCTCAACTCCCCCTCTTCCGGAGGCCCTTGTGGATCGCCCCCGACGCGCTCACGGCACCAGACGCCCCAGGTCCGTCCTCGCCCTGCTCACGGCCGCGTTGCTGGCCGTGCCCGGCATCACCGCGCTCTCGTCGGCCGCCCGCGCGGCCGACGCGGACGTGAGCCGGAACGGCGGCTTCGAATCCGGTCTGACCGGCTGGACCTGCACGGCCGGCACGACCGTGAACTCACCCGTGCACAGTGGCACTTCGGCGCTGCAGGCCACCCCGGCGGGCAGCGACAACGCCCAGTGCGCCAGACCGTGACCGTGCAGCCCGACTCCCAGTACACCCTGTCCGGCCACGTCCGCGGCTCCTACGTCTACCTCGGCGCCAACGGCACCGGTACCACCGACGTCTCCACCTGGACCCAGTCCGCCCCCGACTGGCAGAAGCTCAGCACCACCTTCCGCACCGGCGCCACGACCACCAAGGTCACCATCTACACCCACGGCTGGTACGGCACGGGCGCCTACTACGCCGACGACATCTCCCTGATCGGCCCCGGCGGCAGCGGTACCGGACAGCCCCCCGCCCCGCCCGCCGGCCTGCGCACCACCGCCGTCACCTCGTCCTCCCTCGGCCTGTCCTGGTCCGCGGTCACCGGCGCCACCGGCTACTCCGTCTACCGCGACGGCACCAAGGTCCAGACGGTGACCGGCACTTCGGCCACCGTGAGCGGACTCGCGGCCGCGACGGCGTACGGCTTCCAGGTCACCGCGAGCAACGACGCGGGGGAGTCCGCCAAGTCCGCGGTCGTGACGGCGACGACCAGCCCGGCCGGCGGTGGCGGTTCCCCGGACCTGCCCGCCCACGCCCTCGTCGGCTACCTCCACGCGAGCTTCGCCAACGGCTCCGGCTACACCCGCCTCGCCGACGTCCCCGACAGCTGGGACGTCATCGACCTGGCCTTCGGCGAACCCACCTCGGTCACCTCCGGCGACATCCGCTTCAACCGCTGCCCGGTCACCGAGTGCCCGAACGTCGAGAGCGACGCCGACTTCAAGGCGGCGATCAAGGCCAAGCAGGCGGCCGGCAAGAAGGTGCTGATCTCGATCGGCGGCCAGAACGGCCAGGTCCAGCTGACCACGGCCGCGGCCCGGGACGCTTTCGTCACGTCCGTGTCGAAGATCATCGACACCTACGGCCTCGACGGTCTCGACATCGACTTCGAGGGCCACTCGCTGTCCCTGAACACGGGCGACACGGACTTCCGCAACCCCACCACCCCGGTGATCGTCAACCTCATCTCGGCGCTGAAGACCCTGAAGGCCCGCTACGGCGCGAAGTTCGTGCTGACCATGGCCCCGGAGACGTTCTTCGTGCAGAACGGCTACCAGTTCTACGGCTCCGGCAAGTGGGGCGGCCAGGACCCGCGCTGCGGGGCGTACCTCCCGGTCATCCACGCCCTGCGCGACGACCTCACCCTGCTCCACGTCCAGGATTACAACTCGGGCCCGATCATGGGCCTGGACAACCAGTACCACTCCATGGGCGGCGCCGACTTCCACATCGCCATGACCGACATGCTGCTCACCGGCTTCCCGGTGGCCGGCGACGCGGGCAGCGTCTTCCCGCCGCTGCGCCCCGACCAGGTCGCCATCGGCATGCCGGCGTCGACGAACGCGGGCAACGGCCACGTCTCCCCGGCGGAGGTCACCAAGACCCTGGACTGCCTGACGAAGAGGACGAACTGCGGCTCGTACGCGACACACGGGACGTGGCCGGCGCTGCGCGGTCTGATGACGTGGTCGGTGAACTGGGACCGCTTCGCGAACTGGGAGTTCCAGAAGAACTTCGACGCCTACTTCGGCTGACCACCAGGACCTGGGTGGTCAGCAGCACGGTGCACAGGCACCAGCTGGCCACCACGTCCAGCGGCCAGTGCCAGCCACGGCGGACCAGGCCGAACGACACCCCGAGGACCAGGAGCGCGCAGCCGGCCACCAGCGTCCGGCGGGCGGCCGGCGAGCGGAGCCAGGGGAGCAGGAGCAGGGTCGCACCGCCGTACGCGATCGCCGCCGTCGCCGTGTGCCCGGACGGGAAGTAGCCGATCCCCGGGGGCACCACCGGTGTCCCCGGCCGGGCGGTCCAGTCCTTGAGCGGTACGACGATCGCCGGGACCAGCGCCATCGGCACCGCCGCCGCCAGCGGCGGCAGCCACCAGCGGGCCGCACCGGCGGCCCGGCCCCGCCAGGCCGCGTACCCGAGGGCGGCCACGAGCACGGGCAGGGCGACCTCGACGTTGCCGAGGTCGGACAGGGCGGCGGAGAACAGGTCCGGATGACGGAGGGCCCCGCTGAGGCGGGTGTCCAGGCGCAGGAGCGGGCCGTGGACCAGCACCTGCCAGGTCATCAGGGCGAAGAGGACGGCCGGGACACCGAGGAGCAGCGAGCGGCGGACTGAGGTCGACACCGGCCCAGCTTCGCAGGTCGGACCCGGCGGAGGGGCGGAAGACGGCCCTCCGTGCACAGGTCCGGGCCTGTGCACGGGTGGAAGGAGGTCGGCCGCCCCGGAACAGGGGGGGATGGTTCCGAGGCGGCCGTCCGGACCGGAACGTCGCGCGCCCCGGGGGGTTTGGGGCGGCGACCGTCCGATCGGTGAGGAGATCCCGGCGTCAGGCGCCGGTTGTGTGCGCGAGGGCACGACCAGGTCGAAGCTGGGGAGGCCCCGCCCTGAAATCGCCCACAGTCCCCTGTGGGCGGGGTGTATCTCTCATCTGGGTAGAACCTACGGCAGGCCGGGGCGCTTGGGCAGCCGGAATCGCGTCCCGACATCCACCTCGCACACCTTCTTCACACGGCCTGCCGCAGGACCCCTTTCAGAGGTGCGGACCAGTCGCTCAGATGCGCGCGAAGGCCTGCTCGATGATGTCCAGACCCTCGTTGAGCAGGTCGTCGCCGATCACCAGCGGGGGCAGGAAGCGCAGCACGTTGCCGTAGGTGCCACAGGTGAGGACCAGCAGACCCTCGGCGTGGCAGGCCTTGGCGAGCGCGGCGGTCGCCTCCGGGTTCGGCTCCTTCGTGGCGCGGTCCTTGACCAGCTCGATGGCGATCATCGCGCCACGGCCGCGGACGTCGCCGATGATGTCGAACTTCTCGGCCATGGCGTCGAGGCGGCCCTTCATGACCTCCTCGATGTGCTTCGCCTTGCCGTTGAGGTCGAGCTCCTTCATGGTCTCGATGGCGCCGAGCGCACCGGCGCAGGCGACCGGGTTGCCGCCGTAGGTGCCGCCCAGGCCACCGGCGTGGGCGGCGTCCATGATCTCGGCGCGGCCGGTCACGGCGGCCAGCGGCAGACCGCCGGCGATGCCCTTGGCGGTGGTGATCAGGTCCGGGACGATGCCCTCGTCCTCGCACGCGAACCACTGGCCGGTGCGGCAGAAGCCGGACTGGATCTCGTCCGCGACGAAGACGATGCCGTTGTCGGCGGCGAACTGGCGGATCGCCGGCAGGAAGCCCTTGGCGGGCTCGATGAAGCCGCCCTCGCCGAGCACCGGCTCGATGATGATCGCGGCGACGTTGTCCGGGCCGACCTGCTTGGTGATCTGGTCGATGGCCTGCTTTGCGGCCTCGGGGCCGGCGTTCTCCGCACCGGTCGGCCAGCGGTAGCCGTAGGCGACCGGGACGCGGTAGACCTCGGGGGCGAACGGACCGAAGCCGTGCTTGTACGGCATGTTCTTGGCGGTCAGAGCCATGGTCAGGTTGGTGCGGCCGTGGTAGCCGTGGTCGAAGACGACGACGGCCTGGCGCTTGGTGTACGCGCGGGCGATCTTGACGGCGTTCTCGACGGCCTCGGCGCCGGAGTTGAACAGCGCGGACTTCTTCTCGTGGTCACCCGGGGTGAGCTCCGCGAGGGCCTCGGCGACCTCCACGTAGCCCTCGTACGGGGTGACCATGAAACAGGTGTGGGTGAAGTCGGCCAGCTGGGCGGCGGCCCGGCGGACGACGGCCTCGGCGGACGCGCCCACGGAGGTCACGGCGATGCCGGAACCGAAGTCGATCAGGCGGTTGCCGTCGACGTCCTCGATGATCCCGCCGCCCGCGCGCGCGGTGAAGACCGGCAGCACGGAGCCCACGCCCTGCGCGACCACGGCGGTGCGGCGGGCCTGCAGTTCCTGCGACTTCGGGCCGGGGATGGCGGTGACGACGCGGCGCTCCTGCGGAAGTGCGGTCATGGGGGCTCCCTGATGATCTTGCGTACCGGGCGTTCCCGGGCGGTTCCGGGCGGTGCGTTTTCGGACGCATACCTATCTTTCTTCGCAGGCTAGGTCCGTGCATGGTGGGTGGGCATGCTCCATGTGGGCGTCTTCGGCGCGGACGGTTGTCCGCGGTGGACATACCGGGGCCGTCGGGGTCGCGGCGGCCAAGTGGGGAACGTACGGCCGCGTAAGCGGTGAACTCCCCTTGCCGGGGCGTTAGATTGGCTCGCTGATGGTGGATGGAACGGCTGGTCAGGGGGCAGGACGGATGGACAGCGACGGGACACGGGACGCACGCGGCACGCATGCGAACCCGGTACCCCGCCCGACGACTCCCCCTGAGGGGGGCGGGGTACCGCCCATGCCCACGCGGGCACCGGAGGTACCCCCCTCTTACGCTCCGCACACCTCGCAAGCCCCCTCGTCGGTCGCCGACTGGCTCGACGCACCCCGCCCGGCTGTCGAGCCCGGCATCTGGCGCTACCGCTACCGCCGGCCGAAGATCTCCCGTCAGGAACGGCGGCTGGCCCCCGTCACCATCGTCGGCTTCTTCATCCCCCTGGTGGCGGGACTCCTCCTCTGGTCCCTCTGGAGGCACGGAAGCATTCCCTACCAGTGGGCCATCCTGAAGCTCTTCACCCCCGACGACTGGTGGTGGGCCGGCACCACCTCCCCCAAGGGCAGTGAGGGCGGGGAGGCCATCAGGGTCGCCGACGGCGTGTTCTTCGGGCTCCTCGTCTACGCCATGGCGCGCCTGGGCAGCTGGCCCGACATCATCCGGCACGTCGTCACCGGCCGCGCGCAGCCCGCCCGCGCCCTGAGCGCGGCGGTCGGTGCGCTCATCGCGCTGGCCTTCGTCTTTCCCAGCGCCTTCGGCCTCGGCTGGGATCCCCTGCCCGTTCAGGACCCGCTCTTCTCCCTGATCGTTCTCGTTACCGGCGACTACGCGGTGTTCGCCTCGGAACTGCTCACCGACGGCCTGTACGCGCTCATCACCCTGCTGGTGCTGTGGCCGTTCGCCCGGATCGGCGGCTGGTGGCCCTACGCGAAGGAGCTGCTCGCCGCGCGCGCGAAGGCGGGCGAGGTGGAGCGGCCGACCGTCGACCTCCGCTCCTCGCAATGGCCCGACCTGCGCGAAGCCGGCCAGCATCAGGCAGCGGACGCGCTCACCGGCGAGGTGCGGGCTGGACGCATGAACGACGTGGACTGCGCGAGGGTCGGCCACATGTGGGCCATGGCCAGGGCCCGGGCACGGCTTTCGGCCTTCACCGACACGGTGCTGCGCGAGGGAGCCGCTGCGTGGACCCACCCGTCGGGGGACCGCGATCTGCCGGGTCGGTCCGACCGGCACGATCTGCTCGCCGGACAGGTGCGGATCGGGCAGTGGACAGCGGGAGACCGCGTCCCGGCCGCCTACGGCGGAGCCGGGGCGGCTCTGGGAACGGACACCCTCGGCACCTCGCTGCTGGCCGTCGGTCCCTCCGGCTCCGGCAAGACACGCCATCTGGTCCGGCCTGTGGTCGAATTCCTCGGCCTGCAGGCGCTGGCCGGAAGGTGCGCCGTCGTCGCCGTCTGTGCCGCCGGGGCCCCGCTCGGTCCCGACTCCGCCTACGACGTGGTCGTCCGCCTCGGGGATCCGGCCTCCGAGTACGACCTGGACCCGTACGCCGACTCCGACGACCCGGACGAGGCGGCCGCCTTCCTCGCGGAAGGACTGGTCGGAGACCTGGACACGGTGAGCTCACAGCGTGCGGCCACGGCCCTCGCCCAGCTTCTCGGGCCGTACCAGACCGCGTACGGGCGTTTCCCGACCCTGCCCGTCCTGCGGGAGCTGCTGGAGGGTGAGCCCTCGGCGCTGGAATCCCTGCGTGCCGCGCTCGCCGCGGAGGAGCACACCACGATGCGCCGTGAACTGGATGCCCGAGCCCGGCAGTATGCCGGTGCGGGCGACCCCGCGCCGGTGCTGGCCGACCGCCTCGCCGTCCTGGACCGGCCGGTGTTCGCCGACTTCTTCGGCGCGGACAGGACGGGAAGCCGGCCGTTCTCCCTGCGTGCCGTCGCGCACCATCCGCTGCGCGTCCGAATCGACCTGCCCGAACGCGGCCACGAGGAGGCGTCACGGCTCATCAGCCGGCTGCTGCTCGCCCAGTTCGGCGCTGTGGCGACGACAGGGAACCGGGCTCACTTCGCCTTCCTCGTCCTGGACGACGCCACGGGTGCGGTGACGACCGAGTCCGTCAGGCGCATGCAGCGTCTGCGCTCCCGCAACGCGGGGGTGGTCCTCGCCCTGCGCACGGTCGGTGACGTCCCCGAGGCACTGCACGGGCCGTTGTACGCGGCCGTCGGGTGCCGGATGGCGTTCTCCGGCGTCACCACATGGGACGGCAGCCGGTTCGCGGACGCCTGGGGCACCCAGTGGGTGGAGACGAAAGACGTGGCCCAGCACACCGTCTTCGCGGACCAGCCCATGACCCGCGCGATCCATGCGCTGCGCAAGCTGGTGACCGGCAGGGCGGTGACGACGGAGGCCGTCACCGTGCGGCAGGTGGAGCGGGAGCGGTGGTCGGCGTCCGAGTTGGCGCACGCGGTGCCGCCCGGGCACGCCGTGTTGTCGCTGACCAGCGTGCAGGGCGAGCACGCGCCGCCGCTGCTGGTGGACCTGCGGGCGTGAGGGCCAGCGGCCGATCGTACGGTGAGGCAGAATCGGCGTAGGCCGTTCATACGCGGCGGCCAAAAGATCACCTCGATCACCATGTCCGGCTCACCGTGAAGGCCCCATGCCCCCGACCCTCGCCTCGCTCGTCCACCACTCCGCGCTCAAGCTGACCGTGCGCGCGGGCGAGGACCGCCTCGACGTGCCCGTCCGCTGGGCGCACGTCAGCGAGCTGGCCGACCCCGTCCCCTACATGGAGGGCGGCGAGCTGCTGTTGATCACCGCGCTCAAGCTGGACGCGGAGGATCCGGAGGCCATGCGCCGCTACGTGCGGCGACTGGTCGGCGCGGGCGTCGTCGGACTCGGCTTCGCCGTCGGCGTCAACTACGAGGACATCCCGAAGGCCCTGGTCGACGCCTGCGCCCAGGAGGGCCTGCCCCTGCTGGAGGTCCCCCGCCGCACCCCCTTCCTCGCCATCAGCAAGGCCGTGTCCGCGGCGATCGCCGCCGACCAGTACCGCGCGGTCACGGCAGGCTTCGCCGCCCAGCGCGAACTGACCAAGCAGGCCCTCAACGCCGGCCCGGAAGGCCTCCTCACCGCCCTCGCCGTACAGGTGGACGGCTGGGCCGCCCTCTACGACGCCTCGGGCGCAGTCGTCGCCGCCGCACCGGAGTGGGCCGGCAGGCGCGCCGCCCGGCTGACCGCGGAGGTCGAACGGCTCCGGGAGCGGTCCGCGCCCGCCTCCTCCGTCGTCGGCGGACCCGAGCACGAGGACCGGGTCGAGCTGCACTCGCTGGGCACCGGCCGCCGCCCGCGTGCCGCGCTCGCCGTCGGCACGGCCGCCGCGCTCGGCACCGCCGAGCGCTACGCCGTCCACTCCGCCATCGCCCTGCTCACCCTCGTCACCGAGCGGTCGCGCTCCCTGCAGGCGGCCGAGCAGCGGATCGGCACGGCGGTGCTGCGCATGCTGCTCGCCGGCGAGCCCGACCACGCCCGGGCCGTCGCCGGGGACCTGTACGGCGAATTGCTCGACGCGCCCTTCCGGATGATCGTCGCCGAGTCGCTGCCGGGGCCGGCCGCGCGGACGCCCGTCACCGCGGCCAGGTCCGGCGCGGCCGTGCCCGCCGCCGCCGACGCGGGCGGTGATCCGCTGGGCGGCCTCACGGAGACCGTGGAGTCCGCCGCCGCGCGCTCCGGCGAGGCCGTGCTGGTCGTGCCCGAGGGGGAGCGGCTGGTGGTGCTCGCCGCGGACGGGGGCCCGGCGGTGGCCGCGTGCGTGGAGTACGCGATGGCGCTCGAAGCGGCACGGGCGGTGCCCGAGCAGGCGGTCGCGGAGGAGCACGAGCTGGTCGTCGGGCTCTCCGCGCCCACCGGGCCGATCGCCGCGGCGGCGGCCTACAAACAGGCCGAGCAGGCGTTGTCGGTGGCGCGGCGGCGGGGCCGGGGGTTCGTGGAGCACGAGCAGCTGGCCGCGGGTTCCGTGCTGCCGCTACTGGCAGACGACGCGGTGAAGGCGTTCGCCGACGGGTTGCTGCGGGCGCTGCACGAGCACGACGCGACGGGACGGGGAGACCTGGTCGCCTCGCTGCGGGCGTGGCTGTCGCGGCACGGCCAGTGGGACGCGGCCGCCGCGGATCTCGGCGTCCACCGGCACACGCTGCGCTACCGGATGCGCCGTGTCGAGGAGATCCTCGGCCGCTCCCTGGACGACCCCGACGTCCGGATGGAGCTGTGGCTCGCCCTGAAGGCGACGACGACGGAGTAGCCCGGGCAGCGGGCAGCCCGCCCGTCCGACACCTCGGCTGTCAGGCACCTCGCCCCCTGGGACACCCCGGCCCCTGGCCCTGTTCGCCCCCATCGGCGCGGCACCCCGCCCGCTCGGCACGCCGGTCGTCCAGCACGGCAGCTCGTCCGGCATGGCAGTCACCCGGCACCCCATCCGTCCGGCTTCCTGTCCGTCCGGCACCCCATCCGTCCGGCTTCCTGTCCGTCCGGCACCCCATCCGTCCGGCTTCCTGTCCGTCCGGCTTCCTGTCCGTCCGGCTCCCCGTCCGTCCGGCTCCCCGTCGTCCGGCTCCCCACCCGTCCGGCACCGCCCGCCCCACCCCACCGACCCCGCCATTCCGGCGTACCCCCCGTCGCGACTGCTACGACTCGGACAAGCGACCCTCGGGCGCCCCCGCCCTACCGTGGACAGCGAACCGAAAGCACACCCCCAACGCGGAAGGGCCGGGACTCGCATATGACTTCCACCCACGCCTTCTGGCTCGCCGGCCGCCAGGTCATCGGCGAGGACACCTTCGACGTCACCTCGCCGTGGGATGGCCGTCTCGTCGGCAAGGTCAGCGTGCCGAACGACGCCCAGGTCGAGGAGGCCGTGGCCGCCGCGTACGCCGTGCGGGACGAGTTCGCCGCCACCCCGGCGCACGTACGTGCCGCCGCCCTCGACCACGTCAGCAAGCGGCTGGTCGAGCGCACCGAGGAGATCGCCCAGCTGATCTCCGCCGAGAACGGCAAGCCGATCAAGTGGGCCCGGGGCGAGGTCGGCCGTGCCGTCTCCGTGTTCCGGTTCGCCGCCGAGGAGGCCCGCCGGTTCAACGGCGGCGAGGCCCAGCGCCTCGACACCGACGCCGGTGGCCAGGGCCGCCTGGCGCTCACCCGTCGCTTCCCGAAGGGCGTCGTCCTCGGCATCGCGCCGTTCAACTTCCCGCTGAACCTGTGCGCCCACAAGGTCGCCCCGGCGATCGCCGCCGGCGCGCCGATCATCCTGAAGCCGGCCCCGGCCACCCCGCTCTCCGGTCTGATCCTCGGTGAGCTGCTCGCCGAGACCGAGCTGCCCGCCGGCTCCTGGTCGATCCTGCCGGTCGCCAACGACCGCATGCCCGCCCTGGTCCAGGACGAGCGCCTGCCGGTCATCTCCTTCACCGGTTCGGAGAAGGTCGGTTACGCGATCATGGACTCCGTGCCGCGCAAGCACTGCACCCTGGAGCTGGGCGGCAACGGCGCGGCCGTCGTCCTCGGCGACTTCGCGAGCGACGCCGACCTGGACTGGGCCGCGACCCGCATCGCGACCTTCTCCAACTACCAGGGCGGCCAGTCCTGCATCTCCGTGCAGCGCGTGATCGCCGACGCGTCCGTCTACGACCGGCTGCTGCCGCGCGTCGTGGCCGCCGTCGAGGCCCAGGTCACCGGTGACCCCAACGACGACAAGACCGACGTCGGCCCGCTGGTCAGCGAGGACGCCGCCAAGCGCGTCGAGTCGTGGGTCAAGGAGGCGGTCGAGGCCGGCGCCACGCTGCTCACCGGCGGCGACCGCGACGGCGCCTCCTACGCGCCGACCGTCCTCACCGACGTGCCCGCGAACGCCACCCTCGCCTGCGAGGAGGTCTTCGGACCGGTCCTCACCGTGCAGAAGGTGGACGGCGAGGCCGAGGCCTTCGCCGCGGTCAACAACTCCAAGTACGGCCTCCAGGCAGGCGTGTTCACCCGCGACGTCCAGGTCGCCTTCCGCGCCCACCGCGCCCTCGAGGTCGGTGGCGTGGTGATCGGCGACGTCCCGTCCTACCGTGCCGACCAGATGCCGTACGGCGGCGCCAAGCAGTCCGGCGTGGGCCGCGAGGGCGTGCGGTTCGCCATGGAGGACTACACCTACGAGCGCGTGCTGGTCCTCACCGGTCTCGCGCTCTGACCTGCCACGGACAGGTCGGACAGAACGGCCGCAGCCCACTGTGCGGGGGCTGCGGCCGTTCCTGTCGCGGGCCGGGACGCCCGCGGCTCCGGGCGTGACATCGACCCGATCGGACCGCGAGGGGTGGTGAGGTGCGGCCGTTTCGGGTACCAACGATCCAGTAGCACTGGTCGGTAACGAACGGTCCCAATCGTCCCTCTCAGCGGCGAGGTGAGCCTCAATGTCCGCCACCACCACCCCACGCACCAACGTCACAGAGCGCGAGGCCCGTCAGGTGGCGGAGGCCGCCCGGCAACAGGACTGGCACAAGCCCAGCTTCGCCAAGGAGCTGTTCCTCGGGCGCTTCCGGCTCGACCTCATCCACCCCCACCCGCTCCCCGACGACGAGTCCGTCCGGCGCGGCGAGGAGTTCCTCACCAAACTGCGCGCCTTCTGCGAGACGGGGATCGACTCCGCCCGCATCGAACGCGAGGCCCGTATCCCCGACGAGGTCGTCACCGGGCTCAAGGAGCTCGGCGCCCTCGGCATGAAGATCGACCCCAAGTACGGCGGTCTCGGCCTCACCCAGCTCTACTACAACAAGGCCCTGGCCCTCGTCGGCTCCGTGAGCCCCGCCGTCGGCGCCCTGCTCTCCGCCCATCAGTCGATCGGCGTACCGCAGCCGCTCAAGATGTTCGGCACCCAGGAGCAGAAGGACGCCTTCCTGCCGCGCTGCGCCCGCACCGACATCTCCGCGTTCCTGCTCACCGAACCGGACGTCGGCTCCGACCCGGCCCGGCTCGCCACCACCGCCGTCCCCGACGGCGACGACTACGTCCTCGACGGGGTCAAGCTGTGGACCACCAACGGGGTCGTCGCCGACCTGCTCGTGGTCATGGCGCGGGTGCCGAAGTCCGAAGGCCACAAGGGCGGCATCACCGCCTTCGTCGTCGAGGCCGGCTCCGAGGGCATCACCGTCGAGAACCGCAACGCCTTCATGGGCCTGCGCGGCATCGAGAACGGCGTCACCCGCTTCCACCAGGTCCGGGTCCCCGCCGCCAACCGCATCGGCCCCGAGGGTGCCGGCCTGAAGATCGCGCTCACCACCCTCAACACCGGCCGGCTCTCGCTGCCCGCGATGTGCGCGGGGTCCGGCAAGTGGTGCCTGAAGATCGCCCGCGAGTGGGCCGCCGAGCGGGAGCAGTGGGGCAAGCCGGTCGCGCTGCACGAGGCGGTCGGCTCGAAGATCAGCTTCATCGCGGCCACCACCTTCGCCCTGGAAGCCGTACTCGACCTGTCCTCGCAGATGGCCGACGAGGACCGCAACGACATCCGCATCGAGGCCGCCCTCGCCAAGCTGTACGGCTCCGAGATGGCCTGGCTCATGGCCGACGAACTGGTCCAGATCCGCGGCGGCCGCGGCTACGAGACCGCCGAGTCGCTGCGGGAGCGGGGCGAGCGCGGCGTCCCGGCCGAGCAGATCCTGCGCGACCTGCGCATCAACCGCATCTTCGAGGGCTCGACGGAGATCATGCACCTCCTCATCGCCCGCGAGGCGGTCGACGCCCACCTGTCGGTCGCCGGTGACCTCATCGACCCCGACAAGTCCCTGTCCGACAAGGCCAGGGCGGGTGCCAACGCGGGCGTCTTCTACGCCAAGTGGCTGCCCAAACTGGTCGCCGGACCCGGCCAACTGCCCACGTCGTACGGTGAGTTCAAGAACGGCGTCGACCTCTCCGGCCACCTCCGCTACGTCGAGCGCACCGCCCGCAAGCTGGCCCGCTCCACCTTCTACGCCATGTCCCGCTGGCAGGGCCGGATGGAGACCAAGCAGGGCTTCCTCGGCCGGATCGTCGACATCGGCGCCGAGCTGTTCGCGATGAGCGCGGCCTGCGTCCGGGCCGAACTGCTGCGCAGCCGGGGCGAGCACGGCCGCGAGGCCTACCAGCTCGCCGACGCCTTCTGCCGCCAGGCCCGCATCCGTGTCGAGGAGCTCTTCGGCCGGCTGTGGACCAACACCGACGACCTCGATCGCAAGGTGGTCAAGGGCGTCCTCGGCGGCGCCTACCAGTGGCTCGAGGAAGGCATCGTCGACCCCTCCGGCGACGGCCCCTGGATCGCCGACGCGACCCCCGGACCCTCCGAGCGGGAGAACGCCCGCCGTCCCTTCGGCGGCCAGTAGTCCCCGCCGCCCGGGTGCCGCACCCGTCCGCCGACGGGGCGGTGCGGCACCCGGGCGTGTGTGCGACGGCTTGGCCTTCATGCGAGCGCGATATCTGAGCAAAAGCCGCACAAGTCACGGCTGTCGACGCGTTGTGCGACGGTTCACCCGGCAACGCCCGCCGCCCACACACCCACCCGAGGGACCGCGCTGTCCTGACGGCGCGCGCTTGCGGCAACAATGGGGGGATGACCGACAGTCCCGCCCGTCCGGCACCCCTCGCCGACCCGCACCTCGTCTACGACCCCCTCGCCGGGGACGGCCCCAAGGACGTGGTGATCCTCGGTTCCACCGGATCCATCGGCACCCAGGCCATCGACCTCGTGCTGCGCAACCCCGACCGCTTCCGTGTCACCGCCCTCTCCGCGAACGGCGGCCGGGTCGCCCTCCTCGCCGAGCAGGCGCGCCGGCTGCGCGTGCGGACCGTCGCGGTCGCCCGCGAGGACGCCGTACCCGCACTGCGCGAGGCGCTCGCCGCCGAGTACAGCCCCGGGGAGCCGCTGCCGGAGGTCCTCGCCGGACCGGAGGCGGCCACCCAGCTCGCCGGCTCCGCCTGCCACACCGTGCTCAACGGCATCACCGGATCCATCGGCCTCGCGCCCACGCTCGCCGCCCTGGAGGCCGGCCGCACCCTCGCGCTGGCCAACAAGGAGTCGCTGATCGTCGGCGGCCCGCTGGTCAAGGCGCTCGCCAAGCCCGGCCAGATCATCCCGGTCGACTCCGAGCACGCCGCCCTCTTCCAGTCCCTGGCCGCCGGCACCCGCGCCGACGTGCGCAAGCTGGTCGTCACCGCCTCCGGCGGCCCCTTCCGCGGCCGGACCGTGGCCGAGCTGGCGGACGTGACCGTCCAGGACGCCCTCGCGCACCCCACCTGGGCGATGGGCCCGGTGATCACGATCAACTCGGCCACCCTCGTCAACAAGGGTCTGGAAGTCATCGAGGCACACCTCCTCTACGACATTCCCTTCGACCGCATTGAGGTGGTCGTGCATCCCCAGTCGTATGTCCACTCGATGGTCGAGTTCACCGACGGATCCACGATCGCCCAGGCGACGCCCCCCGACATGCGCGGGCCCATCGCCATCGGACTGGGCTGGCCCGAGCGCGTCCCGGACGCGGCGCCCGCCTTCGACTGGAGCAAGGCCTCCACATGGGAATTCTTCCCGCTGGACAACGAGGCCTTCCCCTCGGTGAACCTCGCCCGGCACGTGGGGCAGCTCGCGGGCACCGCTCCGGCGGTGTTCAATGCGGCCAATGAGGAGTGCGTCGAAGCCTTCCTGGGCGGCGCGCTGCCCTTCAACGGCATCATGGAGACCGTCACCCGGGTGGTCGAGGAACACGGCACCCCGGCCACGGGAACTTCACTCACCGTGTCGGACGTCCTCGAAGCGGAGACCTGGGCGCGGGCCCGGGCCCGTGAACTCACAGCCACGACGGCGACCGCGGAGGCGCGTGCATGACGACCCTGATGTTCATCCTCGGCATAGTGGTCTTCGCGGTCGGCCTGCTCGTCTCCATCGCGTGGCACGAGCTGGGGCACCTGTCCACGGCCAAGCTCTTCGGCATCCGCGTCCCGCAGTACATGGTCGGCTTCGGCCCGACCGTCTGGTCGCGGAGGAAGGGCGAGACCGAGTACGGCATCAAGGCCGTCCCGCTCGGCGGCTACATCCGTATGATCGGCATGTTCCCGCCCGACGACCAGGGCCGGGTCTCCGCCCGCTCCACCTCCCCGTGGCGCGGCATGATCGAGGACGCCCGCTCGGCGGCCTTCGAGGAACTCGAGGCCGGTGACGAGACGCGCATGTTCTACACGCGCAAACCGTGGAAGCGGGTCATCGTCATGTTCGCGGGACCGTTCATGAACCTGGTCCTCGCGGTCGCCCTGTTCTTCACCGTGCTCATGGGCTTCGGCATCCAGCAGCAGACCACCACCGTCGCCTCCGTCTCGCCCTGCGTCATCTCCCAGAGCGAGAACCGCGACAGCTGCAAGAAGTCCGACCCGGCCTCCCCGGCCCAGGCCGCCGGCATGCAGAAGCGGGACCGGATCGTCTCCTTCGACGGCAGGCCCACCGAGAACTGGAACACCCTCTCGGACCTCATCCGCGACAGCGCCGGCAAGACCGTGCCGATCGTCGTCGAACGGGACGGCAAGCAGCTGACCCTGCACGCGAAGATCGCCACCAACCTGGTCGCCAAGAAGGACTCCAGCGGCACCTACGTCCAGGGCAAGTACGTCAAGGCCGGCTTCCTCGGCTTCAGCTCCGCCACCGGCGTGGTCAAGCTGGACTTCGGCGACTCCGTCACCTGGATGACCGACCGGGTCGGCGACGCCGTCGACTCCCTCGCCGCCCTGCCCGGCAAGATCCCGGCCCTGTGGGACGCCGCCTTCGGCGACGGCCCGCGCGAGCCGGACTCCCCGATGGGCATCGTCGGCGCGGCCCGCATCACCGGCGACATCGCCACCCTCGACATCCCCGCCTCCCAGCAGGTGGCGATGTTCGTGATGCTGCTCGCCGGCTTCAACCTGTCGCTGTTCCTGTTCAACATGCTCCCGCTGCTCCCGCTCGACGGCGGGCACATCGCGGGCGCGCTCTGGGAGTCCCTGCGACGCAACCTGGCCCGGGTGCTGCGCCGCCCGGACCCCGGCCCGTTCGACGTGGCCAAGCTGATGCCGGTGGCCTACGTGGTGGCCGGAATCTTCGTCTGCTTCACGATCCTCGTCCTGATCGCGGATGTCGTTAACCCGGTCAAAATCTCCTAGCCCCACGCTGTTCGGAAGCGGCCCGGGACCCCGTGGTTCCGGGCCCCTTCCATCGGGTGGGTTTGGCGGGTGGGATGTGCTGTCGCCCCGGGCGGTGACGTAATCTCGAAGCCTGGAGCCCGCCGTCCACGGGACCGGACCTTGATCCACGACTTGGGGTTGCACAGCAGATGACTGCGATTTCTCTCGGCATGCCGTCCGTTCCGACCAAGCTCGCCGAGCGCCGGAAGAGCCGGCAGATCCAGGTCGGGACCGTGGCGGTCGGCGGAGACGCGCCGGTCTCGGTCCAGTCGATGACCACGACCCGTACGTCGGACATCGGCGCCACCCTCCAGCAGATCGCCGAGCTGACCGCGTCCGGCTGCCAGATCGTCCGGGTGGCCTGCCCGACCCAGGACGACGCCGACGCCCTCGCGACCATCGCCCGCAAGTCGCAGATCCCGGTGATCGCGGACATCCACTTCCAGCCCAAGTACGTCTTCGCGGCGATCGAGGCCGGCTGCGCCGCGGTCCGCGTGAACCCGGGCAACATCAAGCAGTTCGACGACAAGGTCAGGGAGATCGCCAAGGCCGCCAAGGACCACGGCACCCCGATCCGCATCGGCGTCAACGCCGGTTCGCTGGACCGCCGCCTGCTCCAGAAGTACGGCAAGGCGACCCCGGAGGCGCTGGTCGAGAGCGCGCTGTGGGAGGCGTCGCTCTTCGAGGAGCACGACTTCCGCGACATCAAGATCTCCGTCAAGCACAACGACCCGGTCGTCATGATCGAGGCGTACCGGCAGCTCGCCGAGGCGTGCGACTACCCCCTGCACCTGGGGGTCACGGAGGCCGGCCCGGCCTTCCAGGGCACCATCAAGTCGGCCGTCGCCTTCGGCGCCCTGCTCTCCCAGGGGATCGGCGACACCATCCGCGTCTCCCTGTCGGCCCCGCCGGCCGAGGAGGTCAAGGTCGGCCTGCAGATCCTGGAGTCGCTGAACCTCAAGCAGCGCGGCCTGGAGATCGTCTCCTGCCCGTCCTGCGGCCGCGCCCAGGTCGACGTGTACAAGCTCGCCGAAGAGGTCACCGCCGGCCTGACCGGCATGGAGGTCCCGCTGCGCGTCGCCGTCATGGGCTGCGTCGTGAACGGCCCCGGCGAGGCCCGCGAGGCCGACCTCGGCGTCGCCTCCGGCAACGGCAAGGGCCAGATCTTCGTCAAGGGCGAGGTCATCAAGACCGTCCCCGAGTCCAAGATCGTGGAGACCCTCATCGAGGAGGCCATGAAGCTGGCCGAGCAGATGGAGAAGGACGGCGTGGCCTCCGGCGAGCCGTCGGTCTCGGTCGCGGACTGACCGCGCCACCCATGAGTCCCGTCCACCCCGGCGGACGGGACCCGGCCACCCCCGCGCACCCGGACAGGAGCGCTCCGGCCGGGACCGCGGGCTTCTCCGTACGCAACGGCGAAGTCCTGGCCCCTCTCCACGGCAGGCGGCTCCCGCCGCTGGACCGCGTCCGGCTGCGTTCCGTCCACCTCGCCTGGCGCGGCCCGGAGGTCGGCCTCCGCCTGGACCTGCCCGCGCCACCGCCGCCCCTCCCCGACGCGTGGACGGCGGCCGGGCGTCGACACGGTCCAGTGCCGGCTCCGGTTCCTGGCCGTGTCCGACCTGCTGCTCACCGCCTGGGAGCCGCCCGTGACGGCCCGCCTCGCGGTGGCGCCCGTCCCCGGCGGTGAGCACAGGATCCATGTGACGGCCTCGACGGAGCGCGGCACCTTCCTGGAGTTCACCGGCGGCGCCGACGTCCTCGCCGGGCCCCCGAGCGGCTTCCGGCTGGGCCCGGACGGCTCGGACGACGGTCCCCACCTCTTTCACGGCAAGGTCGATGCCCGACGGCACTCGACGGTCCCCGCCCCCTGCGAGAAGACCTTCTTTGAACGCTGAACCGGCCGTGCCGACGACGCCGTCCGCACCGAGTGCCCGCGAACTGGGTGCCCACGACCTGTTCTACGTGCTCCTCGACGAGCGGCGGTGCTCCGTCACCCTCGGGTTCACCACCCACGAGGGCCGGGAGGGCTTCGAGTGCTACTGGCCTTCACCGGCGTGACGGACCTGACGGTGCGTGGCTGGCAGCAGCCGGGGCGCAAGGACGTGACGGTCGAGCGGACCGCCGGCCGGATCGCGGTGTCCGTCCGCGCACCGGGGTCCTTTCTGAGCTTCCGGGCGGCCGGGATGTCCGTCGCCCGGAAGCGTGCGTTTCCCGCGGCGGCCCCGGAGCAGTGAGTCGAACGGGAGGCGGCATCGGGCGGGACACGAGGCGAAGCGCGGCACAATCGGGCGAGGTACAGTGCCGGGACCAGCAGAACCCCCAGGGTGAGGCCCCGCACGTGTTGACCCAGACCACCTCACGGGTGCTCGAACCGAGCGACCTTGACGCCGCGCTCGCCGTCCTCGACCGCGAGCCGGTGGCGAACGCCTTCGTGGCCTCCCGGGTCCAGATCGCCGGACTGGACCCGTGGCGCCTCGGCGGCGAGATGTGGGGCTGGTACGAGGACGGCATGCTCACGTCCCTGTGCTACGCGGGCGCCAACCTGGTCCCGATCTGCGCCACCCCGCGGGCCGTACGGGCCTTCGCCGACCGGGCCCGCCGGGCCGGCCGCCGCTGCTCCTCCATCGTCGGCCCCGCCGGCCCCACCGCGGAGCTGTGGCGGCTGCTGGAGCCACAGTGGGGCCCCGCCCGTGAGGTCCGCGCCCAGCAGCCGCTCATGGTCACCGACCGGATGCCCGCCGACATCGCCCCGGACCCGTACGTCCGCCGCGTCCGCAAGGACGAGATGGAGACGATCATGCCGGCGTGCGTCGCGATGTTCACCGAGGAGGTCGGCGTCTCCCCGCTGGCCGGTGACGGCGGCCTGCTGTACCAGGCCCGGGTCGCCGAACTCGTCGGCTCCGGCCGCTCCTTCGCCCGTGTCGACGACGACGGCAGGGTCGTCTTCAAGGCCGAGATCGGCGCGGCGACCTCCCAGGCGTGCCAGATCCAGGGTGTGTGGGTGGCCCCCGAGTACCGGGGGAGGGGCCTGGCGGCGCCGGGCATGGCCGCGGTCCTGCGCTACGCCCTCGCGGACGTCGCCCCGGTGGTGAGCCTGTACGTGAACGACTTCAACACCTCGGCGCGAAGGACGTACCTCAGGGTCGGCTTCCAGGAGGTCGGCGCCTTCATGAGCGTGCTGTTCTGAGGCCGGCCGAGCGGCGCGTAACCGTTCCCGCGGGCCCGGCCCGCCGCGTGACCGCGGGCGCCGGTGAACGTATCGTGCCCGGCCGCCGACCCGAACGGCCCTGTACGCTCCCCGCATGGACCTCGTGATCGGCCCCCTGGACCTCGCAGCCCGCATCGACGAGGCCCTGACCGTCCAAGCCGTCGCCTTCGGGCTCGGCCCGGAGGAAGTCGCCGTACGCCGTCAGATCGTCCAGCGCCACATGCAGTACCGGGGCGCGCGGGCCCTCGGCGCGAGCGTGGGCGGCCTCCTCGTCGGATTCGTGTACGGCATGCCCAACTCCCGTACCCACTGGTGGTCCACGGTCGTGGAGCCGTACCTCCGGGCCCGGGACAACGACGGCTGGCTCGACGACTCCTTCGTGATCACCGAGCTGCACGTGCACCCCGACCACCAGAACCGCGGTATCGGCCGGCGCCTGATCACCACCATCACGGACACCGCCGCCGAGCCCCGCTCGATCCTCTCCGCGATCGACGTCGACAGCCCCGCCCGCGGCCTCTACCACTCCCTCGGTTACGTCGACCTCGCCCGCCAGGTCCATTTCCCGAGCGCGCCGCGGCCGTACGCCGTGATGGGCGCCCCGCTGCCCCTGCGCAGGCGTTAACCGATTTCCGCCCGCGCGGCGAGCCCGGCTAACCTCCTGTGCCATCACCTAAAAACCTGGCAGGAGTACGAGAACCATGGCCAACGCACCGGTCCAGCGCATGTCCAAGTTGATGGCGAAGACGCTGCGCGACGACCCGGCGGACGCCGAGGTCCTCAGCCACAAGCTGCTCGTCCGCGCCGGATACGTCCGCCGCACGGCCGCCGGCATCTGGAGCTGGCTGCCCCTCGGCAAGAAGGTCCTCGCCAACGTGGAGCGGATCGTCCGCGAGGAGATGGACGCCATCGGCGCCCAGGAGGTCTCGCTGCCCGCCCTGCTGCCGCGCGAGCCCTACGAGGCCACCGGCCGCTGGGACGAGTACGGCCAGGAGCTGTTCCGCCTGCAGGACCGCAAGGGCGGCGACTACCTCCTCGGCCCCACCCACGAGGAGATCTTCACCCTGCTGGTCAAGGACCAGTGCACGTCCTACAAGGACCTGCCGGTGATCCTCTATCAGATCCAGACCAAGTTCCGCGACGAGGCCCGGCCCCGCGCCGGCATCCTGCGCGGCCGCGAGTTCCTCATGAAGGACTCGTACTCCTTCGACCTCGACGACGAGGGCCTGGGCACGTCCTACGCCCTGCACCGCGAGGCCTACCGGCGCACCTTCGAGCGCCTCGGCCTCGACTACCGGATCGTCGCCGCCACCGCCGGCGCGATGGGCGGCTCCAAGTCCGAGGAGTTCCTGGCCCCGGCCGAGGCCGGCGAGGACACCTTCGCGGACTGCCCGAACTGCGACTTCGCGGCGAACACCGAGGCGGTCTCGTACGAGCTCAAGCCGGTGGACGGCTCGGCCGTGCCCGCGCTGGAGGAGATCCCCACCCCGGACACCCCGACCATCGAGACGCTGGCCGCCTCCCTCGGCGTCCCGGCCTCCGCCACGCTGAAGAACCTCCTGGTCAAGGTGGACGGCGAGATCGTCGCGGTCGGCGTGCCCGGCGACCGCGAGGTGGACCTGGGCAAGGTCGAGGCGCACTTCGCCCCGGCGGCCGTCGAGATGGTCACCGAGGCGGACTTCGCCGGCCGTCCCGACCTGGTCCGCGGTTACGTCGGCCCGCAGGGACTGGGCGAGAAGGTCACGTACATCGCCGACCCCCGGGTGGCGCCCGGCACCTCCTGGATCACCGGCGCCAACAAGGACCAGACCCACGCGAAGAACGTCGTCGCCGGCCGTGACTTCGAGGTCGACGCCTACGTGGACGTCGTCGTGGTGCAGGAGGGCGACCCCTGCCCGAAGTGCGGCACCGGCCTGAAGCTGGACCGCGCCATCGAGATCGGCCACATCTTCCAGCTGGGCCGCAAGTACGCCGACGCCCTCAAGCTCGACGTCCTCGGCCAGAACGGCAAGCCGGTCCGCGTCACCATGGGCTCGTACGGCATCGGCGTCTCCCGCGCCGTCGCCGCGCTGGCCGAGCAGACCGCCGACGACAAGGGCCTGGTGTGGTCCAAGGAGGTCGCTCCGGCCGACGTGCACGTGGTCGCCGCCGGCAAGGCCCTGCAGACCGAGCTGGCGCTCGACGTCTCCGAGAAGCTGGCCGCCGCGGGCGTCCGCGTCCTGGTGGACGACCGGGCCGGGGTCTCCCCGGGTGTGAAGTTCACCGACGCGGAGCTGATCGGTGTCCCGCAGATCCTGGTGGCCGGCCGCCGCTCCGGCGAGGGCGTGCTGGAGCTGAAGGACCGCAAGACGGGTGAGCGCGAGGAACTGTCCGTCGAGGACGCCATCGCCCGCCTGACCGCGTAACGGCGCACCTGCGAGGACGCCCCCGGGAGGATCTCCCGGGGGCGTCCTCCGCGTCCACGCGCGCGGGGACGGGTGGGGCTCACAGCCAGCCGGCGAACTCCAGCAGCAGCTCGCCGTCCTTCGGGCGTCCCACCCGCAGGGCCCGTACGCCCGACTCCACCGCCCGGAACAGCGTCCAGCCCCGCAGCCGGTCCTGGTCCACCTCCAGGGACTCCGCAAGCCGCTTGATGCGGCGCCGCGTGATCGCCGGGCCGGACGGCGCGGCGATCAGGTCCTCGACCCGGTCCCGGACCAGCCGTGCCAGATCGAAGGCGCTCTCGCCGACGACCGGGTCGGGGCCCACCGCGAGCCACGGCATCCGCTCCCCGGCCAGCACCTTGCTCTGCCGGAACGTGCCGTGCAGCAGCCGGTGGTCGGGCGGCGCGCTCAGCAGTTCCTCGCGGGCCGCGAGGGCCGCGTCGACCAGCGGTGCCGTGTCGGGGGCGCCGTCGACGCCGGCGCGCATGGCCGTCGCCTGCCGCCCGGTGCGCTCGGCGACGGTCTCGAAGGCATGGCCGGACGGGGGCTCCACCCACAGCCGGCGCAGCGTCCCCGCCGCCTCCAGCAGTGCTTTCGCCTCCGGCAGCGAGCGCACCGACACATCGGGATGCAGCCGTTCCAGCAGCAGCACACCCTCCTCGGTGTCCGCCGGGTCCGGCGTCAGCAGCTGTACGGCGCCCAGGCCGCCCCAGCGCGCGAGGGCCGCCCGCTCGCTCTCGGGCCGGGCCCGCGGCGGGGCCAGCTTCAGGACCGCCGGGGTGCCGTCGGCCCGCCGGACCAGCAGCACCAGGCTGCTGCGGCCGCCCGGCACCTGGACCCGCTCGACGGTCGACCCGCGCCGGGCGACGGCCCGCTCGGCCGTCCCGGGCAGCCGCGCCAGCCAGTCGTCCCCGGCCGGTGCGCTCTCACCGAGCGCCCGCACCAGCCGCCGCGGCGCTTCGATAGCCATGCGCGAGTCGTTCCCTTCCTGTTCGGCCTGTTCGGGTGCTGCCCGGCTGTGCCGCGCGGGCGCCTACCGGGACGCCGAGGCGGAGGCCGACGGGTTCGCGCCGGCGGCACCGGGCTGCTCGGCCGAGGACCGCTCGGCGAGCCCAGGGAAGGCTACGCTCTCCCCGCTCCAGCGCACCGCCCGCACCGCTGCCTCGCGCAGCGACCCGGCCGCCGAGCCGCGCCGGGAGCCCGTCGCGGCCCGCACCAGGTCCGAGTAGACCCCGGCCAGCCGCTCCTCCAGCCGGGCCGCCAGCCGCGCCGCGGCCGCGGCGTCCGGCACCGGGAACGGCAGCGCGTACGCGGCGCTCGCGGCGACCGGCTCGCCGCCCAGGTCGCGCACCTCGCGGACCAGGGCGTCCCGGCGCGCCCGGTGGGCGTCGTAGGCGGACCGTGCCTCGGTGCGGCTGCGCTCGCCGATCCGGCCGCCGACCACGCCGTACCCGTACACCGCCGCGTGTTCGGCCGCCAACGCCGCCTGAAGCGCGGTCAGTTCGGCCTTGCCGGCGGTCTCGGCCCGCTCGGTGCCGCGGTGCTTCCCGCTCACTTCGTCCCCTTCTTCGTCAGCAGGTACGCGTGCGCGGCCCCGGCCGCGGCGACCGATGCCAGCAGCCGCGCCGGCTCTCCCGGTACGTCCAGCAGTTGCCCGGCGCGCCGGTCGGCCAGGGCGCGCTCGGCGGCGGCCAGCCCGGAAAGAGCGTCCTTCTCGTCGGCCGGGACGGTGGGAGGGGCGGCCGAGGACTTCGCCGGGGTGGGCGTCGTCGTACTGTCCGTGAATGCCTCGACGTGCGCCGCGACCTGGGCGCGCAGCGGGCGCAGCCGGTCCGCCAGTCCCGGATGGGCGGCGAGTACGGCGTCGTAGTGCGTCAGCAGCTCCCGGCTCTCGCGCGCCGCGAGCGCGCGTGCGCGGGCGGTGGCCGACGGGCCGTCGCCGGAGTCCGAACCGGCCGAGCAGCCCGTCAGCAGGGCGGCACCGGCGGCCGTGACGAGGAGGGATCTTCTGCGCGGCCCCGAGGGGGTACGCGGCGGCGGAGGGTACGGCACAGCAGACGTCCTCGGGGAGTCGTACGAAAGGAAGAACGGCTTCGGGCGGCGCGCCCGTGATCACCGTACCCGCGCACCCCTCACGCGCCACTCACCGGCACCGCCCGTACACAGGTGGACGGCAACACTCCCTGCGACCGGATACCCTTTGACCAGACACGCGACCCATCCCACAACAGCACACGCGGCCGAGGAGTCACCCGGATGAGCACCACCCAGAGCGAGAGGCTGCGAGAGCTGCTGGAACCGCTCGTCACCTCGCAGGGGCTGGATCTCGAAGAGATCGCTGTCGACTCCGTCGGACGCAAGCGGGTGCTGCGGGTGGTCGTCGACTCCGACGCCGGCGCCGATCTGGACGCCATCGCCGATGTGAGCCGCGCGCTCTCGGCGAAGCTCGACGAGACCAACGCGATGGGCGACGACGCGTACGACCTGGAGGTCGGAACCCCTGGCGCCGAGCGCCCCCTCACCGAGCGGCGGCACTACGTGCGCGCCACCGACCGGCTCGTGAAGTTCCAGCTGACCGAGGGCGGCGAGCTGGTCGCCAGGATCCTGGAGGTCGACGAGGACGGTCTCGACGTCGAGGTCCCCGGGGTCAAGGGCCGCAAGGCCACCTCCCGCAGACTCGGTTTCCCGGAGATCGCCAAGGCGCGCGTGCAGGTCGAGTTCAACCGCAAGGACAAGAAGGACATGAAGGAAGAGGAGGAGGCGTAGCCGTGGACATCGACATGAGCGCCCTGCGGGGCTTGGTTCGGGAGAAGGAGATCTCCTTCGACCTGCTGGTCGAGGCGATCGAGTCGGCCCTCCTCATCGCCTACCACCGCACCGAGGGAAGCCGCCGACACGCGCGCGTGGAGCTCAACCGGGAGACCGGGCATGTGACCGTGTGGGCGAAGGAGGACCCGGAGGACCTCGAGGAGGGCCAGGAGCCCCGCGAGTTCGACGACACCCCGTCCGGTTTCGGCCGGATCGCCGCCACCACCGCCAAGCAGGTGATCCTCCAGCGGCTGCGCGACGCCGAGGACGACGCCACGCTCGGCGAGTACGCGGGCCGTGAGGGCGACATCGTCACCGGTGTGGTCCAGCAGGGCCGCGACCCGAAGAACGTGCTCGTCGACATCGGCAAGCTGGAGGCCATCCTGCCGGTGCAGGAGCAGGTGCCCGGCGAGACCTACCCGCACGGCATGCGCCTGCGCAGCTACGTCGTCCGGGTCGCCAAGGGCGTCCGCGGTCCCTCCGTGACGCTCTCCCGCACCCACCCCGCCCTGGTGAAGAAGCTCTTCGCCCTGGAGGTGCCGGAGATCGCCGACGGCTCCGTGGAGATCGCCGCGATCGCCCGTGAGGCCGGTCACCGCACGAAGATCGCCGTCCGGTCCACCCGTTCGGGCCTGAACGCCAAGGGCGCCTGCATCGGCCCCATGGGCGGCCGGGTGCGCAACGTGATGGGCGAGCTGAACGGCGAGAAGATCGACATCGTCGACTGGTCGGACGACCCGGCGGAGATGGTCGCGAACGCTCTGTCACCCGCTCGGGTGAGCAAGGTGGAGGTCGTGGACCTGGCCGCCCGTTCCGCCCGGGTGACGGTGCCGGACTACCAGCTGTCCCTGGCGATCGGCAAGGAGGGGCAGAACGCCCGCCTCGCCGCCCGCCTCACCGGCTGGCGGATCGACATCCGTCCCGACACCGAGCAGGTCGGGGAGCAGGGCCCGGCCCGGAGCCGGGAGCAGTGAGTGGCGGCGGCCGGGAATAGATCCCGGCCGCGGGCCGCTTCGATTACGACAACATCCGTTCGATCTCCCCCCCAAAGGGGTGAGGTCGGTACGGGGAGGTAGACTTAGCTGTGTCTGGCCGGACGCACGACCGAGCATGCCCTGAACGCACCTGTGTGGGGTGCCGGGAGCGGGCGGCCAAGAACGATCTCCTGCGGATCGTGAAGATCGAGGATGCATGCGTCCCCGATCCTCGCGGTACGCTGCCCGGCCGGGGTGCGTATGTACACCCCGCCCTGGTCTGTCTCGACCAGGCGGTACGCCGCCGGGCGTTCCCGCGGGCACTGCGCGTCCCGGGAGCGCTCGACACAAAGGCGTTGCGCCAATACGTCGAGCGGACAACAGTTGCCGAGCAGGCGACGACGTAAGACGTGTCGTACGGAACCCCCCGTGCGGCCTGGTACCTCGCGAGTCGAAAGCAGGTCGAGATTGCGATGAGCACTCGATGAGTACGCGATGAGTACGCCCATGAACTAGCGACGGTCCGGCTTCAACCCGGACCTCAAAGGAGCGAAGTGGCTAAGGTCCGGGTCTACGAACTCGCCAAGGAGTTCGGTGTCGAGAGCAAGGTCGTCATGGCCAAGCTCCAGGAACTCGGTGAATTCGTCCGTTCGGCGTCTTCGACCATCGAAGCGCCGGTTGTACGCAAGCTGACCGACGCCTTCCAGGGCGGTGGCAACGGCAAGTCCGCCGGCAAGCCCGCCCCCCGCAAGGCTTCCCCCAAGCCCGCCGCGCCCGCCCCGGCGCAGGCGGCCCGTCCGGCTGCCCCGCGGCCGGCGGCTCCCAAGCCCCCGACGGCCCCGGCTGCCCAGCAGCCGGCCGCGCCCGCGGCCCCGTCGGCGCCCGCGCCGGCCGCCTCGGGCCCGCGTCCGGTCCCGGGTCCGAAGCCCGCGCCGCGTCCGGCCCCGGCCGCCCCGGAGTTCACCGCTCCGCCGGCCGCTCCGGCGCCGCAGGCTCCGGCCGCGCAGACCCCGCAGGCTCCGGCCGCGCAGACCCCGCAGGCTCCGGCCGCGCAGGGCCCGCGTCCCGGCGCCCGTCCGGGTGCCCCGAAGCCCGGTGGCCGTCCGGCTCCCGGCCAGGGTCAGGGTCAGGCGGCCCGTCCGGGCCAGGGTGGTCCGCGTGGTGGTGGCCAGGCGCGCTCCGGCGCCCGTCCGGCCGGCCCGCGTCCGGGCAACAACCCCTTCACGTCCGGTGGCAACGCCGGCATGGCGCGCCCGCAGGCGCCCCGTCCGCAGGGCGGCCCGCGGCCGGGCGGCCCCGGTGCCCCCGGCGCCGGTCCCCGTCCGCAGGCTCCCGGCCAGCAGGGCGGCGGTCCGCGTCCGCAGGCTGCGGGCGGTTCCCGTCCGTCGCCGTCGGGCATGCCCCGCCCGCAGGGCGGTCCGCGTCCCGGCCCGGCCGGTCCGCGCCCGAACCCCGGCATGATGCCGCAGCGTCCGGCTGCCGGCCCGCGTCCCGGCGGCGGTGGCCCCGGTGGCCGTGGTCCCGGTGGCGGCGGTCGTCCCGGTGGCGGCGGCGGTCGTCCGGGTGGCGGCGGCTTCGCCGGTCGTCCCGGTGGTCCCGGTGGCGGTGGCGGCGGCTTCGCCGGTCGTCCCGGTGGTCCCGGTGGCGGTGGCGGCGGCTTCGCCGGTCGTCCCGGTGGTCCCGGTGGTGGCGGCGGCGGTCGTCCCGGCTTCGGTGGCCGTCCGGGTGGTCCCGGTGGCCGCGGTGGCACGCAGGGTGCCTTCGGTCGTCCCGGTGGTCCCGCGCGTCGCGGTCGCAAGTCGAAGCGGCAGAGGCGCCAGGAGTACGAGGCCATGCAGGCCCCGAGCGTCGGCGGCGTGATGCTGCCGCGCGGCAACGGCGAGGCCATCCGTCTCTCCCGCGGCGCGTCGCTCACGGACTTCGCGGAGAAGATCAACGCCAACCCGGCGTCGCTCGTCGCGGTCATGATGAACCTCGGCGAGATGGTCACGGCCACGCAGTCGGTCTCCGACGAGACGCTGCAGCTCCTCGCCGGCGAGATGAACTACACGGTTCAGATCGTCAGCCCCGAGGAGGAGGACCGCGAGCTGCTCGAGTCCTTCGACATCGAGTTCGGCGAGGACGAGGGCGACGAGGAGGACCTGGTGGTCCGCCCGCCGGTCGTCACCGTCATGGGTCACGTCGACCACGGTAAGACCCGACTGCTCGACGCCATCCGCAAGACGAACGTCATCGCGGGCGAGGCCGGCGGCATCACCCAGCACATCGGTGCCTACCAGGTCTCCACCGAGGTCAACGACGAAGAGCGCAAGATCACCTTCATCGACACCCCGGGTCACGAGGCGTTCACCGCCATGCGTGCCCGTGGTGCGAAGTCGACCGACATCGCGATCCTGGTCGTCGCGGCCAACGACGGCGTCATGCCGCAGACGGTCGAGGCGCTGAACCACGCCAAGGCGGCCGACGTGCCGATCGTGGTCGCGGTCAACAAGATCGACGTCGAGGGTGCCGACCCGACCAAGGTGCGCGGTCAGCTGACCGAGTACGGCCTGGTGGCCGAGGAGTACGGCGGCGACACCATGTTCGTCGACATCTCCGCCAAGCAGGGTCTGCACATCGACTCGCTGCTGGAGGCCGTGGTCCTCACGGCCGACGCCTCGCTCGACCTGCGGGCCAACCCGAACCAGGACGCGCAGGGCATCTCGATCGAGTCCCGTCTCGACCGCGGCCGCGGTGCCGTGGCGACGGTCCTCGTGCAGCGAGGCACCCTGCGGGTCGGCGACACGATGGTGGTGGGCGACGCCTACGGCCGCGTGCGCGCCATGCTCGACGACAACGGCAACAACGTCGCCGAAGCCGGCCCGTCGACGCCGGTCCAGGTCCTGGGCCTGACCAACGTCCCGGGTGCGGGTGACAACTTCCTGGTGGTGGACGAGGACCGTACGGCCCGTCAGATCGCCGAGAAGCGTGCCGCCCGTGAGCGCAACGCCGCGTTCGCCAAGCGCACGCGCCGCGTGTCGCTGGAGGACCTGGACAAGGTGCTCAAGGCCGGCGAGGTCCAGCAGCTGAACCTGATCATCAAGGGTGACGCTTCCGGTTCGGTCGAGGCCCTCGAGTCCTCGCTGCTCCAGCTGGACGTCGGCGAAGAGGTCGACATCCGCGTCCTGCACCGCGGCGTCGGTGCGGTCACGGAGTCCGACATCGACCTGGCGATGGGCTCCGACGCCATCGTGATCGGCTTCAACGTCCGTGCGGCCGGCCGCGCGGCGCAGATGGCCGAGCGCGAGGGTGTGGACGTCCGGTACTACTCGGTCATCTACCAGGCGATCGAGGAGATCGAGGCGGCCCTCAAGGGCATGCTCAAGCCGGAGTACGAAGAGGTCGAGCTGGGTACGGCGGAGATCCGCGAGGTCTTCAAGTCGTCCAAGCTGGGCAACATCGCCGGTGTCCTGGTCCGGTCGGGCGAGGTCAAGCGCAACACCAAGGCGCGCCTCATCCGCGACGGCAAGGTGGTCGCGGAGAACCTCACCATCTCCGGTCTGCGTCGCTTCAAGGACGACGTCACCGAGATCCGCGAAGGGTTCGAGGGCGGTATCAACCTCGGCAACTTCAACGACATCAAGGTCGACGACGTCATCGCGACGTACGAGATGCGGGAGAAGCCGCGGGCGTAACGCCTACGGTGCGTGCCGGCCGACGGGACCTCGGTCCCGTCGGCCGGTGCGCCGTTTGCGGCCCTGCGCGCGGTTCACGGAGCGTAATATCCGTCGATCGCGTGGGCCGCTTCGTTGTACGGTTCTTGATGTCCCCGGCCACACGGTCCCGGGGCCATCGATCCCGTACCGGCGGGTGAACCGGTCACACATGTACGTGGGGACCCTGTCCTTCGACCTCCTCCTCGGCGACGTGCACTCGCTGAAGGAGAAGCGCTCCGTCGTCCGCCCGATCGTCGCCGAACTCCAGCGGAAGTACGCGGTGAGTGCGGCCGAGGTGGACCACGCGGACCTTCACCGGCGGACGATCATCGGCCTCGCCGTGGTCTCCGGCGACGCGGCGCACCTCACCGACGTGCTGGACCGGTGTGAGCGGCTGGTCGCCGCCCGCCCCGAGGTGGAGCTGCTGTCCGTACGGCGGCGCTTCCACGGCGACGACGACGACTGACCACAGAACACGAGCAAGAGAAAGAACGGGAGACGGACCAGTGGCCGACAACGCGCGGGCGAAAAGGCTGGCGGACCTCATCCGGGAGGTGGTGGCCCAGAAGCTGCAGCGCGGGATCAAGGACCCGCGGCTCGGCTCGCACGTCACCATCACGGACACCCGGGTCACGGGTGACCTCCGGGAGGCGACCGTCTTCTACACGGTCTACGGGGACGAAGAGGAGCGGAAGGCCGCTGCCGCGGGCCTGGAGAGCGCCAAGGGCATCCTGCGCTCCGAGGTCGGCCGCGCCGCCGGGGTGAAGTTCACGCCGACGCTCGCCTTCGTCGCGGACGCCCTGCCGGACACCGCCCGGACCATCGAGGACCTCCTCGACAAGGCGCGGCAGTCCGACGAGAAGGTCCGCGAGGCCTCCGCGGGCGCGGCGTACGCGGGCGGTGCCGACCCGTACCGCAAGCCGGCCGACGAGACGGCCGACCCGACCGAGACGGACGGCGACGCCGCGGAATGACCCAGAAGCACACCACGCCCGACGGCCTCGTCATCGTCGACAAGCCGTCGGGCTTCACTTCGCACGACGTGGTCGCCAAGATGCGCGGGATCGCCAGGACCCGCCGGGTCGGCCACGCCGGCACCCTCGACCCGATGGCGACCGGCGTCCTGGTCCTCGGTGTCGAACGCGCCACCAAACTCCTCGGCCACCTCGCGCTGACCGAGAAGGAGTACCTGGGCACCATCCGCCTGGGCCAGAACACCGTCACCGACGACGCCGAGGGCGAGATCACCTCCTCCGCCGACGCGTCCCGGGTGACCCGGGACGCCATCGACAGCGGTATCGCCAAGCTGACCGGCGCCATCATGCAGGTGCCGTCCAAGGTCAGCGCCATCAAGATCAACGGGGTGCGGTCGTACAAGCGGGCCCGCGACGGCGAGGACTTCGACATCCCCGCCCGGCCGGTGACCGTCTCCTCCTTCGCGGTGTACGACGTCCGGGACGCCGTCGCCGAGGACGGCACCCAGGTCCTGGACCTGGTCGTGTCCGTGGTCTGCTCCTCCGGCACCTACATCCGCGCCCTCGCCCGTGACCTCGGCGCGGACCTGGGCGTCGGCGGCCACCTCACCGCGCTGCGCCGGACGCGCGTCGGACCGTACAAGATCGACGCGGCGAAGACGCTGGACCGGCTCCAGGAGGAGCTGACCGTCATGCCGATCGCCGACGCCGCTTCCGCCGCCTTTCCGCGCTGGGAGGTCGACGCCAAGCGGGCCCGGCTGCTGCTGAACGGCGTCCGGCTGGAACTGCCCGGCGAATACACGGGCGGCGGTCCCGTCGCCGTGTTCGATCCCGAGGGCCGGCTGCTCGCCCTCGTCGAAGAGCACAAGGGCAAGGCGAAGAGCCTGGCCGTCTTCGGCTGACGGCCGCTTCTCCGGCCGACGGCTTCGGCCGCTCGGGCCGGCCGCCGGCCGTCCCCGGCACGGTCCCCTCCGGTCCGCGCCCGCCCATCGCACCGCCGGCCACGGGCGCCGCCCTGGGCGGTCGCCCGTGGAGCGGCGGCCGGCCACGGGGGTAGCCCCTGCCGCCGCTCCACGGTCCCCCCTCGTTCCCCCCTCCCTAGGGATATCCAGCGACTCGCTCCTATTCACCCGTCCGGGCAGGCGCTCGGAGTGAACGGGGGGAGCGGAAGGGGGCGCGTTCCCCGCGCGATCTGTCCCGCCGATCACCGCGCGCCTACCGTCGTGAACAAGGCACGTGTACGGGCGGGGAGGTACGGCCATGACGGGACGGGGCCCGCGCACCGGAGGCGGGCGCCGGACGACGGCGGACGGTACGCGGCGGACGACGACGGACGAGACGCGGACGAACGCGGCGGGGGACAGACGGCGGGCGGCGGCGGCCGGCGCACGCGACACCGCCTGCCCCGACGACACCGTCCTCGTCCGGATCCGCGACCTCGCCGGCCGGCCACGCGGCCTCGGCTTCCTCGCCGACCACGAGGGCACCCTGCTCACCAGTCACGAGGCCGTCGACGGGCTGCCCCGGCTCGTGCTCCACGCGGCGGGCGACCGCACCTGCGTGGTCGACGCCGACGCCGTCGTCCCGCTGCCCCACCTGGACCTGGCCCTGGTGCGCACCGAGGGCCTGGGCGTGCCCCCGCTGCCCCTGACCGTGCGCGAGCGCATCGACGCCGGCACCTACGTGCGCATCCCCGCGGGCTGCTGGCGCGAGGCCCGGGTACTGGCCGCCACCCAGGTCACGTACACCGCCACCGACCGTTTCCACCTCCTCGAGGACGCCCTGGAACTGGCCATCGGCACGGCCGGGCGGGACGCGCTCCGGCTCGGCGGCGGGGCGGCCGGGGGACCCGTGCTCGACGCCCGTACCGGCGCGGTCCTCGGCGTTCTCGGCACCGCCCTGCGGAGCGACCGGAGCGACGCGGGCTTCGCGGTGCCCCTGCGGCCCGCCGACGGCCCCCTGGCCGGTCTCCTCGCCCGCAACGCGGCCACCGTCCCGGCCTACGGCAGCGACCTGAACCCGGCCGGAATGCTGGAGCTGACCGCCACCTCGGTGGCCCAGGACGGCCCCCACCGTGCCGCGGCCGGCGCGGTGCCGCCCGTCGAACGAGCCGGCGTCACGGCCGAGTTGACCGCCTTCACCGACGGCGACCGGAGCGTGCTCGGTCTCGTCGGCGCACCGGGCAGCGGCCGTACGACGGAACTCGCGGCCCTCGCCGCCCGGCGTGCCCGGGGCGAGCGGCCCGCGCCCACGCTGTGGCTGCGCGGCGCCGACCTGGAGGCCACCGACGACTCCGTGGCCGACGCGGCCCGCCGCATGCTGGAGCGCGCCGCCCGCATCGTCGCCGCCTCCCGCTCCGCCCGCCCCGACGACCTTGGCGACCTCACCCCCGAACACCTGGCCCGCTTCGCCGCCCGCGCCGGCCGCCCCCTGCTGCTCCTCCTCGACGGCCCCGAGGAGATGCCCCCCGTCCTCGCCCACCGGCTGCCGCAGTGGACCGGGAGGACCGCGGACTGGCTGCGGGAGACCGGGGCACGGCTGGTCGTCGCCTGCCGGGAGGAGTACTGGGAGCACGCCGGCACCGAGTTCCCCGCCGACCTGCTGCACCTCCCGCACCGCCGCCCCGGCCCGCCCCCGGCGCCGAGCGGCCCCGTCGGCCACGTGAGCCCGCCGCAGGTGCCGGCCGACCCGGCGGCCACCGACCCCGCCCCGGACGAGGCGGGCGACACCGCCGGCCGCGACGCACCGCTTCCGCCCTGCGTGCGGCTCGCCGAGCTCACCGACGACGAGGCCCGCCTGGCCCGCGCCCGCTACGGCATCCCCGACGGCCTGCTCGGCGAGCGCGACGCCCGGCACCCGCTCACCCTGCGCCTGCTGTCCGAGGTCCTCGCCGCCGTTCCGGACGCCCCGGCCGCCGCCGTCCCGGCCGGACGGCACGAGGTGTTCGCCGCCCACCTCGACCTCATGTGCCTGCGCGTGGCGGTCCGCCTCGCCGCCGAGAGCGGCCTGCGCGGCACGGCCGTACGACGGCTCGCCGCCCGGGTCGCCGGACAGGTGCACGAGGCCGCCCGGCGCAGCCTCGGCCCCGGGCAGGGCGAACTGGACCGCGCCTCCTTCGAGGCCGTGTTCCCCTGGGGCCCCGCGCCCGCCCGGCTCGGCGGCGGCACCGGCTGGGCCTCCGCCGTCCTCACCGAGGGCCTCCTCGTCCCGGCCGGCGGCGGCTACCGCTTCGCCCACGAGGAACTGGCCGACTGGATCCAGGGCACGCACCTCGATCTCGACGAGGCCCTGCACGCCCTGGTCCACCGGCCCCGCCGCGCGGAGGAGGACGGCACCGTCCCCGTACCGCGTCATCGCGTCGGCCCGGTCGTGCAGGCCCTGCTGCTCCTCGCCCAGCAGCACGGCACCGAACAACTCGCGCACAGGCTGACGGAGTTGGCCGACGCCCTGGACAGGGACCCGGAGTCCTGGTGGGCCGCACGGCTGCTGGCGCACACCCTTCTCCAGATGCCCGACGCGACGCCGTACACCGGGGTGCTGCGCGCGCTCGCGGACCGTGTCGTCGCCATGCGCCGCGAACAGCGCCCCGTGCCCGTCGAGTTCGGCCCCGACTTCTGGGCCGCCGTACCGGTCCCCGACACCGAGCGGCTCGATCTGCTGCGCCGCCTGGTGCTGGCGGACCAGGCACCGCCCGCGCCCGGCGCCCGCTACCTGGACGCCGTGTCCCGGCTGCTCGCCGACCGTCCCGCCGTCGTACAGCGGCAGTTGACGCACTGGTTCGACGACGAGCGGCCGCTGCCCGCGACGCCCGACGCGACCGTGGCCACCGCCGCGCAGGCGCTGCTGCACACCCACCGGCACGGCGCCCTGGACGAGCTCACCGAGGTACTGGTGTCGTGCGCGCACCGGCGTGCCGACGAACTGCTCGCCACCCTCGCCGAGGACGAGCCCTCCGCCCTCTGCCGGGCCGTGGACCGCTGGGCGCACGACGAGCGCCCGGCCCGCCGGGTCGCCGCGGTCGCGTTCGGGCTGCGCGCGGCCCCGCACGTCCACTCCGAGGCGGACCGCGAGCTGCTGCGCTACGCCGCACTCGCCCTGCTCGCCCGGCCCGCCGACTGCACCCTGCACGGCGGTGCCCTCGCCCTCCTGGTCCGCGACCCGCGCACCCGCGACCGGCATCTGACGGCGGCCCTGCGGCACTTCGCCGAGGGCGACCCACGGGTCCCGCCGAGCGCCCTGGTGCCCGCGCTGGCCACCCATCCCGAGCCGGTCCTGGAGGCCTTCGGGGCCCGGTTGCGCGGCCCCGACGCCGGAGAGGCCCTGCGGGCGCTCGCCGACGTCTCCACCCCCGCCCTGGCCCGCCGTACGGCCGTCCTGGTCCGGGAGGCGGTACGGCTGCGACCGGACACAGCCGGGCCCTTCGCCGCCTATGTCGACCGCCGTCTGGCACACGGACCCACTGCCCGCCCGGTCCTGCTGCCCCTCGTCACCGGCCTGCTGGACGGCGGCCCCGAGCAGGTCCGGGCGGCCCTCGCCACCGTCCTCGCCGCCGTCGGCACCCCGGCGTGCCGTCCGCTGCGCCGCGAACTCCTGGAGTTCCTGTTCGCCCACGAGCGGGAGCCGTCGGTCCTGGACGCCGTCCTGCACGCGGCGGCCGAGCACGTGGACGGCCACGAGGAGGAGGCCCGCGGACTCGTCCACCGCACCGGACTGCTCCTCGTGCGCACCCCCGAAGGTGCCACCCATTTCGACCGGGGCCTGGTCGACCTCGGCCGGCACGTGCCCGGATTCGCCGCGCTGATGGCTCGCTGGCTGGCGGACGCCCCGGACGACTGGGCCGCCGTGGTCGGCCCGAGCACCCGGCGCATGCTCGAAAACCTGGCGGGCGTACGCGTACCTGCCTGAGTCGCCGCCGCGAACGTGCGCCCCGTCACAGCCCACCGGCCGATGCGGGCCCGGAGCGCTCGGCATGGCACCCTTAGACCTGCACAAGAGGTCAAGGTAGACACGGACACGGGTTCGAGGAGCGGTCACAGTGCAGCGCTGGCGTGGCTTGGAGGACATCCCCCAGGACTGGGGGCGCAGCGTCGTCACCATCGGTTCCTACGACGGCGTCCACCGCGGCCACCAGCTGATCATCAAGCACGCCGTCGACCGGGCCCGCGAGCTGGGCGTCCCGGCCGTCGTGGTCACCTTCGACCCGCACCCCAGCGAGGTCGTCCGGCCCGGCAGCCACCCGCCGCTGCTCGCCGCGCACCACCGCCGCGCCGAACTGATGGCGGACCTGGGTGTGGACGCGGTGCTGATCCTGCCCTTCACCACCGAGTTCTCGAAGCTGTCGCCGGCCGAGTTCGTCGTGAAGGTCCTGGTGGACAAGCTGCACGCGAAGGCGGTCGTGGAGGGCCCGAACTTCCGCTTCGGCCACAAGGCGGCCGGCAACGTCGACTTCCTCGTCGAGCAGGGCAAGATCTACGACTTCGAGGTCGAGGTCGTCGACCTGTACGTCAGCGGCGAGGCCGGCGGCGGCCAGCCGTTCTCCTCCACCCTGACCCGCCGCCTGGTCGCCGAGGGCGACGTCGAGGGCGCCCGCGAGATCCTGGGCCGCCCGCACCGCGTGGAGGGCGTGGTCGTACGCGGCGCCCAGCGCGGCCGTGAGCTGGGCTTCCCGACCGCCAACGTCGAGACCCTGCCGCACACCGCGATCCCCGCCGACGGCGTCTACGCCGGCTATCTGCACGTCGAGGGCGAGGCCATGCCGGCCGCGATCTCCGTGGGCACGAACCCGCAGTTCGACGGCACCGAGCGCACGGTGGAGGCGTACGCGATCGACCGCGTCGGCCTCGACCTGTACGGCCTGCACGTCGGCGTGGACTTCCTCGCCTACGTGCGCGGCCAGGCGAAGTTCGCGTCCCTGGAGGCCCTGCTCGAGCAGATGGCCGCGGACGTGAAGCGGTGCCGGGAGATCGTGGCGGCGGAGGAGTAGGCGCCGCACGTCCCACCGGCGGCCCACCGACCGGGGGACACGGACACGACACGAGAGGGCGGCCGGTGCTCAGCACCGGCCGCCCTCTCGTCGTGTGTCCTACTGCTGCGGCGGCTGGGCCTGCGGAGGCTGTGCCCCGGGCTGCGCCGCCTGCTGCGGGTGGCCGGGCTGCGGCGGGTACGGCTGCCCCTGCGGCTGCTCGCCCTGCACCGGCGGGTACGGACCCTGCGGTGCCTGCGGGTACGGCTGACCCGGGGCGGCCTGCGGGTACGGCTGTCCGGGCCCGGCCTGCGGGTACGGCTGGGGGTAGGGCTGGCCCTGCTGCGGCGGGTACGGCTGCGGCTGACCGGGCTGTTGCGGGTACGGCTGCTGGCCCTGCTGCGGGGGATACGGCTGCTGGCCCTGCGCGTACGGCTGGCCCGGCAGCGGCTGGCCCGGCATGGGCGGCGCGGCCACCGGCGGCGGGTTGCCGTCGCTGGTCCACAGCCCGTGCGCCTGCTGGTGCCGTACGAAGTCCTCGGCGACCAGGGCCGCGAGGTTGAAGTACGCCTCCCGCGTCCGCGGCCGCATCATGTCGAGGTCGACCTCGGCACCGGCGGACAGGTGCTCGTCGAACGGCACCACCACGACAGCGCGGGTCCGCGTCTCGAAGTGCGACACGATGTCCTCGACCTTGATCATCTTGCCGGTCTCGCGGACCCCGGAGATCACGGTGAGGGACCGGGACACCAGGTCCGCGTACCCGTGCGCGGACAGCCAGTCCAGCGTCGTACTGGCGCTGCTCGCCCCGTCGACGGACGGGGTGGAGATGATGATCAGCTGGTCGGCGAGGTCGAGCACCCCGCGCATGGCGCTGTACAGCAGGCCCGTGCCCGAGTCGGTGAGGATCACCGGGTACTGCCGGCCCAGCACGTCGATCGCGCGCCGGTAGTCCTCGTCGTTGAACGTGGTCGAGACGGCCGGGTCCACGTCGTTGGCGATGATCTCCAGACCGGAGGGCGCCTGCGAGGTGAACCGGCGGATGTCCATGTACGAGTTCAGGTAGGGGATCGCCTGGACGAGGTCACGGATGGTGGCCCCGGTCTCCCGGCGCACCCGCCGCCCGAGCGTGCCGGCGTCCGGGTTCGCGTCGATGGCGAGGATCTTGTCCTGCCGCTCGGTGGCGAGGGTCGCGCCCAGCGCGGTGGTGGTCGTCGTCTTGCCGACGCCGCCCTTGAGGCTGATGACCGCTATCCGGTAGCAGGAGAGCACCGGCGTGCGGATCAGCTCCAGTTTGCGCTGCCGCTCGGCCTCCTCCTTCTTGCCGCCCAGCTTGAACCGGGAGGAAGCCGCCGCGGGCCGGCCGCTCCGCGCCTTCTGCCGCTTGTTGTTGAGCAGCCGGTCCGCGGACAGTTCCACGGCGGCGTTGTACCCCAGCGGGGCGGCACCGGGGTTGGTGGGCTGCCGCTGGTCGTGCTGCACGGGCTGCGGCCACGCGGCCCCGGTACGCGGGTCGACCGGGGCGTGCGGGGGCTGCGGCTGCGCCTGGGCGGGCTCCGGGTTCTGGGGGTGCCCGGGGTGCTGCGGGAAGCCGTAACCGCCGGGCTGCGCCTGTGGGGCGGCGGCCGGCTGCGGTGCCGGCGGCTGGGGAGCGGACTGCTGGTGAGCGGGCTGCTGCGGCGCCGGGGGTTGCGGGAAGCCGTAACCGCCGGGCTGCGCGTGCGGGTCGGTGACGCCGGGCTGCGGGAAGCCGTAACCGGCCGCCGGGGCGGGTCCGTTGGGGGCGACCTGCGGCGGCTGGGCCTGCGGGAAGCCGTACCCACCCGGCGCGGGCTGCGGCTCGGGGGTACCGGGCTGCGCGGTGGCCGCCGGCTGCGGTGCAGGGGGCTGCGGGAAACCGTAACCACCCGGTGCGGGCTGGGCGTCGGGCTGCGGGAAGCCGTAGCCGCCGGGCGGGGTGGGGCCCGTCGGGGCCGGCTGGGGTCCGGCCTGCGCGGCGGTCGGCGGGACGGGCGCGCCGGGCTGGTGGGCCGGGGCGGGCTGGTTCTGCTGGTTCCAGGCGGCGGGCGCGGGCTGCGGGGGCTGCGGCTGGAACGGCGGCTGCTGGCCGGGCACGCCGACGGGCCCCTGCGCGGCCGCGGGGTGCGGCTGCCCGGGAACCGGGCCGGGCTGCTGCGGCGCGGGCTGTGCGGGCCACTGAGCCGCCGGGGCCGGGGCGGCGGGCTGGTACGAGGGCGGCAGCGGAGGCATGCCGTCCTGCGGCGCGGGCGGGGGAGTCCAGGCGGCCCGGGGCTCCGGTGCGGCGGGGCTCGGGGCGGCTGCCGCGGGGCTCGTGGCCGCGGGGGTGTGCGGAGCCGCGGCGGCGTCCTCGGCGGCGGAGGGGGCGGCCTGGGCCGCGTCGGCGCCCGTCACCGGTGCGGGGCCGGCCGGGGCCGGGGCGGTGTTCGCGTCGGGCGCCTCGGCCGTCGGGGTGCCGGCGCTCTCCGGGGCCGGCGGCTGGGCCTGGGCGCTCGGCGCCGGGGCGTCCGGTGACACACCGTCGGTCCGCACGCCGTCCGCGTCCGCCGCTGCCGCCGGAGAACCGGCCGTGTCGTCGGCTCCGGAGGCGGATCCGGGGGCGGTCACGACGTGGGCCGGGGCGAGCCCGAACTCCTCGTCGTCCTTGCCGGAATCGGCCTGCGCGTCCTCGGCCGTCGCGTCCGCGCCGCCTCGCGCCTCACCGTCCGCGTCGTCCTGCGCGCCTTCGTGGGCCGTGACCGCGGCGGAAGGCTCGTCCGTGGCGTCGGCCGTGGCGTCCGTCTCCGGACCGTCGGCACCGGCCGCGCTCACCGCCGACGCGGTGTCACCCGGGGGCTGCTCCGGGGTGGGCTCGGCGGGCCGCGCGGTGGAGGTCTCCTCCGCCGCGGCCCGCTCCGCGATCTCCCGCTTCAGGGCGGAGGCGGAGATCCGCATGGTCGCGCCGCTGACGAGGTCGCCGTTGTCGCCGTCCTCTCCGCCCGAGGTGAAGGACGAGACGGCCGGAGCGGCCGGGGCCTCGGACGGAACGGCCGGCGGCTGCGGAGCGGCAGGGGTGGGCCCGGGCGGCGGTGTGGCGGGGCCCTGCGGTGCGGCGGGGGCCGGCTCGGACCCCCAGGCCGGCTGGAAGCCGCTGCCGGGCGGCAGGTCCGGAATCTCCACCGGCGGACCGACCGGCGGCGGAGGCACGGCCGGGGTGGCGGCCGCGGCAGGCGGGGTGGGAGCGCCCGCGGGAGGCGGCACCGGCGCCGACGGCGACGTGCCGGACGCACCCGACGCGTTCTGCGTGTACCAGGCGGGCGGCGCGTAGTCGATCGTGAACTCGCCCGTCATCTCGATGCCGGACTCCGCGTCGGTCTGGTCGTCGTCGGGTGTCGCCCAGCCCCCGCGGATCCCGTCCCGATCGCTGTTCACAGTTCCTCCTGGTGTGGTCGAGCACCCTCATGCCATGCCTGGGGGGCGACCGTTCCTGTCGTACGATTCGCCGGGCTTCCCGCCGGGGCCACTGGACCCCGGCTGCCGCGGAGCGCGCGACCCCCGGCTCGCGGGAGCACGCGACGTGCCCTGCCCCAGCCTAATCACCAAAACCGCGGGGCAGGCAGGCCCCGCCACCCCTTCGTGGCCGTCCGACGCGTCACATCGGGCCGGAGGCCGCCGCGAGACACGCGTACGTATACCGAAACGTGACGAAGACGCCCCCTCAGCAGGGCCCCGTAACCACGCGATCCACGCGATAAATCGGCAATGCCGATGAAAACGGACCAAGTTGGACGATGGTCAGTCCATCCGGCGTGCCACGCCCAGCAGTCCGGTCTCCGCGTCCGTCGCCCGGGTCACCACGTACTGCCGGTCCCGCTCCGTGCACCACAGCGTCACACCGTCCGGCAGCGTGGGCAGCGTCTCCAGCTCCGGCCGCGGCAGCCCCATCACCCGGCCGATCTCCGCGGCCTCGTCCGGCGACACCCGCTGCACGCCCACCAGCCGCGCCTGACGCATCAACCGCGGCGCCACCGGGCTCAGATAGGGCAGCAGCGTCAGCACGGACTGCCACGGCGCGGACACCACACGGCCGCGTGGCGGCCGCATGCCGCAGTCCCGGACCACGAGCACGGGCGTACCCGCCGAGGCGCCCTGCGGGGGCACGCGGCCGACGTCGTACACCGCGAGGCCGTTCTGCCCGCCGCCCATGGCGTGCACCATCGGCATCCAGGCCTGCGCCCGCCCCGTCTCCACGGCCACCCGCGCGCCCGTGGCCGCCGCGCGCAACGCCATGACCTGTGCGGTCCACAGGCCGCCGATGAGCACGATGTCGTACGGCGTCGGACGGTTGACACCGAGCACGGCCGGCTGGCCCTCGGCGTTGTCGCCGACCACCACACCGTCGTCGCCGATGGGCAGGGACAGCGCGTCGGCCTGCTCGATGGGCAGGGCGTGCCGCGGGTGGCGGGGGCCCAGCAGGCCGAAGCCGGTGCGCAGCCGCTCGCCGAGGCCCGGCCCCGACGGGGTCGTGCCCGCCGGGGTGGGAGAGGTCGTCATGGCCATCAGCGGGCACCTCCGAGCGGCAGGGTCGCCAGTACGCCGGGGAGTTGTTCACGGTCCAGCCGGGCGAGCCCGGTCCTGGCCTGCCGCGCCGTACGCTCCAGCTCGCGCCGCGCGTCGGTCAGCTCCTGGTTGCTGCGGCCGGTGATCCGCAGATGACCGGTGACGGTCACGTCCTGCTGCGCGCCCTTGGCCAGCGTCATGCTGAACGTCGTGGCCAGCGCGGGCACCGCGGTCAGCTGGGCCACCAACTGCGCCAGCGAGCCACCGGAGCCGCCCAGTTGGGGCCAGCGGCGCACCCAGTAGGTGGTGTGCCTGCGGTTGTCGCAGCGCCAGCTGCGGCTGGACTCCTCGGTGCGCCGCTGCGCCGCCTCGCCCCGGCCGACCTGGGCCGCCTGGGCGGTCACCATCGGGTTGGCGCAGGCGGAGGTGGCGATGGCCGCCGTCAGCTCCTCCTCGGTGAGCACGTTCGCCCGGAACCCGGCGCCGGTCAGCCGGCTCGACAGGTGCTCGGCCGAACGCGCCAGGCACTTCTGCGCGCCCGTCAGACCGCCGCCGCGCGCGGCCACCGCCTCCGGGCACAGCTCGGGGTCGAGCTTCAGCGCTATCCACGTGATGCGGACCGCGGGGGAACCGGTCTGGGCCTGCAGCGGCGCGTAGTTGCTGACCACCACCGACTGCTGGGGGAGGTGCAGCGCGGGCGCGGGCTGCGTGTGCACGACGATCTGCGCCGACTCCAGCCGGATCCCGTCGACTTCGAGGACGTCCCGGACGAGGGCCAGCGGCAGCGGTCTGCGGCTGCGCTCCGCCCGCAGCGCGTCGGCGTCCGACTCCACCTGGAGCACCGCCGTCAGGAAGCCGCCGTCGCCCACCATGCCCACCGGCCGCTGGTCGCGGTCCTCGCCGCGGCTGTAGCTGTAGGTGCGCAGGGTCGGGTCGCACTCCACGGCGGGCGCGAGCCCGGAGTCGGTGCCGGGCGGCAGCGGTGTGCTCGCGGCCCGCCGCCTGCGGGCCCGCAGCGCCAGCAGGGTGCCGAGCCATTCCGGCAGGGAACGCCCCCGGCGCCGTACGACCGCGAGCACCACGAGCAGCGCGGCGACCACGGCGGCGGCGACCATCGCGACCATGTTCACGAGCCATCCGCACACCACGAGCGCGGCCGCGATCTCCAGCAGCACCAGCCGCTGCAGCGCGAACGAACCGCCGCGCCCCGAACGGGACTCCGGATGCGGGGTGAAAGTGCCCTGGTAGGACGCGGATGCGGGCCGCGTGTCCGGCTGGGCGGAGGAAGAGCGGCGGCCACCCTGCCGGCGCGTGCCACCCGAGCGTGACCCCGATTGCGATCGCGACCGGGTCCGCGTTGCGGAAGCCATCACTCCAAAACCCCCGAACTCTCCCGAAAACCCTTGTGCTCCGGTCCCTTCAAGCCCTGAGCACCCTACCCGTGCCACAAGCACGTCCGCGCAACAGGCATAGTAGGGGCCGGGTCTGACAGTCGAGGCACCAGAGGCAACGAGGGCGGGGGACGGATCTTCACAGGTCCCCCACGGCTCCGCAACGGGGAGAGAGCGGACACAGATGGCATCACGGCGGGACGAACTCAACGCCTACACCTTCGCGAAGCGCCGCACGCTCGCGTCATTCCTCCAGCCCTCCCCGTCGGGCACCGAGGAGGGCGCCCCGAAACCGCTGGGTGCGCTCGTGCCCGGCCTCGTCGTCGGCGCCGTGGTCCTCGCGGTGTTCGGCGCCGTCGGCATGTTCAGCCCGACGGCGCCCAAGGGCTGGGACACACCCGAGGAACACGTCATCGTCGCCAGCAAGTCCACCACCCGGTACGTCGTGCTGAAGACCGGCAAGCAGACGCAGCTGCACCCCGTCCTCAACATGGCCTCGGCGAAACTCCTCCTGGATCCCGACAAGGCCGACGTCATCACCGTCGACGAGAAGATCCTCGACAGCGGCAAGCCCCCGCACGGCGCCACCATCGGCATCCCCTACGCCCCCGACCGCCTGCCCTCCTCCGACGAGGCGGAGGCCGCCAAGCGGTGGGCGGTCTGCGAACGCCCCGGCGACGGCGGACGGGCCATCCAGAAGGCGGCGTTCGTCCTCGCGCAGAAGGAGTGGTCCAGGACCGAGGGCCGCGACAGACTCACCCGCGGCGACCTGATGTACGTCGTCGGCCCGGACGGGAAGAGCCAGTACGTCGTCGACGCGCGCGGCACGGCGTACAAGATCGCCGACCCCACCGACAAGGAACTGCTCAAGGCTCTCGACACTCAGGGCCGTTCCCCGCAGCGCGTCTCCCAGGACTGGCTCGACACCCTGCACCAGGGGACCCCCGTCTCGATCCCCAGGATCGAGGGCACGCCCGGCGCGAAGGCCGGCAGCGGCAGCCTGCTGGGCGAGTACGACAAGGTCGGCGAGGTCGTGAAGGCGTACGACGGGCAGACCCTCCAGTACTACGTCGTGCTGCCGGGCAAGGTGGCCCGCATCTCCGAGTTCACGGCCACCCTCCTGCTGGGCAGCGGCCAGCTGGTCGGCGTCGGCCAGGCCGGTGAGGCGCAGAAGGTCAGCCCCGGCGCCGTCGGCGAGAGCACCACGTTCCAGGCGGACAAGAACTGGCCGACGTACAAGCCGAAGACGGTGAACGACGGCTCCAGCACCACCAGCGGCCGCAACACCGTCTGCAACGTGCTGCGTTCGGTCGGCGCCAAGGGCGTCAAGACGCTGTCCACCTGGGTGGGCACGGACTTCCCCGCCCAGCTGCCCACCGGCTCCTCCAGCGCGTACGTCACCCCCGGCTCCGGCCAGCTCTACCGGCAGTTCCAGGGCACCGAGACCGGCGCCGGCGGTGTCTTCCTGGTCACCGACACGGGCCTGCGCTACGCCCTGCAGTCCAACAGCGACAGCGCCGCCGACGACCAGGGCATCGGCACCTCCGCCAAGAAGCGCAAGGAGGAGCTGAGCGAGGCGCGGATCGCGCAGACCCACCTCGGCTACGAGAAGGTGAAGCCCACGCCCGTGCCCCTGGAGTGGTCCAGGTTCCTGCCGACGGGCCCGCGCCTGTCGGAGTCGGCGGCACGCCAGCCGCAGGGCTCCTAGCGACGGGCGGAGGAGACGCACACATGCTGAAGGCACACACGCCCGCGGCCGGGGCACCGGGACTCACCGGCCGGATCCTGGCCATGGCCGGCGCCGTCGTCCTCACCGCGACGACCACGGTGGTCGCCCTCCCCGCGGCCCCGGCCAGGGCGGACGACGGCCAGTGCACGTTCCCGTCCAAGCCCTACGCGGGCCGCCCCTGGGCGCTCCAGCGCGTCAACCTGGACGAGCTGTGGGCGCAGTCCACCGGCAAGAACGTCCAGGTCGCCGTGATCGACACCGGCGTGGACATCAAGAACCCGCAGCTCACCAAGGCCGTGGACGCCTCCAAGGGCAAGAACCTGCTGCCCGCGAAGAACTCCAAGGGCGAGAAGATCGAACGCGGCAACAACTCGGGCACCACGGACACCGTCGGGCACGGCACCCGCGTGGCGGGCATCATCGCGGCCCGCCCGGCGAAGGGCACGGGCTTCGTCGGCCTCGCCCCGAACGCCACGATCATCCCGATCAAGCAGAACGACGCCGAGGGCGACGGCACGGCGAACACCCTGGCCACAGCGATCAGAGACTCGGTCCGGGCGGGCGCGGACGTCATCAACATCTCCCAGGACACCGCCAACGCGCTCGACCCCAAGGACTCGGTCCTCAAGGACGCGGTCGACTTCGCGATCGGCCAGAAGGTCGTGATCGTGGCCTCGGCCGGCAACGACGGTCTCGGCGGCAACGTCAAGGTCACGTACCCGGCGTCCTACCCGGGCGTCCTCGCGGTGGCGGCGTCCGACCGCAACAACGAGCGCGCGCCCTTCTCGCAGTCCGGTGACTTCGTGGGCGTCGCCGCCCCCGGCGTCGACATGATCTCCACGGTGCCCGGCAACGGCCACTGCTCGGACAACGGCACGAGCTTCTCCGCCCCGTACGTGGCGGGCGTGGCCGCCCTGTTGAAGTCCAAGTACCCCCACTGGACGGCCCGGCAGGTCGTCGCCCAGATCGAACAGACCGCGGAACGCTCCATCCCCGGCAAGGACATGCGGGTCGGATGGGGCGTCGTCGATCCGGTGCGGGCGCTGACGGCCGTGGATCCGGCGCACCCCGTCGAGTCCCCAGCACCCGAGGACGGTGTCGCCAGGGGCGAGGCCCCGTCGGTCTCTCCGCTGCGCTTCGGCGAGACCGCGGAGGAGCGGAACACCAGGCTCGCGACGTACGTCGTCGTGGGCGGCCTGGTCCTGGTGGCGGGACTGGGCGGCACGGCCGTGGCCGTCCGGGACGCGCGGCGCAGGCGCGGGCGGGTGCCGGAGGCCGGTACGTGGACGCGCTGACCGGGCTGAACGTCCTGGGTCTCGCCCTGTCCGCCGTGCTCCTCGCCATGGCCTGCGTGAAGGCCGACCGGGTACGCGGCTGGCGCGCGAGCATCGATCCGTCGGCCCCGGAGATACCCGACGCCGCCTTCGTCGTCGCCCGCGTCGTCCTCGTGACCCTGGCCGGCCTCGGCGTCTACACGGCCGTCCAGGGTTTCGGCGTCTCCGACGACTCGTCGTGGAACGACAGTGAGCTGACGAGCGCCGTGCACCGGGCCACGGACGAACTGGACGGCTACCGGTTCCAGACGGACGAGTCGGGCAGCCCCCTCCACTTCGACGACTACGCGTCGCTGATCGAGGACAAGGTGGTCCGCAACGCGGGTGGCGACGCCCCCGAGACCGGCGTGGCCGTCACGCCGGCCGCCGGCGCCACGGCCGCAGGCGGCTCCTTCACGGTCACCGCGGACGGCGCGGGGGACGCGTTCTGCACGCGGGTCGAGCGCACCCGCTCCAAGAAGGACGACTACACCCCGCCGGGCATCACCGGCGGCGAGGGGACGCTCACCTACCTGGGGTACCGGCTCGCCGTGACGGTCCGGGAGGGCACGTGCTGACCTCCGTCAGGAAGGCGACGGCACGCATCCCGAGGAGACTGCGCCTGCCCTTGGCGGGGGCCGTGGCCCTCGCGGTGGCCGCGAGCGGTTTGACGTTGGCCTTGTCGGACGAGGGCGGCCATCTCACGGCCAACCGCGTCCAGTTGAGGCGAGCGTGCGGTGGCCTGCTGCCGTACGGCGAACTGGCCGGACGGGTTCCGGATGCGGTGCGGGGGAAGCTGGACCAGTACGGCACCCTGCTGCAGCCCGGCATGGAGAGCCGCTCCCTGCTGAACTGCACCCTGGACTGGCCGGGCCACGGGGGTGTGCACGTCGAGGCGGCGACACTCGTCAACCACCTCCCGTACGAGCTGAAGACCGAGGACCTCCTCGCACCGGGACACGAGGCCCCCGGCGTGACCGGCCGAGACAGCGACGACGAGGGCCCGCTCTGGGTCGTCGCCGAGTGCCCCAAGGGCCTGACCGGTCGGGCGCGCCCGTCGACGCAGATGTATGTCTCCGTGGGAATGGACAAGGCGTCCGTACGCACCCGGTTCCGCATCGCGGTCGAGGTCGCGGCCGGTGTTGCGGAACGGGCGAACTGCGGCTCGGCGTCCGCGCTCCGGCCCCCCGCCGGGGTGATCGACACGTACGAGGAACACGACGCCGACGGGGGTCCGGTCGACTCGGGCGACTACGGCTCCGTACGCGTCGAGGAGCCGGGCCGCGGCATCGGGAAATGCCGGTGGATGACCGCCAGGAGCCGCGCAGGATCGGCACCCCTGCGGGGCACCTGGACCGCGACCGGCGACCTCCAGCGGTCCCGCCTGCTGAGCGTCTGCCAGGCCCGGCGCTGGAACGACGACAAGAGCGCCTACACCGACCCGCAGCCCGCCCCGCTGGAGCCGGTCACCGCCGACGCCACCAGCTGGGCGGGCGACCTGGGCCGCAGCGCGTACCGCGACTACGAGCGCGACGGCGAGTACCCCGGCTTCGACGACCGGCCTGACACCCTCACCGACACGGACGCCACGCTCGCCCTCTGGGCCCGGTCGGAGTGCGCGGCCGGGCCGACGTACCACCGCGTCTCGGTGCGCCCGGACCTGGACGGAGCGGTGGACGGCGCCTATCGCCTCAGCCGAGCCCAGCGCGCACAAATGTCTGCGCGCGTACACCAGTTGATGAAGAGCTACCTGTCCGCGCCGGAGGGATGGCCGAAGGCGCAGCACTGCCACGACACCGAACTGCTGGGCGAGGTGGAGCAGTGGACGTGACACGCAGACGGATCATCCGCAACACGGCACTCGGGTCGGTGGCGGCACTGCTCGCACTCGGCGGCGGTCTCTGGCTGTACGGCGAGAACGACCGCGCCGTGGCGCGCGCCTGCGGGGGGATGCTTCCCCTCGCCGACGTGCGCGCGGTGCTGGGGAACGGCCACCTGGAGGTGAACAGCAGATCCGGCAACGGGATCGACACCTGCCAGGTGAACGCGGAGGCCGACGGCGGCAGCGCGAAGGTGAGCATCGTCGACACCGGGCGCATCGGCGCGAACGGCTGGCTCTCCGTCCCCCTCGCCGGCGGTTCCACCGGGGACACGCTGCCGGTGCCGGTCGGACAGGGCTGGTCCGGCCTCTTCGCCGCGGACTCCGACGACGGCGGAGCGACGACCACGCTCACCCTGCGGTGCGGCAGGGGCAGCAGGCCGGGGCCGGCGGGCAAACCGGTCAGGGGCCTGACGGTGACGGTCGAGACGGACCTCGGCAGAACACTGGACGACCCCGCCAACCGCCCGGCTCACCTGCGTATCGCCACGGGCACGGCGAAGAAGGCGGTCGACGCGTACGGCTGCGTGACCCGCCCGGGCCGGACTCCGCTCCGCACGGTCGGACTCCCGGTCTCGGAGGAGGAGTTCGAGCCCCTGTCCACGGCGACCGGCACCTGCGCCGGCATCCCCCGGACCACCGGTGTGACCACGGCCCGCGAGACGACACGCGCCGGAGCCCCCTGGGAGTCCTGCTCCCTGGGGGACGACGGCCTGGGCCGTCACCGCTACTCCCTGCAGGCCTATTTCGGGCCGTACGCACAGCGCCTCAAGGCCGGCTACGCGGAGGAGCACTACACCTCCGACCCCACCCCGGCCGACGCCCCCAAGGGCCGGCTACGTCAGGACGGCTCCTACTGGGGATCCGCGTCGTGCCCGGCCGACGGGGCCGAGCGGGCGGTGTTCGTGGTCCGCCGCGATGGTCCGGGGGACGGGACGCGGGTGCCCGAGGCCGAGCGCGAGTACGCGAGGAAGGCGCTGCGGGCCTTCGCGGAACACTCGGCACGGGGACGGGGCTGCGGTGCGCCGGTGACACCCTGACGAGCGGGACCGACTACCGGCAGGCGTCCGACCGTTCCACCGCCCTGGTGTAGGCGTTGATCAGCTTCTTCATGGCCGCCGGGTCCTGGTGCTTCGAACCGGTGGCCTGAATGGCGGTGTAGAGAACCTGATCCTTGCCGTTGCGGCAGTCCTGTGTCTTGCCGAAGGCCTGGTTCCCCGAATAGGCGAAATGCCCGTCGTCGGTCTGGTGGTCCAATTCGTCGAGAGTCATCCCCTGGGCGAACTCGAACACGGTCATGTCGTTCCACCACTCCTGCGCGGTGTAGACGATCCGTTTGCCGTCCACGGAAACAGCGCACCGAGTAGCGGTCGAGGAGTCGACCGTCTTCTTCGTCGCGACCTTCTCGCCCGGTGAGAGGAATTTCGACAGTTCTTCCGAGTCCACGGTGGTGCCGCACAGCGAACGGGGCGTGGTGTAGGCGCGTTCCCGACCGTTCTCGCTACAACTGGAGACTGCGAGAAGCAGGACGGAAACTGCAACAGCAGCCCCAGCGTGATGGCTGCGGCGGGTGAAAGAGGCCGGTTTCATGGGTTCTCGCAACTGATGGTAGTTCAGGAAGGGGTGAAATCTTCCCCTTCGTGTGCGGCCGACAGGCCCTCACGTTCACGCGCGTGCTGCTCAAGCGTCCGATGCGCGTCACCCAGGCGGGTGGGGTCCTCGTTCGGGTGAAGAGCAACTCACGTAGCCAGTGCAGGTGTTGCTGGCGGCGGACCGCCGACCAGGTGTGGAGATCCTATGGAGATCCGAGACCTCGTGACCGGCATCCGGTGATCCGTCTTACAGAAGGACCGTTGCAGGGCGGCCTCTTGGTGGGTCGTCACATGCGTGCGTTCGCTGCGAACCGGCAAGTCGGGCAAACCATGGCACCGCAGCCGGTCTCGTAACCGAGTTAACACACATGCTTGGTTGGACCGGTTGGGCAGGTTGACTAGAGTGGTAAACGCGTTGTCAGGCGCGGCTCGCTTTGCGATCGTACGGCGAGCGAGTAACGCCCCTCGACCCGGTCGGGCCGATGGGTGTACGGGGAAACGGGGAGGAGCGTCGTGCTTCCGGAAGACATGGTCGGGGGCGTGTCGGCGGCGAACCTGGAGGCCAGCGGTGACGCGCTGAAGAAGTTCGTCAAGCGGGTCGACGGGGTCCTGCAGAATCTTGAGAAGTCGCCGGGTGCTCCGACGCGGCTTCACGATCAGTCGATCAGGCAAGGTGCTCTCAGCAGCACGGGCGGAAGCTTCCACGAGGCCGACGCCCTGCACAGGACGTTCAACGCGGTGCACGAGAGGCTCACCAACCTCTCCAAGACGCTGCACCTGCAGATCGAGGCGTTGGGTATCGCGGTCCTCGGGGCCAAGGGGACCTTCGACAACCTCGAAGAGGACCAGCGGCGGCGGTTCTGGGAGATCCAGTTGGAGATCAAGCAGGTCCAGGGCCTGACGGGTGACAAGCACGCCGGCGGCGGCAACGACATGGTGATGTGACGATGACCGACAAGCACTCAGAGGACCTGGATCGGGTCTCCGGCCAGAACACCTTCACGGACCTCGCTCGGGGTGCTGGGGAGCATCCTCATGGCGGTGGCTTCCTCAGGGAATTCATAGACGGCACCATTCGCGGCGTGGCGAAGGCCACTCCGTACAAGGAGGCCCTGGTCAGTCGTACGGAATTCGACGACTACGACCTGAATGCGATGCTCGACCTCGTCGACAGGACGAATCCCGAGGACCTGGAATCTTCCGGTCGCGCGCTCTGGGACGCACGCGATGCCATCAAGGTGGCGGCCGACGAGCTCAAGGGGCAGTTCGAGACCGTCCCATGGGTCGGAAAAGCGGGCGACGACTTCCGCACGTGGGGCACCGGTCTGGTGTCGAGCACCTACGACCTGAGCAGCTTCGCGGGAGGAGCGGGCGACCAGATCACCGCGGCCGCTGTCGGACTGGCATCCGTCCGGAAGGCGATGCCGGCTCGAGACACGCGGGCGAGCCGCAAGCGCCCCGAACACTTCACAGAGACAGAGAAGGCAGCGAACAAAGAGGACTACACCGCTGCCGTCAAGGTGGAGAAGGACCGCCAAGAGGCGATCAACCAGATGAACCGGTTGGCGTCCTACTACGCGGTGTCCAAGGAGCAGTTGCAGGTCCTGGACGAGAAGGCGCCCACGTTCAAGGACGTGCCGAACATGGGCGTACCGAAGCCGAGCACCTACGCGCAGGATCCGGGCTCCGGTTCCGAGCGCTCTGTCGCCGACGGCTCCGCGGGTGTGTCCTCCGGATCGGTCGGAACGCACCACACGACGATCGCGCCGACGAGCCACGGAAGCGTGCACGACACCGGCGGCAACACGCCTGCTCCCACGCACCAGGTCCCGGGCAATGTGCCGCACGTCGACGAGCCTGTCGGCACGCACATCGACAGCACCGGCACACTGCCTCCGCCCACGACGACCGCGCCGGGGCCCACCCACACCCCTCCGGTCACGGGCACGCCGCCCACGAGCGGCGGCCAGCCCAACGTGTTCCCGGGCCCTGTCGGGACCCCCCTTCCCGGCGGCCGCACAACGGGGCGGCCCCTGAACGGCACGGGTGGATACCGCACCCCGCCGTCCGCGCAGGGCCGCGCGGGTACGTCCAACCTGGGCAACCCCGGTTCCGGCCGCACCACGGGCCAGGGGCCCACGAACCAGATGGGCCGCGCCACGTCGACCGGCCAGTCCGCCGCGAGGGGCGCCACGTCCGGGTCGAAGTCCACGCCCATGGGCCGAGGCATCTCCGGCGGTACGCCGCGAGCCGGTGGCACGGCCGCGTCGCGCACGGGCGGCGGGCCATCCACCGGGGCGGGCCGGTCCAACGGAGTCGTCGGCGGCCGACCCACGAACACGGGCGGTGCGTCGTCCAAGAGCGGGGCCAGGATCCCTCGCGGCACGGTCGTCGGCGGTGAGCAGGCAGCCAACTCGCGCTCCGCGAACGGGCGAGTCGGGCAGCGGGGCGTCTTCGGAGCGTCCGAGGCAGCAGGGCGACCCGGCTCGAACACCACCGGTGCCCGCGGCCGTACGGGAACGTCCGAGTCCGTCACCGGCAGGCCTACCGGGCGGAACTCCTCTGCCGGAGCCGAGCGCAACGGCATGACGCGTGGCGGTTCCGGCCTCGTGCGCGGGCCCGGACGTGACGGCAAGCCCAGGGAGGAGAAGGACGCGGAGGGAACCGCGCGTCCCGACTACCTGGTCGAGGACGAAGAGACACACCTGCCCACCAAGCCCCGGCGTGATGTACCGCCGGTGGTCGACTGAGCGCGAGCGAGGACAGCGAAAACGATGAAGTCAGGGACCAGCCGACGAGCCGGGCGGGCCACGTTCCACGGAACGCGCGGTCGTGGACGAGTACGCGCTGTGACCGCGGTCGTCGGCACCCTGGCCGCCGTCACCGTGGGCCTCGCCCCGCACGCCGCCGCCTACGACGAACAGTCGAAGCAGTGGTACCTCGGCCCCATGGAGGCTGAGCAGATGTGGAAGGTGAGCACGGGCAAGGGCGTCAAGGTCGCCGTCATCGACACCGGCGTGAATCCCGAAACGCCGTCCCTGAAGGGGCAGGTGCTGGCGGACGAAGTACCCAAGTCGGTCGCCTACAAGGCCACTGACGACTACGCCGGTCACGGAACCAGCATGGCCGAACTCATCGCTGGTACGGGCGCGGGCGGTGGCCTGAAGGGTCTCGCGCCCGGAGCGAAGATCGTGCCCTACCGAGTGGAGCTCGAAGGCCTCAAGGGGGAGTCCGAGAAGGAGAAGACCCCGGAAGCAGCGGAAGCGCTCAGGGCGGCGGCCGACACCGACGCGAAGATCATCAGCATGTCCTTCGGCGGTATGACCACTGAGGAGGACGAAGCGGCGGTCAAATATGCCGCGTCCAAAGGCAAGTTGCTGATTGCGGCAGTGGGTAACAACGCCGGCGGGGGCGGGAAAGGCTACATCGACTATCCCGCCGCATATCCCTACGTCGTCGGAGTTGCCTCGGCGGACAAGTCCTTGACGGTCTCCAAGTTCTCGTCCTACGGAGGCTACGTCGACCTTGCGGCTCCTGGTGAGGGTTATCCCGGCTGGTGTGACGCCACCTTCCGTGCATATTGCGACAACCGTCACGGCACGAGTCCGGCGACCGCGCTGACCTCAGCCGCAGCGGCTCTCATCTGGTCGGCTCACCCGAACTGGACGGTGAACCAGGTCGTGCGTGCGATGGTCGATACTGCCGGACGCAAATGGCCCAAGGACAAGCCGAGCAAGTACGCGGGCTACGGAATGATTCGCCCCCGTCTCGTCCTGGCCGATGCCCACTACAACGCAGGCCCGGCGAACGTCGACCCCCTGGCCAAGGAGAACGGCGGAAACCTCCTCGCCAAGTCCGGCGCAAAGCCCTCGCCCTCCCCTTCCGCCAGTGCATCAACCGCGTCACAAGCCCCCGAAAAGGCTTCTGGCGGGGCGACTTCGGCGGCAGGATCGAGCGCGGAGCCGTCGAACGACAGCAACACCCTCTGGATCGCGCTCGGCGCCGCCGCCGCGGTCATCGTGATCGGCGGTGCGGGTGTGGCCGTCATGCGGGCACGACGTGCCAGGTGACGTCGTCAGCCGTCTGTAACCCTGCGATCTTCGGAGCGGGCGTGCAGTACGCGCTCGTCGCCGCAGCGCACTGAGCAGCGGTGAGCCGAGACAGTTGGACGAAAGAGACACACAGAGAAAGGGCGGGCTGACATGGCCGGCAACAAGCAGAAGCTCGAAGACGCACAAGTAGTCCACCTCGAGAAGCAGATGGTCGAGAAGTACGAGGGCATCCAGAAGCGGGTGCACGGGCTGCAGGGCGTCATCGACGGCCTCGAGGGCCAGTGGCACGGTATCGGCCGCGCCGCGTTCGACCGCAAGCAGTACGAGATCAACGAGTCGCTGCGCAACATCGGCAACATCCTCGGTGACGTCATCGAGGCGATGACCGCGACCCGCAACATCAAGGACAGCAAGGAAGACGAGGTGCGTGCGGCGGTCGCCAAGATCGACCTGCAGGACGGCGCTCCCACCGTTCCCACGTCCGCCCTCAACTCCTACTGAGTCGAGCGAGACACCGCATTCCGCCGGGCAGCCGGCATCCACGGACACACAGCAGTGAGACGAGGTAGAGACGCATGGCCAACAACGCTGACGGTCTGTCAGTCACTTATGACGGGCTCGACGTCGCCGCGACCAAGATCGGTAACGAGGCGAGCCAGCTCGAGCAGGACCTGCAGGAGCTGCGCAGGCTGGTCGTGAGCAGCCTTCAGTACTGGGAGGGCCAGGCCCAGGACACCTTCAACGAGAAGCTGGGCCGCTGGGACAAGGAGGCGAACGACATCCACCAGGCGCTGACCGGCATCGGTCACGTCGTCGCCCAGTCCGGCGGTACGTACATGGAAGGCGACAAGAAGGCCGCCAGCTACTTCCGGTAGGCCGGGGCTCGTAGAAGCAACTCCAGGGTGGGCGCGCGCGGGAGGCGCCCACCCTGTCGTCGGCCCACAGGCCGGCGGCAGTGGCCGTTCCCGCGAGGAAGAGGACCGGGAATCACATGCTCCCGACAGGCGCGGCTGTCCGCGAGGCGCGGCAGGACCCTGCCGCACGCCGGGTCGGCCCCTACGTCCTGCTCACCGGGCTGGACGACACGCACAGCGGTGTCCCGGTACCCGAGCGGCGGTACATCGCCCGCAGCGACGACGGCGAGCACACGGTCCTCCTCGGCGCACCCCTCCCGGGCGCCGATCACCAGCGCTTCATGGCCGAAGCCGAAACCTCCCGGTACCTTCTCGGCCGGTTCACGGCCCCCGCCACCGCTTGTGCCGGCCCCGGGGAACCCGCCTGGCACGCGCGCCCGTATCTCCCCGCGCTCCCTCTCCCCACCGTCCTCGCCGTGCACGGCGGGCCGCTTCCCGAGCGGACCGTCAGGGCCCTGGGGGCGGCTCTGGCGGAGGCCCTGGCCATCGTGCACGGGCAGGGACTGGCTCACGCCGGTGTCTCTCCCGCGGCCGTACTGGTCGCCGCCGACGGACCCCGCCTCACCTGCTTCGGCGCGGCCCGGGCCGCCGCGCCGGAAGGCACCGCCCGCTCCGGTCTGCCCGGACTGGAACCGGGCAGTCTCGCGCCCGAGCAGGCGGCCGGCGGCCGGCCCCGTCCGCTGGGCGACGTCTACGCCCTCGGCGCCACCCTCGCGTACGCCGCCACCGGCCACACGACCCCCGAGAGCACCGAACTGCCGTCCGCGCTGCGGACGATCATCGGCCGCTGCCTCTCGCGTGACCCCGGGAACCGGCCCCCACTGGTGGAGCTGCTCGACGTGTGCACGCCCGAGTCGGCTGCCGTTCCCCCCGCACCACTCGGGGCGGCGCACGAGGCGGCCGACGCGGGGTTCGCCTCCGGAGTCGCCGCGTCGTTCGGGCCGGGCTGGCTGCCGGGGCGCGTGATCGCCGCCCTCGCCCACCAGTCCGCCGCCGTACTCGCAGCCGACATTCCGCGTGCCGCCCCGCCCGCCTCCCGCCAGGACTGACGGCCACACGTATGCCCACTCCGCTCGCTCACGACGACCCGCATGCGTTCGGGCCGTACCGCCCGGTCGTCCGCCTCGGCGGTGGCGGCATGGGCACGGTGTATCTGGCACGCTCCCGGGGCGGACGGACCGTCGCGGTCAAGACGATGCACGCCGGCATCGCCTCGGACCCCGGCGCGCGCAGCAGGTTCCGGCTGGAGGCCGACGCCGCCCGTGTCATCGGCGGGCAGCACGGGGCCCGGGTCGTGGACGCGGACACACAGGCCGGGACGCCCTGGATCGCCACCGAATACGTACTCGGCCCGCCCCTCGACGAGGCGGTCCGGATCGCCGGGCCGCTGCCCGAGACGACCGTGCGCGCCCTCGGAGCCGCCCTGTGCGGGGCGCTGGCCCGATTGCACGGATCGGACGTCGTCCATCGCGATCTCAAGCCGTCCAACATCCTGGTCACGGCCTACGGGCCGAAGGTCATCGACTTCGGCATCGCCCGCGCGATCGGCGACGACCGTCTCACCGGAGTCGGCGCCGCCGTCGGCACCCCGGCGTTCATGTCGCCGGAGCAGGCGAGTGGCGAGGACCCCACGTGGCCCAGCGACGTGTTCGCGCTGGCCGGAGTGCTCGTCTTCGCCGCCACCGGCCGTGCTCCGTTCGGGCACGGTCAGCCCGCCGATCTGCTCTACCGCGTCCGGTACGGCGAGCCGGACCTGAACGGCGTCCCCGAAGCGCTGGTGCCGATGCTCGGCCGCTGCCTGGACAAGAACCCGTTCCGGCGGCCCACCACCTCTCAGCTCGCCGCCGAACTCCACGACGGCGAGGGCGAGTTCGCGGAACACCTGCCGGACTCGGTACTCCAGGAGATCGCCCGCCGTGCCACCGAGGTCTGGCAGATCGTCCCTCAGCGGATCGCCGCGCCACGTCGACCGGATGCGGGGACGACGGTCGTACCGGCCGCCCCGATGCCCCGTCGCCGGCTGCTGCTGGCAGGAGGCGGAGTGGCGTTCGGCGCGGCGGCCGTGGGGGCGGGAGCCTGGGCATGGAACCGGCGTACCTCGCCGGAACCGGAACCACCCGCGCCGGGCCCCAGCAACAGCCTGCTGCCGAAGAAGAAGCTCGACTCGGTCTGGCAGCTGCAGGTCGCCGATCCGCCGTACGGAACGGTCCCGCCCGCCCAGCCGCTCGCCGTGGGAAACCTGGTCTCGCTGGTGGCCGGCAAGGGGCTGGGCGGGATCGACGCCGCGTCCGGGACCGTGCGATGGACGTCGGACCGGATGGAGATCCACTGGCAGGTGGCGACCGACGGCAATCGGCTCGTGCGGATGGTGGCCCCACCGGGGTCCGACGGCAACGCCGGAAAGCCCGGCGGATTCCCGCTCCTCCTCGCGTCCGTCGACCTCGACACGGGTACGGCGAGCGATCCCTTCGCGCGGCTGACGGACTTCAACGGGGTGATCACGCAGAACCAGGTGCTGTGCACGGCCGACGGGGTCGTGTACGCGGCGGCGGGCGCGGGGAAGTACGACGAGTACTTCCTGGCCTCCCAGTCCTGGTCGGTCTTCGCCGTCGACATCGGCACCGGGAAGAAGCTGTGGACCAGGCCGCTGCCCCCGCGGCCGGACCGCACCGACCGCCTGTACTTCCTCGCGGCGCGTGTCGTCGGCGACAGCCTCGTGGCTCTTCAGGAGACGAGCGACGGCAAGGTCCGCGCCGTCGTACGCGACACCCGGACGGGAAGTGTGCGCTGGGAGCGGCCACTCGACGGTGTCGTACCCGGGCGGGTCCAGCTGCCGATGGCCACGGACGCCCAGCACCTCTACGTGGGCACCGGACGCCTGCAGGCGCTGCGGTTGAGCGACGGCACCCGGACGTGGGACTCACGGGCGCGGCGGCCCGGCCGCACGTACGGCCCGCCCGCGGTCAAGGGCGGTGTCGTCTACGCCGTCGAGAAGGGCCGCGGTCTCGTCGCCTTCGAGCCGGGCAGCGGACGGCCGCTGTGGGAGGAGAAGGGCGGCGCGGGAGCGGACGCGGACGTGTCCGCGGCGCCGGTGATCGGCACCGATCACGCGTACAGCAAGCGCGCCTCGGCCCTCTGGGCGATCGACCTCTCCACGCGCACGCCCACGGCCTCCTACAGGACCACCGGTGACCGCTTCCTCGCCCATGAGAAGGCCCGCGTGATCATCGCGCTCGGCGGCAAGTTCCTCGCGGCCTTCCCTCTCAAGTGAACGTTCCCATGACGAGACGAGAAGGCGGTCGGTGATGAAACCCCTGGGAGTCGGCGACCCCATCAGGCTCGGGCCGTACCGCCTCCTCGGCGTCCTGGGCGAGGGCGGCATGGGCAAGGTGTACGTGGGCGAGGACGGCGCGGGAACCGTCGCCGCGATCAAGGTGCTCCGCCCGGAACTCGCCCACGACGGCAATCTTGCCCAGCGTTTCGTGCGTGAGGCGCTCGCCTCCCAGGCGGTACGAAGCCCGGGCGTGGCCGCCGTGCTGGGCGCGCAGACCGAGGGCGGGCGCCCCTGGATCGCCACCGAGTTCCTCGCCGGCCCGACCCTGGACCAGGCGGTCGACACGCACGGGCCGCTCGACGAGACGGGCGTGCGCGCCCTGGCGGCGTCGATCGCCCGGACCCTCGCGGACATCCACGCCGTGGGCTTCGTCCATCGTGACCTCAAGCCCCAGAACATCGTGCTGACGTCGACCGGGCCCCGGGTCATCGACTTCGGCATCGCCCGCCCCGAACACGGTCTGACGCTCACCACCACCGGCCAGATCCCGGTCACGCCGGGGTACGGCGCCCCCGAGCAGGTCCTGGGGCGGCGCGTGACGCCCGCCGCGGACGTGTTCTCCCTGGGCGCCGTCCTCGTCTACGCGGCCACCGGTGGGCGGGCGTTCGAGGCGGGGCACGTGGCCGCCGTGCAGTACGAGGTGGTGCACGGCGAGCCGCGCTGGAACGGCTTGTCTCCCCGACTGCACGCGCTCGTCGCCCCCTGCCTGGCCAAGGACGCCGCGGCGAGGCCCGGTCCGGCCCAGATCGTCACGGCGTTCGCCCCGCCGAAGAACAGCGACCGGGTGTGGCGGCGCGGCCCGGTCGCGGACGAGATCAGGGAACGCGAGCGGCAGGTGCACCGGCTCACCGCACCGCCTGCGACGGGCACGGTGGCGACCGTGACGAGACGGCGCCTGCTCACCGGCCTCGCCACCGGCGGCACGGTGCTCGCTGCGGGTGGCGGTACGACCGCGTGGTGGCTGCTCCGGCAGGACCGGGCGGACCGCGCGGCCGACCCGTTCCGGATCCCGCCGGCCGTGCGGACGCCCGAGGCCCGCCTGCTGTCCGCGGACGACGGCGACTTCGTCGTCGGCGGGTCACCGAAAGCGCTGTGGCGCGCCGACGTGGGGGCGGACCCCGACTCCCGCGACCCGCTGCCGGTGCGGGACGTCGTCGTGATCGGCGTGTACGGCGGTGTCGGCGCGTTCAACGTCGTCGACGGCAAGAAGCGGTGGCAGGTGCGGGATCTGCTGCCGGGCCACTATCTGTCCCTCTCCGACCGCCTGGTCGTGGCCCTGGACACCGACGGCACGGTGCGTACGTTCGTCCCTTCCACGGGGCGGGCCAAGTGGACCGCGGACGCCGACGCGGCGGCCCTGCTGGCCGCCGACGACGAGGCCGTCTACGTCATGACCAAGGACCACCGGCTGCGCAGTGTGGGCCGCGCCGACGCCCGGATCCGGTGGACGGCACGGATCCCGCCGGAGTTCCGCGGCAGGATCTCGGTGCGGGCCGCCGTCGACAGCGGCCGTCTGGTGCTGGCGACGGTCGACGGTCACCTGCTCGTGGTGGCGACACGCGACGGCAGCGAGGCGTGGAGGCACCTCGACCAGGCGAAGGACGTGGCGCTCAGCCCGGTCGCCCGGGACGGAGTCGTGTACGTCAACGGCAGGACACTGGCCGCACACCGGATCACCGACGGCACGAGAATCTGGTCCAAGGAGACCAGGGACATGTACCGGGCGCCTGCGGAGTGGGGCCCGCCGACCGTCTCGGGCGACAGCGTCTACGCGCTCGCCGGCATGTTCCCCGAACGCCGCGACACCGGCGACGGCGGCAAGAAGTGGACCGCCCGCAGCGACGCCAGTGGCGACAGCAGGATTCTCCTCCAGGGCACCGGGGTGTGGATGATCGACCACGCCTACAAGACCGACGTGAACGCCGTCGACGTGGAGACCGGCGACGGAGGCTTCACCTGCCAACTGCCCGACGCCGAACACCATGGGATCGCGGTCGGCGGCAACAGGGCGTTCGTCAGGAACGACGCCCTGCTCTGCGCGCTGCCGGTCTTCTGAGCCGGGAGACCAGGGCTCAGGCGCACTGCTTCGACGTGGACACCGTGTCGGTGAACTCGGTGATGACCTTCTCCATGGCCGCGGCACCGGCCGTCCCGTGCTCCTTGCGGATCATGGCGAAGACGACGTGACCGTCCTTGCCCGGCCTCCCGCAGGCGATGCGCCCGACCGCCTGCGCGTCGGTGACGACGTACCGCGTGTTCTCCTTCTCGACGCTGTCGGACTTGATGCCGTAGGTGCCGTAGGCGACGTCGCTGAGCGTGGTGCCCGACTTCCACTGCTCGACGATGCTGGTGACGGCGACCTGCCCGTCGACCACGAGTCGGCATCGGGCGAAGCCGGTGGGACCGCTCTTCACGGACGAGATCTTCTTGCCCTCGGGAAGAAGCGGTTCCAGCGCCGAGGAGGACACGGCGGTCCCGCACAGCGACGAGGGAGTGGCGTACTCCCGCTTCGCCGGTGAACTTCCCGACGAGCATGCGGTCACGGCCGGGCCGATGGCCAGGACGGCCAGGAGGCCGACGACGCGGGGGAGCGGGAATCGGGAGCGGGACTGCGGCATCGGTTTCGGGTCCTCGTCAGGAGATTTCGGTTTCAAGGTCGTCGGCCATGCGCCGTCCGTCGGTCGAAGCGTCGTTGAAGCCGTCCTGGGTGCCGTACCGGGCCCACTCGCCCACCTGGTCCGCGTACGAGACGTGGTGGGCCTTGGCCGCCTCGGTGGCCGCCTTCTGGGCCAGCGCGATGTTGCGCTCGCGGCTGTCCTCCCAGAGCTGGGCGGAGGTGAGCCCGCTGTCCTCCAGCTTGCTGCCCTCGACGTCCTGGAACAGCTCGCCCAGGACGACACTGCTGACAGTGCCGGCGGCACCACCGGCGACAGCACCCACGGCCGGGGTCGCGATGAAACTCGTCCCCACGCCGATACCGGTGCCGACGACGCCGTTCGCCACGTTCTGCCACTGCGAGACGGCGTGGTTGTAGGCGTCGTCCGCTTCCTTCGCGGGGCCCAGCACGGCCTCCTGCCGGCCGATCGCCAGACAGCCCCCGACCTCCGCCGACCGCCGGGAGATCTCCGTGATGGTGTTCTCCATGTTCTGCCCGTACCGGTGGTCCGCGGGCAGGTCCGGATTCATGTGGTAGTCCATGAGGTTCGCCATGTAGGCCTTCTGGCCGACCTCCACTGCGGAGTAGCCCTCAGGGTTCTGCCCCACGGCGATGAGGAAGCGGGACACGTCGGCGTGGTCCATCGCCGCCGACGACCCCGCGACGGGGAACAGCTTCTCGATCTGCTTCCAGTCGGCCGAGTTCGGATCCGGCTTGACGTCGGTGGACGCGCGGTTGATGTCCGGAAGGTACTCCGACGCCATCTGCCCGATGCTGTCGGACATGTAGCTGTGCTCGGTCAGGCGGTCCGGGTCGTCGCTGATCGACGCGACCACGCTCGCCATGAGCTTGGCCTGCTGGGCGTTGTGCGCGGGGGTGTCGGCCGTGGGCAGCTCGCCCGCCGGGTGCCCGGTCGTGGCCGCCTCGATGGCCATCGCCAGGTTGTTCTGCCCGGGGTGGATGTCATCGCCCTTGAGGTCGGTCTCCTTGGGCCACTCCCGGTCCTCGAAGAGGTACGTGAAGTTGGAGACGGCCTCCTTGTGGTCCCCGCCCTTGGGCAGGTACTCCTCGTTCAGGAATTCGGTGGCCGCGTCCGGGCTGCTGGACAGCGCCTTCAGATAGCCGGTCAGCGGGTCGTCGCCGCTGTCGTCGCCCATGCGGTTGAGCCACGGGTCCACGCCCATGTGCTGCCAGGCCAGGTTGGCGTGCTCGCCGTTGCCGGTGAGCTTGCGCTCGGTGGCCATCAGGGAGGTGCCGTAGCTCTTGAGGAACTGGTCGTCGTAGTCGCCCGCGCGCATGAGGTTGCTCATGACCTGGAAGCCCATGGGCCCCATCTGACCGCCGACCGGATCGTCGCCGATGGAGATCATCCGGCCCTTCCACTGGGTCATGGCGGCCGAGTCGCTGTGCGAGGCGGTGGCGAGCGTCATACCGAGGCTGCGCTGGAGGTCCGCGTACTGGTCGACCCGGGCCTGGCCCAACTGCGCCGCCTTGTGCGGGTCGTTGATGCCCGCCCAGAACTCGAGCGTCTTGTCCGGCCCGAGATCGGTGGCGAACCTCTCCGCGAACAGCGGGTCGTCGGCGTACTTCTTCAGCCCGGCGCTGAGCCTGTCGAACTCCTCGGGCGTCAGCTTCTCCGGGTTCTTCTTGGCGAGTGCGGCCATCGAGTCCGCCTCCTCGACGGCGGCCTCGGCCGTGTCGCGGTCCTTGTAGGTCGCGTCCGAGAAGCCGTACTCGGTCTGGTCCACGATGGCCGTGAGCACCGTCTTCGCCGAGTTGTCGCTCTTGGTGGCCGCGGTGAGGATCTTCTCGACCTCGTTCTTCAGCGCGGTGACGTCCTGCTCGTCGTGCTCCGGCGGCGTGTACCCGGCCGCGGCACGGTCGGGGTGGACGTTCATGGTCACGGTGAACGAGCCGTCGCCGGTGTCCATCACCGTCAGGTTCTTCTTCAGCCCGCGGTCCAGCGCTTCGTTGAGCTGCTTCTGGTAGCCCTTCAGCTCCCCGGCGGTGTCGCTCAGGATGTTGTGTATGGTCTGCGCCTGCGTGTGGGCGTCCTGGAACTCACCGGCCGTCTTGCCGATGAACTCCTTGGTCACCTGACTGTTCTCGCCCGCCCAGTCGGCCTTGTTCGCGGCCTGGTGCAGACCCTTCTCGGCGTCCTCCGCGAGGTCCTTCAGGTTGCGGACTATGTGTCCCCAGTCCTCGACGGCATCGTCGAGCTGCTTGAAATTGGCGAAGCGCAGAGCGTCGAGATCCATGAGTCGGGCCCCCGTCAGGCGTGGTGATCAGTTCTTCTTCGGCGATTCCGACGAGCCGTAGACCGGGTTGTGCTTCCCGGGCCCGCCGACACGCTCGTCGAAGCCGTCGTCGAGAGTGTCGATGCTGCTCATCTGCCGCTGGATGTACGCGTCGTCGCCCGCGTGGATCTTCTTGGTGACCTGCATGTGGTTGGAGATCTGGGCACAGGCGTCCAGCAGCGAGTTGAGCTGGGAGTCCCATTTGATCGACACGTGCGACAGACCGGCTCCGAGTGCGAAACCCTGCTTCGTCAGGTCGCCCGCCGCCGAGTCCACGCTGGTGTTCGACAGCCGGGCCTTGTCCCACAGATGGTTGTACAGGGTGTGGGCCTGGCCACCGATCTTCGTCAGATCGTGCTGGGTGACCTTGAGGTCACCCGTCTGGCTGGGCGCCGCGGCGGAGCCCCCCGGGTCGGACGGCAGCTGATTGAGCCGCATGTGCGTCGTCCCACCCTGCTGGCGCGTCAGCGCGTCCGACTTGAGCTGCTCCCACTCGTCCCATGCCATGGGTGATCCATCCTCCGCGCAGTGCCTGCTCTGTGATCGCCGTTCACTACGGACCGTCCAGTTCCGGACAACGTAGCAACATGGATGAACGGGCCGCAGCGCCCGTCCCCAGCACGTGCAAAAACTCCACTTCAGCCCCCAGCCCGCCCTCGACGGGCCGGGGGTGACGGGCACCGGGGCGGCGCCCGGGCCGTCCTCGGTCAGTTCGTGCCGTCCGGCACCGCCCCCACCTGCACCATCGGCTTCCCCCGCTTCCGGGACACGAACACGCCCCGGCCCGCCGGCATCGGGCGGGGGCGGACGCCGCCCAGCAGGTCGCCCTCGGCCGGGTCGCCCGCGAGGACCACGCCCTGCGCGCCGAGTTCCTTGATGCGCTGCATGAAGGCCTCGTAGCCGGCGCGGCCGGCGCCCGCCGTGGAGCGGGCGATGATGAAGCGCACACCGACGTCGCGGGCGAACGGCAGCAGTTCCGTCAGAGCCGCCAGCGGGTTGCCGCTCGACGTGGACACGAGGTCGTAGTCGTCGATGACGACGTACACCGTGGGGCCCCGCCACCAGCTGCGGTCGCGCAGCTGCTCCGGCGTCACGTCCGCGGTCGGCGTGCGGCGCTGCATCAGGTCCGCCAGCGCGTCCATGTGGTGCTGCATCTGGTTCGACATCGGGATGTACTCCGCCAGGTGGGACGGCGGGGTCACGCCCAGCAGCGAGCGGCGGTTGTCGACGACGAACAGCTTGCAGGCGTTGCCGTCGTAGCGCTCGGTGAGCCGCTTGATGAGCAGCCGCAGCAGGTTCGACTTGCCGGACTCGCTCTCACCGAACACCAGGAAGAACGGGTCCTGCTCGAAGTCCACGAACACCGGCTCGAGGTTGTCCTCGTCGAGGGCGAAGGAGACGCCCCGGTTCGGGAAGCGGTCGCCCGGGGGAAGCTGGGTCGCCGGGAACTCGCGGGGCAGCAGGCGTACCTCCGGTGCGCCCGGCTCCTGCCAGTGGCGGGTGACCTCCGCCGCGAGAGCGGTCGTCGCCTCCGCGAGGTCCGTGTCGGAGGAGAGGCCGTCGATGCGCGGGACCGCCGCCATGAAGTGCTGCTTCTGCGGGGTCTGGCCGCGCCCCGGGACACCCGTGGGCACGTTCGCCGCGACCTTGCGGTCGATCTCGGAGTCCATGGGGTCGCCCAGCCGCAGCTCCAGGCGGTTCATCAGGTGGTCCTTGAGGTTCGCCCGCACCTCCATGGCACGCGACGCCGTCAGGATCACGTGGATGCCGTAGCCGAGGCCGCGCGCGGCGATGTCCAGGACCAGCGGCTCCAACGCCTCGTAGTCGGTGCGGAAGTTGCCCCAGCCGTCGATGACCAGGAAGACGTCGCCCCAGGGCTGGTCGGCCACCGAGATGTCGCCCCGCGCGCGCCGGGAGCGGAACTCCGCGATGGAGGAGATGCCCGCGGAGCGGAAGTACTCCTCGCGGCGGGTCATGACGCCGTACACCTCCGCCGTCGTACGCCGGACCTTCTCCGGGTCCAGACGCGAGGCGACACCGCCCACGTGCGGCAGGCCGGCCACCGCGGCCAGACCGCCGCCACCGAAGTCCAGTCCGTAGAACTGGACCTCGTGCGGGGTGTGGGTGAGCGCGAAGGACGCGATCAGCGAGCGCAGCAGCGTCGACTTGCCGGACTGCGGACCGCCGATGATCTGCATGTGGCCTGCCGCGCCGCCGAAGTCGACCCACAGCGGGTCGCGCCGCTGCTCGTACGGCTTGTCGACGAGACCGACCGGGATGACCAGCCGGCCCGCGCCCTCGTAGCCCGGCTGCGTCATGCCGCGGCCGGCGACCGGCGCCAGCCCCGGCAGCAGCCCGTCGAGCGACGGCGGGCTGTCCAGCGGAGGCAGCCACACCTGGTGGGCGGCCGGGCCCTGCGCCTCCAGGCGCCGCACGATCACGTCGAGCACGGTGTCGGCGAGCGCGTCGTCCTGCCGCTCGTCCGGCTCCTCCCGGCGCTGCTGGGGGATCGGCGCGTACTGCACCGGGACGTCGGCCGCCGTGAACAGCACCGGCCGGCGGTCGACGGGCAGCGGACCGCCGAACGCCGCGGCCGCCTGCGAACTCGTGCGGTACACACCGGAGACGTACGCCGCCTTGAACCGGACCATTTCGTCCGTGCCGAACTTCAGGAAGCCGGAACCCGGGACGTTCGGCAGCTCGTAGGCGTCCGGGACGCCGAGCGCGGCACGCGACTCCGCCGCGGAGAACGTCCGCAGACCGATGCGGTACGACAGATACGTCTCCAGACCGCGCAGCCGGCCCTCCTCCAGGCGCTGCGAGGCCAGCAGCAGGTGCACGCCCAGCGACCGGCCGATGCGGCCGATCTGCACGAACATCTCGATGAAGTCCGGCTTCGCGGTGAGCAGTTCGCTGAACTCGTCGATGACCAGGACCAGGGACGGGATCGGCTGCAGCGGGGCGCCCGCCGCGCGCGCCTTCTCGTAGTCGTGGATGTTCGCGTAGTTGCCCGCGTCGCGGAGCATCTCCTGGCGGCGGTTGAGCTCACCGCGGATCGAGTCGCCCATGCGGTCGACCAGGGTGAGGTCGTCCGCCAGGTTGGTGATCACGGCCGCGACGTGCGGCATCTGGGCCATGCCGGCGAACGTGGCACCGCCCTTGAAGTCGGCGAGGACGAAGTTCAGCGTCTCGGAGGAATGGGTCACGGCGAGGCCGAGGACCAGCGTGCGCAGCAGCTCCGACTTGCCGGAACCGGTCGCGCCGACACACAGGCCGTGCGGGCCCATGCCCTCCTGGGCCGCCTCCTTGAGGTCGAGCATCACGGGCCGGCCGTCCTCGCCGAGACCGATCGGCACGCGCAGCCGCTCCGACTGCGAGCGCGGCCGCCACGTCCGCTTCGGATCGACGGAGGCCGCGTCGCCCAGGTTTAGCAGATCCGTGAACTCCAGGTTGGCGAGCAGCGGTTCGTTGTCGTCCCCGCCCGACGCCACGCGCAGCGGCGCCAGTTGACGCGCGAGGGCCTCCGCGGCCTCGTACGACAGGACGTCCGGCGTCCCCTCGTAGACCATGCCGTGCCCCGACTCCAGGCGCAGCTCGGCGGGCGTCACGACGACGGAGAGATCGCCGCGGCCGGCGGTGAGGTCACCCGGCACGACCTCCAGGACGGTCACGCCCTGCAGACCCTCGGGGTTGGCCAGCAGCGACGACGGCGGCAGGGAGATGCCGTCGAGTACGACCACCAGATGCGGCTGCTCGGGGACCGGGGGGCCGCCGGGGTGGAAACGCGGGCGGCCCTCCAGGCGGGAGGCGAGGCGGTCCTCCAGCTCGACGGGGTCGGTGGTGATCAGGCGCATGCTGCCGGCGCCGTCGGCGAGGCCCGGGGCCTGCACGTGCGGCAGCCACTTGGCCCACTCCCACTCGGGCGCCGACTCGCGTCCGGTGACGACGGCGAACACCAGGTCCTCGGGGGAGTGCAGGGAGGCGAGGGAACCGGCGACGGCACGGGCGGTGCCCCGCACGGTGGCCGGCTCACCGCTGATCGTCACGTGGTAGAAGGCGCGCAGCGAGACCGCCATCGGCAGGTCGTCGAGGGTGCTGTGGGTGGCCACGAAGCGCTGCATGGCGCCCGCGGTCAGCGGCTCCAGCTCGTCGACCGGCGCGGTCTGCGGCGGGATCAGGGCGGTTGCCAGGGCCTGCGGGCCGAGGCCCACCCGGACCTGCCCGAAGTCCTCGTCGGCGGTACGCCGTTCCCACACCCGGCTGCCCTCGGCGACCAGCGCCCACAATTGCTCCGGCGAAGGGTGCAGGTAGTACTGGGCGTCGCGCTGGGACATCGCGGTGTCCAGGGCGGCGCGCCGGGTCTGCGACAGGTAACGCAGGTAGTCACGGCGCATGTCGGCCAACTGCCCCTGGTTTCCCCGGCGGTAGCGGATGAGCATCGAGATGCCCATCGCGATCGTCGAGGCCACCATCACCATGCCCATGATCTTCATGAAGGGCTGGGCCTGGGGGTTGAAGAAGAACACCACGGATCCGCCCATGCCGAGCATGGGCAGGAGCTGCATCAGCGCGCCTTCCTGCTGTCCGCGCGGAAGTTCCGGCGGAGCCTGCAGGATCACCTCGTCCGTGGGCACTTCCTTCGGCAGTGCCCGTGGCGGGCGCTTGACGACGATGTGGCTCACTACGCACCAATTCCCTTGCCGGACCGAGATGTTTCGTCCGCCGCCCCGTGTCAGGCGGACGTGGACCGCGAAGCGCGATCCTACTGACAACCACCGGCAACGCCGGGCGGTAGGGTGCCGTGAGATGCGTGAGCAGTTGCGAATCGTTCTGGGAAAACCCGGGCATTTGGCAACGGTTCGAAGCAGGTGCCACCCCGCGAACCCCGGATGCGGCCGCCCGGTCGGCCGGCGGAGCGCGGGGCGCCGCACAACCTGCACAGGATCTTTACGGGCGGAAGGGTGCGCGGCGGCACCGGGAGCCGCCCCACAACCGACGAGGGGGAACAGCAGGTGAGCATGACGGCCTCCGCGCCGGCCGGCGCGACCGGTGGACCGGGCTCCGGAGCCCCTTCCGGGGCGGGCATGGGGTTCGGCTTCTGCCGGGTCACCATCGTGGCGCCCGACAGCCGCATCGACGTGGCCCTGCCCGACGACGTACCCGTCGCCGACCTGTATCCGGAGATCCTGCGCCTCTCGCAGCAGAGCCCCGCCGAGGGCGCCCCGGTCGGCTACCACCTCGTCCGGCGTGACGGCACCGTCCTCGACGGCGCCCGGTCCTTCACGGCCCAGCGCATCCTCGACGGCGAACTGCTGACCCTGCGCCCGTTCGCCGAGTCGCTGCCGCCCGCCGTCCTCGACGACGTCTCCGAGGCGGTGGCCGCCGCCGTCACCCGCGACCGCACCCTGTGGGGCGGCGACCTCACCCGCGCCGCGGGTCTCGTCGCGGGCGGCGTCCTGCCCGTGCTCCTCGCGTTCGTCGCCTGGAGCTCGCAGGTCCGCCACGACATGTACAGCCTCCAGGGCATCATCGCGGGCGTCGCCGGCATCCTGCTGGTCACCATGGCCTGCGTACGCGCGCGTGTGTACGACGACCGGGGATCCGCGGTCGCCCTGGGGCTCGGCGCCCTGCCCAACGTCGGCGTGGCCGGTTCGGGGCTGCTGCCGCTCTCCGCCGGCGAGGGCATCGGACGGCTGCAGTTCCTGCTCGCCTGCACGGCGGTCCTGGTCGCCGCCCTGGTGCTCACTCTCGTCTCACCGGGCGGCGACGGACCCTTCGTGGCGTTCGTCTTCGCCTCCGCCATCGGCCTGATCACCAGCTTCATCGCGATCCTCACCGAACTGCGGCCCATCGAGACGGCCGCGATCTGCGCCCCGCTGTCGGTCGTGGCGCTGGCCTTCCTGCCCGGACTGTCCATGCGGTTCGCGCGACTGCCCATCGGCTTCGAACCGCCGAACCCCTCGCGCGCCGGCTACGACAGCGGTGAGCCCGCCGCGCAGGAGCCCGTGGACGCCGAGCGGGTGGCCGCGCAGGCCCGGCGCGGCCACGAACTCCTCGTCGGCCTGGTCGGCGGCTGCGCCCTCGTCGCCGTGGGCGCGTCGATCGTCCTCGGCTTCTCCAGCAACGCCTGGGCGCAGCTCCTGGCCCTGGCCACGGGCCTCGCGATGCTGATGCGCGCGCACCTGTTCCGCTACACCGCCCAGGTCGGCGCCACCCTCGCCGCGGGTTTCGCCGCGATCGTCTTCCTCGGCCTCGGGCTCGCCCTGAACCCGCCCCGCGGCTACCTGATCGACGCCCTCCAGGGCCACGCCACCGACCTCGACATCCGCAGCGTCTGGCTCGCCGCGGCGGTCGGCGCGGCCACGGTCCTGGTCACCGCGATCGGCCTCGTCACCCCGCGCCGCGGTGTCACCCCCTTCTGGGGCCGCTTCCTGGAGATCGCCGAGAGCTTCGTCCTGCTCACGCTGATCCCGCTCGCCCTCGCCGTCTTCGACGTGTACGCCCGGGCGCGGGCGATGACCAGCTGACGCCCGCGCAACAGCGGAACACGGGAGGGGGGCGGCACGCACGCGTGCCGCCCCCCTCCCGTGTTCACGTCACTGAGCCGCGAGGCCCCCGTTGCGCTCCGTCGGCTCCAGGTCGAACTCCCCGTCCCGCGCGCCCAGGACGAACGCCCGCCACTCCGCCTCGGTGTACCGCAGCACGGTCCCGGGGTCGAGGGAGGAGCGCATCGCCACCGCACCACCGGGCAGGTACGCGATCTCGACCCGCTCCTCGTGCTCCTCCGTGCCCGGCGCGCCCTGCCACTCGACGCCCGAGATGTCGAGCGCGTAGAGCTCGTCGCGCTCCCGCTCCTTGCGCGCCTTGATCTCCGCTTCCGTCTCCGTCATCCTGCAGCGATCCCCTTCCGGGTGCGTACGGTCCCGGCGCTCACCCTAGTGGCGGTCCGTGCGCCACCAGGGCGGTTCCGGGACGGGGGGAAAGCGGGCCGCCGTCCCCTGGTACCCTGAGTGACGGCCGTTCGTGTACGCACCCCCGGAACCGTCCAGGTTCTGGAGGCCGCGCCCGGCGGACCCCGCCTTCCGAGTAACGGAAGTTCCCTCGAGACGTAGACCGGGGGCACTCGGTGGCCATTCACACCATGAGGAGTACGCGTGTCGCTCGACGCCGCTACGAAGAAGCAGATCATCTCCGAGTTCGGTACCAAGGAGGGTGACACCGGCTCCCCCGAGGTCCAGGTCGCGATGCTCTCCCGTCGGATCTCCGACCTGACGGAGCACCTGAAGACCCACAAGCACGACCACCACTCCCGCCGTGGCCTGCTGATCCTCGTCGGTCAGCGCCGTCGCCTGCTGCAGTACCTGGCGAAGAAGGACATCCAGCGCTTCCGTACGCTGGTCGACCGCCTCGGCATCCGCCGTGGTGCGGCGGGCGCCAAGTAGTACGCCGTGGAGGGAGCGGTTCCCGGGAAGCTCGGGACCGCTCCCTTTGCCGTATGCGGGGCCGGTTCACGCGAACGGGACCTCCGTCGTACGAACGGAAACGTGCGGAGTGTCACTCACGCTTTGTAGTGTGGTAGCACAACGCATTACGGACGACACAGCACGACAATGAACAAGGAGTTGCGCACCTCGCCGCCGCCGGTCCTCGGTAGTGGCCCCCGGGGGGAAGTGAGCCCCGGGTGCTTCGATCGAAGACCGGCCCGCACAGCCCGGCGCGCTTCTCCGCAACCGTCCCCCTGCCACACGGGCAGCCACGGGACGAAGACGAGGAGAAAACGCTAGTGGAGAACGAGACCCACTACGCCGAGGCCGTCATCGACAATGGCGCCTTCGGCACCCGCACCATCCGCTTCGAGACGGGCCGCCTGGCCAAGCAGGCCGCCGGCTCCGCCGTGGCGTACCTGGACGACGACACCATGGTGCTGTCGGCCACCACCGCCTCCAAGAACCCCAAGGACCAGCTCGACTTCTTCCCCCTCACGGTGGACGTCGAGGAGCGGATGTACGCCGCCGGCAAGATCCCCGGCAGCTTCTTCCGCCGTGAGGGCCGGCCGAGCGAGGACGCGATCCTCACCTGCCGCCTGATCGACCGCCCGCTGCGCCCGTCCTTCAAGAAGGGCCTGCGCAACGAGATCCAGGTCGTCGCCACGATCATGGCGCTCAACCCCGACCACCTGTACGACGTCGTCGCGATCAACGCCGCGTCCGCGTCCACGCAGCTGGCCGGCCTGCCCTTCTCCGGCCCGATCGGCGGCGTCCGCGTCGCGCTGATCCGTGGCCAGTGGGTCGCGTTCCCGACGCACACCGAGCTCGAGGACGCGGTCTTCGACATGGTGGTCGCCGGCCGCGTCCTGGAGGACGGCGACGTCGCGATCATGATGGTCGAGGCCGAGGCCACCGATAAGACCATCCAGCTGGTCCAGGGCGGCGCCGAGGCGCCGACCGAGGAGGTCGTCGCCGCCGGTCTGGAAGCCGCGAAGCCCTTCATCAAGGTGCTGTGCCGCGCCCAGGCCGACCTCGCCGCCAAGGCCGCGAAGCCGACCGGCGAGTTCCCGATCTTCCTCGACTACCAGGACGACGTCCTGGAGGCGCTCACCGCCGCCGTCCGCCCGGAGCTCGCCTCCGCGCTGACCATCGCCGGCAAGCAGGAGCGCGAGGCCGAGCTGGACCGCGTCAAGGCGCTCGCCGCCGAGAAGCTCCTGCCGGAGTTCGAGGGCCGCGAGAAGGAGATCTCCGCCGCGTACCGCTCGCTCACCAAGCAGCTGGTCCGTGAGCGCGTGATCAAGGAGAAGAAGCGCATCGACGGTCGCGGTGTCACCGACATCCGCACCCTGGCCGCCGAGGTCGAGGCCATCCCGCGCGTGCACGGCTCCGCGGTGTTCGAGCGTGGCGAGACCCAGATCCTGGGCGTCACCACCCTCAACATGCTCCGCATGGAGCAGCAGCTGGACACCCTCTCCCCGGTGACCCGCAAGCGCTACATGCACAACTACAACTTCCCGCCGTACTCCACCGGCGAGACCGGCCGCGTCGGCTCCCCGAAGCGCCGCGAGATCGGCCACGGCGCCCTCGCCGAGCGCGCCCTCGTGCCGGTCCTGCCGACGCGCGAGGAGTTCCCGTACGCGATCCGCCAGGTCTCCGAGGCGCTGAGCTCCAACGGCTCGACGTCCATGGGCTCGGTGTGCGCCTCCACCATGTCGCTGCTGAACGCCGGTGTGCCGCTGAAGGCCCCCGTCGCCGGTATCGCCATGGGCCTCATCTCCCAGGAGATCGAGGGCGAGACGCACTACGTCACCCTCACCGACATCCTCGGTGCGGAGGACGCCTTCGGCGACATGGACTTCAAGGTCGCCGGCACCAAGGAGTTCGTGACCGCCCTCCAGCTCGACACCAAGCTGGACGGCATCCCGGCCTCCGTCCTGGCCGCCGCCCTGAAGCAGGCCCGTGACGCCCGCCTCCACATCCTCGACGTGATGATGGAAGCGATCGACACGCCGGACGAGATGTCCCCGAACGCCCCGCGGATCATCACCGTCAAGATCCCGGTGGACAAGATCGGTGAGGTCATCGGCCCCAAGGGCAAGATGATCAACCAGATCCAGGAGGACACCGGCGCCGAGATCACGATCGAGGACGACGGCACCATCTACATCGGTGCCGCCGACGGCCCGGCCGCCGAGGCCGCTCGCGCCACGATCAACGGCATCGCCAACCCGACGATGCCCGAGGTCGGCGAGCGCTACCTGGGTACGGTCGTGAAGACGACCACCTTCGGTGCGTTCGTCTCCCTGCTGCCCGGCAAGGACGGTCTGCTGCACATCTCGCAGATCCGCAAGCTCGCCGGCGGCAAGCGCGTGGAGAACGTCGAGGACGTCCTCGGTGTGGGCCAGAAGGTCCAGGTCGAGATCGCCGAGATCGACTCCCGCGGCAAGCTCTCCCTCATCCCCGTGATCGAGGGCGAGGAAGGCGACGACACCGCGAAGGACGACGCCGACCAGTGACGTCCCGTAGCTCCAGGACGACGGCCCGCACCTCTTCGGAGGCGCGGGCCGTCGCCCGTACCCAAACACTCGTCAAGGGCACGGGCGGCATCGGCACGGTCCGCAAGACCACCCTCCCGGGCGGCCTGCGCATCGTCACCGAGACCCTGCCCTCGGTCCGCTCGGCGACCTTCGGCATCTGGGCGCACGTCGGCTCCCGGGACGAGACCCCGGCCCTGAACGGCGCCACGCACTACCTGGAGCACCTGCTCTTCAAGGGCACCTCCAAGCGCAGCGCGCTGGACATCTCCGCCGCCCTCGACGCGGTCGGCGGCGAGATGAACGCGTTCACGGCGAAGGAGTACACGTGCTACTACGCGCGCGTGCTCGACACCGACCTGCCGCTCGCCATAGACGTCGTCTGCGACATGCTGACGGACTCGCTCATCCTCGAGGAGGACGTCAACGTCGAGCGCGGCGCGATCCTCGAAGAGATCGCGATGACCGAGGACGACCCGGGCGACTGCGTGCACGACCTGTTCGCGCACACCATGTTCGGCGACAACGCCCTCGGCCGCCCGGTCCTCGGCACGGTCGACACGGTCAACGCCCTCACCGCGGACCGCATCCGCCGCTTCTACAAGAAGCACTACGACCCGACCCACCTCGTGGTTGCCTGCGCCGGCAACATCGACCACGGCAAGGTCGTACGGCAGGTCCGCGCCGCGTTCGAGAAGTCGGGTGCCCTGAAGAACGCGGACGCCCAGCCGATCGCCCCCCGGGACGGCCGCCGGACCATCCGCGCCACCGGCAAGGTCGAACTGCTCGGCCGCAAGACCGAGCAGGCGCACGTCGTCCTCGGCATGCCCGGTCTCGCCCGCACCGACGACCGCCGCTGGGCCATGGGCGTGCTGAACACCGCCCTCGGCGGCGGCATGTCCTCCCGCCTGTTCCAGGAGGTCCGGGAGAAGCGCGGCCTCGCCTACAGCGTGTACTCGTACACCTCGGGCTTCGCCGACTGCGGCCTGTTCGGCGTGTACGCCGGCTGCCGGCCGAGCCAGGTCCACGACGTGCTGAAGATCTGCCGGGACGAACTCGACCACGTCGCGCAGAACGGCCTCTCCGACGACGAGATCGGCCGCGCCATCGGCCAGCTCCGGGGCTCCACCGTCCTTGGCCTCGAGGACACCGGCGCGCTGATGAACCGTATCGGCAAGAGCGAGCTGTGCTGGGGCGAGCAGATGTCCGTCGACGACATGCTGAGCCGGATAGCCGCGGTCACCCCGGACGAGGTCCGGTCGGTCGCCCGCGACATCCTGGGGCAGCGTCCGTCGCTGTCCGTCATCGGCCCGCTGAAGGACAAGCAGGCCTCCCGGCTGCACGACGCGGTCGCCTGATTCACCACCGGTAAGGAAGCAGGAACATGAGCAAGCTGCGCGTGGCGGTCCTCGGTGCCAAGGGCCGGATCGGATCCGAGGCGGTCAAGGCGATCGAGGCCGCCGAGGACCTGGAACTGGTCGGCGCCCTCGGACGGGGCGACAAGCTGGAGACGCTGGCGGAGGCCGGCGCCCAGGTCGCCGTCGAACTCACCACCCCCGCCTCCGTCATGGGCAACCTCGACTTCTGCGTGCGCCACGGCATCCACGCGGTCGTCGGTACGACGGGCTGGACCGAGGACCGCCTCACGCAGCTGAAGGGCTGGCTCGCCCAGTCCCCGCAGACCGGTGTGCTCATCGCGCCCAACTTCTCCATCGGCGCCGTGCTGACGATGAAGTTCGCGCAGATCGCCGCGCCGTACTTCGAGTCGGTCGAGGTCGTCGAACTGCACCACCCGAACAAGGTGGACGCCCCCTCCGGCACCGCCACGCGCACCGCGCAGCTCATCGCCGAGGCGCGCCGGGCGGCCGGCACCGCCCCGGCGCCGGACGCCACGGTCACCGCGCTGGACGGCGCCCGCGGCGCCTCCGTCGACGGCGTCCCGGTGCACGCGGTCCGCCTGCGCGGCCTGCTGGCCCACCAGGAGGTGCTGCTCGGCGGCGAGGGCGAGACCCTCACCGTCCGCCACGACTCCCTGCACCACAGCAGCTTCATGCCGGGCATCCTGCTCGGCGCACGCCGTGTGGTGACCACTCCGGGCCTGACCTTCGGCCTGGAGAACTTCCTGGACCTGAGCTGACACCCACTCCCATGCGCGCGAAGATCACTTACCTCGTCACGGCCGCCGTCCTCGTCTTCTACTTCGTCCTGGTCGGCAGCCGCGGCGTGATGCTCATCCAGTCCGGCACGCTCCTCACCGTCACCTTCGGGGTGGCCGTGCTGATCCTGCCGGTCATCGGTCTGTGGTTCCTGTGGAAGAACACCCAGTTCGTCCGCCGGGCCAACCAGCTCGCCGCCGAACTCGAGGCCGAGGGCGGCCTGCCCGTCGACGAACTCAAACGCACCGCGAGCGGCCGTATCGACCGCGACTCGGCCGACGAGGTCTTCGCCAGGCGCAAGGCCGAGACCGAGGCGTCCCCCGACGACTGGCGCTCCTGGTTCCGCCTCGCCGTCGCCTACCACGACGCCCGCGACACCCCCCGAGCCCGCAAGGCGATGCAACGGGCGATTGCCCTCCACGCGGGCAGGACCCTGCAGGTGTAGCCGCCACCGTCGGCGCCGGCAGGGCACACAGGGGGCGCCGACGAGCCGTGGGACGCGCATGCCCCCGGGTTGAACCCCGTCAGGCCGTGTGGCGGTGGCCGAGGCACTCAGGAGACGGCGCCGACAGCCCCTTCCGCCGGGGAGCCGCCAGGGTTCCCGTACCTGGGTAAACGATTCAGCCGCGCCGGTACTCCGCCGCCCACGCCTCCACCGTGTCCGCGGCCCGGTCGAAGGCCGTCGGACGGCCAAGGAAATCCAGGGTGTGCGTGGTCGTCAGGGGCGCCGTGTCGTCGGACCGGCGGTCCTTGCGGACGAGCGCCAGCGCCTGCCCCTGCACCGTCCGCGGCAGCCCCAGCCAGCGCACCGGCTGCTGCACCGTACGCACCGAGACGACCCGCGCCCACGGCACGGTCCGCGTCATCAGGAAGCCGACCTGGCGCAGCCCGTGCCCGCTGACCCACACCCCCATGCGCAGCAGCCGCAGGGAGCCGGCGATGACGGCCAGGCCCGTGACGAGGACCGCCGCCGAGGAGGAGAGGCCGTCGGAGGAGAACGAATTCGTCAGGGCGATGAGCACGGCCGCGAACAGCACGAACGAGGCGAGCAGCAACCCCAGCGCGGCCGCGCCCACACGCCACGGGCCGGGCCGGTAGGGGCGCCGCCAGCGCTCCGGGTCGTCGTGGGGCAGCGCGCTCTCGGATGCCGTCTCGAAGCTGCGCTCGGCCGTCAGAAAGGGCAGGGGCACGGCTGGTCCTCACTCGCTCCTCGCGTGGGCTGTGCCCGGTGAGGCTATCCGGCCGGGTTCCCGCTCACCAGCCTTGAGCGTCCGGAAGAGTCAGTGCCCCTGCGACGCCTGGGACTGCTGAACCGGCTTGCCGACCGGCGCCGACAGCGCGGGCATGGCGAGCACCAGCGCGCCGATCAGCCCGGCGACCAGGGTCAGGCCCAGCAGCCAGCGCCCGGCCACCTCCCCGAAGGAGGCCCGCCCACGGGGCGGGGGAGTGACATTGCTGCGGAACCTGTCTGCCTCGGCCAGGAAGGCGAAGGGCACGGGCTCACGCCGACGGAACATGGTGGTTCCCTCTCCTTTCGGGTTTTCGCATCGAACGTGCGGTCCTTGCCGATACAGACGCTCGAAGGACACAAAAGGTGCCCGTGTCCGAAAAATTAGTCGCTGTGACTTCTGGGGCGAGGTACTGCACCAGGCCCCGGCGGGTGCCCCGTAAGGTGGGCGCGAACCACAGAAGTGATGGGAAGGACCCCAACCCCCGTGACCACCGAGTCGCTCACGTTCCGCAGTGACGTCACCGTCGAGCTGGTGAAGTCCAGCGCGTCGGACGCCGACGTCCTCTTCGCCGCCCGCGTCTCCACCGCCGGCGAGCAGTCCCTGGACGAGCTGAAGAAGGACCCCGAGCGCTCCAAGGGCCTGATCAACTACCTGATGCGCGACCGGCACGGCAGCCCGTTCGAGCACAACTCGATGACCTTCTTCATCAGCGCCCCGATCTTCGTCTTCCGCGAGTTCATGCGGCACCGGGTCGGCTGGTCGTACAACGAGGAGTCCGGCCGCTACCGCGAGCTGGAGCCCGTCTTCTACGTCCCCGACGCCTCCCGCAAGCTCGTCCAGGAGGGCCGCCCGGGCAAGTACGTCTTCGTCGAGGGCACCCCCGCCCAGTACGAGGCGGTCAGCGGCACCCTGCGCGACGCGTACGAGCAGGCGTACGCGGCCTACCAGAAGATGCTCGCCGAGGGCGTCGCCCGCGAGGTCGCCCGCGCGGCGCTCCCCGTCGGCCTCTTCTCGTCGATGTACGCCACCTGCAACGCCCGCTCGCTGATGCACTTCCTCGGCCTGCGCACCCAGCACGAGCTGGCCAAGGTGCCGTCCTTCCCGCAGCGGGAGATCGAGATGGTCGGCGAGAAGATGGAGGCGGAGTGGGCGAAGCTCATGCCGCTGACCTACGCCGCCTTCAATGCGAACGGGCGTGTGGCCCCGTAACGAAGCCCTGTTCCGCACCCGAAACGGATGTACGGGTCAGCCTCGTGAGGTGTCCGTATTGCGGCATTTAGAGAAGTTCATCTAGCCTGATCAAACGGACCCGGCACTGCTTGAACCCCCGAGCAGGCAGTGCCGGGCTCCTTATTTGTCCTGACTTTCCCGACACCCCGAGGGCAGACCACGCGTTGAGCACCGAGTAGCGTGTAACCCATGGCTCCGACCTCCACTCCGCAGACCCCCTTCGGGCGGGTCCTCACCGCCATGGTCACGCCCTTCACGGCGGACGGCGCACTCGACCTCGACGGCGCGCAGCGGCTCGCCGCCCACCTGGTGGACGCAGGCAACGACGGCCTGATCATCAACGGCACCACCGGCGAGTCCCCCACCACCAGCGACGCGGAGAAAGCGGACCTCGTACGAGCCGTCCTGGAGGCCGTCGGCGACCGCGCCCACGTGGTGGCCGGTGTCGGCACCAACGACACCCGCCACAGCATCGAGCTGGCGCGCGAGGCGGAGCGCATCGGAGCCCACGGCCTCCTGGTCGTCACGCCGTACTACAACAAGCCCCCGCAAGAGGGCCTGTACCGGCACTTCACCACCGTCGCCGACGCCACCGGCCTGCCGGTGATGCTGTACGACATCCCGGGCCGCAGCGGCGTCCCGATCAACACCGAGACGCTCGTCCGCCTCGCCGAGCACCCCCGGATCGTCGCCAACAAGGACGCCAAGGGCGACCTCGGCCGCGCCGGCTGGGCCATCGCCCAGTCCGGCCTCGCCTGGTACTCCGGCGACGACATGCTGAACCTGCCGCTGCTCTCCGTGGGCGCGGTCGGCTTCGTCTCGGTCGTCGGCCACGTCGTCACCCCGGACCTGCGCGCCCTCGTCGAGGCGTACACCTCGGGCGATGTCGTCAAGGCCACCGAGATCCACCAGAAGCTCCTCCCGGTCTACACCGGCATGTTCCGCACGCAGGGCGTCATGACGACGAAGGCCGCGCTCGCCCTCCAGGGCCTGCCGGCCGGACCCCTGCGGGCGCCCATGGTCGAGTGCTCGCCCGAGGAGATCGCACAGCTCAAGATCGATCTTGCCGCCGGCGGGGTACAGCTCTGACAACAGACTTCGCACCGCGCGGGCCCCACAGGCTTCACAACTGAAGAACAACTGCATACGCGGGACACGGTGCCCGCACCCCACAACGACAACTGCTTCTGCACGAACGTCATGCGCGCCACGTGCCGTACCGGTACGTGGCGCGCGTGGTGAGGAGAGTCTTTTGAGTCATCCGCATCCCGAACTCGGTTCCCCGCCGCCGCTCCCCGAGGGCGGCCTCCGAGTCACCCCGCTCGGCGGTCTCGGCGAGATCGGCCGAAACATGACGGTCTTCGAGTACGGGGGCCGCCTGCTGATCGTCGACTGCGGAGTGCTCTTCCCCGAGGAGGAGCAGCCGGGAATCGACCTGATCCTGCCGGACTTCTCGTCCATCCGGGACCGCCTCGACGACATCGAGGGCATCGTGCTCACGCACGGCCACGAGGACCACATCGGTGGCGTCCCCTTCCTGCTCCGCGAGAAGCCGGACATCCCGCTGATCGGCTCCAAGCTGACCCTCGCCCTGATCGAGGCCAAGCTCCAGGAGCACCGGATCCGCCCGTACACGCTCGAGGTGGCGGAGGGGAACCGCGAACGCGTCGGCCCCTTCGACTGCGAGTTCGTCGCCGTCAACCACTCCATCCCGGACGCGCTCGCGGTCGCCATCCGCACGCCGGCCGGCATGGTGGTCCACACCGGTGACTTCAAGATGGACCAGCTCCCGCTGGACAACCGGCTCACCGACCTCCACGCCTTCGCGCGGCTGAGCGAGGAGGGCATCGACCTCCTGCTCGCCGACTCGACGAACGCCGAGGTGCCGGGCTTCGTCCCGCCCGAGCGCGACATCTCGAACGTCCTGCGGCAGGTCTTCGCCGGTGCCCGCAAGCGGATCATCGTGGCGAGCTTCGCCAGCCACGTCCACCGCATCCAGCAGATTCTGGACGCCGCCCACGAGTACGGCCGCCGGGTCGCCTTCGTCGGCCGCTCCATGGTCCGCAACATGGGCATCGCCCGGGACCTCGGCTATCTGAAGGTCCCGCCGGGTCTGGTGGTCGACGTCAAGACGCTCGACGACCTGCCCGACCACCAGGTGGTCCTGGTCTGCACGGGTTCCCAGGGCGAGCCGATGGCGGCCCTGTCCCGCATGGCCAACCGGGACCACCAGATCCGCATCGTCGACGGCGACACGGTCATCCTGGCGTCCTCGCTGATCCCCGGTAACGAGAACGCGGTCTACCGGGTGATCAACGGCCTGACCCGCTGGGGCGCCAACGTCGTCCACAAGGGCAACGCCAAGGTGCACGTCTCCGGGCACGCGTCCGCGGGCGAGCTGCTGTACTTCTACAACATCTGCCGCCCGAAGAACCTGATGCCCGTCCACGGCGAATGGCGCCACCTGCGCGCCAACGCGGAGCTGGGCGCGCTCACGGGTGTCCCGCACGACCGGATCGTCATCGCCGAGGACGGCGTGGCGGTGGACCTGATCGAGGGCAAGGCCAAGATCTCCGGGAAGGTCCAGGCCGGTTACGTCTACGTGGACGGCCTCTCGGTCGGCGATGTCGGTGAGCCGGCCCTCAAGGACCGCAAGATCCTCGGGGACGAGGGCATCATCTCGGTCTTCCTGGTCATCGACTCCTCGACCGGCAAGATCACCGGAGGCCCGCACGTGCAGGCCCGGGGCTCCGGCATCGAGGACGCGGCCTTCGCCGACGTCCTGCCGAAGATCACCGAGGTCCTGGAGCGCTCGGCGCAGGACGGTGTCGTAGAGCCCCACCAGCTCCAGCAACTCATCCGCCGCACCCTCGGCAAGTGGGTCTCGGACACCTATCGCCGCAGGCCGATGATCCTGCCGGTGGTGGTCGAGGTCTGACGGTCCGACGACCGCTCGTCCGCGTGAACCTGGAGCGGGGCCCCTCGATTTGCATCGGGGCGCCCCGCTCCAGTACGTTTACGGCTCTGCCCGACCGGGAACCCCAGCACTTCATGCGCTGGACACAGGTGCCCGGAGGGGGTGGGAAAACCGGCTCAGAACTTCTGATAAAGTCGGTACCGCCGGAAAGGGAAACGCGAAAGCGAGAACCTGGAAAGCACCGAGGAAATCGGATCGGAAAGATCTGATAGAGTCGGAAACACCGAAGGGAAGCCCGGAGGAAAGCCCGAGAGGGTGAGTACAAAGGAAGCGACCGTTCCTTGAGAACTCAACAGCGTGCCAAAAATCAACGCCAGATTAGTTGATACCCCGTCTCCGGTCATCACGATCGGGGCGAGGTTCCTTTGAAAAAACACAGCGAGGACGCTGTGAACCATCGGACTATTCCTCCGGTGGTTCCGCTCTCGTGATGTGTGCACCGGATTACCGGTAAACATTCACGGAGAGTTTGATCCTGGCTCAGGACGAACGCTGGCGGCGTGCTTAACACATGCAAGTCGAACGATGAACCACTTCGGTGGGGATTAGTGGCGAACGGGTGAGTAACACGTGGGCAATCTGCCCTTCACTCTGGGACAAGCCCTGGAAACGGGGTCTAATACCGGATATCACTCCTGCAGGCATCTGCGGGGGTCGAAAGCTCCGGCGGTGAAGGATGAGCCCGCGGCCTATCAGCTTGTTGGTGAGGTAGTGGCTCACCAAGGCGACGACGGGTAGCCGGCCTGAGAGGGCGACCGGCCACACTGGGACTGAGACACGGCCCAGACTCCTACGGGAGGCAGCAGTGGGGAATATTGCACAATGGGCGAAAGCCTGATGCAGCGACGCCGCGTGAGGGATGACGGCCTTCGGGTTGTAAACCTCTTTCAGCAGGGAAGAAGCGCAAGTGACGGTACCTGCAGAAGAAGCGCCGGCTAACTACGTGCCAGCAGCCGCGGTAATACGTAGGGCGCAAGCGTTGTCCGGAATTATTGGGCGTAAAGAGCTCGTAGGCGGCTTGTCACGTCGGGTGTGAAAGCCCGGGGCTTAACCCCGGGTCTGCATTCGATACGGGCAGGCTAGAGTGTGGTAGGGGAGATCGGAATTCCTGGTGTAGCGGTGAAATGCGCAGATATCAGGAGGAACACCGGTGGCGAAGGCGGATCTCTGGGCCATTACTGACGCTGAGGAGCGAAAGCGTGGGGAGCGAACAGGATTAGATACCCTGGTAGTCCACGCCGTAAACGGTGGGAACTAGGTGTTGGCGACATTCCACGTCGTCGGTGCCGCAGCTAACGCATTAAGTTCCCCGCCTGGGGAGTACGGCCGCAAGGCTAAAACTCAAAGGAATTGACGGGGGCCCGCACAAGCAGCGGAGCATGTGGCTTAATTCGACGCAACGCGAAGAACCTTACCAAGGCTTGACATACACCGGAAACGTCTGGAGACAGGCGCCCCCTTGTGGTCGGTGTACAGGTGGTGCATGGCTGTCGTCAGCTCGTGTCGTGAGATGTTGGGTTAAGTCCCGCAACGAGCGCAACCCTTGTCCTGTGTTGCCAGCATGCCCTTCGGGGTGATGGGGACTCACAGGAGACCGCCGGGGTCAACTCGGAGGAAGGTGGGGACGACGTCAAGTCATCATGCCCCTTATGTCTTGGGCTGCACACGTGCTACAATGGCCGGTACAATGAGCTGCGATACCGTGAGGTGGAGCGAATCTCAAAAAGCCGGTCTCAGTTCGGATTGGGGTCTGCAACTCGACCCCATGAAGTCGGAGTTGCTAGTAATCGCAGATCAGCATTGCTGCGGTGAATACGTTCCCGGGCCTTGTACACACCGCCCGTCACGTCACGAAAGTTGGTAACACCCGAAGCCGGTGGCCCAACCCCTTGTGGGAGGGAGCTGTCGAAGGTGGGACTAGCGATTGGGACGAAGTCGTAACAAGGTAGCCGTACCGGAAGGTGCGGCTGGATCACCTCCTTTCTAAGGAGCACTTCTTACCGGGCTTGCCCGGTCAGAGGCCAGTACATCGGCGAATGTCCGGTGCTGGTTGCTCATGGGTGGAACGTTGATTATTCGGCACGATCCAGGATGGATCAGGCGCTAGTACTGCCCCTCGGGGCGTGGAACGCAGATCTGATCGGCTGATCGTGCCGGGCACGCTGTTGGGTGTCTGAGGGAATGTTCTTCCTTCAGTCGCCGGCCCCAGTGAACTCGAGCCTGTTGGTTCGGGGTGATGGGTGGCTGGTCGTTGTTTGAGAACTGCACAGTGAACGCGAGCATCTGTGGCCAAGTTTTTAAGGGCGCACGGTGGATGCCTTGGCACCAGGAACCGATGAAGGACGTGGGAGGCCACGATAGTCCCCGGGGAGTCGTCAACCAGGCTTTGATCCGGGGGTTTCCGAATGGGGAAACCCGGCAGTCGTCATGGGCTGTCACCCGCTGCTGAACACATAGGCAGTGTGGAGGGAACGAGGGGAAGTGAAACATCTCAGTACCCTCAGGAAGAGAAAACAACCGTGATTCCGGGAGTAGTGGCGAGCGAAACCGGATGAGGCCAAACCGTATGCGTGTGAGACCCGGCAGGGGTTGCGCATGCGGGGTTGTGGGATCTCTCTTCTGCGGTCTGCCGGCCGTAGGACGAGTCAGAAACCGTTGATGTAGGCGAAGGACATGCGAAAGGTCCGGCGTAGAGGGTAAGACCCCCGTAGTCGAAACGTCAACGGCTCGTTTGAGAGACACCCAAGTAGCACGGGGCCCGAGAAATCCCGTGTGAATCTGGCGGGACCACCCGCTAAGCCTAAATATTCCCTGGTGACCGATAGCGGATAGTACCGTGAGGGAATGGTGAAAAGTACCGCGGGAGCGGAGTGAAATAGTACCTGAAACCGTGTGCCTACAAGCCGTGGGAGCGTCGGATGCAGCTTGCTGTATCTCGTGACTGCGTGCCTTTTGAAGAATGAGCCTGCGAGTTTGCGGTGTGTTGCGAGGTTAACCCGGGTGGGGAAGCCGTAGCGAAAGCGAGTCCGAACAGGGCGATTCAGTAGCACGCTCAAGACCCGAAGCGGAGTGATCTAGCCATGGGCAGGTTGAAGCGGAGGTAAGACTTCGTGGAGGACCGAACCCACCAGGGTTGAAAACCTGGGGGATGACCTGTGGTTAGGGGTGAAAGGCCAATCAAACTCCGTGATAGCTGGTTCTCCCCGAAATGCATTTAGGTGCAGCGTCGTGTGTTTCTTGCCGGAGGTAGAGCACTGGATAGGCGATGGGCCCTACCGGGTTACTGACCTTAGCCAAACTCCGAATGCCGGTAAGTGAGAGCGCGGCAGTGAGACTGTGGGGGATAAGCTCCATGGTCGAGAGGGAAACAGCCCAGAGCATCGACTAAGGCCCCTAAGCGTACGCTAAGTGGGAAAGGATGTGGAGTCGCACAGACAACCAGGAGGTTGGCTTAGAAGCAGCCACCCTTGAAAGAGTGCGTAATAGCTCACTGGTCTAGTGATTCCGCGCCGACAATGTAGCGGGGCTCAAGCGTACCGCCGAAGTCGTGTCATTGCAGCAATAAGCCCCAACGGGTGCTGTGATGGGTAGGGGAGCGTCGTCTGCCGGGTGAAGCAGCACCGGAAGGTAGTTGTGGACGGTTGACGAGTGAGAATGCAGGCATGAGTAGCGATACAAACGTGAGAAACGTTTGCGCCGATTGACTAAGGGTTCCTGGGTCAAGCTGATCTGCCCAGGGTAAGTCGGGACCTAAGGCGAGGCCGACAGGCGTAGTCGATGGATAACCGGTTGATATTCCGGTACCCGCTGTGAAGCGTCAAACATCGAGCATCGTGATGCTAAGGCCGTGAAGCCGCCCTGATCTCTTCGGAGTTGAGGGGAGTGGTGGAGCCGCCGAACCAAGCGGTTAGTAGGTGAGTGATGGGGTGACGCAGGAAGGTAGTCCATCCCGGGCGGTGGTTGTCCCGGGGTAACGGTGTAGGACGCAAGGTAGGCAAATCCGCCTTGCACACAGTCTGAGACCTGATGCCGAGCCGATTGTGGTGAAGTGGATGATCCTATGCTGTCGAGAAAAGCCTCTAGCGAGTTTCATGGCGGCCCGTACCCTAAACCGACTCAGGTGGTCAGGTAGAGAATACCGAGGCGTTCGGGTGAACTATGGTTAAGGAACTCGGCAAAATGCCCCCGTAACTTCGGGAGAAGGGGGGCCACGCTCGGTGATCCGATTTACTCGGTGAGCTGGGGGTGGCCGCAGAGACCAGCGAGAAGCGACTGTTTACTAAAAACACAGGTCCGTGCGAAGCCGTAAGGCGATGTATACGGACTGACGCCTGCCCGGTGCTGGAACGTTAAGGGGACCGGTTAGCTCCATTTCGGTGGGGCGAAGCTGAGAACTTAAGCGCCAGTAAACGGCGGTGGTAACTATAACCATCCTAAGGTAGCGAAATTCCTTGTCGGGTAAGTTCCGACCTGCACGAATGGCGTAACGACTTCTCGACTGTCTCAACCATAGGCCCGGTGAAATTGCACTACGAGTAAAGATGCTCGTTTCGCGCAGCAGGACGGAAAGACCCCGGGACCTTTACTACAGTTTGATATTGGTGTTCGGTTCGGCTTGTGTAGGATAGCTGGGAGACTTTGAAGCAGCCACGCCAGTGGTTGTGGAGTCGTCGTTGAAATACCAGTCTGGTCGTGCTGGATGTCTAACCTGGGTCCGTGATCCGGATCAGGGACAGTGTCTGATGGGTAGTTTAACTGGGGCGGTTGCCTCCCAAAGGGTAACGGAGGCGCCCAAAGGTTCCCTCAGCCTGGTTGGCAATCAGGTGTTGAGTGTAAGTGCACAAGGGAGCTTGACTGTGAGACCGACGGGTCGAGCAGGGACGAAAGTCGGGACTAGTGATCCGGCGGTGGCTTGTGGAAGCGCCGTCGCTCAACGGATAAAAGGTACCCCGGGGATAACAGGCTGATCTTCCCCAAGAGTCCATATCGACGGGATGGTTTGGCACCTCGATGTCGGCTCGTCGCATCCTGGGGCTGGAGTCGGTCCCAAGGGTTGGGCTGTTCGCCCATTAAAGCGGTACGCGAGCTGGGTTTAGAACGTCGTGAGACAGTTCGGTCCCTATCCGCTGTGCGCGTAGGAATATTGAGAAGGGCTGTCCCTAGTACGAGAGGACCGGGACGGACGAACCTCTGGTGTGCCAGTTGTCCTGCCAAGGGCATGGCTGGTTGGCTACGTTCGGGAGGGATAACCGCTGAAAGCATCTAAGCGGGAAGCCTGCTTCGAGATGAGTATTCCCACCTCCTTGAGAGGGTAAGGCTCCCAGTAGACGACTGGGTTGATAGGCCAGATATGGAAGCCGGGCAACCGGTGGAGTTGACTGGTACTAATAGGCCGAGGGCTTGTCCATTGATGCTCGCGTTCACTGTGTTGGTTCTGAAACCACGACCAGGTCGCCCCCGTGTGTGGGCGTTTCGGTTGAGAGTTTCATAGTGTTTCGGTGGTCATAGCGTGAGGGAAACGCCCGGTTACATTCCGAACCCGGAAGCTAAGCCTCACAGCGCCGATGGTACTGCAGGGGGGACCCTGTGGGAGAGTAGGACGCCGCCGAACAAATTGTGAAAAGGTCGGACCCTGAACTTCGGTTCAGGGTCCGGCCTTTTTCTGTTTCGCGTAACGTGTCGTTCACGTTGCGCACCGAGCATCCCAGTCATGGGAACTGCAGCAATGCTCAGGGCCGCCGGCGTCGGAGTCGGTGACGAGGTCGTCGTACCGGCCTTCGGGAACGTCGAGGTCGCCGAGGCCGTGACCCTGGCGGGCGCGCTGCCGGTGTTCGCCGACATAGACCCGCTGACCTACTGCCTCGACCCGCACGCGGTAGAGGCCGCCACAACCGCGCGTACGGCCGCGGTCGTTGTCGTGCACCGCTTCGGACGGCACGCGGACATCGGGCAGTTGCACGCACTCGGGCAGCGGCACGGGCTGCTGATCCTGGAGCAGGGCGAGTCCGAGGCGCCGTACGACGAGATAGCGCAGCGCAGAGAGCGGGCCGCCTATCTCGACACCAAACTCAAGGGCGTACGGACCCCGGACGGCGGTGACGGGCACACCTACCAGCAGTACGTGGTGCGCGTGCCCGGCAACGGCCGGCCGGACCGGGACGCCTTCGCCCGGGCCGTGCGCGCCAAGGGGGTCGAGTGCCGAGTACCGGTGAAGACGCCCGTGCACCGGCTGCCGGAATTCCGCCGGTACGTGTCGCTGCCGCAGACCGAACTGGCCGCGGACGAAACCCTCGCGCTGCCCGTGGACGCCTCCCTCACCAAGCGGGAGATGCAGCGCATCGTCTCCGCCTGCAACGCACTCGGCGGACTGCTCCAGCCCGCCTTCTGAACGGTCACCGAACGAATTTGGGAACCGGGGCCGGTTCGGGGTACAGTTTCTTCGTCGCCGCGAGGGAAACCTCACAGGCCAGGCCCCTATAGCTCAGTCGGTAGAGCGTCTCCATGGTAAGGAGAAGGTCAACGGTTCGATTCCGTTTGGGGGCTCCAGCAGAAAAGCCCCGCCCTTTCGGGCGGGGCTTTTTCTTATGCCTCCTGGTGGATTCCCGGCACCCGCATCGCCAGAATCGCCATGTCGTCGGACGGTGCGTCCGACGCGAAGCGCTCCACCGCGCGCATGATGCGCGCGGCGACCGCACCGGCCGTCAGTCCCGTGCAGGTGGTGAGGACGTCGGCGAGACCGTCGTCGCCCAGCATCCGCGTGCCCTCACGGCGTTCGGTGACGCCGTCCGTGACACAGAGGAGCACGTCACCCGGGTCGAGGGTGACGTGCTCCTCGTAGAGCTCCAGATCCTCGATGACACCCAGCAGCGGCTGCGGCTCGGCCGCGGCGGTCACCGTGCCGTCCTGGCGCAGACGCAGCGGCAGGGGGTGGCCGGCGCAGACGACCTTCATCTCGGCGCTGCCGTCCTCCTGCGGGCGCAGCTCGCCGTAGAGGAGGGTCAGGAAGCGGCTGCGGTCGCCCTCGTCGAGGATCGCGGAGTTCAGGCGCTCCAGGACGGCCGGGCCGCTGAGGCCCTCCCGGGCCAGCAGCCGCAGCGCGTGCCGGGCGAGACCGGTGACCGCCGCCGCGTTGGGTCCGGTACCGCAGACGTCGCCGATGGCGAAGCCGTACGCGCCCTCGCCGATGGGGAAGACGTCGTAGAAGTCGCCGCCGACCTCGTTGCCCTCGCCGGCCGCGCGGTAGATGACCTCGACCTCGACGCCGTCGATGTGCGGGGTGCCGGGCGGGAGCAGGCTGCGCTGGAGGGCCTGGCTGATGGCCGTACGCTCCGAGTACAGGCGGGCGTTGTCCAGGGCGAGGGCGGCCCGGCGGCTCAGGTCCTCGGCGAGTTCCAGGATCTCCTGGCGGAAGTGCTCGTCGGTGGGCTTGCCGAGAGTCAGCATGCCGATGACGCGGTTGCGGGCCACCAGCGGCAGGACGACCGTCTCGCCGCCGACCGCGCCGGCCGTCGCCAGTGTCGGGCCGATGCCCGAGGCGACCTGGCGCGTGGGGCCGCCGGAGAGGCCGAGGCTGCGCATCGACGTGCGCAGGGCCGCCTGGTGGGCGACCTGGGCGGGCGCGGTCCAGACCCGCGCGCCGGGCGTGGGCACCGGGTCCGGCGGGGAGATCTTCGACAGCAACGACTTGATGCCGTCGATGAGTTCCTCGTCCTCGTGCAGGACGTAGGACAGGTACGGCTCGGAGGCCTGGTCGGCGATGGTGTACACCGCGCACCAGGTGGCCAGCGTCGGGACGGTCATCTGGGCCATGAGGGCCAGCGTCTGGTCCCGGTCCAGGGTGCCGGCCAGCAGGTCGGAGGCCTCGACGAGGAAGCTCAGGGAGCCGCGGCGCAGCCGCTCCAGCTCGCCCAGGCGGGCCGACTCGACGGCCAGGGCGATCCGGTCGGCCGCGAACTGCAGGCGCAGAGCCTCCTCGTTGGAGTACCGGCCGGGGGCCTCGGCGGCGACGCCGAGGGATCCGGTGAGGCGGCCTTCGACCTTGAGCGGGACCGTGACGACCGAGCGCATTCCGGTACCGGAGAGCAGCGGCACGGCGCCGGGGACCGCGTTGAGGTCGTCGTGGACGGCCGGCATGCGGGCGGAGCCGTAGCGGCCGGGGCCGGCCTCGACGGGGACGCGGGCGAAGCGCTGGCGGGCGGACGGCAGGCCGGTCGAGGCGCGGACCTCGAGTTCCGTCTCGTCGTCCGTGGCGAGCAGCAGGAACGCGGAGTCGCCGTCGAGCATGTCGCGGGCGCGTTCCACCGTGCGCTGGAGCAGGCCGTCGAGGTCGTCGGGGGCGGGGGAGCCGATGAACACCTCGAACGGGTCGGTGCTCTGCCCGTCCGACGTCTGCGGCTGGTCGCCGACCGGGACACGCGTCGGCGTCTGCAGGACGGCGCGCTCGTGATCGCGTACGAGGAGGCAGACGGTGGAGGGCTCGCCGCCGGTGTCGCGGACTCTGAGGTGGGAGGCGTACACCTGGATCACCCGGCCGTCGGCGCCGCGGATGCCGTAGCTGCCCTCCCAGCGCGAGAGCTGGAGCGCCTCGGCGACGCCGGTGCCGGTGCCCGGGGTGTGCGGCCAGGCCGCGAGTTCGGTGAGGGGCCTGCCGATGACCTCGGCGGACGGGTAGCCGAAGACTTCCTCGGCGTCCTCGTTCCAGGCGGAGATCGCGCCCTTGCGGTCGACCTGGAGAACCGCGACGCGGACCCGGCCGTCGGCCAGGGGGAGGAGGCCGACCGGCAGGGCGGGGCCCGCCGTGCGCGTGCCGACCGGGCGTTCGGGCAGGTTGAGCTGGAACCAGACGTTCTTGTGGGTGGGGGTGTAGTCGACGCCCCAGCGGGTCGCGAGGGCCGCGCAGAGCTGGAGGCCGCGGCCGCCCTCACGGTCGGGGTTGCCCATGGGGGCCGCGACGCTCTGGATCGGGACCTCGCGCTCCGGGTAGCGGTCGGAGACCTCGACGCGCACACCGTCCTCGGTGCGCAGGCACAGCACCTCCGCGTGCGTCCCCGCGTGGACGACCGCGTTGGTCACCAGCTCGCTGGTCAGGACGACCGCGTCGTCGACGATGTCGGCGAAGCCCCAGCCCTGGAGGGTGTCGCGGACGAAGGACCGGGCAACCGCGACCGATCGCCCGACGGGCTCGAAGCTGGCGGCCGCGCGCGCGGTGATCACAGAACTCCTCGACCGGTTGTCGACGTGCAGGTCTCCGGGGCCGCCCGGCTCGCGCCGCTGCTGCGGCATCAGCTCGTCCGTCGGCCGTTGCTCCGGGGGCTGTTCCCCGGGGATGAGTCCGGTGGTCATGGTCTGCGGCCGCCCCTCCGATGCCCGCTCGTGCTCGTGCCACCGCCCAGGCCGGTCGGACCGGTGCGGCTGGACAGCCGCATGCAAGGTTACTTACCTTCGCCGTCCGAGCGGATGCCGGTCGCCGGTGTTTACCCCCCAGGGTGTGCGGACGATGTGCGAAGCTGCCGAACTGTTATGGCCTGGTTCAGCCGGGGTGAAACACTGGGCAGGCTTCTGAGGAAGGTCCGGTCGGCCTGCGTGCGTTTCGTGTGCGGCGGGCAGCAGCCCCTGGTGTGGCCGGATCTCGTCTGGCAGAAATACGCAGCAGTAGTGGGTACGTGGAAGTCACCGGCATGCCGACGACCGGCACGCCGGGCCGAAGCGGCCGAGCACAGCAGTAACGGTCTACCCCTCCGGGAGGGACACAGTGGAGTCTGGCGCGGCGACGCGGGGCACGAAGACGCGCGCGAAAGGCGGACCGTCCCTGGGCAAAAACGGCGGTACCACCGCCGTGGACACGGCTGCCCTGAACCGGCTGCTGGCGGCACTCGTGTCGATGCGTGACGGGAACTTCCGCAAACGGCTCACGGTGTCCGGCGACGGCATGATGTCGGAGATCGCGGCCGTGTTCAACGAGGTCGCCGACCGGAACCTGCATCTGACGGGTGAGCTGTCCCGGGTGCGGCGCGTGGTCGGTCGTGAGGGAAAGCTCACCGAGCGGCTGGAGACGGGAGCCTGCGAGGGCTCCTGGGCGACCGCCATCGACAACTCCAACGCGCTGGTGGACGACCTCGTCTGGCCGGTGTCCGAGGTCGGCCGGGTGCTGACGGCGGTCGCCGACGGTGATCTGTCGCCGCGCATGGAGCTGCGGACGCAGGCGCCGGACGGCGGCACCGGACATCCGCTGCGCGGGGAGTTCCTGAAGGTCGGCAGGACCGTGAACAACCTGGTCGACCAGTTGTCGACGTTCACGGACGAGGTCACGCGCGTGGCCAGCGAGGTGGGCACCGAGGGCAAGCTCGGCGGCCAGGCGCAGGTGCGCGGCATGTCGGGTTCGTGGAAGGACCTGACCGAGTCCGTCAACACCATGGCGTACCGGCTGACCGCGCAGGTGCGGGACATCGCCCTGGTGACCACGGCGGTCGCCAAGGGTGATCTGTCACGCAAGGTGACCGTCCATGTCGCGGGCGAGATGCTGGAGCTGAAGAACACCGTCAACACGATGGTGGACCAGTTGTCGTCCTTCTCCTCCGAGGTCACACGGGTGGCCCGGGAGGTGGGCACGGAGGGCATCCTGGGCGGCCAGGCGCAGGTTCCCGGAGTGGCCGGCGTGTGGAAGGAGCTGACCGACTCCGTCAACACGATGGCCGGCAACCTCACCGCACAGGTGCGCGGGATCTCGCAGGTCACGACGGCCGTCGCCAACGGTGACCTGTCGCAGAAGGTGACGGTCCCGGCGCGCGGCGAGGTGGCGCAGCTGGCCGAGACGATCAACCAGATGACCGAGACGCTGCGGATCTTCGCGGACGAGGTCACGCGTGTGGCGAACGAGGTCGGCGCCGAGGGGCGGCTCGGCGGGCAGGCGAACGTGCCGGGCGCGGCGGGCACCTGGAAGGACCTGACGGACTCCGTCAACACGGTGTTCCGGAACCTGACCACGCAGGTGCGGGACATCGCGGCCGTGACGACCGCGGTGGCCAGCGGTGATCTGTCGCAGAAGGTCACGGTGGACGTGGCCGGCGAGATGCTGGAGCTGAAGAACACCGTCAACGGCATGGTGGACCAGCTGTCGGCGTTCGGTGCCGAGGTGACGCGGGTCGCGCGGGAGATCGGCGTCGAGGGTGAACTGGGCGGGCAGGCGCAGGTGCCGGGCGCGGCCGGCACCTGGAAGGACCTGACCGACTCCGTCAACACCGCGTTCCGCAACCTCACCGGGCAGGTGCGCAACATCGCCCAGGTGACGACGGCGGTGGCCAACGGCGACCTGTCGCAGAAGGTCACCGTGGACGTGTCCGGTGAGATGCTCCAGCTGAAGAACACCGTGAACACGATGGTGGACCAGCTGTCGTCGTTCGCCGACCAGGTCACGCGGATGGCCCGGGACGTGGGCACGGAGGGCCGCCTCGGCGGGCAGGCCCGGGTGGACGGGGTGTCGGGCACCTGGAAGGAGCTGACGGACTCCGTCAACTTCATGGCCGGGAACCTGACCTCGCAGGTGCGGCAGATCGCCCAGGTGACGACGGCCGTGGCGCGCGGTGACCTCTCGCAGAAGATCGACGTCGACGCGCGCGGGGAGATCCTCGAGCTGAAGAACACCATCAACACGATGGTCGACCAGCTGTCCGCCTTCGCCGACCAGGTGACCCGGGTCGCGAGGGACGTGGGTACGGAGGGCCGCCTCGGCGGGCAGGCGCAGGTGCCGGGCGTCGCCGGTGTGTGGCGGGATCTGACCGACTCCGTGAACGGCATGGCCGGCAACCTCACCGCCCAGGTGCGCAACATCGCCCAGGTCGCCACCGCGGTGGCGCGCGGTGACCTGTCCCAGAAGATCACCGTGGACGCGCGCGGGGAGATCCTGGAGCTGAAGAACACCCTGAACACGATGGTCGACCAGCTGTCGTCGTTCGCCCAGGAGGTCACGCGGGTGGCCCGCGAGGTGGGCACGGAGGGCATGCTCGGCGGGCAGGCCGAGGTGCAGGGTGTCTCCGGCACCTGGAAGGACCTCACCCAGTCCGTGAACTTCATGGCGAACAACCTGACGATCCAGGTGCGCAACATCGCCGAGGTCACGACGGCGGTCGCCAAGGGCGACCTGTCGAAGAAGATCACCGTCGACGCGAAGGGCGAGATCCTCGAACTCGTCACGACGGTCAACACGATGGTCGACCAGCTGTCCAGCTTCGCCGAGCAGGTGACCCGGGTGGCCCGTGAGGTGGGCACCGAGGGCATCCTGGGCGGCCAGGCGCACGTGCCGGGTGTCACCGGCATCTGGAAGGACCTCAGCAACAACGTCAACCTCATGGCCAACAACCTGACCATGCAGGTGCGGAACATCTCCCAGGTGGCCGCGGCCGTCGCCAACGGTGACCTGACGCGGCAGGTGACGATCGAGGCGCGCGGTGAGGTCGCGCAGCTCGCCGACACCATCAACATCATGGTGAAGACGCTGAGTTCGTTCGCCGACCAGGTCACCAAGGTGGCCCGTGAGGTGGGCACGGACGGCATCCTGGGCGGCCAGGCGCATGTGCCCGGAGTGGCCGGCACGTGGAAGGACCTCACCGAGTCCGTGAACCAGATGGCGTCCAACCTGACCGGTCAGGTGCGCAACATCGCCATGGTGACGACGGCGATCGCGAAGGGCGATCTGACCAAGAAGATCGACATCGACGCGCGCGGCGAGATCCTCGAGCTGAAGACGACGATCAACACGATGGTCGACCAGCTGTCCAGCTTCGCCGAGGAGGTCACGCGCGTGGCCCGCGAGGTGGGCACCGAGGGGCAGCTCGGCGGTCAGGCGCGCGTGCGTGACGTCGACGGGACCTGGCGGGACCTGACCGAGTCGGTGAACGAGATGGCCGGGAACCTGACCCGGCAGGTGCGGGCCATCGCGCGCGTGGCGACCGCGGTGACCCGTGGCGACCTGAACCTGAAGATCGACGTCGACGCGTCCGGCGAGATCCAGGAACTGCAGGACTACATCAACAAGATGATCGCCAACCTGCGCGACACCACGATCGCCAACAAGGAGCAGGACTGGCTCAAGGGCAACCTGGCCCGTATCTCCGCGCTGATGCAGGGCCGCCGGGACCTGGAGGACGTGGCCTCGCTGATCATGAGCGAGCTGACGCCGGTGGTCTCGGCGCAGCACGGCGCGTTCTTCGTGGCGATGCCGCTCATGGAGGGCAAGGACATCGCCGGCGGCGAGGACGACTACGAGCTGCGGATGCTGGGCTCCTACGGCTACTCGATGGGCTCCATGCCGACGTCGTTCCGGCCCGGTGAGGCGCTGGTGGGCACGGCGGCCGAGGAGAAGCGCGCGATCCTCGTGGAGAACGCGCCCAGCGGCTACCTGAGGATCTCCTCGGGGCTCGGCGAGGCGCCGCCCGCGCAGGTGATCGTGCTGCCGGTGCTGTTCGAGGGCAAGGTCCTCGGTGTGATCGAGCTGGCGTCGTTCACACCGTTCACGCAGATCCAGAAGGACTTCCTCAACCAGATCGCCGAGATGATCGCGACGAGCGTCAACACCATCTCGGTCAACACCAAGACCGAGCAGCTGCTGAAGCAGTCGCAGGAGCTGACCGAGCAGCTCAGGGAGCGCTCGGCCGAGCTGGAGAACCGGCAGAAGGCGCTGCAGGCCTCCAACGCCGAGCTGGAGGAGAAGGCCGAGCTGCTGGCCCGGCAGAACCGCGACATCGAGGTGAAGAACACCGAGATCGAGGAGGCCCGGCAGGTCCTGGAGGAGCGTGCCGAGCAGCTCGCGGTGTCGATGCGCTACAAGAGCGAGTTCCTCGCGAACATGTCGCACGAGCTGCGCACGCCGCTCAACTCGCTGCTGATTCTGGCCAAACTGCTCGCGGACAACGCCGAGGGCAATCTCTCCCCGAAGCAGGTGGAGTTCGCCGAGACCATCCACGGCGCCGGCTCCGACCTGCTGCAGCTGATCAACGACATCCTCGACCTGTCGAAGGTCGAGGCGGGCAAGATGGACGTCTCGCCGACGCGTATCGCGCTCGTCCAGCTCGTGGACTACGTGGAGGCCACCTTCCGGCCGCTGACCGCCGAGAAGGGCCTGGACCTGTCCGTACGGGTGTCCCCGGAACTGCCGGCGACCCTGCACACCGACGAGCAGCGGCTGCTGCAGGTGCTGCGCAACCTGCTGTCCAACGCGGTGAAGTTCACCGATTCCGGGTCGGTGGAGCTGGTGATCCGGCCCGCCGGTTCGAACGTGCCGCAGAGGATCCGGGAGCAGTTGCTGGAGGCCGGTTCGCTGACGGATCCGGACGGCGAGCTGATCGCGTTCTCGGTGACCGACACGGGTATCGGCATCGCGGCCAGCAAGATGCGGGTGATCTTCGAGGCGTTCAAGCAGGCGGACGGAACGACCAGCCGCAAGTACGGTGGCACGGGCCTCGGCCTCTCCATCTCGCGGGAGATCGCGCAGCTGCTGGGCGGCGAGATCCACGCCCAGAGCGAGCCGGGCCGCGGTTCGACGTTCACCCTGTACCTGCCGGTGCACCCGAGCGAGCTGCCGCCGCAGGGCTACCAGCAGTCCGTGGCCCCGCTGGCGGCCGGCGAGCTGGTGGCGTCCCAGGCGGAGCGGTCCTTGGAGCTGTCGGCGCCGGAGGTCGAGACGCCGGCCGAGGTGAAGTCGTACCGGGAGACGCAGAACGGCCCGGCCGCGCTGTTCCGGCGCCGGCGCCGCAGCCTGCCGTCGGGCGAGCCGCGGGCCGAGCAGTGGCTGTCGGCCGGGCCGGAGAGCACTTCGCAGCCGGCGCGCGCGGTACGGTTCGGCGGTGAGAAGGTGCTGATCGTCGACGACGACATCCGGAACGTGTTCGCGCTCACCAGCGTGCTGGAGCAGCACGGGCTGTCGGTGCTGTACGCGGAGAACGGCCGCGAGGGCATCGAGGTGCTGGAGCAGCACGACGACGTGGCCGTCGTCCTGATGGACATCATGATGCCGGAGATGGACGGCTACGCGACGACCACGGCGATCCGCAGGATGCCGCAGTTCGCCGGGCTGCCGATCATCGCGCTGACGGCGAAGGCGATGAAGGGCGACCGGGAGAAGGCGATCGAGTCGGGTGCCTCCGACTACGTGACCAAGCCGGTGGACCCGGACCACCTGCTGGCGGTCATGCAGCAGTGGATGCGCCCGCAGTGACCGGCACGGGCGCGGTGACCGCCCCTCGCGCACCGGACGTGAACGCGGCGGGAACCTTCGGTGTGCACACGGAGTTGTCGGATGATGTGGGTGGCGAACGTGTGGGAATCCCGGATTCCGGGAACCATCCGGGCTCCTGCCGCGTTTCCGCTATGTGCACAGTGACATCACGGTGACAGGGTGTGGCGACGGGCGGGGTGCGGCTACGATGACCGGCACAAGGACGGGCGGCGAAAGGGAGTCGTCCCCTGGGGCGGCGCCCGGTGTACCGCCGGGGCGAGGAGGGCGGGCCATGGTGCAGAAGGCCAAGATCCTCCTGGTCGATGACCGGCCGGAGAATCTGCTGGCGCTGGAGGCCATCCTCTCTGCGCTCGATCAGACGCTGGTGCGGGCATCGAGCGGGGAGGAAGCGCTCAAAGCGCTGCTCACGGACGATTTCGCGGTCATTCTGCTGGACGTCCAGATGCCGGGCATGGACGGGTTCGAGACCGCCGCGCACATCAAGCGGCGCGAGCGGACCCGGGACATCCCGATCATCTTTCTCACGGCGATCAACCACGGCCCGCACCACACGTTCCGCGGGTACGCGGCGGGCGCGGTCGACTACATCTCCAAGCCGTTCGACCCGTGGGTGCTGCGGGCCAAGGTCTCGGTGTTCGTCGAGCTGTACATGAAGAACTGCCAGCTGCGGGAGCAGGCGGCTCTGCTGCGGCTCCAGTTGGAGGGCGGCGGCAAGGGCGCGGTCGGCGGCAAGGAGTCCGCCGGGCTGCTCGCCGAGCTGTCCGCGCGGCTCGCGGCCGTCGAGGAGCAGGCGGAGGCGCTGTCCAAGCAACTGGACGACGACTCGGCGGACGCGGCGGCGGTGGCCACCGCCGCCCATCTGGAGCGCAAACTCACCGGGTTGCGCCGCGCCCTCGACGCGCTGGAGCCGGGCGCGGGTCCCGGTGGTGCGTCCCTGCCGGCCACGAACTGACGTACAGGCGGAGCGCAGTTGCCCATGAGCGTGTGTCAGTTCCGTGCCTCGGCAGGGGCGACACGAACGGGTGAAGCTGTGGGCACACGTGTCCGCTGTCGTCTCCCCCGGTAACCTCACACCCATGGCCTCACGTCCCTCCGCAGCCAAGAAGCCGCCCGCGAAGAAGGCGGCCGCTCCCGCGAAGGCTCCGGCGCGGAAGGCCGCCGCGAAGAAGGCACCGGTCAAGAAGGCGCCCGCCAAGCGGGCGCCGAGGAAGGCCGCGCCGCCGAAGCCGGCCCCCAGTCCCACCGGGGGCGTGTACCGGCTCGCGCGCGCCGTCTGGCTCGGGCTGGCGCACGCCGTCGGCGCCGTCTTCCGCGGCATAGGGCAGGGCGCGAAGAACCTCGACCCGGCCCACCGCAAGGACGGCGTGGCGCTGCTGCTGTTCGGTGTCGCCCTGATCGTCGCCGCCGGCACCTGGGCCGACCTGAAGGGTCCGGTCGGGGACCTGGTGGAGATCCTGGTCACCGGCGCCTTCGGCCGGCTCGACCTGCTGGTGCCGATACTGCTCGCGGTGATCGGCGTACGGCTCGTGCGCCACCCCGAGCAGCCGGAGGCCAACGGCCGGATCGTGATCGGCCTGTCCGCGCTCGTCGTCGGCGTGCTCGGCCAGGTCCACATCGCCTGCGGCTCGCCCGCGCGCAGCGCCGGCATGCAGGCCATAAGGGACGCCGGTGGCCTCGTCGGCTGGGCGGCGGCGACCCCGCTGACGTACACCATGACCGAGGTCCTCGCCGTACCCCTGCTGGTGCTGCTGACGGTCTTCGGGCTGCTCGTGGTGACCGCCACCCCGGTCAACGCCATCCCGCAGCGCCTGCGCGCGCTCGGCGTCACCCTGGGCGTCCTCCCCGACCGCGAGGACGCGGACTTCACGGAGGACGAGGAGCGCTACGACGAGCAGTGGCGCGAAGCGCTCCCCGCGCGCCCCCGCAAGCGTACGAGCGCCCCCGGGGTGTACGACCCCGACAGCGCCGAGGCGGCGGCTCTCTCGCAGCGTCGCGGCCGGCCCCGGCGGTCCGCGGTGCCCCAGCCCGATCCGCGGCGCCAGATGGACGCCGTGGACGTCGCGGCGGCGGCTGCCGCCGCGCTCGACGGTGCCGTCCTGCACGGCATGCCGCCCTCCCCGCTCGTCGCCGACCTCACCCAGGGCGTCGGCGTCGGCGACCGCGAGGACACCACACCGGTGCCGACGCCCGCGCCCGCACCGAAGCCGGCGGACGCGTCCGAGCCGGAGACGCCGGCCGCGCCCCCGCCGGTCCCCGCCGCACGGCCCAAGCAGGAGAGGCTCGCCTCCGGGCCGGTCCCCGACCTCACCAAGAAGGCCCCGGACGAACCGCGCGACCTGCCCGCGCGCGCGGAGCAGCTCCAGCTGTCCGGCGACATCACCTACGCGCTGCCGTCCCTGGACCTGCTCGCGCGCGGCGGCCCGGGCAAGGCGCGCAGCGCCGCCAACGACGCGGTCGTCGCCTCGCTCACCCAGGTCTTCACCGAGTTCAAGGTCGACGCGGCCGTCACCGGCTTCACCCGCGGGCCGACGGTCACCCGCTACGAGGTCGAGCTCGGCCCCGCGGTGAAGGTCGAGCGGATCACCGCGCTCACCAAGAACATCGCGTACGCCGTCGCCAGCCCCGACGTACGGATCATCAGTCCCATCCCCGGGAAGTCCGCGGTGGGCATCGAGATCCCGAACACCGACCGGGAGATGGTCAACCTCGGCGACGTGCTGCGTCTCGCGGAGTCCGCCGAGGACGACGACCCGATGCTGGTCGCCTTCGGCAAGGACGTCGAGGGCGGGTACGTGATGCACTCGCTCGCGAAGATGCCGCACATGCTGGTCGCCGGTGCGACGGGCTCCGGCAAGTCGTCCTGCATCAACTGTCTGATCACCTCGGTCATGATGCGGGCGACCCCGGAGGACGTCCGGATGATCCTCGTCGACCCCAAGCGGGTCGAGCTGACCGCCTACGAGGGCATCCCGCACCTGATCACGCCGATCATCACCAATCCCAAGCGGGCCGCCGAGGCGCTGCAGTGGGTCGTCCGCGAGATGGACCTGCGCTACGACGACCTCGCCGCGTACGGCTACCGGCACATCGACGACTTCAACCGTGCCGTCCGCGAGGGCAAGGTCAAGCCGCCGGAGGGCAGCGAGCGGGAGCTGCAGCCCTACCCGTACCTGCTGGTGATCGTCGACGAGCTCGCCGACCTGATGATGGTGGCCCCGCGCGACGTCGAGGACGCCATCGTGCGCATCACGCAGCTCGCGCGCGCGGCCGGCATCCACCTGGTGCTCGCCACGCAGCGCCCGTCGGTCGACGTGGTCACCGGTCTGATCAAGGCCAACGTGCCCTCCCGGCTGGCCTTCGCCACCTCCTCGCTCGCCGACTCCCGGGTCATCCTCGACCAGCCCGGCGCCGAGAAACTCATCGGCAAGGGTGACGGCCTCTTCCTGCCGATGGGCGCGAACAAGCCCACCCGGATGCAGGGCGCCTTCGTGACCGAGGAAGAGGTCGCGGTCGTCGTCCAGCACTGCAAGGACCAGATGGCGCCGGTCTTCCGGGACGACGTCACCGTGGGCACCAAGCAGAAGAAGGAGATCGACGAGGACATCGGCGACGACCTCGACCTGCTCTGCCAGGCGGCCGAGCTGGTGGTCTCCACCCAGTTCGGGTCGACGTCCATGCTCCAGCGGAAGCTGCGTGTCGGCTTCGCCAAGGCCGGGCGGCTCATGGACCTCATGGAGTCCCGCAACATCGTCGGTCCCAGCGAGGGGTCCAAGGCACGTGACGTTCTTGTGAAGCCTGACGAGCTGGACGGCGTGCTCGCGGTGATTCGCGGGGAGTCTGACGGTTAGGGCGAAGGGCCGTTCGGCCGAGACGGGTCACGCCTACGGGCGGGATCCTCGTACGCCGGGTGGCCGCATCGCCGTGATGCACCTGTTAGAGATCGGCGAGCAACCGTTTCCCTTTGTCGTACGTCAAGTTGAGCGAGAGGACCGGTAAGGGTCTCAACCCGGGGTACCTGCCTGTCCAGCCAGCGGAATGTCCGGCCATTCCGATGGCGTACAAAGTCAGACCGCCCGGTTGCCCCACCCTTTCGTACCCCCCCTAGACTGAGCTTCCAGCACAGGTGGCTACACGCTCGAAAGGCGCCCCCGTGTCCCTCGGCAACTCCCCTGAAGACGAGCGTCCCTTCCACGACGAGTCCCGGGAACCCCGAATCTCCGTGGGCCGTGCCCTCCAGCAGGCGCGGATCGCGGCCGGGCTCACCGTGGACGAAGTCAGCAGCGCCACTCGTGTCCGTATCGCCATCGTGCACGCCATCGAAGCGGACGACTTCGCGCCCTGCGGCGGCGACGTGTACGCCCGTGGGCACCTCCGCACGCTGGCCAGGGCCGTCCACCTCGATCCCGAGCCGTTGATCGCCCAGTTCGACGCCGAGCACGGCGGCCGTCCCGCACCCACCCCGGCCGCACCCCTGTTCGAGGCGGAGCGGATCCGTCCCGAGCGTCGCGGACCGAACTGGACCGCGGCCATGGTCGCCGCGATCGTCGTCGTGATCGGCTTCGTCGGGTTCACCGCGTTCAAGGGCGGTGGCGACGGCAGCGACGCGAAGTCGCAGGTCGCCGACGGCACCAAGCCCTCCGTCAGCAAGTCCGCCAAGCCCAGGCCCAAGAAGGAGAAGCCCGCCGCGCCGAGCGGCGAGCCCTCCGACAGCGCCATCGCCGCGGCCCCCCAGGACAAGGTGACCGTCCAGGTCAGCGCGCCGAACGGGCGGAGCTGGATCTCGGCCAAGGACCACAACGGCCGGATGCTCTTCGACGGACTGCTGAAGAAGGGCGAGTCCAAGACCTTCCAGGACAGCACCAAGATCAACCTGATCCTCGGTGACGCCGGCGCCATCCAGCTCTACGTCAACGGCAAGAAGATCGAGGACGACTTCCGGCCGGGCGCCGTGGAGCGCCTCACGTACACCAAGGGCGACCCCGAGGTCGGATAAGGCCTTGGGGGAGCCGGTGTGACGGGGTCGGCCAAGATCGGCCAACCCCGTCGACGTGGGCTGTCCGTGAGACAAAGTAGTCTTGAGCCCATGCCTGAACGCCGTACCGTCGCACTCGTCACTCTCGGCTGCGCTCGTAACGAGGTGGATTCCGAGGAGCTCGCAGGCCGTTTGGAGGCGGACGGCTGGCAGCTCGTCGAGGACGCCGCGGACGCCGACGTCGCCGTGGTCAACACCTGTGGCTTCGTGGAAGCCGCGAAGAAGGACTCCGTCGACGCCCTGCTGGAGGCCAACGACCTCAAGGACCACGGCAGAACCCAGGCCGTCGTGGCGGTGGGCTGCATGGCCGAGCGGTACGGCAAGGAACTGGCCCAGGCGCTGCCCGAGGCCGACGGCGTGCTCGGCTTCGACGACTACGCGGACATCTCCGACCGCCTGCAGACCATCCTGTCCGGCGGCATCCACGCCGCCCACACCCCGCGCGACCGCCGCAAGCTGCTGCCGATCAGCCCTGCCGAGCGGCAGGAATCGGCCGCCGCCGTCGCGCTGCCCGGCCACGGCCCCACCGACCTCCCGGAGGGCGTGGCGCCCGCCTCGGGCCCCCGCGCCCCGCTGCGCCGCCGCCTGGACGGTTCCCCGGTCGCCTCGGTGAAGCTCGCCTCCGGCTGCGACCGGCGCTGCTCCTTCTGCGCCATCCCGTCCTTCCGCGGCTCCTTCATCTCCCGCCGCCCCAGCGACGTGCTGAACGAGACCCGCTGGCTGGCCGAGCAGGGTGTGAAGGAGATCATGCTGGTCTCCGAGAACAACACCTCCTACGGCAAGGACCTGGGCGACATCCGCCTGCTGGAGTCCCTGCTGCCCAACCTGGCGGACGTCGACGGCATCGAGCGGGTGCGGGTCAGCTACCTCCAGCCGGCCGAGATGCGCCCCGGGCTGATCGACGTACTGACCTCGACGCCCAAGGTCGTGCCGTACTTCGACCTGTCCTTCCAGCACTCCGCTCCCGACGTGCTGCGCGCTATGCGCCGCTTCGGCGACACCGACCGCTTCCTGGAGCTGCTCGACACCATCCGGAGCAAGGCCCCCGAGGCCGGTGTGCGCTCCAACTTCATCGTCGGCTTCCCCGGCGAGAGCGAGTCCGACCTCGCCGAGCTGGAGCGCTTCCTGAACGGCGCCCGCCTGGACGCCATCGGTGTCTTCGGGTACTCCGACGAGGAGGGCACGGAGGCCGCCACCTACGAGAACAAGCTGGACGAGGACGTCGTCACCGAGCGTCTGGCGCACATCTCCCGGCTGGCCGAGGAACTCGTCTCGCAGCGCGCCGAGGAGCGCGTCGGCCAGACGGTGCACGTGCTGGTCGAGTCGGTGGACGACGAGGAGGGCGTGTACGGCCGTGCCGAGCACCAGGCCCCCGAGACGGACGGCCAGGTGCTGCTCACGAGCGGCGAAGGCCTGAGCGTCGGACGTATGGTCGAGGCGAAGGTGGTCGGCACGGAAGGTGTCGATCTGGTGGCCGAGCCGCTGACCGGCTCGCTCGTGTGTACCGAGGAGGCGGGCAGATGACCGGAGTCCCGGCATCCGCCGCGGGCGGCTCCTCCGGCGCGCACGGCGCGCGGGGTTCCGCCGCCGAGGGCGTCGTCTCCGAGGTCTCCCCATCTGCCCATGGTGCCGCCGGCGCGGTCCCCGGGTCCGCCCCCGCTTCCGTCACCGGCCCCGACGGCCGTGGCACGGACGCCGGGGGTGCGGGCGCCGGCGCGGAGAGCGGCGGCCGGCCCGCGCGCGGTGCGAAGATCGCGGCAGCGGCCGTCAACCAGGCGAGTGTCTGGAACGTCGCCAATCTGCTGACCATGCTCCGGCTGCTCCTGGTCCCCGGTTTCGTGGCGCTGATGCTGGCCGACGGCGGCTACGACCCGGCCTGGCGCTCGCTGGCCTGGGCGGCCTTCGCCATCGCCATGATCACCGACCTGTTCGACGGGCACCTGGCGCGCACCTACAACCTGGTCACCGACTTCGGGAAGATCGCCGACCCCATCGCCGACAAGGCGATCATGGGGGCGGCGCTCATCTGTCTCTCCGGCCTCGGCGACCTGCCGTGGTGGGTCACGGCCGTGATCCTCGGCCGGGAACTCGGCATCACGCTGCTGCGCTTCCTCGTCATCCGCTACGGCGTGATTCCCGCCAGCCGCGGGGGCAAGATCAAGACGCTCACCCAGGGCGTGGCTGTCGGAATGTACGTCCTGGCGCTGACGGGCTGGCTGGCCACCCTCAGGTTCTGGGTGATGGCCGCGGCGGTCGTCCTCACCGTCGTCACCGGCCTCGACTACGTAAGACAAGCCATTGTCCTGCGCCGGCAGGGAATGGCCGAGCGCGCGGCGGCGTTGGAGGAGACGGAAGCGTGACTGCACAGGCCACCGAAGTGGTGCGACTACTGACAGTGAGGGGCGAGACCCTCGCCGTCGCGGAGTCGCTCACGGGTGGCCTGGTAGCGGCGGAGATCACGAGCGTGCCCGGGGCCTCCAAGGTCTTCCGGGGCTCGGTCACCGCCTACGCCACCGGGCTCAAGCACGAGTTGCTGGGCGTCGACCCCGTTCTGCTGGCGCAGCGCGGAGCCGTGGATCCGCAGGTCGCGGGCCAGATGGCGGCAGGCGTGCGCAAGGCCCTGGGGGCCGACTGGGGCATCGCGACGACCGGAGTCGCCGGCCCCGATCCGCAGGACGGACAGCCCGTCGGGACGGTCTTCGTGGCCGTCGACGGGCCCCTGACCGCCCGTCCCGGTTGCGCCGGTGGCGGAAAAGTCGAGGCCCTGCGGTTGAACGGCAGCCGTGCGGAAATTCGTATGGAGAGTGTACGGAGCGTACTCGCAGAGCTCCTGGAGCGGCTTGCGGGCGAACAGACCGGGAATGAGCGGGCACAGGATACGGAACGGAACGGGGGGTTTTGATGTTTGCAGCCCTGAGTGAACACGACATCGCTCCCCGCACGGCCGCGGCGCAAGGCGGTACGGTGGGGCGTGAAGGATGCGGCTACGCGGTCCGAGGAGGGAGCCACCGATGATTCTGCTCCGTCGCCTGCTGGGTGACGTGCTGCGTCGGCAGCGCCAACGCCAGGGCCGTACTCTGCGCGAAGTCTCCTCGTCCGCCCGAGTCTCACTCGGCTATCTCTCCGAGGTGGAGCGGGGGCAGAAGGAGGCGTCCTCCGAACTGCTCTCCGCCATCTGCGACGCGCTGGACGTACGGATGTCGGAACTCATGCGGGAAGTGAGCGACGAGCTGGCGCTCGCCGAACTGGCGCGGTCCGCCGCGGCCACCGAGTCCGTGCCCACGTCGGTCCGTCCGATGCTGGGTACCGTGTCGGTGACCGGTGTGAAACCGGAACGGGTGACCATCAAGGCGCCCGCCGAGGCGGTCGATGTCGTCGCCGCGTGAACTTCGCGTGCGCGGCTCAGCAACCCGATACGAGTGAGGCCCCGGCCGGTTTCCCCAGGTGAACCTGGAAAGCCCGCCGGGGCTTTCGCGTTGCCGGTGCCGGGTGCTGCGGTCATCGTGGAGGGACGTGAGCCCGCCCGAGCACCGGAGGAAGTGGCATGTACGTCGTGAAGAGCCCGCTGGCCGACGCGGACCTCAAGACCGTTTCCCAGGCGCTGCAGGGCGCTCTCGTCGACCTGGTGGACCTGGCGCTCGTCGCCAAGCAGATCCACTGGAACGTCGTCGGCCCGCGCTTCCGGTCCATCCACCTCCAGCTCGACGAGGTCGTCGACTCGGCGCGCGTCCATTCCGACACGGTGGCCGAGCGTGCCTCCGCGCTGGGCGTCCCGCCCGACGGTCGTGCCGCCACGGTGGCCTCCGGCAGCGGCATCGGGGCCACGCCGGCCGGCTGGATCAAGGACGGGGACGCGGTCGGGTCGATGGTGGACGCGCTCGGCGCGGTCATCACCCGGATGCGGGAACGGGTGAACGGCACCGGCGAGGCGGACCCAGTGTCGCAGGACATCTTCATCGGGATCACGGCGGACCTCGAGAAGCACCACTGGATGTTCCAGGCGGAGCACGCGTAGGCGAGCGGGCCGGGGCTCGTCGCCCGCTCGCCGACTCGTCGCCGCGCGCCGACGGCGTGTGGTCCGGCGTTGCACCGATGAGCCCCGTGATGCGCCTCCCACCCGGGGCAGGCGGCGGTCTAGCGTCCGGCTGGAGGTGGTGGCGGCATGGTGGGGCGAGTGCGGGCGGTGCGCTGGGGGGTCGCCCTCGGGCTCGGCGCGGCGTGGTGGTGGGCCGTGCTGCGGCTCGCCCTTGGAGAGGACTCGGGTGTGCTGGAAGGAGCCGTCGTGGCCGGCGGCTGGGGGCTGAGCGTCCTCCCGGTGCACTGCGCGCCCATGGGACGAGCCTCCGGGGCGGTGTCGAAGGGACGCTGGGGTGCGGCCTGGCGGGTGGGGGACGTCACCAGGGCATCGCCACACCCCCGTTCGGGCGAAGTATCTGACCCGTCGTGAAGGCCGACGCGTCCGAGGCCAGGTACAGCACCGCGTGCGCGATGTCGTCCGGTTCGCCGACCCGGCCGAGCGGTGCCATGCGGGCCATCACGGTCTCGGTGTGCGCCTGCGCCTCGCGGTCGTGGCGGTCGGTCATGGGAGTGCGGACCCAGCCCGGCGCGATCGCGTTGACCCGGATCCCGTGCGGGCCCACCTCGGTGGCCAGCGTTTTCGTCAGCTGTACCACGGCCGCCTTCGCCGCGCCGTAGCAGAGCAGACCGGCACCGCCCGTGTCGACCGCGCCGGACGCCATCGTGACGATGCTTCCCCCGGTGCCCCTGGCGAGCATCAGCCGGGCCGCCTCCTGGCAGGCGTACAGCACGCCCTTGAAGTTGACGTTCAGCACCCGGTCGAGGTCCTCGTCCCGGGTGTCGAGGACCGGGCTGCTGTGCATGATGCCGGCGATCGCCGCCAGCACGTCGAGGCGTCCGCAGGACCGGACGGCCTCGGCGAGCCGGGCCCGGTCGGTGACGTCGAGGACGTGCGGGTGGGCCGTGCCGCCGCGGTCCTTGATCAGCGCCGCCGTGCCGTGCAGGCCGTCCGGGTCGCGGTCGGCGCAGTGCACGGTCGCGCCCGCCTCGGCGAGCAGGACGGCGGAGGCCCGGCCGATACCGCCGGCGGCCCCGGTGACGAACGCGGTGCGCCCGCTGAGGTCGTACGCCGTGAGAGCCATGGGGGGACCGTACGAGCATTTCTGACGGATCGTCAATTGGTATGCGGGTGGGGGATGAACGCTCGCGGGTCGAGGGGCGCCGAGCGGGAGTGTGCTTGAACGGCCAGGTGACCGCGGGCGTCGACGGCCGCGAGCCGTTGGCTTCGAGTGTCGGGGCGCCGGGGCCGGGCGGGGTGGGCGGTCAGCCCGTGCGGCGGGGGTAGCGGTCCCGCCAGCGCTGGGGCGCTCCCGGGCCGGGTGCGGGGCCCGCCTGGCAGGTGGGGCACCAGTAGGTGGGGCGGTCCTGGGTGCCGTCGCCCTGGTCGGCCACGCGGACGGGGGTGCGGCAGCGCAGGCAGGGGCGGGGTGCGCGGCCGTAGACGAACAGGTCGTACCGGTGCAGGCCCGTGGTCTGCCGGACCGGGCGTTCGCGGTTCATCTCCAGCAACCGCTGGGCGAGGGCGGGCAGCTTCTCGAGGCGGTCCGCCGGAAGCGCTCCGACCGGCAGCCACGGGGTCACGCCGAGCAGGAAACACAGCTCGCTCTTGTACACGTTGCCGATCCCGGCCAGATTGCGCTGGTCCAGGAGAGCCTCGCCGAGCTGCCGGGCCGGGTCCGCGAGGAGGTTGGCCCGGGCCCGCTCGGGGTCCCAGTCCGGACCCAGCAGATCGGGCCCGAGATGGCCGACGACCTGTTCCTCCTCGGTCGTGCGCAGCAGCTCCAGCACCGGCAGGCGGTAACCCACGGCCGTGCGGTCGGCGGTGCCCAGGATCAGCCGGATCTGGTACGCCGGTCCGCCCCGCCAGCGCTCGCCCGCGCCGAACACCTTCCACGCCCCCTCCATGCGCAGGTGGGTGTGCAGGGTCAGGCCGCCCTCGAACCGGGTGAGCAGGTGCTTCCCGCGCGGGATCGTGTCGAGCACCCTGCGGCCGGTGAGATCGACCGTCGCGTACTTCGGCACCCGGAAGTCGCTGCGGGTCAGCGCCTGGCCGGCGAGGGCGTCGTGCAGCCGCTTCGCGGCCTGCCAGACCGTGTCACCTTCGGGCATGCGTCAAGGGTGCCACGGTGGGGCGGGCGGGGCGCCCGGTGCCGGTCACGCGCGCAGGCGCAGGCCGCGCGGGGTCGCCACGAACCCGGCGGCCTCCAGCAGGGGGCCCACGGGGGAGGTCAGCGCCTGGGCGCCGTTGATCCGCTCGACCGTGACGGTGCCGAGGGAGCCGGCCCGGGCGGCGACGGCCAGGGCCTCGGCGGCCGTGCGCAGGCGGGGGTCGTCCGTGGCGGCGGTGTCCGGGTCGGCGGGCCAGGCCAGCAGTGTCTTGCCGCCGCGCTCCATGTACAGCGTCAGCTCACCCTCCACCAGCACGACCAGTGAGCCCGCCTTGCGGCCGGCCTTGTGTCCGGCTCCGGTCGGCGCCTCCGGCCAGGGCAGGGCCGCGCCGTAGGCGTTCGCCGGGTCGGCCGCCGCGAGGACCACGGCCCGGGGATCGGGCGCGGACGGACGGCTGTTGCCGTGACTCCGGCTCCCGGCCGAGCCGTAGCCGGTGGGGCCGCCGCCTCGGGGACCGCCGTAGCCGGGGGAGGCGAAGGGGTCGGCGAGATCCCGGGGTGACACGTACTCGTCGCGGGCGGTGGGCCGGTCCGCCGGCGGCCAGGAGAAGTCACCGTCGAGACCGGGGTGCGCGAACCCCCCGTCGGCGCCGTCGAAGGCAGCTTCGGACGGGTGACCGTGCGGGGCGCCGTCGGTGTCCGCACCGCTCGCGTCCAGGAACCCGCTCGCGGAGCCCGGACCGGTGAAGCCGTCCGGAAGGCCCGGCAGCGCGAAGCCGTTCGCGGTGGCCGGGGCGGGCAGGGTCTCGCCCCTCTCGCGGGCGTTGGACACGGCCCGCAGGCGGTCCACCGCTCCGTCCATGGCGAACTGGGCCGCGCCCAGACCCTCGACCACGTAACCGCGCCGTGCCTGGCCGCTCTCCTCGAAGACGGACAGCACGCGGTACACGGCCGAGAAACCGCCCTCGACGCCCTCCGCGGCGACCGCACCACGAGTGACCACCCCGTGCCGGTCGAGGAGGAGACGGGCCAGCGCGTGTGCGCGCACGGTGGCATCCGGTTCCGCGGCGGGGAGCAGGGACCAGCGGCCGGCGACGGTCGGCGGGCCGGTACGGGAGGCGGTGCGGGCGGCGGCGGTCAGGGAGCCGTAGCGGCCGCGCGGGACGCTGCGCTTGGCGCGGTGGGCGGTCGAGCCCGCCGTGCGTCCCGAGCCCAGCAGGGAGCGCATCGGCGCCAGCGTGTCGTTGGTGAGCCGTCCCGACCAGGCCAGGTCCCACAGGGCGTCGGCCAGTTGGGGGTCGGTGGCGTCGGGATGGGTGGTGGCGCGTACCTGGTCGGCGATCTGACGGAAGAACAGTCCGTAGCCGCCGGACAGGGCGTCGAGGACCGACTGGTGCAGCGCGGTCAGCTCCAGCGGGTGCGGTGGCGGGAGCAGCAGCGGAGCCGCGTCGGCCAGATAGAGGGAGACCCAGCCGTCCTTGCCGGGCAGGGAACCCGCGCCGGCCCAGATCACCTCGCCCGCGGCCGTCAGCTCGTCCAGCATCGCGGGGGTGTAGTTCGCCACACGGGAGGGCAGGACCAGCTTCTCCAGCGCGGAGGCGGGCACCGAGGCGCCCTGCAACTGCTCGATGGCGCGCACCAGTCCGTCGACACCGCGCACACCGTGGCCCTTGCCGATGTGCTGCCACTGCGGCAGGAACTGCGCGAGCGCGGCCGGCGGCACCGGCTCCAGTTCGTGCCGTAGCGCCGCCAGGGAACGGCGGCGCAGACGGCGCAACACGGCCGTGTCGCACCATTCCTGGCCGATGCCCGCCGGGTGGAACTCGCCCTGGACGGCCCGGCCGCTCGCCGCGAGCCGCTGCAGAGCGCCCTCGGTGACGGCGACCCCGAGACCGAAGCGGGCGGCCGCGGTGGCCGAGGTGAACGGGCCGTGGGTGCGGGCATAGCGGGCGAGGAGGTCGCCCAGCGGGTCCTTGACCGGCTCGGTGAACGCCTCGGGGACACCGACCGGCAGCGCCGTGCCGAGCGCGTCGCGCAGCCGGCCCGCGTCCTCGACCGCCGCCCAGTGGTCGGCACCGGCGATACGGACCTTGATGGCCCGGCGGGCACCGGCCAGCTCCCGCGCCCACTGCGGATCCGCGCCCCGCTCGGCCAGCTCGGCATCGGTCAGAGGGCCGAGCAGCCGCAGCACGTCGGCCACCCCTTCCACGTCCTTGACCCGGCGGTCCTCCGTCAGCCACTGGAGTTCGCGCTCCAGCTCGGTCAGCACCTCCGCGTCGAGCAGTTCACGCAGCTCGGCCTGGCCGAGGAGTTCGGCCAGCAGCCGGGAGTCCAGCGAGAGCGCGGCGGCACGGCGCTCGGCGAGCGGGGAGTCGCCCTCGTACAGGAACTGGGCGACGTACCCGAAGAGGAGGGAACGGGCGAACGGGGACGGCTCGGGGGTGGTGACCTCGACCAGGCGGACCTTGCGGGACTCGATGTCGCCCATCAGCTCCACGAGCCCGGGGACGTCGAAGACGTCCTGGAGGCATTCGCGGATCGCTTCCAGGACGATCGGGAACGACCCGAACTCGCTCGCCACCTGGAGCAGCTGCGCCGCCCGCTGACGCTGCTGCCACAGCGGGGTGCGCTTGCCGGGATTGCGGCGTGGCAGCAGGAGCGCACGCGCCGCGCACTCGCGGAACCGGGAGGCGAACAGGGCCGAGCCACCGACCTGGTCGGTGACGATCTGGTCGACCTCGCCCTTCTCGAAGAGGACGTCCGCCGCCCCGATGGGCGCCTGCTCGCTGTCGTACTCGGTGCCCGCCTTCATTGGCTCCTGGTCGAGCAGGTCGAGGCCCATCAGGTCGGCGTCGGGCAGGCGCAGCACGATTCCGTCGTCGGCGTGCATGACCTGCGCGTCCATGCCATACCGCTCGGACAGACGGGCGCCCAGGGCGAGCGCCCACGGGGCGTGGACCTGAGCACCGAAGGGGGAGTGGACCACCACCCGCCAGTCGCCCAGCTCGTCCCGGAAGCGCTCCACGACGATGGTCCGGTCGTCCGGGACATGACCGCAGGCCTCGCGCTGCTCGTCCAGGTACGACAGCACGTTGTCCGCCGCCCAGGCGTCCAGACCCGCCGTGAGCAGACGCAGCCGGGCGTCGTCCTTGGAGAGCGAGCCGACCTCGCGCAGGAACGCTCCCACCGCCCGGCCCAGCTCCAGCGGGCGGCCGAGCTGGTCGCCCTTCCAGAACGGCAGCCGGCCCGGCACACCCGGCGCGGGGGAGACCAGGACCCGGTCGCGGGTGATGTCCTCGATCCGCCAGGAACTCGTGCCCAGCGTGAAGACGTCCCCCACCCGGGACTCGTAGACCATCTCCTCGTCGAGTTCGCCGACCCGGCCGCCGCCCTTCTTCGGGTCGGAACCGGCGAGGAAGACCCCGAACAGGCCGCGGTCGGGAATCGTGCCGCCGGAGGTGACGGCCAGCCGCTGGGCGCCCGGGCGGCCGTTGATCTCGCCGGTCACGCGGTCCCACACCACGCGCGGGCGCAGCTCCGCGAACGCGTCGGACGGATAGCGGCCCGCGAGCATGTCGAGGGTCGCCGTGAACGCCGACTCGGGCAGCGAGGCGAAGGGCGCCGCACGGCGGACCATGGCCAGCAGGTCGTCGAACTGCCAGGTGTCCAGCGCCGTCATCGCGACCAGCTGCTGCGCGAGCACGTCCAGCGGGTTCGCGGGCACCCGCAGGGACTCGATGGAAGCGGTGCGCATCCGTTCGGTGACGACGGCGGACTGCACGAGGTCGCCCCGGTACTTGGGGAAGACGACACCCGTGGAGACGGCGCCGACCTGGTGTCCCGCGCGGCCGACGCGCTGCAGACCGGAAGCGACGGAGGGCGGGGACTCCACCTGGACGACGAGGTCCACGGCGCCCATGTCGATGCCCAGCTCGAGGCTGGACGTGGCGACCACGGCGGGCAGCCGGCCCGCCTTCAGGTCCTCCTCCACCAGGGCGCGCTGCTCCTTGGACACCGAACCGTGGTGCGCCCGGGCGATCACCGGGGGCGCGCCCGCCGCGGCACCGGAGCCGCCCATCAGCTCGGCGGGGGAGTGGTGCTCGTCCAGGGTCTCGCCGGTCGCCCGCTCGTACGCGATCTCGTTCAGCCGGTTGCACAAGCGCTCCGCCAGCCGCCGGGAGTTGGCGAAGACGATCGTGGAGCGATGGGACTGCACCAGGTCGGCGATCCGCTCCTCCACGTGCGGCCAGATCGACGGCCGTTCCCCGCCCTCGGCCGCGTCCGCCGCCGGGGCGCCGCCCAGCTCGCCCATGTCCTCGACCGGGACGACCACGGAGAGGTCGAACTCCTTGCCCGACTCCGGCTGGACGATCTCCACCTTGCGGCGCGGCGACAGGAACCGGGCGATCTCGTCCACCGGGCGGACGGTCGCGGACAGGCCGATCCGGCGGGCGGGCTTCGGCAGCAGCTCGTCCAGCCGCTCCAGGGAGAGCGCGAGGTGGGCGCCGCGCTTGGTGCCCGCGACCGCGTGCACCTCGTCCAGGATCACCGTCTCCACGCCGGTCAGCGCGTCCCGCGCCGCCGAGGTCAGCATCAGGAACAGCGACTCGGGAGTGGTGATGAGGATGTCCGGCGGGCGCGTGGACAGGGCGCGCCGCTCCGCGGCCGGGGTGTCGCCGGAGCGGATGCCGACCCTGATCTCGGGCTCGGGCCGCCCCAGGCGCACGGACTCCTGACGGATGCCGGTCAGCGGGCTGCGCAGGTTGCGCTCGACGTCGACAGCCAGCGCCTTCAGCGGAGACACGTAGAGCACCCGGCAGCGCTTCTTCGGGTCGGCCGGCGGCGGGCTGGAGGCCAGCTGGTCCAGGGCGGCGAGGAACGCGGCCAGCGTCTTGCCGGAGCCGGTCGGGGCGACCACCAGCACGTCCGAGCCCGCCCCGATGGCCTGCCACGCGCCGGCCTGGGCCGCGGTGGGCGCGGAGAACGCCCCCGTGAACCAGCCGCGGGTCGCGGGCGAGAAGCCGTCGAGGGCTCGGTGTGCGGAGCTGACCATGCCTCCCATCCTGCACCCGGTCACTGACAATCGCGCTGACCTGGGCTGATGTCGTGCGCCGAGGCGGGGCCGGAGGCTGGTCACGGGTGGTGGGGCGGAGAATGAGTGCATGGAGGGAACAGGTGGACGGGGCGAGGACCGGCCGACCGGGGGCCGGCTCGGTTCGGACCGGTCCGCCTCGGATCGACCGGCGTCGGATCGCCCCGGTTCCGATCGGCCGGTTTCGGATCGGCTCGCTTCGGATCGCCTCGGTCCCCATCGCCCCGACTCTGGTCGGCCCGGCTCGGGGCGGTCGCTGGAACGGGCGCGGCACTGGCGGTACGAGGAGCTGCCCGGTGTCGACCTGCTCCGGGCCCGGTACGTCAGCAAGACCTTCGTCCGCCACACCCACGAGCACTTCGTGATCGCGGCCATCGCCGACGGGATGGAGGTCTTCCACCACGGCGGCTCCGACGTGTCCGCCGGCGCCGGAGCCCTCGCGCTGGTCAACCCCGACACCCCGCACACCGGCCGGGCCGGCGTCCCGGAGGGCTGGCGGTACGGCGCCCTCTACCCCTCGCCCGAGGTCGTCTCCGCGATAGCCGCCGAGACCAGCACACTGAAGGGCAGCCCGGGATTCGTCAGCCCCGTCCTCGACGATCCGTACACCGTCCGCCTGGTCCACCAGGTGCTCCGCGCCGCCGACGAGGGCAACGCACTGGCCGCCGACACCCTGCTGCGGGTCGCCGTGACGCGGCTGCTGCGGCTGAACGGTGGCCCGCGGCCCCAGCGGCGGACACCGAGCGCCGGAGCCCGCATCGCCGCACGCGCGCGTGCCGTGCTGGAGGAGCGGATGGCCGAGCCGCCGACCCTGGAACAGCTAGCCGCCGACTTCGGCACGAGCCCGTTCGCGCTGCTGCGGGCGTTCCGCGACGCCTACGGCATGCCACCGCACACCTGGCTGACCGACGCGCGGGTGCGCCGCGCGCGGCTCCTGCTGGACGCGGGGACGGTCCCGGCCGAGGCCGCCGTCGCCGTCGGCTTCACCGACCAGCCCCACCTCAACCGGCACTTCGCGCGGATCGTCGGCGTGCCCCCGGGCGCCTACCAGCGCGAGCGCAAGAACGTACAAGACCCGCGCTGACGTCCGCCCGTAGCGTGCGAGGCGTGGCAGAGCAAACAGCAACGGCGGACATGACCGCCGACAGCACGGAGAAACCGGACGCGTCCGTCGTCAGGGACGCGCTCGGCGTCGGCGTGGCCGTCGGCCTGTCGGGATTCGCCTTCGGGGTGACCTCGGCGGGAAGCGGACTCGGCCTCCTCCAGACCTGCGCGCTCAGCCTCCTGGTCTTCACCGGCGCCTCGCAGTTCGCCCTGGTCGGAGCACTCGCCGCCGGCGGGAACCCGTTCACGGCCGCCGCCGGCGCCTTCTTCCTGGGGGTGCGCAACGCGTTCTACGGGCTGCGCCTGTCGCAGGTGCTCGCCCTTCCGCGCGCGGTACGGCCGTTCGCCGCCCAGTGGGTGATCGACGAGACCACCGCGGTCACCCTCGCCCAGCCGACGCGGCGTGCGGCCCGGATCGGCTTCACCGTCACCGGGCTCAGCCTGTACGTGCTGTGGAACCTCACCACGCTGCTCGGCGCGCTGGGCGCCAAGGCCATCGGCGACACGCGCGCGTGGGGCCTGGACGCGGCCGGGCCCGCAGTGTTCCTGGCGCTGCTCGCGCCGATGCTCAAGACCACCACCGAACGTGCGGTCGCGGGCCTCGCGGTCCTGCTGGGTCTCACCCTGCTGCCCGTCCTGCCGGCCGGCGTGCCCGTCCTGGTGGCGGCGCTGGCGGCGCCGGTCGCGCTGTTCGTCGAGGGGCGCCGCGGCGGGCCGGAGCGACGGGCCGCGGCGGCCGTATCCCCAGGACCCGAAGGACCCGAAGATGTGGAGGAGAACCGGTGAACGTCTGGATGGCGATCGGCGTGACCGTTCTCGGCTGCTACGCCGTCAAGCTCGCCGGGCTGCTCGTGCCCGCGGGCGCCATGGAACGGCCCTTCGTACGACGGCTCGCCGCCCTGCTGCCGGTGGCCCTCCTAGCCGCGCTCACGGCCCAGCAGACGTTCGCCGACGGGCACGCGCTCGTCCTGGACGCGCGGGCGGCGGGTCTCGGAGCGGCCGCCGTGGCACTGGTGCTGCGTGCGCCGTTCCTGCTGGTCGTGGCGGCGGCCGTGCTGGTGACGGCGGCCGTGCGAGCCGTCGGCGGCTGAGGCGGGGCGCGGCCGGCACACGGGGCGGGGCCGGGCGGACCTTTTCGGCCGGGCGGGGCTCCGGGCCGACCGGCGCAGGGGTTTGTTCAGCCCACGAAGCGGCCGTACGCCCTGAGCGTGCGCAGCGCCTCGATCGTCACCATGGGCCGTGCCTCGAGCGTGGGCGCGGCCGCCCACTGGCGCCAGCGGACGGGCCAGCCGCCGTCCTCCCGCTGCTCGGCGGCCAGGTGGTCCAGCGAGCGGGCCATCTCGCCGTCGGTGAACCACGCGCGCGCGAGCGACGCCGGGCTCTTCGCGAAGTCGTGCGGGAAGTGGTGCTCGCCCGGGGCGTACCCGGGCGCCACCGGATACGCGCCGAGATCGTCCGGGTCCAGCGCCGCGAGCCGCTGCTTCCGCACCAGGCGGCCCAGCCGGTCGGCGGCCGCCTCCGCGCGCGGGCGGTCGGGCGCGGAGTCCAGGAAGGCCACGGCGGCCTCCACCTCGTAGGGATGGGACTTCTCCAGGGACTCGACGGCCCGCCAGCAGAAGTCGGTGGCCCGGAACAGCCAGGCGTGCCACACCTCGTTGCGATGCAGCAGCCCGACGACGGGGCCGGTGGCCAGCAGCTCGCTGGGCGGATCGTCGACGACCGGGACGAACGGTGCCGTCGGATATCCGCGCTGGCCGGGACGGACCGCCGGCAGTGCGCCGTCCGGCGTGGAGACGGAGGTCAGATAGCGGCACACCCGCTCCACCCGCTGTCCCGCGCAGCGCCCGATGGCGTCGAGCACGCGCAGCGCGTGGGCGGTGTGCAGAGGCTGGCTCACCGGGCCGCGCAGATCGGGCTCCAGCGCGTGCCCGTAGCCGCCGTCCTCGTCGCGGTAGGCGTCCAGTGCCGTTTCCACCGCGTCCGGGGCGCCGTGCAGGAAGTGGTACGCGAAGAGACGCTGTTCCAGCACGCGCGCGGTGAGCCACACGAACTGCTCGGCGCGGAAGAGCGGGGAACGCGTCGGGGGCGCGGCGGGGGATTGGGTAGGTCCTGATTCGGCCATGCGTCAGACCGTAGGGCGGAAAGCGGTCTCGGCAAGCGGTCCCGGGCGGGGCCCACTCTCAGGGGCGGGATACTGGTGTCATGCGGTTGACGGTCTTCTGGCAGCGGATGGCGGAGCACTTCGGTCCGGGGTACGCCGACACGTTCGCGCGCGATCACGTCATGTCGGACCTGGGTGGACGCACCGTGAACCAGGCGCTCGACGCCGGCTGGGACGCCAAGGACGTATGGCGCGTGGTCTGTACGGTCATGAACGTGCCGGGGGATAGCCGCTGACGGCCGCACGGCCGAAAGCTGACTGAAATGCCCTGGTCCGGGCCACGGCAGCCGCGACCGAACGGAACTTCTCGGTCACGAAAGACGCAGGTGGGCGCCGGTTGTCGGTGGAGTCGGCGAGACTGGGCGCGTGGCACCCACTGACGAGGAAATCCAGCCGCCCGCCCGGCAAGCAGATCCGACCGGCGCGACGCCGCCCGACCGGCCCCCGGCCGCCGGCACCGTCGCCCCGTCCGCGCGCATGCCACGCTGGCTGCCACGCGCCATGGTGCTCGCGCTCGCGCTGATCGCGGCGTTCCAGCTGGGCAGCTGGGCCTTCCACCAGCTGACCGCACTGCTGATCAACATCCTGATCGCGTTCTTCCTGGCCCTGGCGATAGAGCCCGCGGTGAGCCGGATGGCCGCCCGCGGCATGCGCCGGGGGCTCGCCACCTTCCTGGTCTTCTTCGGGCTGGCGGTCGTCACCGCCGGGTTCGTCACCCTGCTCGGCTCCATGCTCGCCGGACAGATCATCAAGATGGTCGAGGGCTTTCCGGACTACCTGGACTCGTTGATCAACTGGATCAACCAGTCCTTCCACACCGAGCTCCGGCGGGTGGACGTCCAGGAGGGCCTGCTCCACTCCGACTGGCTGCGCAAGTACGCGCAGAACAGCGCGGCGGGCGTGCTCGACGTATCCGCGCAGGTGCTCGGCGGGCTCTTCCGGCTGCTGACGGTCGCGCTGTTCTCGTTCTACTTCGCGGCCGACGGGCCCCGGCTGCGCCGCGCCCTGTGCTCCGTCCTGCCGCCCGCACGCCAGACGGAGGTGCTGCGCGCCTGGGAGATCGCCGTCGACAAGACCGGTGGCTACCTCTACTCGCGCGGCCTCATGGCGCTCATCTCCGGGGTCGCGCACTACATCCTGCTGGAGGCGCTGGGTGTGCCGTACGCGCCCGTGCTCGGCGTGTGGGTCGGCCTGGTCTCGCAGTTCATCCCGACCATCGGGACGTACCTGGCGGGCGCGCTGCCCATGCTGATCGCGTTCACCGTCAATCCCTGGTACGCGGTGTGGGTGCTGGTCTTCGTCGTGGTCTACCAGCAGTTCGAGAACTACATGCTCCAGCCCAAGCTGACCTCCAAAACGGTCGACATCCACCCGGCGGTCGCCTTCGGCTCGGTCATCGCGGGCACCGCCCTGCTCGGTGCCGTCGGCGCGCTGATCGCCATTCCCGCGGTGGCCACCCTGCAGGCGTTCCTCGGGGCGTACGTGAAGCGGTACGACGTCACGGACGACCCCCGGGTCCTCGGTCACCGCGGCAGCAGGTCGAGCAGCCCCGGTGTACTCGTGCGCGTACGCCGGCTGTGGGCGGGCCGGCCCGGGACCGAGGAGCCGTCGTAGCGGCCGCTCCCTCCGGGGTGCGGGGCCCGGCACGTACCCGCACGGATGCGCGCGGCGGCGTCAGTAGGTGGCCGCCGCCCACACGCCCGCCGCCGCGACGGCCGTCGCGTAGCAGCCCGTCGCGGCGGTCACGATCCGCCCGCGCGTCCGCTCGTTCCACGGCGTGCGGGACAGCAGCCAGGCCAGCAGGGGGAGGACGAGGACCGCGTGCAGGCTCACGCCGTGCAGCGGCTTGAGCGGAGCCGTCGAGTGGTAGGCGGCCTCCTGGTGTCCGGTCCGGGTCAGGACGACACCGCGCGCGATCATCGCGGCGCCCGAGGCCAGGGCCACCAGCAGCAGCGCGAACCCGGAGCGCACCGCGAGCGGCATGCCCGCGGGGCCCGTCGGCCGGTGCCGGAAGGACGCGACGGCGAAGAACGTGAGCAGGACCACCAGGACACCGCCGCCCACCGCGAGCGTCATGGACACGGCCGTGTTCAGGGGCGACTCCATGTTCAGGTGCGAGGGCACCCGGCGCCAGGCCTGGAGCGTGATGCCGCCCACCTCCACCACGCAGTCGGCGGCGAGGACGAGCAGCAGGACCGTCCGCAGCCGCTCACCGATCCGCAGGTACGAGGTGACCCAGGTGATCGCGATCAGCGTCACTCCGAAGGAGAGCCCGAACGTGACGGGCTTGCGCCAGGAGACGGGACCGTCCCAGGGGCCGCCGTCGACGGCGAACACCACCAGGTGCGCCAGGCCGGCCAGGACGAGCAGCAGCCCCGTGACGTGACATACGCGGTCGGCGGTGCGCGGAACCCCCGGAATCCTCGGAATCCTCGGAATCCTCATGGGCCAAGGCTCCCGGGGGCGGTCCGCACGGTCGTCGTCCGGTCGAAGACACCCTCGGTACGCCACCGGGAGTAGCGGCATCCGGCTGCCCGGGAAGCGATCGGGGGGCAGCCCCGGGGGCCGCGTGGCGCGCTTGACACCAAAATCGAACATCCATTCTTATAGAAACTCAGGCAAGGCTTCCGGTAGGGGATTTCGACCCGGTATGTCGGGAAAGGTCCCGCGGTTGTCCACAGGCTGGGCCGGCGTCGGGGCGCATTGTCAGTGCCAGGCGTTAGCGTCTTTGACGTGAAGCGATCGACTCAAGCAAACCGGGTGGAACCCATGGCAGGAACCGACCGCGAGAAGGCGCTCGACGCCGCGCTCGCACAGATTGAACGGCAATTCGGCAAGGGCGCGGTCATGCGCATGGGCGAGCGGTCGAGGGAGCCCATCGAGGTCATCCCGACCGGGTCGACCGCACTCGACGTCGCCCTCGGCGTCGGCGGCCTGCCGCGCGGCCGTGTCGTGGAGATCTACGGACCGGAGTCCTCCGGTAAGACGACCCTGACCCTGCACGCCGTGGCGAACGCCCAGAAGGCCGGCGGCCAGGTCGCCTTCGTGGACGCCGAGCACGCCCTCGACCCCGAGTACGCACGCAAGCTCGGCGTCGACATCGACAACCTGATCCTCTCCCAGCCGGACAACGGAGAGCAGGCACTGGAGATCGTGGACATGCTGGTCCGCTCCGGCGCCCTCGACCTCATCGTCATCGACTCCGTCGCCGCGCTCGTCCCGCGCGCGGAGATCGAGGGCGAGATGGGCGACAGCCACGTCGGTCTGCAGGCCCGTCTGATGAGCCAGGCGCTGCGGAAGATCACCAGTGCGCTCAACCAGTCCAAGACCACCGCCATCTTCATCAACCAGCTCCGCGAGAAGATCGGTGTGATGTTCGGCTCCCCGGAGACCACGACCGGTGGCCGGGCGCTGAAGTTCTACGCCTCCGTGCGCATCGACATCCGCCGTATCGAGACCCTGAAGGACGGCACGGAGGCGGTCGGCAACCGCACCCGCTGCAAGGTCGTGAAGAACAAGGTCGCCCCGCCCTTCAAGCAGGCCGAGTTCGACATCCTCTACGGCCAGGGAATCAGCCGCGAGGGCGGCCTGATCGACATGGGCGTGGAGCACGGCTTCGTCCGCAAGGCCGGCGCCTGGTACACGTACGAGGGTGACCAGCTCGGCCAGGGCAAGGAGAACGCGCGCAACTTCCTCAAGGACAACCCCGACCTGGCCAACGAGATCGAGAAGAAGATCAAGGAGAAGCTGGGCGTGGGGGTCCGGCCGGAAGAGCCCGCCGCCGAGCCGGGTGCCGACGCCGCGGGGACCGCCGCTGCCGCCGACGACGCCAAGACGGTGCCCGCCCCCGCTGCCGCCAAGGCCACCAAGCCCAAGGCCGCCGCAGCCAAGAGCTGACCCGTGACACGACGAACCGACTGGGCCGAGTACGAGTACGCCACCCCCGGTGCCCCACGGGGGAGGGGCACCGGGGGCCGCCCGGACTCCGCCCCGACGGGGGACGACGACGGTCACCCGTACGACGGATACCGCGGCCAGGACAGCCATGAGGACGATGGCAGCGGGTACCGGGCCGGCGCGGGCGACGAGCCGCACGGGGGCGGCGCGCCCGGCCGCCGCACCGCCGGAACGCGGGGCGGCCGGGCACGCGGCCGGCGCCGACGCGGCTTCGGGGACGCGCCCGGTGAGGACGAAGGCGCCCCTTCCTCGTCGAGGGCCGAGCGGGGGGAGTCTTCAGGGGACCCGGCTGAGCGGGCACGGGCGATCTGCCTGCGCCTGCTCACCGGGACCCCGCGCACCCGCAAGCAGCTCGCGGACGCCCTGCGCAAGCGGGAGATCCCCGACGAGGTGGCCGACGAGGTGCTGTCGCGGTTCGAAGAGGTCGGGCTGATCGACGACGGCGCGTTCGCGGACGCCTGGGTGGAGTCCCGGCACCACGGGCGGGGGCTCGCACGGCGCGCACTCGCCCGGGAACTGCGCACCAAGGGCGTCGACTCGGCACTCATCGACGAGGCCGTCTCCCAACTCGACTCCGAGCAGGAGGAGTCGACCGCCCGGGAACTGGTCGCCCGCAAACTGAGCGCCACCCGCGGCCTCGACCGCGACAAGCGGCTCCGCCGCCTCGCCGGCATGCTCGCCCGCAAGGGCTACCCCGAAGGCATGGCCCTCCGCGTCGTCCGCCAGGCCCTGGAGGAAGAGGGCGAGGACACGGACTTCCTCGGGGACGGGGACTTCTGACGGCGCCGGGCGTCCGCCGGAGCCGGCCGGCCGACGCCCCCCAGCGCTGAACGCGCGGGCACCCCCTCACCCCTTCGCGTCCGCGTCAGCCGGCATCACCGGCCCCGACGGAGGATGGTGGGGTTACCCCCCTCCCGAGACGCCGGGCCACCGCAGTGCTCTCGCACCACCGCACGAGCGAGTCTGTACGCACGCCCCGACCACGGCACGCACCGCCGAGGCCGACCGCGTACGACACAACCGATGCGCACAACAGAACAGAAGAGAGCCCGCCCGATGATGCTGCGCTATGCCCTCAAGACCGTCCGTGCCCGCAAGGCGGGATTCCTCGGCGCCTTCCTCGCCCTGATGTGCGCCGCAGCCCTCATCACCGCCTGCGGCACCCTCCTCGACACCGGGCTGCGCGGCACCATCCGCACCGAGCGCTACGCCGCGGCTCCCGTCGTCGTCTCCGGCGACCAGTACGTCCACCGGACCACCGTCAAACACAAGCACGGCAAGACCAAGGTCAAACACAAGGCGAAGCCCATCGCCGAGCGGGCCTGGATCCCCGAGCGACTGGGCGGCAGACTTGCGCACACCCCGGGCGTGGCCCATGTCGTCCCCGAACTCACCTTCCTCGCACAGCCGTTGACCCCGGCCGGCACTGACGGCCGTACCGCGTACGGGCACGCCTGGGAATCCGCCGCGCTCACGCCGTACCGGCTGACGACGGGCAGCGCGCCCCGGACCGCCGGTGACCTGGTCGTCGACAACGACCTCGCCGCCCGGGCCCGTCTGCGCCCCGGTGACCGTCTCACCGTGCAGTCCACACGGGCCCCGCGCAGCTACCGGATCACCGGTATCGCCACCCCGGCCACCGCCGTACGCCACCAGACGTCCCTCTTCTTCACCGCCACCGAGGCCCGTCGGCTGGCCGCACACCCGGGCCGGGTCAGCGCGTTCGGTGTGCTGCCGGACAAGGGCGCGGACCCGGAGCGCGTTCGGCAGGCCGTGGAGAAGACGCTGCACGGCACCACCGCCAGGGTCAGCACCGGAGATGCCCGCGGCCCCGTCGAGTTCCTGGACGCGGCAGCCGCCCGCACCCGTCTGGTCAGCATGGGCGGCGCCATGGGCGGCACCTCACTGCTCGTGGCCGTGCTCGTGGTGGTCGGCACCTTCGCACTCACCGTCCAGCAGCGCCGGCGCGAACTCGCCCTGCTCCGCGCCATCGCCGCCACTCCCGGACAGATCCGCAGGCTCCTCGGCCGGGAGGCGCTGATCGTCGGCGCGGCGGCGGGCACCACCGGCGCGCTGCTCGGGCTGCCGCTGGGCGCCTGGCTGCACTCCCGGTTCGTCGCCCTCGGAGCCGTACCCGCCACCCTCGAACACACCGTCAGCGTCTTCCCGCCGTTCGCCGCCCTCGCCGCCACCCTGCTCGGCGCCTGGGCCGCGGCCCGGATCGCCTCCCGCAGGGTCGCCAGAATCCGCCCCGCCGAGGCCCTCGCCGAGGCCAGGGCCGAACGCACCCGCCCCGCCTGGGGCCGCATCGCCGCCGGGCTGCTGCTCCTCACCGGCGGAGTCGTCCTCGTCGTCCTCCTCACCTCCCTGCGCACCGAACCCGCCTCGACGCCCGTGACCTTCCTCGCCGTCGTCGTCCTGTCCACCTCCGTCGCCCTCCTCGGTCCCCTCCTGGTCCGGGCCGCCGCCCTGCTGCTCGCCGGCCCGCTCCGGCTCACCGGGCACAGCGGCCGCCTCGCCACCGCCAACCTGCGTGGCAACGCCGTCCGTATGGCCTCCGTCGTCACCCCCCTCACCCTGCTCATCGGCATGACCTGCACCGTCCTGTTCGTCCAGTCCACGCTCGGCGACGCCGCCCGCACCCAGGCCCGCGAAGGCGTGCGAGCCGACTGGGTCGTCGCCGCACAGGGCCCCGGCGTCCCCGGCGAGGCCGCACAACGACTGCGCGCGCGGCACGACACCGTCACCGAGGTGGTCCGCACGACCGTCCGCATCGGCCTCGACAAGTACTCCGCACAAGGCGTCACCCCGGCCGGCCTGACCCGCACCTGGGACCCCGACGTCACCGCCGGCTCCCTCGGCCGACTTGCCCCCGGCACCCTCGCCGTCAGCGAACTGGCCGCCGATCAGCACCACCTGAAGCCCGGCAGCACCCTGAAACTCACCCTCGGCGACGGCACGCCCGCCACGCTCACCGTCGCCGCCGTCTACGCCCGCGGTCTCGGCTTCGGCGATCTCACCTTCGCCCACGACCTCGTGGCCCGCCACGTCGACAACCCGCTCGCCTCCTCCGCCCTCGTCGCCACGACCCGTACACAGAGAGAACTCGCGACTACGCTGCGTGAGTTCCCGGGCTTGGAAATTCTTTCTCCGGCCGCCGCCGACGGTCTCCAGGCCGAACGGCAGCAGGCGAACGCCGAGGTCAACTACCTGGCCATGGGGCTCGTCCTCGCCTTCACCGCCATCGCCGTCGTCAACACACTCGCGATGTCCGTCGCGGAACGTGTCCGCGAGTTCGCCCTGCTGCGCCTCGCCGGAGCCACCCGGCGTCAGGTGCTGCGCATGCTGCGCACCGAGGTGCTGTCCGTCCTGTTCCTCGCCACCTCGCTCGGCAGCGGAATCGCACTGGCGGTGCTCACCGCGTTCAGTCTCGGCATGACAGGCCGTGCCGCCCCCTCGGTCACGCCCCTGCTCTACGTCACCGTCGTCGGGATCGCCGGCCTCCTGGCCCTCGTGGCAAGCGCGGTGCCGGGCCGGGCGGCGCTGCGGGTACGGGCGGTCACGGTGGCCACCGCGCAGGAGTAGGCCCGAGGTCGGAGAAGTGAGGAACCCCCGTGCCGCGCACGGGGGTTCCGTATGCCTGGGGCCGCCTTCAGCGGGATGCCGGCTCCACCGGCAGGCCCGCCGACCGCCACGCCTGGAAGCCGCCCACCAGGTCCGTGGCCCGGTGCAGGCCCAACTGCCGGAGGGAGTCCACGGCGAGGCTGGAGGCGTATCCCTCGTTGCAGATCACGACGACGCGCAGTTCGTGCCCGGTGGCCTCGGGCACGCGGTGGCTGCCCTGCGGATCGAGACGCCACTCCAGTTCGTTGCGTTCGACGACGAGCGCGCCGGGGATCAGCCCGTCCCGGTCACGCAGTGCCGCGTAACGGATGTCGACCAGCAGCGCCTCACCGGTGCGCGCCTCCTCGTGCGCCTCTCGCGCCTCGATGCGCTGGTATCCGGCGCGGACACGATCCAGCAATGCGTCGATGCCGACCGGCTGTTGACCGCCCGTACCCGCTGCCGCTCCGGCCGTGCCCGTCGGTCGTGCGTTCGTGGCGTCGCTCACTGCCAGTCCTCCGGGCGTTCGACCTGCTCCAGGCGCAGTACCTGGCCGGTGCGGCTGTAGCGGCGGATGCGCGGCAGCGGCGGGTAGTAGGCGTGCACCGAGACGGCGTGCCGGTCCGTGGACTCGTTGAGCACCTCGTGCACGTGGTGGTGGCCGAAGGTACGGCCGTTCCCGGCGGACAGCCGGCGTTCGCGGTCGACGTCCTCGTCGAGTTCCAGGGTCTTCCAGCCGTCGGTGGGCAGCCGGGCGGCGAGCGAGTACTCCTTGAGCTCACCCGACGCGGTGAGGAAGGCGCCGATCGAGTCGGCGTGGTCGTGCCACCCGGTGCCGGTGCCGGGCGGCCAGCCGATCAGCCAGGCCTCACTGCCACCGGGCCCCTCCAGCCGTACCCAGGTGCGGCCCTCGGGATCGAGCGGGAGGGAGGCGATCAGCTCGGCGTCGGCCGCCGTGCGCCGTACGAAGTCGAGGAGGTCCGCCTGGCTGGGCGCGGCGCCGACGGCAGCGGACGCGGAAGGAGAGGAGACAGACACGTACACCGTCCTGAGGAAGGTTCGCGGGACAGGCGCGCGACGGCGCCCGGAAGAAGAAGATGCGAATTCAGCAGGACGGACGACACACGCAGCCCGCGTAGCGGACGAGGTCCATATGGACCCTCCGCCACAGGCGCACACAGGTGTCGGTCACGATCCGGAGTACAGCACGCCGCCGTAGCCCGGTCAACTCACCGTCACCATGTGGACAGAGGGTGACAGCGCTCACGGTCAGCGCGCGCCGGAGGGGGCCTCCGCCGGTTCCTTCACCTCGCCGCCCACCGCGGCCTCGGCCGCCGCGTACAGGTCGGCCGGCCGGACCCCGCTCAGCGCGGTGACCAGGTGGCCGTCGGGGCGTACGAGCAGCACGCTGTGCGCCGGCGCACCCGGGTAGCTCTCCGCCACCAGCAGCTCCGCCGGGTGCGGCAGTGCGGTCACGGCCGCCGCGAGCCGCGGCATGACACCGGCGGAGACCCAGTGCTTGCGCTCCCACACGCCCGTCCCGGGTGCGATCAGGGCGACGAGCAGCGCGCCCCGGCCGAGCCGGTCGCGCAGTTGGACGAAGGAGCCGTCCTCCGCGGTGACTCGTACGTCCGTGACCGGCGCGCCGGCCGGGGTGTCGACGGCGATGTCCGCCTCCAGGTGGCGGGGGGCGAGCGGAGAGTCGGCGTACGCCCCCGGCGCACCCAGCGGCCCGCGCCCCAAATGACCGTCGGCGAGCAGGACGTCATGGCCCCGGGCTGCCCCCGGCACGATGTGACGCAGCCCGCCTCCGCCGCGCAGTATCGGGAGCGTCTGGTCGGCTGCGCGCAACCGGGCGGCCACCGCCGCGCGTCGCTCGGCCTGGTAGCTGTCCAGCAAGGCCTCGCGCGGGCCGCGGTGCCAGGCGACGGCCAGCTTCCAGGCCAGGTTGTCGGCGTCGCGCAGGCCCTCGTCGAGCCCCTGGGTGCCGAACGCGCCCAGCAGATGCGCCGCGTCCCCGGCGAGGAAGACCCGGCCGACCCTCCACCGGCGGGCCAGCCGGTGGTGCACGGTGTGGACCCCGGTGTCCAGCAGCTCGTACACCGGGGTGGAACCGCCGGACCAGCCCGCGAGGGTCTCGCGGACCAGGGCCACCAGGGTCTCGGGCGTCACCAGGTCCTTGCCCGGCGGCAGCAGCCAGTCAAGGCGCCAGGCGCCGTCCGGGAGGGGGCGGGCGGTCACCTCCGCGGCCGAGGGCCCGGACTGCCGCCACGGCGGTGTCCGATGGAACAACGCCCGACCCTCCCAGGGAAGTTCCGCACGTAGCGTGGCGACGGCGTGTCGTTCCACCGCCGTACGGCCCGGGAAGCGGATGTCCTGAAGTTTGCGCACGGTCGAACGGGTGCCGTCGCAGCCGACCAGGTAGCTGCCGCGCCACCAGGTGCCGTGGGCACCGCGGGTGTGCGCGCTGACGCCGGAGCGTTCCTGCTCGATGGCGTCCAGACGGCTGTCTACCGCCACCTCGACCAGCGGTTCCTCGGTGGCGGCGGCACGCAGGGCCTGGGTGAGGACGTGCTGGGCGATGTGCAGCGGGGCGGCGGGGTCGTCCTCGCCGAACTCCACCTCGGTCACCACCTGCTTGCGCCGCAGGGACCGCCATCCGGTCCAGCGCACGCCGTGCTCCCCGAGCGGCACCCCGGTCAGCCGCTCCAGCAGGGCGGCCGTGTCCTCGCGCAGTACGACGGTGCGCGCCGGACGGGGTTCGTCCTTGCCGGGCCCCTCGTCCAGGACGACGGTCGGCACCTCCTGACGCGCCAGCGCGAGGGCGAGCGTGAGCCCGACGGGCCCCGCTCCGACGATGATCACCGGGTCCATGACGCGGCGCCCCCTGCCCGTGACGATGCCCTGACGGTCACAAGTGAACAGGAAGGTGGAGCGGGGTGCACGATCACAGAACGTATGCAACCCATTGGCAGAGTTTGCGTCAAGCGAACGGAGGCAGTGGCGATCATGCCACTGCCTCCGGGTGGTGCATTCGGGTCTGAACGGGTGTCAGGCCGCGGTTCCGGTCGAGGCCGTGCCCGCGATGTCGGCCACGTCCTGGGCTCCGAGCACCGCACCGCTCGACTTCTTGCGTCGCCGCAGCCGGCGCTCCAGCCAGCTCGCGAAGGAGGTCAGCGAGAAGTTGATGACCACGAAGATGACGGCGACGACCGTGAAGGAGGCGATGGTGTTGGCGCCGTAGAAGCCGCTCATCGTGTTCGCCGAGGCGAGCAGCTCCGGGAAGGTGAGGACGGCGCCGCCGAGCGCGGTGTCCTTCACGATGACCACCAGCTGGCTGACGATCGCCGGGAGCATCGCGGTGACCGCCTGCGGCAGCAGGATGAGCCGCATCACCTGGTTCTTGCGCAGGCCGATCGCCATGGCAGCCTCGGACTGGCCCTTCGGCAGGGCGAGGATGCCCGCGCGGACGATCTCGGCGAGCACCGACGCGTTGTACAGCACCAGGCCGGTGACGACCGCGTACAGCGGGCGGTCGTCGGAACTGACGTTCGTGTACTGGCTGTACAGCTCGTTACCGAAGATCATCAGGACCAGTACCGGGATCGCGCGGAAGAACTCGACCACGACCGTGGCCGGGACCCGCACCCACACATGGTCCGAGAGCCTTGCGATGCCGAGGACGGCACCCAACGGCAAGGCGATGATCATTGCCAGGGCGGCGGCCTTCAGGGTGTTCTGGAGGCCGGGCCAGATGTACGTCGTGTACGCCTCGGAGCTGAAGAACGGTTTCCACAGCACCCAGTCGAGCTGGGACTTCTCGTCGAGGGCCGTATACACCCACCAGACGACGGCCGCGGCCGCGACGGCGAAGGACACCGTGTAGAGGATGTTGCGCCGCTTGGCGCGGGGACCCTGGGCGTCGTACAGGACCGAACTCATCGCTTCACCGCCACCTTCTTGCCCACCCAGCCGAAGATCAGGCCGGTCGGCAGGGTGAGGCAGATGAACCCGAAGGCGATGACCGCGGAGATCTGCAGCAGCAGCGCCTCCTTGTCCAGCATCTCCTTCATCAGGTACGCCGCCTCCGCCACGCCGATCGCCGCGGCCACAGTGGTGTTCTTCGTCAACGCGATCAGTACGTTGGTCAGAGGGCCGATGGCCGCGCGGAAGGCCTGCGGGAGTACGACCACGAACAACACCTGGGTGAAGCTCAGGCCGATGGCCCGGGCCGCCTCGGCCTGACCGACCGGCACCGTGTTGATGCCGGATCGAATCGCCTCGCACACGAAGGCCGACGTGTAGAGGATCAGGCCCAGCACGGCCAGCCGGAAGTTGACCGCGACGACGTCGTCAGCACCGAGGCTGATGTTCAGCGTCTGGTTGAGGCCGAGCGAGGCGAACAGGATGATCACCGTGAGCGGGATGTTCCGCACGATGTTCACGTATGCGGTGCCGAAACCACGCATCAGCGGCACCGGGCCGACCCGCATGGCGGCCAGCAGGGTGCCCCAGACCAGGGAGCCCACGGCGGACAGCAGCGCCAGCTGCACTGTTGTCCAGAAGGCGCCCAGTACGTCGTAACCTTCAAGAAAGTCGAACACGATCTCCCGCGCTTCCGCGTGTAGGGATGCCCGGGCGCGCCGCCTCCGTCAGGAGCGGCGGCGCGCCGGGGGCATTGCCTCAGCTCTTGACGTCGCCGATCTTCGGGGCCAGCTCGTTCTTGTAGTTGGCCGGGCCGAAGTTCTTCGCCACGGCCGCCTTCCACGAACCGTCGGAGACCATCGACTCCAGGGCCTTGTTGATCTTGGCCTTGAGGTCGCTGCCCTTCTTGACGCCGATGCCGTAGTTTTCGTTGGTCATCTTGAAGCCGCCGAGCTGGAACTTGCCCTTGAACTGCGACTGCGAGGCGTAACCGGCGAGGATCGAGTCGTCCGTGGTCAGGGCGTCGATGGCCTTGTTCTGGAGACCGGTCAGGCAGGCGGAGTAGGTCGGGTACTCCTGCAGCTGAGCCTTGGGAGCCAGCTTGTCGTGCACGTTCTGCGCCGAGGTGGAGCCGGTGACCGAGCACAGCTTCTTGTTGTTGAGGTCCTTCGGCGACTTGATGGACTTGTCGTCCGCGCGGACCAGCACGTCCTGGTGGGCCAGCAGGTAGGGGCCGGCGAAGTCGACGAGCTTCTCGCGCTCCGGGGTGATCGAGTAGGAAGCGGCGATGAAGTCGACGTCCCCGCGCTTCAGCATCGTCTCGCGGTCGGCGCTCTTCGACTCCTTCCACTCGATCTGGTCCGCGCCGTAACCGAGCTTCTTGGCGACGTAGGTCGCCACGTCGACGTCGAAGCCCGCGTAGCCCTGCGGGGTCTTCTGGCCGATGCCCGGCTGGTCGAACTTGATGCCGATGGTGATCTTCTTGCCGCCGCCGGAGGAGCTGTTGTCGTCCTTCTTGTCGCCGCCGCACGCGGTGGCTGCCACGGACAGGGAGAGCAGGACGGCCGAGGCGGCGGTGACCTTGCGGAGCTTCATGGTGAACATCCTTTGAGTGGTGAGGAACGAGGTCCCTGTGGCGCGTAGGACGCGACCGGGGCGTGCCGTCAGTGGTGCAGGATCTTGGACAGGAAGTCCTTGGCCCGGTCGCTGCGCGGGTTGCTGAAGAACTGGTCGGGCGCAGCCTGTTCGACGATCCGGCCGTCCGCCATGAAGACGACACGATTTGCAGCCGATCGTGCGAAGCCCATCTCGTGGGTGACGACGACCATGGTCATCCCCTCACGGGCGAGCTGCTGCATGACCTCGAGGACCTCGTTGATCATCTCGGGGTCGAGGGCCGAGGTCGGCTCGTCGAAGAGCATGACCTTCGGGCCCATGGCCAGTGCCCGGGCGATGGCCACACGCTGCTGCTGGCCGCCGGACAGCTGGGCGGGGTACTTGTCGGCCTGGGTGCCCACGCCGACCCGGTCGAGCAGGGCCCGCGCCTTCTCCTCGGCCTGCTTCTTGTCCGTCTTGCGGACCTTGAGCTGGCCCAGCATCACGTTCTCGAGCACGGTCTTGTGCGCGAAAAGGTTGAAGGACTGGAAGACCATCCCGACGTCCGCCCGCAGCCGGGCCAGTTCGCGGCCCTCGTGCGGCAGCGGCTTGCCGTCGATCGTGATGGCGCCCGAATCGATCGTCTCCAGACGGTTGATGGTGCGGCACAGGGTCGACTTTCCGGACCCGGAGGGCCCGATGACCACGACGACCTCGCCGCGGGCGATCGTCAGGTCGATGTCCTGGAGCACGTGCAACGCGCCGAAGTGCTTGTTGACGCTCTTCAGGACGACCAGTTCGTCGGATGCGGCCGCGTCCTCCTTGGCCACCGATACATTGGTCATCGCTCTCGGGCTCCGTCCTCCTCGGTTTCCGAGGACAGTAGTGAGCGGCTGTGACCTGCGTCATCACATCTGAGGGAGATCTGAGCATCACGATCCGATAGCAAGCGGACACATGTCGTAGCACTTGTGACCTGTGTGCGTATCGGCCGGATAACGGAAGCGGCGGGCAACCCGAACGCTCTTGACGCCGTCCTTACCAATCGGCGTCACTGCCATGGTGCACGCGCGCGTGCGTCGAGTACACGGCGCAAGAGAACCGAGACCGTACGACCGCTGAACCGGAGGGGGACGGAGTGAGACTGCTCCTCGTCGAGGACGACAACCACGTCGCCGCGGCGCTGTCCGCCGTCCTCGCGCGGCACGGCTTCGACGTCACGCACGCGCGCAGTGGCGAGGAGGCCCTTCAGGCGCTCGTCCCCGAGGGCGCGGGTTTCGGCGTGGTCCTGCTCGACCTCGGCCTGCCCGACCAGGACGGCTACGAGGTCTGCGGCAAGATCCGCAAGCGCACCAGCACCCCGGTGATCATGGTGACCGCGCGGTCCGACGTGCGCTCCCGCATCCACGGGCTCAACCTGGGCGCCGACGACTACGTCGTGAAGCCCTACGACACCGGCGAGCTGCTCGCCCGTATCCACGCCGTCAGCCGGCGCACCGTCCACGAGGACGTGGCCGCGGCGGCCGAGAACGCGCTGCTCCTCGGTTCCGTACGCATCGAACTGCCCACCCGCCAGGTGAGCGTGGGCGGTTCGGTCGTCCAGCTGACCCGCAAGGAGTTCGACCTCCTCGCGCTGCTCGCCCAGCGGCCCGGAGTGGTCTTCCGGCGGGAGCAGATCATCAGCGAGGTCTGGCGCACCAGTTGGGAGGGCACCGGTCGCACCCTGGAGGTGCACGTCGCCTCCCTGCGCGCCAAGCTGCGCATGCCCGCGCTGATCGAGACCGTGCGCGGCGTCGGCTACCGGCTCGTCGCTCCGGCCGCCTAGCGAGGACGGGTGCGTACACGGCTCCTCCCGCTGCTCATCGTCCTGCTGGCGGCCGTCCTGCTCGCCCTCGGCGTCCCGCTGGCCGTCAGCTGGGCCGCCGGCCAGCAGCAGCGGGTCGTCGTGGACCGGATCGACGACACGGCACGCTTCGCCGCGCTCGCCCAGTTCGTCAGCGACGGGCCCAGCGGCTCCCGCCGCACCACCACCGACGGGCGGTGGGAGACCCTGCGCAGTGAGATGGAGAGCTACTACGGCGTCTACGGCATACGCGCGGGTGTCTTCTACCGCAACGGTTCGGCGATGGCCAACGCACCCGGCGACTGGTTCGTACCGCCCGCGGGGGAGGTGCGCGAGGCGTTCGACGAGGCGCTGCTCAGCCGCCGCAGCCACGACCCGAGGCAGGTGTGGCCCTGGCAGCGCAGCCGGCTGGTCGTCGCCTCCCCCGTGATCCGGGACGGGGACGTCGTCGCGGTGGTGGTCACCGACTCGCCCACCGGGCAGATGCGGTCGCAGATCCTGCGCGGCTGGCTGTTCATCGGAGCCGGCGAGATCGCGGCCATGCTGCTCGCCGTCGGCGCCGCGCTGCGCCTGACCGGCTGGGTACTGCGCCCCGTACGGATCCTGGACGCCACCACCCACGACATCGCCACCGGACGCCTGAAGTCCCGCGTGGCGGTGGGCGGTGGCCCGCCGGAACTCAGACGGCTGGCCCGCTCGTTCAACGAGATGGCGGACAACGTCGAGGACGTGCTGGAGCAGCAGCGCGCCTTCGTCGCCGACGCCTCGCACCAACTGCGCAACCCGCTCTCGGCGCTGCTGCTGCGCATCGAACTGCTCGCCCTGGAGCTCCCCGAGGGCAACGAGGAGATCGCCTCGGTCCGCACCGAGGGCAAGCGCCTCGCGCAGGTCCTGGACGACCTGCTCGACCTGGCGCTGGCCGAGCACGCCGAGGCGGACCTCCGGCTGACCGACATCGGAGCCCTGGCCGAGGAGCGGGTGGCCGCCTGGTCACCGGCCGCCGACGCCAAGGACGTCCGGCTCACCGGCGACCGCCCGCCCCTCACCGCCTGGGCCGACCCGATCGCCCTGTCCAGCGCGCTGGACGCGGTGATCGACAACGCCGTGAAGTTCACACCCGAAGGAGGCACCGTCGAGGTCAGCGTCTCCGCGGACGGCGACACCTCCACGGTCGTCGTCACCGACACCGGCCCCGGACTCACCGGCGAGGAACTCGAGCGTGTGGGCGACCGCTTCTGGCGCAGCGGCCGGCACCAGAACGTCAAGGGCTCGGGCCTCGGCCTGTCGATCACGCGCGCCCTGCTCGCGGCGGGCGGCGGCTCGATCGACTACAGCCACCACGAGCCGCGCGGGCTGCGGGTGACGGTCTCGGTACCGCGGAACGCGGACAGCGGGCAGCGGGTCTGACCGGTCCGAGGGCCTGTCAGGTTCCTGGGCCTGTCCGGTTCGAGGCCGGTCCGGTGGGGCGATGGCCGGTCGGGGAACCGGCTGCGAGAGGCCGGGCCGTGCCCGCCGGCGCGCGGTGGGTGATGGCCGGAGGCGGACACCCGCGGCGGAACGCCGGCTAAGGCTTCATCGACCGGTAGTAGCGCCGGGCGCCCTCCTGGAGGGGCAGCGGGTCGGTGTAGATCGCGGTACGCAGGTCGACCAGCTGTGCCGAGTGGACGTGGGCGCCGATGCCGTCACGGCTGTCGATCACCGTACGGGTCACCCACTCGGTCAGCCGCGGATCGACGTCCGCGCGGGTGATCAGCACGTTGGACACCGCGATCGTCGGTACCTGAAGACCCTGCTGCACGGCGGGGTAGGCGGATTCGGGGATGTTGGCCGCCCGGTAGTAGCGGGCCTCCTGGCCCTCGTCGTGCAGCCTCGTGATCAGCTCGTCGTCGATCGGCACGAAGGTGAACGCCGACTTCTTCGCCAGCGCGACCAGCCCCTTGGTGGGCAGGCCGCCCGACCAGAAGAAGGCGTCGATCTTCCCCTGCTGAAGCCGGCCCGGCCCGATGTCGATGCCGTCGGCGACCGGCGTGATGTCCTTGCGCGGGTCGATTCCCGATGCCCGCAGCACGCGGTCGGCGATCAACCGGACGCCGGAGTCGGGCTGCCCGGTCGCCACTCGCTTGTGGCGCAGGTCGGCGACGCTCTTGATGGCGGAGCCGCGGCGCACGACGAGCTGCACGTAGTCGTCGTAGAGCCTGGCGACACCGCGCAGCCGCCCGGCGCCCTCGCCGTGCCGCAGCTCGTACGTCTCCACGGCGTCGGCCGCCGCGATGGTGAAGTCCGCCTTCCCGGTGGCCACCCGCTGGACGTTCTCCTGGGAACCGGCGCTCTTGAGGAGCTTCACCTCCAGGTCCGGCATGTCCTCGGCCATCTCGTTGCGCAGCCGCTCGCCGTACTCCTGGTAGACACCCCGGGACGTCCCGGTGCTGAAGACGATCGTCCCGCTCGGCGGCTTCTCGCCCAGGGGCAGCAGCCACCACAGCAGCAGCCCGAGGGCCACGGCACCGACGGTCGCGCTCTGCAGCGCCCGGCGCCTGCTGATACGGGGGAACACCTTGGACATGCGGCGATCCTGCCAGGCGACGCGCGAGGCTGGCCAGGGTCGAGGTCACTCCGGGTCCGGAAGGCCCTGCCGGGACGGCCCGAGGGCTCTGTCAGTGGCCGCCCTTAGAGTCGGCGTATGACCACTTCGCCCGCCGGCCTCGTCCGTGAGTTCCACCGCGCCTTCGGCCTCGACACCCGCAGCACGCCCGCGGAGGTGTCCCCCGAACTGGCCGCCCACCGCGGGGAACTGCTCGCCGAGGAGGCCGCGGAGGTCGCCGAGGTCGCCGTCGAGGGCCCACTGGACCGGCTCGCGCACGAGCTGGCGGACGTGGTCTACGTGGCGTACGGCACGGCTCTGGTCCACGGCATCGACCTCGACGAGGTGATCGCCGAGATCCACCGCGCCAACATGAGCAAGCTCGGCCCGGACGGGCAGGTCGCCCGCCGGGCCGACGGCAAGGTCCTCAAGGGGGAGCACTACCGGGCGCCGGACGTGTCGGCCGTGCTGCGCGGCCAGGGCTGGATACCGGGCTGAGCCGTCCGGCTACGTTCACGCGCCGCGCACGGTGCCGGAACCGGGCTCGCGTGCCGGAGGCGACTCGGGCGCGAGAACCCGGCTCACGGTGCCGGAGTGACCGCTACGCCCCCAGCGAGCCGCCCGCCAGCTTCCACTCGCGGTGCAGGGCGCCCAGCGGGATGCTCCGCTGGATGACCGGCGTGCCGAAGATGGACAGCTGCAGGCGCAGGGTGCCGGACAGGTCGACGCCGCCGTACGCGGCCCAGGTGCCCTCGGCCGTCGGCCGGCTGCCGTCGGAGGCGGCGGTGACCGTCCCGGCGGCTTCGCCGCGCAGATAGGGGGCGAGGTCCGCGGTGACGCCGACGGTGCCGTAGAGACCGACGGAGGCCTCGGCGCCGAGCGCCGTCTTCACGCTTCCGGCCGAGCTGAGCGACGCGCGTACCGGGGTGCTCGTCATGTCCGAGGAGCTGACCGGCGTCCATCCCCTGGCCGGGCCGAAGGTGCCGCCCGCCTTGAAGTCGCCCTTGAGACTCTGCTCGACGTCGACGGTGACATGCCCGTCGCCGCTGATCTGCGCGTAGCAGGTGAGGTCCAGGTTGACGACGACCGGGACGGGACCCACCTGGAGGACGGGGTCGGCGTGCAGCTTGGCGAACGGGATGCGCAGCGGTGTTCCGGTGGCCGCGGCGGCCCGGCCCTTGACCGCCCAGCCGGAGGTCCAGTCACCGGACACACCCAGGTACGCCGACCCGGGTGCGGTGTCGGTCCCGGCGCCGCCGTAGGCGAAGTCGACCTGCGGTGCGACCTGGACGAAGCCGTGCATGGAGGCGGTGGCGGAGACCGGTGCGTCCTTGGCCGTGGGGATCTCGGCGCTCACGTCGAGCCGCAGGCTGCCGAGCGGCACCTTCGCGCCCTTGGGGCCGACGTGCACGTCACCGGCCTTGGACCAGGACACCTTCACATCGGGCAGCAGCTTGTCGACGGTGAACGCGGACGGGTCGACCGGCACGTCGCCCTTCGCGGTGTCGTCGCCGAGCAGCGCGTTCAGCGCGGCCGGTTCCGTCTGCACCTCCGTGCCGTGACCGGTCTCGCCGATCACCTTGGTGACCTTGGCGAGCAGCCCGTGCGGCGCGCCCGGCGCGGGCGCGCTGGCGATGACGTCGCCGACGGCGGCCGTGCGGGGAGGGGCGGTCGAGCCGGCGGAGGGGGTGGGTGTCGCGCTCGGTGAACTCCCCTTCCCCTTGGCCTTGTCGGAGATGACGGCGCGCCTGGTGCGGCTGTCGTACGAGCTGACCTTGAGCGTGGTCCTGTGCGCCTGCCGGCCGGCGGTGCCCGGACCGGCCGTGGCGGTCGCGGTGGCGGTGGGAGCGGCGGCGACGGTGAGCGAGTGGTCCGAGTGGTCGTCGGCGGGGACGGTGTCGGTCTTGATCCGCTGGCCGTGCTCGGCCGCCGCCGACTGCCCGGCGTGCGGTGCCGGCGAGGAGCAGGCGGAGGCGAGGAAGAGGGTGGTCACGGCGAAGGCGGGCAGCAGGACACGCCTGTGCCTCATGCGTCTGCGCAAGGTTGTTCCTGAAGGAGGTGGGGGGTGGCGGAGAGGTACTCGACATGCACCGAGGAACGGCCTACTCGCAGGTAGAACCAGTCGGTAACTCGGTGATGGGCCATGAGCATGCCATGGCCGCCCTCACCGGCCTCTCACAAACCGGCCACATCGCAACGTGACGTGCCACACGGCGAGTTCACGTCAGTGCTGACCGGAAACCGTGAACGGGTCGCCGTCTGCGGGAAGCGGCGACCCGCTCCCGTCTCCAGTGCCGACGACCGGAAGGCCGCCCGGATAGGCGGTCCGAACTCAGCGCCCGGCAAGCCCTGTTCCGCCGAGTCGGGTCAGCAGGCCCGACAGCAGAGCGAGGTCGTCCCCGCCCCACGCCGGGCCGGCGAACAACTCCCCGGCGGTCTCCTCGGCCGTGGCCACCATCTCCCGGAGCCGTTGCCGGCCCGCCGTGGTCAGCGTGGCGTAGGCGACCCGCGCGTCCCGGGCGTCCGGTTCGCGGGTCACCAGTCCGATCCTCTCCAGGGGAGCCAGTCCCCGTGTGACCCCGGAAGCCGTCAGCCCCAGCGCCTCGGCCAGATCGACCCGGCGCATCCGGCCGCCGGGCGCCTCACCCAGCCGTAGCAGCAGGGTGAAGTCGGCGAGGCTGACCCCGTGCAGGCCGCTCAGTCGGGCATCGAACCGTCGTACGAGCGTCGCCTGCGCCCGTACCAGCCGCAGCGCGGCGTCCAGGGCATCGCTCATGGCCGCCGGTTCCTCCGTTCATTGCTGCCTCCTTGAGTGCGCAAGTTTATGAGTCGAGTGAACGGGCCGCTCGACGCTGCCGCTTGCTCAGAGGCGCCTGGGAGAGGTCCTCGGCGGTGGACCGCAGGTTCTTGAAGCCGTAGCCGCGGTCGGTCAGCCAGGTCCTCACCGCCTCCTCGGCCCGCTCGGTCGCCTCCAGGATGTCCTCCTCTTCCTCCCCCGTGTCGGAGAAGCGGAAGGTGAAGGCCGGCCGGGCGGCGATGTCGTAGGTGAGGTGTCCCTCGGCGGTGAACGCGGCTTTCAGGACGTCGTGTCGGGCGGCGTCGACCAGCAGCGAGGCCCGCTGTGCCTCGGTGAGACCGTCGAAGACACCGCGTACGGTGACGCGGAAGGTACGAGTACTCATCCCGCGACCTTAGACACCGCCGGGCCGGACCCTCCACCGGGTTTCCGGCACCGACGCGCGCACGGGGGTGCTGCCGGAAGGACGACCGGATGCGCATCCACGGGGCGGCCTACCCTTGAAGGAAGGACCAGTGGCGGCGGCTCGGCCGGGGTTCGCGGTCGATCCGGATCCGGAGAGGGCCACTGGGTCGGCGGTGCCTCCCGCGCGGAAGGCGGTGGCGTTCCATGCGGTACGTGGCGGTGAGTGCGCTGAGTCATCCGGGGCTGCTCCGCGAACGCAACGAGGACAGCCTCGTGGTCGGGCCGTGGACGCTGTGCGCCACGGTGACCGAGAGCCCGCAGACCCTCGTCTTCCCGACCGGCACACCCCTGGTCGTCGCCGTCGCCGACGGGCTCGGCGGGCATCCCGGCGGCGATGTGGCGAGCGCGCTGGTCGTGCGCCGGATCGCGATGAACGGGCCGGCCCTGAGCGACGAGGACGCCGTCCGTGACGCGCTCAACGCCTGCAACCGTGCCGTGTACGAGGCCGCCGGCGGCGACGCGGGAGGTGAGTTCGCCGCCATGGGGACGACGGTCGCCGGCGCCGTCGTACTCCCCGACTCGCTGCTGGTGTTCAACGTCGGCGACAGCCGGGTCCTCGCGGCCTCGGGGGACGGGCTCCGTCAGGTGAGCGTCGACGACAGCCCCCCGCTCGAACCCGGAAGGCGCACCACCTCCATCGTGACCCAGTGCCTGGGCGGCACCCGCACGTACCGGGCCGTCCGCCCCCACGTCACGACCGAGCCTCTGACGCCCGGCGCCCGCTACCTCATCTGCACCGACGGTCTGACCGATCCGCTGCCGCCGGAGGCGATCGACGAGGTGATGCGCGAGCACGACGACAGCCGGGCGGCCTTCGAGCTGTGGAAGGCCGCCATCGCGGAGGGCGGCCCCGACAACATCACCCTGGCGATCCTGCGTGTGCCGGACGAGTAGCCGGTCGCCCCGGAAGCGGGGCCGTCCCCTCCGGGAAGCGGGAAAAGGGGCTCCGGGGAACCGCCTACTCTTGAGGCATGACCAGCAGCAGCGACCGGAGCCCGGCAGTGGACGTTCGATCATCCAAGACGTACGAGATCCGCACCTACGGGTGCCAGATGAACGTCCACGACTCCGAGCGGTTGTCCGGACTGCTGGAGGAGGCCGGATACGTGCGCGCGCCCGAGGGCTCGGACGGGGACGCGGACGTCGTCGTCTTCAACACCTGCGCCGTACGGGAGAACGCCGACAACCGGCTCTACGGCAACCTCGGCCGGCTCGCGCCGAGGAAGGCCTCGCGGCCCGGTATGCAGATCGCGGTCGGCGGCTGCCTCGCGCAGAAGGACCGGGACACCATCGTGAGCCGGGCGCCCTGGGTGGACGTCGTCTTCGGCACCCACAACATCGGCAAGCTGCCCGTGCTGCTGGAGCGCGCCCGCGTCCAGGAGGAGGCGCAGGTCGAGATCGCCGAGTCGCTGGAGGCGTTCCCGTCCACCCTGCCGACCCGGCGGGAGAGCGCCTACGCGGCCTGGGTCTCGATCTCCGTCGGCTGCAACAACACCTGCACCTTCTGCATCGTCCCCGCGCTGCGCGGCAAGGAGAAGGACCGCCGCCCCGGCGACATCCTCGCCGAGGTGGAGGCTCTGGTCGCCGAGGGCGTGTCCGAGATCACGCTGCTCGGTCAGAACGTCAACGCCTACGGCTCGGACATAGGCGACCGCGAGGCCTTCAGCAAGCTGCTGCGCGCGTGCGGACGGATCGAGGGGCTGGAGCGGGTCAGGTTCACCTCCCCGCACCCGCGCGACTTCACGGACGACGTCATCGCCGCCATGGCCGAGACGCCGAACGTGATGCCGCAGCTGCACATGCCGCTGCAGTCCGGCTCGGACACCGTCCTGAAGGCGATGCGCCGCTCCTACCGGCAGGAGCGCTACCTCGGGATCATCGAGAAGGTGCGGGCGGCCATCCCGCACGCCGCGATCACCACCGACATCATCGTGGGCTTCCCCGGCGAGACCGAGGAGGACTTCGAGCAGACGCTGCACGTGGTGCGCGAGGCGCGGTTCGCCCAGGCCTTCACCTTCCAGTACTCCAAGCGCCCCGGCACCCCGGCCGCGACGATGGAGGACCAGATCCCCAAGGAGGTCGTCCAGGCGCGCTACGAGCGTCTCGTCGCCCTTCAGGAGGAGATCTCCTGGGAGGAGAACAAGAAGCAGGTCGGCCGCACCCTGGAGCTGATGGTCGCCGAGGGCGAGGGCCGCAAGGACGGCGCCACCCACCGTCTCTCCGGCCGCGCCGCCGACAACCGCCTGGTCCACTTCACCAAGCCGGAGCAGGAGGTGCGCCCCGGTGACGTGGTCACCGTCGAGGTGACGTACGCCGCCCCGCACCATCTCCTCGCCGAGGGCGCCGTCCTCGACGTGCGCCGCACGCGCGCGGGGGATGCCTGGGAGAAGCGCAACGCCGCCGAGGCCGCCAAGCCGGCCGGCGTCATGCTCGGTCTGCCGAAGATCGGTGTGCCGGCGCCGCTGCCGGTCGCCACGGGCAGCGGCTGCGGCTGCGACTGACCGGACACAGCCGGGCACTCGCCGGCAGTCGGGACGCGGGGAGCGCGGATTCCGTGCGCCTGGACCGGCCCCGGCACGCGACCTGTTCACCGAGCCGGAGTGGTACTCGGGGCCGATCGGACCCGAGTACCACTCCGGGGTGATCGGTCGCTGACGGCGTACGCTGCCGATCATGCTTGTCGCCGCCGCAGTCTGCCCCTGTCCGCCGCTGCTCGTGCCCGAGGTCGCCGCCGGCGCCGCGCCCGAACTGGACGCGGCGCGCGCCGCGTGCGCGGACGCGCTCGGCGTGCTCGCCGCCGCCCGCCCGGATCTGCTGGTGGTCCTCGGTCCCGCCGAGCACAGCGGGCGCGGTCCGTTCCCGCAGGGCACCCCGGGCTCCTTCCGCGGGTTCGGGGTCGACCTGGACGTCCGGCTGGGCGCCGCGCCGGAGACCGTCGCCGAGCGTGAGCTGCCGCCGTCGCTGGCCGTCGGCGCCTGGCTGCTGGAACGGACCGGCTGGGCGGACGCCCCGATCGAGGGGCTCGGCATCGGCGAACCGCTCGCGCCCGAGCGGTGCGTCGACGTGGGGCGGGAGATCGGCGCCCGGGCCGGACGGGTGGCGCTGCTGGTGATGGGAGACGCCAGCGCCTGCCGCTCCGTCAAGGCACCGGGTTACCTCGACGAGCGGGCGGCGCCCTTCGACGCCGAGGTCGCGCGGGTGCTGGGTGCGGCGGACGTGGCCGGGGTCCGGGCGCTGGACGCCGAGCTGGCACAGGAGCTGAAGGCCGCCGGCCGCGCCCCCTGGCAGGTCCTCGCGGGAGCCGCCGAGGGCGCGGACCTCGGCGGGAACCTGCTGTACGAGGACGCGCCGTACGGCGTGGGATACCTGGTCGCCACCTGGTCCTAGCGGACATGCCGGACGGCCGGGAGCCGTTCGGCTCCGCGGCCGTCCGCCAGTCGTCCTCTCGGCCGGTTCCCGCCGTCGGCGTGCCCGCCGGGACGATCACCGTGTTGCCGGGGCGGTCACCGTTCCGTCGGGACGATCACCCTGTCGTACCGACGGAGACCGGCGAGCGGGCCTGAACCGTCAGGATCAGGAGGTCGGCGGCGGGCCTTCCGGCCGGGTGGGAGTCACCGGGTCGGTGGGGGTCGCCGTCGTGTGCGTGCCGTCCTTGTGCGCGAGGCGGTCCATCGCCTCCTTCGCCTTGCCCGTGCCCGCGTGGATCTTCTCGCTGTACTTGCCCTTGGTCCGCTCGTCGACGGCCTTCGCGGCCTTGTCGATTCCGTGCTGGACCTTGCCCCCGTGCTGTCGCGCGAGATCCGACACCTTGTCCTTGGCCGGCGCGAGCTTGGCCTTCACGTTGTCCATCAGACTCATGGTCCACCTTCCCTCACGGACCTTCCCTCACGGGACAGTCACCTGCGGGCGCCGTCGCCGGCCTCGTTGTCGGCGGCCTCCTCGGCGGACTGCTGCTTGGGGATGCCGGTGCTTTGGGAAGCGTCGTCCTCCGTACCGGCCTCGATCCGTGCCGGCATGCCCTCACGCTCCTCCTCGGCCGAGCCCCGCGCCTCCGCCGGTTCGGCTCCCTTCGCCTCCGCCGACTCCGCTGCCGCCTCGGCCTCGTCCGGCTCGCAACCGGCCGGGGCCTCGGCGGCCGACGGCTCCTGCGTCGCCTTCGACCTGCCGAGGAGTCGTGCAAACACGCCCATATCCACTCCATACGGTACTCGTGCGGGCGAATTCCCGCGTCACCCGGTGCGTAGGGTTGCGCCGCCCGGGTCACCGCCTCCGGGAGTCCGGGCAGGCGGCACCTCGCCACGGGCAACGACCCGGTTCACACGCCGTCACGTAACTCGTTCGAGAGCCCGTCCGGAGGTTTGCGAGACTGGTGCGGTGAGCAGTGCATCCGTCGCCCCGCGCGTCATCGCCGTCGTAGGTCCCACCGCGGCCGGAAAGTCCGATCTCGGCGTCTTTCTGGCCCAGCAGCTCGACGGCGAGGTCGTCAACGCCGACTCGATGCAGCTGTACCGGGGGATGGACATCGGCACCGCCAAGCTGACGCCCGAGGAACGCGGCGGCGTCCCGCACCACCTGCTGGACATCTGGGACGTGACGGTCACCGCCTCGGTCGCCGAGTACCAGAAACTGGCCCGCGCGCGGATCGACGCTCTGCTCGCCGAGGGCCGCTGGCCGATCCTCGTCGGCGGCTCCGGCCTGTACGTCCGCGGGGCGGTCGACAACCTCGAGTTCCCGGGCACCGACCCCGAGGTCCGGGCCCGGCTGGAGGAGGAGCTCGCGCTGCGCGGCCCCGGTGCGCTGCACGCCCGCCTGGCCGCCGCCGACCCCGAGGCCGCCCGCGCGATCCTGCCGAGCAACGGCCGCCGTATCGTCCGGGCGCTCGAGGTGATCGAGATCACCGGTCAGCCGTTCACCGCGAACCTGCCGGGGCACGACTCCGTCTACGACACCGTCCAGATCGGCGTCGACGTGGCTCGTCCGGAACTGGACGACCGTATCGCGCGCAGGGTGGACCGGATGTGGGACGAGGGCCTCGTGGACGAGGTGCGCGCCCTGGAGGCGCAGGGGCTCCGCGAGGGGCGTACGGCGTCGCGTGCGCTCGGTTACCAGCAGGTGCTCGCGGCGCTCGCGGGGGAGTGCACCGAAGCGGAAGCGCGGGCCGAGACCGTCCGTGCCACCAAGCGCTTCGCGCGCCGGCAGGATTCCTGGTTCCGGCGGGACCCCCGCGTGCACTGGCTGAGCGGGGCCTCGGCGGACCGCGGGGAACTGCCGCGGCTGGCCCTGACGTTGGTCGAACGACCGGTCACAGCCTGATCACGTGATGGCATCGGGATGCGCCGCCGGTCATCCCGGCCTTCGGCGTCGTGCCATCATCGAGCTTCGATCGACCAAGTGGAGCCTAGTTGGGAGGGCGCGTGGCGATGGAGGCCGGCCCTCGCGACACCGCGCAAAGCGCCGAGCACGTCACCACTGAGGGTGACGACCGGGAGCACGTCGAGGACCGTCGGACCGGAGATCCTCTGGACGGAGATCCACTGACGGACGACCGGCTGGCGGAAGACCGTCTGGCCGAGGACCGTCTGGCCGACGACGGACCCGACGAGACGCCTGTCGGCGTCACCGCCGACGGGCCGTCGCCGGAGGAGATGTACCCGGGCGGCCCGGAGGTCGAGGTCGAGCTGCGCCCGCAGCGCCGGCTGCGCATCTGGCAGCTCGCGCCCATCGTGGGGCTCTCCGCCGTCGGGTCCCTGATGTTCGCCTTCCCGCTCGCCTTCGACTTCGGCGACAGCGGTGCCGTCATCGCCATGCTCGGCCTGCTGATCTGCTCGTGCGCCGCCGGCTGGGGCATGATGGCCGCCCGCCGGGTGGGCTACACCTGGCCCGGCCTGCCGCCGCGCGGCTCCGGCCGCCGCTCCGACTGGCGGGTCGTCCTCGGCTACGTCCTGCTGGTCGCGTTGGTCGTGGTCCTCGCCGTCTGGCGCGTGGCGAGACTCCGCTGAGGCGGTTCCCACCGTCCCCGTCCCATCGGCTCCCCGGCGGAGCGCTCCCGTACGATCGAGGAATGAGCACGCGGATCGCCTTCCTCAAGGGTCACGGCACCGAGAACGACTTCGTGATCGTCCCGGACCCCGAGAACGCCCTCGACCTGACCCCGGCCGCCGTCGCCGCCCTGTGCGACCGCCGGGCCGGCATCGGCGGCGACGGGGTGCTGCACGTCGTACGGTCCGCCGCGCACCCGGAGGCCCGGGCCATGGCCGCCGAGGCCGAGTGGTTCATGGACTACCGCAACAGCGACGGCTCCATCGCGGAGATGTGCGGCAACGGCGTCCGTGTGTTCGCGCGCTACCTCCAGCACGCCGGTCAGGTGGCCGAAGGGGACCTCACGATCGCCACGCGCGCGGGTGTGAAGTCCGTACACATCGCGAAGGACGGTGACGTCACCGTCGGCATGGGCAGCGCCCGCCTCCCCGAGGGGGACGTCATGGTGAGCGTCGGCGAGCACAGCTGGCCCGCCCGCAACGTGAACATGGGAAACCCCCACGCGGTCGCCTTCGTGACCGACCTCGAAGAGGCCGGCCGTCTGCTCGACCCGCCGCCGGTGAGTCCCGCGGGCACCTACCCGGACGGGGTGAACGTCGAGTTCGTCGTCGACCGCGCCCCCCGCCACGTCGCCATGCGCGTGCACGAGCGCGGTTCCGGCGAGACCCGCTCCTGCGGCACCGGCGCGTGCGCCGTCGCCGTGGCCACCGCGCGGCGCGACGGGGCCGACCCGGCCGTCACCGGCACCCCGGCGACGTACACCGTCGACGTGCCCGGCGGGCGCCTGGTCATCACCGAGCGGCCCGACGGCGAGATCGAGATGACCGGGCCCGCCGTGATCGTCGCCGAGGGCGAGATCGACGCCGAATGGCTGGAAAACGCCGTCCGCTGATCCGGCTGGACCGGGAGCCTTGCGGCCCCGCCCGTACGGACCAGCACGTACTCACGGCCGGGGTCGTTCGAAACCCCGGCCGACTCAAGGGCACTTGGCGTAAACCCTAAACCTCGGTGCGGTCGCTCGAATGGGTGATCCGTTTCACGCTCGCCCGGAGGCGGTCGGTCGGGCGTGTTGGGCTCGGTAGCATCAAGCACCGGCACGGACGGGGGAACGTCGCCATCCCTGAGCCTCGTACGCCCTTGGGGCCCCGTCCACCGGTCCACGAGCCGGAGGTGCCCATGAGTGCGGAGGCCACGAATCCTGCGACGCCTGGCCCGGTAGCGCCCCCGGCGCCACAGGCGCTGACGCCGTCTGTGGCGCCCACGGCGGCCCGCCGGAAGTCCCGGCCCCGGATCGACCTGCGGCGGCTCGGCCGCGTCGCACTGCTCGGCCCCGCCGTACGCGGCAGACTGCCCGACGCGATCAGCCATGTCGCGGACGCGCACCGCGCCCACCATCCCGACGCCGACCTCGAACCCCTGCGCCGCGCCTACGTCCTGGCGGAGTCCTCGCACCGCGGCCAGATGCGCAAGAGCGGGGAACCGTACATCACGCACCCTCTCGCCGTGACCCTCATCCTCGCGGAACTCGGCGCCGAGACGACGACGCTGACGGCCTCGCTGCTGCACGACACGGTCGAGGACACCGATGTGACGCTGGAGCAGGTGCGGGAACAGTTCGGCGAAGAGGTTCGTTATCTCGTCGACGGGGTCACGAAACTGGAGAAGGTCGACTACGGGGCGGCCGCCGAACCCGAGACCTTCCGCAAGATGCTCGTCGCCACCGGCAGCGACGTGCGCGTGATGTCGATCAAACTCGCCGACCGCCTGCACAACATGCGCACCCTCGGCGTGATGCGCCCCGAGAAACAGGAGCGGATCGCCAAGGTCACCCGTGACGTCCTCATCCCGCTCGCCGAGCGCCTCGGAGTGCAGGCCCTCAAGACCGAGCTGGAGGACCTGGTCTTCGCCATCCTCCACCCCGAGGAGTACGAGCACACCAGGGAACTCATCGCCGGGAACGCCGCGCGCGAGGCCGATCCCCTCGCCGAGGTCGCCGAGGAGATGCGCGGTGTGCTGCGCGAGTCCGACATCCAGGCCGAAGTCCTCATCCGCCCCCGGCACTTCGTCTCCGTCCACCGCGTCGCCCGCAAGCGGGGCCGGCTGCGCGGCGCCGACTTCGGCCGGCTGCTGGTGCTGGTGGGCGAGGACGCCGACTGCTACGGCGTCCTCGGCGAACTGCACACCTGTATGACGCCGGTCGTCTCGGAGTTCAAGGACTTCATCGCCGTACCCAAGTTCAACCTCTACCAGTCGCTGCACACCGCCGTCGCCCGACCGGACGGCCAGGTCGTCGAAGTCCTCATCCGTACCCACCAGATGCACAAGGTCGCCGAGGCGGGTGTCGTGGCGCTCGGGAACCCGTACGCCCCGGGCGCCGACGACCCGGCCGACGGCGAGCGCGCGGACCCCACCCGGCCCGGCTGGCTCTCCCGGCTCCTCGACTGGCAGCAGGCCGCCCCCGACCCCGACACCTTCTGGTCCACGCTGCGGGAGGACCTCGCCCAGGACCGCGAGATCACCGTGTTCCGCCCCGACGGCGGCACCCTCGGCCTGCCCGAGGGAGCCACCTGTGTGGACGCCGCCTACGCCCAGTACGGCGAGGACGCGCACGCCTGCATCGGCGCCCGTGTCAACGGCCGCCTCGCCACGCTCAGCACCGTCCTCAAGGACGGCGACACCGTCCAGCTCCTGATGGGCCAGGACCCCGCCTCCGAGCCGTCCCGCGAGTGGCTGGACCATGCCCACACCCCGGCCGCCCGCATCGCCATCCAGCGCTGGCTCGCGACACACCCGGGGGGCGACGCCGACACCGGGGAGCCGAGCGGCACCCGCCCCGGACGGCAGGAGGCAGCCGCTCCCGCACGCCCCACGGGTGCGCCGGCCGAATCCGCCGCCCCCGCCGGTCCCGCGGACACCGCCCCCGCGCCCCGGCCGCGCGGCGCCGACGTCCTCGCGGACCTGCCAGGTGCCTCTGTACGGCTCGCCCGGTGCTGTACGCCCGTACCGCCCGACGAGATCACCGGCTTCGCGGTCCGCGGGGGAGTGGTGACCGTGCACCGCGCGGAGTGCGCGGCGGTGGCGCCCATGAAGAGCCGGGGGCGTGCGGAGATCGGCGTGCGCTGGGGAGACACCGCCGAATGCCGGGTCACACTGGTCGCTGAATCGTTCGGGCGCCCCCACCTGCTCGCCGATCTCACCGAGGCGATCGCCCTGGAGGGCGCGGAGATCGTCTCCGCCACGGTCGAACCGCCCAGCCAGCAGCGCGTGCGCCACACGTACACCCTCCAGCTCCCCGACGCGGCCCGACTCCCGGGCCTGATGCGCGCCATGCGGGACGTGCCCGGGGTGTACGACGTGGGCCGGGCCCAGCACTGACAAGCCGTCGGCCCGCGCCGGCCCGGCGAGGTGACCGACGGCTGTGTCCGGGCCCGCGGCAGGGCGACCGGAGACCTCGGCCCGGGCGCCCGGCATGCGGCAGGAAGGACCTCGCTCCCCAACCCGTTCGGGTGGGTCGGGTGCGCGGCTCCGCGGCAACGCCCGGAGGCACTGGTAGCGGTGGTCCATGCTGCTCACCCCTCGCCTTCGGTCCAAGCCCCGGATCACCCGGCACCGGAAGGCGGCCCTGCTCGCCTCCGCCGTCTCCGTCTGCCTCCTCGCCGCCGCGGCCCCGGCCGAGCCCCTGGGCGTCGGCGACCGGCTCTACCCGTACCTGGGAAATCCCGGCTACGACGTTGCCTCGTACGACCTGAACCTCACCTACCCCGGCACCAACGACAAGCCGCTGCAGGCCGTCACCACCATCGACGCCTGGACCACCGCCGACCTCGACCGCGTGAACCTCGACTTCGCCCACGGCACCGTCCAGAGCGTCGAGGTCGACGGACGCCCCGCCGACTTCTCCACGGCCGGCGACGACCTGGTCGTCACCCCGGCCCACTCCCTGCACAGGGGCCTGTGGACCCGGATCACCGTGCGGCACACCAGCGACCCCGTCGCCGGCAAGAACCAGGAGGGCGGGTGGGTGCGCACCACCGACGGCCTGGCCATGGCCAACCAGGCCGACGCCGCGCACCTGGTCTTCCCCTGCAACGACCACCCCTCCGACAAGGCGATGTTCACCTTCCGGATCACCGCGCCGAACGGCTGGACCGCCGTCGCCAACGGCCTGCCCGCCGGAGCGGACCGGGTCGGGACCACCACCACCTGGACCTACCGCACCCAGCACCCCATGGCCACCGAACTCGCCCAGGTGTCCATCGGCCGCTCCGCCGTGGTGCGCCGCCAGGGACCGCACGGGCTGCCCGTCCGGGACGTCGTGCCCAGCGCCGACCGCAAGGCCCTCGAACCCTGGCTCGCCAAGACCCCCGGCCAGATCGCCTGGCTGGAGAACAAGGTCGGCAGGTACCCGTTCGAGACGTACGGCGTGCTCATGGCACAGGCGTCCACCGGCTTCGAGCTGGAGACCCAGACCCTCTCGCTGTTCGAGAAGGAACTGTTCACCGAGCCCGCCTACCCCAAGTGGTACGTCGAATCGGTCATGGTGCACGAGCTGTCCCACCAGTGGTTCGGCGACAGCGTCAGCCCCCGCACCTGGTCCGACGTCTGGCTGAACGAGGGCCACGCCACCTGGTACGAGGCGCTGTACTCCGAGGAGACCGCGAAGCGGCCCATGGTGGACCGCATGAAGGCCGCCTACGGTGCCTCCGACCGCTGGCGCCAGTCCGGCGGCCCGCCCGCGCTGCCCAAGGCGCCCGTGCCCGGCGAGAAGATCAGCATCTTCCGGCCCAACATCTACGACGGCGCCGCGCTCGTGCTGTACGCCCTGCGGCAGGAGATCGGCCGGCCCGCCTTCGAGCGGCTGGAACGGCTCTGGGTCCAGCAGCACCGGGACTCCACCGCCACCACCGCCGACTTCGTGCGGCTGGCCTCGGCCGTCGCCGGCCGCGACCTGGGCGGCTTCTTCCAGGCCTGGCTGTACGGCGAGAAGACCCCGCCCATGCCCGGCCACCCCGACTGGAAGAGCGCACCGCCCGACCAGGCCACCAAGGCGCACACCCGGCGATAACCCGGTGACGAGACGTGCCGTCCCGTGCGACCATCATTCGGTCGGCGCCGCACGGGACACGGGAATCTCCCGGGGTACCCGAGCGTTGGACACCACGAGCGGTCCAGGTACCTCCCGGACGCGCCGTAACGGCATTCCCATCGACGTAAGGATCCAATGACCTCCTCTTCTTCCCCTTCCCAGGACACCCAGCGCCTCGCGCACGCCTATCCCGAAGGTCTTCGGGCCGATGCCCTGATGGAAGAGGACGTCGCCTGGAGCCACGAGATCGACGGCGAGCGTGACGGCGAACAGTTCGACCGTTCCGAGCGCGCCGCCCTGCGCCGCGTGGGGGGACTGTCCACCGAGCTGGAGGACGTCACCGAGGTCGAGTACCGCCAGCTCCGCCTGGAGCGGGTCGTGCTCGTCGGCGTGTGGACCACCGGAACCGCCCAGGACGCCGACAACTCCCTCGCGGAGCTGGCCGCCCTCGCGGAGACGGCGGGCGCGCAGGTGCTCGACGGCGTCATCCAGCGCCGCGACAAGCCCGACGCGGCCACCTACATCGGCTCCGGCAAGGCCGCCGAGCTGCGGGACGTCGTCATCGAAACGGGCGCGGACACCGTCATCTGCGACGGTGAGCTCAGCCCCGGCCAGCTCATCCAGCTGGAGGACGTGGTCAAGGTCAAGGTCATCGACCGCACGGCCCTGATCCTGGACATCTTCGCCCAGCACGCCAAGTCCCGAGAGGGCAAGGCGCAGGTCGCGCTCGCGCAGATGCAGTACATGCTGCCGCGGCTGCGAGGCTGGGGCCAGTCGCTGTCCCGGCAGATGGGTGGCGGTCGCGGCGGCCTCGCCACGCGTGGTCCCGGTGAGACCAAGATCGAGACCGACCGGCGCCGGATCCGCGAGAAGATGGCGAAGATGCGCCGGGAGATCGCGGAGATGAAGACCGGCCGCGAGATCAAGCGCCAGGAGCGCCGGCGGAACAAGGTGCCGTCCGTCGCCATCGCGGGCTACACCAACGCCGGCAAGTCCTCCCTGCTCAACCGGCTCACGGGCGCCGGCGTCCTGGTCGAGAACGCCCTGTTCGCGACCCTGGACCCGACCGTCCGCCGCGCGGAGACCCCGAGCGGCCGCCTGCACACGCTGGTGGACACCGTCGGCTTCGTCCGGCACCTGCCGCACCACCTGGTCGAGGCGTTCCGCTCCACCATGGAGGAGGTCGGCGACTCCGACCTGATCCTGCACGTGGTGGACGGCTCGCACCCCGCCCCGGAGGAGCAGCTCGCCGCCGTGCGCGAGGTGATCCGGGACGTCGGCGCCACCGACGTGCCCGAGATCGTCGTGATCAACAAGGCGGACGCGGCCGACCCGCTGGTCCTCCAGCGGCTGCTTCGCGTGGAGAAGCGCTCCATCGCCGTCTCGGCCCGCACCGGCCGGGGCATCGAGGAGCTGCTCGCCCTGATCGACGACGAGCTGCCCCGCCCCTCGGTCGAGGTCGAGGCGCTCGTGCCGTACACCCACGGCAAGCTCGTCGCCCGCGCCCACACCGAGGGCGAGGTGCTCTCCGAGGAGCACACCGCCGAGGGCACCCTGCTCAAGGTCCGGGTGCACGAGGAACTGGCGGCGGACCTGGCGCCCTACGCGCCGGTCTCCGCGGCCTGACCCGGCACACCACGAAGGCCCGCCACCCCCTCGGGGCGGCGGGCCTTCGCGCTGTCACGGCGAGCGCGGCTACCGCCCGGCGAACTTCTTGCTGACCGAGTCGTACACGCCCTTGGCCACATCACCGAGCCGGGGACCGGCCAGCCAGCCCGAGCTGACCGGGCCGATGCTGGTGTTGGACACCAGCGCCGGCTTGCCGTCCGCGCCCGTCTCCACCCAGCCACCACCGGAGGAGCCACCGGTCATCGTGCAGCCGATCCGGTACATCGTCGGATCCGCCTTGTCGATCGACAGCCGGCCCGGCTTGTCCTGGCACTGGTACATCAGCTGACCGTCGAAGGGAGCCGCCGCCGGATACCCGGTCGCCGTGATGCTCTGCACCTTCGGCACGGCCGGCGCATTGAAGTTCACCGGCAGCGCCCCGCCGACCGTCTCCTCCAGCGACTTGCCGTCACTGCCCTGCTCCGGCGTCACATGGATGACCGAGAAGTCGTACGAGGCTCCGTTGCCGCCCGTCTCGCCACCCTGGTCGATCCACTGCTGCGAGGTCTGCGCGGCATCCGCCCACCAGACACCGTACGGAGCGACCTCGGCCCGGCTGGCGCCCTCCAGCTGCGCGGCCGACTTGCCCGCGTTGTTGTACGACGGCACGAACGCGATGTTGCGGTACCAGCCGCCCTTCTTGCCGGCGTGCACACAGTGCCCCGCGGTCCAGATCATGTTGGACTTGCCCGGGTGGGCCGGGTCCTTCACGACCGTCGCCGAGCACACCATGGTGCCCTCGGGGGAGTCGAAGAACACCTTGCCCGAGGTGGCGGCACTGGTGTGGTACGGCGGCGCGACGGCCTGCGCCCTCACAGGCTGCGGCGTCGGGTCCGTGACGCCCTGGTCACCGGAGATGTCGTTGTCGTCGACGCCCTTGTCCGGGTCGTCGGCGTCCCGCATCCGGTCCGGGTCCCACAGACCCTTGATGATCGGGTTGATGAAGTCGTTGGCCTCGCGCAGCCAGTCGTCCCTGTTCCAGTTCTTCCAGGCGCCGTCTTTCCACTTGTCGACGTCGATCCCGTGCTCCTTGAGCCTCTCCTTGAGGTCGTCCGGGATCTTGATCTTTCCGTCGCCGGTGCTCGCCGCGGTCGCGGTGGCGGTCGGCTTGCCGTCGGCCTTGTCGTCGCCGTTGCAGGCGGTGGCGGTCAGCGCCAGCGCCGAGACGAGGGCGACCGCCGCCAGCGCGGGGGAGGTACGTCGGCTGCCCCTCCCTCGCCGAGCGGTGAACGGCGGCCGTATGGATCGCATGGTCTTGACTCCCCCTGAGGTGAAGGAACTCGGCGCTTCGGCCGTGCCACCGGCGGCGAACCCCCGGGGAGTTCACGCCGGTCCCACGGCCAACTGGGAACGGCATCACACACTATGCGCTCGCTGTGGGCGACTTCCGACGGATCGGCAACGGTTCGGCTACAAGCCGTCTGACCTGGCCAACCATTACTGGATCTTTCGACTTGACGTCTCCTCGTCACCACCCCCGTTCCGGACGGCGGACCTGAAGTCCGGCGAAAATGACTTCGAATCAGGCCGTAACCCGTAGAGCGGTCGGCGGTTGTAGCGGTGGGGGGCCCGCTGCCCAAGTCCGGTCCCCGCCATCAACACGCCTCTGAACAGCGGGGAGGACAACGAGCTGTGTCCGTTACGGAGTCGGTGGCCGAAGGGCTGCCCGGACAAGCGCCGGCCGTGCACGAGGGGATCCTGCGGCGTCAGTCGGCGCGCGAATCCGCGGCGCGCACCTACGCCCGGGCGCTGCCCATCGTGCCGGTCAGGGCACGAGGACTCACCATCGAGGGCGCCGACGGCCGCCGCTACCTCGACTGCCTCTCCGGCGCCGGCACCCTCGCCCTCGGCCACAACCACCCCGTGGTCCTGGAAGCCGTCCGCAGGGTCCTCGACTCCGGCGCCCCCCTCTCCGTCCTCGACCTCGCGACCCCGGTCAAGGACGCCTTCATCACCGAGCTCTTCCGCACGCTGCCGCCCGGCCTCGCCGGACGCGCCCGCGTCCAGTTCTGCGGCCCGGCCGGCACGGACGCCGTCGAGGCCGCCCTGAAACTGGTCCGGGTCGCTACCGGTCGTACCGGCATCCTCGCCTTCACCGGCGCCTACCACGGCATGACCGCAGGCGCGCTGGCCGCCTCCGGCGGCGCCCACGACGTCCAGGTGACCCGTCTGCCCTATCCGCAGGACTACCGCTGCCCCTTCGGTATCGGCGGCACACGCGGCGCCGAGACCGCCGCCCGGTGGACCGAGTCCCTTCTCGACGACCCCAAGTCGGGCGTCCCGCTGCCCGCCGGGATGATCCTCGAACCCGTCCAGGGGGAGGGCGGGGTGATCCCCGCACCGGACGACTGGCTGCGCCGCATGCGCCGGGTCACCCAGGACCGGTCCATCCCGCTGATCGCCGACGAGGTCCAGACCGGAGTAGGCAGAACCGGCGCCTTCTGGGCCGTCGACCACAGCGGCGTCACCCCGGACGTCATGGTGCTGTCCAAGGCCATCGGCGGCAGCCTCCCCCTGGCCGTGATCGTCTACCGCGACGATCTCGACGTCTGGCAACCCGGAGCCCACGCGGGCACCTTCCGTGGCAACCAGCTCGCCATGGCCGCCGGGACCGCCACCCTCACCCACGTCCGCGAGAACGGCCTCGCCGCCCGGGCCGCCGACCTCGGCTCCCGCATGCTGACCCGGCTCCGCGACGACCTCGGTCACTTCGTGTGCGTGGGGGAGGTGCGGGGCCGAGGGTTGATGATCGGCGTCGAGCTCGTCGACCCGGAGGCGGACGGCTCCGCCCCGGACCCTGTGCCCGCGACCGCCGGCCCGTCCTCGGCACCGAGCGGGCCGGAGTCCACCCGCACCCCGCGCCCGGCAGCGCCGGCTCTCGCGGCGGCCGTACAACGGGAGTGCCTGCAACGGGGGTTGATCGTCGAACTCGGCGGCCGTCACTCCGCCGTGGTCCGGCTGCTCCCTCCGCTGACGATCAGCGAGGAGCAGGCGGCAGCGGTCCTGGACCGCCTGTCCGACGCGGTGGCGGCGGTGGCCCGCGACCACACCCACCACGATCCACGCCACCGCCGACACCACGGCCCGGCCCAGCGCAGCGGCTGAGGACCGAGCACACCCAGTGGGCACGGGCCCCGCCCGCGGGGATTGCGCCTCAGCACACCCTCACCCCTCCAGGAACGTCCAGCCCGACACCGAAATCCCGTGACAACTCCGCTGCCGTCCCGCTCACGCCCGCCCGCCGCCGGCCGACGCGGCCCCCGACTCCGCCGTTCCGGCGGTCACCTCTGCCGGGGACGCCGACCGAGCGGACGACAGGTATGGCCCGGCATCGGCACGTCCCCGCATCCCGAGGAGCCGTCATGACCGACACCCCCAACCCGGACGGCCGCTCCGGTGCTCCCGACGAGCAGGGAGACTCCGGCGCCCCGAACTCTCCCGTCCCGCTCGCCGAGTCGGTGCCCCAGCAGAAACGGCGGAGCGTGTCACCGACGCGAGTCACGGAGCCCGGCACCGATCCGCTGGAGGATCCCGATCCCGTCACCGCCGCTCAAGCCGCCGCCGTGGAGAACCTTCTGCGGTGCTGGGTACGCGAGACCGACCTCGCCGCCCCCACGACCGGCGCCCTCCTCGTTCCGCTGCCCGCGAGCGGCGTCTCCCTGACCGTCCCGGTCCGCTACTGGTCCCTCACCGGGTGGCACCGATTCGGACCACCCCGACTCACCGGCGTACCGCCGACCGCCCCTCCCGTCGACGCCGTCACCCTCGCGGCGCTCCTCACCCGGGAGACCTCGTGGGCCTCGGACTCCCCGCCCCCGGGTTCGAGCGCCTCGACGGCGGCGGCATCCTCTCCCGTGACGCTTCCCTCCGCGGCCGCGGCAGGCCGGCCATCCCCGCCCGGCCCCTCCGCGGGGGGCCACGGAGACGGTGGCGACCTCGTGGCCAGGGTGGCCGACTCCCTCCACCGCACCGCGACCTTCCTCAGCGACCGGCGTGCACGCCCCGCCGACACCCCCGATCTCTTCCTCGGCGCCGAGCAGGCCCTCCTCCTCGGACACCCCCTGCACCCGACCCCCAAGAGCCGGGAAGGCCTGACCGAGGCCGAAGCCCGCCGCTACTCACCCGAACTACGCGGCTCCTTCCCCCTGCACTGGATGGCCGTCGCCCCCTCGCTGCTCGCCACCGACTCGGCCTGGACCGAGCGCGGCCGTCCCGTCTGCGCCGGCCACCTCACGCGACGCCTCGCCGGCACCGCCCTGCCGCTGCCCGACGGCTACGCCGCCCTGCCCCTGCACCCGTGGCAGGCGCGCGAGGCACGGCACGACGCACGCGTCGCGGCACTGCTCGACGCCGGACTGCTCCACGACCTCGGGGCCATCGGCCTCGCCTGGCACCCCACCTCCTCCGTGCGAACCGTCCACCGGACCGGGGCGTCCGCCATGCTCAAACTGTCGCTGGGCCTGCGCATCACCAACTCCCGGCGCGAGAACCTCCGCAAGGAGCTGCACCGCGGAGTCGAGGTGCACCGGCTGCTCCGCACGGGCCTGCTCAAGCAGTGGCAGGCCGTACACCCCGGCTTCGACATCGTCCGCGACCCGGCCTGGCTCGCCGTCGACGACCGGGACGGACGGCCCGTACCCGGACTCGACGCGCTGCTCAGGCACAATCCGTTCGCCCCGACCGACGACGTCGCCTGCGTGGCAGGACTCGTCTCGCCCCGGCCGCACCCCGAGCCGGACACCGACTCGCCGTTGCCTCACACCGCCGTAACCATGCGGTCCCGGCTCGCCCTGCTCATGGCCCGGCTTGCCGCACGCACCGGGCGCCCCGTCGGAGCCGTCGCGGCGGAGTGGTTCCTGCGCTACCTGGAACAAGTCGTCCGCCCCGTGCTCTGGCTGGACAGCGAGGCCGGCATCGCCCTCGAGGCCCACCAGCAGAACACCCTGGTCCTGCTGGACCGCGACGGCTGGCCCGCAGGCGGCCGCTACCGCGACAACCAGGGGTACTACTTCCGCGAGTCCCGGCGAGCCGAACTGGCCGCCCGGCTGCCCGGCATCGGCGAACACAGCGACACCTTCGTCACCGACGAGGTCACCGACGAACGCTTCGTCTACTACCTCGCCGTCAACAACGTGCTGGGACTGATCGGCGCCTTCGGCTCACAGCATCTCGCCGACGAGCGTCTGCTGCTCGCGGCCTTCCGCCGCTTCCTCACCGACCTCCTCTCGGGCCCCGGCGCACGGCGCACCTCCCTGCCCGGTCTCCTGCTCGACTCACCTGTCCTGCGCTGCAAGGCCAACCTGCTCACCCGGCTGCACGGCCTCGACGAACTCGTCGGCCCGGTCGACACCCAGTCCGTCTACGTGACCATCGCCAACCCCCTTCAGTCCTGAGCCGCGCCCACCGCCGAACCGCCCCGCTTCCCGCACTTCCGAGGACCATGACCCACTCCATCTCCTGAGAGGAGCGCCCGTGCCTCCCACCGACGCGAACGCCGACCGGGGATCCGCCCCCGCCGACCCGGGCCGCACCGGCCCCCGAGCCGCATCCACCCGCACCAGGGCCGCCGTGTTCAGCCGGTTCGCCGTCGAGGACGACGACGCGGACAGCGAGGACACCCTGGACCTGCATCTCCCCTCCGAGTTCGTCGCTCTCTTCACCGCCGGAACGCCCGGCCTCCTCGACCGGCTCCACACCTGGGGGCCGGCCGACACCCCCGTCGGCTCCTTCCATCTGGTGCCCGTGCGCGTCGAACGCGACCTGCCGCTGATCCACGGCTGGATGAACGACCCGGCCGTCGCTCACTTCTGGGACCTGGCCGGACCCCGGAAGCGGATCGAGGACCACCTGCGGACCCAGCTCGACGGCGACGGACGCAGCGTGCCGTGTCTGGGTGCGCTGGACGGCACCCCGATGAGCTACTGGGAGATCTACCGGGCGGACCTCGATCCGCTGGCCCGTCGCTATCCGGCCCGACCGCACGACACCGGGGTACACCTCCTCGTCGGCAGCGCCGAGGACCGCGGGCGGGGGCTGGGGTCCACCCTGCTCAGGGCCGTGGCCGACCTCATCCTCGACCGGCGCCCCGCGTGCGCACGTGTCGTGGCGGAACCCGATCTCCGCAACACCCCCTCCATCGCCGCGTTCCTGAGCGCCGGCTTCCGGTACGCGGCCGAGGTCGACCTGCCCGACAAACGGGCCGCCCTCATGGTCCGCGACCGGAATCTGCGCGGTGTGCTGTAGCGCCGTGTGATGACGCACGCACCTGCGGTGCGGCGGCCCGCTCGCCACTCCGTACGGTCCGCTCGTCCCGTTCCGCCAGTTCCACTCGCTCGCCCCGTTCCCGCCGCCCCACCCGTCCCCTCCCAGGAGCCCGGCCGTGATCCCGCCCCCTCTCCTCACCGTGCTCGCCCGTTTGTCAGTGCCGGGCCGTAGGGTGGTCGGGCTATGACGAAGCCCTCACTCCCCGAACTCCTCCATGCCGCCGTCACCGCCGTCGGCGGCACGGAGCGCCCCGGCCAGGTGACCATGGCCGAAGCGGTCGCCGAGGTGATCGACGACGGATCCCATCTCCTGGTGCAGGCCGGCACCGGCACCGGTAAGTCGCTGGGCTACCTCGTGCCCGCGCTCGCGCACGGAGAAAGAGTGATCGTCGCGACCGCCACCCTCGCCCTGCAGCGCCAGCTGGTGGAGCGGGACCTGCCACGCACGGTCGACGCGCTCCACCCCCTGCTGCGCCGTCGCCCGGACTTCGCCATGCTCAAGGGCCGGTCGAACTACCTGTGCCTGCACCGCCTCCACGAGGGCATGCCGCAGGACGAGGAAGAGGGTCTCTTCGACCAGTTCGAGGCCGCCGCGCCCACCAGCAAGCTCGGCCAGGACCTGCTGCGGCTGCGGGACTGGGCGGACGAGACCGAGAGCGGTGACCGGGACGACCTCACCCCGGGCGTCTCGGACCGGGCCTGGGCCCAGGTGTCGGTGTCGTCGCGGGAGTGCCTCGGGGCGTCGAAGTGCGCGTACGGCGCCGAGTGCTTCGCGGAGACGGCCCGGGAGCGCGCCAAGCTCGCCGAGGTCGTGGTCACCAACCATGCCCTGCTCGCCATCGACGCCATCGAGGGCGCCCCGGTGCTGCCCCAGCACGAGGTGCTGATCGTCGACGAGGCGCACGAACTCGTCTCCCGTGTCACGGGCGTCGCCACGGGCGAACTCACCCCCGGTCAGGTCAACCGGGCCGTGCGCCGTGCCGCCAAGCTCGTCAACGAGAAGGCCGCCGACCAGCTCCAGACCGCCGCGGAGGGCTTCGAGCGGCTGATGGAACTAGCGCTGCCGGGCCGGCTCGAGGAGATCCCGGAGGATCTCGGCTATGCGCTGATGGCGTTGCGCGATGCCGCTCGTACGGTGATCTCCGCGATCGGTGCGACGCGCGACAAGTCGGTCCAGGACGAGGACGCGGTCCGCAAGCAGGCGCTGGCCTCGGTGGAGTCGGTGCACGACGTGGCGGAACGAGTCGTGAACGGCTCGGAGTGGGACGTCGTCTGGTACGAGCGCCACGACCGCTTCGGTGCCTCCCTGCGGGTCGCACCCATGTCGGTCTCGGGGCTGCTGAGGGAGAAGCTGTTCGCTGACCGCAGCGTCGTCCTCACGTCGGCGACCCTCAAGCTGGGCGGTGACTTCAACGGCGTGGGTGCCTCCCTGGGGCTCGGCCCGGAGGGGACGGAGGGCGAGGACCTGCCGCAGTGGAAGGGCGTCGACGTCGGCTCCCCCTTCGACTACCGCAAGCAGGGCATCCTGTACGTCGCCAAGCATCTGGCGCGCCCCGCACGAGACGGCGAGCGCGGCGACATGCTCGACGAGCTGACCGAGCTGATCCAGGCGGCGGGCGGCCGCACTCTGGGGCTGTTCTCGTCCATGCGGGCCGCCCAGCTCGCGGCGGAGGAGCTGCGCTCCCGGATTCCCGAGTTCCCGATCCTGCTGCAGGGCGAGGAGACGCTCGGCGAGCTGATCAAGAACTTCGCGGCCGATCCGAAGACCTGTCTCTTCGGCACGCTGTCGTTGTGGCAGGGTGTCGACGTCCCGGGGCCCAGCTGCCAACTGGTCGTCATGGACAAGATCCCGTTCCCGCGCCCCGACGACCCGCTGATGAGCGCGCGCCAGAAGGCGGTGGAGGACGCGGGGGGCAACGGCTTCATGGCGGTGGCCGCCACGCACGCGGCCCTGCTGATGGCCCAGGGTGCCGGCCGTCTCGTACGCGCGTCCGGGGACCGGGGTGTGGTCGCCGTACTGGATCAGCGCCTTGCCACCGCGCGGTACGGCAGCTATCTGAAGGCGTCACTGCCGGACTTCTGGTTCACCACGGACCGTAACCAGGTCCGCAAGTCGCTGTCCGCGATCGACGCGGCGGCCAAGGCGTCCGAAGCGGAGCAGATGGCTGCCCAGTGATCGAAAGGTGGCCTGACCGGAAGACGGTCAGGCCACCTCTTGCACGACCGCCCGGTAGAGGCTCGGTGTGCGGTGCGCCGAAAAACGTGGGCCCCGGAACCGGCGCAGGGGTTCCGGGGCCCGGTCAGGGAGCAGGCCGACAGGCCCGTCCGCCGCAGCGGTCACACACGCCGCAGCACGGCGACGACCTTGCCGAGGATGGTCGCGTCGTCGCCCGGGATCGGCTCGTAGGCCGCGTTGTGCGGGAGGAGCCAGACATGGCCGTCCTCGCGCTTGAAGCGCTTCACGGTGGCCTCGCCGTCGAGCATGGCCGCGACGATGTCGCCGTTCTCGGCGACGGGCTGGCGGCGGACGGTGACCCAGTCGCCGTCGCAGATCGCGGCCTCGATCATGGAGTCGCCGACGACCTTGAGGACGAACAGCTCGCCGTCACCGACGAGCTGGCGGGGGAGGGGGAAGACGTCCTCGACGGACTCCTCCGCGAGGATGGGGCCACCGGCGGCGATACGGCCGACCAGGGGGACGTAGGACGCGGCGGGCTTGCCGGCGGTGTCCGTGGGCTGCACCGTCACGGCCTGGTCCGAGCCGCGCACCTCGTAGGCGCGCGGGCGGTGCGGGTCGCGGCGCAGGAAGCCCTTGCGCTCCAGTGCCATCAGCTGGTGTGCGACCGAGGACGTGCTGGAGAGGCCTACGGCCTGGCCGATCTCACGCATCGACGGCGGGTATCCCCGTCGCTGGACGGAGTCGCGGATGACCTCGATCACCCGGCGTTGCCGGTCGGTGAGTCCTGAGCTGTCGGCCCGGATGCCTGGAGGTCGGCCCGGCAGGGAGCGCTTGTGTCCCTCGGGATTCGTGGCTTCGTTCATCGCGTGTACCGGCTCGACTCGGCCCTGGGGGCGGTCCTGGGCAGTGATGGTGGCACTGTCTGCGGTGGTGGTCACGTCGGCCCCTCTCGATGGTCTCCCTGCTGGACAACGGTAGTTGCTTTCGAAAGGTTGCGCCAAACACACGTTCGAGTGAAAAAGTGAGGTTCACCTGACGCGATCACGTGCCTGGGTGTATGGCTAACGCGGTACCCGACGGGTAGAAGCGCCCATTGTTGTACTGTTCACCGCCGGGATCCCGGCCTCGTGAGCCGTGCCCCAGTCTGCCATCCGGAACCTCGTCGACCGGGACCCGGGCCCGTTCTGTGCCGGAGTCCCACGCGTCCTCCGTGCGGCGCCCACGGTATCTCCGTAAGCACCACAGAGATACGGTGCTGCGTCCGCGTGTTCGGGTGAGTCGCCGGCGGGTACCCGCGACCAGGGCCGGACGCGTGCGCGTGGCCGGCTCCCCTCCCACGACACGCGAGTCTGCCTCTGTGTATGAGCCAAGCCCCACATCTAGTGGTTGGATGGCTACAGCAGCCCACAAGTTGTGGTCCCCCGGGTCTGAGAAGGCTCCGCGATCGCCTATGCTTAGGGCTGCTTCGCGGGGCCCATGGGGTCTGACGAGGCTTTTGAGTCTGCTGTGAGGAGGGTTGGAGATCATGCACTGTCCCTTCTGCAGGCACCCCGACAGCCGTGTGGTCGACAGTCGTACGACCGACGACGGCACGTCGATCCGCAGGCGCCGCCAGTGCCCCGACTGCTCCCGTCGTTTCACGACCGTGGAGACGTGCTCGCTCATGGTGGTGAAGCGGTCCGGAGTCACCGAGCCCTTCAGTCGCACCAAGGTCATCAACGGCGTGCGCAAGGCATGCCAGGGACGGCCTGTCACCGAGGACGCACTCGCCCAGCTCGGCCAGCGGGTCGAGGAGGCGGTGCGGGCCACCGGAAGCGCCGAGCTGACCACCCACGACGTGGGTCTGGCCATACTCGGCCCGTTGCAGGAACTCGACCTCGTCGCATATCTGCGATTCGCCTCGGTCTATCGGGCGTTCGACTCGCTCGACGACTTCGAGGCCGCCATCGCGGAGCTGAGGGAGGCGACGCGGGACCCCGCCGCGGACGGCGACGCGCGGGCGGGGAGCCAGGAAGACGATCGCGGGCGCGGCGGGACGACTCACGTCCCCGTGCCCGCCGACGCCGCCGACTGACCGGCGGGCCGGAAGCCGGGAGGAGACCCGGGTTCCGGCCGGAAGGCGGCGACCCAAGACCTGTTGCGGGCGGCAGCTGAGGATGCCCGCGACACAAGACAGAACACCGTGCCACGGGAACAAACGGGGCACTTCAGGGCGTTTTTTGCCCGTATAAGGGAGGCGGCATGACAGAGACGGCGAGCGGTCCGGCACGAGGTTCCCGAGCCAAGGGCACCAAGGCCACGAAGGGCCTGCGTATCGAGCGCATCCACACCACCCCCGGCGTGCACCCGTACGACGAGGTGGCCTGGGAGCGCCGTGACGTCGTCATGACCAACTGGCGCGACGGCTCGGTCAACTTCGAGCAGCGTGGCGTCGAGTTCCCCGACTTCTGGTCGGTGAACGCGGTCAACATCGTCACCAGCAAGTACTTCCGGGGTGCCGTGGGCACCCCGCAGCGCGAGGTCAGCCTCAGGCAGCTGATCGACCGCATCGTGAAGACGTACCGGAAGGCCGGCGAGGACTTCAAGTACTTCGCGTCGCCCGCCGACGCCGAGATCTTCGAGCACGAGCTGGCGTACGCCCTCCTGCACCAGATCTTCAGCTTCAACAGCCCCGTCTGGTTCAACGTGGGCACCCCGCAGCCCCAGCAGGTCTCCGCCTGCTTCATCCTGTCCGTCGACGACTCCATGGAGTCGATCCTCGACTGGTACAAGGAAGAGGGCATGATCTTCAAGGGCGGCTCCGGCGCCGGCCTGAACCTCTCCCGCATCCGCTCCTCCAAGGAGCTGCTCTCCTCCGGCGGCAACGCCTCCGGCCCCGTCTCCTTCATGCGTGGCGCCGACGCCTCCGCCGGCACCATCAAGTCCGGTGGCGCCACCCGCCGTGCCGCCAAGATGGTCGTGCTCGACGTCGACCACCCCGACATCGAGGACTTCATCCAGACGAAGGTCAGCGAGGAGGAGAAGATCCGCGTCCTGCGCGACGCGGGCTTCGACATGGACCTGGGCGGCGACGACATCACGTCCGTCCAGTACCAGAACGCCAACAACTCGGTCCGCGTGAACGACGAGTTCATGACCGCGGTCGAGAAGGGCACCGACTTCGGTCTGCGTGCCCGCATGACCGGTGAGGTCATCGAGGAGGTCGACGCCAAGGCGCTCTTCCGCAAGATCGCCGAGGCCGCGTGGGCCTGCGCCGACCCGGGCATCCAGTACGACGACACCATCAACAACTGGCACACCTGCCCCGAGTCCGGCCGGATCACCGCGTCGAACCCGTGCAGCGAGTACATGCACCTGGACAACACGTCCTGCAACCTGGCCTCGCTGAACCTGATGAAGTTCCTCAAGGACGACGGCAAGGGCAGCCAGTCCTTCGAGACCGAGCGTTTCCAGAAGGTCGTCGAGCTGGTCATCACCGCGATGGACATCTCGATCTGCTTCGCGGACTTCCCGACCCAGAAGATCGGCGAGAACACGCGCGCGTTCCGCCAGCTCGGCATCGGCTACGCCAACCTCGGCGCCCTGCTGATGGCGACCGGCCACGCGTACGACTCCGACGGCGGCCGTGCCCTCGCCGGCGCCATCACCTCCCTGATGACGGGTACGGCCTACCGCCGCTCCGCCGAACTGGCCTCGGTCGTCGGCCCGTACGACGGCTACGCCCGCAACGCCGACGCCCACAAGCGCGTCATGAAGCAGCACTCCGACGCCAACGGCACGGCCGTCCGCATGGACGACCTGGACACCCCGGTGTGGGCCGCCGCCACGGAGGCCTGGCAGGACGTGCTGCACCTCGGTGAGAAGAACGGTTTCCGTAACTCCCAGGCGTCCGTGCTCGCCCCGACCGGCACCATCGGTCTCGCGATGTCCTGCGACACCACCGGTGTCGAGCCCGACCTCGCCCTGGTGAAGTTCAAGAAGCTCGTCGGCGGCGGCTCGATGCAGATCGTCAACGGCACCGTCCCGCAGGCCCTGCGCCGCCTGGGCTACCAGGAGGAGCAGATCGAGGCGATCGTCGCCCACATCGCCGAGAACGGCAATGTGATCGACGCCCCCGGTCTCAAGCCGGCGCACTACGAGGTGTTCGACTGCGCCATGGGCGAGCGCGCCATCTCCCCGATGGGTCACGTCCGCATGATGGCCGCGATCCAGCCCTGGATCTCCGGTGCCATCTCCAAGACGGTCAACATGCCGGAGACGGCGACCGTCGAGGAGGTCGAGGAGATCTACTACGAGGCCTGGAAGCTCGGCGTCAAGGCGCTCGCGATCTACCGCGACAACTGCAAGGTCGGCCAGCCGCTCTCCGCCAAGAAGAAGGAGGACGAGAAGGCCGAGATCACCGAGAAGGCCGAGGACACGATCCGTGCCGCGGTCGAGAAGGTGGTCGAGTACCGCCCGGTCCGCAAGCGCCTCCCGAAGGGCCGCCCCGGTATCACCACGTCCTTCACGGTCGGCGGTGCCGAGGGCTACATGACCGCCAACTCCTACCCGGACGACGGACTCGGCGAGGTCTTCCTGAAGATGTCCAAGCAGGGCTCCACCCTGGCGGGCATGATGGACGCCTTCTCCATCGCCGTCTCGGTCGGTCTGCAGTACGGCGTGCCGCTGGAGACGTACGTCTCGAAGTTCACCAACATGCGCTTCGAGCCGGCCGGCATGACGGACGACCCGGACGTGCGGATGGCGCAGTCGATCGTCGACTACATCTTCCGCCGCCTGGCGCTGGACTTCCTGCCCTTCGAGACCCGTTCCGCGCTCGGCATCCACTCCGCCGAGGAGCGCCAGCGTCACCTGGAGACCGGCTCCTACGAGCCGGCCGACGACGAGATCGACGTCGAGGGCCTGGCCCAGTCGGCGCCGCGCGCCCAGGAGCTGAAGGCGGTCGCCGTGCCGAAGGCCGAGGCCGAGGTGGCCAAGCCCGCTCCGAAGCAGGCGCACACCAGCGCCGAGCTGGTGGAGATGCAGCTGGGCATCCAGGCGGACGCTCCGCTCTGCTTCTCCTGCGGTACGAAGATGCAGCGGGCCGGTTCCTGCTACATCTGCGAGGGCTGCGGCTCGACCAGCGGCTGCAGCTGACGACTGACGGACCTCCGTAGGGGGTCCTGAAGCAAGGGGCGCCGGCACGTGCCGGCGCCCCTTGCTTCTGTGCGGGTGCGTGCCGGGCGGTTCTCAGGAACGGTGTGACCTGCCCATGACCCGGCTGAAGCCCGCGGGGTCCTCGTCGAAGCCGTGGACCCCGCCGTGGAACGTCCACTCGCCCGATCCGTCCCGGACGAACTCGGCGATCACCGCCGCCGTGGCATCCGGGACCGAGCCGAAGTCGTCCTCGGCGAGGACGGTGTAGCCCTCGCGGATCCGCATGGCCGGACCCAGGACGTCGGCGAACGTCCGGTGCGCGAGCTGCTGCTGGATGACGACGCCGACCACCACGCGCGCGAAGCGGTCGCCGAGGCGGTCGAGTTCGAGCGTCATGGCCTCGTCCCAGCCGAAGCCCTTGCCGTCCTTGCTGTCCCGGTCGAGGTAGATGGTGCCGTCCGGCGAGCGGCTGTCGAAGTGCACCAGATAGGCCGGAGTGCCGTACGCGTCGCCCGACTCGAAGGTCCCGGCGACGATGTCGAGATCGGTGGGCGGCTGACCCGTCGGACTGGGGTCCCACTTGAGCGCGACCTCGATCTTGCGGATTCCCTTGCTGAAGCCGGTCACCGGGCGTTCCTTCCCCCCTGAAGATCTTCTCCTCCCAACTCCCGCGGAGTCAGGGCATCTTGTCCATCGTGCCATGCGCGCGGGTGCGTATGCGCGGGCGATCTCGGCCGGAGCGTGACCGGCGCCACGTCCGCTGGCCTTACGATGGCGCGGTGCTGGTCAAGTGGATTCGCTGCACCGTGGTGGACCGCCGCGGCTTCGAGCGCGGGCAGCGGAAATGGGCGGGGCTTCTGGGGGAGCCGGGTTTTCGGGGACAGGGCGGAGGCTGGAGCCGGCAGCGGCAGGGCGTGGCGCACATCTTCGCCTTCTGGGAAAGCCGTGCCTTCTACGACTCCTTCATGGCCCGCTCCCACGACCGCCTGGCGTCCGCCCAGTCCGGCTCGTTCACGGATCCGCAGGTCAAGCTGTTCGAGTACCGCTTCGATGTGAAGACGGGCTTCGAGCCGCGGTTCACCGACGCCGATCTGATCCGGGTGGCCCTGTGCCGGGTGAACGAAGAGCGGGTCGAGCACTTCACGCTCATGCAGGAGAAGGTCTGGAATCCCGCGATGGCCGGTTCGCCGGGCATGATCCGCGGCATGTTCGCCGAGGCGCCCGCACAGGAGTTCATGATCCTGTCGATGTGGCGGTCGGCGGCCGAGCACGGCAAGTACCGCACCGAGCGGGTGGAGCGCCTGGCCCTGCGCGCCCAGACGGAGGCGGACATAGCGGCGCTGTCGGGTGACATCGTGGAGCTGGAACCGTCCTGGACGGTCTGAGTGCGAGGGGAGAAGGTCCGGAAGACAAATGCACTGTCCGGGTCGCCGTAGCACTGCCCTGTGACGGCCTCGGACGAGAAAATCGTGTGATCTGCGCCGTACGGGGCCGGTACGAGTGCATGACTCCCTCCCACTCGATCTAGGGTTTTGGCATGGCACGACCACGGCGCATCGTCCTTGTCCGGCACGGCGAGTCAACCGGCAACATTGACGACTCCGTGTACGAACGCGAACCCGACCACGCGCTCGCGCTGACCGAGCGCGGCCGGCGACAGGCCGAGGAGACCGGAAAGGCGCTCCGGGAAATCTTCGGCCAGGAGCGCGTGAGCGTGTACGTCTCTCCGTACCGCCGTACGCACGACACGCTCGATGCCTTCCACCTGGACCCCGACCGCATACGGGTGCGTGAGGAACCCAGGCTGCGTGAGCAGGACTGGGGCAACTGGCAGGACCGCGACGACGTACGCCTCCAGAAGGCCTACCGCGACGCCTACGGCCACTTCTTCTTCCGGTTCCCGCAGGGGGAGTCCGGCGCCGACGTGTACGACCGGGTCGGAGGCTTCCTGGAGAGCCTCTTCCGCAGCTTCGAGGACCCGGACCATCCGCCCAACGTCCTCCTGGTGACCCACGGGCTCGCTATGCGGCTGTTCTGCATGCGCTGGTTCCACTGGACGGTGGCGGAATTCGAGTCCCTGTCGAATCCCGGGAACGCCGAGATGCGGATGCTCGTTCTCGGGGAGGACGGCAGGTACACACTCGACAGGCCCTTCGAGCGCTGGCGGGAGCCGGTGCCGTACTGGGTCACCGGATAGACACCTCATGAAGCTAAGAGTCAAGCGGCGGTGGCGAGCTGGGTGGGGAAGGCTGTTTGTTCATCGAACAGCTCGTGTTCCTGCAGGCAGCGGTAGAGCTGGCCGATCATGCGGTTGAAGAGGTTGCGCAGGGCGGCCGCGTGCCAGTCTCCGTGGATGTCGCGTCGGCGCCGGTAGTGGGCCTTGGCCCCGGGGGATCCGTTGGGGGCCGCGAAGGCCCACAGATAGCCGGCGTGGTTGAGACGGTCGTTCTTCACCCTCCGCCGGATGATGCTCGACTTCTTGCCGGAGGCCCTGGTGATGGGCGAGGAGCCAGCGTAGGCCTTAAGGCCGCGGGCGTCGGCGAACCGCTTTCGGTCGTCGCCGATCTCGGCCAGCACCCGGGCGCCGAGCTGGACGCCGAGTCCGGGGAAGCTGAGGATGACTTCAGCGTCCGGGTGCTGAGGGAAAGCTTCCTCCACCGCCGTGGCGAGGTCGTCGGCGGCGGTGCAGGCGGCTTCCAGCTGGCCCAGGAGGGCGAGCATCTGCTTGCCGAGCGCGTCCTCGACCAGCGGCGGCTGGTGGGCCCACTCGGCGCGGAAGACCTCGCGGATCCGGTCGGCCTCGGCCTCGATGCCACGTTTGCGGCCGGCCCGCTTGAGTGCGGCCTGGATCTGCGTTCGGCTCAGCCGCTCGGCGCGGGAGGGCGTGGGGGCGAGCCTGAGCAGTTCGCGTGCCTCGGGACGGCAGAGGCCGTTCTGCCAGGTGGCGAAGGCGTCCAGGGCGGATGGGTAGTACTCGCGCAGCAGGGACCGGAGCTGGTTGGAGTGCTGCTGCCGGTTCCAGGTGGCGTCCTGCTGAGCGCGGGCCAGGACGGCGATGGCGCGGGCAAGGTCGCTGTCCTGCGGCAGGGGCCGGTGGGCGTGCATGTCGGTGCGGAGGATGTTCGCCAGGACCAGGGCGTCGCCGGGGTCGGACTTCTTGCGGGAGACAGAGTGGCGGTCGCGGTAGCGCGCGGCGGCCATCGGGTTGATCGCGAAGACCTGGCGCTTCCCGGTCCGCAGGACGGCGACCAGCAAGCCGCGGGACGTCTCGATCGCGATCGGGACCGGGGCTTCTTCCGTATCGCCGTGCTCGGCGAGCAGGTCCAGGAGCAGCTGGTAGCCGGCAGCATCGTCGGTGATACGGCGCTTGGCGAGTAACTGCCCGGTGTCGTCGACCAACGCGACGTCGTGGTGGCGTTCGGCCCAGTCGATACCGCAGTAGATCAAGTTGTTCCCTCCCCATAGTGCGGGTGTTTGCGCTGGTCACGAGCGCATGCGGGCCACGCAGCGACCTAATTCCAGGACTCAGCCGCCAGGGACTGGTCCGACACCTCATCAGCCGTGTTCGTGGCACCAGCTCACCCCACGGGCCTCGGTCTACTCGGGAGCTCGGGCTCGCGTCTATCAAGAGGTCACCGTGCGGAGGGCTCGCACCACCAACTCCAACGAGTGATCATGCGGATAGTGGTTGACGGGCTGCGGGTGCCTCATGGCGCCGCTCTGGCATAAGGCACCTGGTGCCTGGTAGTTGCAAGGCGTCCCTACGACACCCGCAGGCCCGACAACCCTCTGCGGTGGTGGCGGCCGCGAAGACGCCGAGCGCCGCCGTTCTCTGGGGAGGCCTCGTATCGACCAAGTCGTACGAAGACGTCCGCTCGGCGTCCACGCGACCGCCACCACCGCAAGCACCAGGCCATGCACCTGTCTATCCGGAGGCTTTCATCAGCCGGAGTGGCAGAAGATGTCGCGGTCCCAGTACTCGAACAGACCCAGCCGCATCACCTGTGGTGCTGGATCCGTCAGCAACGAATTAGAGTGGCAGTGCGATGACCGCTGACTCCTCTTCTCTCGGGCGCCTCGAGCGCGCTCTGGCGAGCCTGCGCGGACTGGCCGTGGGGGACGCCCTGGGCTCCCAGTACTTCGTTCCGGCGAACTACCCCCTGCTGAAGCGCCGCGAGCTGCCGGCGGGCCCCTGGCAGTGGACGGACGACACGGAGATGGCCTGCTCCGTGGTCGCCGTCCTCGCCGCCCACCAGCGCGTCGACCAGGACGCGCTGGCCCGCTCCTTCGCCGAGCACCACGACTTCGACCGGGGATACGGCCCTGCCGTCAACCGGCTGCTGCGCCTCGTCCGGGAGGGCGAGGACTGGCGCGAGCTGGCCGCCGCGCTGTTCAACGGCCAGGGGTCCTGGGGCAACGGCGCGGCGATGCGCATCGCCCCGCTGGGCGCCTGGTACGCGGACGATCCGGAGCAGGCGACCCACCAGGCCGAGATCTCGGCCTACCCCACGCACCAGCACCGGGAGGCCGTGGTCGGCGCCATGGCCGTCGCCGCGGCCGCCGCGCTGGCCGGCTCGCCGGACGGGCCGCCCACGCCCGACGCACTGCTCGACGGTGTCATCGCTCTGGTGCCCAAGAGCGCGGTCGGCCAGGGCCTCCGCCGTGCTCGGGACATGCTCGACTACGCCGACGCGGGTACGGTCGCGGCGGTCCTGGGGTGCGGCCGGCGCACGACCGCCCACGACACGGTTCCTTTCGCTCTCTGGTCCGCCGCGCGGAGCCTCGGTGACTTCGAGAAGGCGTTCTGGACGACCGCCCAGGTGGGCGGGGACGTGGACACCACCTGCGCGATCATGGGCGGGGTGCTCGCCTCCGGGAAGGCGGGGACGCCGCCCACGGAGTGGGTGGAGCGGACCGAGGCGCTGCCGGACTGGGTGCCTGCGGGGTTCTGACGCTTCCTGCGCCGGATCGCCTGTCCGCGGGGCCGGGCCGAGGACGGGACTCGGCTGACTCGGCTGTCCATGTCGTGCTGTGTGAACTCTCCGTGCTCGGTGGGAACTCTCTGTGACTGCCGCCCGTTCCTCCGGTACACGCCGCATGTCCGGTCGTCCGGTGTCGATGGTGGCGAGGCGACGGGTGCGGTGTGGCGAGGACCGGAGAGGGTGTGCGATGGCTTGCGGTGAGTGGTCGACGCTGGTCCTGCTCCCCATGCTGGCAGTGGCTCTGCTGTGGTCGTGGTTCCTCGGGGTGCGGCCGGCCGGACCGCCGTACGTGCCGGCTGTTCCTTCGCGGCTGTCCGTCCGGCCGCGTGCGGCGGGGGGTGGGTCAGCCGATCCCCGGGCCCGCTACGCCGGCGAGGGAGTCGAGATCGCTCTTACGGACCTTGATCACCAGCCAGGCCGTGAGGAACGCCAGCACGGCCATCGCCGCGGCCGGGACGAAGGCGGTCGATATGCCGTGGGCGAGGACCTCGTGGCCCCAGGGCGCGGGCAACTGGTGCGTCCTGGCGAACTGCGCCTGCTGCTCGGGCGAGCCCTCGGTGAGGAACCGGGGCACCTGCTTCTTCGTCTCGTCCTTGGCGGCCGAGCCGAAGACGGTCGTCAGGATCGACAGTCCGAGCGAACCACCCACCTGCTGCATGGCGTTGAGCAGCCCGGAGGCCGCGCCCGCTTCGTGCTGGGCGACACCGGAGACCGCGGTGACGGTGACCGTCACGAAGATCAGGCCCATGCCGAAACCGAAGACGAGCATCGGGCCCAGCACGCCGTCGAGGTAGGAACTGTCGGGCCGGATGAAGGACTGCCAGACCAGCCCGACCGTCACGAGCGCCGAGCCGGCCATCATGAAGGGCTTCGGGCCGAGTGCCGGCAGGAATCGCTGGGAGAGGCCCGCGCCGACGGCGATCGCCACCGTCACGGGGAGGAAGGCCAGCCCGGCCTTGACGGCGCTGTAACCCAGCACGTTCTGCACGAACAGCACGATGTAGAAGAACATGCCGAACATCGCCGCAGCCAGGCTCAGCATGATCACGTACGTGCCCCAGCGGTTGCGGTCGGTGAACATCCTGAGCGGAGTGATCGGCTCTTTCGCCCGCATCTCGGTGAAGACGAAGGCGAACAGCAGCAGCACGGCCGCGCCGAAAGAACCGAGCGTGAGATCGTCCCGCCAGCCTTCCTCGGATGCGCGGATGAAGCCGTAGACGAGCAGCGCCATGCCTGCCGTCGAGGTCAGTGCCCCCGTGATGTCGAAGCGTCCCGGGTGCCGTTCGGACTCGGTGATGTACAGCGGTGCGAGCGACGCGATGAGCACGCCGATGGGCACGTTGACGAAGAGCACCCACCGCCAGTCGAGCCAGTCGGTGAGCATTCCGCCCGCGAGCAGACCGATGGCCCCGCCGCCCGCGGACACGGCCGCGAAGACGCCGAAGGCCCTGTTGCGTTCGGGGCCTTCGGGGAAGGTGGTGGTGATCAGCGCGAGAGAGGTGGGCGACGCGATCGCGCCTCCCACGCCCTGCAGGGCTCGTGCGGCCAGCAACTGCCAGGGTTCCTGGGCCAGGCCGCCCAGCAGCGAGGCGAACGTGAACAGCAGGATGCCGGTCATGAACACCCGGCGTCGGCCGAGGATGTCACCGGCTCGCGCACCGAGCAGCAGCAGACCGCCGAAGGTGAGCGTGTAGGCGCTGACCACCCAAGTGAGGTCGGTCGTGCTGAACTTGAGCGCGCCTTGAATGTGCGGGAGTGCGATGTTCACAATCGTCGCGTCGAGTACCACCATGAGTTGGCAAGCCGCGATGACGGTGAGTGCGATGCCAGGATGCCCCTCCCGGCGGGCCACGCCCGGTTTCTGGTCCTTGAGCAGCTGAGAGGTCGTCACTATGGGTCCCCCATACAGGCTTTAGTGAACGCTCGCGTGCACTATCGCGTCCACGGTAGTGAGTCCCCGCTAGTGAACGCAAGCGTTCACTTAAGTTCGTGCGCCCCGCATCGCGTCCCCCTCTGCTGCCGCGCGGCGCCCGATCCGATCCCCGTAACCCCCCCCGCTCCCCATGCATGCTGGAGAAACACAGATGGTTACCTCGCGCTGGGCGGCCGAACCCGCCAGGGCGTCTTCACCTCGCAGGCGCGGCGCGGTACTGGAGCGCGCGATCCTGGACGCCGCCCTGGAGCAGCTCGGCGAGGTCGGCTGGAAGGGCCTGACCATGGAGGGTGTCGCGGCCGGCGCCCAGACCGGCAAGGCGGCCGTCTACCGCCGGTGGCCCTCCAAGGAGGACCTCGTCGCGGACGCCCTGCAGAGCGGCCTGCCTCGGGTCGAGGCGGCCCCGGACCTCGGCAGCGTCCGCGAAGATCTCCTCACCCTGTGCCTCCAGGTGCGGCAGATCATGTTCTCGGCTCCCGGTGCCGCGCTGCGCGCGGTCATTCACGAGTGCGATCAAATGCAGGCGGAGCGCTTTCAGGACGTGATCGTCGGAGGCGTGGTGGAGCCTACCGTCAGGCTGCTCCGCGAAGTCGTCGTCCGCGGAATAGGGCGAGGAGAGGTGCGTCCGGACGCGGCCAACGGCTATGTCTTCGACGCTATCCCGGCCATGATGATGTACCGCTCCAAGGTGTGCGCGAGCGAATGGAGCGACCGGGAGCTCGAGGAGATGATCGACCAGCTGATGCTCCCGCTGCTGCGTCCGCACGGGTGCTGACCGGTCTCGCCGACGATCTTGGCCGCTATCGGGCGACCGGGGTGTCGCGGGCCGATCCCGGCGGCGTACGCTAAGGGCGCCATGCCGTACGAACCGCCTACCCACACCGTCGAGCGCTCCCTGCGCGCCACGACCGGAGCGAAGGTCATTGCCGGTGTTGACGAGGTGGGTCGCGGTGCCTGGGCCGGCCCTGTCACCGTCTGCGCCGCGATCACCGGACTGCGCCGGGCTCCCGACGGCCTGACCGACTCCAAGCTCCTGACGGTCAGGCGCCGTACGGAACTGGCCGAGATACTGCAGACGTGGGTGACGGCCTATGCCCTCGGGCATGCTTCCCACGACGAGATCGACAGCCTGGGGATGACTGCCGCGCTGCGACTTGCGGCGGTCCGCGCCCTGGAGGCCCTGCCGGCTCGTCCTGACGCCGTGATCCTCGACGGAAAGCACGATTACCTCGGTGCTCCCTGGCAGGTCCGCACGGTGATCAAGGGCGACCGGTCGTGCGTGGCCGTCGCGGCGGCGTCGGTGATCGCGAAGGTTCAGCGCGACAAAATGATGGCCGAACTGGGTATCGACCATGCAGACTTCGGATTTGCGGACAACGCCGGGTATCCGTCGCCCGTGCACAAGGCCGCACTCGAGGAGCGGGGGCCCACCCCGTACCACCGCTTGTCATGGGCGTATCTTGATGCGCTGCCCCAGTGGCGGCACCTCAAGAAGGCCCGTAGCTGGGCGGATGGAAGCGTTCCGGAAATCGAGGGCCAGCTCGGCTTCGATTTCTGACGGTTCCGCTCGCACTGATGTGCCACCCGGTCGTCCGTGCCGCACCAACGTTTGATAAATATCAGCTCATGCCTCTCATTCCCGAGGAGCCTCAGATTCACGAGAGTGCCCAGGGTCCCCGCGTCGCTCCGGCCAGTGGCCGTACCGCGCCGACCCCTCGCCCCGTACCCGGCCCCCGCCCCGCGGCGCCGCCCCGCCCCGGTCGTCCCGGCCCCTTGCGGCCCGCGGCGCCGGCGCAGCGCACGCCGCGTGACGTGGCGGCTCCGGTCAAGCCGAGCCCGTCCGGCCCGGCCGCTACCGCCGCACCCGCGGCGACTCCCCAGATCCAGCTGATCCCGGCTTCCGCGGAGGGCGCGCTCGACGCGGCCGAAGAAGCGGTGGACCTTCTCCTGGACTCGGGCCGTGCCCCCGGCGACGTGCTCGTGATCACCACTGGTGCCCGGCACCCGTGGGCCGATCACGAGCTGTCCTTCGGCGAAACCTCCTACTGGGCGCAGCACGACGCCGGTGATGACGTCTTCTACACGGACGCCACCATCGCCTCCCGTGCCGCGTCCCGCCCCGTGGTCGTCGTGGCTGTCAACGGGGGCCCCGCTGACGCCGCTGCCACCGCCCTTCCGTTGGCCCACTCCCGGGCCGGTGCGCTGTTGATCGTCTGCGGCGACCCGCAGCAGATCAACTCGGTGCTCGGCGCCGGCGTCTGAGCCGCGTCCGGCACCGCGGGGCACCGGGGTGGCGTAGGGAGCCGCGTCGTCGGTATCCGCACGGTGCGGCTTTCGGCATGCCCTGATGGCGGGCGGCCGCCCCGGTCGGGGCGGCTCTCCGGCAGCTCAGGGTGGGGCAGCGGGGTCGGGCGGATCGGCCCGACCGGCCGCGCCACCGTCCGTCGGGGCCGTGACGCGTACGCGGCGGTCCATGCAAGCCGACGGCATTGGCCGGTGGCTGCTCGGCCGGTGGGCGTGTTCGGCTGACCTGAAGACGATCTCCAGGACGTTGGATGCTGAACGGACCCTGTCGCCCGGGACTCGTCGGAGTCGTCGTAGCGACTGCCCTGGTGCGTGAGCTGTAAGCCCTGGGCGGTCGGCGGGCGCTGACAGTTCTGTGGATGTCCCGCCCCGAAGCCCCGCAGCTCAGCGGGCCGCGGCGCGGCGCAGGACCTCTGAGACCGGACCGCCGGTACGTGGCGCGAGCGGCGGGACCTCCGACATGGCGAAGGGCTCCGGTGCGGAGTGGGCGTTGGGCCGGCGTCCGCCGCGTCCTTCGCCGAGCACCTGCCAGCCGTCCTGTGTCAGGGTGATGTACGCCCCGCAGCGCAGCCCGTGCAGCGTGCAGGCGTCGCGCAGCCCCCACATCCAGGCGCCGTCCTCCTCGGTCCAACGCGCGTCGCCGTCGCGGCAGTAGAGCAGTACGGCCGTGCGCACGGGCGAGCGGCGCCGCAGGTCGTGCGGAATGACGCGGCGCAGCTGGGACAGGAGCGCGTTGCGGAACATCCAGCCGTCGGCGGGCGCCGGGCGGCGTATGAACGAGGCGCTGGCGCACAGCCGTTCGTCCGGATCGAGTACGGCCACGATCGCCGTGCCCGGCTTCGGGTGATGGCGGGCGTGCAGCCCACTGACGACCTCACGGGGGTTGCGCAGCAGCGGGATTCCGGCGGCAGCCCACTCGGCGAGCTCGAGCAGGCGACTGGCGGAAGCAGCAGATGCGGACGTCGACAACGAGGCCGCCGAGGACGAGGCGAATCCGAAGGTCACGTTCCTCCCTTCGGCTACGCGCCCACACTGCGGGCAGGGTCGGATTCGGGGGAGCGCGCACCGCAGCGAAGCCCAACCGGAGCACGGGGGAGCCGTGCGGGAGCGGATCTCAATTCTTCCTGTCGAACTGGGATGCGGCAACGAGCAATTGGCGCCACCGCCTGTTATCGGGCGGTGCGGGGTTTATATCCCTACCCACAGCGTCGGCCCGTGACGCCTTGGGCCTTCGGCCTGATCACGCTCGGCTGCCGGCGGTGGCCGAGCCGTCACCCCTGGACTGCGAGGACCAGCGGCAACACTCCTGTCGCGCCCGACCTTCTGAGCAGGCGTGCCGCGACCGCGAGGGTCCATCCCGTCTCCGTGAAGTCGTCGACCAGGAGGACGGGACCCGGAGCGTCGGCGAGCGACGACGCCAGAGACGGCGGAACCGTCAGCGCACCGTCGAGAGCCTTGAGCCGCTGAGCGCTGTTGCTGCGCGGCATCCGCGGCGCGTCTCCGAGGTACTCGATGGAACCGAGCAGGGGAAGACGGCCGATCTCGGCGATGCGGGAGCCAAGGGAGTGGATCAGCTGCGGCCGGGTGCGCGAGGCGATGGTGACCACACCTGCCGGACGGGTCTGTGCCTCGGGCGCCCCCGGCGCCCAGCCGCCGGGCCCTCTGGCCCAGTCGGCGAGCACGTCGACCACGGCTCGCGCCACATCGTCCGGGACCGGTGCGTCCGGCGCCTGGGGAGCGAAGAGGGGACGCAGCCTGTTGCCCCAGCCGATGTCCGACAATCGCCCCAGAGCCCGTCCCGAGGATGCCTGCTCACCTGCTGGGATACGCCCCTTGAGGGAGATACCCACGGCCGACAGACCGGTCGGCCACATACGGCGAGGTTCCACCTCGACCCCGGCACGGCCCAGATCGCTCCGCGCGGCGTCGAGCGCGGCCGTGGACATGTCCGCGGTGAAGCGCGGTCCCGCGCAGTTGTCGCAACGGCCGCACGGCTTGGCACCCTCGTCGTCCAACTGCCGCTGCAGGAACTCCATCCGGCACTCGTCGGTGGACGCGTACGAACGCATCGCCTGCTGCTCGGCCGTACGCTGCCGGGCGACCCAGTCGTAGCGCTCGGCGTCGTACGACCACGGCTGCCCGGTCGCGACCCAGCCGCCCTTGACCCGATGCACCGCGCCGTCCACGTCGAGGACCTTCAGCATGGTCTCCAGCCGAGAGCGGCGCAGCTCCACCAGGGGCTCGAGTGCCGGCAGCGACAGTGGCTTGCCCGCCTGCGAGAGGACGTCGAGCGTGCGGCGGACGAGATCCTCGGAGGGGAACGCCAGGGAGGCGAAGTACTCCCAGATCGCCTCGTCCTCCCTGCCCGGCAGCAGCAGCACCTCGGCGTGTTCGACGCCACGGCCGGCCCGCCCCACCTGCTGGTAGTAGGCGATGGGGGAGGAGGGCGACCCCAGGTGGATCACGAAGCCGAGGTCGGGTTTGTCGAAACCCATGCCGAGCGCGGAGGTGGCGACCAGGGCCTTGACCCGGTTGGCGATCAGATCGTCCTCGGCCTGCTGCCGTTCGGCGTTCTCCGTCTTGCCCGTGTACGACGCCACGACGTGCCCACGCTGTCGCAGGAAGGCCGTGACCTCCTCGGCGGCGGCGACGGTGAGGGTGTAGACGATCCCGGATCCCGGCAGGTCGTCGAGATGGTCGGCCAGCCAGGCCATGCGGTGCGCGGCGTCCGGCAGCCGCAGCACGCCGAGGCTGAGGCTCTCCCGGTCCAGCGGTCCGCGCAGCACCAGGGCGTCCGACGTGCCACCGGTGCCCAGCTGCTCGGCGACGTCCGCCGTGACCCGTGCGTTCGCCGTGGCCGTGGTGGCGAGTACGGGGACGCCGGGCGGGAGGTCACCGAGCATGGTGCGCAGCCGCCTGTAGTCAGGACGGAAGTCGTGGCCCCAGTCGGAGATGCAGTGGGCCTCGTCGACGACGAGCAGGCCGGTCGCGGCAGACAGCTTCGGCAGGACCTGGTCGCGGAAGTCGGGATTGTTCAGGCGCTCCGGGCTCACGAGCAGGACGTCCACCTCGCCCGCGGCGATCTCGCCCTGGACGGCTTCCCATTCCTCGGTGTTGGCGGAGTTGATGGTCCGGGCGTGAATGCCGGCCCGGGCCGCGGCCTCCACCTGGTTGCGCATCAGTGCGAGCAGCGGCGACACGATCACCGTGGGCCCGCTTCCGCTCGCCCGCAGCAGAGAGGTCGCCACGAAGTACACGGCGGACTTGCCCCATCCCGTGCGCTGCACGACCAGGGCCCGGCGCCGGTCGGCGACCAGCGCCTCGATCGCCCGCCACTGGTCCTCGCGCAGCCGGGCCGCGCCCGTGTCGTCCCCGACGAGCCGGGCGAGGACGGTGTCGGCCTGTGCCCGGAGGTCCGTGTTGCTCGTGTGCTCCATGCGTTCCATACAACAGGACGGGACCGACAAGCGGGGGGCCGCGGCCCGTGACTGTGGACGACGCCGATCACCTTGTCGTGTCCCTGATTCGACTTATCCACAGAATCAACCGGAATATCCACTTCCGCGAGATCGTCTGCGCATGGCGAATCACAGCGAAACGACCGGACCCTTCGACGGCAGCGACATCCCGGGGCGCGAGCCCTCGGGGGCAGCGTCCGCGCACGAGACGCAGGTGACCCTGCGTACCCCGGCGGAGCTGGCAGACGCACTGCCCTACCTGCTCGGCTACCGCCCCGAGGACAGCATGGTGCTGGTGGCCCTCCACGACCGCGAGGGGCGGGGCAGGTTCGGCGGCCGGGCCCGGCTGGGCATCCCGGCCGCCGAGGAGGACTGGCAGGCGGCCGCCCGACAACTCGCCCGCGGCCTCGTCATCGGCAGCGAGCGACGCGGAGCCCGGCCCGAGCAGATGGTGGCCTACGTCTGTCAGGAACCGGCTCCCGGTGAATCCGGTCTGGACGTCAAACGGCGGCTCGAAGGGCTGGCCCATCGGCTGCGCACCGAGTGCGGAGACCTCGATGTGCCGGTCATCGAAGCGCTGTGCATCTCCGACGGACGCTTCTGGAGCTACTGCTGTCCGACCAAGGGCTGCTGCCCCGAGGACGGCTCGCCGATGGGCCTCCCCGGCACCTCCGTACTCGCCGCCGCGGCCACCTACGCCGGCATCCAGGTCCGCGGCACCCTGAGGGAACTGCGGGCGAGGCTCCAGCCCTGGGAGACCACCGCCGCCCTGGAGCAGGAGATCGCTCTCGACGCGGCCGGCATGTCCCTGGTGCCTCGCATTCTGGACGAGGCGAGCCGTGCGGCCGTCGCCGACGAGACCCTCGCCCTCGCCGAGCGGATCATCCGCCGCTTCGCCGCCGCGGCGCCCGTCACCGGCGCGCATCCGGCCGACCTGCGCGACGACGACCTGGTCGGATACGACGAGGCGGCGACGCTCGTCCTCGGGCTCCAGGACCGGACGACACGCGATCGGGCGGCCGCATGGATGGAGGGCGACGAGGCCGGGCCGGCTCTCCGGCTCTGGCGCACCCTGGCCCGCCGCTGCGTCGGCCCCTACGGCGAGCACGCCGCCGCACCGCTGACCCTTGCCGGCTGGGTCGCGTGGTCGGTGGGGGACGAACTGGAGGCCCGGGAGGCGCTGGCCATGGCGCTCGGCGCGGATCCCGACTACCTCTTCGCCCGGCTGCTGCACCAAGCCTGCAACGAGGGACTCGACCCGGAGGCCGTTCGCCGCTGCCTCCGCGGCCAAGGCGCGGAACGACACGCGGAACGACCGGGGTGTACGCCGGCGGAACCCTCCGAGCACCCGGGGTCGGATACGACAGAGTCGGCTCGGCCCGCACCTGCGCGAATCGTCCCCCCGGCCCCGCGTGCGGTCGCTCATCCGGCGGAGGAGCCGGGAGCGACGCAAAGTGCGCGGACGGGTACGCGACGACGCCGCCGAGTGCGGTCGGCTGACGGCGGCGACGGCCCGCGCACGGCTGGGGCGGCGAATGGACGGCGTCGGCCGACCGGCTCCGGTCCGGCTCCGCGGCAGTCGGCCACCGAAACCTCACGTCCCGGCAGTCGCGGCGCGGGCGCGGAGGGACAACGGTGAGAAGGAGAGGAACGGATAACGGAACGAAGCGGACCCACCAGTGACGCAGCCCAGGAAGGGAGTGTTTATCGTCAGGCAGACGACTATGATCGCCGCATGCCCTACGACCCGTCAGCGTTTCCGCCCTTCGCCGTCACCGTGGACCTGGTCGTGCTGACCGTGCGCCGCCATGCCCTGTGCGCGCTGGCGGTACGCAGGGGCGAGCCCCCCTTCCAGGGGCGCTGGGCGCTGCCCGGCGGCTTCGTACGGGACGACGAGAACCTCTCCCAGGCGGCGGCGCGCGAGCTGGCCGAGGAGACCGGGCTGCACGCACACGATCCCTCCGTCCCGGCCCAGGACAACGGAGCCCACCTCGAACAGCTCGCCACCTACGGCGACCCCAAGCGGGACCCGCGCATGCGGGTGGTCAGTGTCGCGCACCTCGCACTCGCGCCCGACCTGCCGGCGCCGCGCGCGGGTGGAGACGCCAGCAACGCGCGCTGGGCACCCGTCGAGGAACTGCTGCAGCAGGGCGGTTACGGCCGCGACGGAGAGCCGGTGGCGCCGCTCGCGTTCGACCATCACCAGATCCTCGCCGACGGGGTGGAGCGGGCCAGGTCCAAGATCGAGTACTCGTCGCTGGCCACGGCGTTCTGCCCGCCCGAATTCACCGTCGGAGAGCTGCGCCGGGTGTACGAGGCGGTCTGGGGTGTGGCCCTCGACCCGCGCAACTTCCACCGCAAGGTCACCGGCACCCCTGGCTTCCTGGTTCCCACGGGAGGTACGACCACCCGCCAGGGCGGCCGCCCGGCGCAGCTCTTCCGCGCCGGCGGAGCCACCCTGCTCAACCCGCCGATGCTGCGGCCCGAGGTCTGAGGCGGACGGTGGCGTGGTCACTCGGGCGCCGCTGGGCAGATCCCTCGCGTGAGGGTGCCTGGTTCCGTCGAACGGCGGACACGAACGGGTTGATCGGCACGGCACTCGGCTTCAAACCGCGCTATACACCAAAAAAGCGGACATAGCACGCTATCTTGCTGCAGGTGATCCAGGCCTTCGGACTTACCAGCAACCCCCGCAAGGCGCACCCGCCCGCCGTCGACGACGTCTCCTTCGAGGCGCGCGCCGGCCACGTCACCGTGCTCCTCGGCGGCCCCGGCGCGGGTAAGACGACGGCGCTGAGGCTGATGCTCGAGCTTCAAGGCGGCCGTGGCATCACCTACTTCAAGGGACGGCCCCTGCACCGGATCGCCCACCCCTCACGTGAGGTCGGCGTGCTGCTCGGGGACGTGCCCGGGCATCCGGCCCGCTCGGTCCGTGGCCATCTGCGCATGCTGTGCGCGGCGTCGGGACTTCCCGCACGGCGCGCCGACGACGTCCTGGAAGTGGTCGGTCTCGTCAGCCTTCGCGAGGAACGCCTCGGCACCCTGTCACAGGGCATGGACCGCAGACTCGGCCTGGCCTGCGCCCTGCTGCCCGACCCGCACACGCTCGTCCTGGACGCTCCCACCGACGGCCTCTCCGTCCGTGAGGCGCAATGGTTGCACGGCATGCTCCGGGCCCACGCCCGGCAGGGCGGCACCGTGCTCCTCACCACCAGTGACCCCAAGGAGGCCGCGCGCACGGCGGACCGGGTCGTCACTCTGGAAGGCGGCAGGCTTGTCGCCGACCAGGAAGCCCGTGCGTTCGCCCGGACCCGGCTGCGTCCCCGCGTGGCCGTCCGCAGCCCCCACGCGGCGCGCCTCGCGGCTCTCCTCGCCAAGGAGGCCCGTACCGCCCGCCGGTCCGTGGAAGTCGTACGGGAGGGTGGCAACCGTCTTTCGGTGTACGGCAGCACGACGGCCGACGTCGGCGAGACCGCCTTCCGCCACGGCATCCTTGTCCATCAACTGGCGGACGAGGTCGGTGACATGGGACCTGGCGCCGAATCCGACGGGAGTGAGGCGGCGCCCCCGACCGGGACGCGACCGGCACAGCGGGACATCGCGGGGCCGGACTCCTCACCGGAGGGTCGGAAGTCAACCACCCGCACCAGCGGCCCAGCCGAACGAGCGGCGGCAGCCTCGCCGTCGGTGCAGCGCAAGCAAGGTACGGCGGACACTCCGGTGGCAGAGCAGGACCGAATCGGGTCGAGCCTTGACACACCGGAAACCGCCGCCGACACCGAGTCCGCCGTCGCGGCGGGGGAGCGACGGCGAACCGCAGGGGACGAGACGCCTACCGGGGATCGGGAGCGCACCCAGTCCGACTTGCCGACGGTGCGGTGGCCGACGGCGGAGTCCGGCCGGCACACGCCCGAGCGTGGCTCCGCGGAGCGAGGCCCGTCGGCGGTCGAGCCGAGCCGCACGGGACGCGCTCAGTCGGCCTCCGGGCCCGTCACCGCGGAACGCGACCTGTTGAACTCCGAGCCGAGCACCGTCGAGCTCCACCTGCCGGTGACGGAATGGCGGTCGGCGGAGTCCGGCTCGCCGACGGGCGCCCCCGCGTTCGGCGTGCCCGCGTCGGAAGAGGGTGCCCCGGCGCCGGACAGCGCGGCAACGGCTCAGGGCGCCGCACGGCAGGGCTCCACCTCGAGGGAGCGGCAGCCGAAGACCGGGCACGAAGCCACCGCGGCCGGCCGGCCAGCGATCCCGACCAAGGTGGTCAGCGAAGTCGTAACCCGGCGGTCGTCCGAGGCGACGAACGGGTCGAGCGCGGACGACTCTCCGACCTCGATGCCCGAAGAGGCGACGAAGGGGGAGGCGGCGAAGACCGGCAACCGGAGCGGTAAGTCGGCGAGCATCCCCGCCTCCCGTACTCGCCGCCTGCCCGGCGCCAGGAATCCCGTCACAACGAAACCGCAGCCTGCAAGCACTTCACCGGCAGACGGTGACTGCGCACCCGACCCACTCTCCCCCCTCCCGCCCCCGATCTCCGTCCGCCCCGCCCCCGCCCCCCTCCGCCCCCTTCGCTACGAGATCCGGCGGTCCAGTGGAATCGGCACCGGCTTCCTCACCTGCGGTGCCGCGCTGGTGGTGTCCGTGCTGACCGCCGTCGTGCTGGCCCGGATCGGGCACACACCGCAGGAGCGGCTGTTCGCCGCGTGGCCGCGAGAGCTGCCACTGCCGCCCGCGGCGCTCGCGGCGGGCCTGCTCGGCGCGCTGGCCTTCGGGGACGAGTTCCGCCACCCCGCCCTGGCGGCGGACCGCGGCACCGTGCCCCGCCGGCTGGGGCTGCTCACCGCGAAACTGCTCGTCTCCGGAGCCACCGCACTGCTGCTGGCCTTCATCACGGTGGGCTGCAACGCCGAAGTGCTCTATCTCCTCTACGGACGGGAGCTGGCACAAGTTCCCGCGGACTGGCTCTCCCTGACCGCGAGTTGGTTCACGCTCGTCCTCGGCTGCGCGTGGGCCGGTGTGCTGGCGGCCGGTGTGTTCCGCTCCACCTCGGCCGGTCTGGCCGCCGTGCTCGCCGTACCCGTCCTCCTCGTACCGCTCGTGCACAGGGCGCTCCAGGGCTCGGGTGCGCGGATGGCGGCCGGGCTACCGATGCGGATGCGTGAACTTCTGCTCTTGCAGTGGCCCTTCGGAGGAGAGCGCTACCTGGTCGCCGCTCTGCGGATGTTCGCTCAACCGATGGGCGGAGCACTGATGTTGTCGCTGGCGGCACTGCTCTGCGCGTATCTGCGTACCGCGCTGCGCACCAGGGTCCGATGACGATCGCCCGTGCGTTTCAGGACCCTATGTGCGCACAACTCCTCACCGAAAGCCCATTTCTTTCCGATAAGGCGTCAATTGCGACGGGGTGAGCGATCACCCTTTCGTGTGCTTTTCACCAAAGACCTCAAGGGAGTTGGAGACGACGCCGACAAAGGATCCGTGAGTACCCTTGCGCACACCATGATGACCGCCGCCCGCAACGCCGACTCAGGTCTGGCAGGCCCGGGCGATCTCGACCGCTACCCGTACACCGACGCGCCGGTGACCGATCGCGTCGGCGCGCCCTCCTGGGAGGGCACGGATCCGGATCTGGGCCGCGTCGGCCGGCGGGCCGCCGGCAGCCGTGGCCGCGGGCTCCACGGCCAACTCGTTCAGCAGCTGGGACAGATGATCGTCTCCGGTGACCTGGGCGCGGACCGCCCGCTGGTGCCCGAGGAGATCGGCCAGCGCTTCGAGGTCTCCCGCACCGTCGTCCGTGAGTCGCTCCGTGTCCTCGAGGCCAAGGGGCTGGTCAGTGCCCGGCCCAATGTCGGCACGCGCGTGCGTCCCGTCAGCGACTGGAACCTCCTCGACCCGGACATCATCGAGTGGCGGGCCTTCGGGCCGCAGCGCGACGACCAGCGCCGGGAGCTGAGCGAACTGCGCTGGACGATCGAGCCGCTGGCGGCGCGCCTCGCCGCGGGCCACGGGCGCGAGGAGGTGCAGCAGCGCCTCTGCGACATGGTCGAGATCATGAGTCACGCCATGGCGCAGGGCGACGCGCTGACCTACTCGCGCGCCGACAACGAGTTCCACGGACTCCTCATCCAGATCGCCGGCAACCGCATGCTGGAGCACCTGTCCGGCATCGTCTCGGCGGCCCTCCAGGTCTCCGGCGGCCCGGTCACGGGCTGTGACCGCCCGAACGAGGCGTCCCTCGCGCAGCACGCGCGGATCGTCGACGCCCTCGGAACCGCCGACGGTGCGGCGGCGGAGGCTGCCATGCGTCAGTTGCTGACGACCCACCCCGAGGTGGAGCGCGTCGTTCCCGCACCGCGCGAGCACTGATCCGCGTCGAGTCGGTGCGGCCGCGGGTGTGCGGCGCCGTCGCGGTCCTCGTGGCGCGCCGGGTCGGTCCGCGCGACCCGGGAGCCCTGGTCTCCGCCGTCGCCGGACCCCACCGGATCCTTCTGGAGCCGGTGGGGTCCGGCGGGATCCGGCGGGGTCCAGCGCTGTCCGGTGACGCGAGGGTCGCGTTCCTGAAGGCGCACCATGGTGGTGAGGACAACCGGGAACGAAGCCGGGGATGATCCATATGTCATTATCTGACCGTTTTTGACCGCTTACGGGGTGTGACTCGGGCCACGAAGATTGGGCGTAACGCTCGTGGAAACAGCGCGATGACCTAAGAGGTGACAGCCGCGGAGGGAATACGGACGCCATGACAGGCGCTGTGCATCTTCCCGGCCCCCGCCCGCGCCGTCGGCCCATCCCCAGGCCGGTGGTCGGCTCCCGTCCGCAGTGGACGGGGCCGGAAGCCGTTTTCCAACGTTCCGAGAGGTTGTTCGTGTCGGCCAGCACATCCCGTACGCTCCCGCCGGAGATCGCCGAGTCCGTCTCTGTCATGGCGCTCATTGAGCGGGGAAAGGCTGAGGGGCAGATCGCCGGCGACGATGTGCGTCGGGCCTTCGAAGCTGACCAGATTCCGGCCACTCAGTGGAAGAACGTACTGCGCAGCCTCAACCAGATTCTTGAGGAAGAGGGTGTGACGCTGATGGTCAGTGCCGCAGAGCCCAAGCGCACCCGAAAGAGCGTCGCAGCGAAGAGCCCGGCGAAGCGCACCGCCACCAAGACGGTCGCGGCGAAGACGGTGACCACGAGGAAGGCCACCGCCACAGCTGCCCCCGCCACGCCCGCGGACCCGCCGGCCGTCGACCCCGACGAGGAAGCCGCACCCGCCAAGAAGGCCGCGGCCAAGAAGGCGACGGCCACCAAGAAGACCGCCGCCAAGAAGACCGTCGCGAAGAAGACGGCCGCGAAGAAGACGACGGCAGGCAAGAAGGACGACGGCGAGGTCCTCGAGGAAGAGGTCCTCGAGGACACCAAGGCCGCTACCGACGAGCCCGAGGGCACGGAGAACGCGGGCTTCGTCCTGTCCGACGAGGACGAGGACGACGCTCCGGCCCAGCAGGTCGCCGCGGCCGGTGCCACCGCCGACCCGGTCAAGGACTACCTGAAGCAGATCGGCAAGGTCCCCCTGCTCAACGCCGAGCAGGAGGTGGAACTGGCCAAGCGCATCGAGGCGGGTCTGTTCGCCGAGGACAAGCTGGCCAACGCCGACAAGCTCGCCCCCAAGCTCAAGCGCGAGCTGGAGATCATCGCCGAGGACGGCCGCCGCGCCAAGAACCACCTCCTGGAGGCCAACCTCCGTCTGGTGGTCTCGCTGGCCAAGCGCTACACCGGCCGCGGCATGCTCTTCCTGGACCTCATCCAGGAGGGCAACCTCGGCCTGATCCGCGCGGTCGAGAAGTTCGACTACACCAAGGGCTACAAGTTCTCCACGTACGCCACCTGGTGGATCCGTCAGGCGATCACCCGCGCCATGGCCGACCAGGCCCGCACCATCCGTATCCCGGTGCACATGGTCGAGGTCATCAACAAGCTCGCGCGCGTGCAGCGCCAGATGCTCCAGGACCTGGGCCGCGAGCCCACCCCGGAGGAGCTGGCGAAGGAGCTCGACATGACCCCGGAAAAGGTCATCGAGGTCCAGAAGTACGGCCGCGAGCCCATCTCGCTGCACACCCCCCTGGGTGAGGACGGCGACAGCGAGTTCGGTGACCTCATCGAGGACTCCGAGGCCGTCGTCCCCGCCGATGCCGTCAGCTTCACGCTCTTGCAGGAGCAGCTGCACTCCGTTCTGGACACCCTGTCCGAGCGCGAGGCCGGCGTCGTCTCCATGCGGTTCGGTCTCACCGACGGTCAGCCGAAGACCCTCGACGAGATCGGCAAGGTCTACGGCGTGACGCGAGAGCGCATCCGGCAGATCGAGTCCAAGACGATGTCGAAGCTGCGCCACCCGTCGCGTTCGCAGGTGCTGCGCGACTACCTCGACTAGTCCGGTCGACTGGTTCAGGTCGTACGACGGCGAAGGCCCGGCTCCCTCATGGGAGCCGGGCCTTCGCCGTGCTGCGCGGGTGGGCGCCTCGTGCTGCGCGCGACGGCTCCCTGGATGACTCTGGGTGTCCAGTAGGAGCGCAGAGTGAGGAGCCTGCATGCGTCGTCTCGTTGCCCGGGCACTGATCCGGCCGCTGGCCCTGGCGGCCACGATGGCCGCCATACCCCTGGTGGGCGCCGCCCCGGCCGCCGCCGACAGCGTGGTGGTCGGAGGGTTCCCGATTGATGTCTCCCAGGCCCCGTGGACGGTGGCGGTGGCCAGCCGTGACCGATTCGGGGGTACGCGGGCGGGGCAGTTCTGCGGCGGTGTCGCGATCGCGCGGACCATGGTCGTCACCGCGGCCCACTGCATGGCGGAGGACGTCCTCGGCGACCCTCCCGACCGGGTGGGCGATCTCAGGGTCATCGCGGGTCGTACGGACCTGCTGTCGGGGGAGGGCCAGGAGGTCGCCGTACGGGACGTCTGGGTGAACCCCGGTTACCAGGCCTCGACCAACTCCGGAGACTTCGCCGTCCTCACTCTCGCCGAGGCGCTGCCCCGGAGCGCGGTCGTCGCCATGGCGGGGCCGGGCGACGCCGCGTACACGCCGGGCACACGGGCCCTCGTCTCCGGATGGGGGGACACGACCGGCGGGGGTGCCTATCCGCGCCGGCTCCACGCCGCACGGGTGAGCGTACTGCCGGACGATCAGTGCGCCCGCGCCTATCCGGGCGGCTTCGACGGCACCTACCGGGCCGGCACCATGCTGTGCGCCGGAGAGGCCACCGGAGGCCCTGACGCCTGCCAGGGCGACAGCGGCGGCCCGCTGGTGGCCGGAGGCCGGCTGATCGGGCTCGTGTCCTGGGGGAGCGGGTGCGGGAGGCCGGGCAATCCCGGCGTCTACACCCGCGTCTCGGAGATCGTCAGGGCGCTGCGGCTGCGCGCGGGCGGACCGGGAGGGGCCCACACGGGCTCCTGAGGCCCTGCATACGGGTATGAGCACGGGCGGTCGCTCCTGGTGGGGAGCGACCGCCCGTTCACCGGCCTGTGCCGGGGCTGGCTCGTCGGGTGTGCGAGATTCAGCGCTCTTCTTCGGCGGCGTTGCCGGGAGCGGAGGTCAGCCGCTCCGTCTCGTCCTGTATCTCAGCGGCGATCTTCTTGAGTTCCGGCTCGAACTTGCGACCGTGGTGGGCGCAGAAGAGCAGTTCTCCGCCGCTGAGCAAGACGACGCGCAGGTATGCCTGGGCGCCGCAGCGGTCGCAGCGATCGGCGGCCGTCAACGGGCTCGCGGGGGTCAGAACAGTAGTCACGTCGCCTCTTCTCTAGCTCGACGAGCTGTCGTACCAGGGTCAACATCCAACCAGCCCGAAAACGTTCCCGCTCGTGGCTTTTCCTCGAAAAAATCTTTCGGGGCGGCTGTCTGCTGCCGGTTGGCGGCGAATGTGCCGTATTGCGTGTCTTAGGTGCTTACGGGTTCGCGCTGTCTAGTGTCTCAGTCCTCCCGGCTGGGTTGCCGGTTGTTCATGAGGACGTGCCCGGAGCCTAAATGGTTCATGCCTCCAAGGGAACGTGATGTGTACTTCACCCCATCGAGGGATCGAACATGCATGCGAGCCTGGACTAGTCTGAGTTTCCGAAGAGGGTGGCGTTACACCGGCTCTACCAGGCCTCGGTACCCTCTGTGCGGCGACCGAAGCCGCCCCCTTGCCCAATAGGGGGCACCTGAAATTCAGCGAGGAGCGAACCGCGTGACCGCCGATACGTCCGTGCCGTCCACAGCGCTGCTGGCAGGAGCAGACCGGGACGGTTCCAACTACACCGCGCGGCACCTGCTCGTCCTCGAGGGCCTCGAGGCCGTGCGCAAGCGCCCTGGCATGTACATCGGCTCGACCGACAGTCGTGGCCTGATGCACTGCCTCTGGGAGATCATCGACAACTCCGTGGACGAGGCCCTCGGCGGCTATTGCGACCACATCGACGTCGTCCTCCACGACGACGGCTCGGTGGAGGTGCGCGACAACGGCCGAGGCATCCCCGTGGACGTCGAGCCCAAGACCGGCCTCTCCGGCGTCGAGGTCGTCATGACCAAGCTGCACGCCGGCGGCAAGTTCGGCGGCGGCTCCTACGCCGCCTCCGGCGGTCTGCACGGCGTGGGCGCCTCCGTGGTCAACGCCCTCTCCGCCCGGCTGGACGTCGAGGTGGACCGTGGCGGCCACACCCACGCCATCAGCTTCCGGCGCGGTGTGCCGGGTGCCTTCCGCGGGAACGGCGCCGAGGCCAAGTTCGAGGCCGGCAGCGGGCTGGTCAAGACCAAGAAGATCCCCAAGAGCCGCGTGGGCACGCGCGTGCGGTACTGGGCCGACCGGCAGATCTTCCTCAAGGACGCCAAGCTCTCCCTGGAGACGCTGCACCAGCGCGCGCGGCAGACCGCGTTCCTGGTGCCGGGCCTGACGATCGTCGTCCGTGACGAGTACGGCCTCGGCGAGGGCGGCAGCAAGGGCGAGGAGTCCTTCCGCTTCGACGGCGGCATCAGCGAGTTCTGCGAGTACCTCGCCAGCGACAAGCCGGTCTGCGACATCCTCCGCTTCTCCGGGCAGGGCAGCTTCAAGGAGACGGTCCCGGTCCTGGACGAGCACGGCCAGATGACCCCCACCGAGGTCACCCGCGAGCTGGGCGTGGACGTCGCGATGCGCTGGGGCACGGGCTACGACACCACCCTGCGCTCGTTCGTCAACATCATCGCCACGCCCAAGGGCGGCACCCACGTCGCCGGTTTCGAGCAAGCCGTCACCAAGACGCTGCTCGAGGCGGTACGCGCCAAGAAGCTGCTGCGTGTGGCCGAGGACGACATCGCCAAGGACGACGCCCTCGAAGGCCTGACCGCGGTGGTCACCGTGCGCCTGGCCGAACCGCAGTTCGAGGGTCAGACCAAGGAGGTGCTCGGTACCTCTGCGGCCCGTCGGATCGTGTTCAACGTGATCACCAAGGAACTCAAGGCGTTCCTGACGTCCACCAAGCGTGACGCCGCCGCCCAGGCCCGGGTCGTCATGGAGAAGGTGGTCGCGGCCGCCCGCACCCGTGTGGCGGCCCGCCAGCACAAGGACGCCCAGCGACGGAAGACCGCCCTGGAGTCCTCGTCCCTGCCGGCGAAACTCGCCGACTGCCGCAGCGACGACGTCGACCGCAGCGAGCTGTTCATCGTCGAGGGTGACTCCGCGCTCGGTACGGCCAAGCTGGCGCGGAACTCCGAGTTCCAGGCACTGCTGCCGATCCGCGGCAAGATCCTCAACGTGCAGCGTTCGTCGGTGACCGACATGCTCAAGAACGCCGAGTGCGGCGCGATCATCCAGGTCATAGGAGCCGGCTCGGGCCGTACGTTCGACATCGAGCAGGCCCGCTACGGCAAGATCATCATGATGACCGACGCCGATGTGGACGGCTCCCACATCCGCTGCCTGCTGCTCACGCTGTTCCAGCGCTACATGCGGCCGATGGTCGAGGCGGGCCGGGTCTTCGCCGCGGTGCCCCCGCTGCACCGCATCGAGCTGATCCAGCCCAAGAAGGGTCAGGACAAGTACGTCTACACGTACTCGGACCGCGAGCTGCGGGACACGCTCATGGAGTTCCGGAGCAAGGGCGTCCGGTACAAGGACTCCATCCAGCGCTACAAGGGTCTGGGCGAGATGGACGCCGACCAGCTGGCCGAGACCACGATGGATCCCCGCCACCGCACGCTGCGTCGGATCAACCTCTCCGACCTGGAGGCCGCCGAGCAGGTCTTCGACCTGCTCATGGGCAACGACGTGGCGCCGCGCAAGGAGTTCATCTCCGGCTCCGCGGCGACGCTGGACCGGTCGCGCATCGACGCCTAGCCGCTGCGCCCGGCTTGGGCCCGGGTTTATGCAGGTCGGCCGCCCCGTCAACGGGGCGGCCGACCTGCGGGCGCGCACCGGTGTGCTCTCTCGGGGCCGCCTCACCGGGTGGGGACCGCTCGCCGGAGGACCAGGCCGGGCGCCCGGCTCCGTCCTGGGCCGACGGTGACCGGCCGGGTCGCCGCGGCAGGGACCCGCACCAGCACCTGGGACTCGCGGCAGGGACCGGGACCTGCGCCGGCGCCCGGGACCCGGGACCCGGGACCCGCATGAGCGCACAGGACCGGCAGCAGGCCCGGGACCGGTACGGTCCACACGACTCGGCGCCGCTGGGACGCGGTCCGCACCGTCGACGCGCACCCCAACCCTCGCCTGTCTCCACCCGTGGGTGGAGAGAGAGCCCACTGCGGTTCCACCCGCGATCCACCCCCGCTCCGATCCCCTGACCTGCGGACTTCCGTAACTTCGAAGGCGTCGGCAGCGCTCGCTCCCGGCATGACCTTCTCGCTCACGGAGGCTCTGATGCCCGGGCTCGTCAACGCGCTGGTGATCGTCGCCGTCGCCGCGGTCGTGATCGCTCGGCAGTTCCGTGCCCGCGCGATCGACACGGATCGACGCTGGTGGCTGCTGCCGGTGATCCTCGGCGTCGTCGCGTTGCGCGACCCCGGTGTCCTCGACGGCCACCACCGCGCGGAAGCCGCCGTGCTGCTCGCGGTGGAGCTGCTCATAGGCCTGGCCACCGGCGCCGGCTGGGCCTGGACCACCCGGGTCTGGACGGCTCAGGACGGTGCCGTCTGGACCAGGAGCACCAAGGCGAGCGTCGCGGTATGGGGTGTGGGCATCGCTCTGCGGGTCGGTGTCTTCGCCGTCGGTTCCGCGCTCGGCGTGCACCAGGACAGCGCCGCCCTGATGCTCGGCCTCGCCGGGACCCTGCTCGTCCGCGGCGGAATGCTGGCCTGGCAGGCGCAGTCGCTCGACGACATGAGCCGCCCCGCCCCGGCGTACGGTGACGAAAGGAGGCCGGCGTGGAAGGAGCACGTGTGAGCGGGGACGCATGGACAAGCTGGCCGTCTCGCGAAGCGCTCGGCCGCGCGGGAACCACCCGGCCCCGGCGCATGCTCGCCTGGGCCGTCCGGACCCTGGTGCTCGGCACCCTCCTGTGGGGCGCGTTCCATCACCAGCACATCGGGATCTGGGGAGCACTGGCGGCGGCGGCCGGGGTCGTCGGCGCCGGGTTCGTCGCCTGGGCGTTCTTCCGGACGACCTACGCCCACCGGCTGGCACCCTCCCTCGCGCTCACGGCCGTGCTTCTGGCCATCGCGGTGGCCGCCCAGGCCACCGGATTCGCGGTGCCGGCCCTCGTGATCTGGTGCGGCTGCGCGGTCAGCGCTCTGGAGAGACTTCCGCTCGCGGTGGCCACGCCGGTGGCGGCGGTGGCCCTGGCCTCGTATTCCGTGTTCGACACCGACGCCTGGCTGACCACGGCCGTCACTGTGGTGGGCATGGCGCTCGCAGGGTATGTGCTGCGTCTGGACGCGGAGGCCCGGGGCAACGCACAGCGACTGCTCGCGCAGGAGCGTGCCGCCCGGGCGGCCGAGGCCGAGTCGGCAGCGCTGAACGAACGCTCGCGGATCGCGCGGGAGATCCATGACGTGCTCGCCCACAGCCTGTCGGCGCAGCTCGTACACCTGGAGGCGGCCCGTCTGCTGATCGAGCGGGGCGCCGAACGGGAGCAGATCCTCGAGCGGGTGGTGGCGGCACGGGGCATGGCTCGCGACGGCCTGGCGGAGACCCGGCAGGCTCTGTCCGCGCTGCGGGGTGACCTGACTCCGCTGGAGGACTTCCTCGCCGAGCTCGTCAGCACGGCCGACGGCGCGGCGGTCACCGTCACGGGTGAGCGCAGGGCTCTGCCGGCCGAGGCGTCCCAGGCCGTGCGCCGGGTCGCGCAGGAGGCTTTGACGAACGTCCGTAAGCACGCCCAGGGCGCCAAGGTGCACCTGCGACTCGACTACGGCGCCCACGAAGTCACGCTGAATGTCAGGGACTCAGGGGGTCGGACGGACGAACTCGCGGGCACCGGCGGCGGGTACGGTCTGCTGGGTATGCGGGAGCGCGCCGAGCTGCTGGGCGGTTCGCTGGACGCGCGGCCGGACGACGAAGGGTTCGTGGTGACGCTGAAGGTGCCCGTATGACGGGAGATGAGGGGGAGAAGAAGCCCGCACGGGTGGTGGTCGCCGACGACCAGACCGTGGTGCGGGAGGGCATCGTGATGCTGCTCGGGCTGCTGCCGGGCCTGGAGGTCGTGGGTGCCGCCGGGGACGGCGAGGAGGCGGTACGGCTGGTCGGCGAACTGGCCCCGGACGTCGTCCTGATGGATCTCCGGATGCCCCGGTGCGACGGGGTGGAGGCCACGCGGCGGATCCGGGCGCAGTACCCCGGTACGCAGGTCGTCGTGCTCACCACGTTCGGGGACGACGAGTCGCTGTTCCCCGCGCTGCGGGCCGGCGCCCGCGGCTATCTGACCAAGGACGCGGGCGGCGACGAGATCGTGCGGGCCGTGGAGAGCGTGCTGTCAGGGGACGCGGGTCTGTCGCCGAGTGTGCAGCGCCGTCTGCTGGAGCGGCTTTCGCGGCCCGAGCCGCCGGCGTCCGAACCGGCCGCCGCGGAGCCGCCCGACGGGCTGACGGCCCGGGAGACCGAGGTGCTGGTGTTGATCGCCGAGGGCCTCTCCAACCAGGAGATCGCCCGCGCGCTGCACGTCTCCACCGCGACCGTGAAGACACACATCAACAACCTCTTCGCCAAGGCCGGCCTCAAGGACCGGGCGCAGGCGGTGCGTTACGCCTACGGCAAGGGCCTGGTGCGGCCTCCTGCGGGGTGAATCACTAGATGGGGTGATTTGCTCGGGAAGAAGAGTCGGGGATGTTCCCGATCTGTCCATCCTTGGGCATGCAGTCAAGCAACGATCGTTCCGGCGGAGCAGGGGACGGTCCCGAGAGCCCGGCCGAGCGCGGGGAAGACCACGGAGCGCCCGCACGCGACGTGAGGTACGAAGATCCCTGGTACGACGCGCTGGCGTCCGGCTGGGGTGAACTGGACGGCCCGGGCATGCCGGGGCCGGCCGTGCCCCCGGCTCGGGGGGAGCAGAGCGCTTCGGCGCTGCGGGCAGGCGACGTGTACGTCGAGGTGCAGGGCAGCGCGGCCTTCCAGGAGGTGCGCGGGAGGTACCGGCGGTTCGTGGTGCCGGGCGTGGTCGCCTTCCTGGTCTGGTACGTGGCGTACGTGGTCGCGGCGACGGCCGCGCCCGGACTCATGGCCCGGCCCGTGGTGGGGGCGGTGAACGTGGGCATGCTCGCGGGGCTCGGGCAGTTCCTCACCACGTTCCTGCTCACGTGGGCCTACGCGCGGCACGCGCGGCTGTGTCGGGACCGGGCGGCGCTGGAGCTGCGCTGGGACACCCAGGAGCTGGCGCGCGGTGTGCAGGGAGGTGCCTCGTGACCGGAGGCCATCAGACGCTGGCGCTGCTGCTGTTCAGCGGTTTCGTGGCCGTCACCCTCGGGATCACCACGTGGGTGAGCCGCAGGCGGCAGGGTTCGGCGGAGGAGTTCTACGCTGGTGGGCGGCTGTTCTCCCCGATGGAGAATGGTTTTGCCGTCGCGGGCGACTACATGTCGGCGGCATCCTTCCTCGGGGTGACGGGGCTCATCGCGCTGTACGGCTACGACGGGCTGCTGTACGTCGTGGGCTTCCTCGTGGCGTGGCTGGTCGTGCTGTTCCTGGTGGCCGAACTGGTGCGAAACTGCGGACGGTTCACGCTGGCCGACGTGGTGGCCGCACGGATGCGTGAACGCCCCGTGCGGATCGCGGCGGGAACTTCCTCGGTCGCGGTCTCCGTCATGTACCTGGTGGCGCAAATGGTCGGCGCGGGCAGCCTGGTGGCGTTGTTGCTGGGCCGGACGGGCGGTGCGGCCCAGTCCTGGACGGTCATCGGGGTCGGGGCGCTCATGGTGGTCTACGTGACGCTGGGGGGAATGCGGGCCACCACCTGGATCCAGATCGTGAAGGCGGTCCTGCTGCTCAGCGGGACGGTCGTGCTGACCGTCCTCGTCCTGCTGCGTTTCCACGGCGACTTCGACCGGTTGCTGGTCATGGCGGCCGAGCGCAGCGGTGAGGGGAAGGCGTTCCTCGCGCCGGGCCTCAAGTACGGCGGGAGCTGGACCGCCCGGCTGGACTTCATCAGCCTCGGGCTGGCGCTGGTGCTGGGGACGGCAGGCCTGCCGCACATCCTGTCCCGCTTCTACACCGTCCCCACCGCCCGGGCCGCGCGGCGCTCGACGGTGTGGTCCATCGGTCTGATCGGCGGCTTCTACCTGATGACGATCGTCCTCGGGTTCGGGGCGGCGGCCGTCGTGGGACCGGAGGCCCTGCGGAGTTCGAACGCGGCGGGGAACACCGCGATGCCCCTGCTCGCCCTCGACCTCGGCGGCGGCACGGGTTCCACGGGGGGAACGGTTCTGTTCGCGGTCGTCGCCGCGGTCGCCTTCGCCACGATCCTCGCGGTCGTCGCCGGCATCACGCTGGCCTCGTCCGCCTCGGTGGCGCACGACCTGTACGCGTCGCTGCGGCGACGGCGCGGCAAGGCGCGCAGCGAGGTGGCGGTGGCCCGGTTCGCGGCGGTCGGTATCGGCGTCGTCGCGATCGCGCTCGGACTGCTGGCGCGCGATCTGAACGTCGCCTTCCTGGTCGGGCTCGCTTTCGCGGTCGCCGCGTCGGCCAACCTGCCGGTGCTGTTGTATTCCCTGTTCTGGCGACACTTCACCACGCGTGGTGCGGTGTGGTCGGTCTACGGCGGGCTGCTCCCTGCGCTCGGGCTCGTGCTGCTGTCCCCGGTGGTGTCCGGCAGCCCCGGCTCGCTGTTCCCGGGCGTGGACTTCCAGTACTTCCCGTTGCAGAACCCGGGGATCGTCTCCATCCCGCTCGGATTCCTGGCCGGCTGGCTGGGCACGGTCACCTCGGACGAGGTCGCGGACGAGGCCAAGTACGCCGAGACCGAGGTCCGGTCGCTGACCGGCGCCGGAGCCGTGTAGAGCGGCGTCCGGCCACGCGGGACGCGGGAGGGTTAGGGTGCCACCCAGGCGTACCGGTGCTCCGGCCGGCCGGTGTCGCCGTACTTGAGGGAGAGGCGCAGGCGGCCCGCCTGTTCCAGGTGGCGGAGGTAGCGCTGCGCCGTGGACCGGCTCAGGCCCGTGCGGGCGGCCACCTCGTGGGCCGACAACGGATGCTCGGAGTGGTGCAGGACACCGCAGATCAGGTCCGTCGTGGGTTCCGAGTGGCCGCTGGGCAGGCCCGGTGCGGACGGGGCGGGGGCCGTCCGCAGGGCGCCGAAGATCCGGTCGACCTGTTCCTGGCCCGTCAGGCCCCGGCCGCCCACCCGGTCGACGGTGCGGCGCAGCGCGGCGTAGGAATCGAGCCGGGAGCGCAGTGCGGCGAAGGTGAACGGTTTGACCAGGTAGTGCAGGGCGCCGAGACGCATCGCCTGCTGGACGGTCGTCACGTCACTGGCCGCGGTGATCATGATGACGTCGGTGCCGTGGCCCTGCTCCCGCATGGAATGGACCAGTTCGAGGCCGGTCCGGTCCGGCAGGTAGTGGTCGAGCAGGACCAGGTCGATGCCGCCGCGTTCGACGGCGGCCAGGGCCTGGGCGGCGCTGTGCGCGCGGGCGGCCACCCGGAACCCGGGAACCTTTCCCACGTACTTCGCGTTTATCTCAGCGACGCGGAAGTCGTCGTCGACCACCAGGACGTCAATCATCAGGCCTTCCCTTCGAGGCCGACGAGCGTTAAGCCCGTGTTTCGGCTCCGCAGTTCTAACGCGAGCAAAACGAGCACAACAGGTCCTTGCGAGCAAAAGAACGGCTTGTGCTCACAAGACTGCTGCTGTGGCAGGGGCCACACCTACCGTCCCGGGCCATGAGCGCACACACCAGCCCCGCCATCGAGCTGCGGGGCGCGAGCAAGACCTTCAGGACCCCGTCAGGGGGACTGCACACGGCCGTGCGCGGCCTGGACCTCACCGTGGAGCGCGGCGAGTTCGTGGCCGTCGTAGGACCGACCGGCTGCGGCAAGTCCACCACGCTGACCCTGGTCAGCGGCCTGGAGGAGCCCTCCGAGGGCGAGGTGCTGGTGGCCGGTGAGCCGGTCGAGGGCGTCGGCGACAAGGTCGGTTTCGTCTTCCAGCAGGACGCCACCTTCCCCTGGCGCACGGTGCTGTCGAACGTCATGGCGGGCCCCCGGTTCCGGGGCGTGCCCAAGGCCGAAGCGAAAGAGAAGGCCCGCGAGTGGCTGGCCCGGGTCGGGCTCGCCGCCTTCGAGGACCGCTACCCGCACCAGCTGTCCGGCGGTCAGCGCAAGCGTGTCGCCCTCGCCGCCACCTTCGTCAACGACCCCGAGATCCTGCTGATGGACGAGCCGTTCTCCGCGCTCGACGTGCAGACCCGGGCGCTGATGTCGGACGAGCTGCTGGAGCTGTGGGAGGGCACCGGCGCCTCCGTCGTCTTCGTCACCCACGACCTGGAGGAGTCCATCGCGCTGGCCGACAGGGTCGTCGTGATGACCGCCGGCCCCGCGACCGTGAAGCATGTCTTCACGATCGATCTGCCCCGGCCGCGCAAGGTCGAGTCGGTGCGTCTGGAACCGCGGTTCATCGAGATCTACCGCGAGATCTGGGAGTCCCTGGGCGAAGAGGTCCGCATCACTCGTGAGAGGGGTGCCGCTCATGTCGCCTGAGGTTCTCAGCACCCCGGTCGTCGACACGGTCAAGACCCCCGATCGCGCCCAGACCCGCGCCCAGGCGGCCCGCCGCCGCAAGGTCCTGGTGAACGCCGCGCGTGTGCTGCTCCTGGTGGTCGTCCTCGGTCTGTGGGAGGTGCTCTCCCGCGCGGAGATCATCGATCCGTTCAACTTCTCGATGCCCTCGAAGATCTGGGACCAGATCTGGACCTGGATGACGCACGGTACGGCGCTCGGCTCTCTGGGCGAACAGATCTGGTACACGCTCTACGAGGCGCTGCTCGGCTGGGGCATCGGCGTGGTCGCGGGTGTGCTCCTCGGTATCGCGCTCGGGCGGATCAGGTTGCTCGCCGAAGTGCTTGGTCCGTACATCAAGGTGCTCAACTCGATCCCCAGGATCGTCCTCGCGCCCATCTTCCTGATCTGGTTCGGGCTCGGGCCGTCCTCCAAGGTCGCCTCGGCCGTGGTGCTCGTGTTCTTCCCCGTCTTCTTCAACGCCTTCCAGGGGGCCCGCGAGGTGGACCGGAACCTGGTCGCCAACGCCCGCATCCTGGGCGCGAGCGACCGCCGGGTGACGCTTCAGGTGGTCGTCCCGTCCGCCACCTCCTGGATCTTCACCAGCCTCCACGTCAGCTTCGGCTTCGCACTCATCGGAGCCATCGTCGGCGAGTACATCGGCGCGACCAAGGGCATCGGCCTGCTCGTCGCGCAGTCGCAGAACACCTTCAACGCCGCCGGTGTCTATGCCGCGATGGTCATCCTCGCGGTCGTCGCCCTCGTCGCCGAAGGGCTGCTGACCTTCGCCGAGCGCCGCATCTTCCGCTGGAAGCCGACCGGCTCCGACAGCTGAAGCCGGCCCTCCGTTCCCCTTCTCCGTTCCCCGCACCGCCCTCTCACAAGGACGTGAACCGCCATGCGCAAGACCGCCAGGTACGCCTCGCTGGCCGCCGCCGGACTGCTCGCCCTCTCGTCGCTCACCGCCTGCGCCAACGACGCGGCCAGTTCCACCGCCGACACCGGCAGCGGCGGAGGCGGCGGCAAGGGGGAGAGCGTCAAGATCATGGTCGGTGGCCTGGACAAGGTCATCTACATGCCGGCCATCCTCACCCAGCGTCTCGGCTACTTCCAGGCCGAGGGCCTGAACGTCCAGCTCCTCAGCGAGCCCGCCGGGGTCCAGGCCGAGACCGCGCTCGTCTCCGGCCAGGTGCAGGGGGCGGTCGGCTTTTACGACCACACCCTCGACCTCCAGGTGAAGGGCAAGTCCGTGGAGTCGGTGGTGCAGTTCTCGCACGCGCCGGGCGAGGTGGAGGTCGTGTCCCAGGAGGCGGCGGGCGACATCACCTCTCCGAAGGACTTCAAGGGCCGCAAGCTGGGCGTGACCGGGCTCGGCTCCTCGACCGACTTCCTGACCAAGTACCTCGCGGTCAAGAACGGTGTGGACGTCAGCGAGTTCACGCCGGTCGCGGTGGGGGCCGGCCCGACGTTCATCGCCGCGCTGCAGAAGGGCGCGATCGACGGCGGCATGACCACCGACCCGACCGTCGCGACGATCCTCGACAAGAAGGCGGGCAAGATCCTGCTCGACATGCGTACCCCCGAGGGTTCGCAGCAGGCGCTGGGCGGGCCGTACCCGTCGTCAAGCCTGTACATGCAGACGGACTGGGTGAACGGACACAAGGACACCGTCCAGAAGTTGGCCAATGCATTCGTCAAGGCGCTCAAGTGGATGTCCACCCACAGCGCCGACGAGATCGCCGCCAAGATGCCCGCGGACTACTCCCAGGGCGACAAGGCGCTCTACGCACAGGCGATCAAGAGCACCCTGCCGATGTTCACCGACGACGGCGTGATGCCCGAGGGCGGCCCGGAGACCGTGGAGAAGGTCCTCAAGTCGTTCAACCCCAACATCAAGAACGCCAAGGTCGACCTGAGCAAGACGTACACCACCGAGTTCGTCGAGGCCGCCAAGTAGGGCCGGTCGCGCGAGAACAGGTCCGCTCAGCCGCGGGTCGCCCACACGTAACGGTGTTCCGGGCGGCCCGCGTCGCCGTACTTGAGGGTCAGCCGGGTCCGCCCCGTGCGCTCCAGGAGCTTCAGATAACGCTGGGCGGTCTGCCGGCTCACCCCCGTCCGCTCGGCGATCTCCTGGGCGGACAGCGGACCTTCGGCGTTCATCAGTGCCTGGCGCACCAGTTCGGCGGTCGTCGGCGAGTGCCCCTTGGGCAGTTCCGGCTCCGACGGCGCGGACAGGGCCCCGAAGATCCGGTCCACCTGGGCCTGTTCGGCCTCGCCCCCGCCGTCCAGGGTCCGCCGCAGCTCGGCGTACGCCTCCAGCTTGGCCCGCAGACCGGCGAAGGCGAACGGCTTCACCAGGTATTGCAGCGCCCCGTGCCGCATGGCCGCCTGCACGGTCGAGACGTCCCGCGCCGCGGTCACCATGATCACGTCGGTCTGATGGCCGCGCCGGCGCATCTCCCGTACGACCGCGAGCCCCGTGTCGTCGGGCAGATAGTGGTCCATCAGGACCAGGTCGAGCCGCGGCAGGGACTCCACCTGGCGCAGCGCCTCGGCCGCGTTGTGCGCCTCGCCGGCCACGTGGAACCCCGGAACCTTCTCGACGTAGGCGGCGTTGACCCGCGCCACCCGGGTGTCGTCGTCCACGACCAGGACCTCGATCATCGCGCCTCCTCCGGGCCTGCCGGAACGTCCGCGGGGACCGCACCCGCATCGTTGGATCCGGTGAGGGCCGGTTCCAGCCCGGGCTCGGTCAGCGCCTCGGGGAGCACCACGGTGAACTCCGCGCCGCCGCCGTCCGCCGCGCCCACGGTCGCGCTCCCGCCCTGCCGTTCGGCGAGCCGGCGGACCAGGGGCAGCCCGATGCCCCGTTTGCCGTGCGCGGGCGGCTTCTTGGTGGTCCACCCGTCCGTGAAGACCAGCTCCCGCTGGTCCGCCGGGACGCCGGGGCCGGTGTCGCGCACCCTGAGGACGACCGTACGGCTCTGCGTGCGCAATTCGACCTCCACGCGCGCGTGCGGGGTGCCCGCGACCGCGTCGAGGGCGTTGTCCACGAGGTTGCCGACGACCGTGACCAGCCCGCGCGGGTCGATCAGCCGGTCCGGTACCCGGGTGTGCTCCGACACCCAGAGGGCGACCCCGCGTTCGGCCGCCACGGTGGCCTTGCCGACCAGCAGGGCGGCGAGCAAGGGGTCTTGGATCTTCTCGGTGACCTGCTCGGCGGTGACCCGGTGGTCGCCGACCACCTCGCCGACGAACTCCACCGCGTCGTCGTACATCTCCAGTTCCAGCAGCCCGAGCAGGGTGTGCATGCGGTTGGCGTGTTCGTGGTCCTGGGCGCGCAGCGCGTCGATCAGCCCGCGCGTGGAGTCCAGTTCCCGACCCAGCTGCTCGAGTTCCGTACGGTCGCGCAGGGTGGCCACCGCACCGCCGTCGTCGGTGGGCATCCGGTTGGCGACCAGGACGCGCTGCCCGCGCACGGTGAGCAGATCGGTGCCGCTCACGCGGCCGGCCAGGACGTCCGTCGTGCGGCCCGCGCCCAGCGCCTCGTCGGGCATCCGCCCGACCGCCTCGTCGCCGATGCCGAGCAGCCGTCGTGCCTCGTCGTTGAGCAGGCGGATACGGCCGCCGCGGTCGATGGCGACCACGCCCTCCCGGATGCCGTGCAGCATCGCCTCGCGCTCCGCGAGCAGCGCGGAGATGTCCGAGAAGGCGAGGTCCCGGGTCTGCCGCTGCACCCTGCGGGAGATCAGCCAGGCGGCCAGCGCGCCCACCGCGAGGGCGCCGCCGGCGTACGCGAAGAGCCCCGGGATCGCGTTGATCAGCCGTGCCCGCACGCTGTCGTAGGCGATGCCCACGGAGACCGCCCCGACGATGTGGTGCCGGTCGTCGTACAGCGGCACCTTGCCGCGCGCGGAGCGTCCGAGCGTGCCCTTGTCGATCTCCATGACCTCGTGGCCGGACAGGGCCGCCTTGGGACTGGTGGAGACGAGCCGGCCGATCTCGGAGGGCGTGGGGTGCGACCAGCGGACCTGGGTGCGGTCCAGCACCACGATGTACTCCGCGTGCGTGGCCTTCCGGATGCGTTCGGCCTCCCGTTGCACGGGGCCGTCCCGGGTGGGCGGGGTGGTGCGGATCCCCTCGGCGATCTGCGGGTCCTGGGCGGTGGTCTCGGCGATGGCCAGCGCGCGCCGCATCGCCTCCTGGTCCAGCTGTTTGCTCAGGGGCGCCAGGAACAGGCCGGTCGCGAGCACCGCGACCCCCGCGGCGATCGCCACCTGCATCAGCAGCACCTGCGAGAACACCCGCCGGGGCAGACCGAGGCGCAGACGGCGTACGGGGGGAGTGGGGCTCATACCCACGACGGTACGTGGCGGGGTCCGGCGGTCCCCAGGGGGTGTGGCCGGGATCTCCCGACCGGTCGTCGAACGAGGCGCCGGCCGGGTCCGGAGGACGTCCGGTCAGCTCGCCAGGGCCGTCGGGCGTACTTCGCGCAGGGCCACCACGTCCATCCGGGCGGGCGTCCCGAGCACGGAAGCGTCGCAGCTCTCCGGGCGCGGCGGCAGGGACGCCCCCTGCGCCACGGTGACCCGCCAGCGGCGCCCGTCGGCGTGCGCGACGGTGATCTCCCAGCGCGGGGCCGCGCCGTCGGTCCGTACGACGCTCAGCACGCCGGCCCGGTACTCCCGTGCGGCCGACCGGACGGCCAGCTCGGCCGCCTGACCGGGCCGCTCCCAGGCGGAGCAGCCACGGCACCCCTCGACCACCACACGCCCCTCCTGGGCCCCGTGCAGGGCCTCCTTGACGGTGTGGGCCTCGGCCCGGCCGTAGGCGTAGCCGTACGGCAGCACCAGCACCGTCGGCGAGAAGCGATGCCCACCCAGATGGGTGACCTCCCAGACGCCGTGCACTCCGGACGCGTCCAGTTCGGCGGCGAGGGGACGGCCCAGGAGGGCGCAGCAGCGGTCGCGCTTGCCGTTGGTGCACACGAGGGCGAGCGGGCCGCCGCGGTGCGGGCGTCCGCCGAGCGCCGTGCCGAAGGAGCGGGGGTCGCCCGCCCCGAGGGCGGCGAGGTCGAGGTCGAGCAGCCGCCGCGGATCGCGGGTGGTGGCGGCGTGCAGCCACACGCGGCCCGGGACGGTGTGGGCGGCGTAGACCTGCCGGATCTGCGGGGTGCCTGGGTCCGCGTGCCGTCCGGGGCGCCGGATGAGGGCGACGCGGACGCCGGTGCCCTCGGCGGCGGCCTCCAGGGCGCGGCCGACAGCGGGGTCCAGGTGGCTCGAAGTGAGCGCCTTGGCACCCCACGGCCCGGACTGCTCCAGCAGCAGCCACGTCCTCGCCGTGGCCGCCGTGCCGGGAACGGGCTCTTCGAGGCTTCGGGAGACGGTCGCGCACCTACTCACAGAGGTGAGCCTAACCTGACTTCGCGCAGGGCGACTTCCGGCCGGGCCCGTGTCCTACTCCGGCGGGGGCTGCGGCGGTCGCGGACCGACGTAGTGACCACTCGGGCGCATGCGAAGCGGGCGCTCGCCGTACTCCTCCAGGGCGTGGGCGATCCAGCCCGCGGTCCGGGCGACGGCGAAGATCGTCTCACCGGCGGTGGCGGGCATGCCGTGCGAGGCCGTGAACACCGCGAGGGCCAGGTCGACGTTGGCGTGCAGAGGTGTGTGGCGGGCGGTCGTGGCGACGACGTCGCGGGCCGCGAGCAGGGCGGGCTCCGCGTGCGGGACCCGCTCCAGGAGGCCGAAGAGCACGCGCGCGCGCGGGTCCTCGCCCGTGTACAGCCGGTGGCCGAGCCCGGGGATCCGGCGGCCGGCGCGCAGCTCGTCCGCGATGACCGGGACCGCGGTGCCCTGGTCGAGGACGTCGAGCAGCAGCCGGTGGGCCAGGCCGCTGGCGGCGCCGTGCAGGGGGCCCTCCAGGACGCCGAGCCCGGCCGAGACGGCCGCGTAGGCGTGCGCGCGGGCCGAGGCGGCGACCCGGACGGCGAGCGTGGACGCGGCCAGGTCGTGGTCGGCCAGCAGGGCGAGCGCGGTGTCCAGGACGCGCAGGGACGCCTCGTCGGCGGGCCGGCCGGTCAGCCGGGCCCACAGGCGCCGCGCCAGCGGGCCCTCGTCCCGGTGATCGTGCCGGGCCGACGGCAGTGCGTCGACGAGCGTGGGGATGAGGACCCGGGCCGTGTTCAGCACGGACTCCTCGGAGAGGTCGAAGCGCAGCGGGTCCTCCGCGGCCGCGGCGATCGCCGCCACCCGCAGCCGGTCGACGGGGGAGGCGTGTTCGGACAGGGCGTCCACGGCCCGGCGGGCGACGTCGACGGTGGCGGCGGGCGCCGTGAAGGTCACGCCCGGGGCGGGCCGGCCCGTCCAGAGCCATTCCGCGACCTCTTCGTAGGAGTGGCGGGCGGCCAGCTCCGTGGCGTCGACACCGCGGAAGTAGTACCGGTCCCGCTCGATCAGGGTGATGCGGGTACGGACCGACAGGTCGCCGCCCGTGCCCGGCGTCCCGGCCGCCTCGCGCCGGTTGCGCCGGGCGAGGGCCTCGACCTCCTTGGCCTCGAAGGTGCTGGCGCGGCCGCCGGGTTCGCGGCGGCTGCTGAGCAGGCCGCGGCTCACGTACGCGTACACCGTCTCGGGCTTCACGCCGAGCAGTTCGGCGGTCTCCTTGGTGGTCAGGCGTCCGGCCGGCCTGCCGGCGGGGAGGTGGGGAGCGGGTTCCTGGTCGCGCATGGGGGCCACCGTAGTCGCCTCTGGACACATTGACGGCCATGCATTGAGTGAATCAACGTTGACAGAGTTGAGTCAAGCGTAGACAGTCGAATCAAGTCCAGGGAGGAGAATCATGACCATCAACAAAACCGCAATCCCGCTGGTCGACGCACCGCGCGGTCTCGCGGGCGTCGTCGTCACGGAGACCGAGGTCGGTGGCGTACGGGGGCGGGAGGGCTTCTACCACTACCGCCAGTACTCGGCCGTCGACCTCGCGCGGACCCGCGGCTTCGAGGACGTCTGGCATCTCCTGGTCCACGGGACGCTCCCGGACGCCGAGCGCCGCGCCGCCTTTCTCGCCGAGACCGCGCGACTGCGCCGGGTGCCCGCGGAAGTCCGCGCTGCGCTTCCCGCGATCGCCGCGGCCGGCCGTGTCTCCGGTCCGCTGGCGGGGCTGCGCACGGCCCTGTCGCTGCTGGGAGCGGCGCGGGGGCTCCGGCCGGTCTACGACATCGACCCCGACCGGCGCCGGTCGGACACCCTGGCCGTCTGCGCGGTCGTACCCACCCTGCTGACCGCGCTCCACCGGCTCGGCCAGGGACTCGACCCGGTCGAACCGCGCGAGGACCTCCCGTACGCGGCCAACTACCTGTACATGTTGACGGGTTCGGAACCCGACCCGCGCCGGGTGCGCGCGGTCGAGCAGTACCTGATCTCCACCATTGACCACGGATTCAACGCGTCGACGTTCACCGCGCGGGTCATCGCGTCCACCGGAGCCGATGTGGCGGCCTGCCTGACCGGTGCGGTGGGCGCGCTGTCGGGACCGTTGCACGGAGGGGCGCCGAGCAGGGCCCTGGACACCCTGGACGCCATCGGCACACCGGAGCGCATCGACTCCTGGATCCGGGAGCGGGTGCTCGCGGGTGACCGGATCATGGGCTTCGGGCACGCCGTCTACCGCACGGAGGACCCCCGCTCGCGGATGCTCAGGGAGACGGCGCTCTCCTTCGGCGGCCCGCGGGTGGACTTCGCGGTCGAGGTGGAACGCCGGGTGGAGGCGATCCTGGCCGAACTCAAACCGGGCCGCGAACTGCACACGAACGTCGAGTTCTACGCCGGCGTGGTCATGGAACTGTGCGGGCTGCCCCGCGAGATGTTCACCCCCACCTTCGCCGCTGCCCGCGTGGTCGGCTGGAGCGCCAACATCCTGGAACAGGCGACCGACCCCAAGATCATCCGCCCACTGGCCCGCTACGTGGGCCCGGAGCCGCAGCTCTCGGCCCCCGCGCCCGTCTGAGTCCGGTTCGGGCGCCCCGTGGGCGGGCCCGGTGCCGCCCCGGCACCGGGCCGACGGCCGTGCTAGGCGTCCGGGATGTCCGCCTTCGCGCGCAGGAGCGTGTCGCGGGTGATCACCACGATGCGCTCGTAGTCGGCGCGGGCCGCGTCGGAGGGGAGCTCGGCGTCGAGCTCCGCCGTGCGGTCCGTGCCGATCACGGCGAAGTCTCCGTTCTGCAGTTCGAAGATGTCCGGGCAGGTCTGCCCGGACACGCTCCCTCTTTCACGAGGTGACGCACCGATACGGCGCACGATCTTCACGCGGATCCCGGTCCTTGCTTGGGTCGGTCAGTGGCGGTCTGCGTGCCGGCCGCCGGCGACAGGGGTGGGTTCCGGGGGTGGCAACGACGTGTAGCCCGCCGGGTCGTCGGGGTACGCGCCACGGCAGGCGGGGGCCAACCTACCCGCGATGATCGTCGATGGGGCGCGGAGCACGGTGTCCGAGTGAGTGAATCCGTTGCACACGGCTCCCACGCGCACCGCGCGTGTCGTCCCGTGGCGTATCGCGCGCGGACGTGGTCCCCATGGTGCGACAACGTTCGGGGCACTGCTCGGGTCCCGCCGTCGCCCCTTCGACGGCCCGTCAGTCCTCGGGCCCTCCGTCGCCCACTACCCACCACTCGTCCGTGTCCGCGTCGTCCAATTCGGCGAGCAGGTCATCCGTCATGCGGCCGAGCTCCGCCTCCTCGGAGTCGTAGGGAAGACTCGCCCTGTGGTGCCGTGTGGCCTCCCAGTAGGCCCGCACGGTCGCACTCTGGAAAAGCACACGCACATGACCGAGGAGCTCGCTGCGGTTCAGCAGGCCTACTCGGTAGCCGTGCAGCGCATGGACGTACAGGGTGTTGGCGAACAGGTACTGCTTCTGCTCCTGCGCCGGCAGGCTGCGTTCGAAGGCGTCCAGCACTGGCAGGAGGTCCGGGTCTGCCACGGCGGTCAGCAGCAGATTGCGGTGATCGCGCTGGTACTCCACCCGGGCCGCGCGCCGGTCGGCTTCACGGCGCTGCTCCTCGGCGAGATCCAGTCGCCGCAGAAGTTCGGCATTGGCCCGCAGAAGCGTCTCCACGGTGCGGCGATACGCGAGGAGCGACGCCGTGGTGCCGGTGACCGACAGGACGAGAGCCGCCGTGACGGCGCTCAGCCCCCGGTTCCCCGTCCTCTGTGTGACCATGTCAACCCCCGATTCGGGCAGCCGTCCGTCGGTCGTCGGCACGCGGGTCGACAGGTGTGCGCAGTGGGTCGACAGCAGGGGACCGGCGAGCGGAGGGCGGCGCTTGCCGTCTCCCAGAGTGCCGAGCGGCTCTGATCGGCGGGAAGGCGGCCAGGAGGCGCACAGAGGGAAGCAGGGTCGCACACCTCGGTGCCCTGTCCAACGTCTGCCCCGCAAAGCGTGCTAACAATCGTTCACTTCGCCGCGTTTCTTCCCGCTCGTATCCTGGTCGCGCAGTCGATCCTCAGCCGTGCGCCGGACCGTGCGCCGGTGTGCGCGGCCGGGTGGGATCCGTGTGGAACCGTTGGAAAGAGGTCGCCCGTTGGGGAACAGTCAGGGCAACGCCCGCCGCCCGCAGCAGATTCCGGTCGTCGTACTCGCCGGCTTTCTCGGATCCGGGAAGACCACGCTCCTCAACCATCTGCTGCACCGCAGCGGAGGCAGCCGTATCGGGGCGATCGTCAACGACTTCGGTGCCATCGAGATCGACGCCATGGCCGTCGCCGGAGCCCTCGGCGACTCCACCGTCTCACTCGGCAACGGCTGTCTGTGCTGCGCCGTCGACGCCGGTGAACTCGACGTCTACCTGGACCGGCTCGCCGCGCCCGGCGCCGGCATCGACGTCATCGTCATCGAGGCCAGCGGGCTCGCCGAGCCGCAGGAACTGGTCCGGATGGTGCTCGCCAGCGAACACCCCGGGATCGTCTACGGCGGTCTCGTCGAGGTCGTCGACGCGGCCGAGTTCGACGGCACCCGCGCCGCGCACCCCGAGATCGACCGGCACCTCGCCCTCGCCGACCTCGTCGTGGTCAACAAGCTCGACCGGGCGCCCGACGCCGGCCGGATCCTCGGCCTCGTCCGCTCCCTCACCGACCGCGCCGCCGTCGTCCCCGCCACCTACGGCCGTATCGACCCCGAGTTCCTCTTCGACCGCCGTCCCGGCGAGGAGCGCATCGGGCAGCTGTCCTTCGACGACCTGCACGACCACGGCGCCGACGGCCACGAGGACCATCTGCACACGGGCTACGACAGCCTGTCCTTCGTCTCCGTCCCGCCCATGGACCCCCGCCGGCTGATGCGGTTCCTGGACAGCCGTCCGCAGGGGCTGTACCGCATCAAGGGGTACGTCGACTTCGGGCCCTACGACACCCGCAACCGGTACGCCGTCCACGCCGTCGGCCGGTTCCTGCGCTTCCGTCCGGAGCCCTGGCCGTCCGCCGACGACCGCCTCACCCGGCTCGTGCTGATCGGCTCAGGCATCGACACCGGAGCCCTGGACAAGGAGCTGGAGGCGTGCGTGAACGACGCCCCGCACGCCGACGAGCAGGGCATGTGGGGCGTCCTGCGCTATGTGCCGGGCTCCGAGGAGGAGCCCGGCGACGAGCCGTACGCGGCCGGGAGGGACGAGCCGGACGAGGCCTAGAGCACCGGCCCAGCGGCCACCGCGACCGTCTTCGGCAGCGAGGTGCCCGAGCCGTCCCGGCGCGGGTCGGTCTCCGGCAGCGTGACCGGGGTGCCGTTCTTCTGCGCCGCGTGCGCCGGGGACGGGCCCGCCCAGCCGAACGACAGGCAGTCCTCGCCCTTCAGGAACCGCTGGCAGCGCACACCGCCGGTGGCCCGGCCCTTGCGCGGGTACTGGTCGAACGGCGTCAGCTTGGCCGTCGTCTGCACCGAGTCGTCCAGCGTGCCGCGCGAGCCCGCCACCGTGAAGACGACCGCGTCGGCCGCCGGGTCGACCGCCGTGAACGAGATGACCTTGGCGCCCTCGGTGAGTTTGATGCCCGCCATACCGCCCGCCGGACGGCCCTGCGGGCGCACGATGGAGGCCTGGAACCGCAGCAGCTGCGCGTCGTCCGTGATGAACACCAGGTCCTCCTCGCCGGTGCGCAGCTCCACCGCGCCGACGATCCGGTCACCGTCCTTGAGCGTGATGACCTCCAACTCGTCCTTGTTGGACGGGTAGTCGGGCACCACACGCTTGACGACACCCTGCTCGGTGCCGAGCGCCAGACCCGGGGACGACTCGTCGAGCGTGGTCAGGCAGACCACCGTCTCGTCGTCCTCCAGGGAGACGAACTCCGCCAGCGGCGCGCCTCCGGAGAGGTTGGGCGCGGCCCCCTGCTCGGGCAGCTGCGGGAGGTCGACCACGTTGATCCGCAGCAGACGGCCGGTCGAGGTCACCGCGCCGATCTCGCCCCGCGCGGTGGCCGGGACCGCCGAGACGATCACGTCGTGCTTGACGCGCTTCGCGTCGGCCGTCGCCGGGAACGGCTCGTCGGTCGCCGTACGGGCCAGCAGACCCGTCGAGGACAGCAGTACCCGGCACGGGTCGTCGGCGACCTGCAGCGGCACGGTCGCCGCCGGGGCGCCTCCCGCCTCCAGCAGGACCGTACGCCGGTCGGTGCCGAACTTCTTCGCCACCGCGGCCAGTTCGGCCGAGACCAGCTTGCGCAGTTCCGCGTCGGACTCCAGGATCCGGGTCAGCTCCTCGATCTCCGAGATGAGCCTGTCCTTCTCCGCCTCCAGCTCGATGCGGTCGAACTTGGTGAGCCGGCGCAGCGGCGTGTCGAGGATGTACTGCGTCTGGATCTCGCTCAGCGAGAAGCGCCGCATCAGGCGCTCCTTGGCCTGCGCGGAGTTCTCACTGGACCGGATGAGCCGGATGACCTCGTCGATGTCTACCAGCGCGGTCAGCAGGCCCTCGACCAGGTGGAGCCGGTCGCGCCGCTTGGTGCGGCGGAATTCGCTGCGGCGCCGGACCACGTCGAAGCGGTGGTCGAGGTAGACCTCCAGCAGCTCCTTCAGCCCGAGGGTGAGCGGCTGGCCGTCGACCAGGGCGACGTTGTTGATGCCGAAGGACTCCTCCATCGGCGTCAGCTTGTACAGCTGCTCCAGGATCGCCTCGGGCACGAAGCCGTTCTTGATCTCGATGACCAGGCGCAGGCCGTGCGCGCGGTCGGTGAGGTCCTTGACGTCGGCGATGCCCTGGACCTTCTTCGAGTTGACCAGGTCCTTGATCTTCGCGATGACCTTCTCGGGACCGACCGTGAACGGCAGCTCGGTGACGATCAGGCCCTTGCGGCGGGCGGTGACGGTCTCGATCGCCACCGTCGCGCGCATCTTGAAGGTGCCGCGGCCGGTCGCGTACGCGTCCCGGATGCCGTCCAGGCCCACGATCCGGCCGCCGGTGGGCAGGTCGGGGCCCGGGACGTGCTTCATCAGCGCGTCCAGGTCCGCGTTCGGGAACCGGATCAGATGGCGGGCGGCGGCGATGACCTCGCGCAGGTTGTGCGGCGCCATGTTCGTCGCCATGCCGACCGCGATGCCCGACGAGCCGTTGACCAGCAGGTTCGGGAAGGCGGCCGGCAGCGCCACCGGCTCCTGCTCCTGGCCGTCGTAGTTGGGCGCGAAGTCGACCGTGTCCTCGTCGATCGACTCGGTCATCAGGCTCGTCGCCTCGGCCTGGCGGCACTCGGTGTACCGCATGGCGGCCGGCGGGTCGTCGTTGCCCAGCGAGCCGAAGTTGCCGTGGCCGTCGACCAGCGGCACGCGCATGGAGAAGGGCTGCGCCATGCGGACCAGGGCGTCGTAGATCGACGCGTCGCCGTGCGGGTGCAGCTTGCCCATGACCTCGCCGACGACACGCGCGCACTTCACGTACGAGCGGTCGGGGCGCAGGCCCATCTCGTTCATCTGGTAGACGATCCGGCGGTGCACCGGCTTGAGTCCGTCACGGGCGTCCGGCAGGGCGCGCGAGTAGATGACCGAGTACGCGTACTCGAGGTAGGAGCCACGCATCTCGTCCACGACGTCGATGTCGAGGATCCTCTCCTCGAACGAATCGTCGGGCGGCGGGGTCTTCGTGCTGCGGCGGGCCATCGCTGCCGGCTCCTCCTGATCTGGTCGCTCACCGAAGGGGCGCGCACCCTCCGGCTCGCTCTTGCTGAAGCGATTGACGGATCTGTCGCGGACCATTGTGGACCGCGGTACTGACAACCCGGGCCGCGACCCGGTCTCCGCGCACCCGCCCCGCGCCGGAAGACGCCCGGAGGGGGCCGGACGCAGGCTACGCGATCCGCTGTGGGCGTACGTCCCGCGGGAACTTCGCCGAGGCCCCGCACGCTTTGCATACAGTGGCAGGAACGGCAGGAAAACCGCGGTTTCGACGACCGCCTCCGCTCGCGAAGGGACGTACATGCCCATGGGTCACACGACCACGGCCGAGGCAGGCTCCGGGGGCCTGACAGCGACCGAGCACCGGCTGGCCAACGGTCTGCGCGTGGTGCTCTCCGAGGACCACCTGACCCCGGTGGCGGCGGTCTGCCTCTGGTACGACGTCGGGTCCCGCCACGAGGTCAAGGGGCGTACCGGCCTGGCTCACCTCTTCGAGCACCTGATGTTCCAGGGCTCGGCGCAGGTCAAGGGCAACGGCCACTTCGAGCTGGTGCAGGGCGCCGGCGGCTCGCTCAACGGCACCACCAGCTTCGAGCGCACCAACTACTTCGAGACCATGCCCGCCCACCAGCTGGAGCTCGCCCTCTGGCTGGAGGCCGACCGCATGGGCTCGCTGCTCGCCGCGCTGGACGACGACTCGATGGAGAACCAGCGGGACGTCGTGAAGAACGAGCGCCGCCAGCGCTACGACAACGTTCCCTACGGCACCGCCTTCGAGAAGCTGACCGCGCTGTCGTACCCCGAGGGCCACCCGTACCACCACACGCCGATCGGCTCGATGGCGGACCTGGACGCCGCCACTCTGGAGGACGCGCGCCAGTTCTTCCGCACCTACTACGCGCCGAACAACGCGGTGCTCTCGGTGGTCGGCGACATCGACCCGCAGCAGACCCTCGCCTGGATCGAGCGGTACTTCGGCTCCATCGCGTCCCACGACGGCAAGCCCGAGCCCCGCGACGGCTCGCTGCCGGAGATCATCGGCGGGCAGAAGCGCGAGGTCCTCGTGGAGGAGGTCCCGGCGCGTGCGCTGATGGCCGCCTACCGGCTGCCCCACGACGGCACGCGCGCGTGCGACGCGGCCGACCTCGCCCTGACCGTCCTCGGCGGAGGCGAGTCCTCCCGCCTGTACAACCGGCTGGTGCGCCGCGACCGTACGGCCGTCGCGGCCGGCTTCGGCCTCCTGCGGCTGTCCGGGGCGCCCTCCATGGGCTGGCTTGACGTGAAGACCTCCGGTGACGTCGAGGTGCCGGTCATCGAGGCCGCCATCGACGAGGAGCTGGCCCGGTTCGCCGCGGAGGGCCCGACGCCCGAGGAGATGGAGCGCGCCCAGGCCCAGTTGGAGCGCGAGTGGCTGGACCGGCTCGGCACGGTCGTCGGCCGCGCCGACGAACTGTGCCGGTACGCCGTCCTGTTCGGCGACCCGCAGCTCGCGCTCACCGCCGTCAAGCGCGTACTGGAGGTCACCCCCGAGGAGGTCCAGGAGGTCGCCAAGGCCCGGCTGCGGCCCGACAACCGCGCGGTGCTCGTCTACGAGCCGAAGTCCCCGGAGACCGTCGAGGACGCCCAGGTCCCCGAGGACCCGGAACAGGAAGCGACCGTAGAGGCCGGCAACGAGAACGAGGAGACGGCCAAGTGACCGAGCTCGCCACCATGGAGTTCCACCCCCGGCCGCAGCCGGGCGACGCCAAGCCGTGGGCGTTCCCGGCCCCCGAGCGCGGCACGCTGGACAACGGCCTGACCGTGCTGCGCTGCCACCGCCCCGGCCAGCAGGTCGTCGCCGTCGAGGTGATGCTGGACGCACCCCTGGACGCCGAGCCCGCCGGCCTGGACGGCGTCGCCACGATCATGGCGCGGGCCTTCTCCGAGGGCACGGACAAGCACTCGGCCGAGGACTACGCCGCCGAGCTGGAGCGCGCGGGCGCCACGCTCGACGCGCACGCCGACCACCCCGGGGTCCGGCTCAGCCTGGAGGTCCCGGCCTCCCGCCTGGCCAAGGGCCTCGGCCTGCTCGCCGACGCCCTGCGCGCCCCCGCCTTCGCGGAGAGCGAGGTCGAGCGGCTGGTCCGCAACCGCCTGGACGAGATCCCGCACGAGCTGGCCAACCCCTCCCGCCGGGCCGCCAAGGAGCTCTCCAAGGAGCTGTTCCCGGTGACCTCGCGCATGTCCCGGCCGCGCCAGGGCACCGAGGAGACGGTCGAGAAGATCGACGCGGCGTCCGTACGCGCCTTCTACGACCGGCACGTCCGCCCCGCCACGGCCACCGTGGTCGTCGTCGGCGACCTCACCGGCACCGACCTGGAGGAGCTGCTCGGCGACACCCTCGGCGCGTGGACCGGCACGCCGGGCGAGCCGCGGCCGGTGCCGCCGGTGACCGCCGACGACACCGGCCGCGTGGTCATCGTGGACCGGCCGGGCGCCGTGCAGACGCAGCTGCTCATCGGGCGCGTCGGCCCGGACCGGCACGACCGGGTCTGGCCCGCCCAGGTCCTCGGCACCTACTGCCTCGGCGGCACCCTCACCTCCCGCCTGGACCGCGTGCTGCGCGAGGAGAAGGGCTACACCTACGGGGTACGGGCGTTCGGGCAGGTCATGCGGTCGGCCCCGGACGGCACCGGTGCCTCGATGCTCGCCATCAGCGGCTCCGTGGACACGCCGAACACCGGTCCCGCGCTGGACGACCTGTGGAAGGTGCTGCGCACCCTCGCGGCGGAGGGCCTGACCGACGCCGAGCGGGACGTCGCCGTGCAGAACCTCGTCGGGGTGGCGCCGCTGAAGTACGAGACCGCGGCGGCCGTCGCGAGCACCCTGGCCGACCAGGTCGAGCAGCACCTGCCCGACGACTTCCAGGCGACGCTGTACCGGCAGCTGGCCGCGACGGGCACGGTCGAGGCGACCGCGGCCGTCGTCAACGCCTTCCCGGTGGACCGGCTGGTGACCGTCCTCGTCGGCGACGCCTCCCGGATCAAGGCGCCGGTCGAGGCGCTCGGCATCGGCGAAGTCACCGTCGTCACGGCCGAATAGCGGCCGCTGCCGCGGAGCACGGCACGCGTGCGTGGGGCCCTGCCGACCTACGGGTCGTCAGGGCCCCCGCCGTTCCACTCGCTTCACCAGATGCCCGATTTGGGGCGGAGGTTGCCTGTCTGCCCTGTGGGATGCGCTACAAAAGCCCGGATCCGTTTGAGGATTGAAAGCGGGCTTCCGTAGGTTCGTCCAGGCTGTTCGTCACGCACCACGCCGCGCCCGCGGCACCGGACAGTCATCGCCGAGTCCCCGTACGGCGCGAGCCAGGGGAGCCGGGGACCCATCGTCCCTGGGGTGAATCGGGCGCCCGCGCGTGAGCGAGGGGGCCCGTAGGAGACCTTCCTGCTCCGAACCCGTCAGCTAACCCGGTAGGCGAGAAGGAAGGAAAGGACCAGCCACTTCATGGCGTTCATGTGCGCCACCGGGAAGCATCGCAAGCCCGGCCGGGTCAAGCGCACCACCGCGCAGGCGGCCGGTGTCGCCGCCCTCACCACCACGGGTGTCATCGGCACCCTCGCCGCGTCGCCGGCGCTCGCCGCCGAGAACGCCGCGGAGCAGACCGGCCTCACGCCCGTCGTGACCGTCAGCGACGACGTCGCGGAGCAGATCAGCGCGCAGGCGGACGCCCAGAAGCAGGCCGCCGAGCAGCAGGCGGCCGAGGAGGCCGCCGCCAAGGCCGCCGCCGCCAAGGTCAAGGAGGAGCGCGAGGCCAGGGCCCGCGCCGCCCGTGAGGCCGAGCGCAAGCGCCTGAACGCGTTCGTCGCCCCGATCGTGCACTCCTACGTGTCCACCGCCTACAAGGCCAGCAGCTCGCTGTGGTCCTCCGGCTCCCACACCGGTATCGACTTCCACGCGGCCAGCGGCACGTCCGTCCACGCGGTCGGTTCCGGCACCGTCGTCTCCACCGGCTGGGGCGGCGCGTACGGCAACCAGATCGTGATCCGGATGGCCGACGGCATGTACACCCAGTACGGCCACCTGTCGTCCATCGGCGTCACGGTGGGCCAGAAGGTCGTCCCCGGCCAGCAGATCGGTCTGTCCGGCGCGACCGGCAACGTCACGGGCCCGCACCTCCACTTCGAGGCCCGTACGAGCCCCGACTACGGCTCGGACGTCGACCCCATCGCCTATCTCCGCAACCACGGCGTGAACGTCTGACGCCACCCCGCGGACATGCGAAAGCCCCGGCTCACCGAGCCGGGGCTTTCGCCGTTTCCGGGTGATCCCCGTCGGACCGCTGTCCAAAAAATATCCATGGATTCCGGCCTGCCGTCGGAAATTCGGCCTCTTTGGAATAGAGTCACGGAAAGGGCGTCCCCTGCGGGCGTTTCACGGGGATTAAGGCGGAGGTCGGTCATGCGTGTTCCGGCGCATTCGGTGTGCACGGCGATCCGGGACGACATCGTCGCCGGTGTCCACGAGCGCGGCGGCCGGCTCACCGAGGAAGTGCTGGCCCGCCGCTACGGCGTCTCGCGCGTCCCCGTCCGTGAGGCCCTGCGCACCCTGGAGGCGGAGGGGTTCGTGGTGACCCGCCGGCACGCGGGCGCGTGCGTGGCCGAACCGACCGCGCAGGAGGCCGCAGACCTGCTGGAGATGCGCCTGCTCCTGGAGCCGCTCGGCGCGGCACGGGCGGCACAGCGGCGTACGGAGGCCCATCTCAAGGTGCTGCGCGGCCTGGTACGGCTGGGCCAGGAGCGGGCCAGGAGGGGCGGCAGCGAGGAGCTGCGCGCACTGAGCGGCTGGTTCCACGAGACGCTGGCGCAGGCCTCCGGCAGCCCCTCGCTGGCCTCGATGCTCACCCAGCTGCGCCACAAGATCACCTGGATGTACGCGGTGGAGGCCCCGCAGAGCCCGCTGGACTCCTGGGCGGAGCACGGCGCGATCGTGGACGCGGTGGCACGCGGCGACGGCGAGCGCGCGCGGGCGGTCACGGCGCTGCACGCCGAGCGCGCGACGGGCGCGCACCGTCTGCGCTTTTCCGGCGGCGCCGAGCGTGTGAGGACTTCGCAACATGCCGTAAACACGACGGGCCGACGGTATTAACACGGGTGTCGTATACAAAGAGGGGGAATTCGGTGGGGGTTGTTTCTCGCTGCCCGAATTCATTCTCGCGGTGATTTCCGCGCGTTGATTTCGCCGAGCGATCGAAGCCGCTCGAAAAGCCGAAGCCGCGCCGCCCGGAAAGGCGACGCGGCTTCGGCGTTCGGACGCGAGGTGCTCAGACCGTCTCGGGCAGCTCTTCCAGGCCCTCGGCGACCAGCTTGGCCAGGCGGTCCAGGGCGGCGTCCGCGCCCTCGGCCTCCGAGGCGAGGACGATCTCCTCGCCACCCTGGGCGCCCAGACCCAGGACGGCCAGCATGGAGGCCGCGTTGACGGGGTTGCCCCCGGCCTTGGCGATCGTCACCGGGACGCCTGTGGCCGTGGCGGCTCGGACGAAGATGGAAGCGGGGCGGGCGTGGAGGCCCTCGGCCCAGCCGACGTTGACGCGGCGCTCAGCCATGTGTTGCTGCCCTTCAGTCTTCAGGGTTGTCTAGACCAGTTTCCCATACCGTGAAGCGTGCCCGGAGCGGACCTCCGTCCCCTCCGGTACGGCACCGGACCGCGGCCTCGGTCCGGCGTGTCGTCCTCCACAGACTGCCTCGCGCCGTTGCCGTACGCGAGCCGTACTCTGGGGCCCATGCAGACCTCGGCGGATCGGCAGGAGCGGCACGAGTACCCCACTCACTGGGAGGCCGACGTGGTGCTGCGCGACGGAGGCACCGCGCGCATCCGGCCCATCACCGCCGACGACGCCGACCGCCTGGTGAGCTTCTACGAGCAGGTCTCCGACGAGTCGAAGTACTACCGCTTCTTCGCGCCGTACCCACGTCTCTCCGCCAAGGACGTCCACCGCTTCACGCACCACGACTTCGTGGACCGGGTGGGACTCGCGGCCACCGTCGGCGGCGAGTTCATCGCCACCGTACGCTACGACCGCATCGGCGCCGACGGGATGCCCGCCTCCGCCCCCGCCGACGAGGCCGAGGTGGCCTTCCTGGTGCAGGACGCCCACCAGGGCCGCGGTGTCGCCTCCACCCTGCTGGAGCACGTCGCGGCCGTCGCGCGCGAGCGCGGCATCCGCCGGTTCGCCGCCGAGGTGCTCCCCGCCAACACCAAGATGATCAAGGTGTTCACGGACGCCGGCTACACCCAGAAGCGCAGCTTCGAGGACGGGGTCGTACGCCTGGAGTTCGACCTCGAACCCACCGACCGCTCCGTCGCCGTGCAGCGCGCCCGGGAGCAGCGCGCCGAGGCCCACTCGGTACGCCGGCTCCTCGTGCCCGGCTCCGTGGCGGTCGTCGGCGTCGGCCGCAGCCCCGGCGGCGTCGGCCGCAGTACCCTCGGCAACCTCCGGGACGCCGGCTACACAGGCCGGCTGCACGCTGTGAACAAGGCCTTCCCCGAGGACCTCGACGAGGTCGACGGGGTGCCGGCGTACCGCTCGGTGCGGGACATCGAGGGGCACGTGGACCTCGCCGTCGTCGCCGTACCGGCCGAGCACGTGCCCTCGGTGGTCGCCGAGTGCGGGGAACACGGCGTCCAGGGTCTCGTCGTGCTCTCCGCCGGATACGCCGAGAGCGGCCCCGAGGGCCGCGAACGGCAGCGCGCCCTCGTCCGGGCCGCGCGCGCGTACGGCATGCGGATCATCGGCCCGAACGCCTTCGGGGTCATCAACACCGCACCGGACGTCCGGCTGAACGCGTCCCTCGCCCCCGAGATGCCCCGCCCCGGCCGCATCGGACTGTTCGCCCAGTCCGGCGCCATCGGCATCGCCCTGCTGTCCCGGCTGCACCGGCGCGGCGGTGGCGTCACCGGCGTCACCGGCGTGTCCACCTTCGTCTCCGCCGGCAACCGCGCGGACGTCTCCGGCAACGACGTCCTCCAGTACTGGTACGACGACCCCGATACCGACGTCGTCCTCATGTACCTGGAGTCCATCGGCAACCCCCGCAAGTTCACCCGGCTCGCCCGGCGGACGGCGGCCGCGAAGCCGCTGGTCGTGGTGCAGGGGACCGGGGCCGCGCCGCAGGGCCACGCCGTGCGGGCCACACGGCTCCCGCACGCGACCGTCTCCGCGCTGCTCCGGCAGGCCGGGGTGATCCGGGTCGACACCATCACCGAGCTGGTCGACGCGGGCCTCCTGCTCGCCCGGCAGCCGCTGCCCGCCGGACCGCGGGTGGCGATCCTCGGCAACTCCGAGTCGCTGGGCGTGCTGACGTACGACCGCTGCGTCGCGGAGGGGCTGCGGCCGTCGCGTCCGCTGGACCTGACGACCGGGGCGACGGCGGAGGAGTTCCACCGGGCGCTGAGCGCCGCCCTGGCCGACGACACGAACGACGCGGTCGTGGTGACGGCGATCCCGGCCATCGGGGAGACGTCGCCGGGCGACGCCGAGCTGGCGGAGGCGCTGCGGTCCGCTGCGGCGGACGTCCCGGGGAAGCCGGTGCTGGTGGTGCACGTGGAACTCGGAGGGCTGGCGGAGGCACTGTCCGCCGCCGCGAGCACCGCACCGCAGGCCGCCGGGAAGGCATCCGGCGCCACGGACCGCGCCCACCCCGCGGTACGCCTGCTCCCGGCGGCGGAAGGGCTGCCGGCCACCGCCGCGGGACCGTCCGTGGCCATGACGCCCCCGGCGGAGGGCACCCGCCTCATCCCGGCCTACCCCGCCGCGGAGCGCGCGGTCCGCGCCCTCGCCGAGGCCGTGCGGTACGGGCAGTGGCGGCGCGAGGCGGCCGACCCCGGGAAGGTGCCCGAGTACGACGACATCGACGAGAAGGGCGCCGCCCGGCTGATCGGCGAGCTCCTCGCGCGCGGGGAGGGGCTCACCATCTCCGACGCGCAGACCTGCGAGCTGCTCGGCGAGTACGGCATTCCCGTGCGGCGCGCGCTGCCCGCCCCCACCCCCGACGACGCCGCCGAGGCCGCCCGCAGCCTCGGCTACCCGGTGGCCCTGAAGGCGACCGCCCCGCACCTCAGGCACCGCGCCGACCTCGGCGGCGTCCGCCTGGACCTCGCGGACGAGGAGCAACTGCGGCGGGCGTACGCCGAGTTGACCGAGCTGTTCGGGAAACCGGAGGAGCTGCGGCCGGTGGTGCAGGGGATGGCGCCGCGCGGGGTCGACACGGTCGTCCGCGCCGTGATCGATCCGGCGGCCGGGGCCCTGCTGTCCTTCGGGCTCGCCGGAGCCGCCTCGCAGCTGCTGGAGGACACGGCGCACCGGCTGGTTCCGGTCACCGACCGGGAGGCGACCTCGCTGGTGCGGTCCATCCGCACGGCACCGCTGCTGTTCGGCTGGCGCGGCTCCACACCCGTCGACACCCCCGCGCTGGAGGAACTGCTGCTGCGCGTCTCCCGGCTCGTGGACGACCATCCCGAGGTGGTCGCCGTCACGCTGGAGCCGGTCGTCGTCGCCCCGCACGGCGTGAGCGTCCTCGGCGCCACGGTGCGCCTCGCACCCCCACCGGCCCGCGACGACCTCGGCCCCCGCACGATGCCTACGTACTGAACTGCGTTCTCGCGCGGTTCCCCGCGTCCCTCGGGTCGGCCGCCCTCCCGCCGGCTCCCGGTGACCGCCTGCTCGCCCCGGCCGTCCGGGCGGCCCCGTGCCCGTCCCGCCCGGTCCGGGTGACTGGCCCGGAGTGCCCTTGCCCACGGATTAGGATGGACGCCATGGCCAAGACCAGTACGACGACCCAGGGGCTGCGTGCGGCGATCGAGCGCAGCGGCTACTACCCGGCCCTCGTGGCCGAGGCGGTGGAGGCCGCCGTGGGCGGCGAGCCCATCCGGTCGTACCTGGTCCACCAGGAGACGACGTTCGACCAGAACGAGGTGCGCCGGCACGTGACGGTGCTGGTGCTGACCGGCAACCGCTTCATCGTCAGCCACACCGACGAGCAGGCCGCCGACACCACGTCCCCGACCCCGTACGCCACCACCTCCACCGAGTCCGTGAAGCTCGGCCGGATCTCCTCCGTCGTGGTGAGCCGCGTGGTCGCCAACCCCGAGCAGTACGCGCCGGGCACGCTGCCCCGCGAGGTCGTGCTGACCATCGGCTGGGGCGCGGTCAGCCGCATCGACCTGGAGCCCGCCGCCTGCGGCGACCCCAACTGCGACGCCGACCACGGCTACACGGGCAGCTCCACCGCGGACGACCTCAGCCTGCGCGTCAGCGAGGCCGGCGACGGCCCGGAGACGGTGCGCCAGGCGCTCGCCTTCGCGCAGGCCATCTCGGAGGCGACCGCGGACGTCAGCCGCTGATGTCCCAGCTCTCCGCCTGGGACCACCCGGAACCGCTCGCCCTGGAGTCCGCGCCGCTGCCCGAGTACGGCAGCGGCTCCCTCGCCGACCTGCTGCCCACCCTGGCCGCCGGAATGGGCGTCCCCGGCCTCACCGCCACGATCGAGGAGCTGACCGCGGCCGACCGGGCCTGCGTCTTCCTGATCGACGGGCTCGGCTGGGAGCAGCTGCGGGCACACCCCGACGAGGCGCCGTTCCTCGCCTCCCTGCTCGGCAGCTCCCGCGGCGGCACGGGCCGCCCGCTCACCGCCGGCTACCCGGCGACCACCGCGACCTCCCTCGCCTCCGTCGGCACCGGCCTGCCGCCGGGCGCCCACGGCCTGCCCGGATACAGCGTGCGCAACCCGGCCACCGGCGAGCTGATGAACCAGCTCCGCTGGCAGCCGTACACGAACCCGCGCCCCTGGCAGCCGTACCCGACCGTCTTCCAGCTGGCCCACGACGCCGGGGTGCACGCCGCGCAGGTGTCCTCGCCCACCTTCGCGCAGACCCCGCTCACCAAGGTGGCGCTCAGCGGTGGCACGTTCCTCGGCCGGCTGACCGGTGAGGAGCGCATGGACCTCGCGGCCGAGCAGCTCGCCGCCGGCGACCGCTCGCTGGTGTACACGTACTACGCCGAACTGGACGGCGCCGGGCACCGCTACGGCGTCGCCTCCGACACCTGGCGCGGCCAGCTCATGTACGTCGACCGGCTCGTCCAGCGGCTCGCCGAGCAACTGCCGCCGCGCAGCGCGCTGTACGTCACCGCCGACCACGGCATGGTCGACGTCCCGTTCGACGACGAGCACCGCATCGACTTCGACGCGGACTGGGAGCTGCGCGCCGGGGTCGCCCTGCTGGGCGGCGAGGGGCGGGCCCGGCACGTGTACGCGGTACGGGGCGCCGAGAACGACGTGCTGACCTGCTGGCGCGAGGTGCTCGGCGAGCAGTTCTGGGTGGCCTCGCGGGACGAGGCGATCGCGGCCGGCTGGTTCGGGCCGCACATCGACGAGCGGGTGTACCCGCGGCTCGGCGACGTGATCGCGGCGGCGCACGACGACGTCCTGATCATCGCCTCCGAACGGGAGCCCAAGGAGTCGGCGCTGGTCGGCAACCACGGTTCGATGACCCCCGCCGAGCAGCTGGTCCCGCTGCTCGAAGTACGCTCCTGAACCTCCCACCCGTCCCGACGACTCGCCGAAAGGTGCTCAACTCCTCATGCCCGAGCTGGTGTTCTTCTCCGGAACGATGGACTGCGGGAAGTCGACGCTGGCTCTGCAGATCGAGCACAACCGGTCCGCGCGCGGCCTGGTCGGCATGATCTTCACCCGCAACGACCGCGCGGGCGAGGGCAAGCTGTCCTCCCGGCTCGGCCTGGTCACCGACGCGGTGGAGGTCGCCGAGGGCCAGGACCTGTACGGCTACCTCGTGGACCACCTCTCGCGTGGCCGCCGGGCCGACTACGTGATCGCCGATGAGGCCCAGTTCCTCGCCCCCGGGCAGATCGACCAGCTCGCGCGCGTGGTGGACGACCTCGGGATCGACGTGTTCGCCTTCGGGATCACCACCGACTTCCGCTCCAAGCTCTTCCCCGGTTCGCAGCGGCTGGTGGAGCTGGCCGACCGGATCGAGGTGCTCCAGGTGGAGGCGCTGTGCTGGTGCGGCGCCCGGGCCACGCACAACGCCCGCACGATAGGCGGCGAGATGGTGGTCGAGGGCGCCCAGGTGGTCGTGGGCGACGTGAACCAGTCCGCGGGCGAGGTCGGCTACGAGGTGCTGTGCCGGCGCCACCACCGGCGCCGGATGACCGCCGCGTCGGCCCGTGCGGCGGCCCTGTCCCCGGACGTCCTGCCCGTCCCACCGGCCTGAGGGCGTCCCCTCCGGCCGGTTCGAGGACGCCCCCGCCCAAGGGTCAGTGCGGGTCCTGGAGCACGTCGAACTCGGCGCCCTCCGGGTCCGTCACCGTCGCCACCCGGCCGTGCGGGCTGTCGTGGGCCGGCCGGAGCACCCGGCCGCCTAGCCGGACGACCTGCCCCAGCGTCACGTCGACGTCGGCGACCTCGAAGTACGTCCGCCAGTACGAGCCACGGTCCCGGGGCAGCGCGTGGCCCATGCCGTGCAGGCCCGCCACCGGACGGCCGCCGAGGTGCAGCGTGACGTAGTCGAGGTCGGCGGACAGCACCGGTTCCTCCTCGTAGCCGAACACGGTCGAGTAGAACTTGGCGACGCTCTCGGTCTCGAAGGTGACCAGTTCGTTCCAGGCGGGGGTGCCGGGCACCCCGGTGATCGCCGTGCCGAGGTGCGCGGAACCCTGCCAGATCCCGAACACCGCCCCGGACGGGTCGGAGGCGATGGCCATCCGCCCGGCCTCGGCCGCGTCCAGCGGGCCCACCGCGACCGTGCCGCCGCACAGCCGTACCGTGTCGGCGGTCCGGTCGACGTCGTCGGAGGCGAGGTACGGGGTCCAGGCGACGGGCAGCCGACGGTCCGGAAGGTGGCCCATCCCCGCCACCTCGCGCCCGTCGAGCAGCGCCCGCACGTACGGGCCGAGCTGCTGCGGGCCCGGCCGGAACTCCCAGCCGAACAGCTCACCGTAGAAGTCCTCGGTGGCGGCCAGCTCGTGCACCATCAGGCTCACCCAGCAGGGCGTGCCGGGCGCGCGCGGCGCGTGCGGACCGGCGGACTCCCGTGCCTCGGTCATCGATCACTCTCTCCCCGGCCCCCTCTCGGTGGCCGTGTCGCTTCCGCTCCCCGGCTGGGTGTCCACGCCGACCGCGTGTGCGCCCGTGCCGGTGCCCGCATCCTCCGCCTCGCCGCCTGCCGGCCGCGCCGGGACCCGGCGGTGTCCCCGGGAGGATGCCTCTACTGCCGTCGTTCGCCGCTTCCTGACGATGGCCGGCGGATGTCCGTCGGCTGTACAGCCCGTGCTCGATCCCATACACCTGGTGATCGAGGCTGTCCGGCCGAGCAGAGTAGCCGGACCTGGACGCCGCGGCCACCCCTGGCGTATGGATGGACGTCATGAGAGCCATCATCACCGCGACCGAACTCGCCCACGAGCTCCGCCCCGGGGTCACCCCGCCCGTGCTGCTGGACGTCCGCTGGCAGCTGAGCGTGGCCAAGGCGGCGGGTGCGCCGGCCTTCGACGGACGGGCCGAGTACGCGGCCGGGCACCTGCCCGGCGCGGTCTTCGTCGACCTGGACCGGGAGCTCGCCGCCGCGGCAGGGGCGCACGGCCGCCATCCGCTGCCCGATCTCGCGGAGTTCGGCGCCGCGATGCGCCGTGCGGGCGTGTCGGCGGACCGGCCGGTCGTCGTCTACGACGGCGGGCAGGGCTGGGCGGCCGCGCGCGCGTGGTGGATGCTGCGTTCGACGGGTCACCCGGACGTGCGGGTCCTCGACGGCGGGTTGCCGTCCTGGCAGGGCGAACTGTCCACAAGGACGCCCGCACCGGCCGAGGGCGACTTCGTGCCGGCCCCCGCCGCCGCGGGGCTGCTGGACGCGGACGGGGCCGCGGCCCTGGCCCGCACGGGTGTGCTGCTCGACGCCCGCGCGGGGGAGCGGTATCGCGGTGAGGTGGAGCCGATCGACCGGGTCGGCGGCCACATCCCGGGCGCGGTGTCGGCCCCGACGACGGAGAACGTGGGCCCCGACGGCCGATTCCTGCCCGCGGCGGAGCTCAGGGACCGCTTCAAGGCTCTGGGCGTCTCCGGGGACACCCAGGTCGGCGTGTACTGCGGTTCGGGCGTCTCGGGCGCCCACGAGGTGCTCGCGCTGGCCGTGGCCGGCGTTCCCGCGGACCTGTACGTCGGCTCGTGGTCCGAGTGGTCCTCCGACCCGTCGAGGCCCGTGGCGGTGGGCGCCGACCCGCAGTAGGAGGCGGCAGGCACGCACGAGAGGGGGCACGCGCGCGTGCCCCCTCCTCGCGTTGTCCCGCGGCCGGTTACTCCTGCTTCTTGCGGCGTGTGCCGAACACGATCTCGTCCCAGCTCGGGACGGCCGCGCGGCGGCCGGGGCGTACGCCGTCGGCCTCGGCCTGACGGTCGGTCGACCCGATGAGCCGGTCGCGGTGGCCGCCGACGGAGCGCGGCATGAGCACGTCCGCGTAGGCCGAACCGGCCGAGGCGGCGGGTGCCGGGGGCTCTTCCGCCGCGGGTTCCTCGACGGGTTCGTCCTCGGTGTCGGCCGGGCGTTCCGGGACGACCAGGTCGCCGCGGAAGCTCGGCACGGCCTCCAACAGGCTGGTCAGCGAGTCGCGTTCGCCCGAGGTCTCCTCGGCGGGCTCGGACGGCGGCGCGGGCAGGCTGGGCCGCTCCCGGTCGCCACGGTCGAGCGCGCGGTCCATGGTGCGCTCACGCGGCAGCCGGGCGATGCGCGGGACGAACGGGAAGCTCGGCTCGGGCACGGCGAGGTCGTCGGACTCGCCGATCAGTGAGCGCGCCTCGTCGTCCACGGCCTGTACGAGCCGCCGGGGCGGGTCGTACGTCCAGCTCGCCGAGTGCGGTTCGTCCGCGACCAGGTACACGAGGAGGACTTCCCAGGTGCCGTCGTCGCGGCGCCAGGAGTCCCACTGCACGGTGTCCTTGTCGGCACCGCGCAGCAGCAGCCGCTCCTGGACGGTCTCGCCGAGCAGCGGGCCGGAGTTCTCACCGGGGCGGCGGACGGGGGTCTTACGGGCGCGCTCGGCCATGAAGGCACGTTCGGCCAGCACGGGACCCTCGAAGCGCCGTACCCGGTCGACGGGGATGCCGGCGAGCTGGGCCACCTCTTCCGCGGTGGCACCGGCGCGTATACGCGCCTGGATGTCACGGGGCCGGAGATGGCTCTCGACCTCGATCTCGATCTGGCCGAGGCGGGGCCGGTCGCCACGGACGGCGGCACGCAGCCGCTCGTCGATCGGAAGCGTGTACTCCGTGGAGTCGGCAGCCTTCAGCACCAGTCGTGTGCCGTCATTCGAGACGGCCACGACACGCAGTTCGGGCATGGGGACCTCCCGGGTGGTGCCTGCCGACGTCACGTGCGTCGCTGCTTCCGCTAGTCGAGTGTGGCCTGCCCGGGTGCAGCCTGCCACAACCTTGCCGAGTTGCCCGGCGTGTCGGGCACGGGCCCGGGACCGCCGTTATGGCACGGTTACCTGTTCGCAACGCTAAGTGACCAACTCCGTCACCCTGTGCAACCAGCCCCCCTCCCGGCGGTCCTGCAAGGCCACGGGCACCCTGGTGGGAGGCCGGACCCAGGGCTCGCAACAGTACTCCATTCGGACCACGTGCGTGGATTGGCGCGCCGCCCAACTTCTGGCAAGGAGTGCGACTTGGCCGTCCGCAACCGGTTTTGTCGATCATGAACGTGGCGAACTTCACGGAACCCCCGGAAACGGAACTAATGGTTTCGTTCGTACGTCCCTTTCTGATGCAGTCGCCGACCGATGTCGGCAAGCGCCGGGAGTGCACCGTCCTGTGCGTGCATGAGCGGTGATGTACGGGAAGGGAAGGCAAGTTCCGGGTATGCGTGAGACGCCCGACGCGAGGCGGAAGCGGATGGACCTGAGCGTCCCCCAGGTCGCGGGCAGCGCCCTGGTGGCGGTTGTGGCGGCCAAGCCGGCCTCGTACTTCGGGGTGTACGGCACGATCCTCGGCGCCGGGGTCGTCAGTGTCGTCGCCACCTGCGGCGGCACCGTCTTCCAGCACTTCTTCAAGCGGACCGGGGAGCAGCTGCGCGAGGCGAAGACGGCCCCCCCCGCCCGAGCGGACAACTGCCGTCGGCCCCGGGCGGGTTCACCGACGGCACCGTCTATCGCGCCCGGGTGCGCGGGTGGCGCCGGCCGGTGGTCGCCGCCGCCGTGGTGTTCGGGGTGACGATGGCGGGCATCAGCAGCTACGAACCGGTGTCGGGCAACCGTTTCGGCGGTGGCGGGGGCACGACGGTCAGCGACGCCGTCACCGGACGGAGCCCGAGCCCGGCCCCGAGGGGGCCCGGACCGTCGTCCCCCGCGAAGTCCGGTGAGGTGGGGGCCCCTTCGGGTACGCCGTCCTCCGTTCACACGCCCTCCGCCGGCACCGGCACGGACACCGGCGGGAGTCCGGCCCCGGCGCCCAGCGCCTCCACGGCCGGGCCGTCCGGCGGGGATGCCTCCACCTCCGCGCCGTCCCCCGCGCCCAGTGGATCCGCCGCGACGCCTACGCCCCCAGCACCCTCCGCACGTAGGCGTTCTGGAACAGCCGTTCCGGGTCCAGCCGGTTCCGCAGCTCCGTGAATTCACCGAAACGCGGGTACACCCGGGAGAAGTACTCGGCGTCCCGCGTGTGGACCTTGCCCCAGTGCGGCCGGCCCTCGTGCGCGGTGAAGATGCGCTCCGCGGCGGTGAAGTAGGCCTGGTACGGCGTGCCACGGAACATGTGCACGGCGATGTAGGCGCTGTCCCTGCCGGAGGCGGTGGACAGGGCGATGTCGTCGGCCGGGGCGGTGCGCACCTCGACCGGGAAGCTGACGCGCAGCCCCGAGCGGTCGACCATGCTCCTCAGCTCGCGCAGGGTCTCCGTCAGGGCCTCACGCGGGACGGCGTACTCCATCTCCACGAAACGCACCCGGCGCGGCGAGGTGAACACCTTGTACGGGATGTCGGTGTACGTCCGCGCGGACAGGGCCCTGCTGGAGACGCGCGCGATGGCCGGGATGCCGACGGGGACGGCCCGCCCCGCCCACTGGGCCACCTGGAAGACGCCGTTGGAGAGGAACTCGTCCTCGAACCAGCCGGCGAGCGGGCCCACGGGCTGCTCGGGCCCGGCGCTGCGGTTGTTGCGCTTGGTGTTGGTGCTGCCGGTGTGCGGGAACCAGTAGAACTCGAAGTGCTCGTTCTCGGCCCACAGTTGATCGAACTCGGCGAGGACCCGCTCGAAGGGCATCGGTTCCTCGCGCGCGGTGAGCAGGAACAGGGGCTCGACGGCGAAGGTGATCGCGGTGACGACGCCGAGCGCGCCGAGGCCTATTCGGGCGGCGGCGAACACCTCCGGGTTCTCCTTCTCGGAGCAGGTGAGCACCGAACCGTCCGCCGTGACGAGTTCGAGCCCCTTGATCTGGGCGGCGATGGAGGCGGACTCGCGGCCCGTGCCGTGGGTGCCGGTGCTGGTGGCGCCGGAGACGGTCTGCTCCATGATGTCGCCCATGTTGGTGAGCGACAGGCCCTCGCGCGCGAGGGCCGTGTTGAGCCTCTTGAGCGGGGTGCCCGCCTCCACCGTGACCGTCATCGACGCGCGGTCGATGCCGCGGATGCCGGTCAGCAGTTGAGGGCGGATCAGCACGCCGTCGGTCGCGGCGATGGAGGTGAAGGAGTGCCCGGTGCCGACGGCCTTCACCTTCAGGCCGTCCTCGGCGGCCCGGCGCACCGCGGCGGCCAGTTCCTCCACGGAGGCCGGCGCGACCTGCCGGGCGGGCCGGGCGGAGACGTTCCCGCCCCAGTTACGCCAGGTGCCCTTCTTCCCGCTCGCTGTGCTGCTCAACGGTGCCTCCCCGACCCGCGGCCGGCCTGCGCAGCCGGCGGTACCCGAGGAAACCGACCGCGATCGCGGCGGCCCCGGACGCGACCGGAACCCCGTACCCGGCGCGCGCCCCGGCTGCGTCGATCACCCAGCCGGCCGCGGAGGAGCCGAGCGCGACGCCGACCGCGAGGCCGGTGCTCACCCAGGTCATGCCCTCGGTGAGCTTCGCGCGAGGTACGTGCTCTTCGATGAGGGACATCGTCGTGATCATCGTCGGTGCGATGGACAGCCCCGAAACGAACAGCGCCACGGCCAGAAGCGGCAGGTTTCCGACCAGTAGGAGGGGGATCATACTCACGGACGTCGCCGCCACGCCCAGCAGCCAGCGACGTTCCGGCGCCCCGGCGAAGCGCAGCAGCCCGAAGACGACTCCCGCCAGGCAGGAACCGGCCGCGTACAGCGCGAGGACCAGGCTCGCGGCGCCCTGGTGGCCGCGCTCGTCGGCGAAGGCGACGGTGACCACGTCCACCGATCCGAAGATCGCGCCCGTCGCCACGAACGTGGCCACCAGGACCTGAAGTCCCGGCGCGCGCAGGGCGCTGCCGCCGCCGTGGTGCTCGCGCGGATGCGGCTCCGGTTCGGTCGCCCGCTGGGAGGTGAGCCAGAGGACGCCGGCCGCCAGGAAGCACCCGGCCAGCAGGGGGCCCGCCTCCGGGAACCACGCCGTGGACAGTCCGATGGAGATGATCGGGCCGAAGATGAAGCAGACCTCGTCGACGACCGACTCGAAGGAGTACGCGGTGTGCAGCTTCGGCGTGCCCCGGTACAGCGCCGCCCAGCGCGCCCGGATCATCGCGCCCAGGCTCGGCACCGAGCCGATCCCGGCGGCGCAGACGAACAGCACCCAGTCGGGCCACCGGTAGTGGGCCGCGAGCAGCAGGCCGGCCGCCGCGGCGAGGGCCACCAGGGTCGCGGGACGCAGCACCCGGCGCTGCCCGTGCCGGTCCACCAGCCGGCTTATCTGCGGTCCGATCGCCGCCGCGGACAGCGCGATGGTGGCCGACAGCGCCCCGGCGAGGCCGTACCGCCCGGTGAGCCGGGAGACCATCGTGACCACGCCGATGCCCATCATCGACAGCGGCATCCGGCCGAGGAAGCCCGCGGCGGAGAAGGCCTTGGTGCCCGGCGCGTCGAACAGGGCTCTGTAGGGGCTGGGCACGAGGTCTCCGGAACGGGTCGTAAGGCGCGAATGCGGCTGATACAGCTTACGAGTAAGGACACCCTAAGCGCACCCGGAAATACGGCCGGAAAAACCGGACTAAACCGTATGGAACTCGACTCTTCACCCTGCTGTTGCCCGCCCGTCAAGCGCGGGGTGGGAGGATCAAGGCATGCCAGACGTGCTCGATGCCTCTCCGTACGACGCCCTGCTCCTGCTCTCCTTCGGCGGTCCCGAAGGCCCGGACGACGTGGTCCCGTTCCTGGAGAACGTCACGCGCGGGCGCGGCATCCCGAAGGAACGCCTGAAGGAAGTCGGCCGGCACTACTTCCTGTTCGGCGGGGTCAGCCCCATCAACGACCAGAACCGCGCCCTGCTGGACGCCCTGCGCAAGGACTTCGCCGAGCACGGCCTGGACCTGCCGGTCTACTGGGGCAACCGCAACTGGGCGCCGTACCTGACGGACACCCTGCGCGAGATGGCGGCCGACGGCCGCCGGCGCGTCCTGGTCCTCGCCACCAGCGCCTACGCCTCCTACTCGGGCTGCCGCCAGTACCGCGAGAACCTCGCCGACGCCCTGGCCGCCCTGGAGGCCGAGGGAGTGGAGCCGCCGAGGGTCGACAAGCTCCGGCACTACTTCAACCACCCGGGCTTCGTCGAGCCGATGACCGACGGGGTGCTGCGCTCCCTCGCCGACCTCCCCGAGGACGTCCGGGCCGGCGCCCACATCGCCTTCACCACCCACTCCATCCCGACCGCCGCCGCCGACACCTCCGGCCCGGTCGAGGCGCACGGCGAGGGCGGGGCGTACGTCGAGCAGCACCTGGACGTGGCCCAGCTGATCGCCGACGCCGTCCGCGAGCGCACCGGTGCCGACCACCCCTGGCGGCTCGTCTACCAGTCCCGCTCGGGCGCCCCGCACATCCCGTGGCTGGAGCCGGACATCGTCGACCACCTGGAGGAGCTGCACGGCGCCGGCGTCCCGGCCGTCGTCATGGCCCCCATCGGCTTCGTCTCCGACCACATGGAGGTCCTCTACGACCTCGACACCGAGGCCACGGCCAGGGCCGGGGAGCTGGGGCTGCCGGTGCGCCGCTCGGCCACCGTGGGCGCCGACCCGCGGTTCGCCGCCGCGGTCCGCGAGCTCGTCGTGGAGCGCGCCACCGTGGAGCGCGGGCAGCGGGTCACCCCCTGCGCCCTCGGCGCCCTCGGCCCGAGCCACGACGTCTGCCCGGTCGGCTGCTGCCCGGCCCGCGCCCCCCGCCCGGCCGCCGCGGGCGCCGACAGCCCCTACGCGTGAGGAGCCCCGTGACCGACGCCCTGCACCGGGAACTGCTCGACCTGGCCCAGGAGGCCGCCCGCCGCGCCGGCGAGCTGCTGCGGGACGGCCGCCCGGCCGACCTGGCCGTGGCGCGGACCAAGTCCAGCCCGATCGACGTGGTCACCGAGATGGACATCGCGGCCGAGAAGCTGATCACCGATCTCATCTCGGGCCACCGCCCCGACGACGGCTTCCTCGGCGAGGAGGGTGCCTCCGTCGAGGGCACGAGCGGCGTCCGCTGGGTGATCGACCCGCTCGACGGCACCGTGAACTACCTCTACGGCCTGCCCACCTGGGCGGTGTCGGTGGCGGCCGAGCACGACGGCGAGACCGTGGCCGGCGTCGTCGCGGCGCCGATGCGCGGCGAGACGTACCACGCCGTGCGCGGTGGCGGCGCGTGGGCCACGGGTGCGTGGGAGGGCGAGCGGGCGCTCGCCTGCCGGCCCGCGCCCCCGCTGGAGCAGGCCCTGGTCTCCACCGGCTTCAACTACGTCACCGAGGTCCGCGCCCACCAGGCCGAGGTGGCCGGCCGGCTGATCCCGTTGCTGCGGGACATCCGGCGCAGCGGCTCGGCCGCGGTCGACCTGTGCGACGTGGCCTGCGGCCGGCTCGACGGGTACTACGAGCGGGGACTCAACGCGTGGGACCACGCGGCGGGCGACCTGATCGCCCGGGAGGCGGGCGCGCTGACCGGCGGACGGCCCGGAGAGCGCCCCTCGCGGGACCTCACCGTCGCGGGTGCGCCCGGCGTCTTCGAGCCCCTGCAGCGGCTGCTGGAGGACTTCGGGGCCTGGCACGACTGACCGGCTCCGCGCACGCGAAGGGACCCCGGCGCTGGATTCGCCGGGGTCCCCTCTCGCGCTCTCGTGCCGATCAGACGCGTGTCGCGCCGACCTCCACACCGTGCTCGGCGGCGAGGCGGCGCAGGTCGTCGAGCTCTGCCTGCTCCACCTCGACGAGGAAGTCGTCGCCCTCGTCACGAGCCCGCGTCAGGTCGGTCTCGGTCGCCCTTATGCGCTGCAGAAGTCCTGCGGTGAAAGCGTCCATGCTGCGCCCCCTCGTCCAGGGTCGTGGGTAGGTGGCACGGGGGTGTGCCGTCAAGAAGGGGCGATCACGTTCCCGCAGGTGCCCGGCGCAGCCCTGCCGGGCGGCTACGGTGCCGGACACCCACGCCCACTCTGCGCGCAAGCGGATCGGGGGGTACCGCATGGTGCTGCGGCACATGCAGAGCGTGATCGCGGGGTGTAAAGCCGTCCTCCCCCCGCTCCCTTCCCTGGAAACCTGAACCGGAGGAGAAAATCTCGTATTCCCGGGCCACCGCCCGGATCCCTCCGGCCCGGACCCCGCCTTACAGCCGACTTATGGCCGAAAAGGGCAGGATGGAGGTCACATCCCACGAACACCCCTGCCCGCACGCGCCCACATCGCGTCGCGCGGGCGGACACAGGAAGGACAAGCGACGTGCGCGTACTCGTCGTCGAGGACGAGCAGCTGCTCGCCGATGCCGTGGCCACCGGGCTGCGCCGGGAGGCCATGGCCGTCGACGTCGTGTACGACGGTGCGGCCGCCCTGGAGCGCATCGGCGTCAACGACTACGACGTGGTCGTCCTCGACCGCGACCTCCCGCTCGTGCACGGCGACGACGTCTGCCGCAAGATCGTCGAGCTGGGCATGCCCACGCGCGTGCTCATGCTCACCGCCTCCGGCGACGTCAGCGACCGCGTCGAGGGCCTGGAGATCGGCGCCGACGACTACCTGCCCAAGCCCTTCGCGTTCAGCGAGCTGATCGCGCGCGTGCGCGCTCTCGGCCGCCGTACGAGCGTCCCGCTGCCGCCCGTCCTGGAGCGGGCCGGCATCAAGCTCGACCCCAACCGCCGCGAGGTCTTCCGCGACGGCAAGGAGGTCCAGCTCGCACCCAAGGAGTTCGCGGTCCTGGAGGTGCTGATGCGCAGCGAGGGCGCGGTCGTCTCCGCCGAGCAGCTGCTGGAGAAGGCGTGGGACGAGAACACCGACCCCTTCACCAACGTGGTGCGCGTGACGGTCATGACCCTGCGTCGCAAGCTCGGTGAGCCGCCCGTGATCGTCACGGTCCCCGGCTCCGGCTACCGGATCTGACCGGCCGTGGCCGCCACCCCCGCGCCCCCGCAGGCGCCGCCGAAGCCCACCTGGGACCCCAGGAGGCCGCAGCCTCCCTTCCCCTGGCTGCGCCCGACCATCCGCATACGGCTCACGCTGCTGTACGGCGGCATGTTCCTGATCGCCGGCATCCTGCTGCTGTCGATCATCTACCTGCTCGCCGCACAGGCGATCAACACCGGCAACCAGCCGCTGTTCAAGATCGTCAGCTTCCAGGAACTGAAGATCTCGTCCGACAGCTGCCCCGCGATCAACACCACCAAGCTGCCGCTGTCGGACTTCAAGGACGCCATCGCCCACTGCATGGACCAGCAGCGCCAGACGGCCCTGGACGACCTGCTCAGCCGCTCGCTGCTGGCCCTCCTGGGCCTCGCGGTCATCGCCTTCGCGTTCGGTTACGCGATGGCGGGCCGGGTGCTGTCCCCGCTCGGCCGCATCACCCGCACCGCCCGCCAGGTCGCCGGCTCGGACCTGTCCCGCCGTATCGAGCTGGACGGCCCCGACGACGAGCTGAAGGAGCTGGCGGACACCTTCGACGACATGCTGGAGCGCCTCCAGCGGGCCTTCACCGCCCAGCAGCGCTTCGTCGGCAACGCCTCCCACGAGCTGCGCACCCCGCTCGCGATCAACCGCACGCTCCTCGAGGTGCACCTGTCGGACCCGAACGCGCCGGTGGAGCTCCAGCAGCTCGGCAAGACGCTGCTGGCCACCAACGAGCGCAGCGAGCAGCTGGTCGAGGGCCTGCTGCTGCTCGCCCGCAGCGACAACCAGATCGTGGAGCGCAAGCCGGTCGACCTGGCCGAGGTCGCCACGCAGGCCGTCGATCAGGTGCACGGCGAGGCGGAGAGCAAGGGCGTGAAGATCCGCGGCGAGCGCAGGCCCGCCGTCGTGCGGGGCAACGGCGTGCTGCTGGAGCGGATCGCGCTGAACCTCGTGCAGAACGCGGTGCGCTACAACGTGGCGGAGGACGGCTGGGTCGAGGTCACCACCGAGGTCGAGCACGGGCAGGCGGTGCTCACCGTCTCGAACACCGGCCCGGTCGTGCCGGCGTACGAGGTCGACAACCTCTTCGAGCCCTTCCGGCGGCTCCGTACGGAGCGCACGGGCAGCGACAAGGGGGTCGGACTCGGACTGTCCATCGTCCGGTCCGTGGCCCGCGCGCACGGCGGTCACGTCGTCGCCCGACCCCGGGAGGGCGGAGGCCTGGTGATGCGCGTCACCCTGCCGCTGTGATCGACGACCGACACACGCGGAGGATGTTCGCTTTGCGCGGAATTTTCTGGGGGCCGTTTGCGGTTGCTCTTGTGTGATCAATCACATGGGCGGATTTCAAGCCAGGTACTCTCCGTGATCATGACACAAGGTGGAAAGCCGGGAAAGTCCTGGTTTTCAGGGCTCTTGATCACGGGAAGTACACGGTGAGGCGCCTTTGAGGTGCGACATTCAAACCGTGTACGGTCCTCACCGCCAACCAAGCCGATCACTCTCGGGAGGTCGGGTTGGATGTCGATTGAGTAACAGACCTTGATGTGAGGCAAAATCTCCGCCTCAGGTCGGGCACAAGTCCGGCCTCTCACGCGTTACGTGCGCTGGAGACACCGCAAACACCCAGAGGGGGAGAGCGATATGGCAACCGACTACGACACTCCACGCAAGACCGACGACGACGTCGACTCGGACAGCCTGGAAGAGCTGAAGGCCCGGCGGAACGACAAGTCCACCTCGGCCGTGGACGTCGACGAGTTCGAGGCCGCAGAGGGCCTGGAGCTGCCCGGCGCCGACCTCTCGAACGAGGAGCTGGCCGTCCGGGTGCTGCCCAAGCAGCAGGACGAGTTCACCTGCATGAGCTGCTTCCTGGTGCACCACCGCAGCCAGCTGGCCCGCGAGAAGAACGGCCAGCCGATCTGCCGCGACTGCGACTGAGGACGGGTCGGCCGTGACTGGCTCGACCCCTCCGCGGAAGCGCCGCTTCTCCTTGCGGAAAGCGGACCAAGGGCCGTCCGACGGCCCGCAGGGCGCGCGTGACGACGAGCGGGGCTCATGGGATACGAGAGCCTCGCTCGAACCGGCGGCCGACCGGGAAGACCTGTCGGCGCCGGCTCGGCAGGCCGCGCCCGTCGCCCGGCGGCGGGCCGCGGCGGTGCGCGACAGAGCCCGGGGCATGGCCCGGGAAGGGGCCCGTAAGGGCGGCAGCCGCGCTCGCGCGGGGCTCGGGTACCTCGCGGACCGGATCATCGAGATCGCCCCGCGGATCCCCGTACGCGACCTCGCGACCCTGCGCAGGCAGTTCCCGGGTCTCGGACCCGAGGAGATCGCCGACAAGCTGGTGGCGGGTGCCGCGGCCGGGACCTCGACGGTCGGCGCCGGGATCGGGGCCGCCGCCATGCTGCCGGTGCCGCCCGCCATGCCGACCGAACTGGCCGCGGAGATCACCGGGGTCGCCGCGATCGAGCTGAAGCTCATCGCGGAACTCCACGAGGTCTACGGCGTACGCCCGCCGGGGAACCTCAAGGTCCGCAGCACCGCGTATCTGTCCTCCTGGTCGGGGGAGCGCGGGATCGACGTGATGAAGCCGTCGACGTACGACACGGCCCTGGGCGGCCGCATGAAACGCGAACTGCGCCAGCAGATCATGAAGCGCATGCTCCGCGATCTGCCCAACCTGATGCCGTTCCTCGTCGGAGCCGCGGTAGGGGCCGTCATGAACCGGCGGGACACCCGAAGACTCGCGGGACGGATCCGCAAGGACCTGCGCAGGATCCAGGTCCCGTGGGACGAGCTGACCGAGCTGCCGCCCCTGGAGGAACCGGCGGAACCGTTCGGGATCGGCGAGCTCCCGAAGGAGCTCTAGGCGTTCGCGGTCCGGGCCGCCTCGATCGCGGCGGCCAGCCTCTCCGGCTCCCGCGTCGACAGGTACAGGTACGGCGTGGGGTCCTCCGGATCGGTGACCTCCACCTTCAGCGCCCCCGGGATGTAGGCCCGCAGCAGCAGGAAGGCGCGGGTGTCGGCCTTGTACGTCCGCCAGGCACGGGCCTCCTCCGCGTCCAGGACCTCCGAGGAACCGAGCGCCGACACCGGGATCCTCGCCTCGCCCGCGATCAGGGAGTCACCCACGACGCGGATGCGCGGGGAGCCGTAGGCGCTGGCCACCACCGCCGCGGCCGCCGTACCGCCCACCAGGCCGCCGAGCAGCGGCAGCGTGCCGAAGGGCAGCAGGATGAGCGCGAACGAGACACCCACGAGAAAGCTGATCAGCCACCACGAGCGGGGGGCGGTGAGGCGTTCTTCGTAGGGGGTGGCGGAGAGCTGCATGGAGCCAAGCTTGGCACGGGGCGCGGTGCGGGCCCGAACCAGGGCGGGGCTGCCGCGCAGCCCCGCCGGACACCGCGGTGGCGGGCGCCGGACGGACGGGTAAGGTCTGCGCCTGTGAGTGGTAGTTCCGCAGCTCTTCAGCCCCCCGCCGACGCGGTGAAACCGGTACGGCACCCCGACGCGCCCGCGCCCGGGGAACTCCTCGGCGCCCACTACGAACACTGTTTCGGTTGTGGTCCCGGGCAGCCGCACGGGCTGCTCCTGGAGGCCCGCGCCGGCGCCGGTGTCTCGCTGACCGCCGAGTTCGTCGTCCAGTCCGCCCACCAGGGCGCCCCCGGCCTCGCCCACGGCGGAGTGCTGGCCACGGCGCTGGACGAGACCCTCGGTTCGCTGAACTGGCTGCTGCGGACGATCGCCGTGACGGGACGGCTGGAGACCGACTTCGTACGGCCCGTGCCGGTCGGCACCACGCTGCACCTGGAGGCCGAGGTCACCGCCGTCGCGGGGCGGAAGATCTACTCCACCGCCACCGGGCGCATCGGCGGCCCCGACGGGCCGGTCGCGGTCCGCGCCGACGCCCTCTTCATCGAGGTCAAGGTGGACCACTTCATCGACCACGGCCGCAAGGAGGAGATCCAGGCGGCCATGAGCGACCCGGACCAGGTCCGGCGCGCCCGGGCCTTCGAGGTGAACCCGTGAGCCGTGAGCCCCGCCGGGAACTCCCCGTGCAGATCCGGCGCGTCGATCCGGACGTACCGCTGCCGGCGTACGAGCACCCCGGGGACGCCGGCGCCGATCTGCGGACCACCGAGGCCCGCGAGCTCGCGCCCGGTGAGCGGGCCGTGCTGCCCACAGGTGTGTCGATCGCCCTCCCCGAGGGGTACGCGGCGTTCGTGCACCCGCGTTCCGGTCTCGCCGCCCGCTGCGGTGTCGCCCTCGTGAATGCCCCGGGGACGGTTGACGCCGGGTACCGTGGGGAGATCAAGGTGATCGTGGTGAATCTCGACCCGCGCGAGTCCGTGCGGTTCGAGCGCTTCGACCGGATCGCCCAACTGGTCGTCCAGCAGGTCGAGAGGGTCCGCTTCCAGGAGGTGGCGGAACTTCCCGGCTCCGCGCGGGCCGAAGGGGGCTTCGGGTCCACCGGTGGCCATGCCGCGGTGGGCGACGACAGCGGCACAAGCGGTCGGGCCGCCGAAGGCGGTTCGACGGGTGGGAATCGATACGCTTCGGTCGTATCCGACCGGGAAGGACAGTGACGTGTTCGGACGTCGCAACAAGAAGGGTGCCGCCGAGGACGCGGCCGGCGAGGCCGAGCAGGTCGTCGACAGCGTCGACACCGAGGCGGACGAGGGAGAGGCCGAGCGCGAGCGCGTCCGGCTGGAGCCGGAGCCCCGGCCCGACGGGCCGTGGGACAGCAGCGAGGTGCGCGACCCGAGCGAGGGCCGTGTGGACCTCGGCGGGCTGTTCATCCCGGGCGTCGACGGCATGGAACTCCGGGTGGAGGTCGCCGGGGACGCGATCGTCGCCGCGACCGTGGTCCTGCGCGACAGCGCCGTCCAGCTCCAGGCGTTCGCCGCGCCCAAGCGCGAGGGCATCTGGGGCGAGGTCCGCGAGGAGATCGGCTCCGGGATCACCCAGCAGGGTGGCATCATCGACGAGGTCGAGGGTCCGCTGGGCTGGGAGCTGCGCGCCCAGGTGCCGGTACAGCTGCCGGACGGCACGGGCGGCTTCCAGGTCGTGCGCTTCGTCGGCGTGGACGGCCCGCGCTGGTTCCTGCGCGGCGTGATCTCCGGGCAGGGCGCGGTGCAGCCGCAGGCCGCCGGGCTGCTGGAGCAGATCTTCCGGGACACGGTCGTGGTCCGCGGCGAGGGCCCGATGGCGCCCCGCGACCCGATCGTCCTGAAGCTGCCGAACGACGCCCAGATGGTTCCGGAGGGTGTCCAGCAGGAGGAGGGCTCCCGCTTCTCCGGCGGCATGGGCCAGCTGCAGCGGGGACCGGAGATCACCGAGGTCCGCTGACAGGCACGACGATCGAAGGGCCGTACCCCGAGGCGGGTGCGGCCCTTTCCCATGGGTGACCGCCGAAGCTCGGGCTCGGCCCGGTCAGACAACCCCAACCGCCCCCGCTGTCCGAACCGTTGATCGGCCGGTCGCCCGCAGCGATACTGGCGCCCGGTCCACGAGGGGCGGCGGGGGAGGCCACATGAGCCGGGTGCTCACCGAGACCATGGTGCGCGTCGAGGACGTCCACCGGTCGTACGGGCGGGGCGCCGCCGCCGTCCACGCCCTGCGCGGGGTCTCCTTCGAGGTGCCCCGCGGCGAGCTGGTCGCCCTCAAGGGCCGCTCCGGCTCCGGCAAGACCACCCTCCTCAACATCGTCGGCGGACTCGACGCACCCGACCGGGGGCGGGTCGAGGTCGACGGGCGGCAGCTGGGCGAGCTGGGCGAGGACGAGCTGCTGCGGCTGCGCCGGGACCGGATCGGGTTCGTCTTCCAGTCCTTCGGACTCATCCCGATCCTCACCGCGGCCGAGAACGTCGGCGTACCGCTGCGGCTGCGCCGGGCCGAGCCGCGCGAGCGCGAGGAGCGCGTCGAACTGCTGCTCTCCCTCGTCGGTCTCGCCGGCCACGCGGCCCAGCGGCCCGGCGAGCTGTCCGGCGGCCAGCAGCAGCGGGTCGCCATCGCCCGCGCCCTCGCCAACCGCCCGGCCCTGCTGATCGCCGACGAACCGACCGGGCAGCTCGACGCCGAGACCGGGCACGCGGTGATGGAGCTGCTGCGGGCCGTCGTCCACAGCGAGCGGGTCACCGCCCTGGTGGCCACCCACGACGCGACCCTCCTGGACCTCGCCGACCGGGTGCTGGAGCTGCACGACGGCGAGATCGCCGGGCACTGAACCCCGGCGGCCGCCCGGGACTCATCAGGGATGCGTCAATGTTGCCCGCGGCCCGCGCACCTGCCCTTTTTGTCGTCATTGCTGGCCGTAGGGTCGACGCTGCGCACGCAGGAGTCGGCGGAAGACAATGGGGCCATGGCACGCGGCAAGCTACGGATCTACCTCGGGGCGGCACCCGGCGTCGGCAAGACCTACGCCATGCTCTCCGAGGCGCACCGCCGTACCGAGCGGGGCACCGACTGCGTCGTCGCGTTCGTCGAGCACCACGGCCGGCCGCGCACCGAGGTGATGCTGCACGGCCTGGAGCAGGTGCCGCGCGCACAGCTGGAGTACCGGGGCGGCACCTTCGGCGAGATGGACGTCGACGCCGTACTGCGCCGGGCACCCGCCGTGGCCCTGGTGGACGAACTCGCCCACACCAACGTCCCCGGCTCCCGCAACGCCAAGCGCTGGCAGGACGTGCAGGAACTGCTCGCCGCCGGCATCGACGTCGTCTCCACCGTCAACATCCAGCACCTGGAGTCACTCGGTGACGTCGTCGAGTCCATCACCGGGGTGCGGCAGCGCGAGACCGTACCCGACGAGGTGGTGCGGCGGGCCGACCAGATCGAGCTGGTCGACATGTCCCCGCAGGCCCTGCGCCGTCGTATGGCGCACGGCAACATCTACCAGCCCGACAAGGTCGACGCGGCCCTGTCCAACTACTTCCGGCCCGGCAACCTCACCGCCCTGCGGGAGCTGGCGCTGCTGTGGGTCGCCGACCGGGTCGACGAGTACCTGAACGAGTACCGCAGCGAGCACCGGGTCTCCAAGATCTGGGGCTCCCGCGAACGGATCGTCGTCGGGCTCACCGGCGGACCCGAGGGGCGTACGCTCATCCGCCGCGCCGCCCGGCTCGCCGAGAAGGGCGCCGGCGGCGAGGTCCTCGCCGTCTACATAGCCCGCAGCGACGGCCTCACCTCGGCCTCCCCGAAGGAGCTGGCCGTCCAGCGCACCCTCGTGGAGGACCTCGGCGGCACCTTCCACCATGTGGTCGGCGACGACATACCGGCCGCCCTGCTGGACTTCGCCCGGGGCGTCAACGCCACGCAGGTCGTGCTGGGCTCCTCGCGCCGCAAGGCCTGGCAGTACGTCTTCGGGCCCGGCGTCGGCGCCACGGTCGCCCGCGAGTCCGGACCCGACCTCGACGTCCACATCGTCACCCACGAGGAGGTCGCCAAGGGCCGCGGGCTGCCCGTCGCCCGGGGCGCACGCCTGGGCCGGGCCCGCATCGTCTGGGGCTGGGCGGTGGGCCTCGCCGGACCGGCCGTCCTCGCGGTGCTGCTGAACACCGTCGACCTCGGCCTCGCCAACGACATGCTGCTGTTCCTGGCCGTCACGGTCGCCGCGGCCCTCCTCGGCGGCCTGCTGCCGGCCCTCGTCTCCGCCGCGTTCGGCTCGCTGCTGCTGAACTACTTCTACACCCCGCCCCTGCACCGGCTGACCATCGCCGACCCCAAGAACATCGTCGCCATCGCGATCTTCTTCGGCGTCGGCATGTCCGTCGCCTCGGTGGTGGACGTCGCGGCCCGCCGCACCCACCAGGCCGCCCGGCTGCGCGCCGAGTCCGAGATCCTCTCCTTCCTCGCCGGCAACGTGCTGCGCGGCGAGACCAGCCTGGAGGAACTGCTGGAGCGGGTCCGGGAGACCTTCGGCATGGAGTCGGCCGCCCTGCTGGAACGGGCGGGCGACGTCGAGCCGTGGACCTGCGCCGGACGCGCCGGATTCGGCCCGGTGCTGGAGCGCCCCGAGGACGCCGACGTGGACATGCCCGTCGGCGACCACCTGGCCCTCGCGCTCACCGGCCGGGTGCTGCCCGCGGAGGACCGGCGGGTGCTCGCCGCCTTCGCCGCCCAGGCCGCCGTCGCCCTCGACCGCAGGCGCCTGCGGGAGGAGGCCGACCAGGCCCGTACGCTCGCCGAGGGCAACCGCATCCGCACCGCCCTGCTGGCCGCCGTCAGCCACGACCTGCGCACGCCCCTGGCCGGCATCAAGGCCGCCGTCTCCTCCCTGCGCTCCGACGACGTGGCCTGGTCCGAGGAGGACCAGGCGGTGCTGCTGGAGGGCATCGAGGAGGGCGCCGACCGCCTCGACCACCTCGTCGGCAACCTCCTCGACATGTCCCGCCTCCAGACCGGCACCGTCACCCCGCTCATCCGCGAGATCGACGTCGACGAGGTGGTCCCGATGGCGCTCGGCGGCGTCCCCGAGGACAGCGTCGGCCTGGAGGTGCCCGAGACGCTGCCCATGGTCGCCGTCGATCCGGGGCTGCTGGAGCGGTCGGTGGCCAACCTCGTGGAGAACGCCGTCAAGTACAGCCCGCGCGGGCGCCGCGTCCTGGTGTCCGCCAGCGCCATGGCCGACCGGGTGGAGGTGCGCGTGGTCGACCGCGGCCCCGGCGTCCCGGACGAGGCCAAGGACCGCATCTTCGAACCCTTCCAGCGGTACGGTGACGCTCCGCGCGGCGCCGGGGTCGGACTCGGACTCGCCGTGGCCCGCGGTTTCGCGGAGGCCATGGGCGGCACCCTGAACGCCGAGGACACGCCGGGCGGCGGGCTCACCATGGTGCTGAGCCTGCGCGCGGCAGGATCGCGTCCCGAGCGACTCCCCACCGGGGGGCACCTCACCGAACCGGAAAGGCAGATTCGATGACCCGGGTGCTCGTGGTCGACGACGAGCCGCAGATCGTGCGCGCCCTCGTGATCAACCTGAAGGCGCGCAAGTACGAGGTCGACGCGGCCCCCGACGGCAGGACCGCCCTCGAACTCGCCGCCTCCCGCCACCCCGACGTGGTCGTCCTCGACCTCGGACTGCCCGACATGGACGGTGTCGAGGTGATCAGGGGCCTGCGCGGCTGGACCCGCGTGCCGATCCTCGTGCTGTCCGCCCGGCACTCCTCCGACGAGAAGGTGCAGGCGCTGGACGCGGGCGCAGACGACTACGTCACCAAGCCCTTCGGCATGGACGAACTGCTGGCCCGGCTGCGGGCCGCCGTCCGACGGGCCGAGCCGGTCGGACCCGGCGAGGAGGACCTGACGGCCGTGGAGACCGCGGAGTTCACCGTCGACCTGGCCGCGAAGAAGGTCAACCGCGGCGGCAAGGACGTCCGCCTCACCCCGACCGAGTGGCACCTGCTGGAGGTGCTGGTCCGCAACACCGGCCGACTGGTCAGCCAGAAGCAGCTGCTCCAGGAGGTGTGGGGCCCCTCCTACGGGACGGAGACCAACTACCTGCGCGTCTACATGGCCCAGCTGCGACGCAAACTCGAGACGGACCCCTCCCACCCCGAGCACTTCATCACGGAACCCGGGATGGGGTACCGGTTCGAGAAGTGAGCTGGGCTACGGCGGTCTCGGTGTGCCCCGGTACGCTTCAGGTATGAGTGCTGTTCCTCGATCCGAAAAGCCGGCGGGCCGGTTCCGGCGCATGCTCGACCGGCTCTCCTCGTCGCAGGAGGACCTGGAGTCCGAGGAACTGCGCGAGGACGCCGAGACCGCCGGCTGCACCAAGATCGGTGACTGCCGTGACCGGCAGATCGTCACGGTAACTGGTACCTTGCGCACGGTCACCCTGCGGCCACGCGCCGGAGTCCCGGCCCTGGAGGCGGAACTGTTCGACGGCTCCGCCGCGCTGGACGTGGTGTGGCTCGGCAGGCGCTCCATCGTCGGTATCGAGCCGGGGCGCAAGCTGATCGCATCGGGCCGGATCTCCATGAGCCGCGGCCGCCGGGTGCTCTTCAACCCGAAATACGAACTGCGACCCCTCGGACGGGAGTAGCCGGTGACGTCCCTCGACAAGCCGACCGAAGACACCGGCCAGAGCCCGCCGGCCGATGCCCGCGCGGTGACCGAGGCCGCGCTGTTCGAGGCGTTCGGCGGGGTTCGCGGCATGGTCGAGACGGTCCTGCCGGGCCTGCTCTTCGTCGCGATCTTCACCGTCGACAAGAACCTGCACCTCGCGGCGATCGCCGCCCTGGCCGTCTCCCTGATCCTGGTCGTGGTCCGGCTGGCCATGAAGGACACCGTCAAGCACGCCTTCAGCGGTGTGTTCGGCGTGGCCTTCGGCGTCGTGTTCGCGATGTTCACGGGCAACGCCAAGGACTTCTACCTCCCCGGCATGCTCTACACGCTGGGCCTGGCGCTGGCGTACATCGTCACGACCCTCGCCGGGGTGCCCCTGATCGGCCTGATCCTCGGCCCGGTCTTCAAGGAGAACCTCTCCTGGCGCACTCGCAATCCGGGCCGCAAGAAGGCCTACGCGAAGGCCAGTTGGGCCTGGGGCCTGATCCTGCTGGCCAAGTGCGCGATCCTCTTCCCGCTGTACTGGTGGTCCGACACCACCAAGCTCGGCTGGGTCCTGGTCGCCCTGAAGATCCCGCCGTTCCTGCTGGCGGTCTGGCTCACCTGGGTCTTCCTCGCCAAGGCGCCCGCGCCCATCGACGTGTTCGCGGAGATGGAGGCGGAGGAGAAGGCCGAGGAGGAGCGCAAGGCCGCGCTGGCCGCCGAGGGCGGCGAGACCACCGCCGGACGGCACCGCCGGGACGGCTAGGCACGTCCACGACGCCGAAGCACGTCCACAACGCCGAAAGGGCGCCCCGGGTCCTCCGGGGCGCCCTTTCGGCGTCGTACCGCCGCCGCGGCGTCAGGCGCCTTCCCGGCGCACCGACAGCAGCTCCTCCAGCTGCTCCTCCCGGGCCTGCGCGGCCACGAAGAGAAGCTCGTCGCCCGGCTCCAGGGAGTCCTCCTTGGACGGGGTCAGGACGCGGGTGCCGCGGATGATCGTGACCAGGGAGGTGTCCTGCGGCCACTCGACATCGCCGACCTGGGTGCCGGCCAGGGCCGACTCCTCGGGCAGCGTCAGCTCGACCAGGTTGGCGTCGCCGTGGCTGAAGCGCAGCAGCCGGACCAGGTCGCCGACGCTCACCGCCTCCTCGACCAGGGCGGACATCAGACGCGGGGTGGAGACGGCCACGTCGACGCCCCAGGCCTCGTTGAACAGCCACTCGTTCTTGGGGTTGTTCACGCGGGCCACGACGCGCGGGACGCCGTACTCCGTCTTCGCGAGCAGCGAGACGACCAGGTTGACCTTGTCGTCGCCGGTCGCGGCGATGACGACGTTGCAGCGCTGCAGCGCCGCCTCGTCCAGGGAGGTGATCTCACAGGCGTCGGCCAGCAGCCACTCCGCCTGCGGCACCCGCTCCACCGAGATGGCGGTCGGAGCCTTGTCGATCAGCAGGACCTCGTGGCCGTTCTCCAGCAGCTCGCCCGCGATCGAGCGGCCGACGGCGCCGGCTCCGGCAATGGCGACCCTCATCAGTGACCGCCCTCCTCTTCCGGGCCCTCGGCGAACGCCGCCTCGACCTTCTCGACGTCGTCCGAACGCATCATCACGTGCACGAGGTCGCCCTCCTGCAGCACCGTCTGCGAGGTCGGCAGGATCGCCTCACCGAGGCGGGTCAGGAACGCCACCCGGACACCGGTCTCGTCCTGCATCTTGCTGATCTTGTGACCGACCCACTTCGCGGAGGCGTGCACCTCGGCGAGCTGCACCCCGCCGGTGGGGTCGCGCCACAGCGGCTCGGCACCCGAGGGGAGCAGCCGGCGGAGCATCTGGTCGGCGGTCCAGCGGACCGTGGCCACGGTCGGGATGCCCAGGCGCTGGTAGACCTCGGCACGGCGCGGGTCGTAGATGCGGGCGGCCACGTTCTCCACACCGAACATCTCGCGGGCCACGCGGGCGGAGATGATGTTGGAGTTGTCACCGCTGGAGACGGCGGCGAAGGCGCCGGCCTCCTCGATGCCCGCCTCGCGCAGGGTGTCCTGGTCGAAGCCGACCCCGGTGACCCGGCGGCCCCCGAAACCGGGGCCGAGCCGGCGGAAGGCGGTGGGGTCCTGGTCGATCACTGCGACCGTGTGTCCCTTTTGCTCCAGGGTCTGGGCAAGGGCGGAACCCACTCTTCCGCAGCCCATGATGACGATGTGCACGACCGTCCTTCCGGTGTCCAAAAGTTGCTGCTCGCCATCAGGGTCTCAGACCGGCGCCCAAAGCTGTACACGGGCGGCTGCGGCCGGGCACCCCGCCGCTCGGGAATCCTCGGTCACCGGCGCCGGTCACCCTCGGTGACCAGCGGCTGGATCTTCCGGCGAGTGATGCTGCGCACGCTGCACAGGGTGAGGATTCCGAGGCCGACCAGGGCGACCGTGGCGCCGATCAGCTCAGCCGTCGCGGGCATGGAACCTCCGAAGTGCGGTGACAGGCGGGGTTTGCCATCTAGGCACGGAAGGCGGCCCGACCGCGGAATCCGCAGTTCCTGTGAGGCTTGAGTTCACTCGTGGGGCAGATACGGGACGGCGACTGGGCGGCAGCCTGTTCGAAGGCTTACGATCCTCTCTCGTGTCCAAACTGACCGACGTGCCCAAACGGATTCTGATCGGGCGCGCTCTGCGCAGTGACCGGCTGGGCGAGACGCTCCTGCCGAAGCGCATCGCACTGCCCGTCTTCGCCTCCGACCCGCTGTCCTCCGTCGCCTACGCGCCGGGGGAGGTCCTGCTGGTCCTGTCCATCGCGGGCGTGTCGGCGTACCACTTCAGCCCCTGGATCGCCGTCGCGGTCGTCGTGCTGATGTTCACGGTCGTCGCCTCCTACCGGCAGAACGTCCACGCGTACCCGAGCGGCGGCGGCGACTACGAGGTCGCCACCACCAACCTGGGGCCCAAGGCCGGCCTGACCGTAGCCAGCGCCCTGCTCGTGGACTACGTCCTCACCGTCGCCGTCTCCATCGCCTCCGGCATCGAGAACCTCGGCTCCGCGGTCCCGTTCGTGGTCGAGCACAAGGTGCTCTGCGCGACCGCCGTGATCGTGCTGCTGACGCTGATGAACCTGCGCGGCGTGAAGGAGTCCGGCAAGCTCTTCGCGATCCCGACGTTCGTGTTCGTCGGCGGCGTCTTCATCATGATCGCGTGGGGTGCGTTCCGCGGCCTGGTCCTCGGCGACACCATGTCCGCGCCGACCGCCGACTACCACATCAAGGCCGAGCACCAGGGCCTCGCGGGCTTCGCGCTCGTCTTCCTGCTCCTGCGCGCCTTCTCCTCCGGCTGTGCCGCCCTGACCGGCGTGGAGGCCATCTCCAACGGCGTCCCGGCCTTCCGCAAGCCCAAGTCGAAGAACGCGGCGACCACGCTCGCGATGATGGGCCTGCTGGCCGTCACCATGTTCTGCGGCATCATCGCCCTCGCCATGGCGACGAACGTCCGCATGGCCGAGCACCCGGCCACCGACCTGATCCACAACGGCAGCCCGGTCGGCTCCGGCTACGTCCAGAACCCGGTGATCTCCCAGGTCGCCGAGGCGGTCTTCGGCAAGGGCAGCTTCCTTTTCGTCCTGCTGGCCGCAGCCACGGCCCTGGTGCTGTTCCTCGCGGCGAACACGGCCTACAACGGCTTCCCGCTGCTCGGCTCGATCCTCGCCCAGGACCGCTACCTGCCGCGCCAGCTGCACACCCGCGGCGACCGCCTCGCCTTCTCCAACGGCATCGTGCTGCTCGCCGGCGCGGCGGCCCTCCTCGTGGTCATCTACGGCGCGGACTCCACGCGGCTGATCCAGCTCTACATCGTCGGCGTGTTCGTTTCCTTCACGCTCAGCCAGACCGGCATGGTCCGGCACTGGAACCGCCACCTCGCGGTCGAGAAGGACCCGTCCAAGCGCAGCCACATGATCCGCTCCCGCGCGATCAACGCCTTCGGCGCCTTCTTCACCGGCCTGGTCCTGGTCGTGGTCCTGGTCACGAAGTTCACGCACGGCGCCTGGGTCGCCCTGCTGGGCATGTGCATCTTCTACGCGACCATGACCGCGATCCGGAAGCACTACGACCGCGTCGCCGAGGAGATCGCGGCCCCCGAGGGCCCCTCCGACGACATGGTCCGCCCGTCCCGGGTCCACTCCGTCGTCCTGATCTCCAAGATCCACCGCCCGACGCTCCGCGCCCTGGCCTACGCCAAGCTGATGCGCTCGGACACCCTGGAGGCGCTGACGGTCAACGTCGACGCGGCCGAGACCAAGGCCCTGCGCGAGGAGTGGGAGCGGCGCGGCATCGACGTACCGCTGAAGGTCCTCGACTCGCCGTACCGCGAAGTCACCCGCCCGGTGATCGAGTACGTCAAGGGGCTGCGCAAGGAGTCCCCGCGCGACGCCGTCTCGGTGATCATCCCGGAGTACGTGGTCGGTCACTGGTACGAGCACCTGCTGCACAACCAGAGCGCCCTGCGTCTGAAGGGCCGCCTGCTGTTCACTCCGGGCGTCATGGTGACCTCGGTGCCCTACCAGCTGCAGTCCTCCGAGGCGGCCAAGCAGCGGGCCCGCAAGCGCCAGGAATGGAACGCCCCGGGCGCGGTCCGGCGAGGCCCCGCGACCGAACGCCCGAAGGACTCCTCCGCGGCGAAGGAGTGACACACGGCTCGCCTGGCGGCCGGGACTCGCTTGCGGGGCTCCGGTCGTGCAGGCGTTCGGCGGCGCCGGGCTCACGTCGTGGGAACGGTCCGGCGGGGCCGGGATCCGGTCGCGGAAGCGTCCGGCGGGCCGGGGTGCGCTGAGACGTGCTCGACAGCCGGGGCGCTCGGGCGCCGGGTCCGCTCGTGGTGGCGGTAGGCCCCGGCGGCCGGGCCCAGGGGGGCCGACGGTCGGTGCGTGGCGGCGGCCGGGATTCGCCTGGCCGGGTTCCGGTCGGTTCTTCGCGGACGGGGCCCGGGCCTGGAGTACCGGGGCGCTGAAGGCTTCCGTGGGGGGCGGGGGAGCCGTCGGGCGGTGGGGGCGGAGAGGGCGGGGGAGGCCGTAGACTGGTGGGCTGTGTCCGGCCCAGCTGTGTGTGGCCGTACCGTCGCTGTCCTCGATCTCTCTTCCGTCTGGAGTCACCCCGCCATGCAGGCAGAACCTACGAAGTCTCTGGTGGGCGAGGAGTACGAGGTCGAGATCGGCCCCGTCGCCCACGGCGGCCACTGCATCGCCCGTACCTCCGAGGGCCAGGTGCTGTTCGTCCGGCACACGCTGCCCGGCGAGCGGGTGGTGGCCCGGGTGACCGAGGGCGAGGAGGGCGCGCGCTTCCTGCGCGCCGACGCGGTGGAGATCCTGGAGGCCTCCAAGGACCGCGTGGAGGCGCCCTGCCCCTTCGCCGGCCCCGGCCGCTGCGGCGGCTGCGACTGGCAGCACGCCAAGCCGGGAGCGCAGCGCCGCCTCAAGGGCGAGGTGATCGCCGAGCAGCTCAAGCGGCTCGCGGGCCTCACGCCCGAGGAGGCCGGCTGGGACGGCACGGTGGTGCCCGCCGAGGGCGACAAGCTGCCCGCCGGACAGGTCCCGCAGTGGCGCACGCGCGTGCAGTACGCGGTCGACGCCGACGGCAACGCCGGACTGCGCCGCCACCGCTCGCACGAGGTCGAGCCGATCGACCACTGCATGATCGCCGCGGCCGGCGTCAGCGAGCTCGGCATCGAGGACCGGGACTGGGCCGGAATGGCCTCCGTCGAGGCGATCGCCGCGACGGGCTCCCAGGACCGCATGGTGATCCTGGAGCCGAAGCCCGGCGCACGGCTGCCGCTCGTCGAGCTCGACAGGCCCGTCTCCGTGATGCGCGTCGACGAGAAGGACGGCGGTATCCACCGCGTCCACGGCCGCGCGTTCGTCCGCGAGCGCGCCGACGACCACACCTACCGCGTCGGCAGCGGCGGCTTCTGGCAGGTCCACCCGAAGGCGGCCGACACCCTGGTCAAGGCCGTCATGCAGGGCCTGCTGCCGCGCAAGGGCGAGATGGCCCTGGACCTCTACTGCGGCGTCGGCCTCTTCGCCGGCGCCCTCGCCGACCGTCTCGGCGAGAAGGGCGCGGTCCTCGGCATCGAGTCCGGCAAGCGGGCGGTGGAGGACGCGCGGCACAACCTGGCCGACTTCCCCCGCGTCCGCATCGAGCAGGGCAAGGTCGAGTCCGTGCTGCCGCGCACCGGCATCACGGAGGTCGACCTGATCGTCCTGGACCCGCCCCGCGCAGGCGCCGGCCGCAACACGGTCGCCCACCTCGCCTCCCTGGGCGCCCGGCGCATCGCGTACGTCGCCTGCGATCCGGCCGCGCTGGCCCGGGACCTGGGGTACTTCCGGGACGGGGGGTACCGGGTGCGGACGCTCCGGGCGTTCGACCTGTTCCCGATGACGCATCACGTGGAGTGCGTGGCAATTCTCGAGCCTGCTACAAAGGGGCTCTGACCTGCAGATTTCGCAGGTTGCTCAGGTGCGTTCGGGTGCGCTCGACGTGTTCCCCGAAATGCACGATGTGGAACGTGTCCTGGTGCCGGGGGTGGGTTTGACCTGCGGCTTCGTGGGACGTCTCGCGAGGTGATGGACGCGTTTTCCTCGGTCCATGGAGGCGTAGGGGAAACCGTCCCGACGCTCTTTTGACGCTGCTTCCGACGGACCATCAGGTGGGTGGCACGCGGGCTGCCTGGTCATAACTGGCCCCCACCCACTCGTCTGCGACTGCTCTGTCCCGTCGGGGGAGCCGGCCCGCTCCCCGTCGGGACGGCCTCCGCCCGCCACAGGACAGGGGCGAGGTCTACCGGCCGCCTCGTCGAGGAGCGGCTCGTCGCCGTCGGCTGACGAGGGAAGGCGCCGGAAGACACTGGTCGGCATGGCGGCTCAGGAGGCCAGGGAGTGTGTCGACGGCGCTGGGCGTTCTCGTTCTGCCAGACACCGGCCTCCTGCCGGGGGCAAGGGCTCACGCCGTCCTCGACGCCCCCTGCCCTGCTGTCGCTGAGCGGAGGCGCGCTCAGGAGGGTGAGGGGAAGCGGGCGGCGAGCAGGGCGCGGTCGTCGGGGAACGCCGCTTCGGGCTGGTGGTGCAGGAACCGGTCGCACAGCTCGGTGATGCTCAGGCCGCTGGTGGTAGGGGCGAACTCGGTCAGCCGTTCCATTCCTATGGCGAGGTCCTCGCTACGGCGCTCGATCAGGCCGTCGGTGTACAGCAGCAGGGTGTCGGTCTCGGTCACGGTGGTGTCGGCCTGCCGGTAGCGGACGTTCCGGACGGGGCCGAGAGGCGGGGAGGTGGCGTGGTCGAGGTAGGCGCTGGTGCCGTCGGAGTGGATGAGCAGCGGCGGCAGATGGCCTGCCCTGGCGTAGGTCAGGGTGCGTGTCCGGCGATCGAAGACCAGGTAGCAGGCGGTGACCATGCGGTTCGGATGGTAGCGGCCCAGGAAGGCGTTGAGCTCGTCCAGGACGGCGGCGGGGTCGGTGCCGCAGCGCGGCACGATGTTGCGCAGGGCGGCGGTGATCTGTGCCATGACGGTCGCTTCGTGCAGTCCGTGACCGGCGACGTCGCCGATGCTCAGGCCGATGTGATCGGAGTCCACGTCGTAGACGTCGTACCAGTCGCCGCCGACCGAGAGCAGGTCACTGCCCGGGGCGTAGCAGGTGGCCGACTCCAGACCGGGCAGCTGTGGCAGCTGGGGCAGCAGACTGAGCTGCAGGCGTTCGGCGACCCGGTGCTCGTGCTCATGCAGCCCGGCCCGGCGCAGAGCCTGGGCGATCTGCTGGGCGACCGCTGTCACATGCTCGGGAGCGGTGGCGCTGAGCGAGCCGTAGACGATCAGCATGCCCAGGTGGACGCCGTCCGCCTCCAGGGACAGGGCCACGGGAACCGCGTCCGCGGCTTCACGAGTGAGCGGGCCGTCCGAGGAAGAGGGGCGGTCCAGGTCGGTCCAGCCGCCCGCGCCGACCGGAAGGCCGTTGTCCCCCGGCTGTAGGGGCGGTACCAGCCGTGACGAGTGCAGATAGAGCTCCGCCGCGGTGGCCCCCAGGGCTGCCGGCGCCACCTCGCTGACAGCGCGGGAGACCTCCGCGAGAGTGATCGCTCCGGCCAAGGCGGCGGTCAGGTCGTACAGGTGCTGCAACCGGGCACGGGCGGCCTGTTCGGCGGCCAGCAGCCGCGCCCGGTCCACTTCTGTGGCCCGGCGGAAGGCCACCTCCCGGTTCAGCGCCTCCACCTGCTGGCTGAGCACGACGAACTGGTCCGACGCCCCGGCCTCGATGAGATGCAGCTGCACGGCCGGCTGCGGGCCGTCCCACCACGTGGCCCGCGCCCCGTGACAGCGGAAGCGCCGCGTGCGGCCGTCGGCGTCCTTGAGGACCAGCGCGCCGGGCACGGGACTGCCGCTGCGCAGCCACACAGCCAACTGCTGACGCAGCTGCGGGGTGTCGTCCGGCCGTAGATCGAACACGCTGGCGCCCGGGCGCAGCCGGTCGTCACAGCTGCGGGCAGCCGGGTTGGCGGCCAGCACGCGGCCGTCGGCCCCGCACAACAGCACCGGATGGGGCAGCGGTCTGGTGATGGCCCGGAAGAGGCCAAGGGTCATGGAGCCACAGCCCGGTCGCCGAAGTACTCACGGCCACTCACCGTCTCGACATCCACGTCGGGCACCAGGTGCACCACCACCCGGCAGCCCGCGTCGCCGCGCGCGATGGTCTCCTCCAACTCCACGCGCGCGTAGCCCAGATTGCGGGCGGCGACGGTGCCGAAGACGTTGGACGTCATCATGCACATCGACTCCCGGCCCACCACCTTCTCCGCGAACGGACACACCCGGTTGCCCAGCACGATCTTCGTCTCGTCGTGCTCGATGACGTAGAAGTCACCTTTGATACGGCGCTTGAGGTCCACCAGCGCCTCGGCGACCTGCTCACCCGTGAGCCGGTCGGTTCCCAGTGCCTTGAGGTACATCTCGTCGATCTGCGTGCCGACGGCCTGCCCCACCAGGCTGACGTAGCCGGACGCCTCCTCCAGACCGATCACCGACTCCAGCGACGTCGCCAACTCACGCACCAGAGTGCGCAGGAACACATCACGGTCCAGCGGAATCTCCACATCCGAAATCCGTTCCATGCCGGCTCCCTCGTCCTCGGGCCCCGGTGGCAGCGCGACCGGCGTGGCCTCATGTCGTGTGCGGGAATGATTCTGCCAGCGCACTCCAGCCCGCCACCACCAGTCCCGTCGACAGCGGCGATCAACCCTTCACAGGATCAGCCCGTCACCCGACGGACACAGATGGTTCACCAGGCAGGCAGGGGTAACCCGACAGACGACTGCGACCGGCTGTACGCAGCGCCAGCCGGCGGCAGAGCAGGGCCGCCACCAAGGCTGGAGGAACCTCGTGAACGGCGAACCGACCATCCCATCCTGCGAGTCGCGTTTCCCCGCTGTTACGGCGAGCATCGCGGCCGCCCGGCACTGGGTCCGCGACTGCGTGGAAGGTTTCGGCGGTCCGCTGCACCAGCACCGGATGATCCAGACCGCCGAACTGCTCGTCTCGGAACTGATCACCAATGCCATCCGCCACGGCGTCGGCGCACCCCTGATCCGGCTCACCCTGAACGGCCGGCTGCTGCGCATCGCGGTCAGCGATGACAGCGACCGCTGGCCGCGCATGCGTGCCACCAAGAACACCGAGCCCGGCGGCTTCGGCATGCAGCTCCTCGAACGGCTCGCGCACCGCTGGGGCGTCACCCCGCGCCACCCCGGCAAAACGGTCTGGGCGGAACTCAGCCTCGCTCCCTGAGCTCGCCCTCCCGCCAAGCCTGAGCTGGCATGGACGCCACTACAGGCGGACCCGTACTCGGTCGCATGAGCTCCACCAGCTCACGTCATCGGGACCCGCGCAGGTCAGGCCCGGCCCGATTCTCTCGCGTGGCCGGACTGGGCGTCCGCCGTGCCTGACCGGGTATCGTGCAAGGCGATCGATATGAGCCGCCGTGCGGCCGAGCCCGGGGAACTGGGGGCAAAAGCGTGGATGTCGCACCTGGCGTGGGCGGGCCCTCCGCCGCGCCGCCACGTGAGGCGGTACTGCAGATCAATCCGTTGCCCGACAGTTCGGGGCTGGGGGCGATCGGGGAGATCAGCATGAACACACGGACGGTCTGGCAGCAGGCGCTGCAGCAACTGGTCGAGCGTGGCACGGACGTGCATCACGTGGATCTGTCCCGGGTGCGCTTCGTGGATGTGGCCGGCGTGACGGACCTTGCGGTCACCGCCCAGCGTCTCCCCGAGGGACAGCGGATCGTACTTCACCGACCTCCGGCGCAGCTGCCGCGCATCCTCGAACTCTTCTGGCCCGGGCTTACCGTGATCGAGGTGGCTGCGTGATGACCACAGTGCCCTCGCACGAGCCGTTCGTGCACCCGGCGCTCTTCTACGAGGGGACCGACCAGTACGTCGCGGGAACGGTTCCCTTCCTGCGGGAAGGGCTGGACGCCGGTGAGCCCGCAGCCGTCGCAGCTCCGCCGGATCGTTTGAAGCTGATCCGCGAGGGGCTCGGTGAGCGAGCGGCACAGGTCCGTTTCATCGACATGACCCAGGCCGGCCGCAACCCGGGCCGCATCATCGCCAACGTGCTGCGCAAGTTCGCCGACGCCCAACCCGGCGCCCGCCGGGTCCGTATCATCGGCGAGCCGATCTGGCAGGGCCGTTCCGCCGACGAGTACCCGGCGTGCGTCCAGCACGAAGCGCTGATCAATGCCGCTTTCACCGGGCGCGCGGTGACCATCCTCTGTCCCTACGACGCTGGGCAACTAAGGCAGCAGGCGCTCTGTGACGCCCTGGCGACCCACCCGGTCGTCATCGACGCCGACGGGGAGAGGCAATCCACCGCCTACAGCCCCGAAGAGATCATTGCTCGCTACAACGAGCCCCTGCTCGCTCCACTCGATGCTGCGGCCTGTACCTTCGCCGCACCGACACTGCCCGAGACTCGCGACTTCGCCGTGTCCCGGGCGCGGGCCCTGGGCGTGTCCGGCGTGAGCCTGGGCGACCTGGAACTCGCGGTGGCGGAGCTGACCACCAACAGCGTCGTCCACGGCGCCGGCTCGGGGACGCTGCGGATCTGGGCCGAGAGCGACCGCATCGTATGCGAGGTCCACGACGGCGGACAGCTGACCGATCCGCTGGCCGGCCGTCGCCCGCCGAATCCCACGCAGCCCGGCGGCCGCGGACTCCTGCTGGTCCACCAACTTGCCGACCTCGTCCGTGTCCACACCGGCCCCGACGGCACCACCATTCGCTGCTACCTGCCCGGCTGACCACGACCAGGTAGCGAGCCTGCTCAACACAGCACAGGTATAGGTGCGGGAAGGCGGGGTAGGCGCTGCGCCGTCGGCCGTTTTGCAGGCGGTAGCGGTCGGCTCGAACTTTGGGAGGGGCACAGCATGGCGCTCATGAGCATTCCGGCGGCACTGGACGCACGAACGAGCGAGCTGCCGGAGGTCGCCGACCCCTCCCGGGTTGCGCCAAAAGACGCTCGCCAGCTCTCCAAGCTGTTCTTCGAACAGCTGACGGTCCTGGAAGAGGGCACGCCCGAGTACAGCTACGCCCGCAGCACACTGATCGAGATGAACATGTCCCTGGTCCGGTACGCGGCCGGCCGTTTCCGCAGCCGCGGCGCAGAGGAGATGGAGGACATCGTCCAGGTCGGCATGATCGGCCTGATCAAGGCCATCGACCGGTTCGAGCTGACGCGCGAAGTGGAGTTCACCTCCTTCGCGATCCCCTACATCGTGGGCGAGATCAAGCGGTTCTTCCGCGACACCACCTGGGCCGTACACGTGCCGCGCCGACTGCAGGAAGCCCGCGTCCAGCTCGCCCGCGCCACCGAGGAATTGCGCAGTCGGCTCGGCCGCACCCCCACGGTCAAGGAACTGTCGGAGCTGATGAGCCTGCCCGAGGACGAGGTACGGGAAGCCCGACTTGCCGCCAACGGTTACAACTCCTCCTCCCTGGACGCCGCGATCGGCGGCAGCGAAGACGGCGAGAGCGCTCTGCAGGACTTCATCGGCGCGGAAGACCAGGCGCTGGGACTGGTGGAGGACTTCCACACCCTCGCCCCGCTCCTCGCCGAACTCGACGAGCGAGACCGGCAGATCATCCACATGCGCTTCGTGGAGGAACTCACCCAGGCCCAGATCGGCGAACACCTGGGCGTGTCCCAGATGCACGTCTCCCGACTCCTGTCACGGACCCTGGGCCGCCTGCGTGAAGGCATGCTCACCCAGCGCTGAGGCCACCGGCAAAAGCGACGCCAGGTCCGCAAAGGCCGCCGATGGACGTCGGCCAGAACCGGGCGACTGCGCTGCCGTCGAGGTGGGCGGTTGCCGAAGTCGGCCGATGAAGACGCCGGACGAAATGTGGATGATCACGCGCGCGGAGACAGGGCCTCACGGTAGCTCGGCCATGCAAATCCGACCGAGCAGTGGGGGGAGGCCCTGGTGTCCTTGTTGTACGTGTCCGAGCCGGTCCAGTTCAACTCGGCCGCTACGGCCACCACTGCCGATGCCCGGTCCGGCCCAGCAGGCCGGACCGGGCATCGGGTCATAGGGGCTGCCCGGGTCACGCCTCGGCCACTTGGAGCAGCCAGCTGACCGGGATGTCGTCCTCGGTGTCGCTCGCGCACTTCCTGACGCGGCCGATGGCGATCTTCTGCGTGCTCGTCGGGAGCTTCGCGCCGTTGTGGACCCGGCCGCCTGCCTGCGTGACGTTCAGGTCCACGGCGGCGCTCCAGTTGGAGCCGTCGTGCCAGTTCACCTTGATCTTTGCATCTCCCCAGGCGGAGCCGAAGCTGATCCACATGTCGCCCGACCAGCCGGCCTGGTTGGCCGCCGGGACTGCCAGGACGATGCCGTACTTGTAGTGGATGAGCCCGCCGCTCTCAGTGAACGCGAAGCCGGGGGGAATCTCGCCGGTCTGGAAGTTCGCCATTCAGCGCCCCTTGCTTGTCGCTGCTCCGGTGCCGCGGGAAGCGACGCCGCACCGCAGCCCGCAGACCACGGCACGAACCACGCTAGGGACGCATTCAGGTCCCTCCTCAACTCCCGCGGCCAAACCACCAGTTGAGGGGTAGTGCAAGCATGCCCAGATCATCCGCTCCGCTCCTGCGCTCCCGGATGCCCCCTGCTGCACCCCAGGGAGCGGCTGGCCCCTTCGGCCGTCGGACGGGGCCCAGGGTCTGCTGCGGAAGCGGATCTTGGTTGTGGATGATCACGCATCGTGGGCACGGTGAAGCTGCTCTCCGCCGAAGCGCGCAGCCCTGTCTCCACCGTCACCTCGGCGTCCAATCGCCCTGCGGGGAACGCCGCAGAAGGGCCAGGCTTGCGAACCGCCGTCAGCTCGACGCGCGCCCTTTGCTGAGTGCGTCGGCCGGGCGGTCGCCAAGCCGGGGGGCGGGGAGGGTGGCCCGCGCCTTCTCGTGGCGGAACGCGCGGGCGATGGCGCGCGCCTCGATGCCCGCCTGGCGAAGGACACCCGTGAGGGGATTGGTGTATCCGGCGAAGTACAGGTGCGGGGCTTCAGGATGGGTCCGTGCCCCTGCGGCGAGGGGATGCCCGGCCTCGTCGAGCACGCCCAGGGACCCGACCAGGTCGTGCAGGTCGGGCCGGTAGCCGGTGGCGGCGATGACAGTTTCGGGTCGCAGGCGTGTGCCGTCGGCCAGCACTACCTCGGGGCCCTCGAACGCCTGGACGGCCGCGACCGGCTCGACCCGACCGGACCGGACGGCGTCCACGAAGCCGTGGTCGAGCACGGGGTTGACCCCTTCACGGGCATTGCGGGTGTACAGGCCGATGCCGGGCCGGGGCAGCCCCCGTGAGGTCAGGTCGGGCACCGCGAGACGCTGGGTGAGCAGGGAGGTGCGATCGCGCCACGCGAGTGGGAGGGCCTCCGTAAGTCGGCCGGCAGCATGCCATCGTGCGCTGGAGCGGGGCAGGATGTTGGGTGGGGTACGGACTGCGATCCGTACCCGCCCGGCTCCGCCCCCGGCCAGGACACTCGCGATCTCGGTACCGCTGTTACCGGCGCCGACCACCAGGACGTCCTGCCCGCGGTAAGGGGCCGGAGAGCGGTAGTGGGCCGAGTGCAGCAGGGTGCCGGTGAACGTCGAACGCCCGGGCCAGCGGGGGAGGTCAGGGGTATGGCAGCGACCGGTGGCCACCACGACCGCGCCAGTGGGCACGGGACCGACGGGGGTGTGGACCATCCACTGTGCTCCCGAACCGGGCTCGGCCCGTTCGACGCGCTGCACCGGGGTGGTCACCCGGACGTCGAGTCGGTGATGGGCTACGTAGCACTCCAGGTATCGCACATAGTCGTCCCGGCTCACCCACGGCCCCGCCTGGCGCGGCACCCGCAGGCCGGGGAGCTTCGACGTGCCGGGAGTGGTGTGCAGGCGTAGGTGGTCATAGCGCTGCGCCCAGCTCGCTCCCACGCCATGCGACCGTTCCAGGATCACGGTCGGTTCTCCGGAGCGGTTCAGTAGCGCGGCTGCCGCCAGGCCGTGGGGGCCGGCTCCGATCACGATCGTGGGAGCGCTGAGGTCTCGTTGTGGTGTCGGGGGCATCGCCTCCTACAACGGCAGACCGCGGCGTACGTCACGCCCAACTGGCAGGTACAGAAGACCGGGTGACCGCCGTTACACCGGAGGTACGGACTCGTTGGACACCGGGCGGCAGACGTCGCGCGGAGGATCGGTCCGCCCAGGGCCGGACCGTCCGGGTCGGCTCGTTACATCTGTCCGATCTTTCGAGGGGCTCATGTGCAGGCAGTAACCACGCGCCACCGGCCACGGCTGCGGATCAGCGGAGTCTGCAAGGCGTTCGGCGGCAGGCAGGTCCTGCGCGATGTAGATCTTGACGTGTATGCCGGGACGCTGGTGGGAGTCGTCGGCGAGAACGGGGCGGGAAAGAGCACTCTGCTGCAGATCGCCGTGGGACACCTCGCACCCGACCGCGGAACCGCGACACGGGCCGGGGCGGTGGGGTACTGCCCGCAACGGGCTGTACTGAACGACGCGTTCACCGTCGGACAGCATCTGCGGTTGTTCCAGATGGCCTACCGGCTGCCGACACTGGAGCGCGCCGGCGAGCTGATGGAACTGCTGGCGTTGACCGGCTGCCGGCGACAGCAGGTCGGCGAACTCAGTGGTGGCACGCGGCAGAAGCTGAACCTGCTGATCGCCCTCATGCACGATCCGCAGTTGCTGGTCCTGGACGAGCCCTACCAGGGCTTCGACTGGGACACCCACCAGCGGTTCTGGACCCTGGCCGCCGACCTGCGTGATCAGGGCCGGTCGATCATCGTGGTCTCTCACCTGCTGCACGACCTGCACCACTTCGACGCGATCGCTCACCTACGCCAGGGCCGTCTGCACTTCGAGGAGACCGACCGTTGAGGCTCTCCTGGACGGCATTCACCGAACTGCTGCGCTCTACTCTGCTGGGCCACCTGCGCAACCGGCTGGCCCTGGTTCTGGCGGTCGCGTTCATCCCCGTCTGGATTGCTGTGGCACGCCTGTGCACCTCCGACCAAGTGGTGCGCATCCGGCTGGACGCCATCGGCACCCCCCTCTCCGCTCCGGCGAGCCAGGTGGGGCAGGTGGCCAGCGCGCTGGGCGCCGTCACCATGGTCGCCGGCTTCATCACCTTCACCGAGACCTTCCAGTCGCGGCGGATGGACCGGCGTCTGCTGCTGGCCGGTTACCCCCGGCTGCCGATGCTGTTGGCGAAGCTTGCCGCCGTCGCCCTCACCGCCGCCCTGTTGGCCCTCTACACCACGATCGTGCTGTGGGTCTCTCTGCCCGTACGCCACACAGCACCCCTGGCGCTGGCCCTCGCGGGCGCCGGCCTCGTCTACGGCGGGATCGGCCTTCTGCTCGGCTCTCTGGTCCGCGGCGAGCTGGAGGGCTTCTTCCTCATCATCATGCTCAGCCTGGTCGACACCGGCCTGCAGAATCCCGTCTTCAACGCCCTCATGGATGTGGCGGGCGTATCCACCCTCCCTCTGTACGGCGTGAACCAGCTGGCGCTGAGCTCAGCCCTCACTCCCCAGAGCGCCTGGTCCCCTGGCTTGCTCTCCCTCGCCTGGTCCGCAGCGACCGGCGCCCTGGCGCTGCTCGTCCTCCACACCCACCGCCCTTCCCGCGCCCCGTGGTCCCGCAGGACGAGAGTCCAGGCAGGGTGATCACGGTGAGGACGGTCTTCCTCGATCAGTGTCCTGCTGCGCCGAGTCGCCGTCGAAACTGATGGGGCCATACGCCGGAGCAGACCTGGACACCAGGGCGCCCGATACCCGCGAGCAGCGCAAGGACCTGCCGTACCCCCTCACCAACCAGCTCCTCCTGACCGCCCTTGACCTACACGGCGCCCGTCCTCCTAGGCGAACCGGCATGCGGACACTGCGTTCTGGCCCCGCTCACCGGCGGGGCAGTGCAGGGCCTGCACCGCGCGAAGCTTTCGCGCGGCGGGAGGGGCGTTCGAAGCCTCAGCCCACCGGCTGAGGAACTTCGACGGCCCCCCTCAACCCCACTCGATCTGCCTCCCGCGCGGGTCAGGCGGGGCATACGGAAGTGGGGGTACGCAACGCGATCATGGCAACGTCGTCATCGTTGTCGCTGGGGCGGACCTGGTCCAGCAGCAAGTCGCAGAATGAGTCGAGGGGGCGGTGGGCGAGGGAGGCCGCGTGTCGGCGCAGCCGGTCCAGCCCATGATCGATGGAGTGGTGCGGGGATTCGACCAGTCCGTCGGTGTAGAGCAGGAGTGTGGCCTGGGGTGGCAGGACGGTGACGGCGTCGGGGCGAGGTCTGGTGACTCCGGTGCCGAGGAGTATGCCGTGAGCCTCGTCGAGGTAGCGGGTCTGACCGTCGTGGTCGATGAGCAGGGGCGGCGGGTGGCCGGCGTTCGTCCAGCGTAGGCGCCACAGTGTGTCGTCGCCGAGTGTGAGCCTGGCGAGGATCATAGTGGCCATGGGCACCTCGGCTATGTGCATCACTGCCTCGTCGAGCCGAGTGACGACGGCGCTGGGTGTGGCCTCGGGGTGGGACCAGGCGAAGGCGCGCAGCATGTTGCGGACCTGCGCCATGCCGGCTGCGGCGTCGAGATCGTGCCCGACGACGTCGCCGATGGCCAGTGCGTGGGCGTGGGCGGCCAGAGCGAAGGCGTCGTACCAGTCACCGCCCACGGATGAGGCGTCCGGAGCGGGTACGTAGCGCGCGGTCATCTCCAGTCCGGGCAGGACGGGAAGCTGGGGCAGCAGGTGCCGTTGCATGGTCTCGGCGACTTTGCGCTGGCGCTGGTACAGGCGCGCGTTGTCCAGCGCCAGGCCCGCCCGGCGGGTGAGGTCCTCCAGCAGCGGCAGGTCGGCAGGGGTGAAGGCGTCATGACGCTGGGCGCGGCCCAGGGTCAGGGCGCCGAGTACGTCGCGCAGTCCGCGAATGGGCGCGATGGCGGCGGAGTGCATACCTGTCGCGGTGAACAGGCGCTGCTGCTCGACCGCGATGCCGGAGTCGGGCGGACCTTGGTAGGTGGCGGGGCCGGCGAGGGAAGAGGCGGCGCCACGCAGGGCCCGTGACAGGGGCATCGGCGACTCCGCCGGCACCGGAGGCATCGGGCCCTGCAAGTCGTCCCGTTCGACGAGAATGCCGTCCTTGTGCTCCATCACGAGAACGCGTCGCACTTCATCACGTTCGGTGAGCAGGTCGAACACGGCCCAGTCCGCGAGCCGGGGCACGGTAAGGGCCGCCAGTCGGTGCAGCGCCTCGTCCGCGTCCAGGGTGGATGTGAGCCGCGTGGTCGTCTCCGCCAGCAGGGCCAGGCGGTCCAGCTCCGTCAGCGGCGCGGAGTGCCCGCCGTCGCTGTGGCGAACGTCCGGCTGCTCCGGCGCGTACAGCATTGTCAGTGCACCTGTCCCGCCCGGACCGGGTGAGTAGGGCGTGACCAGCCAGGACAACTGGACGAGAGCGCCGTCCCCGCGGGCGAACCACTCGGCCTCGCCATGCCTGGTGTCCCCCGTGAGGAGCGCCTTCCTCATCCGGCAGCGCGTGCGCGGCACCGAGTGTCCGTATCTGTCCCTGTGCAGCAGGTCGTGGAAGTCCTGGCCGACGAGTTCTGAGGCTTCCCTGCCCAGCAGGCTTTGGGCCGCGCTGTTGACCGCGACGATGAGGCCATCGTCATCGACCGCGAGGGCGGACGCCCGCAGGTCTTCCAGCGTTCCGTTGAGCAGGGCGCCAGAACGCGCCTGATGGCCGGGCAGGGGAACACTTCCCCGGCCGGGAGCGGCGACGTCGTCCATGTCCCTCCTCTGTTCAAGCCCGAATCGAGTCGAGTACCCCAACCGGACTCCGCCATGCACCGAAGGCTCGTCTCCCCTGCTGCGACTGCTTGAGCACATCCTGGTGGCGCAGGAGGAGGCCGTCCTTGAAGTCCCGAGTGCCGGTCGCGAGTGATGAGGAAGACGGGGGGTACGTTCCTGCAGGGGCGGGTGTGGACGCACGACGAGGGGCCGGTGACGTTGTTCAACCAGTCGATGGTCTAGTTGCGCCGCCACGGGGTGCTGCTGCCCGGGGTATCGGTGCTTGCCCGGAGGCGCGGAAGGTCGTGGAGAAGCGGCTGGACGCCACGGTCGCGGGGCCGCGCGGCGGGCGGCCCCGGCCTTGCCCGGCGACTTGGTGGCGACGCTCAAGACGCCGGGGGCTCGCGGTTCTCGGAGCTGGAGCGTCGCACCGGCCGCCGACGCCGATGACGGGCACCGCGTTTGCCCGCGCGTTGGAGCGCGCGGATGAGATCAGTGCGTATCGGCTCGGCCGGCTGAAGCTGTCTCAGTTCCCACCTGACCGCAACGGCGGCGCTGGCCCGGTACGGCGGAACGACGAGTCGGCCGCCGACCGACGGGGCGCGCCAGGGGCTGCGTGGCCTGGGGCCTCGAAGCCGACCGCCCGCACAGCAGTGGTGTGGGCGGTCGGATCCCGGGCTGTCGGGCGGTGACCCTGCCGAAGAGGTGGTTGGCAGGAGCATCCGGGTCGTTGCCGTAGAAGAACTCGGCGAGGGCGACGGTCGATGTCGGGCCAGAAGTCGGGGGTGAAGTGCAGCTCGGCGTAGGCGGTGTGCCAGGGCAGGAAGTTGGAGGTGCGCTGTTCGCCCCCGGTACGCCACAGCAGGTCGACATCCGGCATGTCGGGGTGGGGCAGGTGGCGGGCGAAGTCCCTTTCGCTGATGTGGTCGGGGTCGAGTTGTCCGTCGTGTACGTGGCGAGCGAGCGCGGCGGTGGTGCGGAGCTTGCGACGTCGGGAATGCCCGCCTGACCTGCGCGTTCGTGGGGAAATGAGTGGGAGCGGCGGGCGGGAAGTGCCGGTTGGCCGGGGCTGAGGGGCGCTGTCTCGGCGCCACGCTGCTGGTCACCGTCGGCGACGGCACCAGCTTCCCCACCGCCGCCCACCGGGATCTGAGCGGCTCGCAGACGAGATGGGCGAGGGTGGCGGCTCGTCCACATGCGAGTCTTGCTTTCAGGCGTGGTCGAGTGACTCCGAGGTATCAGCACAGGCGCCTGTGATGCGCCCGTCGAGCGCGGCGTGCACTGTGGGGAACACGGGGAACAGCGTGTCGAGGCCGAGGAGGCGCCACACCTGCTGGTAGTGGTCGCTGAGGGCGGCGAGGCGCAGGGTGCCGCCATGGTTTTCGAGCGCACGGGACAGCGTGATGATCATGCTGACGCCCGAGGAGTCGAGGTACTGCACTTCGGAGGCGTCGAGCACGAGGGTGCCGCAGCCTTCCTCGACCAGGTCTTCGCACCGGCCGCCGATGCCGGAAGCGTTGCCGTAGTCCACCTCGGTCGGCAGCCGCACAACCGTCGTGTCCGCGTGCCGTACCCGAACCCTCAGCATCGAGAACCGCTCCCGTCCCCATCGTCCGTGCCCGTGCCACCGGCGCCTTTCTGTCTGTCGCCCCCCGGCGACACCGCCGCGCCTACCCTGGGGCGACGTCGGTCACGCGTGCCGTCGAGCGCTGGGCCGGTGAGCAGACCGTTGGCACCAGCGGGTCTAGCCGGGCAGTTCGGTGTGCAGGCGGATCGTGGTCCCTTCGTCCGGTGTGGACCGGATCTCGACAAGATCGCAGAGCTGGTGGACGAGCCACAGCCCGCGTCCACCCACCTGCCTCGCGGTCGGCATGGTACGGCCGGCCAGTGGGTCCTCCAGGTATCCGGCGTCACGGAACTCGCAGACGAGGCGCCGTTCCTCGCTCCAGGTGCGCAGCACGCCCTGTCCGCCGCCGTGGCGGATGCTGTTGGTGGCCACCTCTGTCGCTGCCAGGTGCAGTTCGCGCAGGCGCCGACCGGTCAGGCCGTGCTGTTCGGCGCAGGCAGCGATCTTCTCCCGGAGTGCCGGCAGGTCGCCGCTGGTGTAGAGGAACTCGTCGTACGGGTCGCAGGGGTCGGTGAGGGCAGCGAAGGCATACGCTGCGTGCGCGTCGTAGTCCTCGCTCAGCACCGTCCGGCCGTCCCTGCGGATCCGGGGGTGGCAGCGTGCCATCTGAGTCAGGGCGGCCTGGTCGCGTGCGACGTCGTAGGGGCACAGCAGCCACCAGGCGGGGCCCCGGGCGAACGCCCTGTTGAGCAGCCACTCGTGGTAACGCAGTTCCTCGGCCTCGGCAGTACTGCGGACCTGGTCCCAGGGGGATTCGCCGATGCCGCGGACGGGCCGCCCCTCCGAGACGTGTTCCTTGATCCATTCTTGCCAGGCAGCGACGAGCCGCCCCGGATGACGCGCCACCCGGCTGGTGTCGACATAGCGCAGGGTGTCGTTCTCACGGATCTCCGCACGCAGCAATGACGCCTTTTCCTGCGGCACGGCCACGACGACGGCCTCGTCACCTTCGAGCGCTTCCTGGATGAAGCCCAAAGCGCCTGCGACGAACTCATCGCTGCCCGAGTACGGATACAGTTCGTGCCGGTATCCAGTGCCTTCGAGGTGAGTGGGCGAAGAGGAGGTCATGGCGCCATCACCACCGGAATGTCGGGGATCGCGAAGCCGGAGAGCTTCCAGGCGAGCCGCAGGGTCTCGTTGGTGCCTTCCAGGATGATCTTGCGATCCGGAAGGTGCCTGGCGGCATCGGCCAGCGCGCTCATCCCGGCGGCATCGAAGAACTCCAGTGTCTGGCAGAGCAGACGCACCGTCGGCGTGTGAGCGAGGAGGGTGCACAGGATGGTGCCGAAGGCCACCGCGCCGTCGCTGTCGACGGTCCCGGTCACCGTCCAGCCATCCTGCTCGGTTCGGTACATCCGGAACGCGGGGGAGAGCGGACGGCTGCCCAGATGGTGCGGATGCACACATCTGATCTGCTGCAGAGCCGGCAGGTCCCAGTCGGCACCGCTGTAGGCGCAGACCACCATGGCTCCAGTGTCGGCGGCGAACTCCTCGAGATCGAGCTCGCTGCGCAGCCACTCCCCGTTCCGGTCCGCGCGAGGGCCGCGCACGACATGGTGGAGCACGCGAAGGGAGCGGAACCCTTCCCGGTCGGCGGCGGCCGCCTCCCGACGCACCGCGGAGAGAAGAGAACCCTGCAACCGGGCAGGGTCCAGTACATGAGGTGCGAACTCGCTCTCCGCCCGCGGGGCGGGGCCGACGATCACGACCTTGTCGCCGTGCAACGCACCGTCCGCAACGAAAGCCCGGCTGCGGCCGATGACGTCATCGGTACGATCCAACAGGTGGCAGACGTGATCGCCGATGTCGACCTCGTCCAGGGTTGGCAGTACGCGCGGCGCCCTCACTACTCCTCCCTCGCTCCTCCCTCACTCTACTGCTCCTGTACTTTCCTCCCGCGTACTCCCCGAGGCGTGGGACCGTGCTCGCCACGTCATCCTGGCTGCCACCGCCCTGGCGATCAGACGCCGGCCTCGGAATGTCTCCCGCAGCGGGCCGAGGGGTAGCGGGGTACGCGAGCTTGTGGGCCAGTCGGTGCCGGGATCGGCCGTCGGCCAAGTCTTCACGGCTGCCATGGTCGGCCGGACGGTGGTGAGGGTGGATGAGGAGGTGGCGCTGGGGGTCCTCCGGTGCCCATCAGGCCGGGCGGATCTGAAGTAGCCCTGATTTTCCGCTCGCCGGTGCTGCGTCAGCTGCTCGGGCCGGCGTCGCCGTCGTCATCGGAAGAACGCGGTGGTCTCCTGCCGCCTGGAGCGGAGTCGTCCCCTTGCTCCTCCAACAGCTCGAGGAGTGCGGCATCCGCCCTTTTCCGGTCTTCCTTCGTCAGTTCGACCGGTGCGTTGTTGTAGACGGTGTAGCGATCCGGGTCGGTGATGTTGGCGGCCCGCAGGGTGAACGTCAGCAGGCGGCGCCATCCCTTGCGGTGGCCGACCCTTGCTTGCAGTTGGACCTTGAAGTCACGGGCTTCCGGCACGAACCCGGAAAACGGTGCCTCGAACTCGATGAAGAGTTGTTGCGCTTCTCTGCCGGGCACGACGAAGCCGGCCGGCAGTTTTGCATCCTCGTCCGGCCCGGGCTGGAGGCGGGACGGTGAGGACACCCACAGCAGTGGCAGGTGAGAGGCGGGCTCGTCAGGGAAGGTCAGGATGAGGTCCTGTACGACGATCGGCTTGGCACCGGTGTTGTGAAGGACGAGCGGGAGCCGAAGGCGGGCGGTGGACGAGTGGACGATCGCTGCGAAGGAATGAGGCTCCCACGTCTTCAAGCGCCCCTGTCTGGCGTTGAGCCACCAGAACGACGCGACGGTGAAGAGCAATGCGCAGACCGACACGACACCGGCGCCTGTGAGTGATGAGGGCGCGGCCTGGTCGGTCGCGGTCACCAGCGGAGCCACAGATTCAGTCTGCCAGCCTCGGCGTGGGCTCGCTGACAGGGCTCAGGAGCCTGAGCCGCCGGCGCACGGCAGCCGGCAAGCGGGACGGTCCGCGTGCCGCAGGCGGCCGGTGCAGTCCTCAGCCGACGTCACGAGCCGACGTCGGCAAGGAGCACGAGATACCAGCTGACCATTGCGGCGCACACCATCGCGGGGGCGAGTCTGGGCAGCCCGTCTCCCTTGCGCACGTGCGTGGTCACGGCACCGGCGAGCAGCATCAGCAGGCCGAGCCCGGCCAGCTCTCCGAGCAGCGACGAGACCGGGCCGAAGGCCACGCCGATGGCGCCTGCCAGCTCCAGCGCACCGATCACCCGGTAGGAGGCGGTGGTGAAGCCGGCGTGGGCGGCCAGATCGGGCATCGGACCGAGCGCCATGATCTTGGCTACGCCCAGCAAGGTGAAGATCAGCACGATCAGGCAGGTCAGGGCTGCGGAGAGGCTCATGAGGCGTCCTTGACGCTGTGCGGATGACGGGTCCGACGGCGTTCGGCTCCCAGGCCGGCGAAGTAGGCGACGAGGTCCGGGTCGTCGACCGCCGAGGGGTTGAGGACCTGCTCGGCGGGCGCGCCCTGGAGGAGGCGCTTGACCGGGACCTCGAGTTTCTTGCCGGTCCTGGTGTGCGGGATGGCCGGCACGGCGAGGATCTCGTCGGGGACGTGGCGGGGTGAGGCGCCGGTGCGGAGGGTGCCGCGGATCTTCTCGCGCAGGGCGTCGTCCAGCGTGGCCCCGGGCGCGAGGACGACGAACAGGGGCATCCAGTAGCCGCCGTCGGGTTCCTCCGCGCCGATGACGAGGGCCTCGGTGATCTCGGGGAGGCGTTCGACGAGGTCGTGGATGTCGGCGCTGCCCAGGCGTACGCCGTTGCGGTTGAGGGTGGCGTCGGAGCGGCCGTGGACGATCACCGAGCCGTGGGAGGTCAGGGTGATCCAGTCGCCGTGCCTCCACACACCCGGGTAGGCGGTGAAGTAGGCGTCGCGGTAGCGGCTGCCGTCGGGGTCGTTCCAGAAGGACAGCGGCATCGAGGGCATGGGGCGGGTGACGACCAGTTCGCCGACCTGGTCGACGACCGGCCGTCCCGCCTCGTCGTACGCGGCGAGCGCGACGCCGAGGTTGGGGGCCGACACCTCGCCCGCCCAGACAGGGGTGGTGGGGGCGCTGCCGGCGAAGGCGGAGACGACGTCGGTGCCGCCGCTGGTGGAGGCCAGCTGGATGCCTGCGCCCACGTGGTCGCGGACCCAGGGGTAGGCGGAGGCGGGCAGGGCGGAGCCGGTGCTGCCGATGGCCCGGATGGCCGTCAGGTCGTGCACGCCGGGTTCGATGCCCAGCTTGGCCATGGCCAGCAGGTACTGCGGGCTGGTGCCGAAGACGGTGACCTTGTGGCGGGCCGCCAGCTCCCACAGGACGTCCGGGCGTGCCACCGGCGCGGGGCTGCCGTCGTAGGTGCAGGTGGTGGCGCCGGTCAGCAGGGTGGAGACGACCAGGTTCCACATCATCCAGTGGGTGGTGGTGTACCACAGCAGACGGTCCCCGACGCCCAGGTCGCAGTGCAGGCCCAGGATCTTGAGGTGCTCCAGCAGGACGCCGCCGTGGCCGTGGACGATGCCCTTGGGCAGGCCGGTGGTGCCGGAGGAGAAGACGACCCACAGGGGGTGGTCGAACGGCACCGGTGTGATGGTGAGGTATTCGGTGCGGGTTGCGGCGTCATCCCAGGGCACTGTCAGGCTGCCGTGCTGGGTCTCGGGCCACATCAGGCCCAGGTGATCCACGAGCACCGTGGCCTTCAGGGTGGGAAGGGCTCCAACGAGGTCGAGCGAGGCTGCGCGACGGTCGTGCCGCGTGCCGTTGAAGACATAGCCGTCCGCGGTGATGAGCACGGTCGGTTCCAGCTGGGCGAAGCGTTCGGCTGCGGCCTTGGGGGCGTAGTCCTGGCCGCACACGGACCACACCGCGCCCAGGACGGCGGTGGCGAGGAAGGCGATGACGGCGTGCGGGGTATTGGGCAGGTAGCCCACTACCCGGTCGCCCTGTCCGACGCCCAGGTCGCGCAGGGTGGCTGCGACGGAGGCGACCTTGGCGCGCAGCTGTCGGCCCGTGATCTCGTAGGCGGCTCCTGTCTCGTCCAGCGCGGTGATCGCGGGTGCGTCCGGGTGCAGGTTGCGCAGCGCGTGGTGGGCGTAGTTGAGGGCGGCGCCGGCGAACCAGCGGGCGCCGGGCATGGTCTCCTCGGCCAGCACCCGCTCGTAGGGAGTGTCCGCGTCGATGTCGAAGTACTCCCACACCGCCGCCCAGAATCCCTCCAGGTCGGTGACCGACCAGCGGTGCAGGGCCTCGTAGTCGCCGGGGTCCTGGATCCCTTCGACGCCCTGGTGCCGGGCGGCCCAGCGGGCGAAGTCCGCGATGCGGCTGCCGGCGGCCGTCTCGGGGTCGGGCGGAAGGAATGGTTCCGGGTGCGGCGCGGAGTGCGGGGTCGTCACGGTGCGGTGCTCCTCGGCAGGGGGACGGGTCGGGCATCGGCAGTAGGGCGGGCCGTGTGGAGCAGGGAGGCCCAGACGGTGGGGTCCGGGAAGTGGCCGGTGCCTGCGGGGACGGTGTCCATCACGACGCGGTCGGGGCGCAGCAGTGCGGCGTCGACACGGCCGCGGGCCAGCCAGGCGGCCAGGGTGCCGTCGTCGTCCAGGTCGCCGACGTGGATCGTCGGGGCGCCCAGTGCCGTGGCCACTGCCGTCATCTGCGCCGTGGGCGGTACGGCGGTCAGGACGACGAAGGCGTCCCGGACGGCGTCATCGAGGCGCACTCGCCTGCCGTCGTGCCGTATCCAGGGCTGCGGGCAGAAGGTGCCGGCCAGCACGCGGCCGGCCGGCCTGGGCCGGCGCCGTACCAGTGGGCCGGCCGCCAGAGCGGGGCTGAGGTCACGGCTCACCGCCTCGGTCACGCCGGGGATGCGGCAGATCGTGCCCACTACGGCCCGGCGGAACGCCGCACCGCGGTGCTGGCCGCCGGTCATGGCCCAGCCGACGGCGACCGCCACGCGGATCACGTGGCGGGCGTGCGGTTTGCGCTCGCGTTCGTAGGTGTCCAGCAGTTCCTCGGGCGCGCCCTGTCGGAGGACCCGGGCGAGTTTCCAGGCGAGGTTGTTGGCGTCGCGCAGGCCGGAGCACAGGCCCTGCCCGACGAAGGGCGGGGTCAGGTGGGCGGCGTCGCCCAGCAGGAAGACACGCCCCTTGCGCCACCGGTCGGCGAGACGGGCCTGGAAGGTGTACTGCGCCTGCCGTATCACCTCGAAGTCGTCGCTCGGAGAGGCCGGCAGGTCCACCCAGGGGGCGACCAGCTCGCGCAGGCGCTCCCATCCGTCCGGGCCCTCCAGGTTCTGGTCGTCGGCCAGCCGGAACTCCCAGCGGTAGCGGTCCTCGCTGATGCGCATGAAGGTGGCCGGCCGGGTGGGGCAGCAGATCTGCTCGGCGCCTTCCCAGGTCCGCACCGGGCGGCTGGTGCGCACGTCGATGACCCGCCAGCTCTCCTGGAAGTGCAGGTCCTCCCAGGCGGTGCCGGTGGCGTCACGGGTGAGGCTGCCGGCGCCGTCGCAGCCGAGTACGGCATCGGCCCACAGGTGCTCCTCCTCGTCGCTGCCACCGCGCCGGAAGGTGACCCGTACGGGACCCGTCGGATCGTCGGGTGCGCCGGTGTCCGGCGTGTCGGACTGGGTGACGGACACGACCTCCACCCCGCTCCACAACTCGCACTCCGGGCGGCGCGCCAAGGCGTCCCGCAGCAGGCGTTCCAGATCGGGCTGGTTGAACATGCTCAGCTGCGGGAAGCCGTGGAGTCCGTGCATAGACCGCGGGAACTCGCCGATCACGCGGCGCCGGGCGTCCAGCAGCCGTAGCCCGGGGGCCGGCCGGGCGATGGCGGCGAACTCCTCGTGGACGCCGACGCTCTGCAGGACCCTGCGGATCTCGTCGTCCACGACGACGGCGCGCGGCAGGGGGTAGACGTCCGGGTGGCGTTCGAGGAGCAGGCTGCGCACTCCGTAACGGGCCAGCAGGAGCGCGGCCGTGACGCCTACGGGCCCCGCGCCGATGATCACCACGGGCCTGTGGGCTGTGGCGCTCACGTCGCGTCCGCCACGGCGTTGCGCTGCTCGCCGAGGTCGATCCGCCCGTCCGGGGTGGCGATGGTGGCGGTGATGAGGTCACCGTCGCGCAGGTACAGCGGGTTCTTTGCCTGGCCGTTGAAGAACGCCTTCCATTTCAGCGCGGGCGGCAGCAGGGCGGCGATCTTCTCGACCGGCTTGGGCGGGGCCTTCAGCGCGGTGCCGCCGGGCGTGCCGGTGAGCAGCAGGTCGCCCGGGTCGAGGGTCTGGAAGCGGGCGAGGAGGGTGAGCGCCTGCGCGGGCCGTACGATCATGTCGGCGAGCGTGCGGTCCTGGCGCGGCACGCCGTTGACGTTCAGCCGCAGCCGCAGGTTCAGCAGATGGGCGAAGTCCTCGGGCTCCAGCAGGGCCAGGTAGGGCCCGGTGGGCGTGAAGGTCGGGTAGGACTTGCTCTCGTAGAACTGGGTCTTGGTGAGCTGGACGTCGCGGGCGCTGACGTCGTTGGTCAGGACGAGCCCGGCGACATACGACGGCAGGTCGTGCTCCTCCACCACGGTGCCCACGGGCAGGGTCGCGCCCATGACGAGGCCGAGTTCCACCTCGTAGTCGAGGAAGTTCACGTGCGCGGGGCGGACGATCGCGTCGTGCGGGCCGCTGACCGAGCCGGACGCCTTGCGGAAGAAGGTGGGCGGTATGTCGCCGCTGAACCCGGAGTCCTTGGCGTGGCTGCGGTAGTTGACCATCTGGGCCACCACCCGGCAGGGAGTGGTGACCGGAGGCAGCGCCACCAGGTCGGCGACCGGCGTGCCGCTCTCGCCGGAGGCGGCGGCCTCCTGCACGGCGGCCCGGTCGGCGAGCAGTTCGGCGGTGGTGACCGCCTTGGTCTCGATGCGGAGGGCGCGCTCGTTTCGGACGGCCCACCAGCCGTCGGGGGTGCGCAGCACGTTGGTGCTCATGAGCTCATCGCTTTCATCAGGCCCAGCAGGCGTGCGGGGTCGAGTTCGTTGTCGTCGCGCAGGGCCGTCATGACCTCGCGCAGCTTGGCGGGGGACGGGCTCGCGCCCAGGAAGTCGCGGGTGACCGGCGGGCCCCACTGGGCCAGTCCGCTCGCCGACATCGGCGCCCATCCGGGTTCGAGGTCGCAGGAGAACAGGTCGCCGTCGGCGAAGTGCTCCAGCATGAAGCGGTCGGGGTCGCGCCAGTAGTCGAACAGCTGACTGCCCTGGATGTGCCGGCCGATTCCCCAGCTGCGCTGGTAGCCGCGCTCGGCGAGGTACTCACCGCCGGCGGCGATCGAGTCGAGGTCCGTGACCTGGTAGGCGGAGTGGACGTAGCCGGTGCCGGGCCCGAGGTGCAGGGCGAGGGTGTGGTGGTCCACGGGCAGGCTGCCCTGGTCGCAGCGGATGAACGCCATGGTCGGCCCGCGCTGACGCTGCCCGTCGAGGAACAGGAAGTCGGACACGATCATGCCGAGGGTGTCCAGGTACCAGTTCAGCGTACGGGCGAACGACCTTGTCTCCAGCACCACATGGCCCAGGCGCTGAATGCGCGACGGCTCGCGCGGGGCTCGCTGGGTGGTGTTCGTACGACGCTGGTCCGTGCCGAAGTTCAGGATCAGCGGCTCCTGCTCGGGGAGCGCGGGCAGCGCTTCGGCGCAGTGCACGACCCGGACCGGAAGGCCCGAGGGGTCGAACAGGGCGACGGACCGGCCGCCGCCGGGGACGTCGATGTCCCGGACGGTGTGTCCGACGGCGGCGGCCAGCCGGTCCACATCGGCCCGCTCGGCCGCGCGGAACGCCGGCCCGAGGAAGCGGGAGGAGCTCCCGCGCCGGATGACCATGCAGGGCGAGCCCGCGAACGTGCCGCGCAGCCACAACGCGTGATCGGTGCGGGCGGCGATCGCGAAGCCGAAGTCACGGGCGAACACCTCGGCCCGGTCCAGGTCGGGCTTCTCGAACTCCAGCCAGGCCAGGTCCGCCACCTTGATCACGGGGTTCCGGGACCGGCCGGGATGTTCACCGCGCAGGGCGCCCTGCTCACTGTGGAGGTCTTGGTGGGGCGTCAGAGGACCGCCCTTGTCAACGGAGATGTGGGACATGGTGTCCTCCAAGCAACACTGCCGTAATGAGGAAATCATCAACTCTGCTGTTTCTCGTCGTCAATAGGTGCAGCCCAAATAATTGAGGATCTCATCAGTAATGCCGGTGTCATCGTGGCGGCGGTTACACTGGGCCGTATGCCGACGTCAGCCCCGCCCAGGAACCGCTTCGAGCGACGCCGTGCCGAGACCCGCCAGGCGCTCGTCCGTGCGGCCCGGCAGATCCTCGCGGAGACCGGGGACACCAGCGCAAGCATCCAGGCCATCGCCGAGCGCGCCGACGTCGGCTTCGGGTCCTTCTACAACCACTTCGAGTCGAAGACGGAGCTGTTCGACTCAGCGGTGACGGACGCCCTGGAGGAGTTCGGGCAGGTCATCGACGCGCGCGTGGAAGGCATCGACGACCCGGCCGAGCTGCTCTCGGCCGGTTTCCGGCTCACCGCCCGGATGGCCGACTCCCACCCGGAACTCATGCGGATCCTGCGTGACCGCGGCCTGGCCCACATCCACTCCGACAGCGGCCTCGCCCCACGTGCCCTGCGCGACCTGGAGACCGGCATCGCCTCAGGCCGCTTCACCTGCGGCAACGCGACCACCGCCCTGTCCGCCCTGGGCGGCACCCTGCTGTCCCTCGTGGCTCTCAGGCTGGACCGCCCGGACCTCGACGGCGACGAGGCCGCCTCCGACCTGGCCGAGATGGTCCTGCGCATGCTCGGTCTCGCTGCGGACGACGCCCATGAGGTCACCCGGCGTCCGCTGCCCGATCTCGCCTGACAACCTCCCGCACCTGAAGCGCGGCCGGTGCTACGCCGGCGGCCACGAGGAACGCGGTGGCCGCGGCCTCCCCCGTGGGGTCGGTCCACGGGCATGCGGCGTTCACCTCGGCGAGGGCCGGCATCTGCGCGGGCCGGTGCCGGGGTGGTGCGGATCTCGGCCTCTCCCGGATGGCGGCGTCCCAAGGCGGTGAGCATGCGGCAGTGGTCGCCCATCGTCCATGCCGCCAGCAGAGCGTGCGCCGGGCGACGCCGGCCGCCTCGGAGATGCTGTCGAGACTTGCGTCCGGGTCCTCCCGCAGCTTCAGCCGGACGGTCGCGAGGATGCGTCTGCGGTTGGAGTGAGCATCCTTGCGCCGCGGAGTACGGCCCGGGGTGTCGGTCGTCTGCATGGTTCTGTCTCTTCACGGTTGCCGAAAGCCGTGGGCGCCGGTGCTCCCTCACGCACCGGCGCCCACTCACCCCTGCCCAGGGTGGCTTGATGTCCTGCTGACAGGCGTCAGGGGACGAGAATGAGGCGGATCGGGTCGCCGATCTTGTTCTCCAGACGGCTGACCGCGTTGGCCGCGTCGATGAGCGGGATGTGGTCGGTGATGGAGGGGGCCAGGTCGAGGCGGCCGGCCGCGGTCAGCTGCACCAGCTCGGAGACGGACTCGGGGAAGCCGCCGTAGTGGCCGCGCACCTGCTTCTGCAGGTAGTTGAAGGTCAGGCCCTCGGTGATGGTGAGCGGCCTGGGCGTGATGCCCACCAGGATCAGGGAGCCGCCCAGGCCGAGCACGGAGGCGGCCTGGTCGCGGACGGCGGGGACGCCGGCGCAGTCGAAGGCGAAGTCCAGGCCGCGTCCGCCGGTTGCCGCGCGGACCTGGTCGGCGAAGTCGGGGGCCGCCGGGTCCAGGGCGTAGTCCGCGCCGAAGGCGAGGGCGCGCTCGCGGGCGCTGGGCAGCGGGTCGACGGCGATGATCGGGGCGGCGCCGACCAGGCGGGCGAGGCGTACGTTGTGCGCGCCGACTCCGCCCACGCCCCAGACGCCGACGGACTGGGCGGCACGGACGCCCGCGGTGGCGACGACGGCGGCGTAGGGAGTGGAGACCGCGTCCGGGATGATCGCGGCCTGGTCGAAGGGGAGGCTGTCGGGGATGGGGATGAGGGTGTCCTCGCGGACGACCACGTACTCGGCCCAGCCGCCGTCGTAGTCGATGCCGGCGGTCAGCATCTGGGTGCAGGGCCGGCGGCGCACGCAGCCGGCGCACTTGCCGCAGGTCTTGCCGGCCTCCAGGGTGACGCGGGTGCCGACGGGCAGGCCGCGCTTGAGGTCGGGGCCGAGCGTGTGGATCACGCCGGAGACCTCGTGGCCGACGGTGATCGTGTCGGAGGTGGCGAACAGCGGGACGAGGGAGCCGTCGAGCAGGTGGACGTCGGAGAGGCAGACGCCGGCGGCCTTGACCTCGATGAGGACCTCGCCCGGGCCTGGCACGGGGATCGGGACCTCTTCCACGGCGAACTTCCCGCTGTCGAGGTGGAAGCGTCCGGCGAGCATGGTGTCCATGGTGATCTGCTTTCGGTGAGCGGCACGGCCCGGTGGTTCGGGCCATGGGTGCCATGGGGTGTCTGGTGGGCTGGTGGGGCCGGGAGGCGTGCGGGGGAGGCAGGACGTCCGCACGCCTCCCGGCGGCTGGGGGTCAGCGCGCCTTGACGGCGTGCGACGGTCAGGCGAAGACGTCCTGCTGGTAGCGCTCGTCCGCCTCCAGCTGGGCGAGCCACTGCTGGGCGGTCTCGTCGTCGCTGCCGGTCTTCTGGCGGTGTATGGCGGCGAGGGCCTCGCGGACGGCCGGCGCCATACGGCGTCCGTCACCGCAGACGTAGATGTACGCGCCGTCCTGGATGGCCTGCCAGACGGTGTCGGCGGCATGGGCGATGGCGTTCTGCACGAACCGGGCCGGGTGGCCGGTCACCGCGGAGAAGGCGGTGTGGATCTGTGCGATCCCCGTCTGCTCCCAGTCCTGCATCTCCTGGCGGTAGAAGTAGTCGTGCTCCGGGTGGCGGCAGCCGACGAAGACCTGGGACAGGCCGACCTGGGTGCCGTTCGCGTGCTGGTGCGCACGCTCCTCGAGGAAGCCGCGCAGCGGTGCGATGCCGGTGCCGGGGCCGATCAGGACCAGCGGCATGGCGGGGTCGGCGGGCGGGGCGAACGTGGGGGAGGGCACGCGGACGTAGCCGTAGACGACGTCCCCGGGTTCGAGGCCGGCGACGTAGGAGGAGCAGGTGCCGCGGTACTGGCCGTCGCCGGACAGGGCCGGGCCCTCCAGCAGGCCGACGGTCAGGCGCACGTGACGCGGGTTGGCCGACGGCGCGGAGGAGATGGAGTAGAAGCGGGGACGGATCGGGCCCGTCATCTCCAGGAAGACCGCCAGCGGCAGTTCGACCGCGGGGAAGCGCTCCAGCAGGCCCAGCACCGAGACGCGCTTGCCGAGGATCTCCTTCTGGTAGCGCTCCTCCGCCTCTTCGGTGTCGGCGGTGTACGCCTGGAGCTGCGGCCGGGTCCAGGGGCACTCGGTGTGCTCGGCCAGGGTCTGGATCTGGGAGCGGGTGGCGACGTCCTGCAGTTCCAGGAACTCGGTGAGCAGGATGCCGGCGGTTACCGGGGTGCCTACCGGCAGGTGGGTGCGGCCACCGGTCGGCATGTCGAGCCGGAGCACCTGGTCGTACTCGACGCCGAGCCGCCTCAGGGCGCGCTCCACCAGGGCGAGTTCGTTCTTGGCGAAGACGGCCAGGTGGTTGCCGGTGTCGTAGGTGACGTCGTCGGGCAGCTCGAAGGTGATGGACTTCGCGGCCGGGCGCGGCGGCTCGAGGCTGAAGTCCCACAGGCCGGTCGCGTCCGCTACCAGTTCCTCGTTGGCCATCACCGTGAGCGGGTACGCCTGTTCGGAGACGATCGCCGGGCGCACGTCGGACTCGGTGAGCAGCTGGACCTGGTAGCGCGGGCCGCTCGCCTCGGAGGTGTCGGCGGCGTACTCCTCGGCCAGGGTGGCCCACAGGGTGTCCATCCAGCGAGTGGCCATGCCGTCGAAGTCACCGGCGGCGTCCGCGATGCCGCGCTCGACGACCGGGGTGGCGCCGGCGGCCAGCAGACCTTCCTCGATCCGCTTGGGGAATGCCTGGTAGGTGGCCACCCACTGGGTGTTGCCGGCGCCCAGCAGCGCGAACCGCACGTTCGAGAGCGCCCCCTCCGGCAGGCCGGCGGCGAGCAGGTCGTCGAAGCGCTGGGCGTTGTCGGGGGCCTTGCCGTTGTAGCTGGCGGCGACGACGGCGAGCAGGCCGTCGGTGGGCAGGTTGTCGCCCAGCTCGTCCAGGCTCATCAGGGTGGTGCCGAAGCCGGAGCGCTCGCCGCGGTCGGCGATGGTGCGGGCGAGGTCCTCGCAGGAGCCGAGGCTGGAGCCGTAGGCGACGGTCAGGTTCACACCGACGCCGCTGACCGCTGCCTGTGCCTGCGTGTCGCCGGTCTGCAGATCGGTGGCGCCGAAGACGGTCCGCTCGTGCTCCTGACGGCGACGGACGATCAGCTCGAAGTTGCCGGGCTTGCGCGTCAGCGCCTCGCGGACGTCCATCTTGTAGTCGCTGGTGTCCGAGAGCTTGAACTTCTGCAGCACCAGCGCCAGGGCCAGGCGGGCCTCGGTGAGCGCGAACTGCCGGCCGATGCAGGCGCGCACACCGTTGCCGAACGGCTTGTAGGCGTGCGGGTGCTGCGCGGCGCGGTTCTCCGGAAGCCACCGGTCGATGTCGAACTCATCCGGTCGGTCCCACGCCTTGGGGTGGGTGTGCAGCGGGCCCTCAAGGATGTTGACCCGCGTGCCCTTCTTGAGAAGGTAGCGGCCACCGATGACGGTGTCCTCCAGCGGGGCCTTGCCGAACGCCGGGATCGGCGCCCACAGACGCAGGGTCTCGTCCAGGATTCGCGGAATGACGTCCAGCTGCATGATCGTGTCGTAGTCCGGGACCGTGTCGCCGGGCATCAGCCGGTCCACCTCGGCGTACGCCTGGGCCAGGACGTGCGGGTTGCGCATCAGCGAGTACGTGGCGAACGACAGCAGACCACTGGTGGTCTCGTGACCGGCGATCAGGAACGTCAGCACCTGGTCGCGGACATTGTCGTCTGCCAGCAGCTTGCCGGTCTCCGGGTCGGTGGCCTGAAGCATCAGACCCAGCAGGTCGTCCTCACCGGTGCCCTTTCCCTCGCGGCGCTCCTTGATCACGCTCTCGACCAGGTCCTGCATCAGCCGGATGTTGTCGCGGTACTTACGGTCGTCCGCCTTACGGAGCTTGGTCATCATCGGCAGCTCCTGCGAGCGCCGCAGCGACTCCACCAACGCGCCCAGCAGCGCGTTGAGGAAGGGGTGCAGCTCCTCCTTGTCGAAGGACTGGAACCGGTAGCCGAACCCCGACAGAGCAATCGTGTCCAGCGTCAGACGGGTGTAGTCGTCGGTGATGTTGACCGCCTGCCCTTCCCTGCGCCCCCACTTGCCCGCAAGGTTCTGGGCGATCTCCAGCATCTGCCCGAAGTACGCCTTCATGGCCCGCTGGCTGAACGCCGGCAGCAGGACACGGTGTGCCATACCCCATTCCTCTTCGTACTGGTGGGCGGTGAACAGACCCGCCCCCGCGAAGTCCCGGACGTGGTGCAGCGGCGTCTTGTCGATCTGCTTGAAGAACCGCCTCTCGTCGCAGACCTCGGCCACCAGGTCAGGGTCGTAGACGAAGACCTGCTCGATGCCGGCGATGTCCATGCCATAGATGCCCTCGGGGAACTGCTTGGACAGCTCACCGAAGTACTCCACCGGATTGGTGTCGGGGATCTGCGGCGTGTTCCCGAGGAGGGGGATCCCACGCGGGGACCGGATGGGGCGAAGGTCGTTCGCGGAGTGCGTGGTCATGGCTTGCTCCTCTGCGTGGAGGGGGTGCGTGGAGGGGGTGAAGGGGGATGGGCAAGGGCGCGCTGCGCAGGTCGATGCCGTGGCGCCATACGGAAACATACGCCGTATGGAATTAGTACCGTACGCCGTATGGAAACGCGAGGCAAGCCCGGTCGCATCGGTGGGCACTGTGAGTCAGGCCATTTCCATACGGCGTATGAAAGTGATACCGTACGTGGTATGGAAAAGAAGGCGAGGCGCCCCCCGCGGGGCACGAGAAAGAGGGACGTGCCTCTGACCGAGGCCGGGATCTACGACGCCGCCCTGCGGCTCATCGACGAGGACGGCGTCGAGGCGCTCACCATGCGCAAACTCGCCACCGAGCTCGACGCGAACCCGATGTCGCTGTACCACCACGTCCCGAACAAGGAAGCCGTGCTGCGCGGCGTGACCAGAATGGTCGGCGCCCAGTTCCGCACCGTGACGCTCGAGGACGCGCCCTGGCCTGAGCGGATCCGCCTGCTCGCCATGGACTTCCGGACGCTGGCCCACCGCCACCCCGAACTGATGGCCTACTCGTTCAGCCACCAGCCGGACTTCATCCAGCCCGACGACCCGTTCTGGACCGCGCTCACCGCGATCGTGGCGGCTGCCGGGGTTCCGCGGTCGGAGGTCTCGGAGATCGCCGCGCTGATGGTCGCCGTCGTCATCGGTGTCCTCGCCGCCGAACTCAACGGCTCGCTCCACCAGTGGTCGACCCTCAAGTCCCCCGGCTTGGACGACGGTGAAGACGGGGACGGGGATGCAGACCGTGACTCTGCGGACGTAGTCCCAGAAGGCCCTGACCAGGACCACATGTTCCGCCTCGTGATGGACACGCTGATCACGGGCCTGGAAAGCAGGCTCACCGTCGATCGTGACGGCCGGGGCGCCGGCCTCTGAGCCAACCCTCCTGAGGCGCTGCGCCCCAGGCACCGGCCCCTGAGCCGCGTCCGCAGTCGGGCGATCTCAGGCTGCGACATGCGGGAGCCACCCCCGTCACATCGGGGAACACCGCCCGGCGGGGTGGCTCCACAGTCTCTGCACGGCAGCCCTATGCCGACACCGAACCGTGAAATGACCGTGGTCGTCGGCTTGTTCCCGATCTCCCTCCCGAAGCGGAAGACCGCCGGTCTCGTCGAGCTGCATCACCCGCGCCATCCGTTCACCGAGGCGGCCGTGCCGCCGAGTTCTGCCGCCGTGAGCGCGAGGTGGCCCGTGCCGGATGAGTCGTACCTGATCTCGATCCGTTCTTTTCTGGCTTCCGCCATCCCCCGCATCGGCTGTCCGGAGGGCTGCCCCCCATGTCCCTGAACGCCACCGCCGCTGCTCGCGGCGCCGAGACCGCACCTGAGAACGTGCCCGACCTGTCGCACCAGCGACGCTGGTGGATTCTGCTGGTCGTTTCGCTGTCCATGCTGCTGGGTGTCCTCGACGGCACCATCGTGAACATCGCCCTGCCGTCCGCCCAGCGCGTTGCGGCTGGGCGTCCGTCGAGCCGTCGGCCGCGCCCGAGGGCGCTCTGGCTGTAGTGACCCCATCCCTCGCGGCCGCCGCTCGGCTGTCGGGCCGACCGCCACCGCCGGCCCGACCGGCTTCGTCCACGGCCGCTGCCGACTGGCGCGCGCCGGATACCGGCCCTTCCGGCCGCGTCACCCGTCGCAGGACGGCCGTCAGCGCAAGGGCGAGTCCGCGGTGGGCGTCAGCAGGATTTCGTCGAGGCCGACGATCTGGCCGATGTCGAAACCCTCCATGTCCGCAAGGAATTCGGGACTCGACAGATATGCCTCCAACCGCTCCCGCACGTCGTCGGCGTCCCTGTAGGAAACGAGGGCGTACAGCCGGGGGGTCTCGTTTCCGGGCGCCGCGGGCACCGTCCAGACGCCGTGTGTGGTGATCCGGTGCTTGGCCATACCGGGAATGTGCTGGGCCCAGATCTTCTCGTAGGCGGCGAGCGCGTCGGGGCTGCGCAGGGTGTAGACGCGAAGCTGGTACTGCGACATGACGCTGGTTCCTTTACTTGTGAGCATGGATGGTCGGCGGTCAGCCTTGGGGGAGGAGGTGTGCCAGTTCGGCATCCCAGTCGATGAGTTCGGACTCGGTACCCCGTGGCACCAGAGCCTGGGTGTCCTGAAGGAAGGACGAGATGTCCTGCACGGGGACCTCGAGCAAGGCGGTGCCTGCGGAAGACCCGAGGGCGATGTAGATCGATTCGTCACCCCGCCCCGCGGCTGACCAGATCCGGACGTCCGCGTGGCCTGCGGAACCCTCGAGACCGTCAGCCAGAAGGTCCCGCCCCAGGATCCATTCGACCGGCTCGTCGCAGTCGACGAAGAAGGCGGCACGGACGACATAGGGATCAGCGGGCGCGTACCGCAGACGGACGCAGAGGGGCAATGAGTAGGCATGCGAGACGACCAGCTGCACGGCCACGTGCCGTTCTACGGCCTTCGAGGACTTCTTCATCGGCTTTCCGCTCCTGGGCATGGCTCGGCGGTGCCTCACACCCGGTGTGACAAAGAGACAGTGCGGGCGGTGGCGGTACAGCAGGGGCGCGGGCGCTGGGCGGCACCGGCGCTCCGCATGACGAGTGGCGCTGCACTCACGCGGCCGGCGGTCGGGGACGCCGCCCCCGACCGCCGGAGAGGTCCCCGCCGCCGGCAGGGGCGGGGCTGAGGGGAACAAATGGCTCACGCCCTGGGTGTCCGTCTCACCGGTCGTCGTGGCTCAGGCCGTGGTGGTGGCCGCCCCAGCCGTCGTGCGCCCAGCGGTACCCCTCGTGCCGGTAGGACCTGTCGGACGTCCGGCCGTGTCCCTCGCTCTCCCAGCGGTAGAAGTGCCCGTCGCGGTAGTAGAGACCGTCGCAGTCGTGCCGGGCCGAATCGGTGCCGTGGTGGTCCTGGTGCCAGCCGCGGATCTCGTCGCAGGAGTAGCCCTGCTCGAGCAGGTAGCCGGCACCGTGGTCCCAGCTGTAGTCAGCGGCCACGGCCCTGCCGGCCGGGCGCTGGGCATGCGCGGAGGCAAGGGGCGCGGCCGAAGCGGTGCCACCGGCACCGAGGACGGTGATACCGGCGACCGCGACGGAGGAGACAGTGAGGGCGATGCGCTTCGTGAGCTTCTTCATGATCTTTCCTTCCCGGTGGCGTGATCTGCGCCAACGGCGGTTCTGTCAGGCGATGTGTGCGCCTGGCTGGTCCGAGCGGGCAGTTCCATACGCCGTATGGAACCGTGCTTCCATTATTAACATACGTCGTATGGAAATGGCGAAGTGGCGAAGGTAACCGGGCTGACCGGCCGGCCCGAGCGCCAACGGACGTCGCTCTTGAACACGAGCTGCCCGTCGCTGGCCCCTCGGCATGCGTACGCGTGAGCACGGGGTCGGGTTGGCCGGACGACGACGGCCGGAGCGGGCCTCGGTGATCGGTGGCTTCACCGGCTCGGAGATCGACTCAGCCCAGGGCGAAGTCCTGGAGCTGTCCAGGCTTGCTCGCCGACTGCCACGTAACTGCACCGTCGGCAGCTGACCGAACGTCCGGCTGCGCTCGGTCCGCTGCCCCACTGCATCGGCCCTGAGGCAGCCTGTTCGCCGCAGTGGCGGGTTTGCGATCGCCGGAAGGCGGGACGACTATTTTTCTAGGGCGTGATGACCGGGGCACACCCTGATGCCGACGCCGTCGTCGCAGCGCACCCTGCCAGTTGCGCTCACGCCACAGCCGACATGCGTCGCCGTGAAGGAAGCGGCGCAGCGAACGGGACCGAACCTGCTCATTCAGTGGCCCGGCCGGGGCGACGGGTGGGACATCCGGCCCGGTCGGCTGACTGGAGGCTCGAGAACCGACCCAGGGCTTCATGACCAAGGCTTCGTGACCGGGCCGCGGTGGGGTGGGAGGCGGAGCGGAAGGAGGCTGACCATGCGGATCGTCGTGGACCTGAATCGGTGCCAGGGATACGCACAGTGCGTGTATCTGGCGCATGAGGTCTTCAGGTTGAACGGTCAGGAGGCGCTCACCTATGAGCCGAACCCTGATGACGAGCGGCGCCTGCAGGTCGAGCGAGCGGCTGCGGCATGCCCGGTGCAGGCGATCGCGATCGACCGCGTGGACGGCGCGGAGGGGAGCGAGGCGTCATGACGCTTCCGGCAACGGTCGCAGAGCTGGTGCGCGAGTTCCGGGCCAGTGGCCGGATCGTCGTCGTGGGTGCCTCCCTGGCCGGTCTGCGGGCCGCGGAAGCCCTGCGCGAGGAGGGCTTTACGGGTTCTCTGACCATCATCGGGGACGAGCCGTACGAGCCCTACGACCGTCCGCCGCTGTCCAAGCAGGTACTCAAGGGCTGGGTGCCGGCCGACCATACGAAGCTGCCCCGCATGCGGGACGTGCATGCGGACTGGCGGCTCGGGGTGGCCGCCACCGGGCTGGACCGGGTTGCCAAGCAGGTGCGTCTGGCCGACGGTGAGCAGGTCCCGTACGACCGGTTGCTGATCGCCACGGGCACCCGCGCGCGCCAGTGGCCCAACCCGGCCGAGGCCGCCCTGTACGGGGTGCACACGATCCGCTCGCGTGATGATGCGGAGCAGTTGCAGAAGGAGCTGGCCGAGCCGCCGTCGCGGGTCTTGGTCATCGGCGCCGGATTCATCGGCTCGGAAGTGGCCTCCGTCTGCCGGGAACTGGACATCCCGGTGACCGTCGTCGAGCGGGGTTCGGCGCCATTGGTCGGCGCGCTAGGCGGGGTGATCGGCGAGGTCGCCGCGCAGATGCAACGCGATCACGGCGTGGACCTGCGCTGTGGGCTGGGCGTGTCGTCACTGGAGGGCGATTCCGAAGGTCACGTGCGGCGTGCGCGTCTGTCGGACGGATCCACCGTCGACGCCGACGTGGTGGTGGCCTCGCTGGGGTCGATCCGCAACGTGGAGTGGCTGGAGGGCTCCGGGCTGGCGGCCGGCTTCTGGGGCGTCGGGTGCGACGCCGGTGGCCGTGCCTTCGACATCAACGGCGTGGTCACCGACAGCATCTACGTGGCCGGGGACGTGGCGCGTGCGCCGCATGTGCTGTACGAGTATCAGTTCCTGGCGATGGAGCACTGGGACAACGCGGTCTTCGGCGCCGAGGTCGCGGCGCACAACATGGTGAACCTCGAGCCCCACTATCGTCCGCATCTGTTGCTTCCCGGCTTCTGGTCCGGTCAGTTCGGTGTGAACATCAAGTCCGTCGGTGTGCCGCCTTTCGGCGACGAGATCGTCTTCGCCCAGGGATCGATCGAGGAGCGCCACTTCGCCGCCGCCTACGGTCACCGGGGCCGCATCGTCGCGGCCGTCACCTTCGACCACGGCAAGTGGCTGGAGTACTACGGGAAGCTGATCCAGCAATCCGGTCCGTTCCCGCCTCCGCCGCCGGGCTGGGACCAGCCGCCCGACGCGAAGCCGATGCCGGCCGAATTTCCGGACCCACGGGTCCCGACGGCGGTCCCCGACGTCGTCCTGACCGGACACGCGCCCAGCGAGCGGACGGCTGAGTTCAGGCCGCGCGCGCACTGACGCACTCGTCGGGCCGAGCCCGTAGTCGGACAGCATCGACAGGAAGAAGGAGGGGAGCTTCGTGGTCGAGGAAACCCCCTGGCAGCAGGCCCTCCGCTACGCCAACCGCGCGAATCCGTACCCCTTCTACGAAGAACTGCGCAAGCAACCGGTGGCGCGGCAGCCGGACGGCACCTATGTCGTCAGCACCTACCGGGAGATCGTCGCCCTGCTGCACGACCCCCGGGTCAGTTCGGATCCACGGAAGTGTCCCGTCCCGGCGGGGGCCCAGGCGGCGGGCTCGGCGGCGCCGGCGGCCGAACCGATCAGGGAAGCGTTGACCGAGCCGAACATCATCACATGCGATCCGCCCGAGCACGATCGGGACCGCCGGACGATGATGCCGCACTTTGCCGGCCCGCCCCATGCGCCTCATCTGATCTCCGACCTGGAGCCCGACATCCGCCGAATTGTGGACGGCCTACTGGACGACATGAAGGGCAAGGCCCGGATCGATGCCGTCCACGACTTCGCCTACCCCCTGCCGGTGACGGTGATCTGCAAGGTCCTGGGCGTGCCCCTGGAGGACGAGCCGCGCTTCCACCACTGGATCGAGACCGCACTGGACGCTCTGGACTTCGGCCCCGAGGCCGCCTCCGAAGAGATCCAGAGCCGGCAGGCCGGAGGCCGGCAGGCTGTGCAGGAGTTCGGGCAGTTCGCAGCCGAGCTCCTCGACAGGTACGCCCAAGAGCCAGGACCGGGCATGCTCTCAGCCCTGGTGAACGAGGACGGCCCGGAGGGACGCATGTCCAAGGGCGTGCTCATGAGCAACGCCCTGCTCCTGATCTTCGCGGGACACGAAACCACGGTCAACCTCATCGCCCACAGTGTGCTCACCCTGCTGCGCCACCCCGACGCACTCGAGAAGTTGCGCCGCCGGCCCGAGCTGATCGTCCCCGGCGTGGAGGAGCTGCTGCGCTTCGAGTCGTCGGTGCAGTTCTGGCACACCCGCTCCGCCGTGGAAGACATCGACATCGCCGGCATCACCATCCCGAAGGGCGCGCCGATCTTCCTGGCGTACGGCTCGGCGAACCGCGACCCGCAACGGTTCACCGACCCCGACAAACTCGACCTCGAACGCCGCAACAACGAACATCTCGGCTACAGCCAGGGCATCCACTTCTGCTTCGGCGCCCCGCTCGCCCGGCTCGAAGTCCAAGTGGCGGTCGCCGAGTTCGTCCGCCGGGTGCAGAACCCCCGGCTCGTCCAGGACCCGCCGCCGTACCGGCACAACCAGATCTTCCGCGGCCCGCGACACGTCCTGCTCGACATCGACGGCATCCGCGACTGACCAGTGTGGGCGCGGGGGAGTGCCATGCGGGCTTTTCAACTCGTCGCATGGCAGCAACCGCCCGGGCTGCGCGAGGTGCCGGTGCCCGAGCCCGGCGCGGGGCAGGTCCTGGTGAAGGTCGCGGGTGCCGGTGCCTGTCACTCCGATCTGCACATCATGCAGGGACCCGCACCGCCACCCGGCCTCACGAAGCTGCCCTTCACGCTCGGCCCGGAGACCCTGTGATCGTCCAGGGATCCTGGGGCTGCGGCATCTGCGCCAACTGCCGTCACGGCTGGGAGAACTACTGCCAGCACCTCGGTGGCCAGGGTCCGGGCCTGGGCGGTGGACACGACGGCGGCATGGCCGAGTACCTGCTGGTACGGGCGGCGCGCCAACTGATTCCGCTCGGCTCCCTCGATCCCCGTCAAGCCGCCCCGCTCAGCGACGCCGGACCGACCAGCTACCACGCTGTGAAGCGGTCGCTGCACCTGCTGGGGCCGGGCTGACCGCGGTCCTGACCGGGGTCGGCGGCCTGGGCCAGATGACCATCCAGATCCTGCGTGCGCTCAGCGCGGCGACCACCGTCGTCGCCGTAGACACCGACGCCGGCAGGCTGGAGACCGCCAGGCGCACGGGCGCCGACGTGGCGCTGCTCTCGGGCGACGAGGCGGTCGCCCGCATCAAGGACATCACGGCGCAGCAGGGCGCTCAGCTCGTGCTGGACATGGGCGGCGTGGACCCGACGCTGCGGATGGCTGCTCAGGTGGCCAGGGTGCTCGGCCACCTGACCATCGTCGGCCTCGGCGGTGGAGCCCTGCGGCGTCCCTGCGGCGTCCCTGCGGCGGAAAGTGGAACTGGCGCAGCACGCCACCGGTTACGGGTGGAGCGACCCGCGCCGAGCGGGTGCTCGCCGGGGCCCTGATACTTCCGGACGCTGAGAATCAGCACCTCGGCGTCGGCAGCCGTAATTCTGCGATCTGATTGTTCGATCAGGGTTGAGGCACTTGACGTCCAGACGCCGACACCTGACTATTTCATCAGAAATGGGCGAATCGCTCAGATACGACATATTCCGCATCGTGTGCCGCTCACCGGGACGTCGCCGTTCGCCACGGCTGCACACAGGACCGCCGGGCCACATGCCGACGTTCTTACTTCCGCACCGATGGGACGGACTGCGATGACCAACATTGACCACACCCTCCTCACCGAGCCGGTGCGCCTCCCTGAGGTGCCCGATGCCGCGATAGCGATGATCGATGACGAGGGCATCGTCGTGGGGTGGACGCAGGCCGCCCAGCAGCTCGTCGGCTATGCGGCCGGGGAGGTGGTGGGCCGGTCCGCCGTACACGTGCTGCCGCCGTCCGAGGACGCCCGGCGGGCTTCGGCGTTCTCCGAGCAGTGCCGTGCACGGGGTGGCTGGTCCGGCACCGCGGCGATACGCCACCGCGACGGCCACACGCTCAGGATGACGCTGAGGGTCTCGCTGCTGCGGGGGGAGGACTCCGGCACCCGGTGGCTGGTGTCCGTGACGGACATAGGGTCCCTGTCCTCGGGGGTGACCGGGGGGCCGGTGCGGGAGTCGCTCCTTGCCCGAGCCCCGATAGGCATCGTTGTCTATGACCCGCAGCTGCGCTGTGTCTGGGTGAACGACGACATGGAGCGTCACGACGGCGTTCCTCGTCACCAGCGCTTCGGGCGCGGTCTGAAGGACTCACTGCCCGCCGTCGAGGCCGAAGCACTCAAGATCGTGATGCGGCAGGTGCTGGAGAGCGGCACGACCACGGTGCACGAGTACCGTGCGTGGCCACCCGCGGACCGGCCCCGTGAGCACGCATTCTCTGCCTCGTTCTTCTGCCTCCAGGGCGCTGACGGCACGCCACTGGGCGTGTGCTCCATGACCGTTGACGTCACCGGGAACCGGCGGGCGCGCGAGCGCCTCGCCATCCTCAGTGAGGCCGGCACGCACATCGGGAGCACTCTCGACGTGATGCGGACCGGGCAGGAGCTGGCCGAGCTCGCCGTGCCCCTGCTGGCCGACCACGCCCTCGTCGATCTCGTGGAGTCCGTTCCGTTCGGCGTCGAGCCGACGGCACGGAAAGGCATGACTGGTGGCCGCCCGCCGCTGATGCGCCGAGTCGGTGTGGCCTCCGTCGACCTGGGTGTTCTGGAGTTGCCGTGGGTGCGTGAAGAAGTGGTCCACGCCCACCCGGACTCGCTGTTCTCCGCCGCCATGCGCACGGGCCGCTCGTACCTGGAGCCGGTGCTGGACACCCGTACCGGCCCGTGGGTCGACCACGACCCGGTGCGGGCGCGGAAGGTACGCGACAGCGGCGTCCACTCCTTGATGGTCGTCCCCATCCGTGCGCGGCGCCGCGTGCTGGGACTGGCGCTGTTCGGCCGCTCCCTGGAACAGACACCGTTCCAGGAGGACGACCTCCTCCTCGCCGAGGAACTGGTCACCCGGGCCGCGCTCTGCCTGGACAACGCGCTCCAGTACGCGCGCGAGCGCACCGCCGCCCTCACACTGCAACGCGACCTGCTCCCGCACCGTGTACAGGGCGGTGCCGCCGTCGAGGTCGCCTCGCGCTATGTGCCGGCCGACCTGGACCACGGTGTGGGGGGCGACTGGTTCGACGTGATCGAGCTGTCCGGCGCCCGGGTGGCCCTGGTCGTCGGCGACGTGGTGGGCCACGGCATCAACGCCGCGGCGACCATGGGCAGGCTGCGCACCGCCGTGCGCACCCTCGCGGACCTCGACCTGCCCCCGGACGAGCTGCTGGCGCACCTCGACGACACGGTCCGGCGGCTGAACGACGAAGACGCCGACGACTCCGACGAGATCCCCGCGGTGGTGGGTGCCACCTGCGTGTACGCCGTCTACGACCCGGTCACCCGACGGTGCGCGATGGCGCGGGCCGGGCATCCACCGCCCCTGATCGTCGACGCGCAGGGCGGTGTCACCATCCCCGACCTGCCCGCCGGAGCACCGCTCGGCCTGGGTCTTGGCCTGGTGCCCTTCGAGTCCGTGGAACTGGAGCTACCCGTAGGGAGCGTGCTCGCCTTCTACTCCGACGGCCTGGTGGAGTCCCGCGACGAGGACATCGACGTCGGCCTGCAGCGCCTGGGCGCCACCCTGGTGCAGCCGGGTGCCTCCCTGGAGGACCTGTGCTCGCGGGCGATGGAGACCTTGCCCGCTCAGGCGCCGGCCGACGACGTCACCTTGCTTCTTGCGAGGACGCGCACGCTGCAACCCGCCCAGGTCGCCTCGTGGGAACTGCCGAACGAACTGGCCACCGTCCCGGCAACCCGGCACCTGGTCGCCCGCCAGCTCAGGCAGTGGGGCCTGGAAGCGCTGGTGACACCCGTGGAGTCGATCGTCAGTGAACTGATCACCAATGCGATCCGCCATGGTGACGGCCCGAGCCGCCTGCGGCTGATCCAGCACCGAGTGCTGACGTGTGAGGTCTCCGACACCAGCACCGGCCAGCCGCGTCCCCGTCATGCGCGTCCTCTCGACGAGCACGGTCGCGGCCTTTACCTGGTCGCGCGGTTGGCCCGCAGGTGGGGTTCCCGCTCCGCAGCAGACGGCAAGGTCGTCTGGGCCGAACAGGACCTGCCCTCCCCAGCGGCCGCCCTCTGAGCGCCGACAGCCACCACAGGAACCCCTTCCCCCGTACCCGCGGACCGTCGTCATGGAAGACAAAGACATGAACACATCGGATGTTGAGAGCGCCGACTCGGCAGGCTCTTCACGAGGGCCGACGAGCCTCTCGGGTGCCGGCCCCGGCGGCAGGCCGCCTGCCTTCGAGGCTCTGGCCGCAGCCGTGCTCGACGATCAGGGCACGGTGGTGGGGTGGAGCGGCACAGCACAGGACCTGACAGGGTTCTGCGCCGACGAGGTCCACGGCCGCCCCGTGCAGGAACTGGTGACCGACCTCTCGCACGACCCGCGCAGCGTCACGCAATGGCCGACGACCGGCCGGGTACGACTGCGACACCGGTGCGGCAACACGATCGACGTCACCTTCCGGACCACGAGGGTGAGCGGCTCAGCGGGCGTCCTCGTGCTCGCGGCCCCCACCCATCACGTCGCCGACCACCAGCACGGCGCAGCGTTCCTGCGCGCACTGTCCGCACAGAACCGGATCACGATCGCTCTCCACGACACGGATCTCACCACAGCACAGACGAACGCCATGCCGGACAGTCCGGACGGCGGTCCCCTACAGCCTGGCGCGCGACTGGGCGACGTGCTGTGCGCCGAGGACGCCGGCAGCATCGAGGCGGTACTGCGGCAGGTGCTCGAGACGGGCGTTCCGGTGATCCACAGGAATCAGCGGGTGAGCTGGCGGCACCATCCGGCGCGGCGGCTGGCGCTGTCGCTGTCCGCCTTCCGCCTGGAGGACGCGCGAGGACGCCCCGCGGGGGTCGCAGCCCTGTACATAGACGACACCGACCAACTACGAGCCCGCCGACAGCTGGATCTCGCCCATGAGGTTGCCGAGCGCGTGGGAGGCTCCCTGGATGTCGCGCGGACCGTACAGGGCCTCGCGGACGTCCTTGTACCCGCCTTCGGTGATCTCGCCGCAGTCGACCTTGCGGAAGCCGTCTTCGACGGTGACGAACCCGCCGAGCGGAAGGGGGGAGGAGATCTGCATCTGCGCAACGCGGCCCTGGCGCCGACCACCGCGGTCTGGCCATCCGGCATCCAGCGCGGCAATCTCGTCCCACCCCTGTCCGACCACCCCCTCCTGCTCCGCTTCCAGCACGGCGAAACGGTCGTCTACGGCCGGGACGACTACGTCGCTCTGATCGGCGGCCCACAATTGGCCGAGCAGTTCCTCCCGCACGACACCCACGCGGTGATGGTGGCACCGCTGCACGCCCGCGGCCTCACCCTCGGCGCGATCGTCGTCTGGCGCACCGGCCCATCCGAACCGTTCACCGCGGACGAGGTAGATCTGATGAGGCAGATCGCCTCACGGGGAGCACTCGCCATCGACAACGCGCGCCGCTACACACGTGAACACAGAGCGGCCATGGCCCTGCAGCAAAGACTGCTTCCCCCGGCCACGACCGACACTCCAGCAGCTGAGACCGCGGGCGTCTATCTGCCCACAGGCCGTGGGGCAGGCACCAGCGGCGACTGGTACGACGCCATCCCCCTGCCCTCTCTCCGGCTGGCCCTCGTCGCCGGAGACGTGATCGGCCACGGCATGCCCGCCAGCGCCACCATGGGCCGTCTGCGCGCCGCCATCCAGACCCTCGCCGACCTCGAACTCGAACCGGACGAGCTGCTCACCCGGATCGCCGACCTGGTCCAGCGCCTCGCGGCGGAAGCACCACCCGGCGACCACGACGCCATGGGCGCCACCTGCCTGTACGCCGTCTACGACCCGGTCACCCGACGCTGCGCCATGGCCAGCGCCGGGCACCCGCCGCCCGTGCTCGTACGGCCCGACGGAAGTGCCGAAACCGTCGACCTTCTCCCGGGGCCACCCCTCGCCGTCTGCGGCCTGCCCTACGAAACAACCACCATCGACATCGAGCCCGGCAGCGTCCTCGCGCTCTACACCGACGGCCTGATCCATCGAGGCGCGCACGACGTCGGCGACGGGCTCCGGCGGCTGACCGATGCGCTCGCCATCTCCTGCCGCCCGGACCGCGCTCTGGACGACACCGGCAGGGCTCTCCTCGACGACCTGGTGGACCAAGCCCCGCGTGACGACGCGACCCTGCTGCTGGCTCGCACCCGCGCCGTACCGGCCGAGGACACCGCTCGCTGGCAGATACCGGCCGATCCCGCTGCCGTCTCCCAGGCCAGGGAATGGGCGACCCGCCAACTCACCGCATGGGGGTTGCACGACCTCCTCTTCACCACCGAACTCATCGTCAGTGAACTGGTCACCAACGCGATCCGCTACGGCCGTCCGCCGGCGGAGCTGCGACTGCTCCGCCACGGTGTTCTGGTCTGCGAGGTCACGGACTCCAACAGCGCCCAACCTCGTCTGCGCCGCGCTCGCACCACCGACGAGGGCGGACGCGGCCTGTTCCTTGTCGCCCGACTCGCCGAGCGCTGGGGCTGCCGCCATGGCCAGAACCACAAGACCATCTGGTCCGAACAACCCATCGCGCGCGCTCACTGATCACGCCCTGTGGCCACCACACTCGGGTCGTCTATCTCGAAAACCTCGAGGAAGCCCCAGGCGCGTTCCTCGGAGAGACCGAGGCGCGAGCCGGGGTGCGTGGCGAGTCCGGAGCCGGTCGACAAGGGGGCGTCGACCGGATCCGGCGGCTGTGCCACCGCGTGCGTTCCGTGGGCGGCGGCCGTGCTGGACCACGGCACGCCGGCGATCGACCGGCTCGTGATGACCACGGTGTGCGGAGCCCGCCAGCTCATCGCCGCGTCGGCCCTTCCCCGGGGCGCGGCCCGCCGGGACGCCCTCCTCGTCAACGGTCTCACCACCGAGCAGGCGGACTGGGCCGCGACGAAAACCCTGCGCGACGCCGTCTACCCGGAGGCGACCGTGGCCGCCCAGGGCGACGCGACCGGACCCGGGCTCCTGCGCGAACTCTCCGACGGCACCGGGTTCAGCGTCGTGGACATCGCCGCCCATCTCACGGCGGACGTGACCGAGTCCTGGCGCGCCCGCATCGAGCTCCCGGGCGGAGGTCTGCGCATCGACCAGATCAATGCCCTCGACCTCGCCGCACCCGTCCGTGCCGGCGGCGCCTCCCCGCGCGGGGTCTGCGTCTCGCCGGCCTGCTGCGCCAGCAACCTCAGCCTCAGCCACCCCGACGAGGGATTCACCATCGCCTCGGCGTTCCTGGCCGCCCGGGCCGGCGCGGTCATCGCCTCGCTGTGGCCGCTGACCAACGCCACCACCGGCTTCCTGATGGCGGTCTTCCACTACCACCTCGCCGCCGGCCGTGAACCCGCCGAGGCGCTCCGCCGCGCCCAGCGCTGGATGCGGGACCCCGAGCGCCGCGCCCCGGCCGGCTTCCCGGGACCGGTGGCCCGCGCCTTCGAGGACCGGGTCGCCCGTTTCGAGGCGTCCCTGCGCGGGCGGGGGCGACACCATGACGTCACCTGCGCACAGGGCGGGCGTGGTTCACATGGGCCGGTGACGGCTTCCGGACGCCGTCCCGGAAGGCCCCGGCCCGGCACCGCCGGGCCGTGCGGGACCGGGAGAACTCACTTGCCGTGGACCCGGTCGCCCGCCGTCTCGTAGCCGGAGCGGAAGGAGCCCAGCCAGTTCAGGGTCAGGGTGCACTCCGCGCGGGACAGCACCGGGGTGTAGCCGGCGTCGGTGTGCTGAGCGACGTGGGGGAAGGGGTAGACCGATCTGGGCTTCCGGTGAGCCATATGATCAAGGAGGAAGCGACCGCGTTCCGGGGGAAACCGGTGGGAGGGGTGAGGCAGCGTGCCCGAGAAGCCGGCCGAAGAGGTACCCGGCGGTGTGGCGGTGCGGGGCGCGGGCCTGGCGCCCTGCCGTGTCGTCGTGTGCCGGGACTGCTGCTGCGGCACCGCCAAGGTGGCCGGCGTCGATCACGCGGGGCAGACCGCGCGCCTGGAAGCGGAGGTGCCCCTGCGCATCTCGGCCTGCCTCGACGTGTGCGAACAGGCCAACGTCGTCGTCGTACAGCCCTCCGCCGCGGGGCGGGCCGCCGGTGCGCGGCCGGTGTGGCTGGGGCTCGTCAACGATCCCGACGCGATCGAGGACGTCATCGGCTGGGTGCACGCCGGCGGCCCGGGCGCCGCCCCCATGCCGGACATCCTCGACCTCTACACCTTCACCCCACCCCGCCTGGCCGGCACGGCATCCCGGGACGGTCGCCGCGTCGGTCCGTGACCTCGCGCGGGGCTGCACGGCACGGGGGGTCGGGTCGGCGTCGGCCTGTGGGCGGTGTGGGGACGCCGGTCCCCGGGCCGTAGGGGTGGACGGCCGCTCCGGTTCCTGAGGGGCAGAGGCGGTCGGGCCGCGGCGGCCCTGAGGGGCATGGGCGGTCGAGCCGTGTACGTCCCCGGGCGCCGGGTGGTCGAGCCGCGCCCCCCTGAGAGGCGTCGGCGTGCGCGTCTTACCCGAACCCGAGCGGCACGGACGGTCGGGCCCGCGCCGGTCCCCGAGCCGCGCCGGTTCTGAGGAGCGGAAACACCCGAGCCGCGCCAGTCGCCGAGCCGCACGGGCACCGGAACGTGTGCAGGCCGCGAGCCGCGGAGGCATGCGAGCCATACCGTCCCCGCCCGCACCGGTCCCTGAGCCGCACGGGCACAGGAGCCCGCGTAGGCGCCTGGCTGCAGAGGCAGCCGCGCAGGCACGTGAGCCGCGCGTACAGCAGAGCCGCACCGCCCCCGGCCCGCATCGGCACCGGAGCTTGCGTAGGCCCCCGGTCGCGCAGGCAGCCGAGCCGCACCGGCCCCCGCCGCACCGGCGGTCCTCACCCCGTACCGCCACCCGATCCGGCACCGATCCGGCCCCTGACTCGGCTTTCTGGGGCGGCCCCCATGCCCGAAGGTTCCCCGTGGGGCACCCGTTGTGGCCACCCGTGGCCGTGGGTGTCGTGATGCCGCCGACGGTGGCCACGACCGTCGAGCGGCCCCGAGCAGTCGGCCCGTCCACCGCCTCGTCCGCCGACGAGGTGCCCCACGCCCGCCCGAGGAGGCACCGGCACACGGAGCGGCGCGGGACGCGACGAGGTCCCCCATGCCCGCCCGGGACCCGCCGGCCACGCCCTGCGCAGCCCCGACGGAACAGGCCCTCCGGCCGCCACCGGCGCGGACGCCCCCCGATGCCCCTCCGGGATGCGATCGTGGGAAGTGGGCAGGCGGTCCGACGGGTGACGAACGCGAGGGAGGTACCTCATGCGGAACGACGGAACGGACCAGGTCGACTGGCGCGAGTTCGCCGAGCAGATGGCGACCATGGCGCGTGACCTGCTGGCGCAGGATTCGGTGACCCGGACCCTGGACCGGATCACCGCTTCCGCCGTCGAACTCGTCCCCGGCTGTGACGCGTCCGGCATCCTCATTCTGCACAGCAAGGGCGCGAAGACCCTCGCCCCGACCGAGCAACTCGTCGTCGACAGCGACCGGATCCAGACGGACCTGCGGGAAGGCCCCTGCTACGACGTGGCGAGCCGGGAGAACCCGGAGCGGGTCTTCCGCATCGAGGACTTCCGCGAGGAGCACCCCCGCTGGCCCGCCTACGTCTCTCAGGCCCGCGAACTGGGCGTGCGCAGCATGATGGGCTTCCTGCTCTTCACCAAGGACGAGGACCTGGGCGCGCTGAACCTGTACTCCCGCAGCCCGGGGGTGTTCGACAAGGCCGGCGAGACGGCCGGCTGGCTGCTCGCCTCGCACGCCGCCGTGGCCTTCTCCAGTGCCCGCACGCACGCCCAGCTTGAGCAGGCCGTCGAGACCCGGCACCTCATCGGGGAGGCCATGGGCATCCTCATGGGCTCCCACGACCTCACCGAGGACCAGGCCTTCGACGTGCTGCGCCGCTACTCCCAGGAGAACAACGTCAAGCTCCGGGAGGTGGCCCGCCGGGTCTGCGAGCACGGCGCCCCGGGCTGAGGGGCCCCTCGGACCGGGCCCCTCGGACCGGGCGCCCCGGGATCAGGCGTCCGCCGGGGGAGCCGTACGCCCCTCGAACGCCTCCAGAATGCGTTCCGCCGCCAGGGTGGCGGTCAACCGGCCCTCCCTGACCTGCCGTTCCAGCTCCGGCGCCGCCTCGCGCACCGCCGGGTCGGCGTGCAGCCGGCCCAGCACCTCGTCGCGGACCATCGACCAGGTCCAGCCGACCTGCTGCTCCCGCCGTTTGGCGGCGAGCCGCCCGGTGGAGTCCAGCAGGGTGCGGTGCTGTTCGAGGCGCTCCCAGACGGTGTCGAGGCCGGCCGACTCCCGCGCGCTGCAGTGCAGCACCGGGGGAGCCCAGAAGGCGTCCTTGCCGTGCATCAGGCGCAGCGCGCCCGCCAACTCCCGTGCGGCCGCGCGGGCGTCGCGCTCGTGCGGGCCGTCGGCCTTGTTGACGGTGATCACGTCGGCCAGTTCCAGGACGCCCTTCTTGATGCCCTGGAGCTGGTCACCGGTGCGCGCGAGCGTCAGCAGCAGGAAGGAGTCGACCATGTCGGCGACCGCGGTCTCGGACTGCCCGACGCCGACGGTCTCCACGAGGATCACGTCGTAGCCGGCCGCCTCCATGACCACCATCGACTCCCGGGTGGCCTTCGCGACCCCGCCCAGCGTGCCCGCGCTGGGGGAGGGCCGCACGAAGGCGTCCGGGTCCACCGCGAGCCGTTCCATCCGGGTCTTGTCGCCCAGGATGGAGCCGCCGGTGCGGGTGGACGACGGATCCACGGCGAGCACCGCGACCCGGTGGCCCATTGAGGTCAGCATGGTGCCGAACGCGTCGATGAAAGTCGATTTGCCGACACCCGGGACGCCGCTCACGCCGATCCGCCGCGCCCGGCCGCTGTGCGGCAGCAGCTCGGTGAGGAGCCGCTGCGCCAGCGCCCGGTGCGCGGGCCGGGTGGACTCGACGAGGGTGATGGCGCGGGCCACCAGGGCCCGCTTCCCGTCGAGCACACCCTTCACATACGTGTCGAGCTCGATCGCTGCCATCGGGCTCTACAGATCGTGGCCGAGGTCGGCCGACAGCCGCTTCACCAGGTCGTACGCTGCGTCCGGGATCACCGTCCCGGGCGGGAACACGGCCGTGGCACCCATCTCCAGGAGGGTCGGCACGTCCTGCGGCGGGATCACCCCACCGACCACGATCATGATGTCCTCCCGGCCCTCCTCGGCGAGCGCCTCGCGCAGCGCCGGGACGAGGGTGAGGTGACCGGCGGCCAGCGAGGACACGCCCACCACGTGGACGTCCGCCTCGACGGCCTGCCGGGCGACCTCCTCCGGGGTCTGGAACAGCGGGCCGACGTCCACGTCGAAGCCGAGGTCGGCGAAGCCGGTGGCGATCACCTTCTGGCCGCGGTCGTGGCCGTCCTGGCCCATCTTGGCGACCAGGATGCGTGGCCGGCGTCCCTCGGCCTCGTCGAAGGCGTCCACCAGGGCACGGGTGCGGTCCACGGACGGGGACTCCCCTGTTTCGTTGCGGTACACGCCGGAGATCGTACGAATCTGGCTCTGGTGACGGCCGTACACCTTCTCCAGGGCGTCGGAGATCTCGCCCACGGTCGCCTTGGCGCGGGCCGCGTGGACGGCCAGCTCCAGCAGATTGCCCTCGCCGTCGGCGGCCCGGGTCAGCGCGTCCAGCGCGTCCCGGCAGGCCTGCTCGTCCCGCTCCGCACGCAGCCGCCGCAGCTTCTCGATCTGCTGGGCCCGCACCGAGGAGTTGTCGACCTTGAGGACCTCGATCTGCTCGTCGCTGTCCACGCGGTACTTGTTGACGCCGATCACCGGCTGGCGCCCGGAGTCGATGCGGGCCTGGGTGCGGGCCGCCGCCTCCTCCACGCGCAGCTTGGGGATGCCGGCGTCGATGGCCTGCGCCATGCCGCCCGCCCCCTCGACCTCCTGGATGTGCGCCCAGGCCTTGCGCGCGAGGTCGTACGTCAGCCGCTCCACGTAGGCGCTGCCGCCCCAGGGGTCGATGACCCGGGTGGTGCCCGACTCCTGCTGGATGAGCAGCTGGGTGTTGCGGGCGATGCGCGCGGAGAAGTCCGTGGGCAGGGCCAGGGCCTCGTCGAGCGCGTTGGTGTGCAGCGACTGGGTGTGGCCCTGGGTCGCGGCCATCGCCTCCACGCAGGTGCGCGTGACGTTGTTGAACACGTCCTGGGCGGTCAGCGACCAGCCCGAGGTCTGCGAATGGGTGCGCAGAGAGAGGGACTTGGTGTTCTTCGGCTCGAACTGCGAGACCAGCTTGGCCCACAGCAGCCGCGCCGCGCGCAGCTTGGCGACCTCCATGAAGAAGTTCATGCCGATCGCCCAGAAGAACGACAGCCGGGGCGCGAACGCGTCCACGTCGAGACCGGCCTCGCGTCCGGCGCGGATGTACTCGACGCCGTCGGCGAGGGTGTACGCCAGCTCCAGGTCGGCCGTGGCCCCGGCCTCCTGGATGTGGTAGCCCGAGATGGAGATGGAGTTGTAGCGGGGCATCCGCTGCGAGGTGTACGCGAAGATGTCGGAGATGATCCGCATCGACGGCTTCGGCGGATAGATGTAGGTGTTGCGGACCATGAACTCCTTCAGAATGTCGTTCTGAATGGTTCCGGCCAGCTTCTCGGGCGGTACGCCCTGCTCCTCCGCCGCCACGATGTACAGCGCCAGCACCGGCAGCACGGCGCCGTTCATCGTCATCGACACGGTCATCCTGTCCAACGGGATGCCGTCGAACAGCTGCCGCATGTCGTAGATCGAGTCGATCGCCACGCCCGCCATGCCGACGTCGCCGGTGACGCGCGGGTGGTCGCTGTCGTAGCCCCGGTGCGTGGGCAGGTCGAAGGCGACCGACAGGCCCTTCTGGCCCGCCGCCAGGTTGCGCCGGTAGAAGGCGTTGGACTCCTCGGCGGTGGAGAAGCCCGCGTACTGGCGGATCGTCCAGGGCTGGTTGACGTACATCGTCGGGTACGGCCCGCGCAGGTACGGCGCCATGCCGGGGAACGTGTCCAGGAAGTCCAGGCCCTCCAGGTCGCGCCCGGTGTACAGCGGCTTGACCCCGATGCCCTCCGGGGTCTCCCACAGCGGTTCCTCACCGCCGGTCGCCCGCTTCACGGCGGCACGCCACTCCTCGGCACTGCCGTCGGCGACCGGGGTCCCCAGCTCGATGCCGGAGAAGTCGGGGATTCCCATCAGGACACTCCCATGCGGTCCAGGGTCGCGGACAGGACGTCGATGGCGTCGCAGCCCGCGAAGACGTACGAGTCGACGCCCGTGTACTCGGCCGGGCGGCCCGCGAGGAACACGTGCCGGGCACCCGCCGCGCGCAGGGACCGCGCGGTCTGCTCGGCCTGTTCGGCGTAGAGCGCGTCGCTGGAGCACAGCACGGCCTCGGTGGCGCCGCTGTCCTCGAAGCGGCCCTCGGTGACCGGCTCGATGCCGCCCGCCTGGAAGAGGTTGGCCGCGAAGGTCGAGCGCGCGGTGTACTCGGCGGCCGAGCCCAGCGCGGCGAGGAAGACGCGCGGGCGGGCGCCGGTCGCCGCGAGGTGCGCGTCCGAGCGGGCGCGCAGCTCCTCGTACGCCTCGTCCCGGCGGACCCGCGGCAGACCGCCGGACGGCTGCTCGGGCGCGGGCGCGCGCTCCACCGGCTTCTCGGCGAGGAACGGGAACTCACTGACACCGGTGATGGGTTCGCGCCGCTTGGCGAGCTTCTTGGACCGCTCCGCCCATGTCGTCGCCAGGTCCGTGCGCAGCCGGCCGGAGCGCAGTACGGCGGCCTGTCCCGCGTCGCGCTCGATCGACCGGAAGAACTCCCAGGCTGCGCCCGCGAGCTCGTCCGTCAGCCGCTCGACGTACCAGGAGCCGCCCGCCGGGTCGACGACCCGGGCCAGGTGGGACTCCTCGATCAGGATGGTGGAGGTGTTGCGGGCGATGCGGCGGGCGAAGGCGTCCGGCAGGCCCAGCGCGTGGTCGAACGGCAGCACGGTCACCGAGTCCGCGCCGCCGACCCCGGCGGCCAGTGTCGCCACCGTCGTGCGCAGCATGTTCACCCACGGGTCGCGACGGGACATCATCACCGGCGAGGTCACCGCGTGCTGCACCTGCGCGCCGGCGCCCGGTGCCCCGGACACCTCGGCGACACGCGCCCACAGCCGGCGGGCCGCGCGCAGCTTGGCGATGGTCAGGAACTGGTCGGCGGTGGCCGCGTAGCGGAACTCCAGCTGGGCAGCGGCCTGTTCGACGCCGAGTCCGGCCTCGGTCAGCTCCCGCAGGTAGGCGACAGCGGTGGCGAGCGAGGCGCCCAGCTCCTGCGCGGCCGAGCCGCCCGCCTCGTGGTACGGCAGCGCGTCCACGGTCAGCGCGCGCAGCCCCGGGTACGTCTCGGCGCAGCGTGCGGCCAGGGCGGCGAACGGCGCGAACTCCAGGGCCTCGCCGGTCCGTGCCTCGTGGCCGAGCGGGTCGGCGCCCAGGGTGCCGCGGACGGCCTTGGGGTCGACGCCCTGCTCCTCGTACAGCCTCAGCAGCGCCGCGGCGGCGGCCGCGGTGTCACGGCCCGCGTCCAGCGCGACGGGCGCCAGGTCGAGATAGACACCGTCGAGCGCACGGCCCAGCTCCGGGACCGGGATACCGCCCTCGCCCAGCACCAGCCACAGCGAGGAGACGCCGTTCTCCAGATCGGCCAGCACGGCGCTCGCCGAGCGGTCGGTGAGCACGGCGTGCCGCTGGCGCACGTCCCAGCCGCCCGTGACACCGCCCTCGGCGCGGCCGCCCCGTACGAAGGGGGCGAAGCCCGGCAGGCCGGGGTCGGGCGCGGCGTCGCGCGCGGTGTAGAGGGGCCGGGTGCGCAGCCCGTCCTCCAGCGTCGTGGACAGGGCGTCCTCAGCTGCCGCGCCCGAGACTTCCTTGCCCGACTTGCGCAGCACACCCTCGACCAGGCGTTGCCACTGCTCGTGTGTCGCGTCAGGGAACTCGGCGGCCAGTGGGAGCCCGTCGTCAGGCAGGACCGTCATGCTCGGATGCTAGGGCAGGCCGCTCAACCGAGTGCAGCGCGGGGGCTGTGAGCTTTCTCCCCTTGCGGTTGTGACCTGCGCCTCCCCGGGCCGTCACGGTCGGCTCGCGGGCCGGTCCGCCCCCTGCTCCAGGTCGGGTACGAGCGCGCACATGGCCGCGCGCTGGTCGGGGCCGACGGAGTCGGAGAGGGCCTGCCGCACGGTGCCGGCCAGCAGCGACGACGTCTCGCGCGGGCGGTCGCGCGCCCTCTCGCTGAGGGCGACCTGCACGCCCTGCTTGTCGCCGCACACGGACGTGCGGCTGACGAGGCCCGCGTGCTGGAGGCAGGCGATCTGTAGGCGAGCCGTGTCGTCCACTCTTGGATCAGCGGCTCGCGTGAAGTCATCCACAATTGGACCACTGCTGAGGAGCACCCCATGAGCGTGGGGTCTCGTCATCGTGAAGGGCGCGTTCACGGAGATCGGCGGCAGGGGCGAGGTGCGGCCCGACGGCTCGGCCACCGGCACCGTGACCCTGGGCACCGCCTCCCTGGACACCGGGAACACCAAGCAAGACACCCACCTGCGCTCGGCGGACTTCTCCGACGCCGGCGACCACCCGGAGATCACCTTCGCCGTGCAGGCCGCCGACCGCCTCGACGCTGGCGGCGTCCGCGTCACCGGCAGCCTGACCGTACGCGGCGTCACCGAGCCGGAGACCCTCACTGCGCGCCTGCTCCCGGCCGACGCCGACGCGCTCACCCTGGAGACCGAGTTCGACGTGGACCGCGCCCGGGTCGGCAGGGGCCGGAACCAGCTCGGCATGATGCGCGGCCTGACCACGGTGACGGCGAGCCTCCGCTTCACGCGCGCGGGGGGCTGACGGTACGGGCATCCACGCGCGCGGGCCTGACTCCGCTCGGTTCTTCGCGTGCGGGCCTGACCGCTCGGTCCTTCACGCGTGCGGGCCTGACCGCTCGGTCCTTCACACGAGGGGCGACCGCCCGGGCTCAGCCCCGGACGCCCAGCTCGGCTCGCCGCACGTCCCGCGTGGAGAGCGTCTGCGGGGTCCCCGTGAAGGCGCGCAGCCGCAGTCGGGTGCTCGGCTTGGCGGGCACCGCGAACCGGCCTCCGGGCGCCCACAGTTCCACCGTCGCCGTGCCGTGCGCGGGAATCGTCGCCGGGCCGCGCACGAGCGACCAGTAACGGCTCATGCCCTGGCCGGTGGTCAGCATGTAGTGCGGGGTCAGAGAGACATCACCGGTGTTGGCGACCCTCAGGGTCAGCGCGGACAGCGACCGCGCCGGGCCGCGCCGTACCGCCGCGACGTCCATCCGCAGCGGCGGCCGCCCCGACGCCGCCAGGGCGGCGCTCACCAGCGCGGGCGCCACCAGCAGCGCGGCGGCCGCGGCCAGGGCGGCCCGGCGGCGCGGGCCGGTCGCCCACCGGGGCCGCGGCCGCCACGCGCGCGAGAACTCCGGCGGCGGCACGGTGACCGCCGCCGCGAGCCACAACGGCGTCATCATCAGGTAGTAGCCGTCCTGCGAGCGGGTCGCCAGGTAGAAGGCGCACCAGGGCAGCACCGTCGCGGCCGGGCCGAGCCGCCGGACGAACAGCACGAACACCGCCAGCAACGCCGCCACCAGCAGCACGCTCGCCCTGCCGTACCAGTCCAGCCGGTCGCTGCCGTGGGTGAAGTACAGCGAGACGTCCACCAGGCCCTGGCCGTGCAGCACCGCGCCCTGCGTCAGCGGCAGGAAGATGCCCCGGAGCCAGGGGCCGGGCTCGCTCACCACGAAGTACGTGTCGAGCAGCAGCCAGGTCAGGGCCGCGATCCCGGCGATCCGCAGCACCACGCATACGGCCGCCCGCGCGCCCAGCTCGCCGCGGCGCACCGCGTACCACCCGGCCAGCAGGAACGGCGCGACGAACCAGGGGAGTTGCTGTGCGGCGCACGCGGCGCCGAGGCACGCGGCCCGCGCGACCCCCGCGGCGCCCAGCCGGCCCCGGGCGCCGAGCCGCGGCCAGCGCACCACCACCGGCACCAGCAGCACCATGCCGACGATCGCCGGGTACCCCTGCCGGGCGTACATCGGCAGGAAACCGAAGCCCAGGCACACCATCGTGGCCGCGGGGCGCCACGGTACCGGCAGCAGCCGCCACAGCACGACCGTGCCCACGAGGAGTACGGCTGTGGCCGCCGCCGTCGCCGGGGCGCCGCCGTGACCCAGCCACAGGAACGGCGCGGTGAGCAGCGGGGCGAGCGGGGGATAGCCGTAGGTGAAGTCGTACCCGCCGTCTATGGTCGCCGTCAGCGCGACGCCCTTCATGTGGAACAGCCACGGCCACGGCTGCCCGTACACGGCGTGTCCGGCGACGAGTTCGCGCGCTGCCTGGGTGGTGAGGACCGCCTCGTCGCCACCGGCGTGGTTCAGTGCCCAGGCGCACAGGGCGAGGGTGACCGCGGTCGCCAGCACCAGCAGGTCCAGACGGGCGAGCGAGCGCGTCCGGCGGACCGTCAGCGCGAGTACGCCGGTCGCCAGGATCGCGGCGTAGCAGACGGAGATGACGCCCGCGAGGACCGGCCGGTTCGTGGCCGCCTGGGTCCACACCGAGCGCGTGCCGATGAAGAGACTCACGTCGGCGAGCAGCGTCAGCACGCGATGCAATTGCGCCGGTCCCCGCGTGTCCTCCGTGAGGTCCCCCGGGGCGGCGGACACCGCCGACAGTGTCCGCCGGCCGGGTGTCACCTGCTGTGTTTCTGCCAAGTGCACGGAGCCGGACGCTAGTGGCGGCCGGTGAGCGGAGTGTCGCGGCACGTGAAGAGTCCGGTAGGAGGGCGGTAAGAAGCGGGCGTAAGCGTACAAGTGACCCGCGTCGCGCCCGGGTCGGTGCCTCCGTGTCGGTCGCGCACCGTGTCATTGTTGGGCCGAACGGGTGACTTGGAGTAAGAATTGACCGGTGCAGTCAATGAGTGCGAGTCAGGTCGGGGGGAGCCGGTGAGCCGTTACGACGTCACCGATGAACAGTGGGAAGGGCTCGCCCAGGTCGTGCCGCTGCGGGGCCGGGACGCCTGGCCGTCCGCGGTCGACCACCGCTCGCTGCCCGACTCCGAGACCGAGACCCGGCGCCGTTTCGTGGTGCTGCGCGTCAACGTCTTCGGCGACGCGCGGGAGGTCGCCGAGACGCTGATGGCCGGGGTGCCCGTGCTGCTCGACCTGTCCGGCGCGGAGGGCGATGTCGCCAAGCGCGTCCTCGACTTCAGTACGGGCGTGGTGTTCGGCCTCGGCAGCGGGATGCACCGTGTCGACCGCAACGTGTTCCTCCTCACCCCACCCGGCACGGAGGTCAGCGGGCTGATGGAGGGGGCGGGGGTCTCCGGGGGCTGAGGCCGGGCCGCGGGTGCTCCTGGGGGGTGTCCCCGGCGACCGGCCTCCGGCCGGTGCGGATCTTGCCGGCCGGCCCTCGGTCGCGGCTGCACCCGGTATCCGGCCTGCGGCCGATGTCGTTCCCGGGGCCGATCTCGGGCCGCGGCTGCATCCGGTAACTGGTCCCCAGCTGCACTGTTCCCGGCGGTCGGCCTCGGGCTGCGGACCCGGCATCTGGCCTCGGGCTGTGGCCGTTCCCGGCGGTCGGCCTCGGGCCGCGTACCCGGCATCTGGCCTCGGGCTGTGGCCGTTCCCGGCGGCCGGCCTCGGGCCGCGAGTGCTGTCGGGCCCGATCCCCATCGCGGCTGTTCACCGTGGCTCTTCGGCCGGTGTTCGTCATACCGGTGTCCCGTTGCGGCCCCGGCCCGTCCCTCGATCGTAGGAAGGTGCGGAGGGCCAAACGGTTCGCCGCCGGAGCGGAGGCCTACGGTCCGCTCATGGCCGTGCCTTCCGTGTACGCCGGGCCTCCGGCGGCCGACGAATCCGCTGCGACCGTCCCCGCGCAGTCCCGCAGACCCCCCGACGGGCGTGCCCGCGTCACCGAGTTGCGGCTGTCGGCCTTCGCCGGGCACCGGCGGGCCGGGTTCCCGCTGGGCCCCGTCACCCTGTTCGCGGGACCCAGCGGCGCGGGCAAGACGACGGCGCTCGCCGCCTTCGAGGCGCTCGCCCGGCTCGGCGGCGGCGCCACACTCCGGGAGGCGTTCCCCGACCCGGCCGCCTGCGTGCCGGAACGGGCGCGCCCCGACGCCGGCGGGCGGCGCGGGTTCCGCATCGGGTGCACCGCCGACGGCGCCGAGGGACCGGTCCGGCTGGACCTCGCCGTACAGGCCGAACCGGAGCCGCGTGTCGTCGGCGAGCGGCTGACCGCGGACGGCATCGTCCTGCTGGAGACCGCCCTGCGCGATCCGGCGCGCCGGACCGTGCAGGCGGCCTGGCACACCGCGGGCTCCGCCCTCGTGACCCGCGCCCCGTTCCCCGACGACCGCCTCGGCACCGCCCTGCTGCCGCTGCGCGTGGCCGGCAAGACCGACGGGCAGCGCCGGGTCCTCGCCGCGG